>NZ_JBKIXB010000009.1:0-317565 GCF_051362515.1 Chitinophaga sp. ARDCPP14 | reverse complement strand
TTACCGTTCCGGCCGACAGCTCAGTGCTCCTCTTCTGGCAGATTTCAAACTCACAGTGTGCTGCTGCTACTTATGATACCGTGAGGATCACCAGCCTGAAAAAACCAATCGTTCGCGATGCCGGTTCCAACCAGATTGCCTGTGATAAAACAGTATTTACGCTCAACGCCACTGCTCCTACAGAGCTGGGCGCTAAAGGCACCTGGACATTCACTCCGGCGACGGCTTCTGTGAAGTTTGCTAATATCAACAGTGCTACCACTACTGTTACCGTTCCGGCCGACAGCTCAGTGCTCCTCTTCTGGCAGATTTCAAACTCCGAGTGTGCCGCTCCTACTTATGATACGGTAAGAATCACCAGTCTGAAGAAACCAATCGTTCGCGATGCCGGTTCTAACCAGATTGCTTGTGATAAAACGGTGTTTACACTCAACGCTACCGCTCCTACAGAGCTGGGCGCTAAAGGCACCTGGACATTCACTCCGGCTACCGCTTCTGTGAAGTTTGCAAATGTCAACAGCGCGACTACTACTGTTACCGTTCCGGCCGACAGCTCAGTGCTCCTCTTCTGGCAGATTTCAAACTCACAGTGTGCTGCTGCTACTTATGATACCGTGAGGATCACCAGCCTGAAAAAACCAATCGTTCGCGATGCCGGTTCCAACCAGATTGCTTGTGATAAAACAGTATTTACGCTCAACGCCACTGCTCCTACAGAGCTGGGCGCTAAAGGCACCTGGACATTCACTCCGGCGACGGCTTCTGTGAAGTTTGCTAACATCAACAGCGCGACTACTACTGTTACCGTTCCGGCCGACAGTTCAGTACTCCTCTTCTGGCAGATTTCAAACTCCGAGTGTGCTGCTCCTACTTATGATACCGTAAGAATCACCAGTCTGCTCAAACCAATCATGCGCAATGCCGGCGCCGATCAAATGGAATGTGAGAAAACTACCTTTACCCTCAACGCCACCGCTCCTACTGAATTGGGCGCCAAAGGTACCTGGTCGTTCCTCCCTGCTACTGCTGCAGTATCCTTTGTAAATAAGAATGATCCGAAAACTAATGTGACGGTTCCTGCAAACACAGCGGTACAGCTGATCTGGAGCATTTCAAATGGTACATGTAGCGCGGATAAAGTGGATACGGTTATCATCACCAGCCTGCTTAAACCAATGATGCGCAGCGCAGGCACCGATCAGATGGAATGTGAGAAAACCACCTTTACCCTCAATGCTACCGCTCCTACAGAGCTGGGTGCACAAGGTACCTGGTCGTTCCTCCCTGCTACTGCTGCGGTGACCTTTGTGAATAAGAATGATCCTAAAACCAGTGTAACAGTTCCTGCGAATATGGCGGTGCAGCTGATCTGGAAGATTACCAACGCGAAATGTGCGGCAGATAACGTAGATACCGTGTTAATCACCAGTCTGCTTAAACCAATCATGCGCAGTGCAGGCGCCGATCAGATGGAATGTGATAAAACTACCTTTACCCTCAACGCCACCGCCCCTACGGAGCTTGGCGCAAAAGGTACCTGGACTTTCTCACCGGCTACGGCTTCTGTAAAAATTGCCAATATCAACGATCCTAAAACGGCTGTTACCGTTCCGGCCGACAGCGTTATCCTGTTCACCTGGAAAATCACCAACGCGAAATGCGCAGCTGACAACATCGACACCGTAAGGATCACCAGTCTGAAAAAACCGGTAATGCGTGATGCAGGCACCAATAAAATAGCCTGTGAGCAAACCACCTTTACCATGAACGCCACCGCTCCTACTGAGCTGGGTGCTATTGGTACATGGAGCTTCTCACCAGCGACTGCCACTGTGAAGATGTCGAACATTAACGATCCGAAAACTTCCGTTACCGTTCCGGCAGACAGCACCATCCTGTTTACCTGGAAGATCACCAATCCAAAATGCGCAGCAGACCTGGCAGATACCGTAAGGATCACCAGCTACAAAACACCTGCTGCCGCCAAGGCTGGTCCTGACCAGGAAAAATGTGATGACATCAACTTCATCCTGGATGGGAGCAAACCTGCCGGTTTACATGTAACAGGTACCTGGACGAATCCAGCCGGTACCACCGGCGTAACTATCGCCTCTCCGAATCAATACAACACGGCCGTTACTGTTGCTGCGGGTGTCAGCGTAAAACTGGTATGGAGAATCACCAATGGCACCTGCGCCGCTACTTATGATACAGTAATGCTTACCAACTACGCCAACGCAAATAAAGCAAATGCCGGTCCTGACCAGGCCATCTGTGGCAACACAGGCGACTTCATCATGGCGGCAAATGTACCAGGCGTGCCCACTGCAAAAGGAACCTGGACTGACATCAGCCCAATACCTGGAAGAGCAAAAATCAAATCACCTAATAGTCCGACTACCGCGGTAACAGTGCCTGTAGGCGATACCGTGATACTCCAGTGGGCTATCGCAAACGGTGTATGTGATACCAGCTTCAGCAGGGTAACCATCATCAACTACAAAGCGGCCATCACAGCAAATGCCGGCCTTGACCAGGAAAAATGTAATACTACAGCCGACTTCATCATGAAGGCGAGTCAACCCGGATCCCCCAGTGCAAAAGGCACCTGGACCGATGTAAGCCGTGTTCCGGGTAACGCCGTTATCAAATCGGTAAATGACCCGAATACCGCAGTAACTGTTCCGGTTGGCGATACTGTAATCCTGAAATGGACCGTAACAAATGGTAGCTGCATGAGCACCAGCAGCACGGTTACACTGATCAACTATAAAACAGCGGCTGCTGCAAATGCAGGAGCAGATATTGAAATGTGTAATAACACCGGCGACTTCACCCTGGCAGCAGATCCGGTATCTGTACCAAGTGCAAAAGGCTTCTGGTCTGTTATTAAAGGAAATGCTGCGATCAGGTCTATCAACAGTCCTACTTCCAATGTGAACATCAACACAGGTGATACGGTTACTTTACGCTGGACTGTGACCAACGGCGTATGTAGCGCTACCTGGGATGATGTAACACTCATCAACTACAGGTTACCGGTACCTGCCAACGCAGGTATTGATCAGGAACATTGCGATGATGCCACCTTTAAAATGAGCGCCAGCGATCCTGGTGTAGCAGGTGCAAAAGGCACCTGGATTGTAACCAGCAACAACGCGGCACTGATCAACATCAGTGATATTAACCGGAAAGATGCTACCATCACCGTTCCTGCCGGCGAAACAGCCCAATTAACATGGGTAGTAAGCAACGGCGTGTGCGACGCTTCCAGTTCCAGTGTCACCCTGGTTAACCGTAAACCAATACTCGGTAACACCATTCAGGATGATCAAACAGTTTGCGTAACAGAAACGCCAATGGCTATACGCAGCAATGCACTGACCGGCGGTAATGGCACTTACACCTACCAGTGGCAACAAAGCACTGCCGGTGCAAACGGACCATTCACCAACATCACCGGCGCCACCAGCGATACTTACCAGCCTGGTTTGCTTGCAGCCAACACCTGGTACAGAAGAGTGGTAGCTTCCGGAGCTTGTATCAACAACATCAGCAACGTGGTGAAAATCACGGCCATCACTATCAGCCCGATTGTTACCTTCACTCCTCCGGCCATAACAACGGAATGTGAAAGAGGTAAAGACTACACCACGCTCTTCGGAGATCCGGCGTTCAGTCACGCGCCTTACAACAACGAGCCGCTGACCATTACTTACAATGACGTCACCGTGGTTACTTCGCCTTGTCTCAGTACCATTACCCGTACCTGGACAGCGACAGATAGATGCGGTCTCTCAGTAAGCGCTTCACAAACCATTACGGTAAAGGATACCAAAGCACCGGTATTCACCACACCAGCGCCTGCTGATACAACCGTAAATTGTGATAAGGTACCTGCAGCAATAAACCTGAAAGCAAACGACGACTGCGCCGGGGAAATCATTATCCCTGTAGTGGAAGTTCGCCAGGATCTGCCAGGCAACTGTGCTAACAATTACCTGCTGATCCGCACCTGGACCGCGAAAGACGAATGTAACACCGGCGTGACCCTGAAACAGGTGATCACCGTGAAAGACATGACCGCCCCGGTATTCAATATGGCTACACCTGCCGATACCACAGTGGATTGCGATAAGATCCCGGCCGGATTTAATCTCACAGCAACCGATAACTGTACGCCGGGTGTAATTACAGTAGTGCCGAAAGACTCTGCTGCCCACAACCCGAACAGCTGTAATAACAACTACGTGATCTACCGTAAGTGGACCGCCTTTGATGAATGTGGTAATGCCCGTGCAGTACAACAGATCATTAAGGTACAGGACACCAGCAGACCGGTATTCAGCATGCCTGCTCCGAAGGATACCGTGGTAGATTGCGATAAGGTACCGGCATGGCCTGCCATCACCGCTACCGACAATTGCAGCGGCAGCATCCAGGTGTTCACCAGTAGCAAAACCGTGAAATTACCAGGTAACTGCGCCGCTAACTTCCGGGAAACAAGAACCTGGACCGCTACCGACGAATGCGGCAACAAAACCGTAATGCAGCAGATCATCACCGTTCAGGACACCACTAAACCGGTATTCACTGTGATGCCTCCTGCCGACACAACAGTGAGCTGTGATAACATCCCTGCTCCTGCTACCGATGTACAGGTATCTGATAATTGCAGCAGCATCGGAAATGGTCTTACCGTATCCCGCAGGATCACTACAGAAAGAATACCAGGAGAATGTGCCGGCAACTACCGCATCATCAGAACCTGGATCGCTAAAGATGCCTGTGGTAATACCACTACCATCACACAGGTCGTAAATGTAAAAGATACCACCAGACCAGTGATCATGCCTGCTCCTGCAGATGTGGAAATCTACTGTCAGGATAAGATCCCTGCTGCACCGGTATTAACCGCAACAGACAACTGTGATAACAGCTTCCCGAAAAGAGCTATCTATACAGAAGATCCATATGTGGAAGATATCTGTAACGGATATACGATTATAAGAAGATGGACCATCATGGATGCCTGCGGCAATAAAGCCAACGACGTTATCCAGCGTGTAATCATTAAGCCTTGCGATAAACCGCAACTGGAAGCTACCCTGCCTTCCAACTGTTCAGACAACGGCAGGATCGCTTTACGCAAAGTTGGCAACGTATACCTGCCTTCCTATACGCTGGTAGCAGTTACGCCGGCCAATGCGGTAACAGGATTGCCAAGAACACAAAGCAACAATGTGTTTAACCTTAACGGGGCTACTTCTGCTTCCTTCATCATTACGGATGGCAGAACGGGTTGTTCCTCTGACACCGTGACTTACAATCTGAGTTACATCCAGAAACCAATGGTGAACCTGGGCAACGATACCACTATCTGTGGTGGCAACAACCTGGTGCTGGATGCAGGTCCTGCTAATTTCGCCTACCAGATTAAATGGTCTACCGGCGCAACCACGCAACGGGTCAATATTAACCAGGCAGGCACCTACTGGGTAAATGTAAGCAACGGCGAATGCGCCACTACCGATACCATCCATGTAGGTCTGGTACCAACGCCACTGGTTGATATCCCTGATACAACCATCTGCCGCGGCCAAACCGTGAAACTGGATGCTTATGTAAATGGTGGCTCCTATCTCTGGAGTAATGGTTCTACAGAACCTTCCATCCTGGTAGGAACACAGGAACAATTCTGGGTGAAAGTGATGAAGTCCGGATGTATCACCATTGATACCGTGAAAGTGAGTGTGAATCCTCCGCCAGACATCAGCCTGAGCCGCGACACCTCTATCTGTCCTGACCAGTCCATTATGCTCACCGTTAATTCCAACGGCGGCCGTATCAAATGGCAGACGGGTGAAACCAGCAACTCTATCGTGGTAAACAAGCCAGGCGGATACTGGGTAGCCGTAAGCAGGGATAACTGCGTGGTAAGAGATACCGTGAATGTAAGGATGAAACCAGCGCTCACTATGGAGCTGGGACCCGACAGGAATATCTGCCCTGGTGGCACCATTACCCTGGACGGAACCAATCCGGATGCCATTTCTTACCTCTGGAACGACGGCGATCCTAACCCGGTTAAACAGATCTCTCAGGCAGGTAGCTATAAATTAGCTGTGATGGATAAATACTGTCAACGTGTGTTCCTCGACAGCGTGAAAGTAAATATCACCGGCTTACCGGTTATCAACCTGGGAAGAGATACCACCCTGTGTAAAGGTGAAACGCTGATACTGCGTGCTGAAGGTGGCGGAATTACCGGTGTACGCTGGGATAACGGTTCCGGCGGACCATCCCTCACCGTAACCAACGGAGGTACTTATACCGTAACCGTATTCAACGATTGCGGATCTGCTACCGATGATATCACCGTAGGCTTTATAGAATGTGAACCTAAACCAACCTTACCAAACGCCTTCTCACCAAACGGCGACGGACGTAACGATGTGTTCAGGCCAGTAGTGAGGGGACAAATGTTCGACTACGAACTGCGGATCTTTAACCGCTGGGGTGAACTGATCTTCATGTCGTCCGACAATCATAAAGGATGGGATGGCAGATACAAGGGAGTTCCGGTGGATGTTGGCACATACGTATGGTGGCTTTCTTACAAGAAAGTAGCCGGCGGATCCTCCAACGTACTGAAAGGAGAAGTTACCGTGATCCGCTGATAACGGATACGCGATCATAAAACAAAAAGCATAAGGCCAACCGGCTTTATGCTTTTTGTTTTTATATCCAACTCCATCAAATCCCCGGCGATTTATTAACTTAGTGCCGTTTCATTTGCAAACCGGAAATTGTTTTTATATGAAAGTGTACGACACCGTAACAGCGGCCATAGAAGATCTGCGTAAACGCGGATACACCACCGATTTCAACCTTGTTTTCGACAGTATTCAGTGTAACAGCGGGAATGTACGGCCGGAGGATTTTGACATTACAGAAACCTATCGCTTTGAAGGAGATACGGACCCCGGCGATGAGGCAGTAGTGTATGCCATTGAAACGAAATCAGGTCTCAAAGGCGTATTGATGTATGGGTATGGTGTTTATTCAGAGGATATGTCTGAAGATATGATCCGGAAACTGGGTCACCGCTGATACTTCTTCCTCCATCAGCTAACTGGTCCGGATATACGTATCCGGACTTTTTTATTGTCTATGAAGCAAAAAGCCGCGTTGATCTTGCGATCAACGCGGCTTGAATTGGCCGGCTAACGTTAAAGAATATATGTTATTGAAGTCCTGCTACTTTCTTGCTTAACCTGAAATCAACCATTCCGTTAAACCCTCTGGCAGGCGTAATACCAGGAATAGCCGCGCGCAAATCATTGCCGGCAGCTGCGCTGATCCTGGCGCTGGTACGAAGATCCAGGTAAGTGCCTGTTGAAACATAGTTCAGGGCCTGCTGCAGGTTCTGATCCGATGTAGTGTTGCCCCAGGCAACGTTTACATAGTCCGCTGCCTCCGCATCTACCGGGATACCGGTGTAGTACCCCCCGTTGCCGTTGGCATTCATGGTTTCGAAGTTGATGGCGTACAGGTCAGCGAGGTATACCGGTTTATGATCATTATCATACATGGAGATATTAAAATCAATAAAGCCAACAGGTTTTCCGTATGTCTTCTTCCCGATGAGCCTTACATTCATGTACGGTTTAAGGTTGTTCAGTGTTAATTCGCTGGCAGAAGCAGTTTCACCGGATACAATAAAGAATATATTGTCCAGTGACATACCACCTGTAGCAGCAGCAAAGTTCACCTGCGCATCCAGTTTGGTAGCCGCGAGGTTCTGCATGATCTTATCGTTATACTTGTAGGTATACATCACTTTACCGCCGGCAGCCGAAGGAGCAAAAGCATTGTCCAGGTATTCCGCTGTAGAGGTGGCTCCGCCGCCGTTGTACCGGAAATCCACAATCAGTTGTTTGATGCCCTGTGCTTTGAATTTGGCGATCGTTTGATCCAAAGCCGTTTTGGTAGCGGTAGCATTTCCGGCGTCGTTGGTTACACTGGAAAAAGTATACATCGCGAAATAGCCCACCTTTATATTTATGTTGGCGGTATTCTTAACGGTGTAAATGGTATCGAACAGCACCGGGTTTATGTTGTATGTAGCGGAATTGATAGTAAGGGTAACCGAAGTCTGATCCTGTTTTTTAAATCCCAGGGTGATGGTGGATGCCGTTGAAATCGTATTATAAAGCGAGTTGATAGCAGAAGAGGCACTGGAAAAATTGGTATTACCGTTTACGGAAATAATCTCCCACCCTCTTAAAACGCCTGCCTTACCGGCGGGGCTGTTCTTATCTGCATACTTTACAAATAATCTTACTTTACTGGCATCCGCTCCGGCAGCAAAACCGATGTCAAATCCCAGTTTAGAGGGATTGGCGGCGGCATTTTGTTCCGATACGCCATTCATCAGCTGGTTGGTGATGGTACCATCTTCATCCAGGAAGCTGTAATGGTCGTATGCGGCATTGGTGGCCGGGTTGATGGCATAGCCTTTCATCTCTGTCAGCAGGGCGTTTGCATCCGCATACTTGCTGGCCAGGGGATCTAGCTGCGGTACACTGGAATACCAGTAGTAAGTAGGCAATCCTTTGCTGACCGTTCGTCCGCCATCGCCGTAAGTTACCTGCATGATCTGGTACATCAGGTACTTCAGGGAGTCCTTCTTCAGGGCGTCTGTAATGTCAACAGGCGGAGGGGCTGGTTTATCTTTGTGGCAAGACATAAAAGTGCCTGTGCACAAGGCTCCCGCCAGTATGGTGGTAGTTCCCGCAGAAAACAGTTTTTTATACATAAAAACAGTTAAGACGATGGTAGTCTGGTTGCTTACTTTTGAGTGGCCAGTGTTTGACGTGTCCAAAAGTCGGCTGAATAATACAAGGCGAATTGGTCCGCATATTCACCTGGCATTGGGGGCTTTTCTCCTTTGGCACGTTTGGCCTCCAGTTCCTTTTTATCCTCCCTTTTCATGGCGTTTACCTTAAAATGGTAAGCGATGGGCTTATCACTTCCGGCGGGGATACCCAGCACCTTCAGCGGGATACCCAGTTCACAAACCAGGTTACCGGCGGCATCATATGAGGAGGTGGTTTGAATACCAAACGTATTCTTCACCGGAATATTGCCATCCGGGATGCCGTCAAATCCTTCTACTTTGATGTCCTTTACGTTCGCCAGGAGTTGTTTTTTCAATTCACCTGCAATGAGTGCCCGGGATTCTTCCGGGACATCCGGCGCACCGGTGTTCACATTATAGGTGAGCGGAAATGTAATCCCCGCGCCCCCTTTTTTCTTCCCGGTAGGGTTGATGGAAACAGTAAGGCCGGAACGCATAATTTTCATCTGGCTTTGCGGATCAGGAACACTAACGATTACGTATACATTCTCCTGGTCGTTGGCTATTGTGTAAAATAACTTGGTAACGTTGTTATAAAACTGCAGGGGTTTGGGCCATTCAGTAGCCTGTCCGTCGATTTTGATATTTGCTGGCGCCCATTTATTTGGTTCACTATCTTGTGCGGAAGCATTTACATACAACAAAAGACCGGCTATTACCCCTGCTCCTGCTGTCAGTACCCTGTTCATATTCATGTGCTAATTTTTTCAGTTGCACTACAAGGTTAACAAAGAATTTTGAAAATACGGGAAGAAAAAACGTATATGAGTAAAAAGAGTCGGTGAACGGGGAGATATGGTGGGTGAGCATCACGGATTTGCGGGGAACTAAAACCGTTCGCCCGCAAATCCATTGTTGCTTTTATTAATACAGTAATCTTGTTTTAATCGTATGCTCTACTTCCTTCAGCAAAGCCAGCGCCTCTTGTGATAACCTCGTATCCACGTCCAGTACCACGTAACCGATCTGGTCGTTGGTTTTCAGGTACTGCCCCAGGATGTTGATTTTGTTGGCAGATAAAGCAGTATTGATGGCAGACAACACGCCCGGCACGTTCCGGTGGATATGCAGGATGCGATGTGTGTTTTCAATAGGCGGCACGCTGATAGCAGGTACCGTATGAGAACCGAAGCTGGCGCCCTTTTCCAGGTAGTTGAGCATTTTACTGCTCACGTCCAGTCCGATGTTGTGCTGCGCTTCTTCCGTGCTTCCGCCGATATGCGGCGTGAGGATTACATTGGATAATTTTTGCAGCGGCGTGCTGAATGCGGCGCCATTCTTTTCCGGTTCTACCGGGAATACATCTATGGCGGCGCCGGACAAACGTCCGCTTTCCAGTGCATCTTTCAGCGCTTCCAGGTCTACTACCTCACCGCGGGCATAGTTAATAAAAATAGCCCCGGGTTTAGCATCTGCAAGCACTTCTGCAGTGATCATATTCGTAGTGGTTTTGCTGGAAGGTACGTGCAGCGAAACGATATCCGCTTTGTTGAAGAGTTCCTTCAACGTGCGTTGCTGTTCTGCATTACCCAGCGGCAATTTGGTTTCGGCGTCGTAATAAATTACGTTCATGCCCATTCCTTCCGCCAATACGCTCACCTGGCTACCGATGTTGCCATAACCTACTATTCCAAGTGTTTTACCCCTTAGCTCATAGCTGCCAGTGGCTTCTTTAAGCCAGATGCCGTTATGCGCTGCATTGTTTTTATCCACGATGCGGCGGATGAGGATAATAGACAAACCTATTACCAGCTCAGCCACGGAACGGGTATTGGAATAAGGCGCGTTGAAAACGGTTACACCGTGCTCTGTAGCAGCTTTCAGGTCAACCTGGTTGGTACCGATACAGAAACAACCAATAGCCTGCAGTTTCCTGGCCGATTCCAGTACCTTACGGGTAACTTTGGTTTTGGATCGGATGCCCAGTAAATGAACGTCCTTGATTTCATTGATAAGATCCTCTTCGCTGAGCGCACCGGTAAGCTTGCGCACATGGTATCCTGCCGTGGTAAATTCTGCCACCGCAGCATCGCTGATGTTCTCTAATAATAAAATGCTGATCTTCTCTTTCGGATAACTTGTCGACTTTTGCTGGTCCATAATATTATACTAAGTTATATGTGTATCTCTGTGTTGCAATTGGCTTAATAATTGCTGATAGCGGGGAAACAGGGCACAAACCTACTCGAAGTTGAGGAATATTCAAATAGCAGGGGAATCAAATTCGATTTTATCAAAAAAAGACGGAAATCGGGGATGATTTTTAAAGTTTTTCTCACTTTTTTGCTTAAAAATCAATTAAAAGAATCCGAAATCACTGTTTTTATTTGGCAGTCTTTTACTTTGAGTCTAAATTGAGCGCTTTGTATTTTATGGGTCGAAAATTGAATTAAGAAAGTAGTCACAACTCCTCTAATGAAGCGATTGAAAGCAATAAGTATTATCTTAACTATATCGGGAATTGCAATTATCTCCAGCTGCCAGAGCAATGCAGCAAGAAGGGAAGAAAGTAAAAGGAAAGCAGCAGCAGATTCGGCACGCTTTACAACAGGACTATCGGCCGCGGAAAAAGAAGCCATCCTTAAATCACCGCGTACTAAACAAATGCAACAGGAACTGGAAGCATTCTATAACGGAAAGCTCCTGCGTACCGGTTTCAACGGCGCCATCATAGTGGCCAGGAAAGGGGTGGTTATCTTTGAAAAGTATCACGGCTATGAAAATTCCCGGACTAAAACACCGGTGATGGACAGTTCTTCCTTTCAGCTGGCTTCTGTTACAAAAACCTTTACCGGCGCAGCAGTAATGTGGCTGGTACAAAATGAGAAACTGAGCCTGGAAGATTCCCTGCAAAAATTCTTTCCCGAATTTCCTTATAAAGGAATCAATGTACGCATGCTCCTGAACCACCGGAGTGGCCTGCCTAACTACCTTTATTTCTGCGACAGTTTATGGAAAGAGGAAGCCAACTTTATTACCAACGGCGAAGTCATCAAATTAATGGAAGCGCATAAGCCCGCCATGCAACATTTGCCAGGTACGCACTTCCAGTACTGCAACACCAATTACCTGCTCCTTGCTTCTATTATTGAAAAGGTAAGCGGACAGAAATATGCCGACTTCATGCAGCAAACTATTTTCGGACCGCTGCATATGACCAGCACTTTTGTATACGACCCCTCCTCTGCTGTGCGCGTGCACCAAACCCAGAGCCATAAATATAACGGGCAGTTTGAACCGGATACTTACTTCGACGGTGTAATGGGCGATAAAGGTATTTACAGCAGCGCACAGGATATGCTGAAGTGGGATCAGGCCCTCTATTCAGGCCAGTTCCTGAATGCGGCTACCTTAAAGGCTGCCTACACGCCTTACAGCAATGAGAAGCCCGGCGTCCGCAATTACGGGCTGGGATGGCGCCTTATGGTATATCCGGACAGTACAAAAAATATTATTTATCACAACGGCTGGTGGCATGGTAACAACACCGTGTTCTATCGTTTCATACAGGATTCTACCACCCTTGTTATCTTAGGAAACAAATACAACCGCGGTATTTACCAGGCAGTAAAACCTATTCGCGATATCATCGGCCATGGTGATGGTGAAGAAGCTGGAGAAGAATAAACAGTTAAACATCTGACTATAAAAAAAACCAGCATAGCTTGTATAAGTTATGCTGGTTTTTTTATAGCAAGATGTATTACTATCCATGTTTTCTGTTGGGTAGCACGTTATCGCGGGTCCATATTATTTCGCCGGTAAATGCATGGCTCCGGACCGGGCAGGCTTCTTTTAAACAGTAGTGGCAACAGGAAGGAATACAGGGGTCCATATGAATAAAAAACTCTACCTCACTGCCGGCAAACCCTTCATTCACGAGCTTCTCAATCTTCTTCATTTCATCATGCGCATCATTCAGCTCCAGGTAGTAAGGCATCGTTACATGGCAATCAATGTGATAGTTGTTGCCATATTGCTGCACACGCATATTATGCATATCGATCCAGTTCTGCCTGCGATGAACCGATAAAATAGTGATCACCTTGTCCACTATCTTCATATCCGTTTCATCCATTAACCCGGAAATAGACCGGCGCATCAATTGATATCCTTTGCTGAGGATCAATCCGCCCATCACCAGTGATACCGCGGGATCCAGCCAGGTCCAGCCGGTGAAATGAATGACAACCAACGCAGCAATCAACCCCGCGCTGCTGTAAACATCGGTCATGATATGCTGGCCATTCCCCGAAATAGTGATGGAAGAAAGCTGCTTACCGGAACGTACCAGGTACAGGCCCAGCAACAGGTTGGCGACAGTGGTAGCGCCCAATACCCATAAACCGTTTTCAATCTGGTGCAGTTCACGCGGCAGGATAAAATACTGTGCCGTTTTCACAAGAATCAACACGCCGGCGATAAAGATCATGGCGCCTTCAAAACCGATCGAAAAGAATTCCACTTTGCCATGTCCGTACGGATGGTTGGCATCTTTCGGCTGACTGGCAAGGTAAATACTATAGCAGGCAAAACCGCCCGCCACCACGTTGATAATGGACTCCAGGGCATCAGAAAGGATTGCCACCGAATGGGTCATAAAGTACGCCGAAAATTTCGCCACGGTTAGTATAAAACTAACGATCAGCGACACCAGTATGACGCGCAGTTCTTTTTTTAGCAATGGTTCAGTTTTGTGTAATGTAAAGGGCAAAGGTAAAGGATTATTGGCGTTTGAAAACCACTCCGGTATTAATAAAAACATAACATGAGGCGTGCTGATAAAGCAGTTGCAGCTATTACATTTGCGATAATGCCACGGCATACTATGAAAAAACTGTACTAACCCTTATAAACGTACGAAAATGACCGGTAGTGAATTACATGCCCAATCAGTAGTCAACAAAATCTTCGACCTGTATAATACTTACGGCCACCAGGAATATGGCGAGCAGGTAACCATGCTGATGCATATGATGCAGGCGGCCCTTATAGCAGAAAGCACAGGCTTTGATGATGAAATGATCGTTGCTGCATTCCTGCACGACATTGGTCATTTTTTTGAAAGTGCGCCCCAGATGGGCGGCCTCGGTACCCGCGCACACGACGACCTGGGCAGCGCTTTCCTGCTGGAATGCGGCTTCCCGGAGCGCATGGCGCAGCTGGTGGGCAGTCATGTGGCCGCGAAACGCTATCTTACCTGGTCGGACAGCGCCTATTACGATACCCTCTCCGAAGCCAGCAAACAAACCCTCGAATACCAGGGTGGGCCTATGAATGAAGAAGAGGCGCTGGCGTTCCGCAATGATCCTTTATTCCACCAATACATCCAGATCCGCATCTGGGATGATATGGGCAAGGAAACGGATATGCCGGTGAAGCCTGAAGACGTAGCGCGGATGCGTGAAAAAACGCTCGCCTACCTGCTGGCAAACAGTACTTCCGCCAATAATTAACTCGTGTGTATTAAATTGCAGGTCTATGGATCTGCGTACTGAAATTTTATCGGAAAATTCCCGTGCCCAGTCGCTCCGCATTGCGACCTGGATAGGTCCCCATCCGGAACGGTTTGCCGCCTTGATACACTTGTTCCTGCACGACGAATACCGCGTGGTACAACGGGCCGCGTGGATTGTGAGCTTTGTGGCAAAAAAGTACCCCGCGTTGCTTGCTCCCCACCTGCCGGCTATGGTAGCCAGGATGGAGGAACCGGGTATGCCGGTGGCAGTAAAGAGAAATGTATTGAGGATATTGCAATACCTGCCAGTCCCGGAATCCCTGCAAGGGCCGGTGATGAACAGTTGTTTTGCGTTCCTGGAAGATCCGCTGGAAGCAGTGGCGGTGAAAGCCTTTTCCATGACGGTACTGGCTAACCTGGCAAAAGATTACCCTGACATCAAAAACGAGATCCGGCTGCTGATAGCAGCGGAGCTGGAAAATAATCCCACACCGGCTATCCGTTCCAGGGCGCGGAAAGTACTAAAAGCAATACAATAACAGGTTACACGCTAAAAGAAAAAGCAGCGCAACAAGGTATAATACCCTGCTGTGCTGCTTTTTTAATGTGATATAACCATCGGCTATGCGTTGGCATCTCCTGCTGCATCAGCGGCTGGAGGCGTAACGGGCGCCTTTGCTTCTTTCGGTTCTCTTGGCTCCCTTGGTTCCCGGGGTTCTCTCGGTTCCTTAGGTTCTTTTTCCTTCTTTTTCGCTGCTTTAGGGGCAAAGATGGCGATCATACGCTTACCTTCCATGGTAGGCATACTTTCCAGGCCACCTACTTCTGCCAGCCTTTCAGCAAACTTCAGGAGGATCAATTCACCACGTTCCTTAAACATGATGGCACGTCCTTTAAACTGTACATAGGTTTTCACCTTGTTACCGTCTTTCAGGAAGCTTTCAGCATGTTTCGCTTTGAAATCGAAGTCATGGTCATCGGTGTTAGGCGTAAAGCGAATTTCTTTCACTTCACTTTTGTGCGCCTTCGCCTTCATTTCCTTTTCCTTCTTTTTCTTTTCGTAGAGGAATTTGTTGTAGTCGATGATACGACAAACGGGAGGCACAGCATTCGGGGAAATCTCTACCAGGTCTAAACCCTGTTCCTCAGCCATACGCAGTGCATCCTCTGTTTTGTAGACACCTACCTCAATATTTTCACCTACAAGTCGTACCTCAGGAACGCGTATCATCCTGTTGGTGCGATGTTCTTGTTGTTGTTCCCTGCGGAAGTTGGGGTTTCTTCCCCGGTTGTTGCCGCCAAAACTGCTTGGTCTGGGTCTTTGTTGCATTAAGAAAAATAAAATTAATTAATTAATTGTCCTTTTAGTCCATGGTCCACATCTCGTCCATGGACCAAAAACAATCTTTACAAAAATACGGGGAAAATTACAGCAATTAACATACCTCAATCGAGTAATGTTCATTGTTTTATATACCTTTTTTCCACATTTATGCGATGTTACTCAATTGGCTTCCGGTTTGCTACCTCTTCGTTTATCATGGTGGTAAACTGTTCGAGTTGCATAGTTCCCAAATCACCTTTTGATTGACGACGAACGGCTACTACATTGTCGGCTGCTTCTTTTTCACCGAGTACGAGCATGTACGGAATCTTTGCCAGCTCTGCTTCCCGGATCTTCTTACCTATCTTTTCGCTTCTATCATCTATCTCAGCGCGAATTTCTGCTTTTTTTAGCAATTCTGCTACTTTTTCTGCGTAGGCCTGGCTTTTATCACTGATCGGCAGGATCTTCACCTGTGTTGGCGCTAACCACAACGGGAATTTACCGGCGCAATGTTCGATCAGCACGGCGATAAAGCGTTCCAGTGAACCAAATGGCGCACGGTGAATCATCACCGGCCGGTGTTTCTGGTTATCGGCCCCGATGTACTCCAGTTCAAAGCGTTCCGGCAGGTTGTAATCCACCTGGATGGTACCAAGTTGCCATTTACGGCCCAGTGCATCCTTCACCATGAAGTCGAGCTTAGGACCATAGAACGCCGCTTCGTCGTATTCCACCACGGTGTTCAGCCCTTTTTCGGCGGCAGACTCGATAATTGCTTTTTCTGCCAGCTCCCAGTTCTCTTCGGTACCCATGTATTTACTGCGGTCCGTTTTATGACGCAGTGAAATCTGTGCAGTATACTCGGTAAAACTCAAACTGTTGAATACATACATCACCAGGTCTATCACTTTCTGGAATTCTTCCTTTACCTGGTCAGGACGGCAGAACAGGTGCGCATCATCCTGGGTAAATCCTCTCACACGGGTAAGACCGTGCAGTTCACCATGCTGCTCATAACGGTACACGGTACCAAATTCGGCAAAGCGCACGGGTAAATCCTTGTACGACTTTGGCGATACCTTGTACAGTTCGCAGTGATGCGGGCAGTTCATAGGTTTCAGCATAAACTCCTCACCTTCTTCCGGCGTATGGATCGGCTGAAAACTGTCTTTTCCGTATTTTTCGTAGTGACCGGAAGTCACATACAGATTTTTATTCCCGATATGCGGTGTTACTACCGGCAGGTAACCGCTGGCCAGCTGGGCTTCCTGGAGGAAACGCTGCAGGCGTTCACGCAGCATGGCGCCTTTAGGCAACCACATAGGTAAACCTAAACCTACTTTTTCAGAGAAGGCAAACAGTTCCAGTTCTTTACCCAGTTTGCGGTGATCACGTTTCTTTGCTTCTTCTATCAGGGCCAGGTATTCGTCCAGCTCTTTCTGGTTAGGGAAAGTGATGCCATAGATGCGGGTAAGCATCTTATTTTTTTCACTGCCGCGCCAGTAAGCGCCTGCAATGCTCGTCAGCTTGATGGATTTGATAAAGCCGGTATTCGGAATGTGCGGTCCGCGGCAAAGATCGGTGAATCCGCCCTGTGTATAGAAGGTAATGCTTCCATCAGGTAATTCATTGATCGTTTCTATTTTATACGGATCGTCTTTTTCAGTAAAATAAGTCAGGGCATCTGCCTTGCTTACTTCTTTGCGCACGTATTCGCTGTTGTGTTTAGACAACTCCACCATTTTTGCTTCGATCGCCTTCAGATCTTCTTCAGAAATCGTGCGGTCGCCCAAATCAATATCGTAATAGAATCCATTTTCAATTGAAGGGCCATAGCCGAGCTTTACGCCGGGGTACAGGGCTTCCAGTGCTTCGGCCATCAGATGCGCCGAGGAATGCCACATTGTTGCCTTACCATCCTTATCCACCCACGTCAGCAGCTGCAGCGTGCTATCCGTCAAAATCGGGCGTGTAGCATCCACTACCTGCCCGTTAACATTTGCTGCCAATACTTTGCGTGCCAATCCTTCGCTGATGGATTTGGCAATGTCCAATGCAGTTACTCCTGATTCATACTGACGAACTGCGCCATCCGGAAAAGTGATATTTATCATACGTTTTGCTGTTAGCACCATACTTTTTCATATGGGCTATATTTCCTTTATAAAATGTTTGCGAAGTTAAGAAATAGTTTGTTAGCTTTTAGATAACCATGTCGTTGAACTTAAGGATTTTAAAAATAAATATTTATACAGCGGTGTGAACACAGTTGAAAAATGGCTTAAATGCACATTTATAATGATAAAACATTACAATCCATGTGATTTACCGGGTGAGACGATCTTATTTAGGGGAAGTTAAGCTAAAAGATAACAGTTACCTCACCCCTGCTTCACCTATGCCTCAAACCAGCGTATGTCATGGGTCATCCATGCAGTATCAATGCACTTACCATGCACTCCTCATGGACTCCCCATGCACTAGGCATGCACTCCCAATGCACTATGCCCCCCAAAAACTTCCCTGATATAGCGCTCCTGGCAATAATACGGATGCCTTTTTGAGATTATTTACATCAAAATATTATTCACAGTTACAAAATAATAAACAGCCATCAGCTTTGATATATTTAAAAGAAATATCTGTAATTATCACGATATCGAAATAAAGAATAAATTAATTTTAACCCTGTAATATAAAACCATTACATATGACAATCGGAAACTTAAGACTGTATGACATCTTCCGGAATGACCTGCATTTGCCGGATGACAAAGCTCTCGAAGTTGTAAATGCGCTGGATGACCATTATGAAAGGAAATCATCCGCAAAAATTGAACAACTGGCAACTAAAGGCGAACTATGGGATGTTAAAAACGAACTTAAGCAGGACATCCACACGCTTGCTACCCGTATGGATTTGATGGCTACTAAAGAAGAGCTGTCGAATGTTAAAAACGAACTTAAGCAGGATATCCACAAGCTTGCCACCCGTATGGATCTGATGGCCACCAAAGAAGAGCTATCGGTTGTAAAAAACGGGTTGACGCTGGATATTCAAAAGGTTAAGTCAGAATTAACAACGGACATCCAAAAGGTTAAATCGGAGCTGCTGGGCACTATCCAGGACGTTAAAGCAGAACTGATCAAATCGGTACACTATGCCGCCATTGCGCAATTCATTGCTATAGTGGCTGCCCTGGTAGGAATTATCAGGTACTGCTTCGTGAGGTAATCCCCCGCTATCACCCCATTTGTATGTACTATCATCTCATTTGAATTCAGGTACTATCACCCCTTTTGAATCCCGGCTAGAACCTGAAATTATACGTCACCGACGGTAACACCGGGAACAACGACACCTGCTTCGCACTCACCTTCAACGTGCCATCTACGGCGCTCCCCTCCTGGTCAAAGTAAATGAAATAAGGATTCTTCCTGCTGTAAACGTTATACACAGAAAATGTCCAGCTGCCTTTCACACGCTTATTGGGCCGTTTAGGCACCGGAGTATATATGGCCGACAGGTCGAGCCGGTGATAGGCATCCAGCCGGTAGGAGTTGATACTGCCGTAACCCTGTACCAGCGTGCCTTCTATAAAATAGAACTTTTCAGGTAGCGTAGTGGTATTACCGGTGCCGTAAATAAACACACCTGACACCGTCCAGCGTTTACTCAGGTCGTAAGTGCCTACCAGGGCCAGATCATGGCGACGGTCGTACTTCGCGGGATAACGGTTGCCATCATTCAACGCGGGAAATTGCCGCCAGGTCCAGGCCAGTGTATAGCCCAGCCAGCCGGTAAACCGCCCTTTCTTTTTGTTTACAAATAATTCCATGCCATAGGCCTCCCCCTTTCCGAACACGAAGTCCTGCTCCGGATCATTCAGCGATGGAGTGTATCCTTCCCTGTATTCAATCTGGTTTTGCAGGCTTTTATAATATACCTCGGCAGATGCCTCATACATATTGTTGCTGAAATTGCGGAAGTACCCGGCAGAATATTGCCAGGAAATCTGCGGCTGCACCAGGTAAGTGCTGGGCACCCATACGTCTGTAGGCAAAGTAGTTCCCGCGTTGGATACAAGATGAATAAACTGATAGTTACGGGTTGCGGAAGCTTTTACGGAACTTACCTCGTTCCAGGACCATCTCAGGATGACCCGCGGTTCAAAGCCACCATGACGGGATATCGGCTGCCAGCGCCGGTATACAACACTATCCGTTTTATTCCCCGCTGCATCACGGGAGTAGCGGGTATAAGGGCCGATCTGCATAAACCCGCTGTAGCGAACACCCACATTCAATTGCAACCTGGGAGATATTTCCCAGTCATCCATCAGGTATAATGCCACCTCATGGGCATATTTCTTAAACACATTCTCGGGGGAGAATTTGGTGGAATCCTGCTCCCCGCTGATAGTAGAGGGTGTAAACGTGTGATAGATATAGTTGCCGCCAAAACGGATATGATGCTTTACATGCGCGTAATAGTCAAAATCTGTTTTCAGGTTCATATCGCTGATGCCGGAAGACAACCGGATATCGAAATTATTTTGCAGGGCGCTGAATTGAAATTTATAGTCGTTATAGATGAGAGAGGTGTTGGCAAATAACTTCTGGCTGAACACGTGATTCCAGCGCAAAGTAGCCGTGGTATTGCCCCAGGGAATCTTTACATCAAAGGAACGGTCCTGGTTATTAAAGCTGAACACATCTTTTCCAAGATAACCGCTCAGGTAAATATGGTCTTTCTCCGAAATAGCGTAGTTCATCTTTACATTCAGGTCATAGAAATAATAACCCGAACCCTTATACGAAGTATTATTGATAAATGGCTTTGTGACAAGGTCGATATAAGTGCGACGGCCGCTCACGATAAAAGAGGCCTTATCTTTTTTCAAAGGTCCCTGGAAAGATAACCGGGAAGAGATCAGCCCGATTCCCCCTTCTCCCTGGAAATTTTTATTATTCCCTTCCTTCATAGCAATATCTGCCACAGACGACAACCGGCCCCCGTAATTGGCTGGCATACCGCCTTTGATGAGCGTGGTGCTCCGGATGGCATCTGCATTAAATACAGAGAAAAAGCCAAAAAGGTGGCCTGTATTATACACCGGCGCTTCGTCCAGCAGGATAAGGTTCTGATCGGCCCCGCCGCCACGCACATAAAAACCGGCGTTGCCTTCACCGGCAGCCTGTACCCCCGGCATCAGCTGCAGGGCTTTGAGCACATCCACCTCCCCCATCAGTGCCGGCAGTTTCTTTATCTGTACTGCGGTCAGCTCGGCCTTTCCCATCTCGGTATTTTTCACATTGGCATCCTTTCTTTTGTCGGTGATCACTACTTCCTTTGCCTGGTAAGAACGCGGGTATAGTTGCAGGTGCTGGGTGGTATTGGCATCCAGCGTCAACGCCACTGCTTTGGATTCGTAGCCGAGAAATGAATACAGGAGGATGTAATTGCCTGCCGGCAGCGTGATAGAATAAAATCCGTAGTTGTTGGTATGTACGCCGTTGGTGGAATGCAGCACCTGCACGGTGGCGCCGGGCAACGATTCGCCATTGGTACTGTCTTTAATAAAACCGCTTACGGTATATTGCTGTCCCGCTGCCTCATTGAAGAAACACAGCAAAAAGAAGAACAATAAAAGGGGACTATATCGTGTGAACATACCGTTAAATCATGAGCAGCAAAGCGAAAGTAATTTACGATTTACTGCGCACGATTCAACGATTACTTATTATTTATAGCTCAGGCTATCTTTGGTTTCACCGCAGGTGAGCATCTTATGGCCAAAGTAAGGATTCTGTATAGCTGCTTTGTCGCTAAGCCAGTACGCGCCTTTATCATCAAATGCCATCGGGCAGTACTGGTGATAAATAGTATGACCTTTCAGGCCGGTGTTCTTTACAAGGTCGAACAGCATATCGGATACCATCTGGAAAGCGGCTCTTTTGCCTTCCAGCCCTGTTTCTCCTGCCAGACCGGTTAATTCAGCGCTTACGCTGCCGGTGATACCGGTAATATTGGCCAGGTGGCTGCTATCCATCTGTAAAAGGTTGACCGGCAAACTGTCCACATGCCCTTTCAGTGTCGCTGCTGCGGTATTGGCGGCAGTGCTATCAGCCTGTACCAGCGCATCCGAAAGCTGGTAATACGATTGCATGGCGGCGCCCAGTGAGTCGTAAAACACCTGGCTATAGGGCGCCTGTAACGCGGCGGAAGCGCCTGCTGCCGCTTCTTCCTGTTTCGGGGCGGTCTGCTGGTTGCAGGCAAACAGGGCCACACCCAGCATCAGTAAGCCAACCGGAACGCATACTTTAAAATTCATAATCTTACACTTTGTAACAAAACTAAATAAAATGAGCGGATTGTTTCTTTGGAGTACTGAATTTGAGTAGGTTAAAGTCCGCATTTTTCCTTAACTTTGCACGTTTTTTATCCAATTTTTTTATTTTTTATGTTGATCGCATTACAGGACATTACGTTTGAGTTTGGGTCCAGGGTTATTCTGGAAAATTCCTCGTGGCATATAGAACCGGGTGACCGTGTAGGGCTTATCGGGTTGAATGGTACCGGCAAATCTACCCTGTTACGCATTATCAATGGGGAATATTCCATTTCCAAAGGAAGTGTTAATAAAAGTAAAAGTCTGACGATTGGCTTCTTTAACCAGGACCTGCTCAGCTTTGAAACCGATGAATCTATTCTTACCGTAGGCATGATGGCCTTTGGCAAAGCACTGGAGCTGGAGAAAGATATTGAACGTATTACCCGGGAGCTGGAAGACAGTCAGACCGAAGAACTGTTGCACGAATTCAGTGACAAGCTGCATGAATTTGAAGCGCTCGACGGCTACAACATGAAACATAAAACGGCGCAGGTGCTGGAAGGCCTCGGCTTTACCACCTCCGACCTGGAGCGGCCGTACAGCCAGTTTTCGGGTGGATGGCGCATGCGTGTGCTCCTGGCTCGTCTTATCCTGCAGCAGCCGGATGTGCTGATGCTCGATGAGCCCACGAACCACCTGGATCTTCCCTCCATCGAATGGCTGGAAAGATACCTGGTAGGTTACAACGGCGCTGTGATCATCGTATCGCATGACCGTTTCTTCCTGGACCGTATGGTGAACAAGATTGTGGAAGTATACCAGCAGCAACTGCACCACTACGCCGGTTCTTACGCCGACTATGAAGTGGAAAAGGAACTTCGCCGGGAAATGCAGCAACGCGCTTACGAAAACCAGCAGGATTATATCCGCCAGCAGGAACGCTTTATTGAACGCTTTAAAGCCAAAGCGTCCAAAGCCGCCCAGGCACAGAGTATCGCCAAAAGGCTCGATAAACTGGAGCGGGTGGAACAAACCGATAACGGCCCTTCTAAAATCAAAATAAACTTCACAGTAGATAAAACACCTGGTAAGATCCTATGTACACTGAATAACATCAGTAAAAGCTTCGGCAAGATAGAGATCTTAAAAAATACCAGCGCTGAAATCAACCGTGGTGATAAAATAGCCTTAATCGGCGCCAATGGTAAGGGTAAGTCTACCCTGCTGCGTATCATCTTTGGTATGGAACCGATGGAAGGAGAACGCGTACCCGGTCATAACGTGGTAACCAGCTTCTATGCACAGCACCAGCTGGAATCACTGGATATGAACAGCGAAATACTGGACGAGCTGAAGAACTTCGGCAGCGGCCGTACAGAGCTGGAATTACGCCAGTTGTTAGGCTGCTTCCTCTTTACCGGCGATGATGTATTTAAGAAGATCAAGATCCTGTCCGGAGGTGAAAAAGCCCGTGTGGCGCTGGCAAAAACCATTATCAGCCAGGCGAACTTCCTGATGCTGGATGAGCCTACGAACCACCTGGACATGAACTCCGTGCAGATGCTGATAGACGCCCTGAACAAATATGATGGCAGCCTGGTACTGGTATCCCACGACCGTTACTTCGTAAGCCAGACAGCCAATAAGATCTGGGAAATCGTAGACGGCGAAATCAAGGAGTTTAAAGGTACCTACAACGAATACGAAGAGTGGAAAAAGAGAATGGCTGCCCAGCAACAAAACGGCAACGCCAAAGCCACTAACAATAACGCAGATACGAAAAAAGAAAGCCGCCAGCAGGCAGCAGCCCCGGTTGCAGATGCAGGTAAAGGCGCTATCAACAAAGACGTACAGCGTGAACTGCAGAAACAACAAAAACAGTTTTCACAGGTAGAAGGCCAGGTGGCCAGCCTGAAAGAACGTAAGGCCGGCCTGGAAGCCAGCCTCGGTTCTCCTGAAATCTACAATGATAAAGCTAAATTTGCCCAGGTAGAAAGCGAATACCAGGATGTTCAGAAGTACCTGGACAGGGCCAATCAGCAATATGAGCAGTTATTTGAGAAAATAATGCAGCTGGAAGCGAACCTTATCAGTTAGTTATTTTGTTATACAGGTATCTTTCAGGATGCCTGTATAACAACACTTAAACCCTTTCTATGCAAAAGATACTGGTTGTTGAAGACGAAGTTAAAGTAGCCAATGCCGTTAAGAAAGGACTGGAGGAAAACGGTTTTGATGTGGATGTGGCCTACGACGGCCGTATGGGTAAAGGATTAGCTACCAGTAACGATTACGACCTGGTGATCCTGGACCTGAACCTGCCGCACAACAACGGTTATGAGCTGTGTGAAGTGATCCGCCACAAAAACAACCGCGTTCCCGTGATCATGCTCACCGCACTCGGTGGCGTGGAAGACAAAATGCAGGCTTTTGAGCTGGGCGCCGACGATTACCTGGTAAAGCCCTTCGACTTCCGCGAACTGCTGGCGCGCATCCGGGTATTCCTGAAAAGAGCCGGCTCCGATGCCACGCATGGCACCCAGTACAAAATCACGATCGCCGACCTCGAAATAGACCGCGAGAAAAAAGATGTAACCCGTGGCGGTAAAAAGATTGCCCTCACCGCCAAAGAATACCAGCTGCTGGAATTCCTGGCCATGCACAAAGGCAAGGTTATCTCCAAAATCACCATCGCTGAAAAAGTATGGGATATCGACTTCGATACCGGTACCAACGTGATTGAAGTGTATATGAACTTCCTCCGCAAAAAAATAGACAAGGATTTTGATCAGAAACTCCTGCATACAAAAACAGGTATGGGTTATTATCTTTCTGAAGAATAACACACCGGTTGAAAATCAAATATAAAATAGCGCTTTATTATACCCTGTCGGCTACGCTGATGCTCGTTGCATTTGCCGTGCTGGCCTATTATTTCTCTGCCAAGTCGCGGAAGGCGGAATACCTGGAACGGCTGGAATACCGCGCCCGCTCCATTGCCAACGTGATCATTGAAGATGGCAACGTAAAGGTGGACCTGCTGCGGAAGCTGGACCGGACCACCTTCCAGGATCTTTATAAAGAAACCATACTCGTATACAATCCTAATTACGACCTGCTGTACAGCAACCTGAAAGATACTACCATCCGCACACATCCCAGTTTACTCGATTATATCAAGGAAAATAAACTGTACAGCTACGACAAAGGCGTTGGCGAAGTGGTGGGCGTGTATTATACAGAAGGCAACGTATCTGTCATCGTCATTGTATCTTCCTTTGATAAATATGGTTTTCAAAACCTCCAGAACCTCAGCCAGATCCTGCTGCTGGAGCTGATTACCGCCGTGATAGTACTGGTGGGCGTAGGTTACTTTTTTGCGCGTAAAATGGTACAGCCAATCGATCAGCTGGTACAGCAGGTAGATAGTATCAATGCCAACAACATGCAGGATACACAGGTAGCCGTGAAAGGAAAAGATGAAATAGCCAAGCTGGGCGCCAACTTCAACACTATGCTGCAACGTCTCAGCGAGTCGTTTCACCTGCAAAAAAGCTTTGTGAGCAATGCTTCCCATGAGCTGCGTACTCCCCTGGCGGCTATTATCAGCCAGTTACAGGTGGCATTATCCAAAGACCGGAGCAAAGAAGAATACCTGGCACTACTTACTTCTGTGCTGGAAGATGCAGAAAACCTCTCCGATCTTTCCAACGGCCTGTTGCAACTGGCACAGTCGGAAATGCGGCAGCAGGAGTTTGTATTGACGAATGTAAGGATAGATGAGTTACTGATGGAGATGACCACCCTGATCCGGCTGAAACAAAAAACTTCCAGTAAAGTAGAGATCCATTTCATAAAGGTACCTGATAATGATTTGCTCGTGACCTGCTATGGAAACGAGAGCCTGTTGAAGGTGCTTTTCCTGAACCTGATCGATAATGCGTGTAAATTTTCAGAAAATAATACTGCGCATGTGTCGATAGATTTTTTCACGAAAAATATTCTTATACAGATAAAAGATTCCGGCATTGGTATTCCACCGGACGATATTAACAAAATATTTGAACCCTTTTACCGTGGGCAAAATGTGCTTCAAATCCGCGGCCATGGCCTGGGTTTATCTATCTGTAAGAAAATTGTGCAGATCCATGGCGGGCATATTACTGTTACCTCCAATCCTGAAGGAGGCACTACATTCTCCGTGGTCCTCCCACACGTATAAATTTCTTTTAATTTTTTTTTAATCTTCCTTAAAGGCCGCTTTAATTCCCCTTTGTGAGCTTTGTGCCATGAAATCTGGCATTATGCGAACTATCAGGATGCTGTTCCTAACAGCGTGTATTTACTGCCTGGGCTTTATTCAACATGCACAGGCGCAAATCACTTCTCAACCTGTAACACTGCAGGCAGTTGAAGATTCATTTCTTACAAAAAACTATTTATTACTGGCGCAACGCTACCAGGTAGACGCCTCCAAAGCGCTGATACGGCAGGCGAAGATGTGGGACAATCCTTCCTTCAGCACTGTACTGGGTTTTGGCAGCACTAATAACTTTAAACCGTTTAATGTGGGCGCCGGCGGCGAAACACAATATAACCTTGATCAGCTCATTCAGCTGGCAGGCAAACGGAATAAAACCATACAACTGGCCGCAGCAGCCGCCAAAATGAGCGAGGCCAACTTCGATGAACTGGTGCGTACCCTCCGCTTACAACTCCGGGAAAACTTCTACAATGTATACTACCAGCAACAGATTGAAACCGTGTTAAAAGAACAGCTGGATAACCTGCAGAAAATTGTAGATGCATATGTAACAGCTGATAAAAAAGGAAGCGTGGCCCATGCGGATCTCGTCAGGCTGCAGGCATTACAGGTAGGCATTGAAAACGACTTCGCCGATCTGAAACAACAGGAATTGGAATCACAGAAAAACCTACAACAGTTGTTACATACCAGCGTTTTTTATGAGGCCCGGCTGCAACCCGCAGACCTGGCTTCATATAACCTGGATAAGATCCAGCTGCAATCATTACTCGACAGCGTAGCGCAGAACAGGCCGGATGTACGGATGGCTGACGTGCAGTTCCAGACCGCACAGCTCAACTACCGCCTCCAGAAATCAATGGCAGTGCCGGACCTTCATGTAGGCGCCACCTACGATAAACAAGGTAGTTACACGCCTAATTTCGTTGGCCTGACACTGGGAATTGATTTACCCACCTGGAACCGCAACCAGGGAAATATCCGCGCCGCACAACTTCAAATCGGCGCAGAACAACAACAACTACTGCAACAGCAATCCATCGCACAATCAGAAGTATTGAATGCTTATCAGCGTATACTAGCACTGGAAAAGCGTTACAAAGGATTTGACCTGCACCGGTTCCAGGGAGAATTTGATACCCTGATTGCTGAAGTAGCCAAGAATTTCAGCAAAGGAAATATCTCCCTTCTTCAGTTCATCGATTACTTCAACAGTTATAGCGATAACGCGAAAAATATCAACAAGTTTTTATCCAACCGGGTAAATGCCTACGAAGAACTCAACTATGCAACAGGACAAGAATTATTTAAAAATTAAGCGCATGAAACAGCCTTTCCTTTTTATTGGCTTTTCGCTGCTGGCAACTATTCTGTGGAGTGGTTGTAAACACAGCCAGGCAGAAGATCAGGAGAAAACCACCTTCGTTCTCAGCGATACCATGCTGAAAAATATCCGTATCGATACGGCATACCTGCAGCCGGTGGTGAACGAAGTTCGTTTATCCGGTAAGGTTACCCCTAATGGCGGTAAGGTATTGAAAGTATACCCACTGGTGAGCGGGTATGTGGAAGATATCAAAGTACAGCTGGGCGACTATGTACAGAAAGGCCAGGTACTGGCCGTAATACACAGTGCTGAAATTGCTGATTACGAAAAGCAGCTGGCCCAGGCAAAGTCTGACCGCAATGTAGCAGACAAAAACCTCAAAGTAGCCCAGGACCTGTTCGACAGCCGTTTGAACACAGATAAAGACGTAGTAAACGCCAAAGGAGAAGTACAAAAATCTGATGCGGAAATTAACCGGCTCAACGATCTGTTTACCATATACCGCAAAGGCAAAGGCGCTACCTACCTGGTAACCGCTCCTATTTCCGGTTATATTATTGAGAAGAATATCAATAATAACATGGAGATACGTACCGATAACAGTTCCAACATTTTTACGATCTCCGAACTGGATGATGTGTGGGTGATGGCCAATGTTTTTGAAACAGATATCGCGCGTATCAAAGAAGGCTATGAAGCAGACGTGGTAACGGTAAGTTATCCTGATGAGCCCTTCCACGGCAAAATCGATAAGATCTACAATTTCCTGGACCCTGCCACCAAAACCATGCAGGTACGGATCAGCATCGATAACAAAAACATGCTGCTGAAGCCGGAAATGTTTGCTACCGTATACGTGAAGTACCAGGATAACGACCAAAAGATAGCCGTCCCTTCTGCCGCCGTCATCTTTGATAACAGCAAAAATTATGTGCTGGTATTTAAAGACAAATTTAATATAGCCGTACGCGAGGTAGAAGTGGCTAAAACATCCGGCGATATTACTTATATCTCCTCCGGCCTGGCCGCAGAAGAGAAAGTGATTTCCAAAAATCAATTGCTCATCTACGATGCACTTAAAGATTAAGCGGGCCATGAAGCAGCTGTTCTCCATAGGAATACTGGCACTGGGCAGTACCCGCCTGCTGGCACAGGAAAAGAAGACGGATAGCATTATCCCCTACACTTTCCATTTTCAGCAAACACTGGTAACGCAATGGCATCCTGATTTCTCCGCGAAGTACTCAGGCGCCAACAGTTTCCGTACCCATGAAAAAGGGGCTACATCTATTACCAGTACTGTTTATGCCGGTATCCGCCCGTGGAAGAACTTTGAATTATATGTGAACCCGGAACTCGCTGGTGGTGAAGGTCTCAGCCATGCCACCGGCATTGCGGGTTTCCCGAACGGAGAAACCTTTCGCGTGGGCGATCCCAAACCGAAAATATACCTGGCCAGGGCTTATGGCGTGTATACATTACCGTTAACTTCCAATACCGAAGCAGATGGTGATGATCTGAACCATGTAGGCGGCGCCACGCCTACCCACTATCTCCGTTTCATTGGCGGTAAATACTGCCTCGCGGATTTCTTTGATCAGAATACGTATAGCCACGATCCCCGCACCCAGTTTATGAACTGGTCGCTGATGAGCAATGCCGCATGGGACTACCCAGCAGATGTACGCGGCTATACCATGGCGCTGACCATTCAGTACCGGAAGGATAACTGGCTGTTACAGGCAGCTACTTCCCTGGAGCCGGAAGAAGCCAACGGACCGAAATTGAACTACCAATACGGTAAATCCAACGGTGAGGTAATAGAAGTAACGCATACGCATACACTGAATAAGCATGAAGGGAATGTCCGGTTAATGGCTTTTATTAACCAGGCTCCTATGGGCAATTATAACGAAGCGGTGAGTGCCGCAAAAGATACGCCGGACGTCAGTTCCGTAAGAAGGGACGGACATACTAAATACGGTTTTGGTATCAATATAGACCAGGAACTTACCAACAGCGGCGGCGCTTTCCTGAAAGCATCGTGGAATGATGGCCGCAATGAAACCTGGGCTTATACCGAAATAGACCGCTCTGTTAGCGCCGGATGGCTGCAAAACGGCCAGTGCTGGCACCGCAACCAGGATAACGCCGGTGTGGCGCTGGTGGTGAACGGATTATCAGAAGAGCACCGCAACTACCTTGCTGCCGGTGGCACCGGATTCATGATCGGCGACGGCCAGTTGAACTACGCACCGGAAATGATTGCCGAAGTTTTCTATCAATGTAACATTACCAGGCTACATATAGCCCTAAGCCCTGATTACCAGTTTGTGATGCACCCTGCCTACAACGGGGACCGCGGACCGGTAAATATCATCGGATTAAGGACCAGAGTGGCATTCTAAAGAACAGGACTTATGAATAAATTCATTAGAAATATTGTCGCTTTTTCGCTGAGGAACAAACTGTTTGTTTTTATCAGCGTAGCTACTTTGATCGCAGCAGGCGTGTTTTCCTTTTTGCATACGCCCATTGAAGCCTTCCCCGACGTTACCAACACACAGATTGTGATTGTAACCAAGTGGAATGGCCGCAGCGCGCAGGAAGTGGAACGCTTTGTAACGCTGCCCATAGAAGTATCCATGAATGCGGTGCAGAAGAAAACCAGTGTGCGCTCTGTTACCATGTTCGGGTTATCTGTAGTGAAGATCATGTTCGACGATGACGTGGAAGATTTCTTCGCACGGCAGCAGGTCAACAACATGCTGCAGAGTATCAGTTTGCCGGAGGGCGCCGAACCCGAAGTACAGCCTCCCTACGGTCCTACCGGTGAAATATTCCGGTACTACCTGAAAAGCAGTAAACGCGATTCCCGCGATCTGCTCACCTGGCAGAACTGGGTGATAGACCGGCAGATCCGGAGCGTGCCCGGTGTAGCCGATGTAGTTGCCTTCGGCGGGCAGGAAAAGATCTACGAGATCTCCGCTGACCCGGTACGATTGGCCAAATACGATATTACACCGCTGGAATTATACCAGGCAGTGACCAAAAGTAATGTGAACGTAGGCGGTGATGTGATTGAAAAGAACGGGCAGGCATACGTGGTGCGTGGCATCGGGCTGCTAAACAGCATCCCCGATATCAACAACATCATTGTTCAGAATATCAACGGCGTGCCTTTGCTGGTAAAAGACCTCGCAAATGTACATGAAGCCTCTGCCCCGCGCGTGGGCCAGGTGGGCATAGGCAGCAACGACGACCTGGTGGAAGGCATTGTGGTGATGCGCAAAGGTGAAAACCCCACAGAAGTACTCGCCCGCCTGAAAGAGAAGCTGAAGGAGCTGAATGAAACCATTTTGCCGGATGATATCAAGATGGAAACGTTCTATGACCGCGATAACCTCATGGAGTTCTGTACCCACACCGTGATGCACAACCTCGCGGAAGGGATCATTTTTGTAACGGTGATCGTATTCCTGTTCATGGCCGACTGGCGCACTACCGTGATTGTATCCATCATTATCCCGCTGGCACTGTTGTTTGCCTTTATGTGCCTGCGCATGAAAGGTATGAGCGCCAACCTGCTGTCGATGGGGGCGATTGACTTCGGTATCATCATAGACGGCGCGGTGGTAATGGTAGAAGGCATCTTCGTGATGCTGGACCATAAAGCCCACAAATACGGCATGGAGCGGTTCAACAAAATGGCGAAGCTGGGCTGGATCAAGCAAACCGGTGGAGAACTGGCCAAAGCCATCTTCTTTTCTAAACTCATTATCATCATCTCCCTGATCCCCATATTTTCTTTCCAGAAAGTAGAAGGTAAAATGTTTTCGCCACTGGCCTGGACGTTGGGATTTGCGTTACTGGGCGCACTGCTCTTTACCTTAACACTGGTGCCGGTACTGTGTTCCATCTTGCTCAACAAAAATGTGAAAGAGAAGAATAATCCACTGGTGAACTTCTTTGACCGTTTTGTAATGAGAGGGTTTGGATGGACCTACCGGAATAAACGCCTGAGCATTACGCTGGCACTGGCCTTCATGATACTTACGTTTATTTCCGCCAAATTCCTGGGAACAGAGTTCCTTCCGCAGCTGAATGAAGGCTCCCTGTGGGTAACCACGGAGTTGCCCATGAGCATGTCGCTCACGGAAAGCACTAAAATGGCGCATGATATCCGGCAGGACCTCGGCGGCTTCCCCGAAGTAAAAAGGGTATTATCACAGGTAGGCCGCTCCAACGATGGTACAGATCCCAACGGTTTTTACTTTATACAATACCAGGTAGACCTGGCGCCGAAGGAAGAATGGAAACGGAAGATCACGCAGGACGAGCTGATTTCCCAGATGGAACAACGGCTGAAGAAATACCCGGGTATCATCCTCAACTTCTCGCAACCAATCAGCGACAACGTTTCTGAAGCAGTAGCCGGGTTCAAGGCTGCCAACGGCGTAAAGATTTTCGGCGACGACCTCGTGAAGCTGGAATCATTGTCGCAACAGGTAGTGGCGCAATTGAAAACGGTGCAGGGGATCAAGGATCTTGGCGTGATCCGGAATATTGGTCAGCCTGAAATGAGCATCAATCTCGACGACAACAAAATGGCCCAGTATGGTGTAGCCACCGGGGATGCCCAGGCAGTTATTGAAATGGCCATTGGCGGTAAAACGGCTACCCAGCTGTATGAAGGCGAGAAAAAATTCGATATCCGTATCCGTTATGATGAAAACTATCGTAAAACGGAAGATGACCTGGCCAACCTGATGGTGCCTACTATCAACAACAATAAAATACCGCTGAAAGAGATCGCTGAGATCAAAACCATTACGGGACCGGCTTTCATTTACCGCGACAGTAACAAACGTTTTATCGGCGTGAAGTTTTCTGTCCGTGACCGCGACCTCGGCAGCACTATTGCGGAAGCGCAGGCGAAGATCAACCGGGTAGTGAAATTGCCGAAAGGCTACAGCATTGGCTGGACGGGTGAATTTGAAAACCAGGTGCGGGCTACCCAACGACTGGGACAGGTAGTGCCTATCAGTATCATTGCCATCTTTATGGTGTTGTTTATTATGCTGGGCAGTGTAAAGGACGCGGGGCTGGTGTTAATGAACGTGCCGTTTGCGTTGATAGGCGGTATCCTGGCATTGCATGTTACCAATATGAACTTTGGTATCTCTGCGGGGGTAGGTTTTATTGCATTGTTTGGTATCTGTATTCAGAATGGGGTGATTCTCATTTCTGTATTCCATAAGAACCTCGAAGCGAGATTATCGCTGAATGAATCGATCAAGTTAGGTGTGCAGAGCCGCATACGGCCGGTGGTAATGACCGCCATGATGGCCGCCATCGGTTTGATTCCGGCGGCCATATCACATGGTATCGGGTCTGAAACACAGAAGCCGCTGGCGATCGTGGTAATTGGCGGGCTTATTACCGCAACAGTATTAACACTGCTGGTGTTCCCGATCATTTTCTATGGCGCCTATAAAAATAAGAAAGATCAGATGTGAGGATGAAATTGCGTGTAGTCCTTTCATTTAGTTTGTTATAACGTGGTGGACTATACGCTTATATTTTTAGTTCGCATATAGGTTGATAGAATGGTCGTAAAAAAGAAAAGGCCGGAGTGATCCGGCCGATTCAATTTTATGGTCAACTACTCCGCCCTGCCGAGAAGAAACAACGCGGGGCGGATTTTTTATTCTACTTTTCTTCGCCGGGATTTATTGAACATAAGTCCTTTCTCCACTCCCTTTCGCAGTTCTGCCTGTTGTTCCGGCGGTAATGCATGGGTGGTTTGGCAGGATTCACTGCAGCAGCCATCATATTTCTTCGCGCAGGATTCGCACTGGATAAACAGGAGGTGGCAGCCATCGTTAAGGCAGTTGGTATGTGTATCGCAGGGCGCTCCGCACTGGTGGCAATGACTGATAATATCGTCGCTGATGCGTTCCCCAAGCCGGTCGTCGAATACAAAATTTTTACCTTTGAACTTAATGGGAAGTCCCTGCTGCCGGGCTTTGTTGGTGTATTCAATGATACCTCCTTCCAGGTGAAATACGTTTTTAAAACCATTATGCAGCATGTAAGCCGATGCTTTTTCACAACGGATTCCACCGGTGCAGTACATGATGATATTCTTGTCTTTTTTATCTGCAAGCATATCAACTGCCATCGGCAGCTGATCGCGGAAAGTATCTGAAGGTACTTCTATGGCGCCTTCAAAATGACCCACTTCATATTCGTAATGGTTTCTCATGTCCACGATCACGGTATCCGGGTCGGCAGTAAGTTCATTGAAGGTGCTGGCATCCACGTAACGGCCACGGTTGGCCATATCGAAGGTGGGGTCCTCAATTCCGTCGGCCACAATTTTATCGCGGACTTTGATTTTCAGTACAAAGAAGGATTTACCGTCATCGTCCACGGCAATATTCAGCCGGATGCCATGTAGAAAGTCGATCGAGTACAACTGTTGCTTAAATGCCTCAAAGTGATGCTCAGGAACGCTCACCTGGGCATTAATGCCTTCATGGGCTACATAAATGCGTCCGAAAGTACCGAGTTGGAAAAGGGATTCGTACAACTGATCACGGAATGCCTGTGGATCGGGGATTTTTGCGTACTGGTAGAAAGAAACAGTGACGCGTTTAAACGTTTCATTGGCCAGCCGGACCTTCAGTTCGGCGGCAGATACTCTATTGTGTAATGCCATAATTGCTTGAAATTTTAAGGACGCCTGCGTCGCGAACAAAACTCCAATCAACTCTCTTTAATCGTAAAAGAACAATTGATTTAGGGAGCAAAGGTAGCAAAATCCATTGAATATCAGGAATGAGAAGGGTCTGATTTCTTCGCCCACTGGTACAGGACGTGTAAGGAAAACCAGGCTATTGCGCTGATAATGAAGATATAACCGATAAAGCCGGGGGTTCTCAGTTCTGCTGCGCCGGGCAGGTCATTTGTTTCCGTAATATAGGCGGCTGCGGCCAGGATAATTCCCGACAACAGCGCAATGAGGGCGATCTTTCTCATACCGGTAATTCAAAGGATGACGGTTCATTTTGGCACCAACGTGTGAGTAAAATGTGCACAGCGCTTGTCCAAATATACTTACCTTACTAACGAATTAAGGCCACCAAAGGTTCACCGGAGATCTAAAAAATATTTATTTTTTTATAACTATTTGATAATTATTGTATATAACTTTGCAGATAAGTTACAACCCCGATTGGCACCCTTTTTGAAAATTGATTAAGAGAAGCAATATTGTTTAACCCGAAAATGTTATTTTATGAGTATTTACATTACCTACTTTATTTATGCAGTTGTTGGTATCTGGATCTACAGGTTACTGGCATATTTCTTTGATGAAAAGAAAGAGATAAAGAGCAGGAAGAAATTTTAGAACCGGTTTGTGAATGATGAGATACGGGGATTTTGTTACCTGGCAAGCAATAACAGGTGGTAACAGGTCCCCGGAATCACTGTCAGTTCTTAGTTCTTAAACTTCACCATATTCCCCAGGATACCTCCAAAACCAACCCGGACGCCTATACGGGTATCTTCTTTACTCTGATAACCCGTTACTACATCTACCCTGATCATCTTCAGAATATTTTCAATACCTCCAAAAACTTCTACATAGTTATTATCACTGTTTACATAAAATGCGTTGGCGCCTGCCACCAGGTTCCATTTCAGGCGGTTGAACAATGGAATTTTATTGGTGAGTAATCCATTGAAATGGTGTTCTACATTAGCGGTAGCATAAAACGGGGCGGTAGTACTGTACTGGTAATACGGCGCCAGCTGGAAGCTGTTCAGGTATTTCATGTTATAGAAAGTCTGGTTGCCATTGAAGTGCTGGTAATCGGGTATTTGTACGTTCCGGTCGTTCAGGAACCCGCCGGCGCCGATACGGTAGCGGAATTCCCCCAACAACTTGAAGTTCATGTTGTCCTGAACGGAGAAACTCCATTTGTCGAAATCAACAATACTGTTTGCCACATTGGGTATCCCTTTGCTGTAGCCTACTTTGAACGTGGGGTATTTGGAGCCAAAAGGGATTTTCCGGTCGGGCAATTCCACAAACTGTTGACCGGGCTGGAAGGTAAAATCCACATCCAGTATTAACGCCTGGTGCTTTTCAAAGGGCACGTTGGCCAGCTCATAGGGATGGTTGGGCGTAAACTGCTTACGGTCGTTTTTAAAGATTACAAAGTCGGTGGTATTTTCTACCGGGTTCCTGCTTTCATAAGTAGCGGCGAACGATAACTGGTCATTTGTCTGGAACGTACGCGCGTAGCGCAGTTTACCAAACCAGTTTTCATAGAGCTTCATATAGTTTTCCTTCAGGAACAGGGTATAAAACTCATTGGCGATATTATCGATGGGATTGTCCTGGTTAAACTGGGAGATGCGCTTCCCTCCTGCCAGTGACCAGTCGTTGCGGCCATAACGCTTCTGTACTTTACTCCTGTTACTGAAATCAATTTGCGTATAGGCATTGAAGTGAGTATTGCTCAATCCGTACCGGAAGAAAGGTGTTATCCGCAGGCTGCTTTCTTCTCCTGTATAGATGTTCAGCTCAGGCTCCACTGCAATGACCAGCCCTTCCACGGTATTATACTTCAGTGATTTCAGCAGTCCTTTTACACTGAGGGAATGATATTGTATGGAGCTGTCGCGGCGGAAATAGTACTTATGTTTTACACCGTTCCAGAGCACATCCGTTACTTTCACCGGTTTCTGTTTCCGTTGCAGGGAATCGAGGTGATAGCGGGAAAAGGAGGAGTCGCGCGCCGCTTTAGCGATGCTGTCTTTTTCGTGATAATCCTTCACCTCAGCGGTTTCCAGCGGAACCGGCCGGATGCTGTCCCAATAAGTATGTCCTTGTTTATCAAAGGCAGAATCATATTTGAGGAAGGTGTTATCAAAAAACTTCGGCGGGAATTGAGGATGTACATTATAATCGGAGTATACATTGACGAAGCTGCCACCCATGCGGAAACCAAACTTATTAAATGAGATGTGCATTACCTGGTCTTTTACGCGCCAGATGTCGGCGGTAACGGGTACGTGGGTTTGGCGGATCTCCAGCGTGTCCATCAGTTCCAGCTGGTATTCACCGGTAAGGATCAGGTCTGTGCTGTGAATGCGCCAGTCGTCATCGGTAATGAAGATATATCCTGAAAACAGTGGCTCCTGTTTACGGCGGGGAATCACCTGTATTTTATTAACGGTTTTGCCTTCTTCCGTGAAGGTGCCTTCCAGCCGGTATTTATAGTAGGCCAGTGCATTTTCTGCAATGGGAGAAATATAACCCCTGGGGCCCATTTGTGTGATAACGGCGGAAACATTGTTATCATAGAAGCTGATGATGGCAGGGAAGCTTAAGCCAAAGCCACCGCCACTTTTGCGGGAGGAAATGACTTCCAGTTTTATTTTATCCGGCTGCCTTGCAGATATTTTAGTTACTGACTCCGACAGGAATATCATGCCTTTCCCGGTGCTGTCCACTCCCATGTCGTTCTTATCTATTTTCTGTCCCATGAATCTTCCTGGCACATTTTTCATTCCGATAGTCCCTTTGATATAGGACATGCAGGTATATTCTTTCACCTGTTGCTGGTAGAAATGCCGTTTCTTAATGGCTTGCCGGATGATAGCATAGGCGGGATCTTCTCCATTGGCTTTTACTACCACTTCTTTTATCTGCATGTTAATAGGCTGCAAATGAAAGTCGAGTACCTGCGTTGAGGCATTCACGTTAAGCGGCAGTTCCGTTCTTTTAAAACCGATATACTGGCATACCACCGTATATTGACCGGCAGGGAGATCAAGCTGGTATTGGCCGGCAGCGTTGGTAGTAGTGCCGGTGGTAGTTCCTTTGATGAATACGGTAGCAAATGGGAGCGGCTGATCTTTATCATCCGTAACGCGGCCTTTCACCGCAATAGCCTGGCAGTAGCTGGAAATGAAAATGCAAAACAGGGCAGACAGGTAGTTCTTCATATTCCAAATGTAACGGCGAACTGCTTACAGGTTATTTGAATAAGCTGTTTTATCAGAATTTTAACACCCTGGATAAGTAATCAGGCGGGCTTTTTTGCAGCACGGACAAACGCAGCAGAGCTGGCGGCGAAGCCGGCTACGAGTCCGCCGATAAAGGAACTGACTACACCCATAAGCGGTGCGCTTCGTACTTTCAATATCATTTCACTCATACGGTTGGCGAGCAGGTGATCATTTCTTACATCCATATAAAAAGCCAGGATCATCCATAACACAAACACGCCCATGAAGGCGCTGAAGAATGATTTACCCGGTGACAGCGGCATAAGCAACGTTACGAGGAAAGCCACGAGCGCAACGCTCCACCAGGGCAGCACCATACCTGCTACATAAGACAGGAGAAGGATCAGGAGAAAATGGGCAAAGGATTTCATGATTCTAATATAAGTAGAATAATGCGGATTTGTGCGAATTTTGTCTTTCTCAGGATTACGCTGATTATACTGATTTTACTTTTTGGATTTTTTGGATTTTTATGATTTTCTTTTAAAAAAAAGAACAAATAATAAAATTGCTTTAGTCTCTCTTAAATCTTTATAATCTTAATAAAATCCAAAAAGTAAAATCAGTATAATCAGCGTAATCCTGAGTAAGACAACATCCGCTACAGGGCACTCGCATTCAGTGCCTGCTCTATGTCTTCCACGATATCCTTAATGTTTTCCAGTCCTACCGAAATCCGTATCAGTCCTGGCGTGATACCGGCAATGGCGCGTTCTTCTTCAGAGAGCTTTGCGTGGGTGGTGCTGGCAGGATGCGAAGCAATGCTGCGGCTATCGCCCAGGTTAGCGGTGAGTGAAAGGAGCTGTAAGGCATCCAGGAAACGAACGCCCTGTTGCAGGCCGCCTTTCAGTTCAAAGCATACGATACCACCGCCGCCATTCATTTGTTTTTTGGCAATGTTGTATTGCGGGTGACTAGTCAGCAAAGGATATTTCACTGACAGCAGGTGCGGGTTGTTTTCCAGGCGCTCGGCGAGTTTCAAGGCACTGGCCGAATGACGTTCCATTCTTACATAGAGGGTTTCCAGGCTTTTGCTGAGCACCCATGCGTTGAATGGCGACATGGCCGGGCCGGTACTTCTGCAAAAAGTATGGATTTCCTTGATCAGTTCCGCCTTTCCTACTACTACTCCGCCGAGTACACGTCCTTGTCCGTCAATCCATTTGGTAGCCGAATGGGTAACCAGGTGGGCGCCGTATTCAATAGGGCGTTGCAATACAGGCGTTGCAAAGCAGTTGTCGACGTTTAAAATGATATTATGCTTATTGGCAATGCCGGCCAGCAGTTCCAGGTCTATGATCTCAAGACCTGGATTAGACGGCGTTTCCACGAAAATCATCCGGGTATTGGGCTTTATCATGGCTTCAATACCGGCGGGATCGGTCATATCAAAATAGGAAGTTTCAATGCCCCATTTTGGCAGGAACTTCGTGATCACGGTGTGGGTGGAGCCGAAGATAGAGCGGGCAGACAGCAGGTGATCGCCGGTTTTGAGCAGGGCCATGAAGCTGGCAAAAATTGCGCTCATACCGGAGGCCGTAGCATAGCCGGCTTCTCCTCCTTCAAGGGCGCACATCTTCTGTACAAATTCGTCTACATTGGGATTGCTGAAACGGCTATAGATATTGAAGTCTGTTTCGTCCGCGAAAGTAGCACGCATTTCTTCTGCGTTATCAAAACAAAAACTGGAGGTCAGGAACATGGGTACAGAATGCTCCATCTGGTCCGTTTTAGGCGTCTGCATTCTTACCGCATTGGTATCCGGTTGGTATTGATTTTTTTCTTTGCTCATGGATATGGTAGTTACAGCATTTATGCGTTCAGTTTCACTTCCCAGGTCAGTTTTGTTTTACCCTGACGCAGGGTTTCCGCCACAGAACAATATTTGTTCATAGACAATTCCACAGCGCGTGCTGCTTTATCGGGATCAATATTACCTTTGAGATGAAATACCAGGTGAGCCGTTTCCCAGAGGGAAGGTTCTTTTCCTTTTTCTCTTTCTGCGTCAATTTCAATACGGAAATCGGTTACTTCCTGGCGTTGTTTCTTCAGGATCATCATCACATCAATGGCAGAACAACCACCAAGGCCCATGATCACCATTTGCATAGGTCTTACTCCGTTATTCTTACCGCCATTTTCCAGAGATGAGTCCATCAGTACTTTGTGGCCGCCTTCATCTACTGCCTCCATATTAAATCCGTCATCTACTCTTTGTAATGCTATCTTCATGATTATTAGGTTATCTTCAACAAAGATAAATAAAACCATCAGGATTTATGCAGTGGCCGTCATTCCTCCCTAATTCATAAATCACCGGCGCTATTTTGCAATTTTTAATTCTGATATTGTAGTTTTGCGCAAATTCGAAGAAGCATTGTCGGCAAAGGTATTTCACAGTCAAACAGCATTCCGGTTAGAATCCGGCGAAGTATTACCGGGATTACATATCGCGTATCATACGTATGGTACGATGAAAGAAGATGGCAGCAACGTGGTTTGGGTATGTCATGCCTTAACCGCCAACAGTGATGCGGCTGACTGGTGGACTGGCTTAATCGGACCCGGTAAAGCGATCGACCCTGCCAGGCATTTCATTGTGTGTGCTAATATCATTGGGTCCTGCTATGGCAGCAGCGGCCCGCATACTGTAAACCCGGAAACCGGCCATCCATGGTATCGGCAGTTTCCTACCATTACCATCCGGGATATGGTACAGGCGCATATCCTGCTCAGGAAGCAGCTGCAGATTCCCCGTATCCACCTGCTGATCGGCGGTTCTATGGGCGGCTACCAGGCACTGGAATGGGCATTGCTGGAGCCGGCTGTTACCGACCGTCTGTTCCTGCTGTGCACAGGAGCCGCGGAAAGCGCCTGGGGTATTGCCATCCATACTGCGCAGCGACTGGCTATTGAAGCGGATGATACGTGGCAGGACAACAACCACAGCGCAGGATCGAAAGGGCTGAAAGCCGCCAGGGCTATTGGTATGCTTACTTATCGCAACTACCACACCTTCGTGCGCGCGCAATCAGATGAAGATAAAGAGAAGACCGATAATTTCAGGGCTTCCTCCTATATCATTTACCAGGGCGACAAACTCGTAAAACGCTTTAATGCGCAGTCGTACTGGCTGCTCACCAAGGCAATGGACAGCCATAATATTGCCCGTGGCCGTCATGAAGATATTACCACTACCCTTTCTCATATTCAGCAGCCTACCCTGCTCATAGGCATCAGCAGTGACATTTTATGCCCGCCGGAGGAACAGCAGTTTATAGCGGCACATCTTCCACACGCTACTTATCATGAAATAGATTCTTCGTACGGACATGATGGTTTCCTGATAGAATTTGAGAAGATCGGCAGCATTTTACAGGAATGGATGCAATAACAGCACATTGATTTTTAAGGTATTATAACAAGATAGATGCAGCAGGATGACCCTGTTGCATTTTTATTTTAATCCCCTGCACTCCCGATGGCTATATGCGGTTTTTTTTCTTTATATTTATTTAAACCGAGTCTAAACCTTTTATAAATCCATCGTGTATGAGAAGCATTCTAATCAAAGCCTTCATCGGCTGCCTGGTGCTTTTATTATCCCTGACCCAGATAATTTCGGCCCAAAACCCTGTCTCCCTTAATGGTACTGTACGCGAAAAAGGTTCCGGCAACGTCATGCCCGGTGTAACCGTAGCAGTTAAAGGCTCCAATACCGGGACTATCACCGGCAGCGGAGGCGCTTTTACCCTCAGAACCACACATGCGTTCCCGTTAACACTGGTGTTCTCCTACGTAGGCTTCAAAACAGAAGAGCGGGAAGTCTCCTCTGCGGCGGACAAACTGGTAATAGAACTCAGCTCCACTGAAATTCTCGGCCAGGAAGTAGTAGTAGCCGCCAGCCGTACACAGGAAAGCATCCTTCAATCACCGGTGTCCATCGAAAAACTGGATGCCCGCGCCCTGAAGGCCTCCCCCGCACCTTCTTATTATGATGCGCTGGCCAACCTGAAAGGCGTTGAAATGAGCACCCAGAGCTTAACGTTCAAATCAGTGAATACCCGCGGCTTTAACAGCAATGGTAATACCCGCGTGCTGCAACTGAATGATGGAATGGACAACCAGGCCCCCGGGCTGAACTTTGCCGTGGGCAACATGGTGGGCATTCCGGAAGTGGATCTCGACAACATGGAACTCATCCCTGGCGCGGCATCCGCGTTGTATGGCCCCAATGCCCTCAACGGTATCCTCCTGATGAACAGCAAAAACCCGTTCCAGTACCAGGGACTCAGCGCCCTTGTAAAAACCGGTTTCCTCAATGATGCAGGCCGCTCTACCGCCACTACCGGGTATTACGATGTATCTGTGCGTTACGCACATGCCTTTAGTGACAAGGTTGCCTTTAAGCTGAACGTAGGCTATTTACAGGCGAAGGACTGGCAGGCATATGATCACCGCGACCAGAGCCTGGCAAACGGTCATACCCTCGAAAATGGCACCCGCGCTAATAATGAAGGCTATAATGGCGTGAATGTATATGGAGATGAGAATACCGTAAATATGTACACCGGCCTGAAACCTGCCCTGATGCCGCAAATGGTTGCATTGTCGCAGCAACTGGGAGGCGCCCTCACACCGGATCAGTTATATAATGCTATCCTGCCTCCGCAGAATATGTCGAACGTAACCCGCACCGGTTACAACGAAGCGGACGTAGTAGACTATACTACCAAAAACCTCAAACTGAATGCTGCATTGCATTACCGGCTCACTACCAATCTCGAAGCCATTTTACAGGGCAGCTATGGCTCCGGTACTACCGTGTACACAGGAGCTGACCGCTATTCCCTGAAAAACTTCAACATGGGCCAGTATAAAGTGGAATTGAAGAGCCCTGACTTCTATGTAAGATTATACACTACACAGGAAAGGGCGGGCGACAGCTACGCCGGTGGTACCCTGGCTGCCGGTATCAATGAGGCCTGGAAAACCAGTCAGCAGTGGTATAGTGAATACTTCGGTACCTATGGACTGGCCGCAGGCAATCTTTTTAAAACAACTTTTACCAATAACCTCGGACAAGGAATTCCCGCTGCATTTGCTGCTGCCCAGGCGGCAGTTCAATCACAGCAGGCCAACTTTATCGGCGCTGCCAGAACCAATGCCGACAAGGGCCGCCTGATCCCAGGCACACCAGAGTTTGATGCTGCCGCAGATAAAGTGAAGAACAAACCCATCCCCGGAGACGCTTCCGGTGTGGGCGCTAAGTTCACCGATAAAACCAACCTGTATCAGGCAGAGTTCATGTACAACTTCCATAACCTGATTCACTTTGCTGAAATACTGGTAGGCGGCAACTACCGCCGCTATGCGCTGAACTCAGAAAAAACACTGTTTGCAGTAGATGACAACGGCGATGAATTCCGTATCAATGAGTATGGCGGTTATGTGCAGATCATGAAAAAGATTATAGAGGACCACGTGAAACTGACCGGCTCCCTGCGCTATGATAAGAACATGAACTTTAAAGGCCAGTTCAGTCCACGTTTGTCAGCTGTATATACGTTCCTCGGTACGCATAATATCCGCGCTTCCTATCAAACAGGCTTCCGTATTCCACACAACCAGGATCAGTATATCGATCTCGTAACGCCGCAGGCACACCTGATCGGCGGCTTGCCATTCCTGCGCGAACGTTATGGCCTGGATAAAGGACCGGTGTTCTCTCTCCAGTCGGTACAGGCGGGTGCTCCCCAACAGTATGTTTTCCGTGAATTCCTGCCGGAAAGGATCCAGGCATATGAAATAGGTTATAAGGCAGTAATCGCAAAACAATTGCTGGTGGATGCCTATATCTATAAAAATGATTTCAAGAATATGAATGGTACACAGGTGCTGGTGCAACCAACCGCAGATCCTGCAAAGAATAATATCTTCTCTGTGCCGGTAAGCGCCACTGAAGTAGTGCATTCCTGGGGATGGGCATTGGGACTGGATTACAGCCTGCCGCTCAATTTCACCGCCGGTGGTAACATCTCTTATAATGAACTCACCAATGAAAAGGACCTGGGTTCATTTATGACGATGTATAACACACCAAAGGTGCGCTACAGCCTGAATTTCGGTAACCGCAACATTGCCAATTCCAATTTTGCGTTTAACGTATTATGGAAATGGCAGGACTCCTTCATATGGCAGTCGTCTTTTGTAGGACCTAATTTAAATGCCGCTGGTCTTAGCGAAATTCCTGCCTATGGCACATTGGATGCAATGGTGAGTAAGTTTTTCCCGAAGGCTAAAACCACGGTAAAACTGGGCGCCGCCAATATCCTGAATAAGAAATATATACAGTCGTGGGGTAATCCCACTATTGGCACACAAGGCTATATTTCTATAGGCTATAATTTATAAAAGGAAGAAGCCCCGGATACTGTTTTCTTGTCAGAAAATAATACCCGGGGCTTTTTATATTTGTTTGTCGATTGTTATACTACGTCCCACCAGGGTTTGTCTGACGGGGTGGTTGGATTGTTGAGTGGTATGGCATTGACCTGTGGCGTAATTTTTTTAGCCGTGCTTTCTCCTGTCCACAGGCTGCGGGCTTCTGCCTTAATATCTTCCCTTTGCAGCAATGCGCCCAGTGTGGCTTTCAGCTTTGCGCCCAGTTCCGGTTTCACCATGTATACAAAGTTGGCGTAACCTTCCATGCTGCTGATAACATTTTTTCCTTTGCCCCAGCTTTTATTGGCTAAACCGGTTTTCTCTACCTGGTGTAGCAAGGCGCGGAATTTACGCAGGGTGGTACGGTCCAGGCTCAGCTTTTCATTTACCACGATGCCCGTTACTTCGTGCTTATCTCCTTTACGCATCACCTTTAGTTTATCGGGGTGGATGGTAAAACCTTCTTCTTTTACAAACATTTTCACGGCACGCAGCAATTGTCCTGCTTTATCTGCAGCCGGGCCTTTGGCAGAAAATGTCATGTCGTCTGCATATCTCGTATAGGCGTATCCGTACTTTGCCGCCAAACCTGCAAAACGCCTGTCCAGCTTATAACAGATCAGGTTTGTAATAGCGGGGCTGGTAGGGGCTCCCTGCGGGAGATGCCGGGCTGTTTTAGCCACATAGTATTTGCGGCCATCGAGCAGTACTTCATCTACTTCCGGTTCTGTACAAATAAGCGCCAGTATGGTAGCTACCTGTTCAGCGTATCCGAGTTTACAGAATAGTCCTTTTACCCGTTTGTATTCAATAGACGGGAAGAAGTCGCGCAGATCAATGTTGATCACGATATCCTGACCGGTATGTGGCGCTGCGTTGGTAACGATAGATCTGCCCGGTACGAAGCCGTGAGCTGATTCATCATTTTTTATTTTATAGAGAATATTCTCCAGGATCCAGTGTTGTGCGGCTTTCAGTTGCGGCATCGGCGCAGAAATGGTGCGGGCGCCGCCGGATTTTTTTGGGATCTGAAAACGTTGATAGTGGGTATGATGCCCGACTTTCCGGTTAAAAGATAAATACCTCAGTTTGCCGATGGTGATGCCCATAGCGTTGGCTAACGCGGTAGCGTCGGCCCATACCGGCAGTCCGAACTTTTGGAGTTGCGCTACATCCGGCACCACTTTATTTAAGCCGGCAGATACTTCCTCACCAAGATATACGATCTGCTGATCTTTGGTGATGGCCCATGCGGCGGCTCTTTCTTTTCTTGCGGTTTCGCGGCGTTGTTTTGTTTCTTCCCTTTTCAGTTTGGCTTTTGCCATGCGGGCCTTGCGCATATCTTCCAGCATTGCCCGCTTGTTGCGGTATCGCTGCCGTTCGTTCATCAGATCGTTCAACTGCCGGCGCACCTCATTTTCCTTCTGGATGAGGGTAGCCGCAGGTGAAGGCTGCGCAACATTTTCGGCCCAGAAACCCAGGCGTGTCATTTCCTGTAATATATATTCCTCTTTAGAGGATGCACGTATCTTATCGTACAGTTGTTGACGGGTTAAGGACATGATAAATATGTTTGTATTTATGCTGTTTCATGACTTTGACAACGGAGCCTATCCGTAATAAAAATCCGGTCGTCTAAAATAAAATACCAGTAAAAGGGTGGAAAATGGGCGGTGATACGGCCCTGCTGAGAAGGGGAAACAAAATTCTGTAAAGAGGAAAAGGCCTTCGTGCAAACCATTGACTAAATCAATCAACTCCAGGGAGGGGGCTACGGTACGCATATTTCAGCCCAGGGGGCTTCTACTGGAAATATGCGTACCGTAGCCCCCTCCCAAAGTAAAGATTGCATTTAGTGAAGCATGTATAGTCAGAATACCTGAATGACGAAACATCATTCGTCCCTTTTCGGGCGCAAGTGCAATCAATTCCTCTTTACAAAGATCTTTGTTATTAACGAGTCAGCAAGGTAGAAAATAATCTCCGGAAATAAAAACACCTCCTTAAATTATTTTACCGCTTTATTTTCCGAATGCGCTATACGCAGTGCCAGCATGTGTTCGCACGGCCCCTTGTATAATTTATTCGTACTATAAAAATTACAGTCACAGTGTGCATTACTTAATCTTTCATCCGCATCAATGGTAATAACGGGATGGTATATACGTTGCACACCTTTTACATTTCCTTTCAGCTGCAAACCTACTCCCGGGATATCGGTAGCCGTCAGTTCCACTTTTCCGGCCTGCACCAGTTTGGTGGCTTCCCCTTCCTGCGGATTGGCAAAGCGCAGCTGGTCCAGCGGCAGTGGCTCACGACTTAGTTCACGGAGGCGGTAAAAGCCAGTGTGCAGATCGTAAATTACTTTGCCTGCCTGGGTATAAATTCCCAGTGCCCCCAATACGGTAGCCCTATCAAGGCCGGTGGCGGCAACAATCGTTTCCGGTTTAGCCATCCACCTGGTTTTCAGGTCTTCAAAAACGGTGAGCTTTGCTACGTCGCTCACGTCTGCTCTTGGCGCCATAAGGTCAAACTGCCCGGCGCGCGACCAGTCGTTGGCGGTCCATCCGCTGAGCCCCAGTGTAAACTGCATATCGCCAAGATCCGCTACATAAAAGGATGGCAACCCGTTACCGGTAAGATGCACGGTGAACTTCTTCGCAATTGGAATCAGCCTTTCCAGGATCAGCAACCGTCTTCTCCCCCATATCCTGATCTCCCTGCTTTGCGGGCCGGTGTATAACGATCTTGCACATACGATTTCCTGGTTCCATGGCTCAAACACTGCACGTACCGGTTTACCGGGTTCCAGGATAAAACGGATCGACCGTGGCCCGTGTTTTTCTTTGAAGCGCCGCAGCCAGGAACAGAAATTATATACATCCATAGGATGCAGGTCAAACGTTGCGGCGGGCAGTGTCATCGCAGAACTCACCTGCAGAAAGCCCCTCACCCAGCTATCGGGCAAATCGATCTTTACTTCATGATATAGTTCCTCCTGCGAGGTTTGCACCTGGAAGCCGGCGGGATCAATCTTAAAATCTGTTTCCTTATAATCACGGATCTTCTGGAATTCGTTATAAAGCGATGCAGAATAATCAATATTGGTAGTGCCGCATTCAAACTCGTTCACTTCTTTGAAAACATTATAACTCGCACTCAGCTTTCCGTAGGTAGATTCGTCCTGGCTGAAACATTCAAAGAACAGTTCATCCGGATGTACGCTGATCACCGGGTCCAGTACAAACCAGGCGTCGCGGTCTTTCTGGTATAAATAATCGAAATAATTTTTACGGGCTTTATAAAAAGGGGCCATCACTTTTTCCTTCTCCTGGTAAATACCATTGAGTTCCCCTCTCAGCCCGTCTATCCGCTGATCGGCCGCCTGCGCATCATAGCCGTTCATGAACTCCGCCAGCCACACTGTTTCCTGCTGGGCGGCCCATTCTTTATAGGCTGTTTTATCTTTCGGTTTAAAGCGCAGATCGGATACCACTACATCATGCAGGGCGGAGATGGCCTCCCGGAAAGCTATTTTTTTATGCAGCTTACCCACAAAAAAGGTAGGGTCACGACGGGTATCCGGTGCAAAGGAAATGCCCGCAGCGGTGGCATTGCTGAACACGTTGGAGTTTCCGCTGTATCTGTAATTGAATAACATAAATGGATTACTTTTTAAGATACTCTAATCGCTGTTGGCACTATTTCAATCGGCAGTTCTACCGCATACCGTTCCTGGATACTACGCATTATGGCAATGCAGCGGGCTTTGTCGCCAATGGCTACAGTAGCGGATATATGCGCAATAATATGACCGATATAAGCAGCTGCTTCCTCCGACTTCATGGCTTCCTTTTCCAGGAATACGAAGATCCGTTCCTTGGCGGCGCGGGCTTTGTTTACCCTGCTTAGTACCACCCGGAAATAATGTTCCAGCTGTTGCAGAAACACCAGGTTGCCAGCGGCATATTGCTGCAGGTAGTTAGTCGCAAATAACTGCATGCTTTCACTTGGGTGTTGGCTTAATTTCAACAGGTAGGTTTGTCCGTCCTGTTCGCGGAAGAAGCGCAGCAGCAATTCCCGGCCAAAGGCCTGGATATCGGGCCGCACGCTGTCGGCCACCGCCACCAGTGTTTCCGGCGACCAATCGTTATCCGTAAACTGCGTTCTGAAAAATTCCATTGCTTCCTGCCGGGTATCGTCCCATTTCGCATCGAGCAGGCCAATAGCGGCGTCTCTTTCAAAACGGATACGGGCGACGTTGTTGTAGTAAAAATGCCAGCTCCACTCCCTTACTTTCAGCAGTTCATGATTACCGGCAGCAATTACCTGTTTCACGGACAGCGCCGATGCAGGAATATATTTATCAAGTACCAGCAATCCGAATTGTTGTGCCGACCTGTAATTGGCGTACAGCAGGCGTAAAGCGGTAGCAGTGTCGATATCCTGTAAATAGTCAACCAGCTCATTGCTGAGGGTGGCTTCAATATCGGCATGCATGCCTTCCCCGGTTTCCTTGCGCATGAGCAGTGGCACCAGTTCATTTACCAGGTAAACGGCCATGCGTTTATCCTGCTGTACCAGCCGGCTGATAAGTGGGCGTACCGCATTACGTACATCCGTGTACGTACTTAATAATATATGGAGTACCAGTTCTGGTCTTTTCAATAATTCATCGACGCCCATTGCTTCCAGCACTTCCACACCGGCAGCTCTTACCGGCTGGAATTCATTGCTGATCAGCTGTTTCAGCATCGCGTCGGATATTTCGCTGAAGTTAAACGCTCCTTGTTTCAGGAGCAGCAGGCGCGCCGCGAATGCCTGATTGGCCGCCACCGGGCTTTGCAGCAACGCTTCTATATCCGGCATGCCGGTTTCCGTTAGTGCCTCCCGGCAATGTTGCTCCAGGATATTACAGCCATCATTCAGGTTTTCATTGCCTGCCGGCGTGGATGTTTTCAATGCCAGCAACGAAGTAATTGCTTTTGCAGAGAGTATTCTCGCCTTATCCAGTGGCAGGTACGCCGGTTTAAGTTGCTTACGGGCAAAGCCGCGCACTTCCTTATAGGGCGAAAATATCAGCTGCATGAGGAAGTCCATGTCCGCAAAGCAAACCGGCTCATTTTCGCTGATCCACTGCAGTCCCTGTAAACGGGCCAGATCCAGTGGGCTCATCACCAGTATGTATAATAGCCGCAACGACGGGTTGGCGGGATCGTATCTCTCTTTGGCCAGTTCCAACCCGAACATGGATGGAATGGAAAATGCGTTAGCCAGCAGCCCGGCAATCACGCCTTCATCCATTTTATCTTTCAGGGTGCTGTAATCCGGATGGGCTTTCAGTTGCTCCATGGCAAAGATGTGGATCGCTTCCATGCGTGCGGATATGAGCAGCTGGATGAAAGCCTGCGGTAACTTTTGCCACAGTTGCAGGAATGGCACATCGCTCACCGGTTGTGCCGGTGATGCCTTATACTCCGGCGGTACGGCCGATGCTGGTGCGTTCTTTTCACCACCCAGCCAGCCGAAGAGTTTTTTTAGCAGGCCGCCTTTGTCTTTCGCGGCGTCGGGGTTGCTACCTGATGTCAGTTTCGTCCGTCCCTGTGCGTTAGAAGCTCCCTCATCTTTGAAAACCCATTCCTTGTGATCGGGCGTTAATTGCAGGTTGGCGGCGTTTCCGCGGAGGATATAGTTGAGGTATACCAGTTTTGAATTAGCCGGAAACTGGCGGTAGAAGCTTTCATAGCGGCCATTCACCCAGGTATGTTCGTGGGTCTGGTATTCTTTGGCCGCATCCCTGCTTTCTTCGTATTGCAGCAACAGGGCGGTAGCGAGGCGAACATAATGATCGTCATTTTGTTCACCGAACTGGCGCAGGTTGCGGAATACGCGGTAATGAAGGTAATTACGGGTCCTGTCTGAAAATGCAACTTTACTGGTGGGCCTTTTCAGTTCTTTATCTGCCTGTACAGATTCTTTCAGTTCCGGTATATAAGTGTTTGGAACAAACGGCTTATCGTTATAATCTATGCTCGTACCCGGGTTCTTAAACATAGGGGCTTCCCTTTCGAAACGTGCAGCCAGGATGGCTACAATTCCCTGATCGCCGCGCAGTTCCGCCTGTTTGAAGATATGGCGGATATGCTGGAACCAGGATGGCCTGAAAGGCAGGTGCATGAGGAAGTTGCCGATGGCAATTCTCACGGCGGAATGTTCAAAGGCTACGATGTATAAGTCTTCCAGCAGCGGGTAGCTTTGCTCCTGTTGTGTGATGACCCGTTGCTGCAACAGTGTGAGCAATTCTTCTGTACTTCCTTTGGCAACCGCCTGCTGGAATATTTCGGGCAGCCGTTGGAGATAGGAACGCACATGTGCCGCCCGTTCTTCCGTTGGCAATAGCAGTAGCAGGCCGTTGGCAGCCAGCATCCTGATATTCAGGGGGCGGGAGCTGTTATCGGCATAAGAGCGGAGTACCGAGATGGCCGCGGGGTCGCCTGATTTACCCAGCGCCCAGAGAGCTGCATAGCGTTGCAGTCCGTCGCCTTTTTCCACGAGCTTGATCAGGTAGGGAACGGCTTCCTTTATCTTTTCTTCACCGGCCCGCCATATTACGCGGGAAGTGCTCCAGGCAGTTTTAAAGCTGCTTTTCCCTTCTACCGCATCCTGTAAACGTTTCAGGATAGCGCGGTGTTTCACGTTTTCCACGAGGGTAGTATCTACCGGGGTAAACGACAGGTCCTGAACAGCTTCCTGTTCTCCCAGATAACCTTTACTTCTTTTTTCTTTTTCAAGACCATCGAATATAGTGGTGGCGGCAGATAATGTTACGGGGCTTACAGTTTTGGTACCGTCTTTCAGGGTACCGAAGCGTTTACCATATCTGAAGTTAACAATATACTGTTCCGGGCCAACCTCACAAAGATCAATTTCATAGGTCTTATCCGAGTTTCCTTCCCGGAAAAAGAGTTTTACGTTCCTGACAATACGCATGAGCTAACATTAAAAATAGGTGGCTAAGCTAATAAAAGAATTTTGAATTTGGCGTATGGGGGTTATATAATTAATATATGCATATACGTTAGGGGTAACATAGCAACGGGCCGGATGGCCGGCCCGTCTTTTTGTTGTAACCTTCATGGATCTTATCCAGAAGTATTTTTAAACGTTAAAGCGGAAGTGCATAACATCCCCGTCGGCAACGATGTATTCTTTACCTTCAATGCGCAGACGGCCGTTGTCACGGGCAGCTGCTTCAGATCCGTATTTTACGTAATCTTCATAAGCAATTACTTCTGCTTTAATGAAGCCTTTCTCAAAATCGGTGTGGATTACGCTGGCAGCCTGGGGAGCTTTCCAGCCTTTATGGATGGTCCAGGCACGTACTTCCTGCACGCCGGCAGTGAAGTAGGTGATCAGTTCCAGCAGGTTATAGGCAGAACGGATTAAGCGGTTCAGGCCGGGTTCAGTCAGTCCATATTCTCCCAGGAACAATTCTTTATCGGCCGGCTCCTCCATTTCGGAGATTTGCGCTTCGATGGAGTTGTTCATGATAATTACCTGGGCATTTTCTGCTTTCACAGATTCCTGGAGGGCCTGGGAAAATTTGTTACCGGTATGAAGGGATGCTTCATCTACGTTGGCTACGTACAGTACTGGTTTTTCAGTGAGCAGGAACAGGTCGGCAATGGCTACCCTTTCTTCTTTACTGAGGCCCAGTTCACGGATGTTACGGCCTTTCTCCAGGTGTTCCTGGCATCTTTTCAGTATTTCGAATTCAATCTTTGCTTTTGGATCGCCACCGGTTTTAGCCATTTTCTCGGTACGGGCCACTTTACGCTCCACGCTGTCGAGGTCTTTCAGCTGTAATTCGGTGTCAATGATTTCCTTATCGCTGACAGGGTTGATCTCTCCTTCTTCGCGGAGGATGTTTTCATCTTCAAAGCAGCGGATCACGTGAACGATCGCATCCACCTCACGGATATTGGCCAGGAACTTGTTTCCCAGACCTTCCCCTTTGCTGGCGCCTTTAACCAGGCCGGCAATGTCCACAAACTCGATGGTAGTAGGCACCACGCGGTCAGGCTTTACCAGCTCTGCCAGTTTATGCATACGTTCGTCCGGTACATCCACCTGGCCAACGTTAGGTTCTATAGTACAGAAGCGGTAGTTACTGGCCTGCGCCTTAGCGCTGTTGCTCACCGCATTAAATAAAGTCGATTTTCCTACATTCGGCAATCCTACAATTCCAACTTGCAAAGCCATTTTTTAAAATTTGCGCAAAGATAGGTTTATTTTAGTTTATTTGTTGATTGAATAAACCAATAATCTAATGGCATTAAACTACGTATGGCTGGGATTTTTTCTTATTGCATTTGTTGTAGCACTTTTCAAGTCAGTAGTTTTACATGATGCGTCTATTTTTGGGGAGATTATGAACGGCATGTTTGCCAGCGCCAAAACCGGTGCAGAGATCTCCCTGGGACTGGCCGGCATCATGACTTTATGGCTGGGCATCATGCGGATCGGCGAGGTGGCCGGTATGATCAACCGGTTTTCCAGGCTGGTAAATCCTTTCTTTTCCAAGCTGTTCCCGGAGGTGCCGAAGGGGCATCCGGCCATGGGGTCTATGATGATGAACTTCTCTGCCACCATGCTGGGACTGGATAATGCCGCCACGCCTATGGGGCTGAAGGCGATGAAGGAGCTGCAGGAGATCAATCCCCGGCCGGAGGAAGCGAGTAATCCGCAGATCATGTTCCTGGTATTGAATACAGCTGGCGTGGTGCTGATCCCCACTTCTGTGATTGCCATACGGCTGGCCGCGGGTGCGGCTAACCCGGCGGATATTTTCATTCCTACCCTGATATCCACGTTCATGGCCTTTATCATGGGGATGTTTGTGGTTTCCATCTATCAAAAGATCAACCTTTTTAAACTCCCTGTCCTGGTATTCCTGGCCCTGTTTGCCGGGATTATGGCTGCCTTATGGTTTTGGGTCCGCAGTTTACCACCTGCGGAGATAGGCCCTAAAACGGCTTCCCTCGGTGGCGCGATCATTTTCAGCATTGTTATCATTTTCCTGGTGGCAGGGATGGTAAAAAAGATCAACGTATACGATGCCTTTATTGAGGGGGCGAAAGAAGGTTTCCAGGTATCTGTAAGAATTATTCCCTACCTGGTGGGTATGCTGGTAGCGATCAGCGTGTTCCGGACCACCGGTTGCCTCGACTATATCACCAACGGCATCGGACTCTTGTTTGCGGCGATGGGGTTCAATACGGATTTTGTTCCTGCCCTGCCGGTGGCCTTTATGAAACCGCTGAGTGGCGGAGGCGCCCGTGCCCTGATGGTGGATATCCTGAAAACGCACGGACCGGATTCCTTTGTGGGTAAACTGGCCAGCATTATACAGGGTACCACAGAAACCACCTTTTACGTGCTCGCAGTGTATTTTGGCTCAGTCAATATCAAACTCACACGGTATGCCCTGGCAGCCGGACTGATTGCCGACTTCTTTGGTATGCTCTGCGCAATATTACTCGGCTATCTTTTCTTTCATTAAACGACCGGGGTATGCTATAAATGAAAAAAGGAAGGCATTCAGCCTTCCTTTTTTCATTTATAGCTATTAAGCTGGTACATTAATCGTGGCATTCACCCGTTTCACAAAATCATCTGCACCGGTGGGGCTGATCAGCCATTTCCTGTTGAGCGATTCTATCAGCACCAGGTTTTCCCGGCTGGTACACCAGCGCTGGTACTTGCCTATTTCACTGGAACGGTAGGTACCGAGGTACCCGAAAATGCCTCCTAATCCCAGTAAGCGGGAGCTTGTGCCCAGGTCTTCTTCCGTGATGCTTCTCAGTCTTACCACATCTTCCAGCTGAATGGTAATGCTATGCAGCGGGCGCTTGATAAGTATAGTCGTAGCCGTTAGAATGTAATACCGGGGGCTCAGACACCAGGCTACCAGGATGGCTGGCACCAGGATAAACAAAAACATGGTAGTGGTAACTGCATCATGCGAAACATCCGTCATCTGTCTGCATAAAAACACAAGCGTAATAATGATGACCAGGTTCGTTACAATCTTCGAGTTATCATCCAACGGGGCAGCGTATCTCATATATATGGCTCTCCTTTAGTTCGGTGAGTAAGATAAAAAAAATTGGTTATATGCTATCATACTTCCCTGTTTTTTCTTCAATGGTAACATCCCCGTCTTTTCTTATCTGCATTTTTATATATACCAATAACTGGGATGCACCTGCCTTAAAACATACTTCCTGGGTTTTACGTACCACTTCCATCAGTTCCTCGTAGGTGCCTTCCATCACCGTTTCAAAAGGGCATACCCTGTATTTTACACCGGAATCTTTAATCACCGCAATTGCTTCGTCTACTACTGCGTAAACCTGCTCTGAAGGTACTGAAGGAATGATTTGAAGGGCTAAATTGATCTTATTGCTCATCTTTTATTTACTTTTTAATTTTATGGTTACCAATCTATTAAAACAAAATACTTACAGTAATGGTTTAAATGAAATGATCATTTTTCGCGGCCAATTTGTTAGTGATCATGAAAAATAGCCTATTTACATTATAGTATCACTTCAGTTAAATCTCTCAATATATTAATTATCAATTATTAAACAGAATATAATTTTATAATTTACTACTATTTAAAATCACTGAACGTTTCATTATATATAACAAATAAAAACAATCCATTCGACTTGTTTATTCCGCCCGTCGGGTGGTAAAACTACGAAAGGCAACACACAAATGAACATGTATTGCCTTTATCATCATAAAGAGCTGGACTATATTTTTGTAGCGAGATAGTTAAACTGGTCTATTCTGTCGAAAGTAAAATTAGCTAATGAGCTCAACTTATCGTTTACAGTATTGTCACCTTCATAGCGTTCAAAAATGATACGCAGATGATCGGCTTTGCCGATAAAATTACGCGCACCTTCCAGCACTTCTGTCTCCATTCCTTCCACATCCAGCTTCATAACGATTTTACTGCGCAGGTCAAATCCTATTTCAGGAATCAGGTCATCCAGTTTTTCAATAGGAATATTGCCTTCTTTATCGCTATCCCGGTCGATATAACTTGACCCGGTAACAGTACTCATAATATTGAAGTTCACCTTCTCCTGCCTGCTACCAAGACCGCAGGCGTAAAGTTTCACTTTATCTTCCACATGATTGAGGGTGATATTTTCCTGCACGGCTTTGTAATTCACGGGTTCAAAAGCAACACAGGGGATTCCTTTTCCACCCAGCCATACATCATACTCCCCGATACAGGCGCCAATGTCAATAAAACCGTCGATGTTCCCATTTTCTACCTGCTCCTTTAGGAAGTCGCGTACCCGCTTCTCGTATGCATAATTAATAAACTGGAAGTCGGTTGTGCCTCCGCGGATCCGGAAAAGTCCCATGGCTGATTTTGCGTTCCATTCATTCAGAGAGGGTTTGTTTAATAAAACGAGTTTAAGGGACGCTTGCAGGGATTTCCAGTCGTTATACCTGATATATTCACTAAAATAGGCAAGATACTGTCTGTACTTAGATAAATTCCTCCAGGAAGGATAATAGGCTTGATCTTTCATAACTTTGGGGATTTACACTGAATTTAAAACTAAAAAAGGATAACAGCAAGCCTCCGCAAGCCGTTACCCTATTTATTTTCAGGCATCAAATTACATCTGTTTATAATTCGAAAATCCTCCTCATCTATATGTACAATTACCCCTTCTTTTTATAATTTACTTCATACAGATCCCGCCGGATATCTTTTTTAGTTTGCACGCTTCCAAAAGCGTGTAATTCTTTCAATAATACCAGGTCCACATCCGCGATAACCACCATTTCGGTGTTTGGCGTTGATTCTGCCTTAATGCCTGTTACCGGAAAAGCAAAATCTGATGGGGTAAATACACAGGATTGCGCATATTGCAGGTCCATATTATTTACCTTCGGCAAATTCCCGATACAGCCGGCGATGGCCACATAGCACTCATTTTCAACGGCTCTGGCCTGCGCGCAGAACCGTACCCGGTTATAGGCATGCTGCGTATCTGTCATGAAAGGCACAAACAGGATCTGCATACCTTGTTCTGCCAGGATACGGGACGGTTCCGGGAACTCCACGTCATAGCAGATCTGGATGCCGATTTTACCGCAATCTGTATCAAACACTTTAATATCGCTTCCTCCCTTAATTCCCCAGGCAGCTACCTCGCCGGGTGTGGGATGGATCTTAATATACTGCTCGTAGGTACCATCCCGGCGGCAGAGGTAGGAAATATTATACAGTACCTCATCGATCACAATCGGCATACTGCCCGAAATGATATTGACATTATAAGCTACCGCATGCTGCTGGAATATTTCCCTTAACTGCTGCGTGTATTGGGCTACTCCCCTGATAGCTCCTGCCGGGTCCATCTGGTTGAACTCTTTCATCAACGGAGAGTTAAAGAGTTCCGGGAAAACAACAAAGTCGGATCCATAGTCGCTTACTGCATCGATAAAATACTCCACCTGTTGCAGGAAACCTTCAAGACTGCCATAATCCCGCATCTGCCACTGCACCAGTCCTATGCGTACGGTTGATTTGTTATAGCGGATGGTATCCAGGTCCTTTTCGTAATAGATATTAAACCACTGCAGCAGCGTGGCAAAGCCTTTCGAAGCCTCATCGTTAGGCAGGTAGTTTTTAAGGATCTTCTTTACCGTGAAATCATTTGAAAACTGGAATGTGAGGGTGGGATCATAAATTTCCCGGTCCTGCACTTTCTCGATATACTCCCTGGGCGACATCCGGTCGGAGAACTTTTCAAAATTAGGTATACGTCCGCCGGCCACGATCCCCTGCAGGTTCAGTTGTTCGCAGAGATTTTTACGGGCGTCATATAAGCGGCGGGCCAGTCGCTTACCGCGATAATCGGGATGTACGAACACCTCGATCCCATAAAGTGTATCGCCTTTTGGATTATGCGTATTAAACGTATAATAACCGGTGATCTGTTCATAAGTATGACTATCACCAAATTTCTCATAGTCCACTATAATGGCCAGTGCGCACCCCACTACCTTGTCATTTACCGTCACTGCGATCTGCCCTTCCGGGAAAAGTGTGATCAGTCGCCGTATGGTTGGCTCCCGCCAATAGCTGCCGGCCATATCGGCATAGGCAGACACCATGGATTCTTTAAGATCCAGGTAATCCTCAACGGTCAATGTTCTTATTTCTACTGTTTCTGACATAGCCTCTTTTTCTGTTTTTAAAGAACGATTCTTATTCTAATACTCCAATAATATCGATTTTTTTTATTTACTTTGCATTTAGAGCTAAGAAGTTCAATATTTAACCATCCCCAACGGCAGACCTGCACATATTAATTCAATAAACCGATATACATCATCTACACTTTGCTACTGTGCCTTTAATTCAAAACAGAGATATCGTTGTAATAGGGCTGCAACAATGGTACACTACTATTGGAAGCAACTGTAAAAATATTGCGCGGGAATTTGCCCGGCATAACAGGGTATTATATATTAACGCTCCGCTGGACAGGAATACCCTTATGACCGGGAAGGAAGATCCGCATGTGCAATACCAGCTGAATGCTATTCAGAAAAAGGTACCTGCCATTGTGCCGATCAGTGATAACCTCTGGAACTACTACCCTTCTGCCATCCTCGAATCTATTAACTGGCTGCCTTTCACCCCTTTATTCTCCTGGTTTAACAAGCGGAATAACAGAAAGTTTGCAGACAGTATTATGGATGCTGTCAAGGAAATGAATTTCAAAGACATCATTCTATTTAATGATAATGATATATTCCGCGGCTTCTACCTCAAGGAAATGCTGCAGCCTTCCAGTTATGTATATTATAGCAGGGACTACCTGCTGGGCGTGCCTTACTGGAAAAAGCACGGGCTGCGGCTTGAACCGCAGCACATTGCCAAGGCCGATGCCGCAGTAGCCAATTCATTATACCTCAAGGAAATGCTGCAGCAGTACAACCCTTCCAGCTATTATGTGGGACAGGGATGTGACCTCCGGCTGTTCAATGCGGCGGATAAACATCCGGTTCCGGATGATGTGCCAACAGGACAGGGACCGGTTATTGGTTATGTGGGGGCGCTTAAATCACTGCGACTGGATATTTCCGTTTTGGTAAAGATAGCCAGCGAACGGCCGGAATGGAAGTTGGTGCTGGTTGGCCCGGAAGATGATGACTTCAAAGCGTCAGCGCTTCATCAGCTACCCAACGTTTATTTTACGGGGCATAAGGACTTATCGCAGCTTCCTGCCTATGTGCAGTCCTTTGATGTGTGTCTTAATCCACAAGTCATCAATGAAGTCACAGCAGGCAATTACCCGTTGAAAATCGACGAATATCTTGCCATGGGTAAGCCGGTGGTAGCAACCGCTACTAAAACCATGGAACTGTTCAGGGATTATGTTTACCTGGCGCCTTCACCGGACGATTATGTTCCATTGATTGAAAAAGCTTTATCAGATAACGCAGATCCGGGGCTGGCCGCTGAGCGTATCCGCTTTGCAGGCACACATACCTGGGAGAATTCCGTTGCGGCCATTTACCAGGCGATCTTAAATTCCAGCGGTAATTGATTATGAGTATAAAAGACAAACTGAAACAACACCCGGGGCTGAAGAAACTGGCTTTATACCTGCTGATGCCCAAGCATCAGGCCCGTCCACGCCTGTGGGTGCGGTTGTTTATCAATCCCTTCCTCCATAAAAAAGGAAAAGGCTCCCTGATAAGAAGGCGGACACGGATGGATGTGTTGCCATTTAACACTTTTACTCTCGGAAACTACTCCACCATAGAAGACTTTGCCACCGTAAATAATGGAATGGGCGCGGTAATTATTGGCGACCATGTAAGGATCGGGATAGGCAATGTGCTGATTGGCCCGGTTCGTATAGGCGACAATGTTATATTGGCGCAGAACATTGTATTATCAGGTTTGAATCACGGGTACAAAGATCCCGATGTTCCGATTGCGTTGCAGCCCTGCACCGTTGGAGAAATTGTTGTAGAAGCAGATTGCTGGATTGGCGCCAACAGCGTTATTACCGCAGGCGTAACCATCGGCCGCCATTCTGTAGTGGCGGGCGGCAGTGTGGTTACCAAAGACGTTCCTCCTTTTACAATAGTGGCGGGCAACCCTGCCCGCCCTATCCGTCAATATCAGTTATCCAGTGGTACCTGGGAAAAAATCTAGTTGCTTACTTTTATAAAACGGCCTTTCTTATTGTAGCTGCTGTCTTCCGACTTCACATCTATAATGAAATGTCCGTTTGATAAATTGCTGATGTTCACTTCTGTCTGGAATGAATCAGGCGTGGTGTATCTCAGCTGTTGCTGCATGCGGCCATTCATGTCGAAAATCCTCACCTGCAAAGGCGTTGCGCCGCTCCGCACGATCCGTAACCGGATGTATTGTGTGGCCGGGTTGGGGAATATACCCAATGAGTCTTCCTCATGCGTGATAATATCGTTGCCCAGTACGGTTAAGGTAAAGTTGCTGGTAGCCGTACCGCCCCTGTCATCCGTCACAGTAAGTTTGAATTCGTATTTGCCCGCATGGAGGCCGTTGATCAGTGTTTGTACCTGGTCAGGGCTTTTTAAATTGGCGGTGGCGGGTCCTTCTACCTGTGTCCATTCATACTTCACAATATTACCATCAGGATCATAAGATGAACTGCCATCTGCAATGAACGAATTCATTGGCTGCTGAATGCTCCTATCACCCTGTGTTTGGGCTACCGGCGCTTTATTTTCCAAAGGCAGTACCATAATACTTACTGAAGAAGAATTGGTGGCGCCATTGTTATCAGTGACCGTCAGCCGGAACGTATAAGTTCCCGCCAGCAGGTTGGTGACATTTGTTTTGGCGGCATTGGTCGCAGAAAGATTCCCTCCTGCAGGACCTGTGGTTTTCTCCCATAGCCAGGTAACGATTTGTCCATCCGCATCCGTGGAGGCGCTGCCATCCAGGGTTGCGCTGCTTACCGGTAGCTGGATCTGTATATCATTTCCGGCAACGGCCACCGGTGGATTATTCACCGGCGCTGCGGTTACTGTAATGTTCACAGTGGCATTGCTGGTAGCGCCATCGTTATCAGTGACCGTCAGCCGGAACGTATAAGTTCCCGCCTGCAGGTTGGTGACATTTGTTTTGGCTGCGTTAGCGGCGGAAAGATTTCCTCCCGCAGGGCCAGCGGTTTTCTCCCATAGCCAGGTAACGATTTGCCCGTCGGCATCTGTGGAGGCGCTGCCATCCAGGGCTGCGCTGCTTACCGGTAACTGGATCTGTATATCATTTCCGGCAACGGCCACCGGTGGATTATTCACCGGCGCTGCGGTTACTGTAATGTTCACAGTGGCATTGCTGGTAGCGCCATCGTTATCGGTGACTGTCAGCCGGAACGTATAAGTTCCCGCCTGCAGGTTGGTGACATTTGTTTTGGCTGCGTTAGCGGCGGAAAGATTTCCTCCCGCAGGACCTGCAGTTTTCTCCCATAGCCAGGTAACGATTTGTCCGTCGGCATCTGTGGAGGCGCTGCCATCCAGGGCTGCGCTGCTTACCGGTAGCTGGATAGCTATGTCATTGCCCGCATCTGCTACCGGCGAAAGATTGGGCGCTGCTGCCAGTACCAGGATGGTTACGGTGGCTGTGGCAGTGGCGTTATTATTATCAGTAACCGTTAGCTGGTAGGTATAGGTACCGGCAGACAGGTTACTCACCGTTGTTTTGGATGCGCCGGCACTTGCCAGGTCTCCGCCAGCCGGGCCGGTGGTTTTCTGCCATGACCAGTTCACGATTTGTCCGTCGCTGTCAGTGGAATTACTGCCGTCGAGCGCACTGGTGTTTACCGGCAACTGGATCTGTATATTTTTCCCGGCATAAGCTACTGGTGGTTTATTAGCAGCAGCGGTTACGGTAACATTTACGGTGGCCGTATCCTTTGCACCGGTGTTGTCTGTGATAATGAGACGGTAAGTGTAAGTACCCGCCAACAGGTTGGCTACATTTGTTTTGGCGGCATTGGCGGCGGAAAGATCGCCCCCGGCAGGACCGGCGGTTTTTGTCCAGGACCAGGCAGTTATTTGTCCGTCTGCATCCGCAGAGGCGCTGCCGTCCAGTGATGCACTGTTTACGGGCAACTGTACCTGGATATTACTTCCGGCATTGGCCACCGGCGGTTTATTAGCCGCGGCGGTTACGGTGACATTAACGGTGGCCGTATCCTTGGCGCCGGTGTTATCTGTGATGATGAGACGGTAAGTATAAGTGCCTGCCACCAGGTTGGCTACATTTGTTTTAGCAGCATTGGCAGCGGAAAGATCGCCCCCGGCAGGACCGGCGGTTTTCGTCCAGGCCCAGGTGGTTATTTGTCCGTCGGCATCCGTAGAGGCGCTGCCGTCCAGTGACGCACTGTTTACGGGCAACTGTACCTGGATATTACTTCCGGCATTGGCCACCGGTGGCTTATTGGCAGCGGGTTTCACGGTAACCGTGATGCTGTCGCTATCTGTCAGCCCCTTATCGTCTGTGACGGTCAAAGCATATACATAGGTTCCCTGTGTAAGTCCCGTTACATTTGTTTTAATGACGTTCGGGCTCACAATGGTGCCGGCGGTGGGACCACTGATCTTCTTCCACGCATAGCTTTGAATGGTGCTGCCGCCTGAAGCGGCCGATGATGCGCCGTCCAGGGTTACATAATCTATTGGTAAGGTAATGGTAAGGTCACCACCTGCATTTGAAACGGGTGGTGAAGTGGTACCGGTTTTCAACTCAAAAGCACCCACATCGTATTTGCTCTGCTGTGGACGGGCGGTATTGTCGAAATCTGTTTTCAGGGAAAAGTCAGTCATATCCCTGCCAGTGTTTACCGCTGTTGAAGTAGATGTCAGCCGGTAGTTTTTCGCAGCTCCGTCCACAAATTTGGCGGAGGCCACATCTGTGTAACAAAGATTGTTGCTGGCGGTCAGCTTAATAGGCTGGTCTCCTTTAATATACATTCCCTTTGAAGGATAATCGTAGGCTGTTCCTGTTTCCACCAGCAGGTTATTATACACCTGGTGCCCGATGGGTGTCTGGTAGGCAAATATCTTTATACCGTTCTTACCTGCATCTGTATTAACAATGGTATTATTGTAGATGATGGCAGCAGGAGGAGGAAAAACATCCAGAGTGGTGTTTTCCGGAATCTTATCTGCCACGTTGATTCCTTCATAAAAAATATCAGAGATCACATTGTTATATATTTCGCTTACGCCCGAACCGAAAACCGTAACACCTGGCATATAGCCAGTGGTGATGGTGTTATTATAAACTTTCAGGGCGGAACCGGAACCAATCAGGATTCCGTAACCATGTGCAGAGTTCTTTGAAGTGGCATAATTTACCAACCGGTTATTGAATACGCGGTTGTCACCATTCTTCGCCATGGAGATCTGTAATCCGTCGCTGCCAATATTTTCCAGGTCATTGTCGTATACCCAGAGGTTTTCAATCCAGTGCGACTTCATATCAACGCAGGTGCCTTCTGTCCAGTAGTAATGCGTGTTACCGATATAAAAACCTTCACCGGTCGAGTTGCGGCATTTAATGTGATGGAGTTTCACATTCTTCATTACAAAGTTGCCTTCGAGGTATTGAGGCTGCGCACAGGTTTGCAGGGTTTTTGCCTGTAACAGGATGTTACCATCGTGGATATAGACATTATGCACATCAAAATCGGAGGCGCCCATACCCAGTGTAAGACCGAATATTTTAAGGCCTGTTATATTTGTACCATTCAGGTCAAACCCAAATTCATAATTTTTATCTCCGCTCCCGCTTATCTCTACAAACCGGCAGGTTGGCGCATTGAATACGGCTGCAGTGCCCTGGTTCTTTACGCCCAGCTTTACCTGTCCGCCACAGTTGATGATAACAATAGGTTTCGCTGCAGTTCCCGTCAGGTTGCCGAGATGCAGGTATTCATATTCTCCGGCCGGAATACATAATGTGTCACCGGGATTTACGTTAAGTGTTTTCATTGCGTCCGGATAATACATTTCTGCACGTCCGTTGGCGGTGTTGCTCATTGGTACAACAATACGTTTCCCTCCTGTAACGGGTGGCGGCGTGGTGGGTACTGTTCCACCCTGCGTATACTGCAGCATCCACTCATACATATTTTTGCCATCTTCCTTTGTGGCGGGATCGTAAGCCCTGGTCCACGCATCGTGGGAAGCGGCGCTGTAAATAGAAAGTTTTGCCAGCGGATTGGGGGCCGGCACGGTGGCATTAATATATTTTACCCAGTTTTTTGAATAGTCGGAAGGCACTGTTGGATCAGCGTCGTTATGAAAAGCCCATACCGGTGTATTATTTGAAGCCACTACCGCAGCATAGGCGGTGGTGGGTGGATACATGCCGCAAACAACAGCTGCTGCTGCAAAAGCCTTGGCCTTGGTTTTATCTTCACAGAGCGTGCCCCACGTTAGTCCACCTCCCATGCTCAGGCCTGTGATATAAATGCGGGAAGGATCGATATCATATTTTGTAAGAAGATAATTTTTAAACAGCGTCACATCTCCGGAACCCGGCCAGGTGTTAAACTGGGGGGATATCACTATAAATGAAAAAGTTTGATTGTTTACGGTGAAGGTGGTGGGAAATTTCCCGTCGTTGATTACCCGTGGGAGACCATTTCTGAGTACTGCAGATAACGGAGAGCCATAGCTGGCCAGTTCCCCGTTGCCATGAAAGAAAATAATCAGGGGATATTTCTTTCCACTCCCGGGCGTATAGCCGGCGGGAAGATATTCATAGAAGCCTTTGATATTGGACATCGTAGGATCACTAAACGAACGCGCTGTCTGAACCTGGCTGAAAACAGGGACCGACCCAAAACAGGATATTAATAATATAACAGCGCCTAGCCTATAAATACCGCGGCAAAAAAATTGCCTTAGCAATAGCAGATGGTTTATCATATAAATATATGGCTTGTGCAATTGGTTTTTAAAAGTCTATCCTCATAGTCAATACTTAAAAGTTCCCGGAAAAAGGGGTTTTTACTATTGCAAAGAAAGCTTTTTTTTAATTCACATAATGAAAAAAATTAACATATATCATTACAATAAATAAAGTATAAATATTTTATATCTATATTTATTTGTTTATTTTCAATCTATCTCTCCTTGCGATGCTATTTATTCTAAATAAAAAAACTACCTTTGTTATTCTGAGCATCGAATATTCCTCTTTTTTTTAGCCTCATCCTGTAAAAGACCATTGTTTTTCATACAATTTGAATGTAATTAATGGTTCATGGCATTTAAACTTTTAGCTGTTGTTCGTAACAGGCATTTCCATTCCCTTCTAGGAAACGTTATAATGGCTTTTTTCAACGTACTTTCCTTTGCATTACTGGTGAGGATGCTTTCCCTGAGCGCCTTTGGTGAATGGGTGTTATTTCTGGCCACTTACAATATCCTGGATCAGATACGCACCGCCATGCTGCAATCCGGCATTATTAAGTTCAGCGCAGGAACAGACATTGCTGTTACCAGGCAGGTTACCGGGGCTGCCTGGTACATTTCCCTGGTACTCACTATCTCTTTTATCCTGCTGTCCTTCCTGGTATACGCCGTTGCTTATCCGTATTTCAGCGCCACCTGGCACTTTTTCCTGGGATGGCTCGGAGTCATGACTTTATTTTCACTGCCTTTTAACTTTGCCACCTGGGTATTACAGGCTGCGCATAGGTTTGATAAAATTGTACAGATACGTATGCTGCAAAACGGGTCCTTCCTGGTTTTACTCGGCGGCCTGTTCCTGATGAAACAGGTAACACTTCACAACGTATTGTATACCTATTCATTATCGCTGCTGATCACCAGCATTTATTGCATGATATTCCGGTGGACAGCTTTAACAACGATGGCTGCCAGAACGAAAGTCCAGGTAAAAGAACTGTACCATTACGGGCGGCTGATAGTAGGCAGTATGGTTTCTTCTGCTTTTCTGAATTATTCCGATAATCTGGTACTCAGAACAATGCTCAATCCTGCGGCCGTAGCGGTTTACAGTATTCCCCAGAAATTCATGGAGGTAATTGAAATTATATTGAGAAGTTTTGTAGCCACCTCACAGCCCACTATTTCTGCCGCTGCCAACCGGAACGACTGGAAAGAAGTATCCCGTGCCTTTTGCAGGTATACCGGTACGGTTACCATTCTCATTCTTCCTTTTGTGGTAGGATTGCTGCTCTTTACCAAACCCCTGATCCTTTTGCTGGCCGCCAAAGCCTATTTGCCGGCCACAGATATTGTGCGGATATTCCTGTTCTCGGCTATCCTCTATCCTATCGACCGCTTTATTGGGGTTACACTGGATATGATCAACAAACCGCTGATTAACTTCTACAAAAATCTCATTAAACTGATCCTGAATATTGTGCTGGATATCACGCTGGTATTGCTTTTTGCAGATATCCGTGCGGTGGCTGTTGCTTCTTCCCTGAACCTTTTATTTGCGGTCATCTTCGGATATATTTTCCTGCGGCGTTATCTTCCCGCGGTGAACCTGAAAAGTATATGGCACTACGGCTGGTTTGAATGCAAAATGTTATTGTCAAAAATAAAACTGTTCCGTTTACAGTATAAATAATCTTCAGTTTATGAAACTCGCTTTTATTATACTGAGTCATAAAAACCCGGCGCAACTATGCCGGTTGCTGAACAGGCTGCAACACCCTGCCATTGATTGTTATATACACCTCGATGCCAAATCTGATATCAATGACTGGCAGGAGGCGATGAATATGCCGCAGGTATACTTTATTGAAAAACGGGTAAATGTTACCTGGGCGGGATATGGAACCATACAGGCAGCATTGAACGGAATCGAATTTATTGCCGGCTCAGGCAGTCAATATGGCTTTATTCATCTCATCAGTGCACAGGATTATCCGCTTACGGATATGAATATGTTCTATGATTTTTTCAGCAACCGCGCAGGACAACAATTCCTGGATCTGCTTCCTGCGGATGAACTGAAAAAGATGATGCCCAAAATTACCTCCTATCATTTTGAAGATCTCCGCCTGCCGGGGAAATACAGGATCACGGCATGGATCAATAAAATATTGCCCCACAGGCGTCATCCCCTGAACCTGGAAGTGTATGGAGGATCGCTCTGGTGGAGCCTCACACAGGAATGTGCCACCTGGTGCCTGCGGTATATCCAGGATCACCCGGAGATTGAGCGCTTTTACAAATATACCTGGGGAGGGGATGAATTCATTTTCCAGACCATTATTATGAACGGGCCCTTTAAGAACAGCGTACAAAATAACTACCAGCGGTATATAGACTGGTCCGAAGGACATGCGCATCCCAAAACGTTTACCATGAGCGACCTTCCTGCTATACTGCGGTCGGGTAAATTACTGGCCCGTAAATTTGATATGGATAAAACGCCGGAACTACTGGATAAAATAGATGCGGCGGCCAACCGCCTGTAAAAAGAGAAGGCCGATCACCGTGATCAGCCTTTCTCTATTTGTACCAACATTCAAAAATCAACCGGCACTTTTTCTCCATAAGGTGTTAAAGCCACCGGTAAAATTGTACGGCAATATTTCTGCTACCTGGCAATCGAGCGTTTGCAGGAATTTAAGGCGCTTTGTCAACAGGGAAAAAGGAAATACATCTTCCACAAAATTCGTTTTCGCAAACCTCACAATTTTGAAATCACTCGCCTGCGCCAGATCCTGTAAGTCTTTACGCGTAAAGAACTGCACGTGATCCAGGTTATCTGCCTGGGATTGTGCAGTGGTACCTTTAAACCCTAGTGCACTTTTTACTTTATTAATGTTCTTCCACAAAACGGGGTTATTGCGCGCTTTGAGCATGGGTCTTGTTACACACAATTCCCTGGGGCCATTACCATTGGGAACCGTTACAACCAATAATCCATCGTCTTTCAGTGATGCGTGAATGGTGTTCAGCAGCAGCCCCGGGTGATCCAGGTGCTCCAGTACTTCGCTGCATATTACGGCATCATACGTTTCGCCCTGGGCAGTAAGCGCTTCTGCGCTGATGGCTGCAAACCTCACATTAGGATAAGTATTGCGCTGTTGGGCAACGGCAATGGTTTTCTCGCTGATATCTATTCCCAGCACTTCATAGCCAAACTGTCCGAGATGCCGGCTGATAACGCCATTACCACATCCTACATCCAATACACGTCCCCCATCCGGAATGTTGCTTTTCAGACTATCCGTTATAAAGTTGAGTCTTTTTATATCGGTGATCCGATCATATTCGTAGGTGATTACGGTGTTTGTCATATTGAAATTGATAAAATGTTATTATTTACAAAGCTGTTGATATACAGCCGCAATTTTTTCTGTCATACCGGCCACATTGAAATTCGCCGCAATGGCCGCTTTAGCATTACTTTGCAATGTAGCCCTCAGGGTATTATCCTTTGCCACCCTCACAATGGCCTCAGCCAATGCCGCGGGATTAGCTGATGGCACCAGTAGTCCGTTCTCTCCGTCTTTCACCGCTTCTTTGGTACCGTCAACATCGCTGGCAATAACGGCTTTCCCCATTGCCATGGCCTCTAATACGCCGATAGGAAAGCCTTCCCATAAAGAGGGCAGGCAGTAAATATCCGCTGCATGCAGCACTGCGGGTACATCCTGGCGGAAGCCGGCGAAAGTTACCTGCTTTTCCACGCCTGCTTCCGCAGCGGCGCTTACCGCAGCATCCATCAGTTCTCCATCTCCTATCATCAGCAAATGCAGCTGCGGCGCCTGTTGCAGCGCTCCCGCAAACCCCCTGATCATACATACCGGGTCTTTTTGATAGGTCATGCGCGCTATAAAACAAACCAGGAGTTTATCTTCCGGTATGCCATATTCCACGCGCAAGTCCGGGTAAGACTGATCGGGATTAAACTTCTGCAGGTTCACCCCATTTCGAACCACAATACCGGTAAAATCTTTAAATGCTTTGACACCGGTTTGCCGGTTGGATTCCGACACACAGATATTCACCTGAGTTTTACCGGTAATAAACCTCTCAGCAGCAATACGCAGACGTTTGGCCAGTGGATGCAGTCCGTCATGAAAAGACCAGCCATGAATGGTATATACCACCGGTAAACCCAGGCGGCGTGCGGCCCACAACACATTTGTGTTTGCGCGGGTACCATGCACATGCACAATATCTATCCGCTGGTCCTGCATGAATTTTTTTACTTTTTTCCAGACGCTGATATCAAATGCTTTCTCACTTTCGATTACAAAGACGGGAATATCCATTTTCTGTAAAGCCGTTATCATAGGGCCTTCTGTGAAAGAAAGCACGATGGGATCAAACGCGGTTTTATCCAGCGAGGCTACCAGGTCCAGTACATGACTCTCTCCCCCGCCAATTTTACCCTGGCGGATGGTTTCAAGTACCCGTGTTTTACCATTTGTTTTGCCCATACTATAACTTTTCTATCCAGCGACTATACCACAACTGGAAAACCAGCATATTCCATAATTTCTGGTGACTCACCTTTCCTCCGGACAAATAAATTTCCAACAGCTGCTCCACATGAGGCACATTGAAAAGCCCTGATTTTGCGAGGCGCTCACCTGACAGATAATATTGCATCTGTTCTTTCAGCTCGTCTTTAAACCATTCCTGCAAAGGAGCAATGAAAGGTCTTTTTGGACGTTCCATCAGGGTTTTGGGAATGTACTTATGTACAATTGTTTTCAATATATATTTATTGATACCATCCTTTACTTTAAGACCAGCAGGCACTTTTGCGAGGAACTCCACCAAACGGTGATCCAGCATAGGTTCCCGTCCCTCAATGCTCACCGACATTGTGGCCCTGTCCACCTTTACCAGGTTGTTATCTACCAGGAAAGTTTTATAGTCCACTGCCAGCAACCTGTTCAGGGGATCATTCATATTATCCAGCTCCCCGTTCATATCGAAGTTGGTTTTATAACCATCTGCCGGTACGGCGGTATAATAATTAACTTCATTTTCTGTCAGGTACTGGCTGATATATTTTAGGGCGTGCTGCGGTTTACCGCTGGCCCATATCAGTTTCATTTTTTCGTACCGGGACGCGAAATTATATTGCTTGTTAAAGTAAGGGATAATTTCCGGCGATACCACAGACATGGCGGCGCTAAGCGTGCGCTGTAAGGGCTTTGGGAAACTCCCGGTATAGCGGAGCGACTGGTTAAACTTGTTATACCCCGCAAATACTTCGTCGCCTCCATCAGCAGAGAGGACCACTTTTACTTCTTTACTGGCAAACCTGCTGACCAACGTAGTGGGTACGGTGGAATTATCTGCAAATGGTTCATCATATATTTCCGGTAAGTGATGCAACACGTCTTTCGCATCGTTGGCTCCTACTATCCATTCGTAGTGCTCGGTGCCCAGGTGCATCGCTATTTTCTTCGCTTCTTTTGATTCGTCCCACTGCGGCTCCTTATACCCAATGGTGAAGGTTTTGATGCGGCTGGAAGTATTGGACTGCAGCAGTGCCGCAACGCTGGCACTATCGTATCCCCCGCTTAAGAAAACGCCCACCGGCACATCAGATACCATGCGGTAACTGTAAGCGCTATGCATCAGTTCCTCTGTATGCTTGATGACATCATGCTCAGATAATCCTGTAAGCGGCTGACGGTAAGCATCCAGTACATTCCAGTATTGGACTTCCCGGATAGCAGCGTCGCGGAGCGATAATTTAAGGAGATGCCCCGGTTTCAGCTTATGGGTATTCTTGTAAATAGTGTACGGCGCCGGAATGTAGCTGTATTGGAGGAACAGGGACAAGCTCTTCTCATCAATCTCTTTCCGGAAAGCCGGATGTTCACAAATCCCTTTTAACTCGGATGCAAAAAGCAAGGTGCGATCATGCCAGTAGTAGTATAAAGGCTTAACCCCGGCGCGATCGCGGAACAGCGTTACTTCCTCTGCGGTGCGGTCATAAATAACAAAGGCAAACATACCGATGCATTTATCCAGGATCTTTTCACCCCATTGCGCATAGCCTTTCAGCAATACTTCAGTATCAGCACCGGAATGGAAGTGGTGACCCAGTTTTTCCAGCTCCGTGCGGATTTCTTTAAAGTTATATACCTCTCCATTGAAAATAATGGAATATTGTTCGTAGTGCATTGGCTGGTGGCCGGACTTCGAAAGATCCAGGATGGATAAACGCCGCTGACCGAGGCCAACAGATGCCTGTGGATGTTCGTACACTTCATATCCGGCGTCATTGGGGCCGCGGTGCGCCATCACATCTGTCATGCTACGCAGGATGTCTGCGTCTGATTTTTGGGTAAAATCAATAAACCCTGCTATGCCACACATATGTTATCTGGTTTAGGGTGTTTAAGATTCCAGAAAATTCCCTTCCAGAATGCATTCATATGAACCGATTCCCTTTTTAGTAAAAACTGAAGGGTATTTTTGGGAATGGTAAGAAAAGTAAAATACAGCATGAAAAACATTCTGGCTGGAAGCTTTACATTCCGGCGCATGAATAATATCCGGTTACGTGTAATATAATACGTTTTCAGCGGGCTGTTCTTTCCGGTGGTCATGGACTCCTTGTGATAGATCAGCGATTTGTACTGGTAGTATATCTTATATCCCTGGCGTTTGAATTGTTCGCACCAATCGAATTCTTCATAATACAGGAAATATACTTCCGGCATCAGGCCTACCTTTGCAAGGGCCCGGGCAGATACCATCATGGCGCCTCCATGGGCGTAATGTGTTTCTGATACTGCATCGTACTGGCCTTTATCCTCTTCACGGCAACCAATCATACTGTTCCTTCCCGTGAGTGTATCCACTGCTTTGTACCCGGCATATTCTATGGTTCCTTTCTGAAAAAAGTAATGGAACTTGGGGCTTACCACACCGGCATCCGGATGTTTGCCAAATACTTCCAGTAAGCCTTCTATCAATCCTTCGGTAAATTCTGTATCATTATTTACCAGGAAAAGATATTCACCGGTAGCAGCTTTGATACCGAGATTATTTCCTCCTGCAAAACCCAGGTTACTTTTACTTTCAATGACGATGGCAGACGGGTACTCATTTTTTATCACCGCAACCGGGTTTTCTGCAGAGGCGTTATCCACTACAATAATCTCCAGGTTGGGGTAGCTGATCCTGTTAAGGGAGGCCATGAGTTCCGCAGTTACCTTGGCATTGTTATAATTAACGGTTATAATGGATACCAGCGGACAATATGTATTACTTTCTGGCTGCATCTAATAAAGGATTGTCAATACCTGTTTGGGTATGAGTAGTATGTATAAAAGTTTTATCTGCACCTTTCAGGCGGAATAACAATAATATCATGATGCCGATAGCACGTGGTAACGTAACCACCGCAGTGAAAAGATATTTTGTAAAAAATTTCCCCGGGATAGGCAGCAGCAAACTCACTATATTCAATATAAACAACACGCTCCACCAGTAAACTGAAACCGGTACAAAGTGCTCCAGCAGCAATGAAAGCGCGGTACAAACCGTTAAGGCTGCCAGCAGCAGCATCCGCGGCAACAACGCATTCTGGCACACCGCAAGATTGAAATAATTGATGTCACCTTTGAATAAAGCCGACCATCCTTTACTCCAGAATGTGCGCAGGTATACCAGCTGACTGGACATCCAGCGTTTCCGCTGATTTTCAAATACGGCTGCATGCGTAATCTTTTCATCATACACATAGGCGTCTTCCAGGTATAAAATGCTGTGTCCTTTTGAGATCACCAGCAGTTGCAGCACCTTGTCAAATCCGCCGGTGGCCTGTATTTCACTAAGGATCTGTTTGATGAGCGGGTAGTGAAAGGCCATGCCTGAACCAATTACCGAAGAGGACAATCCAAGCGCATTGGCACCTTTGCGGTAAAGGTGATTGGCGATGATTTCATTGGCTGCATCCAGGATAGCGAAAGGCGTGTTAAGGTTTTTGGCTACTCTTTGTCCCTGAATAGCGTGGTGCCCCTGCTGATAAGCGTGATTGATCTTCAAAAGAAAATCTGCTTCCAGCATATTATCGGCATCGCAGATAAGGGCCAGGTCAAAATTGTCTCCCAACCTTTCAAAAGCGGTATTCAGCGATTTAGCTTTGGTACTTTTATCAAACTTAACGGCCATTACATTTATGCCTGTTGCTGCCAGCTCTGCCATGGTCCGTGACTGCAAAGAGTCTGCGATGACTACCACTTCAAAATGCTTTGACGGGTAACGCAGGCGGTTATAACTGTTTACAGTAGATAAAATAATACTGTCTTCTTTATATGCCGGGATGAGAATGGCAATCCTCGCGTAATCAACAGTTTCCTCGTATGCAATCTTCTTTTTCCGGCTCAAACGGCCGGCGATGGCTAACAACAGATTGTACAATACACAACCGGCCAGGTAAACAAACAGTATTACTTCAATAATCGTTATCATTATACATTATCTTTTTGAACAAGCGCGAACGGCGTACTGGCCATCAGCCACATATCATACCTGAGTGAGCGTTTATGGGCATAATTGATATCCAGGTCAATCCGTTCTTTTACGGACATATCCTTCTTTCCGCGTTTACTAACCTGCCACAAACCTGTGATACCAGCCGGAGCGAGGAATCTTTCCACCCATTCGTCTGTAGTAAGTGTGGTAGCTTCATATAAAGGTAAAGGGCGGTTACCTACCAGCGACATATCTCCCTTTAGTACATTCAGCAGCTGAGGAATCTCATCTAAACTGGTATTGCGCAGGAAGCTGCCGAGTTTGGTCACCCGCGGATCATTGGATACTTTTATAAAAACCGGTCCGTCTGTCTGCCCGTCGTACTGGTTGAGGTGCTTAATTTTATCCAGTTGCTTGTCCGCATCAGGTACCATTGTACGGAATTTGTAGAATTTGAAGACGCGGTAATTTCTTCCAGCGCGCTTGGCGGCGTAGAACACCGGACCTTTGGATTCCATCCTGATCAATACGGCAATCGTCAGCAATACAGGACTCAGCAATATTAAGCCGCTGCCGGCCAGTGTTACGTCGAGCGTACGTTTCAGGAAATTGCTGTAAAATTTGCGGTTGTATAGCCGGGTACGGAGACTGCTACTTTTATATACCGGGAAGGTGCGCATACGTTTAAACTTGCTCACGATGGCAATTTTGTTACCCAGCATATGCCATGCCTCCATTGTGATGATGTCATCAATAAATGAATGCCTGGTCACCAGCGATTTCATTTCATCAAATCCTTTTTCTGTGTATACGAAAAAAGGAATGGAGCAAAGAAACTGGTGTGTTTTAAAATAGCTGTCCCATTCAGAAAGGGCCGATTCATAGGCACTGTCGAAGCGGTAAATAATTGCCGCAGGCACTTTCTTAAAAACGTGCTGCAACTGACTGATCACTTTTTGCGCATCTTCTACGTTCTCGGTCACTATGCATCTGAACTGATCGTTTTCTGTCAGCATTCCCTTATGCGGGGCGCCAACAAAAAGCAAAATACTTTCAGCGTCCGGCATTTTGGTAAACAGGGAGCTTTTACCGGTATCTACTCCTCTGATGCTTTCTACCTGCAGTAAATTTTGAGTAAAGGTATCCATCGGTTAAAAATTAGTAGTGTATTCGTAGGTGACAATATCATTTATTATACAGCAGCAGCACTTAATTGTTTCTCAAGTATATAATCCACTTTATTTAACAATTGCATCGGGTCGAAAGGCTTTTGCAGCACTTCTCTCACACTATTATATTTTGTTGAAAGATCATTCATTTTATCGGCATAGAATCCCGAAAGTACCACTACCGGCGTATCCTGGTAGAGATAGCTGCCTGACAGATAATCCAGCAGTTCCCAGCCGTCGATATTCGGCATCTGCAGGTCGGTGATGATAAGATCCGCTTTGTTTCCTTTCAGCAGCCAGGTGATTGCCACCAGTCCATCCTGTGCGGAAACTACCGAATATTCTTTTCCTAAAACTGCCTCCAGCAAATAACGCATCGGCATGCTATCGTCTATTACTAAAATTTTCTTTTTCATTTATACCTTCTTTACAAACAATTATTAAAACCGTTAATATGGGACGTGCAAATTATTTTGCAAACTCCCGAAGGCCTTTGATGGGATGTGGTCAATTATTAGTCAGGTAAATTACCTTCTGCGGTTTTAACATGGGGATATGAGAGAGGAAAGATGGTTTTTACATTTTTGCTGTTCGTTACCAGATCTGTTATCTGATGAACATGAAGCAAAAGTATTATTTTCAGGATATCATAGATACTTTTTTTGGTAAACGACTTAATTTGGAGGGTAAGTGTTGCAATTTTTACTGTAAACGGTCGGAATGATGTCAATAAAACGATATGAAACAACGATCTAATATAAAAATACAATTGCGTATGATCCAAATTATGATACTTTTGCACTGAAAACATACGTATCCCCATAAATGTATTGTCCTCTATGTCAATTTTGTCTGTGATTTTCTGGTTGAGCATTTTTATAGTATGCTATAGTTACGTAGGATATGGTTTGTTGCTTTATCTTGTAATCCGCGTCAAACGGCTATTACAGGGCAAAAAAGCTGATGCGGCCGCACCTTTTGTACCCGATGTTACCTTCCTGGTAGCTGCTTATAACGAAGAAGATTTTATTGCAGAAAAGATAGCAAACAGCCTCGCAATGGATTACCCTGCGGGGAAAATACAGTTCATTTTTGTGACGGACGGATCTTCCGACAACACCAATGAGATCATTTCGCAGCATCCCCGGATCACCTTATTATATGATCCGCAGCGCAAAGGAAAAATGGCCGCGGTAAACCGGGCCATGGCAATGGTTACCACTCCCTTTGTAGTATTGTCTGATGCCAATACCCTGCTGAATCCCGCCGCGGTATCCCTGCTTATGCAGCACTTTGCAGATGACCAGGTGGGCGTGGTGGCCGGCGAAAAGAAAGTAATGGCTACTACCGGCGGTGCAGAAGCCCAGGGCGAGGGCATGTACTGGAAATATGAATCGTTACTGAAAAAATGGGATGCAGAACTGTATAGTGTAATGGGTGCTGCAGGAGAACTGATAGCGATCCGTACTGCGCTTTATGAGCAGCCCCAGGAAGATACCATACTGGACGACTTCATGATTTCATTTAAAATAAACATGAAAGGTTACCGGGTAATGTATGAACCTGCCGCCTACGCCATGGAAACCTCTTCTGCTTCCCTCCAGGAAGAGTATAAGCGTAAAGTAAGGATCAGCGCAGGCGGATTTCAGTCGATGGGCCGGCTGCTCCCGCTGCTGAATCCTTTCAGGTATCCTAAAATTACGTGGCAGTATATCTCCCACCGGGTGCTGCGCTGGACGCTTGCGCCCTTGTCCCTCCTACTGGCCCTGGTTGCCAATATTCTTCTTATCGTGTTCAATGGCGGCCCTGTATATATAATTACCGGTGTATTACAGCTGCTTTTCTATATGGCCGCATTTACCGGTTACGTACTTGCCCAAAAGCAGATCAAAGCGAAATACTTCTATATCCCTTTTTACTTTGTGTTTATGAACGTAGCCGTTTACATCGGTTGCATACGCTTCTTCAGGAAGCGGCAATCTGCTGTTTGGGAACGGGCACAACGGAGTATTGCCGTTCAATAATGGAGTGCCGGTTTATTTCACCCGATAAAAATTTGCGTTTACCAGCAAAAAAACGCCGTTTGCAAAAAAATTCCTTATATATAGATACAGTTATTTACTTTAGCGGTGAATATAAAAACCAATTGTAGAATCATTTTTTGTCACAAATGAGCTGAGAATACAAATGCACCATCAGTGAATTGATGATTTACCTACAGCCATTTTTCTAAGACCTCATCCTTCGATAAAGCCACGTCACCTTTGGATAGATATCCGGAGTGTATTTAATTTTTACCATCTCCTTTGAATTGCAAGTATATCCGGCTTTCCGGATCAGTGCTTGTTATACTTTTTTTTCTGCAGTTAAAGCCGAATGACTGCCAGATAACATAACATATAACATACTTCCATGAATCGAACTTTACACCGCATGCTCCTTTTAATGCTCTTGGGTCTCTGCTATCTATCAGCAGTGAAGGCACAAACAGCATTAAACCCCAGTGATCCCGTTATCACTTACAATCCTGCCAATCCCCCAGCGGATCCACAGTATGATAAGATCACCAAATGGGTGAGAACAGTCAGGATGAGCTACAACACAGATTCTTATAAATGCTACATTTATAAGAACATGGCGTTTCGCCTGAAATTCCCCAAAACGTACGCTCCTGGCGTGAATGATGGAAAAAAATATCCCATCTACCTGTTCTTTCATGGTGTAGGTGAAAAAGGCACCATCTACGATAACGAATTCCATTTATTATGGGGAGGCCAGACATGGGCCAACCGCGTTGATAATGGTCAGTTCGACGGCTACTTAATATATCCTCAAAGCCAGGGTGGCTATTGGGGCCCCAACGACTACGATAACCTGAAAGAAGTAATCGATTCCATTGTTACCAGTGCGAAAGGCGATCCCGATCGCCTGATCGTAAATGGATTGTCCGGTGGCGGATGGGGCACATGGGAATTCACCATGCGCTATCCCCAGTTAACGGCGGCTTCGTTGCCAATGAGTGCGATGGCCATAGACTACGGCAATCATATTGATACCTACAAATTTACGCCGATGTGGCTTTTCCAGGGTGGCCTGGATGGCAACCCGGCTCCTTATACTACCAACCAGGTGGTGGCATTGATTAATGCCGCCGGTGCTAATTTTAAACTCACTACTTATCCCAACGATGAACACAATACCTGGAACGATGCATGGAATGAAGCAGATTTTGTTCCCTTCATGCTGAGAGCCAACAGGCTGAATCCTTATCCATTATATGGTTCATCCACTTTTTGTCCTGGTCAGACTATTACCATAGGTATAGCGCCGGGATTTTCGCAGTATGAATGGCAGAAAGATGGCGTCACTATATCTACCGGCACATCCAACTCAATCGTGGTTACCACTCCCGGTACCTATCGCGTAAGAGGACAACTCCCTACCGGCTGGACCGGCTGGTCAGTTACCCCGCTGGTGATCAGCTATAAACCTGCTTCTCCTGCGCAAACCATTACTACCTCCCCTGCCCTTGCCAGCAATGTGCTCCCGGCTACGGATGGCACTACCAGTCTTACCATGCAGGTACCGGCCGGTATGCTCAACTATGAATGGATACGTGCAGGCAGCGCTACCGTTCTCAGCACCACTAACACTTTAACTACTTCTACTCCCGGAGCATATGTAGTGCGGGTTACAGCACCCAACTATTGCATCGGTACTTACTCCGATACTTTCCGGATTATAAACAGCACTGGTGTAAACGGGCCTGATCCTATCAGCAGCCTGGCTATAAACAGTTTCACCAAAACACAGATCGTGCTGTCGTGGGTGGAAAATGCCACACCGGCCTACAACGAAAAGTACTTTGAAATATACCGCGCAACCCAGGCGGGTGGCCCATATATACTTGTTGGTAAAAACAATGCCAACGTAGTTACTTTTACTGATAACAATCTCATTCCAAATACCAGCTATTTCTATAAAGTACGTCCTGTAAACGACAATGCAGCCGGGCCTCTTTCTGCGGAAGTGAAAGGCACCACTGCGTCAGACAGCTCTGCTCCTTCTGCCCCTCCGTCTTTAACCCTCGGTAGCTACACCAATAACCAGGTAATATTAAACTGGTTGGCTGCTACAGATGATGCAGGTATCGCCGGCTATGATATCTATGCAAACAATGTGTTGGTAACCTCCGTAGGCAAAGTACTTACTGCAACCGTAACCGGTCTCGCAGATGGCACCTTGTACAACTTCTACGTGAAAGCAAAAGATGTGTCGGGAAAATCATCTACTCCAAGTAACCAGGTAACGGTGAGAACCAAAAAGGCAAATCTTAATTATAAATATTATACCGGTTCTTACAGCACATTGCCCAACTTCACCAATCTTACGCCTGCGCAAACAGGCAAGGCTTATGTGCCTGACCAGAGTATCGTACCAGCCGGTGTTTCCACCAACTACGCCGTAATGTGGACAGGTTATATCCGTATCCCTGTTACCGGTACCTATAAATTTGAAACGTATTCAGATGATGGCAGTAAGCTGTATTTTAATAAAGCATATTCCAACTCTGCTACCGCTACCGTAAACAACGATGGCGCACATGCGGCGGCTTATGCAGCAGGCACTGTAATTATCAGTGCCGGTGTGTATCCTATCACGGTTACCTACTTCCAGGGTAGCGGCGGTTCTGCAATGGGCGTATACTGGACCAGTAGCGCGGCAGGCATTAATACCCGCACGCTGATACCAGCAGAGGCCTTTGTTGATACATCAGTAGTGAATGGTACCGCTCCTACCGCCCCAACCACCCTCGCAGTAGCTGTAAACAATTACAGTAAACTGAACCTGACGTGGGCAGACAAGAGCAATAATGAAACAGGCTTTGAAATTTACAGGAGCACCAGCAGCGGCGGCACTTATACCATTGTGGCTACTGCAGCTGCCAACGCGGTAAGCTATACAGATACCGCACTGAACGCTTCCACTCCTTATTATTATAAGATACGGGCTATCGGCCTTTATGGTGAATCTGCTTACACGTCGGTAGCCAATGCTACCACAGCAGCTAAACCATTACCACCGGTAGTACCCACCAACCTCGTTACACAGGCGCTTTCCACCCAGGTAGTGAAATTAACCTGGACTGATAACAGCACCATTGAAACTGGCTACGAAGTTCAGCGTTCCCTGGCAGACAGCCTGCACTTCAGCGTGCTGAAAAGCCTTGGTCCTGTGGCTTCCGGACAGGGAACGTTCAATGACTCTTCCCTCGTCGCCAATACAATTGTATACTATAAGGTAAGAGCTTTTGGTGAAGGTGGTTACTCCGCATTTACCAAAGCGGTAATCGCAAAATCACTGAACAATCCACCGGTGATAGCTGACATCAGCAGTCAGACGATCCGCTATGGCACCACCCAGAGCATACCGCTGTCAGCTACCGATCCGGATAATGATGTGATTACTTTTAGTCTTTATAACGCACCTGCATTCTTCTCCCTGCAGCAGAACGCTGGTACCACTTCCCTGATCCTGGCGCCAACAGCAGCGCAGCAGGGCACCTATAACGGTGTTGGAGTGATCGCCACAGATGCTAACGGAGGAAAGGACACCGCGTTGTTCAATATCATCGTAAATGATAACTATCCTCCGGTAATAGATTCTGTTGCAGGATGGAGCGTGGATGAAGGAACGCAGAGGAACGTAAAGGTATCCCTGCATGATCTGAATCCGGGTAATACCTACACCTGGACAGCACTCCAGATCCCGTCTTTTGCCACCATCACCAGTAATAATGATACCTGTGTCATCAACCTGCAACCAGGATTTGGTGCATCCGGTACTTATACTGTTAAGTTACAGGCAACCGATAACAAGGGCGGCATTGATGTGCGCAGCTTCCTGTTAACGGTGGTAGATAAGCCAACGCCTAATTATAAGCTGCTCCTCAACTTCACATTGAACAGCATGGCGCCTGCACCGTGGAATAACATTACCGGGGCTACCGCCAATCTGAAAGACGACAACGGAACAACCACCAGCGTTGGCCTGTCGTTCGATGAAACCTGGTGGGCTGCCGGCACAGAAGGTGCTACCACCGGCAACAACAGTGGTGTATACCCTGATGCTGTGATGAGCCAGTACCTCTACTTTGGTTCGCTTCCCGGCTTCTTTACAGGTGCGCCGGCTATGCACGGACATCTCACCGGCCTGGAAACAAACAGGACTTATTCCATTAAGTTCTTCTCCAGCAGTAAATGGTGGGCGCCGCAGCCGGATAATGGCAGCACGCAGTACACTATTAATGGTGTAACCAAAGCCCTGAACGTTCAGAATAATACTACGAATACAGCAGTTTTCGAAAACCTGACAGCAGATGCTAATGGTGAAATTAAATTTACCCTCAGCGTTCCTGCAGGCGGACAGGTAGGTTACCTCAATGCGATGGAAATAAACGCGGGCGGAGCCGGCGATACTACCGTCGTGGTAAATAAAGCCCCTGTAATTGCGGCTATTCCGAATAAAACGCTGGCAGCCGGAGATACCCTGCATGTACAGCTCCAGGGATCCGATCCTGAAAACGATGCCATTACGTACACCGGTTATAATCTCCCTGCCTTTGTTTCAGTAGTACAGTCACAAGGTAGTAATCCTTACCTCCTGGTGGCTCCTGCTACCAGCAATGCGGGCCAGTTTAATAACATCGGCGTAATTGGTACTGATACACATGGCAACAGCGACACCGTGGTATTTAACCTCACCGTAAATGCACCGGCAGGTGGAGATACCAGCGGATATAAACTGCTCCTCAGTATCAAACAAAACAGCACTGCACCAGCACCGTGGAATAATGTTACCGGAAAAGTGACCACCAACCTGAAAAACGACAAGGGTCAAACAACTGCATCGAGCCTGGTGTTTGATGAAACCTGGTGGGCTACCAACGGCGAAGGCGCTATTACCGGTAATAACAGTGGCGTATACCCCGATGCAGTGATCAACGACTTCCTCTACTTTGGCTCATTGCCGGGCTTCTTCACAGGGGCACCAAGCATGACCGGCCACATTACTGGCCTGGAAGCCGGTAAGAAGTTTACCGTTAAGTTCTTCTCCAGCAGTAAATGGTGGGCGCCGCAGCCGGACAATGGCAGCACGAAGTTCACTGTCAACGGCGTTAGCCAGACACTGTATGTACAAAACAATTCTGCGAGCGTGGTGAGCTTTACAAACCTCAGCCCCGACGCAAATGGTGAAATAGTATTTACGCTGAGTATTCCTGCAGGCGGACAGGTAGGTTACCTGAATGCGATCGAAGTGGTTGCAGGTACTTCCTCAGCACCGGCAGTCAATCACGCACCGGTAATAACAGATATTACCAACCAGAGTCTGGAGGCAGGTTCCAGTCTGAATGTTCCAGTAACGGCAACGGACGCGGACAACAACCCGATTACGTATAGCACCGTCAACCTGCCTTCTTTTGTTACCCTGGTACAATCAGGTGGTAGTGTATCCCTTTCTGTAGCGCCAACTATCAGCGATGCAGGTACTTACAATAATGTAAAAGTTATTGTGAAGGATACATACGGCGCTGCCGACACCACTACATTCAATATCACGGTAACCCAGGCGCCTAACACCAGTGGCAGCTACAAACTGTTACTGAACTTCAAGCTCAATAATACGGTACCGGCGCCGTGGAATAACATTACAGGCGCTACGTCCAACCTGAAGAATGATCAGGGACAAACCACTTCCGTAGGATTAAGATTTGACGAAACATGGTGGGCTGCCGGCGTTGAAGGAGCTACCACCGGTAATAACAGCGGTGTGTACCCGGATGCGGTACTGGCTGAATACCTGTACTTCGGTTCATTATCCGGCTTCTTTACAGGCGCACCGGTTATGCACGGTCACCTTACCGGGTTAAGCGCCAATACCACTTATACCATCAAGTTCCTGTCCAACAGTAAATGGTGGGCGCCGCAGCCTGATAACGGCAGCACCCAGTTCACCATCAATGGTGTAAGCAAAACATTGAATGCGCAAAACAATACCAGCACCACCGCAGATTTCGCGAACCTTACAGCAGACGCTAACGGTGAAATTGCGTTTACGCTTAGTATCCCTCCGGGCGGTCAGGTAGGCTATCTGAATGCAATGGAAATTATTGCCACCACCAACATTCAGAACCTGGGCAATAATACGCAGCTGATGGGAACGGGTAATTCAATGATCACCACCACAAATACTGCAAAAAGCAGTATGCTGGTGAACGTTTATCCAAACCCTTATATAGATAACCTGGCCATTGATATGACACTGCAGAAAACAGCACCTGTAATGCTCATTGAAATCAATGACCTGAGTGGTAAGCGCCTTTACAGCGAAACCAGGAAAGAGGTACCACAGGGTAAAAACCTGATAAGGATCAATACACAGCGTACAGTGACACTGCCGGGTGTATATATCCTGAGGATCACTTCTTCTACCGGTGAAACAAAGAGCGTTAAACTTATCAGGCAGAACTGAGTTGTAACTGAATGATTACTATAAAAGTAAAACCGTTCCGGGCAATGTTCCGGAACGGTTTTTTTATAAAATAATCGCTTTACCCGCCAAACTTCAGCGGTTACCAACTAATTTTTATGTTTCGCTTAAAAATAAAGTGTGTTTTAATATAATCTTTTACCTTTGAGCCATAACCGGATATACCAGGATAGCTTTGCTCCCCGGATATCTCCCCATTAACCTCATCCTCAGCCAAAAACCTGATATATTGTAGGGCTTCTTGCCTGACATTATCATCTTATTTTTTACCATCTCCTCTGACATACCAGTTACCACGCCGGGACAAGGCCGATGTACGTGTATTTACGTATACCTACCCCTGCGTATCAATTAAAGCTTAAAGGAAAAATTCTATATGGACATTGTGTATTTTATAAAGGCATTGCTTAAAAAGAAATGGTGGATCCTGTTCAGCACCATTGCCGCTGTTGCAGCTGCATTTGCCTTTACCATCGGCAAACCCAAACTTTATGCCTCTACCGCCCAGATGGCGACAGGTTTTACAACGAATGAACAAATCAAACTGCGGGACGAAAATCTGAACCTCTTTGAAGCAGATGTTAAATTCGATAACGTTATCGAAACCATGAATTCCCCGCTGGTAATCGGATTACTGGCCTGTGACCTCATGGTGCACGATCTCACCTCCACTAAACCTTTCAGACATCTTTCAGAAAAAGATCTGAAAGATCCTCATTATACCAGTGCCAACAAGGAAGAAATTGTGCGCATCTGCCGTCAGAAAATTGATTCGCTGCAGATACTTTCTTCTTCCCAGCCGGAAGAAAGAAAAATACTGGAGTTCATGAAGATTTACCGGTACGACTTTGAGTCTATCCGTAAAATGCTGTATGCCGCACGTCTTTCCCGTACAGATTATATCAACATCATCTGTTATTCAGATAATCCTGAATTATCGGCGTACACTGTTAATACCCTTTACAAAGAGTTTATCCGTTTTTACCGCAGCTCCCGTTCTGAACGCTCTGTTGAAAACGTAGAAACATTTGAAGCACTGGTAAACCAAAAGAAACAGGAACTGGAGCAGAAAGTAGAAGCGCTCAGGGGTTACAAAACACAACAAGGCGTGTTAAACGTAGAAACCGCCAGCGGCAACGAATGGGATCTGATCAAACAATTTGAGAAATCTGTATCAGACGAAAGGGCGAACTACAATAACCTTCAGGCTTCTCTTGACAACGTGAACACACAGTTGGCCCAGGCAACCAGTGGCAAACCGGCCTACTCCAATTCAAATGGGGAAATAGTTACGCTGAGAAAACAGATCAACGATCTGAACGACCAGTATGTAAATTCCGGCTCCACTGATAATGCACTGGCAGAAAAAATAAAAACGCAGCGCGCCAAATTGCAAAAGATATTGCTGGATGCTTCTTCTACTACGGGCAAAGTAAGTACCCGTGAAGAGCTGATCCAAAGCAGGGATGCATTGGAAGCACAGGTAAGCGCCGCTAAATTAAATATCAGTACCCTGGAAGCAAAGATCCGTAATCTCCGTTCTTCCGTTGGTTCTTATGCCAATAAGGAAGCTACGGTAACTTCCCTGCAACAGGAAGTGGAACTGGCTCAGGATGAATATAATAAGCTGAAAGAAAAACTCGGCTCCGCCTTAGATAACCGGAATGTGCCACAGGATAATTTCCGCCAGACATTAAAGGGACAACCGGCTTTCACACCAGAATCATCCAAACGGCTCGTCATTATGGGCATGTCCGGTATGGCTGTTTTTATGATCTCCTGCATCGGTATCCTTTTCAGGGAGTTTATGGACAACTCACTGAAATCCCCTTCTGTATTCAACCGCAGCTCCAATCTGAAGTTGATTGCTACCATCAATCATACTAATCTTCAGAGATATAAACTGCTGGAAATATTACAACGTAAAACGGATGAGGCACAATGGCTGAAAAGACAAAATGTTTTCCGCGAACTTTTACGTAAACTCAGGTATGAGTTGGAAAGCAGTGGCAAAAAAATATTCCTGTTTACCAGTACAGAACCCCAGCAGGGTAAAACCACACTGCTGCAGGCAGTGGCATACAGCCTCAGCCTGAGCAACAAAAAAGTATTGATCATCGATACCAACTTCTGTAACAATGATGTAAGCGTGCAAATGGAAGCGAAACCAACCCTGGAGTATTTCTCTGTACCACCGGAAGAGTTTTCCATTGAAAAAGTAAAAGAGATTGTTACTACTTACGAAACACCGGGTATTGAAATTATTGGATGTAAAGGTGGCGACTATACGCCATCAGAAATTTTACCGCCCAACCACCTGCTCAATTACCTGCCTGAACTGAAAAAACACTACGATTATATTTTGATGGAAGGCGCCCCACTGAACGATTTCACAGATAGCCGGGAACTGGCTGCCTATGCAGAAGGTGTGGTAGCAATTTTCTCCTCCCGCTTGAAAATGAAACAAATTGACAGAGAATCTTCCGAGTTCCTGGAGTCTCTCGGCGATAAGTTCCTGGGAGTGGTTTTGAATAATGTAAAAGAAGATTTTATTGAGCTTTGATCTTTTAAATATGTATCAACGGATCTTTAAAGACATATTTAGTTTGCGGCCCGAAAAAAATGATTCGCGTTATGCCTGGATCGACTATGCCAAGGGAATAGCCATTGTACTGGTGGTTTACCGTCATCTGGCATATGGTCTGGTGGCGCGGGGCGTATCTCTTCCTAAAGAAGTACTTGCCACAAACGACATGCTTTACAGTTTCAGGATGCCTTTATTTTTCCTGCTTTCCGGATTTTTTTTCAGCAGAAGTATTGCTAAAAGAGGTGCCAAGAACTTTGGGATATCGAAGATCAATACGCTATTATATCCTTATATACTTTGGGCAGTCATACAAATCAGTTTGCAGATCTTATTTCCGAAATACGCAAATGCGGAACGGTCCGCAACGGATTTCCTGAATATACTGCTTCAGCCCAGAACACTGGATCAGTTGTGGTACCTGTTTGCATTATTTAATGTTACCATGTTGTATCTGCTCACATCACGGGTGTTCAAAGAGAAAAAGTACTGGCAGGTGGTAACAGGACTGGTACTGCTTGGCGTGGCACCATATGTGCACAGCAGCAGCGCGCTTTATGACATCGCACTGCACTACATCTACTTTGCCATCGGGGATATTACTGCGGTTTACTTTTTCCGTATACAAATACAGCAACAGTTATCCAACCCGGTGAACCTGCTGATGTTGACGCCGGTGTTTTGTGTGCTGCAATGGTATTACCTGTATCATCAACAAATGAACCTGTACCTGTTAATGCTCATTGCACTCAATGGCTGCTTATTTGTAATCATGCTGGCATCCTGGCTTGCGAAGCTGCACAAGCTGCAGTTCCTGAGCATAACCGGCCACTATTCCCTGTACATCTACCTCCTGCACATTACTGTTTTTGCGGGGTTACGCGCGGTACTGCTGGGCATAGGGATAACCAACGGGATCGTGTTGCTGCTGATCTGTATACCATCCTCGATATTGCTTTCAATTATTGCTTATCGTTTACTGGTAAAATTAGGATGCAGTTTCCTGTTTACGGGAAAGTTTGGTACCAGCCGTTCAAATGGAAAAATCATGACGTATAGTTTTATATGAAAACGCAACCAAAGAAAAAGCCAATAGACCAACATCTTCACCAGATGCTGATTCTCATCTTTATAGCGCTTACTATTATCGCTATGGGTATTAAAATAGTATTCTTATAAATTGACCTAAGTGGAAATTGCGAAGAAAAATATTTTCAACATATTTATTATTATCGGTTGGGTACTGCTGATCCCGGCAATAGCCTATATCGGCGCCCAGGAGGTAAAATACATTGCGTTGCTGATCGGGTTGGTGATAGGAATCACTGTTGCCGCGATTTCCATTCTGAATTACCGTGCAGGTTATTTTATCTCCTGTACAGTGGCGCTGACCGTGCGTTTGCTCGAAAGGATGTCCGGTACGGAAATACCTGTGGGCGTATTAATAGATGCCATTCTGCTGATCACATTACTCGGTAGTTTATTAAAGGCCGGAGACGATAGTATCAAGAAAGTTAACTTTCTCCGGGACCCGGTGCTGATCACTTTTTACATCTACGGCGGCTATGTGTTGTTGCAGTTTTTTAATCCCGCCTTTGTATACGACCGGCATGGCTGGACCACCTTTGCGAGGGTATTTGTCCGCAATATGATCTTTATGTACCTGGTCATGAAAATGATCCGTAACATGAACGACCTGAAAGTATTCCTGAAATTCTGGATCATCATACTTACTGTTGCGGCCTTTTATGCGTGTATTCAGCAGTGGTTTGGATTAATGCCGTTTGAAAAAGCATACATCGCCAAATACCCGGAGAAATTCAAGACCGTGATTATCCTCACCGGTATCCGGATTTTCTCCTTTGTATCGGATCCTGCGGTGTTTGGTGTTATCATGGCCTGCGGCTGTATCATGAATATTGTACTGCTCACCAGCTCCAATAAAATGATATCAGTACCCAAAAAAGTGTTCCTGCTGATATCGCTGGCACTTCAGTTTATGGCACTGGGCTTTTCCGGTACCCGTACGGCTTATATCATGGTTCCGATGGGGCTTATCATCATGTTGTTTGTAAACCTGCGGAACAGGAATACAGTGATTGGTGCGCTGGTATTTGTATTTGCTTTCCTGGTATTGATGTTTGGGCCGTTTCACGGCAACTCAACAGTTATCAGGATGAGAACGGCCTTTTCCGGTTCAGAGGATGCCTCCCTGAATGTGCGGGAAGTGAACAGGCATCGTATACAACCTTATATCTACAGCCATCCTATCGGTGGCGGATTTCTCAGCTGCGAACCGGGTTCGGGCAGCGAGCTGGATGGCTTTCCCCCCGACAGCGGTTATTTACGTACGGCGCTGGAGCAGGGATGGATAGGCTTAATACTGATCATGGTCAATATTTACCTGGTAATGCAATATATGGTTGCCAATTATTTTGCCAGCAGAACAGAAGTGGAAAAGCAGTTTACACTGGTCATCCTATGTGTGATGTTCGCGCTGGTAGTAAGTATTTACGCACAGGAATCGTCCGGCCTTATTGAATCAGCGTTGCTTTATTATGCCCTTAACGGCATCTCTATAAAATTAAAATATTTATTATCATCTCCAAATATCACAACATGAAACGAGTACTATTCTTTTTATTAGTAGCATTAACAGGTACAATGGCAAAGGCGCAAAGAGCCGATACCAGTATTGTGCTGCGCCTGCCAGCAGATTTGCCGACAGTGACCAGGCTAAAAGCAAGACTGGTGGAACTTGCCATGGAAAATCCGCAGATCAAAGCATTGGACATAAAAAAACAGATTACAAAATACGATGAAAACAGGGCTAAAGCCGGTTGGCTGGACATGATCGTCGCTTCAGGTAACCTGAATGAATTTACCATAAAAGGAAGCGGCACCACCAGCAACAACACATTATACCCCAGGTATAACTTTGGTGTCAATGTGCCACTTGGTCATTTGATCAGCATTCCTAACGAAGTAAAAACTGCAAAGGCGAACGGGAAAGTGTTCGAGCAGCAGAAAGAAGGCGAAAAGCTGGCCTTAAAATCTGCTGTATTGCGTGCCTATGAAGATTATGCAGCAAACAAACAGTTATATGAGCTGCAAATGCCTTTGCTGGAAGACTCCTACAATCATTACAAACAGGTGGAACAGCGTTTCTCCAAAGGAGATCAAAACACCGCTGTGGAAGGTTTGAATGATGCTTACCGCATCTATAATGCAGAAATGGTGCGTAAGGTAAATCTTGAAAGAGATGTAAGACAATCGAAGCTGGTACTGGAAGCAATTATCGGTACCTCGCTGGAAGAAGTGTTGCTGCATTTATAATATCGGGGATTGTGAACATCGTATCCGGCAATGCGGATTACTGAAAATTAAAATCAAGAATGAGAGTATTTCTTATTATCACGCTAATGCTGCAGACGGCGTTATTGTCTGCACAGGACTTGAAACCATTTAAACAGGTTGAGGTACAGATTACGCCCTGGCACCATATTCCAGCGCTGCTGAAGCTGCCGGACAATCTGAAAAGCGGGAAAAGATACCCGTTGCTTATTTGTCTTCATGGCAGAAGTATCGCCGGTACTGATATTACCAAGATCTTCAGACAGGGTGTAGCAAGGCAAATGCACGAAGGGAAGAATATTGATGCTGTCAATAAAGTGGACGGCAAGAAATATGAGTTTATTGTGCTGGCGCCCCTGGCCACCAGCTGGTCGCTTGGCCCGGAACACCTGGATGCTGCCATTACGGATGTATTGAAAAGATATCCGATTGACTCTTCCCGTATTTATATCACAGGATACAGTGCAGGCGGATGGTCAGTAGGAATGGCCGTTACCGATAAAAGAACGGCAAAGCGGGTGGCTGCTGCAGTGAACATGTCGCCGGCTACTATCGATGCAGAGAACCTGAAAAACTTTCAGATAACTGCCAAGAACAATATCCACGTGTGGTATTTCGGTGGTAGTGATGAACCGGTGTTTCTTGGCAACTGTAAACTTTATGCGGACAGTACCAACAAATACAAACCAGGACTCACCAAACTGAGCATCGGGGATCATAAACATTGCTGCTGGGAACAATATTACAACCCTTCCTACCGGGAAGATGGTATGAATATTTACGAGTGGCTGTTGCAATTCAAAAGATAACCAGGTATGTCCAGGCGCATGAAATGGATATTATCACTGGCGGGCGGCATTATATTGCTGCTGACAGCGGCTTTCCTGTTCATCAAACAAGGGCAGGAAACCGCGCCGCTTAATGAGCGTACGCGTAAATCTGCCCCGGGGCAGTTTATACGCCTGGCACAGGGAAATGTACATTATAGCCTGGCTGGCCCCGACACTGCCCGGCTGCTGGTATTAATCCACGGAGGCGGCTGCAGCGGCATGGAGGTATGGAAATACAATATTCCCTATCTCCTGTCCAAAGGTTACCGGGTGCTTTCATATGATCTTTACGGCAGGGGCTATTCCGACAGACCGGAAACAGCCTATGATCTCGGCCTGTACAGGGAGCAACTGACCGCTTTATTGGATACACTGCAGCTCCGTCAGCCATTTGATATGATCGCTATGTCCATGGGAGCGCCTATAGGATTGGACTATGCGGCCAGTCACCCCAAACGGGTGAAACAGATTATATTGCTCGGACCAGCTGCCAGCGGAGATCTTCAACCCAGCAAACTGTTGCACATCCCGGTTGTAAGAGACGTTTTAATGAGTGGATACTGGTATCCCCGTTCGGTGGAAAATCAGCGGAAAGAGTTTGTGAATCAGCCACTGTTCAACAACTACGCAGAGCGGTTAAAATATTTTATGAATTTCAGGGGTTACAAGCGCATCACGCTATCGTCCTGGATGCATATGCTGAATCAGAGCCAGCTTTATTTACTGGAAAAAATACCCGCCGGAAAAATGTTACTCATCTATGGTAAGCAAGACCCCTTTTTCCCCAAAGAGAAATTAAGTTCTTATACTGCTTTATACCCAACTTTAGAAGTACATGAAGTAGACAGCGCCGGGCACATGCCTCATTTTGAACAACCACAGGAAGTGAATGAAATGATGTGGAAGTATCTCGAAGAAAAAAAGTAATGCCCGGTGAAAAAAGAAAACAGCCGCCCGGATAACCAGGGCGGCTGTTTTATTATCGCCTGTTGCGGAATAGTACGGATTAGTTTGTTCTATAGCCGGTGGTCAGCAATGCTGAACCGGATTTAGGCTGATAGAAATTGTTGGTGTCCACACCAGCTGCTGCTACTGATACAAATTTGGAATTGGCTTCTGTGCCTGTTCCTTCTATAACAGAGGCGCCATTTTCAGTGTATATGTAAGCGTTAGGCGCAATTGTACCGCCACTTACACGTGGTTGAATGAACGCGTTATCTTTCACGATCTGCGCAGCAGTCATACCGAAATAACCGTTAATACGGAGAGACACGCCACCTGTTCTTGCAATGGTGTTATTGGTGATCTGAACCACTGCTTTATCAGTTCCTCTCAGGCTCACCCCATCTCCCTGGTTATCTCTTAACAGGTTATTACGGATAATGTGCGTTGCGCCATTTTCACCAGATCCGTAAAACTGGATCAGTTCACCCCATCCATCGTGCACATAGTTATCGTGGACGTTGGTATTAGTGGTACGGCCGCCAATCAGGATGCCGCCGTTATGACCTGAATTATGCTGACCGCCCCAGCTGGTAACGGTGTTGCCATATATTTCCAGCTTGTCGATGGCTGCAGTCTGGATGCCATCTGCTCCTCCATTTGAAACAGAATTATTATAGATCTTTACATTACGCCATTTAATGGGCTGTACGTACTGCTGGCCGCTGGTAAACCCTGACGGATCACCATAGTAAGGTGCGTTGGCAGTGAGGTTCCAGTAAAGGGCGGTATGACCAATATAAAATGCTTCGTTGTTGGTACCGCTGATCGCCACGTCGTGGATGAGCAGGTTGTCCATGTAGGAGTTAGGATACTGGGTGCTTAAGTCGCCCTTTACCGGGTCGGTTTTAGCCCATATGCCTGTACCGCCGTTATGTATGGTAACATTGGCGATTTCAAAATTATCGGTATGCTGGCTCAGCGTAAAGTCGAAATACGCTTCCTTGCCTGCCTGGGTGCTTCCTTCTACTACAAATTCGGATTTTGATTTTTCACCACCTGCTTTCACATAATGGCAGTTCACGAAACTGATGGCTGTAGCCCAGGAACCACCGCTCCAGGATGGATTACCTATTTTAACTACGGTGCCGCTGGCATTTTTAACAATGATAGGGCTGCCTGACGCGCCTTTCAGGTTATTAAAAACGACGGCAGAAAATGTTCCTTTCAGATTCAGAATTTCTCCTGCTTTGTAGATGCTTCCATCCACTACTAATCTGCCATCCTTGTCGGGAACAAGTGTGTATTGCTTCCCGCCAACAGTAGGCTTTACGGCTGTTTCAGCTGGATTGTTTTCTGGTAATACCTGGCTTAGTTGATCCTTGTTGCAACTTTCTGTTGTGATCGCTAAAGCCAGGGCAAAGGATACGAATGTAAACATAGACAATCGTGCGGTGATGTAGTGCCTCATGGTTTTTCAGATATTATATGGTTTCAATAAAAAGCTCACAATTACCCAATTGGTAAATTGCAAATTGATTCAAGTGATATGGATTCGGTCATTCAATAAATAATGCACTGCATACAATTGTCTCCGGAAACAATTTAACGGTCCATTTTAATTTATGGCTGCGAATATCCAGATTTTTGGATATAAAACAGCATCTTAACGGACGTCCTCCGCGAAATATTATACGCCAGAAACAGGGCTATATGAGTTATAACGGATTTCTGGAAAACCACTGAAGCCCTTATGCATTTATTCCGAAATAGACCGAGCCCATAATGCGCTTGCCAGTCCTGAAACGCAGGCCAATCAATAATATTACTATTAAATATACTATAATTTTAACAGTAATATGTAACTTTTTTTGAACTTTTTTTAATAAAATTGAAAAACTTTTCCCACATCAGGGGAATGTGAAAAAATGAGGCACGAATGAATAAAAAAGGTACAAGGCTCTAAACAAAAAAGCCGTCTCAAAAGTTGAAACGGCCCTTTTGTAATTATATATGCTTCCGGAGTGATTACAAGCCGAAAGCTGCTTTTACTTTATCAACATAATCCAGCTTCTCCCAGGTAAACAGCTCAACTTCCACACTTTTCTCGTGTTTCTTGCCTTTGTTGAATACTTTGGTCACCACTTTAGGCTCGCGACCCATGTGGCCATAGGCGGCGGTTTCGCTGTAAATAGGATTGCGCAGTTTCAATCTTTGTTCGATCGCATAAGGACGCAGGTCAAAGATCTCTTCAATCTTTTTAGCGATTTCGCCATCGTTCAGTTTCACTTTGGAGGTACCGTTGGTATTTACATAAATACCGCAGGGCTTAGCAACGCCGATGGCGTAGGATACCTGTACCAGTATTTCGTCGCATACACCTGCAGCCACCATATTCTTAGCGATATGACGGGTTGCATAAGCAGCGGAACGGTCTACCTTGGAAGGATCTTTACCGGAGAAAGCGCCACCACCGTGAGCACCTTTACCACCGTAGGTATCTACAATGATTTTACGGCCGGTTAAGCCGGTATCACCGTGAGGACCACCGATTACAAATTTACCGGTTGGGTTGATATGGTGATTGATATCGAAACCTTCAAACAGTTTTTGCAATTCCGGTTTCAGCTGTGCTTTTACGCGGGGGATCAGGATTTTGATCATATCTTCCTTGATCTTTGCCAGCATTTTCTCATCTTCATCAAAGTCGTCGTGCTGGGTAGAGATCACGATAGAATCAATTCTTACCGGTTTATTATCATCAGAATATTCGATAGTAACCTGGGATTTGGCATCCGGACGCAGGTACTTGATTTCTTTATTTTCACGACGGAGAACAGCGAGTTCCAGCAACAGTTTATGTGCCAGATCGAGGGCCAGTGGCATGTAGTTATCGGTTTCGCGGGTAGCATAACCGAACATCATACCCTGATCTCCTGCACCTTGTTCTTCGGGAGATTTACGATCTACGCCCTGGTTGATATCCGGAGATTGCTCATGTATGGCAGATAGAATTCCGCAGGAATTCGCTTCAAACATGTACTCACTCTTGGTATAACCAATTTTACGGATTACTTCTCTTGCAATGTCCTGCACATCGAGGTATGCCTCTGATTTCACTTCACCTGCCAAAACAACCTGGCCGGTAGTTACAAGCGTTTCACAAGCTACTTTAGATTTTGCGTCGTATGCCAGAAAGTTGTCGATCAAAGCGTCAGAGATCTGATCAGCTACTTTATCAGGATGTCCTTCTGAAACGGATTCAGATGTAAATAAATAAGGCATAAAAAACTGGGATTAGTAGTTTTATGGTTTAGTGTAAATAATTCTGAGCTTGATATTATACTGTGACAGGTTACTACCACCCACTTTCACACGATTCATATCCATGTATAACGGCGAATATCCTTCGAGCCTGAAACCCTTATTGAGGTCCAGTTTCCTGATAAACCGCTGCATGGTATTGGCGAGATTAAAGGTGTATTGAACAACCTGTACGCCTCCAAAGTTGGTAATTACCTGGCGGGTGCCGCCAAAATAGGCTGCGCCTCCTCCTGTATAATAATCTGCGGGGATCTTGGTGGTATCACCGTTTGTATACTGTCGTAAAGATAAGCTTCCTGGTTCAATAAATATATTATTCATATCACTTGGACCGGAAGTTATTTGTGTAATTACCAGTTCAGCTTTATTGATCAGTACATTCGGGAAGTTCTCCAGTCCGGGTATAGTCAAATTCGTAAACAGTCCCGGTGCGGCGTTCAGGAACAGGATACTATCCCCGTTCGGGTTGTTGGTATTGATAAACCTCGATGCCTGGGAACCATTGTAATTACGGGTAAAGTAATTGGCATGGGCGCTGGCATACTGGTCAAACGCCATAGTGGCCCGAAGCGAATCGTCTGTAGTGTTTTTATAGAACACCGTCAGCTTGGTATTGCTATTGCTCAGGTTCAGATAGATCATGTTCCTGTTAGTACCCAGATTGGTATCCGGTACAATAGCGAAACCTTTCAGGTAGGCGCGGAAAGAGGAATCTGTGGCAAAAGCGCCATCCGACTTCTGGCTCAGCAACTGATTACCGAAGGCGGTGCTCAGTTTAATACGCAGCTGGGCAGTTTCTTTGGTGCCGTAAATGCTTACGGAGTCGCGGAGCGACAGTGGCGTAACGGTAGCCGTACCCAGTAACTCTCCGGGGTTATAAGCCAATGCTTTGTTATAAGCGTAGTTGGAGTCGATCGTAAATCCCGGTTCGGCCATCCGGTACACCCGGAAGGTTTGAGGCGACGAAGAGTCACCGGTATAGCCGGTATAGGCCAGCGACAACACAACAGAATCCAGTGTTTGCCCGGTACCTTCAAAGGTAAAGGCACTTTTGGGCAATGATACCTGCGTGTATACGAAAGCGTGAGTTCTGCCAAAAACAGGATCAGTGGTAACAGATCCCAGGATTTTGTTATAAGCGTTTTGTCCGTTTAAAATGGAGGAGTCATACCGGAGTATGTTATTGGCAATAATACCTGTGAGCGTTGTGTCCTGTGCATTCACAAAATCACCGGGAGGGATTAAGCCACTTCCCAGGATAGTGGATTTGTTACAACCGGTTGCTCCGTACAGCAGAGTAATATAGATAGCTAAGAAGCTAAGGTTCCTGAAATTGATCTTCACGCGTTATGTTGTTAGTGAGTATTGGTTTTACTGCCCGAACATGCTTTTAATACGCTTTAAATACGCTTCAACCACGCTTTAAAGGTGGACTTGATGGCTATTTACCCAGCAATTGGTTATACAATTGAAGGTAATCGCCCAGATCATCGTTGTCTTTTTTGAACGGCAAAATGATCTTTCCTTTTTCCGCTTTCACTTCATCCACTACTTTCTTTTCCAGTTTATCACCGGCCAGTACAACCGCGTCCGCGTATTTTGCTGCTCCCCTGTTCAGTGCAGTGTTGGTACCTTCCTTAAACAGTTCCATATCTTTTTCCTTGATCTGGTTACTGATGGTGGCCTTCTTAACAAAGGTAGTGCCTAACTTTTCCTTGAACGTATTGGGGGTCAGCGAATATATGATCTTTGAATTGGCAAAGACCGGCTCTTTTTTATAAGCCGTTTTCAGATACATAGGTATCAGAGAGGTCATCCAGCCACTGCAATGAATGATGTCAGGAGGCCATCCGAACTTTTTGACCGTTTCCAGGGCTCCTTTGCAGAAGAAGACAGCTCTCGCCGCGTTGTCGTCGAAAAACTCTTCGTTTTCATCGGCAAACACCGTTTTGCGCTTAAAATAATCTTCATTATCCAGGAAGTAAACCTGCAACCGGGCGTTTGGAAGCGAAGCCACCTTGATAATCAACGGGTAATCATCCCCGTCAATCACAATGTTGATCCCCGACAATCTTACGACTTCGTGCAAACGATGTCTTCTCTCATTAATAATTCCAAATCTAGGCATGATCACTCTCACTTCCAGGCCAGCCTCATTGGACTTAATTGCCATTTTATTGACCATTGCCGCGTAATCACTCAATTCCAGGTACGGCGACATCTCTTGGGCAATAAAAAGAATTCTTTTCTTTGTGGACATTTAACGCTGATTATTAATGCAGTAATTTTTAATTTGGCTTGCAAAATTACGGATTTTTTACGGAATATTGGTCAATCTGTCAGTTTTAACATCCTTTTAAGCAATGATTTATGTATCTATTTAAGCGCAGCACGGACCTGAAGAAGCACCTGGACCTGGTAAGAAAAAGTAACAAAAGCATTGGTTTTGTGCCCACTATGGGAGCCCTGCATGCCGGTCACCTGTCACTTATTCAGGCAGCCAGGCAAGAAAATGATGTGGTCGTTTGCAGCATCTTTGTCAATCCAACTCAGTTTAATGATCCAAAAGATTTTGAAAAATATCCCATCACCATAGAGGAGGATATAAAAAAATTAAATAATGCATCGACAGATATACTTTTTTTACCATCCGTGGAAGAAATGTATCCGGAAGGCCTGGAAAGTGATCTGCATTATGACTTCGGCGACCTGGAAACTATCCTTGAAGGCAAATTCCGCCCGGGGCATTTTCAGGGCGTGGGTCGTATTGTTCACAAGTTACTGGATATTGTGCAACCTGACCAGCTTTTTATGGGACAAAAAGATCTGCAGCAATGCCTGATCGTCCGCCGGCTCCTGGTGATTACCCATTCCCCGGTAAAACTGGTGGTATGTCCAACGGAAAGGGAAAAGGACGGTTTGGCAATGAGCAGCCGCAATGCGCGCCTCTCTCCCGCCGCCCGGAAAAAGGCAGTGGGCATCTACCAGGCACTTCTTCACATAAAAAACAATTTCGGGAAAGGCCTCCACTTTATGGAAGGCGCCCATGAAGCTTTTGATGCACTCAAAACACAAGGCTTCGAACCCGAATATGTAGATATCCTCCAGCTGGATAATGACACCCTCGTTCACCTGGATCAACCACCCGGAAATGCCACGGTAGTTGTAGCCGTTGCTGCCTGGCTGGATGGCGTAAGGCTCATCGATAATATGGTGCTGCAGGGCAGCCTCTAGCCCATTCCGCAAGGGATGCGGCAGGCACTGCATTACTGCTGCATCCCCTGTTCGATCTTCCATATTTTTTTCCTAGCTTTGCAAACGCTCTATAGCGCTAAGCCAGTATAATTATGCAAATCGAAATTTTAAAGTGTAAGATTCACCGCGCGGTTGTTACGGAAGCCAATCTGCAATATGTTGGAAGTATTACGATTGACGAAGACCTGATGGACGCCGCTGGTTTAATCGAATATGAAAAAGTGCAGGTATTAAACGTAAATAACGGAGAACGCCTGGAAACCTATGTGATCAAAGGAAAACGTGGTTCCGGTGTGATCTGCATGAATGGCCCCGCTGCCCGTCTTGTTGCCCCCGGTGATATTGTAATTATTATCTCCTATGCCACTATGGATTTTGAAGAAGCTAAAAAATATACGCCTATCGCCATTTTCCCCAAGGAAGGAAATAAACTGTAAGCCCGTATCTGTACCTGTTTTTAATTAACGCCCTAAACAACTTTGGATGATGCCCAAAACGCTTAAGAACGTCATTAAGTTTATTTGCTTTTTCGGCATTGGGGTGCTGTTGATATGGCTTTTTACCAAAGATATCACCACGGCACAGTGGGAACAGATCAATACAGCCTTCCGTAAAGCCAATTACTGGCTGCTGATCCCCACCATGACTATCGGTATCGCCAGTCACTGGTTCAGGGCCATAAGATGGAAACTGCTGATGAAACCACTGGGGCATCAACCCACTACCCTGAACACCTTTTTTGCGGTGATGGTAGGCTACCTGGCCAACCTCGCTGTACCCCGCCTGGGAGAAGTGACCCGCTGCGGGATACTGGCGCAATATGAAAAAGTACCTGCCGATAAGCTCGTAGGCACTATGATCGCAGAACGCGCGGTAGACATGGTTTGCCTGCTTCTGCTGATGGCCCTCACTGTATTGACCCAACTGGACGTTCTCGGCTCCTATGTCAATGAATCGATCTTTGTTCCATTATCCAATAAAATAGCGCATGCCAATGGCATACAGCTGCTCATAGGCATTTTAATCCTCACCGGTATAGTGCTGCTGTTACTCTGGCTGCTGAAAAAGTTTGCCCGATCCAAAGTGGCCATCACTATTAAAACCCTCGCCAGAGGTATCATGGAAGGCATTCTTTCTATCGGCAAAATGGAAAAGAAAGGCTGGTTCCTGTTACATACCGTATTGATCTGGTCGTGCTACCTGTCGCAGGTATACATCGGCTTCTTCTGCCTGAAAGAAACGAGCCACCTGGGTATCAGCGCCGCTCTCGCCGTACTGATGATCGGTAGTGTGGGCATGATCGTTACCCCCGGCGGTATCGGCGCCTACCAGCCCCTGGTACAGAAATCGCTGGAACTGTATGGCATTCCGTTAGCCATCGGCTTCGCCTTTGGCTGGATCATCTGGGTGGCGCAAACGGTGCTCGTGATCCTGCTTGGCTTCATTAGCCTGGTGGCGTTGCCTGTTTACAACAAAAAACGCGGGTAGAGCGGAGGGATCGCCTTCGGCGATTTTAAATTGTCTTGGCTCAGGATTACGCTGATTATACTGATTTCACTGATTTGATTATGTTGGATTTTTATTCTTTTAGATTTTATAAAGGATTAAGGGAGATAGAAGCGAATATCCACTTCTATCTCCCTTAATCCTTTATAAAATCTAAAAGAATAAAATCAAATTAATCAGTATAATCAGCGTAATCCCGAGCCAAGACAAAATCCGCATCGCCGAAGGCGATCATCTCCCCGATTTTCTTTAACTTTAATTTAATACTTCAATTAAAGCGAAAGCCGTATCATCGTGGTTTAGACGATGTGATTTTTTTGAATGTAAATAAGTTCGTATGCGTTTGCCGAATGGTGAGAACCTTGATATTATGACAATGCCCGATGTAACAGCACAAAAGAAAACAACCAAGAAGGCCCCTGCAGAGAAGAAAAAAATGATTGCCAGGGATATCAGCTGGCTCTCCTTTAATGCCAGGGTTTTACAGGAAGCAGCCGATAAAACCGTTCCACTCCATGAGCGTATCCGCTTCTTAGGCATCTTTTCCAATAACCTCGATGAATTTTTCAGGGTCCGGGTAGCCACCCTTAAACGCATGATGTTTTTCGGCAAAGCCGGTAAAATGCATCTCGAAGAAAATCCGGATAAAATACTGGACGAAATACAAACCCGTGTAATTGAGCAACAACGCGAGTTTGACCTGGTATGGAAAGATATCGCGGAAGAACTGGAAGCCCAGCACATCTTCCTGCGAACAGAAAAACAACTCAACCGCGAGCAACAGAAATTTGTACTCAACTACTTCAATGAACAGGTACGCACCAACATCATTCCCCTGATGATTGAAAGCATACAACAGTTCCCTATCCTGCGCGATAAATCTATTTACCTGGCCATCGTACTGGCCCGACAGGATAATTCCGTACGACAGAAATTTGCACTCATAGAAATACCTACCACGGTACTTCCCCGCTTTATTATCCTGCCCTCCAAACCCGGAGAACACGATATCATCCTGCTGGAAGACCTGGTGCGCTTCTGCTTACCCAATATCTTTTCCTATTTCGGTTACGATAAATTCTCCGCACACATCATTAAAGTAACACGCGATGCGGAACTGGATATTGATAACGATATCTCCGACAGTCTTATTCACCAGATTGAAAAAGGCCTGAAAGACCGTCGCAAGGGCAAGCCGGTAAGGTTTGTATATGACAAGGACATAGACCCGCTGCTGCTGGAATATCTCATGCGCAGACAAGGACTTTCCGGAAAGGATAACCTGATCCCGGGCGCACGTATCCATAATTTCAAAGACTTTATGGATTTCCCGGAATCTATCTTCCCCCCTCATTTACACCGTAAAACCTTCACCCATCCGCTGTTCCTCAATGCGCCCAGTGTAATGCATGTAATACAACAGCAGGATGTAATGCTGCACTTCCCCTATCACTCGTTTGATACCATCATCGACCTGTTAAGGGAAGCGGCAATAGATCCGAACGTATCTTCTATAAAAATAACTGCGTACAGGCTTGCCCGTAATTCCAAAATAGTGAATGCGCTGGTGAATGCCGTACGTAATGGTAAACAGGTAACCGTGGTGCTGGAGCTGCGCGCCCGCTTTGACGAAGCCGCCAACCTCGACTGGAAATCACGGTTGGAAGAGGAAGGCGTGAAAGTATTACTGGGTATACCAAATATGAAAATCCACGCCAAACTGTGCGTCATCAAAAAACGGATCGGCACTAAAACGCTGCAGTGCGGCTTTGTAAGCACCGGTAACCTCAACGAAAAAACGGCAAGGGTTTACGGTGATCACTGCCTGCTCACCACCAACCGCGCTATCATTGCCGATATGAACCGTATCTTTTCCTACCTGGAAAACACCCGTCATGATATCAAAATACTGGAGGGCTGCAAAACCCTGCCGGTTAGTCCGTTTAACATGCGCGATACCTTCCTTCGCCTGATGGACCGTGAAATCAAGAATGCAAAACACAAAAAGAAGGCGGCTATTACTGTTAAAATGAACTCGCTTTCTGATGCAGCGCTTATTGCCAAGCTGTATGAAGCCGCCAAAGCCGGTGTGGACGTGAAGATGGTGATAAGAGGTATCTGCTGCGCCTATACGGAAAATAAAAAATGGAAAAAGAATATCACCGCGGTAAGCATCGTGGATGAATACCTGGAACATGCCCGCGTATTTATTTTTCACCACGGCGGCCAGGAAAAGGTATACATTGCTTCCTGCGACTGGATGATACGTAATCTCGATCACCGCGTGGAAGCGGCTGCGCCTATAACGGACCCGGCTATACGCAAAGAACTGATCGATATTATGAATATTCAGCTGAGCGGCAATGTGAAGGCCCGTATACTGGATAACGAGCAGAAAAATGAATATAAGAAAGCCGGTGATAAAAAGATCCGTACACAAATGGAGATCTATAAATACCTGCACGAAAAACAATACCATTAACTCTAAAAAGTTATACTTTTGCCCTTTGATCTAACGACTGACAGATGAAATTAGCTGCGATTGATATAGGCTCCAATGCTGCCAGACTGCTCATCTCTGAGGCATCGCCCAATAGTGCCGGCGTAATGGACTTTACCAAACTAAACCTGGTAAGAGTACCGCTACGGCTGGGCTTTGATGTATTTAACCATCATGTTATTTCAGACAAAAAGGCCGCACACCTTATTGATACCATCCGGGCCTATAAGCTGCTGCTGGATGTGTATGAGGTGAAATACCTCAAAGCATGCGCTACCTCTGCCATGCGCGACGCCAGCAACGGCATCGACATCCTCCAGCAGGTAAAAGCACAAACCGGCATCGATATCCGGATCATTACCGGTCAGGAAGAAGCTTCTTTTATCTACGAAAACCATGTGGCGGAGAACATGGATAAAACAAAGTCGTACCTCTACATCGATGTAGGCGGCGGCAGCACGGAAATCACGCTTTTCAGCGCAGGCAAACAGATCTTCAAGGAGTCCTTTAATATTGGTACTATCCGCCTGCTGCAACAACAGGTTACCGAAGCGCACTGGCAGCAACTGAAAGATTTCCTGAAACATCAGCTCAAAGGCATCGGCGCCGTGATTGCGATTGGTTCCGGCGGCAACATCAATAAAATATTCTCTCTCTCCAAACGAAAAGAAGGCAAACCCCTTTCACTGGATACGCTGAAAGACTATTACAAGGAGTTCAGCGCCTTCACCGTGGAAGAACGTATTCACCTGTACGGACTGCGGGAAGACCGCGCCGACGTGATTGTTCCGGCCCTGCAGATCTATGTAAACATCATGCGCTGGGCTGATACCCCGGAGATATATGTACCCAAGATAGGGCTGGCAGATGGTCTTATCCATGCCCTCTATGAGGAAATCGCAGTGAGTTCCTGATCCCCGGCCGTACATAAAAAACATTTCCTTTTATCTTTTTATATTACCACCTTTGCGGTTATTGCTAACAGCTAAATGCTAAAAGCTCACTGCTTATGTCTGTGAATAAAGAAATAAAGCGTGTCACTACGCATATACTGCAGAAGATGAAAGTAGACGGGGAAAAGATCTCCATGCTTACTGCGTATGATTATTCCATGGCCCGCATTTTTGATGATGCCGGCATTGATATCCTGCTGGTGGGAGATTCCGCTTCCAATGTAATGGCCGGTCATGAAACCACCCTCCCTATTACGCTGGACCAGATGATCTATCATGCCGCTTCGGTGGTCAGGGCAATTAAACGCTGCTTTGTGATCGTGGATCTGCCCTTCGGTACTTACCAGGGGAACTCCAAAGAAGCCCTGGGATCTGCCATCCGTATTATGAAAGAAACAGGCGCCCACGGTATTAAAATTGAAGGTGGCGAAGAAATCATTGAATCTGTAAAACGCATTATCTCCGCCGGCGTGCCGGTAATGGGTCACCTCGGACTTACACCGCAGTCGATTTATAAGTTTGGCACCTACGCCGTACGCGCCACAGAAGAAGCAGAAGCCAATAAGCTGATCAAGGACGCAAAACTGTTACAGGAAGCCGGCTGCTTTGCCATTGTACTGGAAAAAATTCCGGCATCCCTGGCAAAGATCGTAGCCGAAAGCGTAGAAATTCCTATCATCGGCATCGGTGCAGGCAGGTATGTAGACGGACAGGTGCTGGTCATGCATGATATGCTTGGTATTAATAAGGAGTTCAAACCACGTTTCCTCCGTCGTTACCTCGACCTTTACAACCAGATCTTTGGCGCTACCCAGGCATACATCAATGATGTAAAATCCAAAGATTTCCCGAATGAAAATGAACAGTACTAATCAGTACTGATTAAATAATAAGCATGACGGATTTGTAGAGAGATTAATATCTCCATACAAATTCGTCATTTGCATTTAATATAAATTCCCTATATTCGCTTCGCACTTTATAAGTTGAATGAACTACCTGTTAAACATACAGCTTTCTCTACTCTCCTATCTGCGGAGCACCTGCTCCCATGTGCCATAGGTAGCACTTCCCTTCTTTTTCTTTCCTGTAGGCCGTTTAGCGGCTTGTAATGCTATTGTATCTGCCATACTGACTTTCATCACGACAGATGATTTTGCATTGGTTTATTTTTAACCAATCCGCAAATGCTTAGGTTCGTGTATAACAGTAACGTATATACGTAGTTTAGGGAAGCGTCATTTATTATTATTTATCCGGGAGCAACACATGCTTCCCTCTTCACTATAATTCCAAAACAGATTATGAAACGTGTAATGATTATTGGCGCCGGTAAGATCGGCGAAACCGCTGCCTTCTTACTGCAACAGTCCGGCGACTATGAAGTAACGCTGGCCGACAGCAACGACGCCCTGTTACAGAAATGTACCGACACAGCTATCCGCAAAACCGTGCTGGACGTAAACAACGCCACGTCGCTGCAGGACGCATTGCAGGACCAGGACATGGTGCTGAGCGCCTGCCCCTTTTTCCTCAACGTAAAAATTGCTACCGCAGCAGCTAAAGCCAACACCCACTATTTTGATTTAACAGAAGATGTAGCTACTACCAACGCGATCCGCGAAATAGCGGCGCAAGCCAATGTTAGCTTCATGCCACAATGCGGATTGGCGCCTGGTTTCATCAGTATTGCCGCCCATGATATCGCCAAACAATTCGATTCGCTGGACGCGGTGCGGCTGCGTGTTGGCGCCCTGCCACAGTTTCCTACCAACAGTCTCATGTATAACCTTACCTGGAGCACCGACGGGCTGATCAACGAATACTGCAATCCCTGCGATGCCATCTACGAAGGCGAACGCAAAGAAGTAATGCCGATGGAAGGCTACGAGCGCTTCGCCCTCGATGGTGTGGAATATGAGGCGTTTAATACCTCCGGCGGACTCGGAGCACTCGCTGAAATCCTGGACCATAAAGTGTACAACCTGGACTATAAAACAGTACGTTATCCCGGCCACTGCCACCTGATGAAAATTCTTTTAAATGAGCTGAAACTCAATAAAAAAAGAGAAATGCTGAAGGAGATTATGGAAGATAGCATACCTTTCACCCAGCAGGATGTAGTATTGGTTTTTGTGTCTGTATCCGGAATGGTGAACGGCCGCTCTGTGCAACGCTCCTATTCCCGTAAGATCTACAACCAGGCGGTGGCCGGCAGGGACTTTACCGCCATACAACTCACCACCGCAGGCGCTGCCTGTGCAGTAATAGACCTGCACGCAAAAGGACTGCTGCCGGCGAATGGCTTTCTGCGCCAGGAAGATGTAGCATTTAATGACCTGATCAACAACCGCTTTGCGGTATATTATAACTAGCCCTAAAAGCTGTATGTCATGTTAAAAGATGTTTTAAATGGGCTGATGGAGCGCTATCAGCAAAGGGTTCCGGACGTTGGAGCCGTTATTGCCGCCATGATAAAGGAAGGCATTATTGCGCAGGCAGATGATATAGAAAATGACCACATCGCCTTCCGGACGATGGGCGTTCCACAGCTTGGCGTGCAGTCGCTCGAGAAAATTTTTCTCCATTACGGCTATACGAAAATGGATCACTACCACTTTCCGGCCAAGAAGCTGGATGCATGGTGGTATGCTCCCCCCGAGCCGCAATATCCGCGTATTTTTATCAGTGAACTGCGGGTGGCCGAATTAAGCCCTGCTGCGCAAACCATCATTCATCATTATACAGATGAAGTGAAGTCGGACCCGGTGAATGCCTTGGACCTCGACGACAGCAAAGCCGTGGATGCTTTCCTTCACAGCGCACTGTGGCAAACCCCTACCCTGGCCGATTACAAAGTGCTGGCCGCAGAAAGCGAATACGCCGCCTGGGTGATCTATAACCGTTATTACCTCAATCATTTTACCGTGAGCGTACATAATCTGCCCCCGGGATATAATACGGTCGCTGATTTCAACCAGTTCCTGGAAAAACATGGTTTTCATCTCAATGATTCAGGAGGTAAAATTAAAACCAGTCCGGATGGCAGACTGCTGCAAAGCGCCACGGTAGCCGGAATGATCACCGCAACCTTTTCCGGTGGGGAGGAATTCCCCATTGCCGGCTCCTATGTGGAGTTTGCCGAAAGAAAGGTACTTCCTGCCTTTGCGCATTTACCTGCCAGTGAAATACGGCGGGAACACCGGCGTGAGGGTTTTGAAGCAGGCAATGCCGATAAGATCTTTGAAAGTACCTACGCCGCCCAAACAAAAAAAAGTTCCTAATTTAGTTTATTAATACACCAACAATGGAAGACATCTTAAAAGCATTTGGCATCACTGCGGCACAAAGTGGTATCAGTACGGGCACGCACTGGTTGCCGGCTCACGGGGAGGAAATTACCTCAGTTTCGCCGGTAAATAATAAGAAGATTATTACTGTCAGAAGCGCCAGCCGGGAAGATTATGACCAGGTGGTAGCCGTGGCCCAGGAAGCTTTCCAAGAATGGCGTACATGGCCGGCCCCAAAAAGAGGCGAAATCGTACGGCAAATCGGGGTAGCGCTCCGTGAACATAAAGAACATCTTGGCAAACTTGTTTCCTATGAGATGGGAAAGAGTTTGCAGGAAGGATATGGAGAAGTGCAGGAGATGATCGACATCTGCGACTTTGCAGTGGGCCTGTCGAGGCAGCTGCACGGCTTAACGATGCACTCCGAGCGGCCGGGGCACCGGATGTATGAGCAATGGCATCCGCTGGGTATTACCGGTATTATTTCCGCCTTTAACTTCCCGGTAGCAGTATGGAGCTGGAACGCCATGCTGGCATGGGTTTGCGGCAACGTGTGTATCTGGAAGCCATCTGAAAAAACGCCGGTGACAGCGTTGGCCTGTCAACATATTGCGGCCAGTGTATTTGCCGCCAACAAAGTACCGGAAGGCGTTTGCTGCCTGGTAACCGGTCAGCGTGATGCAGGTGAATGGATGGCACACGACAAGCGGATTCCGCTCGTTTCGGCCACCGGGTCCACCCGGATGGGCAAAGCCGTAGGTGCTGCCGTAGGCGAGCGTTTGGGGCGTTCCCTGCTCGAACTTGGCGGCAATAATGCCATCATTATTACGCAGGATGCCGACCTGGATATGTCGCTTATTGGCGCTGTGTTTGGCGCCGTGGGTACCGCCGGGCAGCGCTGTACTTCTACCCGCCGGCTCATCATCCACGAAAGCGTGTATGATGCGTTTACCGCAAGGCTGGTAAAAGCTTACTCGCAGTTGCGTATCGGTAATCCGCTGGATCAACACAACCACGTAGGCCCGCTGATCGACAAAGCCGCTGTGGATGCGTATCTCAACTCAATAGAACAGGTAAAGCAGCAGGGCGGTTCCTTCCTGGTGGAAGGCGGTGTATTATCCGGTCCGGGTTATGAATCCGGATGCTATGTAAAACCCTGCATTGCAGCGGTGGAAAACACCTACGATATTGTACAGCACGAAACCTTTGCGCCCATTTTGTATGTAATGAAATACGCCACACTGGCCGAAGCCATTGCCATGCAGAATGATGTGCCCCAGGGACTTTCCTCCGCCATCATGACGCTGAACCTCCGCGAGGCAGAACAGTTCCTTTCCAATGCCGGATCTGACTGTGGCATTGCCAATGTAAATATCGGCACATCAGGCGCTGAAATAGGTGGCGCTTTCGGTGGTGAAAAAGAAACGGGCGGCGGCCGTGAAAGCGGTTCCGACGCGTGGAGAGCTTACATGCGCCGGCAAACCAATACCATCAACTACTCCAACAGTCTCCCACTGGCACAGGGCATCAAATTTGATCTCTGATAATAATAAATCAGCTATCTGTTTTGCAGGTACAAATACCTGAAAACGGATAGCTGACAACAATATATTTACTGTAAATTTTTCCGGATCATCCAGCTCCGAGGCGCTTGCCCCGGAGCTTTTAATTTTCGTGACAGGAGATGCTACCCGATCAGATTTTTAAAAGCGGTTGATAAAATAACTACGTGTCAAAAATGTTTTGCAACCTGCGTTGCTTTTCTCTACATACACCGACGGCGGCAAGGTTTTAAAAATAGTAGCGAGGTTAGAGAACCCCGCTTTTCGTTAAACGGAAACCATGCTTATGAGAAAAGTTAGAAATGGCGGGAAGCCATTAGAAACTCTTCCGGATATAAATATTAGACTTTTTTTTGAATATTCATATTCAACTTTTGTGCTACTGCCGCATTATTACCACTGTGTTTCACTACTAAAACCTGCCCGGATCCTTTATCATACAGTGTTTTCATGATTTTGCCCTTTACACCCGCATGCTGCAACATAGCAGTAATATTTTCAGGAACGCTGCAAATAACAATTGTTTTGCCCTTATTTTTCTTTATCATGTCTTTAAGGGTGGCGGTTGTTTGCTCCGGATCGCCGTTTAACCGGAAGTAGTCCAGCTGTTGCTGGTGGGCTTTAGAGAGCGGTGTCACCGTTTGCACAGCACGGTTCAGATAGGTAGTGTAGATAGCGGAAATTTCCATTCCTTCCAGGGAAGATGCCAGCTGGCTGGCCTGTTCCTGCCCGGTGGTGCTCAAACCGGGATCTGCTGATGGTGATGATTCCATTTCCGCAGCATTCACAAAAATGAGTGTGGTTACTTCAGGTTCAGCGGCAGACACAGGTGTGCCGGTAGCCAGCAAAGTGGCCATGAGAACAGCTTTTAACATGATTGGTAAATTTAAGTAAATGAAATACGATACCTGTAAAAATCCCGAACGTAGATCTGGCGGATGAGGGGTATGAGGAATAAGAACAGGTTAAAGCTAAGACGGCTGACAACAATTACAAAAGGGATTGTGACAGGTGGTTACCAGCTATGGCTGGCAAGCAAATCAGGATAAGTAACCGGTAACAATGGCCTGCGGAAAAAGGCGGCCCGGAATGGGCAGAAACCCATTCAATCTCCCAATCAACCAATATATAGCGCGTTTATCATTAATATTTAATGTTATACCGCTTTTTCTATACCTTTAATCTTATCATCATGATATTTTTAGTTGTTTTTTATAGGGAAAATTATTGAACATGAAATTGTTAAGCCGAGAGGTTGCAGTCCTGGCAGGGTGTGTTGCATTGATGACTGCATTTACAACAAATACTACAGCGCAGAGTAAACCCCAGATACCTAAAAACTGGCAGTTACTGAGTTACGATACCGACAGTATACTGGGTACGTCAACGGAAAAAGCCTACAAGGAATTGTTAAAAGGGAAGAAAAGTACGCCCGTTATTGTGGCGGTGATCGACTCTGGTATTGACACTACCCATGAGGATCTGAAAAGTATCCTGTGGACCAATACCCGTGAAATCCCCGGTAATGGCAAGGATGACGATCACAACGGCTATGTGGACGATATTCATGGCTGGAACTTCCTGGGTGGCAAAGACGGCAGCAGCCTGAAAGAAGACTCTGAAGAAGCCGCCCGCGAATACTACCGCTATAAAAACCTTTATGGCAACCCGGATTCCGCACTCGCAAAGGATTCCAAAGAATATGCCATCTGGCAGCAGTTGCAATCGAAAGTGGAGAAGCCTAATTCCCAGTTCAAGATGCAATACAAAAGCATGTCGAAGCTCCAGGAAAACGTGAATAAATGTGAATCTATCCTGAAAACCTACCTGGGTAAGGATGATTTCAATGTAGCGCAGCTGGACAGCATTCAAACGACTAACCAGGATGTACTGCTGGCACGTAATTTCATGAGCCGTTTGCTGAAAAGCGCCGGTGATGAACCAGCCACTTTCGGCGAGTTCAAAATGGAGTTTGATGAGTACATGAATGAACTGAAGCGTAAGGCAGAAAGCACAGAAGTAGCGCCAAATGCCAACAGGGAAAGGATTGTAGGCGACAACCTCGACGACATCAATGACAACAAATACGGCAACAACGATGTGATGGGCACCTTTGGTTTCCATGGCACGCACGTTTCCGGTATCATCGCGGCGGCCAGGAACAACGGTGTAGGCATGGATGGCATCGCCGATAATGTGCGCATCATGGCGGTAAAAGCCGTTCCTGATGGCGATGAAAGAGATAAAGATGTAGCCCTCGCCATTCGTTATGCGGTTGATAATGGCGCACAGATCATCAATATGAGCTTTGGTAAACCGTTTTCACCTCATAAAGACTGGGTGGATGCGGCTTTTAAATATGCAGAAGAAAAGGGCGTTTTATTGGTACATGCAGCAGGTAATGACGGCAGCAACAACGACTCTGTTGCCAACTATCCCAACCCGAATTACCTGGATGGCACGGTTGCTTCCAACGTCATCACTGTAGGCGCCAGCAATACCGGCCTGGGCAATGATAAGGTGGCACCTTTCTCCAACTATGGTAAGAAAAGCGTGGATCTTTTTGCTCCCGGTGTACAAATTTACTCCACCATTCCCGGTGGCAACAAATACGGCAGCGCCAGTGGTACCAGCATGGCCAGCCCTGTAGTAGCAGGTGTAGCAGCATTGGTACTCTCCTATTATCCTGAGCTCAGTGCAAAGCAGTTGAAATATGTGCTGGAAAAAAGCGCCACACCATTACCTGGTATTACGGAAGTAAATAAACCAGGTGCTGCGGATGAAAAAGTAAATTTTTCGGATCTGTCCATCACCGGTGGAATGATCAATGCCTATGAAGCATTAAAGCTGGCGGCTACTGTTAAAGGCGAAAATGTGAAAGGTAAAAAACAGCACAAGGCAAAAGTAAAAGCCATCAAAAAGAACTGATTCAGTATATAAAAAAGGGCGGGAATTTTATCTTTATAAGATAAAATTCCCGCCCTTTTTTTATACAATTACTTTACGAGACGAACGCTCAGCGGATACTTGTAAGACTGGCCATTGCTGGCTTTTGTGGCAGCAATAATGCTAAAGATAACATTCAGCAGCCATAATACACCGAGCAGGTTTGTCCAGCCCCAGGCGTTATAAAAATCTCCTCTTGCATGGCGCCAGAAGCTGGTGAGCGACCAAAAACCGGTAACAATATTATTGACCAGGTTTACAATGACCGCAGCGATGCTCAATGTGATCTGGAAATTGATGGCTTCTTTGCCCTGGCTGTCTACAAAAGCAGATTCGTTCTTTTTGATAAGCCAAAAGATCAGTACTCCAAGGATGTTGCCGACGGTAGGTAATATCAGCATCCCGATAATTCCTCCCAGGTGAACAAGCGCTCCCCAGGTTCGTTCATCTTTCTGATTCATAAAATATAGATTAAATATAATGCGGGAAGTTAACAGCTTATTTTAGGATATCAAAAAAGAGAAGAAAAAAAACTACAAACCTGTAAGCCGGATTCTGTTTCTGCCCCGGCAAGCCGGGACAGACTGCTATCATTTATCTGCGACAACGTTCGCACGTTGTCTGTATCTGCCTACCCTCGGTCATCGGGCGAGCAGCCCTCAATCGACCGTATACATGGCATTTCAGCACGCAAGGTTTACCCGTACAAACAGTTACCTGCCTGCACCGTGGGCTCTTACCCCACATTTTCACCCTTATCTGCCGAAGCGGACGGTTATTTTCTGTGGCACTTGCTGTTCCCGGTTTGCACCAGGCCCCACCCGTTAGGTGGTGCGTTGCTCTGCGCTGTCCGGACTTTCCTTCCCGCCAACAAGTTAGCGGAACGATAGCACGGTTTGTAGTTGAAGCGCGAAGGTAAATAAAAATATTACCTAAACGTTATTTCTGTAGCCCCATAGCCGTATTTGGCGTGATATTGATTCACAAAGCTGGCTACTTCCGGCGTTTGTTTCAGGATCTGGTGTATTTCGTCTTTGAGCTTTCCCTTTCCGATACCATGAATCACGATCAGGTTGTGCTGATGATGACTGATAGCCAGTTCCAGGTAACGTTGGAAAGCATTGAGCTGGATAGCAAGGATGGCAATATTGCTCAGCCCTTTCCAGTTTTTCTCAAGTGCTTCGATGTGCAGATCTACTTCGTGCTTAGGCTCCAGCGATGTTTCGGGCTGCAGCTGTATTTTACTTAACAGGCTGGCGAAGTTTCCGCCGCCAATAGTAGTAACAGGCGCCTTCTTTTTCGGTTGTTCTGCCGGCGCCGGCGGCTCGGGTTCTTTCTCCGGAAATTTATCGAACAGCGGGTAAGTGATGGTAGCTTCTGCTTTGGTACGCAGCTGCTCCAGCTGCACAAACATCTGTTTTGGCTTGATCTTCCAGGTTTTCTTTACAGAAGTGGCCAGCTTGGGCTGTGGCTCCTTCAGGAAAAAGGTAAACTCAAACCGCGGATTATCATTCAGTGATTCGAAGATGAGATCAGCGAGATAAAAGTGATTATAAGGATGTATTTCATTCTTGATTTCCAGGTCCAGCTGGTTATTCAGCCATATCTGGAAATAAAAACGCATCGCATGCGGCGTATCATTAAACAGGTGAAACTTCATCAGCTTCACGGTTTCATCATATCCATCCATCTGGTATACCGGCAAAACAGACAGGAACATTCCCTTATCTGTTTTAAACACTTCATACTTGCTTCTGTCTACCTTGATTTCGTCGCCGGGAATTAGTTTGGGCTTTTCCTTGACCAGTTTCTGCTGGGTAAAACGATGGAAATAGGGAAAGTCGATCTGATCCAGGTACACCGGAAAAGACGTTCCTTTCACCTCTATCATGACCATATTATCATTCACAATGTCAACAACCGTTCCTTCTTCTTTTGAACTCAACAACAAGATGTTGTCGCCTTTTTGGTATTTCATAATTGCATTCTTCAACTGCAAAAATAGAATATTGAAGGGATATGCGTGGAAGAGATTTGAAGATTTGCCGGATCCGGCGGAGACATGGCTCCTTATTGCCATTAAAAATGGTAACACTCACCTGCACGGCTATATGAAGAAAAGTTATTCCGCGTACTTCCTGGACCTTGCTTTTTCAGGATGCCGCCGCATGTAGTCATCTACCGAAATGCGGCCACTGCCTTCAATCAGGAAAACGATCAGCAGGAACAGCACCAGTAAGGAGATGCCCATTACGGGGTATACTGTAAACAGCCCGGTGGGAGAATGAACAAAAAATACAGCACCCAGCAATACGGGAATATTCAGGAATGCGGCGATCCTGGTGAACAGTCCCATCGCAATGAATAGCCCACCTACCGTGTGTGCAAATACAACATAATGTCCCAGGAATATGGACAGTGTGGCCAAAGCCGGGTTTTGATTAATCATGGAAATCAGCGCGTCCCTGTCCTGTACAAACCGGATGCCTACATACATAATAAATATCCCCAGCAGAATGCGAACCACACTCAGCCAATTTGGGTGATGTGTGTCACCCCAGTGTTCAACCCGTTGTAGCATGTTCATAAAATATAAATTTTAAGATCAAAGAGCTACCCTGAAGTTACGAAGATTTACGCTTTCGTGGCCAGCTTGCTGTTGGTATAGCTGTAGAGGAAGTAAATGGTTAAGCCTACCGCCAGCCAAACAGAAAAAACGATCCAGTTTTTAAGGGCGATTTCTGTCATCAGGTAAAAACAGCTGAGCATCCCCAAAACCGGTATCAGGGAGAGCTTGCGGGTGAGCGAGAAGTAGGAAAGGGCGATGGTAACCACCACAAATATGTAGAAGGGGATATTATGTTTCCATACCTCCCAGCCGCCTGCGGGGGAGAGCTTTGCCATGATTTCTTTGCTGAACAGGAAAACGAGCAGCACCACGATGCCGGGCACAATGAACTGCCCGTTGATATATGGCAGCTGAAACCGTTTTACCACTGATTTTTCCTCTCTTGGCAGAATGAGTACGCCCCCGCATACCAGGATAAAGGCAAACAGGGTACCAATGCTGGTCAGGTCCGTAACGATGGTGAGGTTCAGGAAAAGCGCCGGGATACCTACCAGGAAACCGGTGATGATGGTAGCGAAAGAAGGTGTTTTAAACCGGGGATGTATTTTGCTGAAGCGTTTTGGCAGCAGGCCGTCGCGGCTCATGCTCATCCAGATGCGCGGCTGGCCGATCTGGAATACCAGCAGTACGCTGGTAGTAGCCACCACGGCGCTTACAGAAATAAGATAACTGATCCAGGGCAGGTTTACCTGTGTGAAGACATATGCCAGGGGATCATTTACCTTTAAATTATAATACGGCACCATACCGGTGAGCACCAATGAGATCAGGATATATAATACCGTACAGATGATCAGGGAATAGATCATGCCTTTGGGCAGATCCCGCTGTGGATTAGCACACTCTTCGGCAGTGGTGCTCACAGCGTCAAAGCCGATATAAGCAAAAAATACGGCCGATACCCCCTTTAGCACACCTGAGAAGCCGTTGGGCATAAAAGGGTGCCAATTGGCCTTATTTACGTAAAAAAAGCCTACCACAATCACAAACAGGATCACCAGGATCTTCAGGGCTACCATAAAGTTGGCGCTTTTCTTACTTTCCTGGATACCTACATACGCCAGATAGGTTACCAGCAGTACGATGAGGAAGGCAGGGAGGTTCACGATGAAGGGTATGCCGGCAATATGCGGTGCTGCCGCAATGGTTTCCGGCGTGGCACTGTCGTAATTGCTGGCCAGCCAATCGGGTAAACTGAGGCCGATACCACTTAACAGGTTGTTGAAGTAGCCGCTCCATGAAATGGCTACGGCGATATTGCCAATGGCGTATTCCAGGATCAGCGCCCAGCCGATCACCCAGGCAGCCAGTTCTCCGAAAGTAACGTAGGAGTATGTATAGGCGCTGCCGGATACCGGTACACGGGACGCAAATTCTGCATAGCACAGGGCTGAGAATCCGCAGGTAACTGCGGTAATAACGAAGAGCAGGGAAACGCCTGGTCCGCCGTGGAAGGAAGCTTCCCCGATAGTGGAAAAGATCCCGGCTCCGATAACCGCCGCAATTCCCATAGCAGTAAGGTCTTTCACCTTCAACACCTTATTCATTCCCCCTGTTTCATGACCATCCGACAAACCGTCTTTGGCATCTTTAATAATGGCAGTAAGTGATTTTTTCCGAAACAGCGAGTTTGACGACATTGGCTAAGGAATTACGTTTAGACGAGCGCGAATATAATGCGAATTTAAATACGAACCTTATTGCTGACGGTTTAAGAGGTAGTTAGCCACTTCCATCAGCGCTGCCTTGCGGTTAGACAGCACCGCCACGTTATCCAGACTCTGGAACGCCAGTTGCTGGAAGCGTTCTTTTTCCTTCTCCGCCCATTCATCCACTTTACAGCTGCGGAATAATGCCAGCACCCGTTCTACTTTATCGGCGGGTGATGTTTCCATGAGCATTTTCAATTCTGCACGTTGTTCCGGGTTGCACAGTTCCAGCGCTTTCAGGAGCAGGAATGTTTTTTTATTGACGAGGATATCCCCTCCCTGCTGCTTTCCGAATTTTTCAGGATCACCAAATGCATCGAGGTAGTCGTCCTGGATCTGGAAAGCAATACCCACATTTTTACCAAAGGAATAAATGTGCTGCTGGTTGCCTTCGCCGGCGCCGCCAATGATGGCGCCCAGCTGCAGGCTGGCAGCAAGTAAAACGGAGGTCTTCAATCCGATCATATGCACATAATCATCGTACTGCACCTTTTCGGGGTCCATGCCTTCAAAGTCCATGTCGAGCTGCTGCCCTTCACATACTTCAATGGCGGCTTTATTAAATACGGATATGATCTTTTGTTTATAATGCGGTTCTATTTTGTTCAGGCGTTCATATACGTAAATGAGCATTACATCGCCGGCAAGGATCGCCGCCGGCTCGCCATATACCGTATGAACGGTAGGCTTACCCCGGCGGATCGGCGCTTTATCCATGATATCATCATGCAATAAAGTGAAATTATGAAAAAGTTCTATCGCACTGCCCACCTCAAATGCATCCGGGCGCAGATTATCAAATAGCTCGTTCCCCATCAGGCATAGTACAGGGCGGATTCTTTTTCCGCTTATTCCCAGGATGTGGGACGCTGCATTATATAACTTACTGGGTTGTTCCGGAAACTGTTGTTTTTCAAAATGCTGACTAAACTGTGCTGTTAAATCTTTGAATGAATGCATTGCTGGTGGCTCGTGTTTTATTTTTTACTCTTTTTGTTCTTTGCTGGTGCGGCCTTTTTAGCAGTGGCTTTTTTAGCGGCTGGTTTAGCGGCTGCCTTCTTAGCGGGTACTGCTTTCTTAGCTACCGGTTTTGCAGCAGCTTTCTTCGCAGGTACCGCTTTCTTCGCTACTGGCTTAGCAGCGGCCTTCTTCGCAGGTACTGCTTTCTTAGCTACTGGTTTTGCAGCAGCTTTCTTTGCCGGTACTGCTTTCTTAGCTACTGGTTTTGCAGCGGCTTTCTTTGCCGGTACTGCTTTCTTAGCTACCGGTTTAGCAGAGGCCTTCTTCGCCGGTACTGCTTTTTTTGCGGCCGGTTTAGCAGCAGCTTTCTTCGCCGGTACTGCTTTCTTAGCTACCGGTTTAGCAGAGGCCTTCTTCGCCGGTACTGCTTTTTTTGCGGCCGGTTTAGCAGCGGCTTTCTTCGCGGGTACTGCTTTCTTTGCTACCGGTTCAGCAGCAGCTTTCTTCGCGGGCACTGCTTTCTTTGCTGCTGGTGCAGGTTTAGCAGCGGCTTTCTTCACAGGCGCCTTAACTGCGGGCGCTGGTGCAGGTGTTTTCTTCACCACTTCTTTTTCAACAACCGGTGCAGGAGCTGGTTTTTCTTCCGCCACTTCTTTCTTCGGCTTCTTTTTATGCACAGGTGCTGGTACCGGTGTTACTGGTACAGCAGGCGTTACAGGTACATCCGGTGTTACCGGTACCACATGCGTTTCCACTATCACCTGGTCAACAACCGGTAATGGTTTAGGCTCGCCGAGCGATACTTCCGGCGCTCTGTGGGGCGCTTTCCCTTCCTGTTCCCAGGGTTTATACGGACGTTGTTTGTCTTTCTTCTTTTTCCGGTCGTCACGACGATCACCATGACGCTGATCACCTTTACGATCATCGCGGCGGTCTTCCCGGCGTTTATGCTGGAATGGCGCAGCAGCAGGTGTGCCCGTGCCGGTCAGTTCATCTTCCAGGTCGTAGTCCAGCTGGCGTTTGGCCAGGCTGGCAGCCACTACGCGGATGCTCACTTTTTCGCCTATACGAAACTTGCGGCCGGTGCTTTGGCCCACCAGGGAATACTCCCCTTCATTATATTGGAATTCTTCTCTTTTATTCAGATTGTGAATGCTGATCAGTCCTTCGCACTTGGTATCCACTGTTTCCACCCAGAAGCCGAAATGCGCCACACCGCTGATCACACCATCGAAGGTATGACCAATGAACTGCTGCATGTATTCTACCTGTTTGTATTTGTTACCGGCGCGTTCAGCTTCCATTGCCTTGCGTTCCATTTCAGAGCTGTGTTTGCATTTCTGCTCCATTTGCTTGTCGGGACGCACGCTGTTGGCAAGACATTCAGCCAGTACACGGTGTACCAGTACATCGGGGTAACGGCGGATAGGGGACGTGAAATGACAGTAGTCTTCAAAACCAAGACCATAGTGCCCCACATTATTCACCGTGTAAATGGCTTTGGCCATTGTACGGATGCCCAGCGTTTCCAGTACCGGTTGCTCCGGTTTGCCTTTTACCTGTGCCAGCATTTTATTGAAGGAGCTGGCGATGCTTTCCGGTGTGGTGAGATCGAACTTATACCCGAATTTTCCGGCGAACAGGGCGAACACTTTCAGCTTTTCCGGGTCGGGCGTATCATGCACACGATAAGGGAACGGGATGGGCTGTTTATTAATCCGCAGCTTGCCCACGTATGCCGCAATGGTTTTGTTGGCCAGCAGCATAAATTCCTCGATCAGCTGGTGCGCTTCTTTACTTTCCTTAATGACAATGCCAATCGGCTTGCCGGTTTCATCCAATTTAAAGCGTACTTCCTGCGAGGAGAAGTTAATGGCGCCATGTACAAAACGTTGCTTGCGCAAAGTTTGAGCAATGCGGTTTAACAGCATCACTTCGTTCTTATACGGACCCTCAGATTTGCCTTCTATAATTTCCTGTACTTCTTCGTAGGTAAACCTGTGATCCGAATGGATCACGGTGCGGCCGATCCAGTGTTGCTTCACCTCTCCTTTTTCGTTCATCTGGAACATAGCGGAGAAGGTGAGCTTGTCTTCATGCGGCCGCAGGGAACAAAGCTCATTGGAGATCTTTTCCGGCAGCATGGGCAACACGCGGTCTGGCAGGTATACGGAGGTAGCGCGTTTATCCGCTTCTTTATCGAGTTCGGTGCCGGGCAGTACATAATGACTTACATCGGCAATATGCACCCCCAGTTCATACAAACCGTTTTTCAGCAGGCGGATAGAGATGGCATCATCAAAATCTTTGGCATCCACCGGGTCGATGGTCATGGTAAGGATTTTGCGGATATCTTTCCGTTTACCTACTTCTTCTTCAGAAATATTTTCCTGGATGGTATCCAGTTCTGCTATTACTTCTTTAGGGAAACTGAGCGGGAATCCTGCTTCTATAAGGATTTCCTTCATGGCCAGGTCGTTGGTATCGCTGGCATCCAGGATTTCCACGATTTCACCTACAGGCTTGCGGGATTTTTCTCCCCAGGCTACTATTTTCACCACGGCTTTATCGCCGCTTTTAGCCTCTCCGAGGGAGTTGGCGGGAATATAAATATCCGGCATAAACAATCCCTTTTCAGGGATCAGGAAAGCAAAGCTTTTGCTGACCTGCAGGGTACCGGTGAATTCGGTTTTATTTCGTTTAAGGATGTCCGTTATGATGCCTTCCATGCGGCCTTCGTTATGGGCTGCTTTCAATACATCCACCAGCACTTCATCTTTATCGAGGGCGGTATGCAGGTTTTTCTGCTTCACCATGATGTCTTTTGTAAGGCCATCCACGATCACAAAGGCCATTCCGGACCTTGTTACTTCCAATACGCCTTTAAAGGTCTTCTTCTGGCTATGGCTTTGTTGGGGGTTGTTAGGGTTATGATTACCGCCTTTTTTATTTTTCTTTTTTCTACTCATGTTAGTCGTAAGTTATTGTTGACCGGGCGCTGGCAGGTGCCGGCCTATGTAGTCAAAAATAAAGTTATTAAATAATTCTGCTTCCCCGAAGAGGAATGCAATCTCTACTGGAATAACAGCCATCTGCAGGTTTTGTTCTGCCAGCATTCCTTTGAGCAGATGTAATCTTACCGCATCCTTTTCTGTGGTAATGACAATCTTTTCTGTGCCGGGCAGGTCGCTGCATTCCTTTTTTATTTTTAGTATATCCTTTTCCGTATAATAATAATGATCGGGAAAAGACAAGAGGTATACCTGTTCGTAACGTCGTTTCAATTCTTCGAGCAATGGTTCGGGCCTTGCTATACCACATGCCAGCAATACGGTTGCTGATTTAGGGACGGCCACCGGGTGATGGGTGATCATATCGGACAAGGCGCCGTATTGCAAGGTAGTGAAAAAGAGCCGCTGATGTGGCAATGGTTTAATTTCTTTTTCCAGGGCCAGCTTCTCTTCCGTGCTCATGGCGGGCGGACACTTTGATACAATAATACAATCGGCCCGGTGATATCCCTGTCTGCCTTCCCTTAAACGGCCAAAAGGTACTACATGATCCCGGGTAAACAATCGGCTGTAATCGGTGATCATGATATTAAGACCGGGCTTTATGGAGCGGTGCTGGAAGGCATCATCGAGCAGTACCACCTGGGTATCGGGCTCATCTCCGAGCAGCTGCGGAATGGCCAGCATCCGTTCTTCTCCTACGCAGACCTTGATATCCGGGAATTTATCGTGAAACTGCATGGGTTCGTCCCCGATATCGGCGGCAGTGCTTCTTTCATCTGCCAGGATGTAGCCGCTGGTACGGCGGTTGTACCCCCGGCTGAGCGTGGCAACTTTCAGATGATCCTTCAGCAGGCGGATCATATATTCAACATGCGGGGTTTTCCCGGTGCCGCCTACCGACAGGTTGCCCGCGGCGATCACAGGAAGATCAAATTCCACTGCAGTGAGCAGCCCTTTGTCGTAAAACCGGTTCCGCAACCACATCACCAGGCCATACAGCAGGGAAAAAGGATATAAAAGAACATTCAGGTATTTAAGCACTGTTGTTTATTTAAATTGATAAATGTGATCCGGGGTCACCACCGTATGCAACGGCACATCCCACGAATCCACGTCTTCTATCTGCAGAACGGGTTCAAACAGCGACAGGCCGATGGTACGCACATCCGGCCGGCATTGTTTCAGAAAACGGTCGTACATACCTTTGCCATATCCTACCCGCTGCCCCTGCCGGTCGAAAGCCAGTAAAGGTACAAATACAAGGTCTATATTTTCCGGTGATATCACTTCCCCATGATCCGGTTCCGGGATGCCGAACCTGTTTTTCACCAGTACGGTATTGGTTTTCCAGAGATAATGATTCATCTCGCCGGTTTTCATATCCGAGCGGGAAAGCACCCATTCCATTTCCGGCCATTGGGTTCTCCCCCATTTTACCAGCGGCCAGGTATCCACTTCTTTTTTTTCAGAGATAGGAAGAAAGATATGCGCATTCCTGACGTTGCTGTAGTCAAGCTGACGGGCATTCGCCAGTAACCGCTCATTCAGGGCGAGGGCGGTGGGTTCGTCCAGGTTAAGCCGCAGCTCCAGGAAATGTTTTCGTATATCCTTTTTAGTGGTCATGCCAGTAAACTATGCAGCGAGGCTGACAACAACTGTGCCTGTTGTTGAATGAATGCCTTATCTACCGTATCTGTCAGCGGGATACGGCCAATTTTCGGGTACCCGCTCCACTTTACCACATCGTCTTCATTGCTGTGATAATCTCCGCCAAACACCCATCCGATAACGGGCACGCCTGTATGTTGCAGCATCCTTGCCGTGAGCATCGAGTGGTTGATGCTGCCCAGGTAATTCTGCGCTACAATCACCACCCTGGCTTTCAGCGCCACTATCAGGTCCAGCGTAAACAGCTCTTCATTTACCGGCACCATCAGTCCCCCGGCGCCTTCCATTACCATTGGCCTGTCAACCGGCTGGTACTGGTCCGCCAGCTCCAGGATACGCTCCGCATCAATAGTACAGTCCTCCAGCCGTGCTGCCAGGTGCGGAGAGGCAGGCGCCTGCAACCGCCACGCTTCCGGGTGACAAACTGACACCTTATTTGACAACAGGGATAATACCGTATCTGTATCTGTGCCTTCCATCAAACCCGTTTGCACCGGCTTCCAGTAGTCGGCCGTTAGTGCCTCCGTGATACAGGCAGCGGTAGTGGTTTTACCCACGCCTGTACCTATTCCTGTAATAAAAATCCTTTCGCTCATTGGCGCAAATATACGCGAATGTTGTCTTCCTCAGGATTACACTGATTATATTGATTTACGGATTTGATCACTTTGGATTTTAAATGATTTAGGTAGATCTAAGCGGGTATATCCGCTTAGATCTACTTAAATCATTTAAAATCCTTATAAAATCTAAAAAGTAAAATCAAACTAATCAGTATAATCAGCGTAATCCTGAGGAAGACAAAATCCGCGTAATCCTGAGAAAGACAACATTCGCATCGGTGCAATTCCGTATTTTCGTAATCATACAACCTCATTTTTTATGAAATACTGCGATAATATACTTGAAACGATAGGCAATACCCCGATGGTAAAGTTGCACCGCGTAACGGCTTCCCTGCCTTGCACCGTGCTGGCGAAGGTGGAGTTTTTTAACCCCGGCAATTCTATTAAGGACCGCATGGCGGTGAAAATGGTGGATGTAGCGGAAGAGAAAGGATTACTGAAACCCGGCGGTACCCTCATTGAAGGCACTTCCGGCAATACAGGTATGGGGCTGGCACTGGCGGCCATTATCAGGGGATACAAATGTATTTTCACCACTACCGATAAACAATCCAAAGAAAAAGTGGATATCCTGAAGGCGGTAGGCGCCGAAGTAATTGTTTGTCCTACCAATGTGGAACCCGAAGATCCCCGCTCCTATTATTCTGTGTCTAAAAGACTGGCCACGGAAGTCCCCAATTCATTTTATGTGAATCAATATGATAACCTGGCTAACCGGGATGCGCATTACGAACAAACCGGTCCTGAAATATGGGAACAAACCGACGGTAAAATCACCCACCTGGTAGTGGCCACCGGCACCGGTGGTACGGTTACCGGCACCGGGAAATACCTGAAAGAAAAAAATCCGGATATTAAAGTATGGGCGATCGACAGTTATGGCTCCTTACTGAAGAAGTATTTTGAAACCGGGGAGCTGGATATGAGCGAAGTGTATCCTTATATTACAGAAGGTATCGGGGAAGATTTTGTGCCGGAGAATTATGATATGAAGGTGATCGACAAATTTGAAAAGGTAACGGATAAAGATGCTGCCGTGATGGCGCGACGCATCACCAAAGAAGAAGGTATTTTTGTTGGCTACTCCGCCGGATCAGCCATAGCCGGGCTGTTGCAGCTGAAAGAAGGACTGAAGCCAACCGATGTGGTAGTCGTTATTTTTCATGATCATGGCAGCCGCTATGTAGGTAAAATCTATAACGACCAGTGGATGCTGGAACGTGGTTTCCTCGATGTAAAAACAGTGAAAGATGTAGTGAATGGCCGTCGTAACCAGCCACTGGTAACCATCAGCGCTGATGAAAAAGTAAGTGAAGCCATTGCCCGGATGAAAAAATATGACATCGAACATATACCTGTAGACCAGGGCGGGGAACTGATTGGATCCATTTCCGAAAACGGGTTGTTCAACCGCCTGATCGATGATGCCAACCTGAAAGATGCGCAGATAAGCCAGGTAATGCAGCCATTGTTCCCGCTGGTAAGCCAGGACACGCCTATCGAAAAGCTTTCGGTATATATCAACCGGGAAAACGGCGCCGTACTTACAAAAGATGACAGCGGCAATCACCACATTGTTACGAAATACGATATTATACAGGCATTGGGCAGATAAAAGTACCGCATGTTATTTACCGATCAGCTCAACAGGCAGATAACAATTGAACATCCGCCACAGCGGATTGTTTCACTGGTGCCATCCCAAACAGAGTTGTTATATTCCCTCGGACTTGAAAAGGAAGTGGTGGGTATTACCAAATTCTGCGTACATCCGTTAACGTGGTTCAGGGAAAAAACACGGGTGGGTGGCACCAAAAATATTCACGCTGGTATTATACGGCAGCTTTCACCGGATCTGATCATTGCCAATAAGGAAGAAAACCTCGCCGCTGATGTGGAGCTGCTGATGAAAGATTACCGGGTGTGGGTGAGTAATATCCAGACATTGGAAGATGCTTATGCCATGATTGCCGGTATCGGCGCTATCACCCACCGGGTGCAAGCGGCCGCTGATCTGGTTTCACAGATCAAAGCCGGCTTTGCATCGCTGCACCCGCTTCCGGAGGCTGTTCCCACCGCTTATTTCATCTGGCGCGATCCCTGGATGGTAGCCGGTGGCGACACCTTCATACACCAGATGTTGCAGTTATGCGGGTTCCATAATGTATTTGGCCTCCTGCCCCGCTATCCGGCTGTTACCGCCGCTGAGCTGGCCAGCAGCGGGTGCCGCAGGGTGTTGCTCTCGTCTGAACCTTATCCTTTCAAAGAAAAACATATAGCGGAGTTGCAGGCTGTTTTGCCGGACGCCCGAATCCAGCTGGTAGACGGTGAAATGTTTTCCTGGTATGGCAGCCGTTTAACTGAGGCGCCCGCCTATTTTCAATCGGTGATAGAAAATTAAATGTTCCCGAGGCAACTTTCTTCTTTTCACTTGCGTAAACAGGATAACGATCAACTAAAACGCATTTTATGGAAAGAAGAGATTTTGTTTCCAACATTGGATTAACGCTGGCATTGGTATGTACAGCCGGTTTGGCTGCCTGCAGCAAGGGAGGCAGTAATGATCCCGACCCCACACCTCCCGGCGGCGGCAATGCAAAGCTAACATTGAACCTCGGCAGTGACCTCACCAATGTGGGCGATTTCAGGATCTCCAACGGGGTAATCATTATCCGTACAGGCTCCGGCAATACTGCAGCGGCTTTCACGGCCCTTTCCAGTACCTGCACCCACCAGGGCTGTACCGTAGCCACCTTTAACAATTCGTCCAAATTAATTGAATGTAATGCGCCTTGCGGTCATGGCAGCCGGTACACCACTACCGGCGCGGTGAATACTGGGCCCGCTACCGCTGCGTTGACGGCCTACACCATCAAGGTAGATGGCAATGTGCTCAGCGTTAGTTAATGTTTTTGCAGAAAATCGAGTACCCATTCTGCAAAGGGTACCGTGCGCACTACTGAATTATGATCTCCGGCTACTGTGCCGTGCATTCCTGCCGGCATCATGGCCGCGAGAGAGCCTCCGGTATCATTATCTTCGTCTTTATCCCCACCGATAACCAATACCGGCTGATGCACGCCGGCCAGCTCCTGTGGTGTAGTAGAGGGCTGGCCCAGCTGCATCATGGCGAGGGCCCGCTGATCCAGTCCGGACTGTTGTACATATTTAACCATCGCAGCCAGTTCCGGCACGTTTTTCCCCGAAAGCGCCTCGTAAAACTGCCGGCGGCGCGGCCATGCGGGATCTGTAAAAGCCATACCCATACCGCCCATCACGGCGCTGCGCACCCTGGCGTCCAGCACCAGCAGGCGGGAAACAATAATAGCGCCCCTTGAATAGCCCACTACCTGGTAATTATTAATATTAAGATGGGTCATGAGTCCCATAATATCTTTTGTTTCCGCATCATTAAGATAAGCGAGGCTGTCGTGCGGATGATCCGACGCGCCATTTCCCCTCAGATCGAGGGTGATCACCTGATACCCATGCGCCAGCAGGGAGTCGTACAAAGCTGTTTTCTTCCAGGAATCCCCGTTCACAATAAAACCGTGCACCAATAATACCGGGGCGCCGGTACCTGCAATGGTATAATGAATACGGGTGCTGTCGAAGGAGGTATAATATAGCAGGGAGTCCGCAACATTGGCTGTAAATGCACCAGCAGCAGACACTTTCAGGAATATACCTGCGATGAAAAACAGAAATAGTTTCATACAAAACCGGATTGAGATCGGTTAAAATACATTTTTCTGTTGGTAGAATTAATACGTAAGCGCTTACTTTTCGCTATAAATCTTCTATTTAACTCCTTATATTTGCTTTCCTAAAAAATAAAACACATATCAGAGTATGGGAAAATACAGAGCTGGCGTATTATTCGGCGAAGAGCTGGATGCGCTGTATAACGATGCCAAAGACAACGGATTTGCTATGCCTGCCGTAAATGTTGTGGGAACTAACTCCGTGAATGCGGTACTGGAAACAGCTGCTAAAGTAAATTCACCGGTTATTATTCAGTTTTCTAACGGTGGTGCACAATTTTTTGCCGGTAAAGGCATGCCGAACGACAAGCTGCAGGCGAACATTGCAGGTGGCGTTTCCGGTGCTAAACACGTACATGAAGTAGCTAAATATTACGGTGTTCCGGTGGTACTGCATACCGACCATGCTGCTAAAAAATGGTTGCCATGGATCGACGGTTTGCTGGATGCAGGTGAGCAGTTCTTTAAACAAACCGGTCAACCGCTGTACAGCTCTCACATGCTGGATCTTTCCGAAGAACCAATTGCAGAGAACATTGAAATTTCTCATAAATATTTTGAGAGAATGAACAAACTGGGTATGTCCATCGAAATCGAACTGGGCGTAACCGGTGGTGAGGAAGACGGCGTGGACAACTCCGGTGTGGACAACTCCAAGCTGTATACCCAGCCTGAAGAAGTAGCTTATGCGTATGAAATTTTATCAAAAGTAGGGCCCCGTTTCACGGTAGCTGCTGCTTTCGGTAACGTTCATGGCGTATACTCACCAGGTAATGTGGAACTCCGTCCGGTAATCCTGCATAACAGCCAGGAATTCATCCAGGAGAAATATAAAACTGCAGCTAAACCTGTTTACTATGTATTCCACGGTGGTAGCGGTTCTCCAAAGCACCAGATCACAGAAGCACTGGGTTACGGCGTTATCAAAATGAACATCGATACCGATATGCAGTGGGCATTCTGGGAAGGTATTCACGATTTCTACGAAGCCAAGAAAGATTACCTGCAGGGACAGCTGGGTAACCCCGAAGGTGCTGACAAGCCAAATAAAAAATACTACGATCCGCGCGTATGGCTGCGCAAAGGCGAAGAAACCTTTGTTAAGCGCCTGGAAGAAGCATTCAGGGATCTGAACTGTATTAACAGGAACGCATAATTAAGCATTCAGCTTAAGATATAAAGGCAAAAAGCTGTTGTAACGGAGATAAAAGTGATCATATATTATATGTATATGTTATTATCTCCGCTACAATGGCTTTTTGCTTTTTGACTTAAACTTTATACTTTTCCCTATATGTTTTTGGCTTTATGCGATAATTCGTATCTTGCACCACTATTTTCTAATCTAATAGTAAAATATGTCAAGCTGGTTTAAGCGAATTAAACAAGGCATCTCTACCACCACCAGTGAAAAGAAAGAAGCACCGGATGGTTTGTGGCACAAGTGTCCTAACTGTAAAAAAACCACCACCGTAAAGGATCTGAAAGAGCATTACTATGTTTGCGATAAGTGTAATTATCACAACCGTATTAACTCTGCAGAGTATTTTGAGATCATATTTGATAACAATCAGTTCGAGGAACTGTTCCCAAATATATACCCGACCGACTTCCTGGGATTCAAGGATCTGAAACCTTACGCCGACAGGCTGAAGGATGCGCAGAAGAAATCCGGGCTGAAAGACGCGATGACCGTAGGAGCCGGCAAGGTGCTGGGAAACGACCTGGTAGTAGCCTGTATGGATTTTAACTTTATCGGGGGTTCTATGGGCTCTGTAGTAGGTGAAAAGATAGCCCGTTCTATCGACTACTGCATACTGCACAAGATGCCGCTGATGGTCATCTCCAAATCAGGAGGCGCCCGTATGATGGAAAGTGCCTTCTCCCTGATGCAGATGGCGAAAACATCGGCCAAGCTCACGCAGCTGGCGGATGCAAGACTCCCCTACATCTCTTTAATGACTGACCCCACCACCGGTGGTGTAACCGCCTCTTACGCAATGCTGGGCGACCTCAACATTGCTGAACCAGGCGCGCTCATCGGGTTTGCAGGTCCCAGGATCATTAAAGAAACGATTAAAAAAGACCTCCCCGCTGGTTTCCAGAGCGCTGAGTTCCTGCTGGAACATGGCTTCCTGGATTTCATCATGGATAGAAAAGAACTTAAGACAAGGTTGGCAGGTTTGCTGACCATCTTCAAAAATTAGAAAAACAGCTTTTAGCCTTCAATTGTTAGTACGGGCATGGATCTTTCCTGCATCTGCTAACAATTGAAGGCTAAAAACTAACAGCCCATATTAAAGCGCAAATGGCAGAGTTAAAGAACAGATCGGCATATTTTGAGTACGCAATAGAAGATAAATTTATTGCCGGGATGGTATTGCTGGGTACGGAGATCAAATCGATCCGCGCCGGCAAGGTGAGCTTTAATGATTCTTTCTGCTATTTTTCCAAAGGAGAATTATACGTGAAGAGCCTGCACATCGCAGAATACTCGCATGGTACCTCCTCCAATCATGATCCGCTGCGGGAACGCAAGCTGCTGCTTACCAAGCGGGAACTGAGAAAGATGGAAAACAAGATGAAAGAACGTGGCTACACCATTGTACCACTTCGCATGTTTATTACCGATAAGAGCCTGGCAAAAATGGAAATTGGTATCGGTAAAGGTAAAAAGCTTCACGACAAACGCGACTCTATCAAGGCCAGGGAAGCAGACAGGGAGCTCAGACGACAATTTAAATAAACATAGCCCCGGCAGGCAAAGCATATCCTTATAAAACAGTTCCCCATTGAAAAAACTAGCATTCAGGCCGTTACTGAGCATTACCGCCATCCTTCTCTACACCTGTATTCTCTCCTGTAAATCAGGTGAAAAATTATACAATAAAGGCAGATACGACGAAGCGGTTACCGCTTTTGTAAAAAAGCTGCAACGTAAACCGCAGGATGCCACCGCCACGCGGATGCTGCCGGACGCCTATAAACAGGCGCAACTGGTGCGGGAAGACCGCGTTAACGGATACCTTCGCTCTAATAATCAACTCAAGTGGGAAAATATACGGAATGAGTACAGGGCTTTGCAAACGCTCTACAATGCCATTCACAGCTCCCCGGCGGCACTTAAACTGGTGCAGCCGAAGGACTACCGCGATGCGATCACCGGCGCCCAGGAAAACGCCGCAGAAATGCGATACGACCGGGGCATGGCTTTGCTGGATAGAGGCGATAAAGCCAGTGCACGCCTGGCCTTTGATGAATTTAATGCCGCACTGAAGCTGATCCCCGATTACCGGGATACCAAGCAACGGCGGGATGAGGCTTACCAGATGGGCGTGATCAATGTGGTGGTCAGTGAAATTGAAGTACGCTCACCTTATTACCAGTTCAGCGCCGATCAGTTCCGCGACTACCTGGTGCGCAACCTTCAGCAGCGCAGTATCAACCAATTTGTGCAGTTTTACGACGAACGGGTGGTTCGTAATGAAAATCTCCGCCCCGATGAATATATTGAACTGCGCTTTTTTGACTTCGTGGTAGGTCAAACATATGTAGACCGTATCCAGCGCGATGTTTCAAAAGAAATTGTGGTTGGTACCACGAAAGACTCCACCGGTAAGGAGTTCAATATCTACAAAACGGTGAAGGCCACACTTTTTATCACTAAAAAAACGGTGGTATCGAAAGGGTTACTGGATTACCGCATCACCAATACCGGCAACGGGCAATTACTGCGCACCGACCGCATCCCCGGCAGCTATACCTGGCTCAACCAGTTTGGTACCTTTAAAGGCGACGAAAGGGCCCTCAGCGATGAGGACAAGCAGCTGATGGGAGGACGGGATATGCCGCCACCGCCGCCTACAGACTTATTTATGGAATTTACCCGGCCTATTTATGATCAGCTGGCAGGGGATCTGCAGAGTTTTTACAACAGGATTTAAGGGACATAGTGTATAGATAGTGCATGGATAGTGCATGGATAGTGCATGAGGAGTCCATGAGAAGTGCATGAGAAGTGCATGGATGGTCCATAGTATACGCAGGTTTTAGGCATGGATGAAGTATCCATGAAGTAATGAAGATTATATCTTTTGCTTTAGCAGCGGTATCAGCTGGTGTGCTGGCACTACCCCACTCTGCCGCCAGATCAGTTTCCCTTCCCGGAAAAGCAACAAAGTAGGTACGCTGGCAATCTGCCATTGAGCGGCCAGTTGCTGGTTTCTGTCTATATCTATCTTGATGATCCTGATCTGTTCCCCCATTTTATCCTTTACTTCTTTCAGGATAGGCGGCACCATCTGGCAGGGACCACACCAGGTGGCAAAACAATCGATCAGTACCGGGGTTGATGAAGCGAGTATTGCCTGAAGGTTTTCCATAGCACAAGTTTTAATTCCAATCACAAATTACGACTTTTTGAAAATCAGAAAATATAACATATATTACCAATATAACCCGTCTTATTTATTTGCATATGAACGTGCTATCCACTATTATCTATTTTGCCTGGTTCCTGTCTGAGATTCTGCTGCACCGCATTCTCCGCGGCAAGGACAAAGAAGACAAGAAGAAAAAGGACCAGGGCAGCCTGGCGTTTATCTGGATCGTGATCATTGTGTTCATCAATATTTCCGTATTGGTATCTGCAAAAACAGCTTACCCTATTCTTCCCGGCCCGGATATGAATCGTATAGGCCTTAGCGTTATACTGCTGGGAATGGTGTTTCGCTTTGTGGCCATTGCGCAGCTGGGCAGGTTGTTCACCGTAAATGTAACGATCCGGAAAGACCATCACATTAAAAAGGATGGACTGTACAGCATATTACGGCATCCCTCCTATGCCGGTTCCCTGTTATCTTTCCTGGGATTCGGGTTATCGCAGAACAACTGGCTGGGATTAGCCATCGTGTTCATCCCGGTTTTTATAGCATTTGCTTACCGGATGAACATAGAAGAAAAAGTACTGAGCGAACAGTTTGGAGAAGAATACACCAACTATATGAAACATACCAGCCGGGTTATTCCCTGGATCTATTAGCAATTTCTTTTTACGATAAAAATATAGAAGCATAAAAAAAGCCCCCGGAAATTCCGGGGGCTTTTTTATATGCTTTAATTATTGATATTCGGATTGTTCTGCAACTCCGTAATTGGAATGGCAAAGAGGTAATATTTACTGTATGGCACAAACGGTGTTCCATCCGGTTGTTTCAGTGTAAGATGCCCCTGTGCAGGCACTTCTACAAAGGTACCATCGCCTCTTGGCACACTGATGATGCTATCCTGCCCGTTATAAGAAAGGAATGGCTTCCTTACTACGGTACCGCCTGTACGAATAATATCAGACAATGAAAATCCTTCTCCCCACAACTCTTTCCTTCTTTCCACCAGGATGGTATCCACCAGGCTGCCGCCGCCTTTATAAAGCGTAGCGTTGCGCGCTGCACGCAATACATTGAGGGCTTCCGCACCTTTGACAGTGTTGCCGCTTTGGGCATAGGCTTCTGCTTCAATCAGGTACATTTCTGCGGAGCGCATCAGTACCAGGTCGCCCACCAGTGCGCCGGCATCACGGAAACGGAATTTTTTATAGCGCAGGTAGCCTTCCTGGTCAGGCAGGGTATCCCAGTCGAATAAACGGAAACGTACGTCTGCACTATCAAAGAAATTCTTAAAGTAAGGATCTGCCATAAAGCTCTGGTAGTAAGAGGCCGGGCTGGAAACATCCAGGAAATGGAAGTTATAGCTGGCATTGCTTTGATTAGGCGTTTGTGCATGTCCCCAGATCCACTCCCCATTATTGATATCGCTGAATCCTTTGTTATAATCATCGCCCGACATCAGGGGATAACCATTGCGGGCCGCTACGGCAGCGGTGACAGCGCTTGTCCATTGGCGGTTGTAAAGGTAAGCACGGGCCAGTAAGCCATTGGCTACATTGAGATCAATTTTCCATTTCTGGGTAGCGTTGCGTTGATAATTCTGTAACAGCGGCAGCGCTTTCTGCAGGTCGTCGATTACCTGTTTGTATACTTCTGCTACGGTTGATTTTGCCTTTCCTGCAGTGGCCGGGCCGGATGGTTCCGTGTAGATCGGGATGGCTTTTTCTGTCCCGGTTCTGTTAAACTGGTAAAAAGATGCGAGCGTGAGGTAGCAATTGGCGCGCAGGGCGTATGCCTGGCCTTTAAGACGTTTCTTTTTGTCCTCGTCGCCGGTGGCATTATCTACTTTCGCGATTACATTATTACAGTTGTCGATCACCTTGTAAAGAATGGTCCAGAAAGCATTTACCCGGTTTTTCGTATTGTCCGTCATTTCAGTATATCCATACGAATCACGCAGGCCATACGATTGCGTTACCGCTACATCGCTGCCCATGGCGTCGCTGGTGAGATGAATGGATTTATAACCTGGCACTGCAAAGGTGAAGAATTCTTCAAACATATATGCCCAGGTACCGTTGATCACCGTTTCCACGTTGTCGGCAGTATTAAACACCTGGTCGTCGGGTACGGCATTGGTTGGTTTGGTATCCAGGAAGTCCTTGTTGCAGGCGCCTAATACCAAAGCTGCGATTATTATTAAGAATATATTCTTTTTCATGGTCGTAATTTTTAGAAGCTCAGATTAATACCTGCAGAAATGGATTTGATGGCCGGGTAACGATAGTAGGTAGTACCTCCTACTGATTGTTCCGGATCCAGGCCCTGGTGGTTATAGATCGTGAACAGGTTTTCTCCCTGCACATATACGAGTACGTTATTAAGATGTGCTTTATCCATTAATGATTTAGGAAGGTTATAGCTGATGTTCAGGCTCTTCAGGCGGGCGTAGCTGGCATCGTACAGGAACCGGTCGGAAACGGATGTCCAGTTGGTTTGTACGGTAGTGAGTTTAGGCACATCCGTTACCTTGTTGGTGGGCGTCCAGCGGTTCAGCATTTCCGTGCTGAAAGGGCGGCCTGCGGAGGTCCCGGTACCCAGCAGGAACAGGTAATCCTGGTCCAGTACTTTACCACCAAGACTGTACACCATCAGGAACGACAATGAAAATCCCTTGTAGGTAAATGTGTTGGTGAAACCGCCGTATACATCCGGCAGGGAGGAACCGTTATAATACTGTGTAGCCGAAGAATAGTTGCCGGTAGTACCTTTGGTGCCATCTGCATTATCGATGTACCACATTGGCAAACCTGTTTCCTGGTTTACACCTGCCCATTTTCTCAGGTAAAAATCATAGATAGATTTACCTACCATGAGTTTCTTGGTGCCGCTGATAATTTCTTTCTGCGGCAGCTCCGTAATCTTATTCTTATAGTGAGTAGCGTTCAGGTCAATGGACCAGCTGAAATCTTTTGTTTTCACCGGCACTGCGTGTATGGAACCTTCCACCCCGGTATTTTTCAGTGCGCCGATATTTTCATCTACCGCCGAGTAACCTACTGAAGGCGCCATAGGCCTGGAATACAACAGGTCCTGTGATTTGCGCTGGAAGTACTCTATGGTACCGCCCAAACGGTTTTCAAACATGCTGAAATCCACACCAACGTTCAGGTTCAGATTGGTTTCCCATTGCAGGTTCGGATTGTATACCTGGCGACGATAGGTACCACCTTCACCAAGGTTGCTGTTTACATTCAGCAGCGGGTAGTAGTTGTAAAATGCGTCATCACCGAGGTTATCGTTGCCTTGTCCGCCGTAGCTGGCGCGGAGTGTTAGCAGGTTAAGCCAGGAACTATTCTTAAGAATACTTTCCTCTGTTAATTTCCAGGATGCGCCCACGGACCAGAAAGTACCCCAGCGGTGATTGGGTGCGAAACGGGAAGATCCGTCGCGGCGCAGGGAAGCCGATAAGAAATATTTCCCTACATAGTCGTATTCAGCCCTGCCCAGGAAGCTGGAGAGCGTGTACGTATCAGTATATCCCTGCAGATCCTTGATGAGAGAGGCATCCGACAGCTCTTCCAGTCCTGGCAGGGAGAAGCCGGATTTCTGACCATCTAAAAAGGTAGTGGTGTATTTATAAGCTTCCTGGCCTGCCAGCAGGTTCAGGTGATGCTTTTCATTAAATGTTTCTTCGTAGGTGAAGATGTTGTTGAACGTCCAGCTGAATACGCGGGTGTTCAACCGTTCTACTGTTCCGCCCACTTCTGCATCAAAGCCCAGGGTTGGGTTTGTATAATCATATTGTTGTTTGGCGGTATAATCGGCGTTGTAACTTGATTTGAATTTAAGTCCGCGCCAGATGGTGGCTTCGCCGTACAGGCGGGCCGATAAGTCATCGCGGGTAAGGCGGTGTTTATCGATAGCGGATGTGGCCACCAGGTTGGTGTTTGTATTGGCAGCGCTGGGGCGGTAACTGCCATAGTCAAAGATCTTATTGCCGTTGGCATCCAGGATATAGGCGCCGGTGGCCCGGTCGCGCTCATAAATAGGATAGAAATTTGACATCAGGCGGCCATAGTTTACATAGTTATCAGAGCGGCTGTCTTCTGAAGGAGGTGCATCCTGTTCGGAGTGCGTACCATTCAGGTTCAGTCCTACCTTCAACCATTTCTTGGCATCAATATCAATATTGCTGCGGAGGTTATAGCGTTTGAAACCGGAAGCAAGATAAATACCCTGGTCATTCAGGTATCCCCCGGAAACATAGTACCTCGATTTTTCGGTAGCGCCGCTGAGGGCCACATCTGCTTCGGTACGTTTCCCGGTTCTTTGCATGGCATCGTCCCAGTTATCGTCCCACAGGGCTTTAGCGCCGGCTACCAGTTTGCCGTCGGTGCCAACAGGCTGCGGAAACGCGGTGCCATAGGGGTTAATCCCTACCCTTCTGATAAGACTACTGCTGGCCTGGGTGGCTGCGGTAGCGGGCGATAAGCCACTGGTGAGGCCACCGTTACGGATGGCTTCCCAGTACATTTCAAAATACTGATCGGTGCTTACCCGGTCGTAGTTATCGACCGCTCTTTTTGAAAAACCCTGACTAACGCGAACGTCTATATTACTTCCCTGCTTCTTGCCTTTCTTCGTAGTAATAATCACCACGCCATTGGCGCCACGGGAGCCGTACAGCGCGCTGGAGGCAGCATCTTTCAGTACACTGATGGATTCAATGTCGTAGGGGTTGATCGCATTCAGGCTGCCTCCGTAAGGCACACCGTCTACCACGTATAACGGATCGGCGGACGCGTTGATGGAGCCGATACCGCGGATGCGGATGGTGGCATCAGAGCCCGGCTGACCGCTGGTAGACGTGCTTTGCACACCAGCTGCAAGCCCCTGTAATGCTTTGGTAACGCTGGATACCTGCCTGTTTACCAGTTCCTCACTTTTAATTTGCGAGACAGAACCGGTGTAGGAACTCTTTTTAGCAGTACCATAAGCTACCACTACAATTTCATCAATGTCTTTCCCCAAAGAACGGAGCGATACATTGATGGGAGATGTGCTGATGGGTACTTCCTGTTGTTCCAGGCCAATGTAGCGGATCACGAGCGTAGTAGCGGCCGGATCAGTTACCTGGAGACTGAAGTTACCTTCAGGATCACTCACCGTGCCGCTGGTAGTGCCTTTAATCACCACCGAAGCACCCGGTAAGGGCGAATTATCTTTCGCGGAATAAACACGACCGGTCACCGTACGTGTTTGTGCAAATACTGCCATGGGTCCAATAAGCAGTAGAAAGAGGAGTAGTCGTTGTAACATAGTAAAATGTTGAGAGTTTTGCAGTGATCTGGTTTTTCCTGGCAATACCTGCCCCTGTCTGTTATTGAACAGGCATTGCAGTTTTGTATCCCATTGTTTTTAACGCCGGTACAGACGGAGTTCCGGAAACAGTTATTGATCGTTGTAACCTGCTGTGGTTAAGCAGACAAATATTTCTTACGTCTTAATGATGGCAACAACAATAGTTGCTTAAACAATATGGTTGGGTAATATTCTCCATAAGCAATTCTTTAAATTATTCCGTTCTATTATCCTATAATTCCTATAGACTAATGGGACGCAAAGCTATATGCTTTCATAATTAAAAACAAAAGAATTGTTAAAAATGTTGAGGAAAAGATTTTTCATCAGAGCAGGTTTTCAGTACAGACGTGGATTTCATTGTTAAAAAATGTGATGAGCGGGGAACATCAACTGCCTTTATGCATCAGCAGCACGATGATGACGCCGGAGGTAGTGAGTGTAATATTCGCTACTGCATATGCCACGGTATATCCCAGTGCGGGCACTTTGCTGTTGATGGCATCCTGTATGGCCAGCAGTGGTGCTGATTCATCATGCGCTCCCGCGCAGGCCCCGAGACCAATGGCCGGGTGAAATTTAAATACATACTTCGCCAGGAACAGTGCCAGCACCATTGGCAGCAGGCTTAGCACCACACCGGCCAGGAAAAGAGTGACCCCTTCTTCTTTCAATCCCTGCAAAAATCCTTCACTGGCGCTCAGCCCAACAATGGCAATAAATACATGCAGCCCCAGTTTGGTCAGCACCCATTGCGAGGCAGCCGGGATGTAACCAAACCGGGGATGAATACCACGCATCCAGCCGAAAACAAGACCTGCTATCAGCGCCCCGCCACTGGTACTCAGCTCTACAGGCACACTGCCAATATGTATGCTCAAACTGCCAAATAAAGTACCGGCCACAATGCCTGCTGCGAGATAAACAATATCTGTTTCCACCCCACTGCTTTCCTTATAACCTAACAACGCAACCGCCTTATCAAGGTCTTCCTGGATGCCCACCAATTCTACCATATCTCCTTTCTGTATAACAGTAGATGCATGCAGTGGCATCTCCATACCGGAACGCAGAATTTTACGCACGCTGATACCATGAAATTCGGGATGTTTTGAAAATGCTTTCAGCGGCTTATTATTGGCGTCCTTGCTGGTAATGATCAATGTTATTGACTGTACCGGGAACGTGAGCAGTTCCTCATCGGCTACTTCTTTTCCCAACAAAGATACTGACGCAATGGCCGCTGCACGCTGGCCACTGACTGCAATAATATCTCCCGGCTTTATTATAAAATCAGGGGAAGTTTCCATGAGCTTTCCTTCCCGTCTTACCCGTAAAATATAGAGGAACCTTTTCTTGTCGTGAAGTAGGTTTTCTATTTCACGGATGGTTTTGCCATCAACGGTAAGTTCTGCACTAACGAGGTAAGCGCGGAAAGCCACCTGGTCGTAGGCATTGGTAATATTCTCCTCTCCTTCTGCACCGGCCTCTGCTACTTTCGCTTCCATTTCCCTGGTTTCTTCGATGAGCTTTGCACGGCTGCCAGACATAAACCACGGCCCTATTACAGAAAGGAACCAGCTGGTACCGGCGGTACCAAAAATATAGGTGACTGCATAAGCGACCGGGATCTGGTTGATGAGCGTATTCTTTTCATCGTCGGTAATATTAAGTTCACCGATGGTATTTGACGCCACCCCAATAATGGCGGAACAGGTATTGGCGCCGGACATTAACCCCGCAGTGGTACCTGTTTCAAAACGCAGCAGGGAGGCCAATCCCCAGCAAAATAGCAAACTGCTGCAGCATACTATAAAGGAGAACAGCGCCAATGGCAATCCGTCTTTTTTAAGTCCCTGGAAAAACTGCGGACCGATACCATAGCCGGTACAAAACAAAAAGAAGAGAAAGAAAATAGATTTTGTTTCTGAGGGTATATTGATGTGAAAGCTTCCGATGGCAATGCCCACTAATAAAACACCTGTAACAGTGCCGAGTGTAAAGCCTTTTATATGTACCCTGCCTATCAGGAAGCCTGTCAGAAGGGTTAGCATCACTGCTATTTCGGGGTATTTCTGCAACGTATCTGTGAACCAGGAGAGCACCATCGGAATATAAGTTTGCGCTTATATTACAATTATGATTGCCGGTTGGTTCGGTAAGGAGTGTGTTATTCTTTAAGCCAATCCGTTTTCAAAACCTTCATCAATCAGCCAGTTACCGCTGTCGGCGGCCTGTGTGGCCAGTTCATCACAACGGTTATTGAAAGGGTTGCTGGCATGGCCTTTCACCCATTGCATTTTTACCTGGTGTCTTTTAAACAAGGGGATAAAGCGTAACCAGAGGTCTTTATTTTTTTTATCTTTAAAATTAATTTTTACCCAGCCCCATAACCATCCTTTCTCAATACTATCCACCACATATTTACTGTCGGTAAAAATGGTGACGGTTACGCCATCTTTCTTCAGTGCTTCCAGTGCAACAATAACAGCCAGCAGTTCCATCCTGTTGTTGGTGGTTTTGCGGTATCCCTGGGATAATTCTTTCCTGACATTTCCCCATATAAGCACCACGCCATACCCACCCGGACCGGGATTACCGCGGGATGCACCATCTGTATATACTACCAGTTCAGCCATGTTCAATTTTAAAGAAGCGCGAAGATAAGGAAAAGTGCGGAGGGGATCGAACACTTTCCCCTCCGTTCTTTACACCTGGAATACGCCTACACTAAAAGGCTGATCCACCGGTGCGTTGTTGGCAGCTTTAATACCTTCTGCAATTCTTATCCGGGTATCGGCGGGATCAATGATATCATCTACCCATAACCTGGAAGCGGCGTAGTAAGGAGTGGTTTGTGCGTAATATTTATCGGTAATTTCTTTCAGCAGGCGGGCTTCTTCTTCCGGGGTGATCACCTGTCCTTTTGCTTTCAGCGAAGCCACCTGGATCTGCAATAATGTTTTGGCGGCCTGCTCTCCTCCCATCACCGCAATTTTAGCGGATGGCCAGGCATATATAAAGCGTGGATCATAGGCTTTGCCGCACATCGCATAGTTGCCCGCGCCATATGAATTACCAACGATGATAGTAATTTTTGGCACCACGGAATTAGCAACGGCATTCACCAGTTTTGCCCCATCTTTGATAATACCGGAATGTTCGCTTCTGCTGCCTACCATGAATCCTGTTACGTCCTGGAGGAATACCAGCGGAATTTTTTTCTGGTTGCAGTTCATGATGAAGCGGGCTGCTTTATCGGCGCTGTCGTTGTAGATAACGCCGCCCATTTGCATTTCGCCTTTTTTACTTTTTACGATTTTACGTTGGTTGGCAACAATGCCTACTGCCCAGCCATCGATACGTGCATAGCCGCAGATGATGCTTTTGCCGTAGTCCTGTTTGTATTGGTCGAGTGTGTTGGCATCTACAATACGGTCTATTACTTCCAGCATATCATAGGGCCGGGTACTGTCGGCCGGCAGCACGCTGTCCAGTTCATCGGCGGGCTTTGCCGGTGGCTGCGGCGCTATCCGGTCGAAGCCGGCATTACCGGTATGACCCAGTTTGCTTACAATGCGTTTTATCTGGTCGAGGCATTCCTCATCAGACTTGAATTTATAATCGGCGATGCCGGAGATCTCAGTATGGGTAACGGCGCCTCCTAACGTTTCCGCATCTGCGTCTTCCCCGATGGCGGCCTTTACGAGGTAAGGACCCGCGAGGAAAATGGAGCCATTGCCTTCTACCATGAGCACTTCATCGCTCATGATGGGCAGGTAAGCTCCTCCGGCCACGCAGCTGCCCATTACCGCCGCAATTTGTGTGATACCCATGGCGCTCATGCGGGCGTTGTTGCGGAAGATGCGGCCAAAGTGTTCTTTGTCGGGGAATATTTCATCCTGCATGGGAAGGAATACGCCGGCGCTGTCGACCAGGTAAATTACCGGCAGCCGGTTTTCCATGGCGATTTCCTGGAGGCGCAGGTTCTTTTTGCCGGTCATGGGGAACCAGGCCCCGGCCTTTACGGTCATGTCGTTGGCTACAATCATACATTGCCGGCCGCTTACATATCCAATTCCTCCTACGGTACCTGCTGCGGGGCATCCGCCATATTCTTCGTACATGTCGTAGGCAGCAAATGCGCCGATTTCGGTAAAGGGGGTCTCTTTATCGATGAGGTATTGAATGCGTTCCCTGGCAGTGAGCTTACCTCTTTGTCTCACTTTCTCCAGGCTTTTCTTTCCTCCGCCCTGTTCTATTACGCCCAGGCGTTGTTTCATGGTGCTGATTGCCATCCGCATAGCATCTTCATTTTTGTTGGTTTCCAATTGCTGCTGATCCATAACGATGGTTTTTATATTCTTTAAAAATAAGGGAAAGAATTCAGTAAATTACGATTAACGGGAAGGCTACCGGTGTTTGAAGCCGGATATCTTTTAAAATAAAAATCCTATTGTATGTCTTTATTACTGGAGCATTTAGCCGTATCGCTTGAAAATCTTTACAATGGCACCCCCTGGATCGATGTTACTTTCCAGGAACATCTTTCGCGCATTGACGCCCGGCAGGCGGTAAAATCATTCGGAGAATCCAATAACATCTGGGAGATTGTCAATCATGTAATATTCTGGCACCAGCGGGTGCAGCGATATATGCACAATGAAGCGCCGGAGCAGGATGGCGACCTGCCTGATTTTTATATGCCGGAGAACCATGGGGAAGAAAACTGGCAGGCTACTATTCACCGGCTGACCCATTCCTTTGAGCAAATAGCCGCTACCATCCGGAAGTTCCCGGAGAAAGAATTGTTTGACACCTTTCCCGGAACAGAAAACAAGGCCATTTATTATTTACAGGGGCTGGCGGAACATGACGCGTATCACCTGGGGCAGATCGTACTGCTGCATAAATATGCATAACGGGGAAAGAATCCGGGCATACCTTGCGTATGCTTAAAATAAATCCATATCGTAACGCTGTTCATACAGTTGCTGTCCCCACAGCTGCAGATATTTTTCGCCCGTTTTGCGGAAGCCGGCATTCTTATACAGGGCAATGGCGGTTTCCTGCATGCTGGTGGTCATCAGGTATACTTTCTGATAATGTTTTTCCTTACAGAAGGCAATGGCCTCCTGCAGCAGTTTCTTTCCCAGTCCTTTGCCCCGGAAGTCGGGATGGATAAGGAACCACCGCAATTGCGCCAGGTGGCGGGAAGATCCCAGGATGGCCACTGAACCAACAATCTGATCGTTTACAGTAGCAAGGAACATCCTGTCTTTGGCCGGGTTATAGGCAGGAAGAAATTCATAGAATGTCTTACAAACATATGCCTCAAACTCCAGGTTATATCCTGATTCCCTTGCATACAGCTGCCCGTGCAGGTAAATGAGGTAGCCTACATCCCCCGGCAGCAGGTTATAACGGATATGGATATCCGAAGTTTGCTCACCCGGCTGCGCAGACAATACCTGTTCAATGGTTTTCATAGCGCCGGCTACCTGGTGTTGTTGTTTTTCGGAGAGATGATTGGTGATCTGCCTGATCTCCCGGTTAGATTTATCTTCCAGGCCGGCCAGCATTTTTTTACCGGCAGCACTGAGGTAAAGAAAAAACGTACGTCCGTCGGCGGTAGACTGCTGCCTGTTCAGCCACCCATTCTTTTCAAATTTTTTCAGCAGGCGGCTGAGGTACCCGCCATCAATCTTCAGGATGGCAATCAATTGCCCGGCGGTACATTTTCCAAGCTGTCCTATTTCAAATAAAACCCTCACTTCGGAGAGCGACAGGTTACTGTCCAGGATATGCTGGTTCAGCAACCCGATCATGCCGGTATAGAAACGGTTAAAGCGGCGGATATCGCCTACAACCGGGGATTCGACAGTCATAGTTACTTGTTTTCCAGGCAAAAGTAGATAATTACTTGACAAAAGCAAATAATTAATTTGCTTTTGTCAAGTAACTTGAGCGGAGTTTGTCTTTCTCAGGATTACGCTGATTATACTGATTTGGGGGATTTGATCACTTTGGATTTTAAATGATTCGGGGAGATCTAAGCGGATTTTAAATGATTCGGGGAGATCTAAGCGGATTTTGTGTTTTTCAGGATTGGAGGGATATACTGATTACCTTTGTCCTTTTGTCCTTTTGTCCTTTTGTTCCTTAGCGGGAAAGTAGTATCTTGATTAAATTTGATTTTTGATTTATGTCTCCAGGATTATTATTCTCATTCGTCATTGCCTACTTTATCATTTTGCTGGTAGTTGCCTGGTATACAGGCCGGAACTCCAACAACGACTCCTTTTTCATCGGTAACCGCAACAGTAACTGGATGCTGGTGGCCTTTGGAATGATAGGCACCTCACTGAGCGGGGTTACTTTTGTAAGTGTGCCCGGCGCGGTGGGGCGCGACGCCTTTTCCTATATGCAGATCACCCTGGGTTATTTTATCGGGTACATTACGATTGCCTATGTGCTGATACCGCTTTATTACCGGCTGCAGTTAACTTCTATCTATAATTACCTCGACAGCCGCTTTGGAAGAAGCTCCTATAAAACCGGGGCCTCCTTCTTTATCCTTTCCCGTACACTCGGTGCTACCGCAAGGCTATACCTGGTGGTGAGAATACTGCAGGACGCCATCCTCTCCAGTTTTGGCGTGCCCTTCTGGTTAACGACCATCATCATCTTATTTATGATATTGCTGTATACCTATGAGGGCGGCGTAAAAACAATTGTATATACCGACACCCTGCAAACAACCTGTATGCTGGCCGGACTGGTAATTTGTGTAGGTTATATCCTGCATACCATGAACCTTAGCCTCGGTGAAAGCTTCACCGCCATGGGTGAAAGAGGGCTGACAAAAATTTTTAACACCGATCCAAACGACAAACTCTTTTTCATAAAGCAGATTGTGGCGGGTGCATTCATCACCATCACCATGACCGGTCTTGACCAGGAGATGATGCAGAAAAACATCTCTGTAAAAACTTTAAAAGATTCCAAGAAGAACATGGTATCGCTGGCTTTTATTATGGTAATCGTAATTGGCCTGTTCCTCTTCCTGGGTGGTTTGCTTCATTTATACGGCGCACAGCAACAGGTAACAGCCACCGGCGATAAGTTATTCCCGGAACTGGCATTGCATCATATGCCACCGGTAGTTTCAGTGATCTTCATCATTGCGCTTATCTCAGCGTTGTTCCCCAGTGCCGACGGCGCTATGACGGCCCTCACCTCTTCGCTCTGCATCGACATCCTGGACATGCAAAAGCGCACCGACTGGTCCGAAGCAGAAAAGAAAAAGTACCGTCAGCGTATTCACCTGATGATGGCGTTTATCTTCCTTCTTTTTGTGATGGTATTTGAATGGGTGAATAACCAAAGCATGATAGGCGTTATCCTGAAAGTAGCTACTTATACCTATGGACCGCTGCTGGGACTTTTTGCCTTTGGCATTTTAACCAAACGCAAAGTGCAGGATGCGCTGGTGCCGGTTGTTTGCGTAGCTGCGCCGTTGCTTTGCCTGGTGGTGGATCTCTACCAGTCGCATATTTTTGGTAAATTCCAGATAGGACTGGAACTGCTGATCATCAACGGGCTGTTTACTTTCCTGGGATTATTGCTGATTTCCCGTAAAGACTAATGATATGATCCGGATGCAGTGATGATCACTGCATCCGGGTATAAACTATTTCAATTCTTTTGTTTTATTCAGGTGGTGCAGCTCCAGCACAGTTGTTTTCCCGTTATCACTTTCCCGGTACATCGGTATAAATTTCCTGTTATAAATAATTTCCTGGTAGGTGTAAGACGTGCGTTGCAATACCGTATTGGAATACACATCATTAAAGCCTCTTACCGTTACATAAATTTCCGCATCGGCCACTTCCATATCCTGTGCCGTAAACCCGAGGAAGGGGCTGTTTTCGTCGATAGGATGCACCACGGTCCAGTTCATCGACAGTGTTTCAATTTTGCTTCGTTCCAGGGCCAGGTTATAAAACTTGTACACGGCCTCCCCGTTTTCCTGCACCTGGACACCCGCTGTTACCAGCACTTCCACGTTGGTGAGGGTATGATTTTCTTTGTAAGAAGCGAAGCGGAACATCAGGGCCGTTTTATCCTTGTAAGGAGCAATCAGCGCATGATCGCTGAACAACAGGTGTGCGCGTGGCTTTGAAAAGCGGCCATAGATAAGACCCGTAGCGACTGCGAAAGAGAGGAAGCCTGTCATTGCTTCAATGGCAGCTACAAAGTTGATGCCGTCGCCCACCGGGTTAACACGGCCATATCCTACCGTAGTAAAGGTTTCTGTACTGAAAAAGAAGACTTCTTTAAACCTTTCCCAGCCGGTTTTACCGATAATCCCCTGAAATCCTTCCGTGCCTATCCACCAGTAAATACCGGTATACAGGAGGTTAATGGAGAAATAAAAAAGCAGGATCACCAGGGCAAACTGCCAGGCGGGTACACTTAATAAGGCGTGATAAATATTAAAACGTTGCATAAACGAACGGCCTTCCCGGCGGATGTTAAAGCTTCCGTCGCGGTTAATAAACCGGCCGCCATAGCCATTTGCATTAGTACCAAAGCCGGTGTCGTCGTTTTGCCTGGAAAAAGGGTTGATTCTTTTCAGAAGCGCCATAAATGGATATTTGAGGTGTAAAGCTAAGAAGAAATGCGAGGATAATAATGAATCAGGATGATCGTGTTTGGGTGGGATTAACAGTTGGGAAGTAAAAATTTGATTTCTTGCAGAAAAGGAAAGTAATGGCACTAAATTTAAAGATAAATTTTAACGATTGTTATGAAACGGAAATACTAAAGCCGGATTTTAGTCTTTGTTGCTTTGAAACTTGTCTGAAAGATGGTAATACTGCAAAAATAGGCATTCATATTTCGGATACAGTTCATCCTTTGATTCCCGATGTCTATAATTTATCATTCGGGCCCATTAATAGTAACGGAGAAATTGATGACCGGATTAAACTCAATCACCAACACCATTCCAGGGTATTTTCAACTGTAGTGCTGGCAGCATTGACATTTCTGGAAAGGAAACAATCATGTTTTCTGGGAATTGATGGTTCAAACAATGCCCGGGCTTATATGTATTTTCGCTGTATTCAAAACAACTACGATTTTCTCACCCGGTATTTCCGAATCTTCGGAGTTAATTATTACGCAAGAATTTTGCGCAAAGAAAGGGATGAAGATTCATCCCATCCAATTGATCCGGAGGACATATTAACACTACCCAAGTCCATTCAAAAAGAGATTACGCTTACATATGAAAAGCTGTATAATTACTTCATTTTCAAACTATATCAGCCCTAAGACCATTATTTCATCAATTTATTTTATTTTCATATCTTTAACATTATGGACAAAGAAACCAGAAAAAAAATAGATGCTCTTCTTCTCAAAGCAAAGCAATGTGAAGATCAGAAAATCAAGGTTACCCTAAAGTCCGGAGGGGTAAGCTCACTCAACCAGGTTATTAAAACCAGGGAGCAAGCGCATATCTTTATGACGATATTGAAGTCTTTATAATTAAATCAATAAATAGAAATGGCGCAGGATTTAATCTCCTGCGCCATTTCTATTTATTACAGTCGCCCGTCTATAAAAATCGACCAGCCAATTACCTTATAAAAAATCAAACTATTGACAATCTCCGTCCGGCGTACAAACCTGGCCTGATAAGGTATCCAGTGTAGTTACCAGCTGTGTGCTTTTCCATTCTGCAAACGCCTGTTCCAGTGTTTGTGTGAAAGCGTCTACCGGTTGCGCGCCTGACACGCCGTATTTGCGGTCCAGTACAAAAAACGGAACACCCCGGATTCCCAGTTGTTGCGCTTCGTCCACATCCTTGCTCACTGCGGCGGCCATTTCTGATGTTTCCAGTACAGCCTCCACAGTAGCTTTATCCAGCCCGATTTCCAGGCCCAGTTCCAGCAGGGTGGCATGGTCGCTCACATCTTTACCTTCCGTAAAATAGGCATAAAACAGGCGTTCTTCTGCTGCATCGCCGAGGCCCTGCTGTTTCGCCAGCTGAATAAGGCGGTGGGCATCAAAAGAATTGGCGATAACTGCTTTATCAAAATTATAGGTAAGACCCGCTTCACGGGCGGTACCGGCCAGTTGTTCGTGTACGGTTAACGACCATTCGCGCGACTGCCCCTTCATTTCTGCTACATAGTCATATACATCTTTTCCCGGCTGCGATTTGAGGGAAGGGTTCAGCTGGAAGCTTTTCCATTCCACCGTGATGTCGTCTTTCCCCGGAAATTTCTCCAGTGCTGCTTCAAATCTCCGTTTGCCGATGTAGCAAAACGGACACATGATATCAGACCATATTTCTACTTTCATTAATTTAAATTTAAGTTCCACCAACAAAGTTAATATATTTGCTATCAGAAAGTAACCAGTTTCCTTAAAGTAAGTGCTTTACAAAAGGTAACCAACTGTATGCAGATGAAAACAGAAGAACTCACGATAGATTGTGGCAGACCCGGGGCGGAAAGCAGTGCTCATACCGATTGCCATAAAGTGATTATGCCGGTAAGGGACGCGCTGGATGTGATCAGCGGAAAATGGAAACTGCCCATTATCATCGCTGTTTCCCGGGGTCATAAACGTTTCCGGGATATAGAGCGCAGCATTCCTAAAATAACGTCGAAGGTGCTTTCCAAAGAGCTGAAAGACCTGGAAACGCATAAGCTGGTGAAGCGAACTGTGTACGATACACAGCCTGTATCGGTAGAATATACCTTAACGCCTTATGCGGCTACACTGGACAGTGTGATCATTGCCCTGCAGAAATGGGGCATTCAGCACCGGAAAAAAATACTCGGCAAATAATACCATCAGCCGGAGGATGACCCCGGCTGACGTTTATTCTTCCGCTATCTTCAGTACTATTTTTCCCCTTCCGCTACCACCGTTTTTACTGTATTCCTGTGCTTCAGCGGCGGCCGACAGGGAATGAAATACTTTGCGGACGTAAGGCCGGATCAATCCTTTATCCAGCAATTGATGCACCTCCTTCATGGAAGCGAGTGTTTTGGTGCCACCCCACAGCGCGCGGACGCCTGCCGCAGCCACCTTCTCCTCGTCAGGCATTTGCACGATACACAATAATACGCCTTCGGGTTTAAGCACCGCCAGCGATCTTTCCGTGGTATCTCCGCCAACAGTATCAAATACAATATCGACCGGCGCTACCTGGGTTTCAAATGGCGCAGCCTTATAATCAATTACTTCATTGGTGCCCAGCGAGGTAACGAAATCCAGATTCTCTGCACTGGCCGTGGCAATTACATATGCGCCTGCATTATAGGCCATTTGTACGGCGAAATGCCCCACTCCGCCTGCGCCTGCATGAATAAGAATGCGTTGTCCCTTTACGAGGCCGGCCACATCAAACAATGCGCCCCAGGCCGTTCTGGCGCCGGCCATGGTAGCTGCTTCCTCAAATGATATGCCGGGTGGCTTACGGAATAAACCTTCGCCCTGCGCAATGGCATAAGCGGCATAGGAGCCATCTACAGAACCATATACCTCATCGCCGATTTTTTTGCCGAATACACTCTCGCCTACTGCAGTGATAATACCGGAGGCTTCTACACCCGGGATATAGGGCAACGGATGTTTCATAAATCCTTCTCTTATTTTCCAGTCAATCGGGTTTACACCGCTGGCTACCACTTTGATCAGCACCTGGTCTTCTGCCGGCACCGGAACGGGCACCTCGTGCAGTTGCAACTGCTCAGGGCCTCCATATGCTTGAACACTAATAGCCGGTATGTGGAGGTTTTTCATAGCTTTTTTTATGCTAATGTATTGAAATAAGAATTACAAAGGGCAAATCCATAATTGGTAATTCTTTACCTTTGCGGTTCATATTATAGTAGTATCATGACTTTTGGTGATTTAAACCTGAATACCCCATTATTAAACGCGATAGACGAATTAGGTTATAAAAGACCTACCACCATACAACAGCGCGCCTTTTCCGTTATCATGTCCGGACAGGATGTGTGCGGGATTGCGCAAACAGGTACCGGTAAAACTTTCGCTTACCTGTTGCCCACATTACGGCAGTTTAAATTTTCGAAAGAAAAATATCCCACTGTACTGATCATTGTACCTACCCGGGAACTGGTAGTACAGGTGGTGGAATCCGTTAAAAAGCTCACTACCTACATGAATGTGTCAGTGCTGGGCATTTATGGCGGCGTGAATATGAATCCTCAGATGGAGGCGGTGCAGGACAAACTGGATATTCTCGTGGCTACCCCCGGGCGCCTGTACGACGTTATCCTTAGCGGCGCCTTGAAAGTGAAACTGGTAAAGCGTCTTATTATTGATGAGGTAGATGAAATGCTGAACCTCGGTTTCCGGACCCAGTTAAGAAATATCATGGACCTGTTGCCTCCAAAGCGGCAGAACCTTATGTTTTCCGCTACCATTACGGAAGACGTGGAGAAAATGATTGAAACACATTTTAATAACCCGGTAAGAATAGAAGCAGCGCCTACCGGTACCCCACTGGAAAACATCGACCAGATCGTATACAGGGTTCCCAACTTTTATACAAAGGTGAACCTCCTGGAAATGCTGATCACGGACGATAAAACCATGACCAAAACCCTCATTTTCGCCGCCACCAAACAACTGGCGGATGATCTGCATGAGCAGCTGGAGAAGGAATTCCCCGGCCAGGTAGGCATTATTCACTCCAACAAGGAACAGAATCACCGTTTTAATACTGTCCGTAAATTTCAGCAGAACGAATACCGTTTCCTGATTGCTACAGACATCATTGCCCGCGGACTGGATATTGCAGAGGTAACGCATGTGATCAACTTTGATACGCCGGAAGTACCGGAAAACTATATTCATCGTATAGGCAGAACCGGTAGAGCTGATAAGAAAGGAATTTCTATCCTGTTTACCAAAGACGCAGAAACAGAAGACCTGGCGCGGATAGAAAGCCTGATGAATTATGCCATTCCCGTGCAGCCATTACCGGACGACTTGGTAATTTCTGATGTCTTAACGGAAGATGAAAAACCGAAGGTACATATGCGGAATACGCTGGTAAAGGCGCCCAAGCGGGAAGACGTAGGCCCTGCTTTTCACCAGAAGCTGGCTAAAAATATGAAGACCAACAAAAAGGTGACCCACAAAGAAAAGATGATGCTGAAATATGGCAAACCCAAGAAAAGGGGCGCCAAAAAGAAATAGTAAAGGCGGGTTATTTTGTGCAGACTGCACAGAATAACTCCGTTTTCCTCCTCCTGCTCCCCTGCCTATTCCTGTTTCAAACACCTGAGACAGCTTCCGGAAATGACGGAATAACAATTCATTAACAAACTTTACTTCTAATTAAAAATCCGCCCATACCCCCTGATCGAATATATTCTGTAGTGTGCATGTTATTGTATCAAAATCAGTTGTCTTACGGGTGGTTTTTCCTCATTGCTTAAAATAGCCATGCTGTTTCCTGCCCTGTCTGACGTATTTCCTAACCGCGTATCAGTAACCATTTGACAACAGCAGCCGTTGCCAGGCCTGCGATTATCAACTAAATCCCAGCATGAGTGCATCTATCAACGATATTGAATTGCTTGCACAACTGAAATCGGGCAGTGTTTCCGCTTTCCAGTATTTTTATGAGAGCTACCGTCAATGGTTGTATATGACTGCATACACAATACTCAGAAACGAAACCGAGGCCCAGGAGCTGGTCCAGGACTTTTTTGTCGACTTCTGGCAAAAGGACCTGAGCGCGCGGATAGACCTGAGCGCCACCGGTTCTCTCAAAAACTTTCTCTTTGTCAGCGTACGTAACCGCTGTTTGAATAAAATTGCCAAAGATGCCACCAGGAACAAAAGGTTAAAGGAAATCATGCTGCCTGAAACCTACACGATTCCTCCAAGCAGGCTGGAAAACAACGAGCTGAAAGAGCAGCTGGAAACCGCCATCAGTCAGCTTCCGGAACGCCAGTCGATGGCATTCCGGCTGGCTTACCAGGAACATAAAACGCGAAAAGAAATAGCAGCCTTCATGGACACCACTGAAGAAACTGTAAAAAAACAGGTAGCCAACGCGCTGAAAACTTTAAGGGCATCCTTAAAAAAAATCCTTTTTTAATACCCCGCCAGATTAAATAAACGGTTAATAGTGTACATGAACAGCGCAGAAGAAATATACAGGCTAATGACGGAAAAGCTTGCGGGAAGAATTTCCGCAGCAGATGACCAATTGCTGGAAGAACTTATCGAAGAAGACGAAGTAGTAAGGGAGAAGTGGGAACAACTTTCCATGATGCAGATCCCAGCCCCTCCTGCCCCGTGGCTGGAAGTGATTGACTTTAAGCAGAAAAAGCCACTGTACCGCACCATACTTCCCTGGGCAGCCGCAGCAGTGGTAATGGCCCTTGTAGCATTTTCGGCCTGGAAATGGGACTTTTTCGCCTCGCCCAAACCAGCGCCGGTGGCCACCATCAATAAAGATGTGCTGCTGGAAATCACCGGCCAGCCCACCATCAACCTGACCCAATCAGCCGGCAACGTAACTATTGGCGGTAAAACGATTCCCAATAAAAACAATACCCTTTATCTCAACGCATCAGACGACCTGCCGCAAGGCATTCACTCATTGATAGTACCGCACGGCAAAAGCTATGAAGTAGCCCTCCCGGATGGTTCCGTAATTACGCTCAATGCTGCTACCACCATGGATTTCCCGGCTACCTTTAAGGGGGCCGACAGGGAAATTACCCTGAACGGGGAAGCATACCTGAATATCGCGAAGCGCGCCGGTAAACCTTTCCTCGTACATCTTCCCAACAGCACCGTGGAAGTACTGGGTACCAGCTTTAATATCAACAGCTACGACAGTGGCATGGTGAAAGTATCCCTGGTAGACGGAAAAGTGCGGATGAAAGCCGGTAAAAAAACCGTTACTATGAAACCCGGACAGCAGGCTATCTTCAACAAAGAGGCCGCTACCCTGGATACACAACCTTTTAACGCTACTGTAGAACTGGGCTGGCAGAAAGGGCTTTACTGCTTTTCTGATACCCACCTGGATGAAATATGTAATGCCATCTTCCGGTGGTACGGCGTTCGCGCTACCCTGGATCATCCTGACCTTGCCAGCAGAACCTTCACCGGTTTGCTGGATAAAAATACACCGATAGGCTTCCTCCTGGAAGGTATAAAAGCCACTACAAATACCGATTATTATTTTACCGCGGATAGTACATTGCATTTCAAATAACAGGCAATATCAAAGGAAATTAACCATGAGTCAACCGAAAACCAAGTACCTGCTGATCAATCCGGGGAAAAGAGTTTGCACCACTTACGAACAGGTTCCCGGCTACCTGCAGTCGCAACTGATCCCTAATGCCAAATGCTTTGCCGATATTGATGAAAACGGGGTGATCATGGATCAGGAGATAGCGCTCAATGAACTGTCTGTCCACTACGCCCTGGTTCATCTGAAACAGGGCGTGGAACTTACCACGGTAGCGCCGGACAACGCCTGTCTGCCTGTTTGTATTTCCGGTTTTGCTGAAAATGCGGCGGCTTTTCCCATGAAGATGAAACCGGGCAAAAAGGAAATGAATACCCGGGAAGGCGCCACTCACACCACCACCCTGATCACAGAAAAGGAATTTACGATCAACTTTCACGTAAATCTGCACCTGCCGTCGGCGAAACACCTGGTCTCTGAATTTCCCCTGTTCAAGGTGTTGAATCTGAAAGAACCGGCTGCAGACAAACAGCCCGTTAAAAAAGCTCCTTATCATCTTAATGAAGTCAACTACCAGATCATGCACCGGATCCGCAGCTTCAAAGCAGTGGGCGAAACGGCAGACGTTTTCTTCCGGCGTAATGCCATCGACTTTTACGCTACCTATCTCCGTTACCTGCAAGGCCCTCCCTCGCTGATGCTGATGGAACACTACCGCGAAAAGCTGCGGGAAATAGCCAATTATATTATTCATCATCCGGCGGAAGCGACCTGCAAGGAAGCGCTCTGCGACCGGTTTAGCGTAGCGTCCGAATTCCTGGAAGCACCATTTGAACAGGAATTCCTCATCACTGTGGAAGAACTGATCCTGCAGGAAAAAATGGCATTTGTATTTAAAATGCTTATTGAAACCGACCGTACACTCACGCATATTGCCAGTCTCACCCAATACAGCGGATGGGAAGAACTGTCAGATGTATTTGAAAAATATTATAAATGCAATATCGCAGAACTGCGAACCGCACAATAACCCCTTACCTGTGGTCACCCGGCGGCAGCACTTATGTTGCTGCTGAGTGCCATATGGCGCCGCCTTACTTCCCTGTGGGCGGCAACTCCTTCAGTAATTCCTTTATAAACAGATCTGCCGCTTTTTTGTGATACGTTTCTTTTTGCCAGATGATATATGCCCGGCGTTGTAACTCCTTTCCTTCAATAGGAATGGCCACCAGGTTTTTCCATCCCAGCAAGGCCCTTTCGTTAAGTAGCGTAGCCCAATGTCCTTTCTCCACCAATGATAAAATAGAATGCACATCATTCATTTCAATCTTCACCGAAGGCTGAATTTTATTCTTCTGTAACACTTCGTCCAGCGAATCACGGGCGCTGAAACCCCGCGAGGCAAAGATCAAATCCATACCATTTAAACTTTGCAGGTTGATCTTTTTTAATCCTGCCAGCTTGTTCTTTTTAGACACCGCCACTACAATCCGGGAACGGAACAGCTCACGAGTTTCGAGGTCTTTGTAAAACGCATCCTGGTGAAAAGCCAGTACCAGGTCCAGTTCAGACGCTCTTAGCTTATTCTCCAGCTGTTCAGTAGTACCATACTCCACGAATATTTTGATGCCGGGATATTTTACCGGGAAAGTGGCCAGCGCCGGCAACAGGAACGAGGTAAAGGCATACGTAACGCCTATACGTAATTCGCCGCTCAGCATATTCTGCAAATCCTGGATCGCCTGTTTGCCTTTCTCCACGTCGAGCAGGATTTGCCGGGCATGCAGCAGGAAAACCCCGCCTGCCTCTGTGAGGTGAACATGCTTGCCGATCCGGTCGAACAATAACATGCCCAGTTCATTTTCCAGCTGCTTGATCTGTTGCGATAAAGTAGACTGGGTAATGTACAGCGCCGCTGCCGCTTCTGTAAAATGCGCCATTTCTGCGGCCTTCACGAAATACATCAGTTGACGGAGTTCCATGCACTAATCGTTTTTATCAATCAATATCATTAAAACAATCTATTTAACAAATATACTTCACTTACCGAAATTTGCACCAGTTCAATAACGGATCAATACCCTAAATATGATTTCTAAATGGATGCTTTTCGTGCTTTAAAATCCCGGAATTTCCGGTTATTCTTCTACGGACAATCAGTTTCACTTATAGGTACCTGGATGCAGAAAACAGCCGTATGCTGGCTGGTATACCGCCTCACCAACTCGGCAGTGCTGCTGGGGGTAGTGAGTTTTGTAAGCTTAATTCCTTCCCTGCTCCTGTCGCCATACGCCGGCAGTTATATCGATCGCCACAACCGTTACCGGATCCTGATGATCACCCAAATCATTTCCATGCTGCAGGCAGGCGCATTGGCGCTCATGATCCTGTTGCGTTACTATAATATTCCGGGCATCATCTTACTATCGCTGGTACAAGGCGTTATCAACGCCTTTGATGTTACCTGCCGGCAATCGCTGATGGTGGAAATGGTAGAAAAAAGGGAAGACCTCCCCAACGCCATTGCGCTGAATTCCACGATGTCTAATTTTGCCCGCATCGCAGGGCCTGCGCTGGCAGGGATTATCCTGAGTACTTTCGGGGAAGATATCTGCTTTGTCAGCAACTTCCTGAGCTATGTGCCGGTGCTGATCTCTTTATGGATGATGAAAATTGTACTGCCGCCGGTTCTCCGGTCGGACCGGAGCATATGGGCCGAACTAAAAGAGGGTTTTCATTATATCGCCGGTGATAAAGACTTATCGTCGCTCCTGCTCATGCTTTCAGCCAGCAGCCTGTTTGTGATTCCCTTCAATACCCTGATGCCGGTATTTGCCAAAGACATTTTCAATGGCGACGCCAAAACATTCAGCTGGTTTGAAAGTGCTGCTGGTCTTGGGTCTATTGCCGCAGCCATTTACATGGCCAAACTAAAGCCGGGAAAGGATCTTGTAAAGCTCCTCATTACTGCCAGTCTTATTTTTTCGCTCAGCGTACTATTGTTGTCGCTGTCGGGCTGGTTGCCGCTGGCACTGGTATTTATGGCGCTTTCCGGTGTGGGTATGATGGCGCAAACCGCGTCTATTAATACTTACATTCAAACACACGCTATTCCCACCATGCGCGCAAGGGCTATCAGTTATTATATCATGGCTTTTCAGGGCATTATTCCCGTGGGCAGTTTGCTCACCGGGCTGCTGGCACATTTTATAGGTCCGCGGTTAACGGTATTTGTAGCAGGTTTGGCGGGCGCCGTGGCTACAGTGGTATTTGTTTATTATCGTAAAAAATTACGCTTTCACCACTACGAAATACAGGAGGATCGTCGCGCTGGTGTGGCAGCATAACTGAAAAAGCCCGGACTGTGAGGCTACACCGCCCAGGCTTTTCTTATTAAAATTTAAACGACAAACTTCCGGTAAAGCTTCTCAGCTTCTGTGGATTTACAGTAGTATAGCCAATCCAGTAATGCTTATCCGTAATGTTATCCATTTTAACCGCCACGCGGAAACGGGGTTGATCGTAGAAAATACTACCGTTTAACACGGTGTACGATGGCAATATAAAAGTACCGACCGTTCTGTCGTTCACTATTTTATTGTCGCTGGCATAATTACCGCCAAAACCAAAACCAAGACCGTCGGCTACGCCGGCGGATATACGATAACTGAGCCACAGGTTAGCTACTGAAGGCGCGCCAGCAGTACCGGGACGCATTCCTTCCACCTCTTTAGCAGCGGCCTCATATTTGGAATCATTATAAGCAAAACCAGCCACAATGTTAAAGCCCTGGAAAGGATTGGCAATTACTTCTGCCTCAAATCCTTTACTCACCTGCGTTCCATCCTGTACAGAGAAATTGGGGTTCGCCATATCCGGACGGAGTACATCTTTTACTTTGATATTATAGTAACTGAGCGTACTGTTAATACGGCCATTCAACAACTGTAATTTCACACCTCCTTCCAGCTGGTTGGCCTGCTCCGGTTTAAACGCTTTCCCCGCAGCACTGGTGCCTACCTGGTTAGTAAACCCGTTCTGATAATTACCGAATATGGAGATCCTGTCCTTTAAAGGCTCATACACGATACCCAGTTTTGGAGAGAAAGCGGTTTGGTTGTAGCCACCTTCATAAATACCTTTTACATCATTGTAACTGCCCTTGTTATCAAAATAATCCACGCGGAGGGCGGCCATGATTATCAGGTTATCGGTCAGGTTCAACAAATCCGATACATAGGCACTGTAAGTATTGGTAAGGTTCCGGATAGGAAACGTAAATGCCAAACCGTGATTATTGTACAATGTATCCAGGTTACGGCGATTGAAATTGGAATAGGTGGGGATATCGCCGTGAGAAGGAATGGTATCATAGGTACCGCCACCAAAGAACTGGTCGGCATTATGATGGAAATAATCCAATCCGCCAACGAAACGGTTTCTCAGGCTGCCGATGTTAAAATCTCCATTAAAGTTTTGTTGTATTTCCAGGATACGATCCCTGCTGTTATCGGTAAACTGGTCGTTACGCGAAATATAGTTACTTCCTTTGGCGCCAGCTACCCCGGTAGCCGCGGCGTCAGACAGGAGATAAAAATAGGGAGAAGGACCATCTGAAAAGCTGTTGGTAGAGCTGATGTTGGTGCTCATGGACCACTGGTCAGACAACTTATACTTCATTTGCCCGAAAATATTGGTATTACGGGAAGTCTGGTACAGGTCATTCTTTGCATAGGCACGTTTGTAATCTATCTTCAGCTCATCGGCGCGGTTAGTGCCCAGATCAGCCATGGGCTGCATATACGGGAAGAAAAACACACCCAAACCGGTATTCTGTCCCGTGGAATATTCTGCATCGAAGAGGAAAGACAGACGGTCGTTGACCCTATAGGATAAACTTGGCGCGAAGGAGAAATTTTTGTTAAAGCCATAATCCTGCCAGCTGCCTTCGTAATTATAGGCCGTATTGATTCTCAGTAATACGTCCTTTTCCTTGTCCAGCGGCGTATTTACGTCGGCGCTTACGCGGTTAAAACCGTAACTGCCCATTGCGTAGGTAACATCTCCGCCGAAATGATCGTAAGGTTTTTTGGTAACGCGGTTAATGAGGCCGCCGTAGGAAGTAAGACTGTTACCAAACAAGGTGGCAGACGGTCCTTTGATGACTTCCACCTGCTCCAGGTTATAGGCATCAATTTTAGCGGTCACATTACCAGCCAGGCCATTGCGCAATTTACTCTGGGTGATAAACCCGCGGAGGTTATAATAACCGCCACCATCGCCGCCTCTGCCCGTGGCGTCCCACATACGGGTAAGACCCGGTGCATTTTTCAGGGCATCATCCACTGAAAATACCACCTGCTGCTGTAACAGTTCTTTCGTGATGGTGCTGTATACCTGCGGGTTTTCCAGGTTTTTCAGCGGCATTTTTGCCACATCGTAGCTGGAGGTTTTGATGAGTTTATTATGGTTACCGGTTACCACTACTTCTTTCAGGGCTTTGCTGGTAACGGCCAGCTGCAACCTGATGGTAGTGGTTTTCCCGGCATTTACCACTACCTGTTCCTCTATGGGGGTGTACCCCATCAGCGTTACGGTGAGGTGATAACTGCCCGGTTTTATGCGGTTAAACACGAAAGATCCATCCGTTTCCGATATTGCGGTTTCATTCGTTTCCTGTAAGAGGATGACTACATCACTGGCAGGCTTACCATCTGTGGTGATCACTTTTCCCCTGATGGTACCAGCATTCTCCTCTTCTGCCCGCAGGCACACGGGTGAAAAAAGGAGTACGATAAATAAAAAAACTAAGCCGGTTTGCCTGATCATATTTTGCTTTTTTTGATGGTGCAAAATTGGAGCAGGCAAGACCGGCAATGTAATCGTATCCGGAATTTTATTTACGCAATAGGGAAATGTTTAGCGGATCACCGCTTTGGTAACGCCTTCGCGGGTGATTTTCACTGGTTTGATATAACCGTCTTTATCAAAATACATCCGGTCAATACAGGTTTCACGGGAATTAGCCGCTTTTTCGGTTAATGGACGGCGGTGGTACACTATATACCAGCGGTTTTCCTCCGGAATACCGATAACAGAGTGATGACCTGCGCCAGTGGCGATGGTGGCGTCCTGTTCCAGGATTTTGCCGATCCTTTTGAACGGGCCCATCGGGGAATCAGCGATGGCGTAGGCCACGCTGTAGTCGGGGCCTGTCCAGCCGCCTTCAGACCACATAAAGTAGTACTTACCATCTTTTTTGAACATGGTGGGTCCTTCCACGTATTTTTCGGGAGTGATTTCTTTAAAGGTAGTGCCGTCTGCAAAGGGAATGAAGCCGGTTAAATCGGGTTTCAGCTGTGCAATATTACAATGTCCCCATCCGCCGTAGATCAGGTAATACTTCCCGTCGCTGTCGTGAAATACATACTGGTCGATGGGTTGCGCCTTATTAATGATCTTATCCACCAGTGGTTTGCCGAGATAGTCTTTAAACGGACCGGCAGGATTGTCGGCCACCGCCACGCCAATGCCGCCTGTTTCCTCGTTGTTCTGTATGTCGTTGGCGCCAAAGAACAGGTAATACTTATTCGCTATTTCTATAATGGACGGCGCCCATACGGCGCGTTTGGCCCACTTCACCGAAGCGGTATCCAGGATATGCGGGTGTTTTGTCCAGTTAACCAGGTCGGGCGACGAGAAAGCGTCGAAGAACACCTGTTTTTCGTAAGCGGCAGAATAGGTAGGATAAATCCAGTATTCCTTACCAAATACCACTCCTTCCGGATCGGCGTACCAGCCCGGGAATACGGGGTTTCCGGATAACTTGTCCAGCTTTTTCTGCTGGGCCATTGTAACATGCGTACTTCCTGCGAGCAACAACAGGGCTATCAATCTTTTCATGTAACCAGATTTTATGAATCGTTAAAAATAATAAAAATCGCTGGCCGTTCTTAAGAGATGAAAAATATCTGCTATATTTTTTCATAATTTTATCGTTCAGAAAGGCATTTACATGAAGCGGGGAAAAAAAGTAATCAGGCTATTCCTGATCATCACAGGCGTTTTTTTGTTGGTGATGACAATAGCCGGCGGTATCTTATACAGTCAACAGGAGCGGCTCACGCAGATGGCGGTGAAGGAATTGAATAAGCAGTTTGCGGGGGAGCTGGTCATCACAAAAAGTAGTATTTCTCCATTCAGCAACTTCCCATATATTTCTATTGCCCTGCACGACGTTCGTTTTTTTGCAGATAAAAAAATGCAGGGACAGCCACTGTACCAGGTAGAACGCCTGTACGTGGGCTTCAGCTTACCAGATATCCTCCGGCAGCGCTACAATGCCCGCATTATTGTGCTGGCCAATGGCCGCGTGCATGTGGCCCGTTATGCCAACGGCGATGTAGACCTGATCAAAGCCCATGAATTCAAAAGTACCGGTCCTGCCGCGCCGGCCGACTCCAGCGAAGACCTGAGCCTGGACCTGAAGAAAATAATCCTGAAAAATATTGACGTCAGCTATTTCGACGGCATGTCCGGCCTGAAAGTGAACACCCATATAGATAGGATAAAAACAGCTTTCGCGATGGACTCCGCCCATATCGCCATCGATATGGACAGTAAGCTGGAAATAGACATCACCGGGAAATCCGATACCACCCTCTTCCGGCACAAACAACTGAACTTTAAACTGGCAGCTGTTTACGACAAGCAGCAAAAACAACTGACCCTGCCTCCCGGTACTATCCGGCTGGAACAGGCCTCGCTGCAACTGCAGGGAGTGGTCAGCGAACATTTTGTGGACCTGAAAGTTAAAGGCGATAAACCGGATCTGAACCTCCTGCTGGCCATGGTGCCGGCAAACGTGGCTGTGATGCTGGATAAATACCGTCATGATGGCCGCGTCTTTTTCGATGGCATTATCAAAGGCGCTATCGGCAAAGGCATCATGCCTTTAATGGAATTTAATTTTGGCTGCGAAAATGTATGGTTCCAGAATAAGAAGATCGACCGGAAAGTAGACCAGCTCGGCTTCAAAGGGTTTTATACCAATGGCGCCGCGCATAACCTGCAAACATCCGAACTGCATATACTGAACTTCAACGCCAAACCGGGAAGCGGCATATTCAAAGGTAACTTCGTGATGAAAAATTTCACCGATCCGCAAATCCTGATGCAGTTATATTCTGAGCTGAACCTGCGCTTCGTGGGCGAGTTCCTCGGCATCAAAGACCTTGAACAGATCAGCGGTGAAATCAAGCTGAATATGAATTTCCGGGAAATAGTGGATATGCGCATACCGGAAGAAAGTTTAGCTAAACTGAAAGACGGCGTACAAAGTGAGCTCACTGTTAAAAACCTTGAATTCCGTATTCCCGGCTATCACCTGCCGGTACGCAATATGAATGTGCATGCGCAAATTCGGCAGGGGCGGCTGCAGCTGGATTCCATTGCTTTTCGTATAGGCAGCTCCGATATACTGGCGCAGGGCGCCGTCAGTGATGTACCGGCGCTGTTTCACCAGCAGGATAAACCGGTAGCCGTAAATTTCAGCGCTTCCAGCAAGCGTTTGCAGCTGGGAGAATTGTACAAATTTGATTCTACTCATCCCATTTTATCCAAAGAAGTAATTACCGGGTTTAATATCGGCCTGGCGTTTGAAACGTCGGTAAAAGAATTACTGCATCCCAATCCTTTGCCCAAAGGCACCTTCAAGGTAGAAAAGCTGTACGCCAAATTCCAGCAGTACCCGCACGCCCTGCATGATTTTAACGCGGCAGTGATGATCAACGACACCAGTTTACGGGTGTCTAACTTTAGCGGAAACATCGACAGCACCAGCTTTGCACTCAAAGGAAGGTTAAATAACTACCTCATCTGGTTTGATAAAATTAAAAAAGGAAACACGGAAGTGGCATTCGATTTTAAGTCGGACCGCCTGGCTGTAAATGACCTGATAAGTGAACGCGGCCATAAATTTATTCCGCAGGGATATTGGTATGAAGAAGCCAACAACGTTTGGCTGCGGAGTAAAATGAGCATAAAATACGATACTGTTTTTAAACGGATAGATGCCCGCATCGCCAATATTTCCGGCACATTGAAACAACATCCTATCAAAGTGGAAAATGTGACCGGGCGTATACGGTACGGCAATAACCGCTTTATTGTGGTAGATACGCTTACCGGTAAAGTAGGCCGCACCGATTTCAACCTGAACATGCGCTATGCTACCGGCAAAAGCAAACGCCAGTTAAAACGCAGCAATTACTTCCGGTTCAAATCTGACATGCTGGATATTGATGAACTGATGAACTATGATTTCAGCGACCATCCCGTGGCAGGCGCAGCACCCGCGCGGCGCACCACTGTAAAAGAAAACGACTCGCTGCATGCCACCGGCTTCAATGTATTCAATATTCCTTTTTCAGAATTTGAAACACAGGTGGATATAAAGAAGATCAAATACAAAAAGCTGTGGCTGAAAAATGTGCTTGCGAATATTCATATGCGGGAAGACCAGAAAATAAAGGTAGATACCATTGCCATGAATATTGCCGGCGGACATATTGCCATGCGTGGCATGTTCAATGCAGCTGATCCTAAGAAACTGTATTTCCGGAGCGGTATCTATCTCAAAAATGTGGACATCTCCAAACTGCTCATCAAGTTCGACAACTTCGGGCAGGACTTTGTGCTCAACAACAACCTGAAAGGTATACTGAGCGGGAATATCAAAAGCTATGTGCGCATGCATCCCGATCTTACGCCGGTGCTGAGTGAAACGGAATCGCAGATGGATATTGAAATCACCAATGGCACCCTGCTGGATTTTGGTCCTATGCAGGCCATGGCCGGTTACTTTAAAGATAAGAACCTCCGCATGGTACGCTTTGATACCCTGCGCAATAAGCTAACCCTGAAAAACGGCACGCTCGTTATTCCAAATATGAACATCAATTCGTCGCTCGGCTATATTGAGGTTTCGGGCAACCAGTCGCTGGACATGAGTATGAACTACTACCTCCGCATCCCGATGAAGATGGTGACCCAGGTAGGCTTCCAGGCGCTTTTTGGCCGGAAGCAGGAAGAGGTGAACGTGGACCAGGTGGATGAAATTGAATACCGGGATAAAGATAAAAAGGTGCGTTTTATGAACATCAACATTTCCGGTACCCCTGATAAATACAAGATAGCCCTTAAAAAAGCAAAGAAAACTTCTTAGGGCATTACAGATGCCCGCTGGCGGGTAATGTAGGCGATCCTGCTTTTTATTTCCTCTTCACTGGTTTTGTCGGCCACCAGGTTTCTACCGTTATATTTTTTATATAACGGCGAGATGTTACCCGGCTGGAACTGCACCTGTTCTACAGATGCCACGATACCTGGAATGACTGCGCCAAACCAATGATCGTCCGGTTGCTGTTTCCAGGTGACCAATGTAAGCAGGGCATCTGCCGGATAAGTGGCCGCTCTTTTCCTTGCACTGGCTACTGCCCGTTCGTTGCCATACAGGGTACTCATGGTCTGATCTTTCTGGATACCGCTGGTGATCACCTTCCATTCAGTTAGCTTCAGGCCCAGCGTATCCGGCAGTGAGGCAACCGTGTGCTGCGTAGGGGTAGTGAATACAAAATCGTTGTTGCGCATAGGTTGGTGGCAGTTAACACATTCCATGGTGAACATAGCATTTTTACCATAGGGCTTCAGCGCGGTTCCTTTCCAGCGCGCCCATCCCCAGCCTTTGGTGGAAGCATATTTATGGCTGTCTTTGATCATAAATTCTACCTGTTTAAACTCCCCCGGAGTAATGTTCCCGGCGGCATCAGGAAGTTCATCCCAGGCTATTTTTGCGAAAGCAGTACCGTCGGGCCAGGGATTGGTCTGGTGTTCCCGGATGGCCTTCACGGCGATGTCATTCCCGGTAATGACCCGCATGGTGCCGTTGTCCAGTCGCTGGGTGCTGCTGATGGCTTCCCAGTTCTTATACTCCGGCATATAGGCGATGCCGTTAGGTACGGGCAATACTTTTACAACAGGGCTGTCCGGATGCCAGGCGGCGTATTGAAGGTTGGCCGCAATGGTTTTATTACTGTCTGGCTTCAGGGGAGCAAGTTGTGTGGCCAGGTAGTTTTTCAGGATGCTGATCTCATCATTTGTAAGGCGTGCCGCGGGATGGAGGGCCGTGTACTGCGACAGTGGCATTACATTGAACTGCATCTGGTTGAGGGATTCAAACAGTTTTCCTTTTCGCTGGTCTTTCGGTATACTGTCCCAGTTGGAGAAATTAAGCACCCGCCGGCCTTCCGTGATATGACCGGCCACCAGCCAGATAGCAGGTGAAATCTGGTCGAACCAGGCCAGGTGCGTTTCATTTGAGTGGCAGTCGTAGCAGGCCTTCCGCAACACAGCGCTGACTTCCGGCGGAACATCCGGTTCGCCTGTAACGGGTGGATGGGTAATACGCGGGCGGATAAACTGTACGGCGATAAAACAGCCAATCGCCACCAGCAGTATTACTTTCCATTGTTTATACCGTTTCATAAGGTCGACATTTATATTTATGGCAAAGTAAATTCCCTTGTTCACCGTAACTAATATTTTTAGGTGAACCGGGCAAATGGGGGTGTGAACCAGGATAAATTAACAATGAACCCGGGCATATAGTTGCTGCCACCTGGCAATAAGTGCTGCTGCCTGTCCGGAAATGAACACTTCTCCCGTGAAAACGGACAACCTTAATTATCCAAATAACTCATTATCAATATAAAATGCTATGGCATTATCTTGGCCGGAGCTAGTCGCACTACTCCCAAATGTGTACAAATGATGATGCTAAAAAATTATATTAAGATCTCATTCAGACATCTCTGGAAAAACAAAACCTACAGCTTTCTGAATATTTTCGGACTGGCCATTGGCCTGGTCTGCGCCGGTGTAATTTTTTTATGGGTAGAAGATGAAGTTACCTACGACAGCTCTCACGTGAAAAAAGACAGGATATACCAGGTGTGGGAAAACTGGAATTATGATGGTAACATCCGCACATTTACCTCTACGCCTGCCCTGCTGGCCGATGCGATGAAGACAGAAATACCGGGTATTACGCAAACCTGCCGTACCTCAGAACAGACGACCAACCTGTTATTCACGTTCGGAGATAAAAAAATGTATGCCGGCGGTATTTATGTGGATGCCAGCCTCTTTAATATTTTCACGCTTCCTTTTACAGAAGGCAATGCGGCTGTTCCGTTTCCGCAGTTATACTCCATTGTGGTCACTGAAAAAACCGCCCGGAAATTTTTTGGCGACACAAAGAATGTAGTGGGTAAAACCATTACGGTGGATAATGCGCAGCCATACGTGGTATCCGGGGTAATAAAAGATATCCCGGAAAATTCCACGCTGAAATTTGAATGGGTAGCTCCTTTTGAGATCTTTTTCAACCAAAATCCTTATCTGAAAAACTGGGGCGCCAATTCTGTTGACACATATGCCGAACTGGCTCCCCATGCAGATCTGACCGCTATCAACCATAAACTTCAAAACTTCATTGCAGCGCACAATCCCGGCGCCATTAACCAGGCCTTCCTGTTCAGTATGAACAACTGGCGGTTGCGCGACCAGTTCACTGACGGAAAACAAAGTGGTGGCCGCATAGAGTATGTCCGTTTGTTTTCCCTGATTGCCTGGATCATTTTATTCATTGCCTGCATTAATTTCATGAACCTATCTACCGCGCGCAGTGAAAAACGCGCAAAAGAAGTGGGCATCCGCAAAGTAGTGGGTGCAGGAAAAAGTAGACTCATCACGCAATTTATCGGTGAAGCATTGTTTATGTCGATGCTGGCAGCGGTGATGGCGGTGCTGCTGCTATTCCTGGTGCTGCCCGCATTTAATGCGCTGGTAGATAAGCGCCTCAGCGTGGGGCTGAATGAACCGATGCATCTTATCTGGTTGCTGGGGATTACGCTGATTTGCGGCGTACTGGCAGGCAGCTATCCGTCGCTGTACCTGTCTTCCTTTAACCCGGTTTTTGTGTTAAAAGGTATTAAGTCGAAGACCGGCAGTGCCGCCTTTGTCCGTAAGGGCCTGGTGATTGCGCAGTTCAGTGTTTCCATTACGCTCATCATTTGCACGGCTATCATTTACCAGCAGATCCAGCATGTAAAGAAGCGGAATCTCGGTCTTAATAAAGATAATCTTATTTCCATGCAGCTTCAGGGAACGATGAAGCAAAACTTTGCCGCTATTAAAACAGCCTTGCTGGCTACCGGCGTGATAGAAAATGCCGCATTGGCGGACCAGGTTACTTTATACGGCGGCAACAACACCGACGATATCAGCTGGAGCGGAAAATCGCCTACTGATAAAATCCTTGTTTCCCAGCGGCGCATAAGCCCCGAGTTCATTCAAACTACCGGAATGAAGATAGTGGCCGGCAGTGATTTTAAACCGGTGGCTGCTGCCAATGGCATGGATGTGCTGATCACCGAATCGTTGGAACAGTTGATGGGTAAAGGAAGCGCTGTAGGCAAAACTATTAACACACCATTCAGCGCCGATTCTGTCATTCATTCCCGTGTAGCCGGTGTAGTGAAAAATTATGTTTATGGTAATATGTATGGCTCACCTGATCCTGTAGTGTTCTATTGTGTTCCTGATGGCGCCAACCTCCTGTATGTGCGCATGAATGCGGCTACAGATAAGGAAACAGCGCTTCATAAAATCGGCGATGTGATGAAGGAGTTGAATCCGGCTTATCCATTTACTTACCAGTTTGTGGACGACCAGTTTAACGAGATGTTTACCAATGAAACGTTGATGCAGCAGCTTTCCCGGCTGTTTGCCACGCTGGCTATTGTGATCAGCTGCCTGGGGTTATTTGGACTGGCCGCATATACCGCGGAGCGCAGAACCAAAGAAATAGGCATCCGCAAGGTACTCGGCGCCAGCGTATCCGGCATTACGCGCCTGCTTTCTGCCGATTTCCTGAAGCTGGTGGGCATTGCCGCGCTGATTGCCTTCCCGGTGGCGTGGTATACCATGGATCAGTGGTTGCAGAAATTCCCTTACCGCATCTCTATTCATTACTGGGTATTTGTGCTGGCCGGTGTGGCCGCCATGCTGATTGCCCTGCTCACGATCAGCTTCCAGAGTATAAAAGCGGCACTGATGAATCCCATTAACAGCTTAAAGGCAGAGTAATACTGTTGCCCATATAAGTAATTCCGGCGGGGAAGTTTGAAATCAAACCTCCCCGCTTTTTTTAAGCCAATAAATTACAAAAAAGCCGTGCATTTGTTTACTTACTACTAAGTAAGTATATTTGTGCCGCAAACGGCAAAGTATGTCTGAAACAAAAGATAAAATAGTGGCGCTGGCCGACCGCCTGGTGAGGACCAAAGGATTTAACGCCTTTAGTTACAAAGACATTTCAGGACCGCTGGAGATAAAAAATGCGGCGGTGCATTATCATTTCCCGGCGAAAGCCGACCTGGGCGTGGAAATAGTAGACCAGGACATTGCGAAATTTATCGCACAAACGAGCAAGTGGAAAAGTTTGCCGGAAGAAGAACAACTGGTAAAGCTGACGGAAGTATTCCGCCGGCACAGCAAAGAAGGCAATATCTGTTTGATGGGCTCTCTCGCCCCGGATTTTGAGACGCTGGAACCGGCTATGCAGGCGAAAGTACAGGAAATGGCCAGCGGCATCCTCGCCTGGCTTACCCGGTGCCTCGAAGAAGGCCGGAAAAAGAAACGCATTCACTTTAAAGGCGCCGCTAACACGCGTGCGCTCATTATCATATCCAATTTGCAGGCCTCCCTTCTTTTATCGAGGGTGATGGGACCATCAGCTTTCCGCCACATTGCGGAGCAGCTGTTGGACGATCTGCGTCATAAATAACCAGCTATGAAAAGAGTTGTCATAACAGGAATGGGTACCGTATCCCCTATTGGTAACAATGTTACCGATTTCTGGAATAGTCTTGTTACCGGTAAAAGCGGCGCTGCCACCATCAGTCACTTTGATGCCAGCCGCTTCCGCACACAGTTTGCACACGAGCTGAAAGGCTTTGACCCCGGCGCGTTGCTCGACAAAGGCGAAGTGCGCAAAACGGACCCGTTTACGCAGTATGCGCTCGTAGCGGCCGACCAGGCAGTGAAAGATTCGGGGTTGGACTTCAGTACCATGGATCCTTTTGATACCGGTGTGATCTGGGGCTCCGGCCAGGGCGGTATGCAAACCTTCGAAGAACAGGTTACTGAATATGTTTCCGGCGATTTTAATCCCCGTTTCAGCCCTTATTTTGTGCCCAAGCTCATCACCAATATGGCATCAGGCATGATCTCCATTAAATATGGCCTGATGGGCATTAATTATACAACGGTATCGGCCTGCGCCACTTCCAATACCGCTATTATGGATGCGTTAACGTATATCCGTTTGGGTAAGGCGAAGGTAATTGTAACCGGTGGCTCCGAAGCGCCCATTACATCGGCATCTGTAGGTGGCTTCTGTGCCATGAAAGCTATGTCGGTGCGCAATGATGACCCTACCACCGCCTCGCGTCCTTTCGACGTGCACCGCGATGGCTTTGTGATGGGAGAAGGCGCCGGAGCACTCATACTGGAAGAGTATGAACATGCCAAAGCCAGGGGCGCACACATTTACGCCGAAGTAGCCGGTGCAGCCATGACCGCCGATGCCTATCACATGACCGCCACCCATCCGGAAGGACTGGGCGCCCTGCGGGCTATGCAGCTCGCATTGGAAGACGCCGGGCTGAATAAAGAAGAAGTGGATTACCTGAATGCACACGCCACCTCCACCCCCGTGGGCGACCTGAGCGAAATAGCTGCCATCGGCAAAATGTTCGGAGCCGCACCGTCGCACCTGCACATCAGCGCTACCAAATCCATGACCGGCCACCTGCTTGGCGCCGCCGGCGCCATAGAAGCTATCGCCAGCGTCATGAGCATTCAGAAAGGCATCATCCCTCCCACTATCAATACACAGGAACTGGATGCCGCCATCCCTTCCACCTTACAGATCGTACTGGGAACCGCCATAGAAAAAACGGTCAACGTAGCCATGAGCAATACCTTCGGCTTCGGCGGACATAACGGCATCGTCGTTTTCCGCAAGGTCTAGCGGAGGTTGTCTTGGCTCAGGATTACGCTGATTTTATTGATTTAGGGGATTTGAATACTTTGGATTTTTAAATGATTTAAGAAGATATAAGCGGGTATATCGATTATATCTTCTTAAATCATTTAAAAATCTTATAAAAGATCCGCTTATATCTCCCAAAATCATTTAAAAATCCAAAGTATTCAAATCCCCTAAATCAATAAAATCAGCGTAATCCTGAGCCAAGACAAAATCCGCTTTGTCACGCAAAACACCCACTCCGTCACATTAATCCCCGCCTGCATCACAACTCCGGAAATACGTGCCCGGAAAATTCCATCTTTCGGGAAATAATAACCCGGTATGAAAAAAATATTCCTGGTATTTCTGGTGTTCCTGGCCTTCCTGGTGCTATGCGGTGGTGGTCGTGCTGGTGTGATGGCACAAACAAGCCAAAGCCTGGTTTCCTTCGGGCAACCCGATAGCATATATTCTGATGTGCTAAAAGAAAAAAGGCCCTTATGGATCTATACGCCTTCGGCGGATACCAGCTATTCTGCAAAGCCGGCGTTCCCGGTGGTATATGTGCTGGACGGTGATTTTCACTTCTCCTCCCTGCAATCAATGATCCTGCAGCTAAGCGCCATTAATGGGAATACGGCACTGCCAAGGATGATCATTGTTGGCATTCCGAATACCGGCGGTAACCGGATGCGCGACCTTACGCCCACACGCGACTCCGCGTATCCGGGTTCCGGCGGTGGCGAGGCTTTCACCGAATTCCTTGGTAAAGAACTCATTCCCTATATCGATAAAAAATACGCCACGGCCCCCTACCGTACGCTGATAGGACACTCCCTCGGCGGACTGATGGTGGTGAACACGCTATTGTATCATCCTGCGTTGTTTAACGGTTATATTGCCATAGATCCGAGCATTTCCTGGAATAAAGGCCAGGTGCTTGCAACAGCCAGCAGGCAATTGCAGCAGTCATTTAAAGGTAAAAACCTCTACCTCGCAGTGGCCCATACCATGAAGCCCGGACTGGATACTGTACAATTAAGAAAAGATAACGATCGGGGATCCGTTCATACCAGCGCTATTCTTAACTTAACCGATTTCCTGAGAAAATTCCCCGGTAACCAGCTCAGGTGGAGTTATAAATATTATGAAGATGATGACCATAACTCGATACCGCTCGTGGGAGAATACGACGGATTAAGATTCCTGTTTCCTCATCACCGCTTTCCTACTTATCTCTATACTGATGACAGCTGCCCGGTGGATTCGTTAAAAACACTTATCACCCAGCATTTCGATATTTTGTCGAAAGACATGGGCTACCGGGTACGCCCCTACGAACCTACCTTTAATGAATTTGGCTACCACCACCTGCAACAGAAAAATTTTGATAAGTCTAAAATGTTCTTTCAGCTGAACATAGATTATTACCCGGAAAGCTTTAATACGTATGATAGTATGGGAGATTATTACCTGGAGAGGAAAGATACTGTAAATGCCAACATCCTCTGGAAAAAAGCGCTGAGCATCCGGCCTTCAAAGGAAATTAAAGATAAGGTGGAGAGCGTAAATAATACTCCGCCACGTTGAGGGTTACTATTGTTTGAAAAAAGGGGCTGCAGTCACAGCCCCTTTTTATTTGTTTATGGTAAGGTATTAAAATTAATTACCGGCGCAGTACCCGATGGTGTACGGGTAAGCGGCGTATTGATTTTTACAAAGTTAGAGAAGAAGCCACAGTTGCGCAGGTAGAACTTTGTGGATTCCACGCCACCGGCAAAGTCCATACGCGACTGGGATGCAGCAGTTGCATCGCCTGTAAACTGCGCCTTTGTTAACTCATACCAGGTGCCATTGGTATCTCTTGCCCACTGATTGCCGTACTGTGCTTTCCGGCCGATGTAACCGGTTTCGGTGGAGAAATTTTCCAGGAAAGAATACAACCCGGTCAGGTATGTATTGGTTTGCGGACGTCTGAAGCTGGCAATCAGTTGCCAGGCGCCGGTTTCAGGGGCATAAAACCAGGAAGTGAATTCCGTTTTGTTATTGGCCACCGGCACAGCATGCGTTAAAAAGCGATAAGTAGTTCCCGCCTGCCAGTTGTATACCAGGTAACTTTGTCCGCCTGCACCTTCGTTGCCAAAGGAACCCGTTTGTACATTGGGGCCTTTGCGCAGTAATTCAATCTTCAGTGAATCCGGGATGCTGTTGGGATCATCTGTATCGGCAGGACTCCAAACTGAAAACAACACCCTTCTTTCGGTAGTACTGTTTACCTGTATGCCAAAATATCCCTGGCTAAAGCCGTTGGACATAAAGTAAGATCCAACCGGGTCCTGGCCAGTGGGTACGGTTACTTCATTATAAAACCATTCCACGTTTTTACCTGCCGGCGGCGTATAGCCCAGGTGTACAGAGGGACCTCTCCTGCCCCAGTATACATCGGTTTGAATGTAGTTGAGCCGGCCACTGGTGGCGGCGCCGCTGATGTACAGGTCGGACAGGTCGGCGAAGTAGCTGCCTGTTTTGGATACGCCCTGGAAATCGACTTTCACATAGCCGGTATCCGTTAGGTTAAAATCGCCCACATCAATGGTGTGGTAGTTGCCGCCGGAGGCGGTAATAGTTTTCGACTGGCCCGCGGCGGTTATTTTCAGCTGGCTGCTGCCACCCGGTACTTTACCGCGCAATGCGAGGTGAAGGGCGCCGGTAGCGCTGGTGCGAAAGTAAGCGCTGAATACGGAACTGCTGCTGGTCCAGTTGGCCAGGCCATAGTCTACCACTACTTCTGCAGCGCCTGCGCTGCTTTGTGTTAACCAGGCATTACTCCCCAATGCCACGGCAACATCCGTAATGCCTGAAGCTTTAACGGTGGCGGGTGACAGGCTGTCTTTCGGGGATTCGCCGGAGGCAAAATAGTTCTTTGAACAAGACGCGAGGGTGAGGCATCCGAATGCGAACGCAAGCGATAATTTTGGTTTCATTGCACTGTATGTTTGGTTAAAAAAGACAAATGGGCTCACAGATTTTTTCGTACGCTCTTCTACGTGGTATACCTTGAATTTAGTTACTGTAATGGTTATACGGAAATACTGCCGCCCAATTATGACATTGTAATGACGCCTGTATTTTACGGGATGGGGCAATTGTGTTTTTTATCTCCCGAAAATAAATACCGGTAAAGGCATAGGGGTATATGGGGTGCATGGTGTCTTCCTCTAAAGCAATAAATATCACTCATGACGAATCAACAACGCATACATAAACAGCCCGTGCAGCAAAAGAAAATATATACCTGTTTGTTACTCGCCTTATTCGCCTTTGCACCTATGCAACGCCTGTGGGCGCAGCTGGGCGCCACTTCCCTCAATGGTCCCGGCATCGGGATCAGCGTGGATTACTTACCACCCTCCCGTTATATCAGGCCGGAAGATAGTGTGAAAACAAAGTCCACTACTTCGCAGCAACGTTATAATTTCGGCGCTGTATTTATGCTGAGCAACCAGGTGGATACCGCTACCGGAAAGGTGCGTACCTGGAACCTCGCGGCTTCCGGCAGCTATACCAAACTGGTCAGCGAAGATTATGATCACCGGATCTTTCCGGAAGAACTGCTGGAAACACAGCTGGCGCTCCTTCATTTCCGGAGTATCGGTAACCGTTGGGGCATGCTGAGTATGTTATCTGCCGGGGTTTTCACTGATATGAAAAAGATCAATGGGGAAGATATTTTTATTAACGGGGGCGTAATATTTATAAAACAACATAACAAGCGGTTCTCCTATGGTATAGGCGCTATGCTTACCAATAGTTTTGGCACGCCTATGATATTGCCTGCATTGCTCATTAAGTACCAAACAGCCGGCAGGTACAGGATAGATGTTAATTTCCCGGAGAAAATAAGTGTATCCAGCAGTCTGAATAAACAAACGGACCTGGCGCTGGCATTCCGTATGCGCGGTTCTTCGTACGATGTGGAGAATGCGCCGGATAAAAAACGGCTGATGGGTTATGCTGAAATAAGTGTGGGACTGGAGAATACCTGGCACCTGAACCGGCATATCGATTTTGTGGCGTCGGGGGGCAGTATCCTTTACAGCGGCGCTACTTTTAAGGAGAAGAATTTATCTGAGATGTTTGCGGATAAACCGATGCATCGTTTTGCGACCAATTACTTTTTCAGTGGCGGGCTGCGATGGAATTTTCAGCCGCGTAAATAAAAAAACCGGTGGCTGTTTAGTTAAAGCAAACAGCCACCGGTCAGTTATATAAGGCCGTTATCTCACTTCATAAGGAGGCTGTGCAGGCGCCTTGTAAGGCTTTGTTTGCAGCAGGTTCTTTATTTCGGTGATGGCCCGTTCCAGCTGCGGATCGATGCCTTTGGCCATATCGCCGAGATTTTCATCTACCGCAATATCAGGATCTACGCCGTGTCCTTCGCGGAACCAGGTACCGTCGTTATTAAACATGCGGAAGGATGGTACGGTGATGATGCCGCCGTCGATTAAGCCGGGTGTATTGCTGATACCGATCAAACCGCCCCAGGTGCGGGTACCGATGATGGGGCCCAGTCCTGCCTTGCGGAAGTAATCAGGGAAGGCATCCCCGCCGGAACCGCTCCAGCCGTTGATCAGCATCACCTTCGGGCCGAAATGCGCGTAAGAAGGCCATTGTGTGGGCGTACCGTTACGGGTAGCCCAGTAAGCCAGCGGTTTGCGGTTCAGCATTTCTATAAAACGATCGGGAATCTGCCCGCCGTTATTGAAGCGTTCATCAATGATAAGGGCCGCCTTATCCCACTGACCATTAAACTGGCGGATCAGTTCATCCTGGCCATCGATGCCGGTACTTGGCACAAAGATGTATCCAACCTGGTTATTGGTGGCATCCGCAATACGTTTGCGGTTACTTTCTATCCAGGCCAGGTGGCGCAGGCGGTATTCGCTGCCGATGGTTTTTACGATCGCGGTTTTAGCGCCTTCCAGGGAAGGGCGGCTATTCCAGGTGATCTCCACTACTTTTCCTGCGAGCGACTGAAACGCGCCGTACGGCTCCTGCACCGTGGTGAGCGGCTCACCGTTTACTGCCAGGATATAATCTCCTTCATGGATGTTTACGCCGGGTTCGTCCAGCGGGTTACGGGCTTCAGCGTTCCATGCGGCGCCGCGGATGATGCGTTTAACCTTATAGTATTTACCATCTGCCTGCCAGTCCACGCCCAGGTAGCCTACATTTTCATGCTTGCCATCTTCAATATCGCCGCCGAAATTATACGTATGCGACGCATTCATTTCGCCGAGCATTTCATTAATCACAAAGCTTACTTCTTCGCGGGTGCGGGCGCCTTCCAGGAGGTGCAGGTATTTATCTTTTACACTGTTCCAGTTCAGGCCGTGCATATGGGGATCATAGAAGAAATCGCGTTCCAGGCGCCAGGTGTCCATAAACAGCTGTTTCCATTCTTCTGCCGGGTTCACGGTCATTTCCATGTCGTCCACCTGCATAGCGGTGTCAATCTTCTGATTTTCGGCCACGTCGATCACGCCATAGGGCCCGTTATTGACCAGTATTTTACTGCCATCGGCGGAAAGTTCGTACTGACCCGGATCTTTGATGATGGTTTTTACCTGTTTGGTAGCGATATCATAGTATTGTAAAGTGGCTTCACCGCCGCTTTCCTCGTCGCTGGGTGGTGTGCTGCTCACAAACAGGATTTTGCCTTTTACGGCGCCGAGGCGGGAGTAGTTGCCGCCTGGTACCGGCAGCAGTGCCATCCTGGCTTCCATGTTGTCCAGGTCGATGTTGGTGGCCGTCTCTTTCTTATCGCCCGCAGGTTTCTCCTTCTTCTCTTTTCCTTTTTTGGCGGCCGGCTTTTCCGGTTCCTTTTTATCTTCCTCTACATTCACTGCATCATTGCGGGTTGCCAGCAGGGAAGGCGTTTCCTTTTGCAGGCCAATAACCCCGATCACGGTGCTGTTGGCGTAAATAAAGGTATTGTCGATACTGCTGTAGGTGGGTTTGAACGACTGGTTGGTAAGTACATAAAGATACTTGCCTTCTTCGTCAAACACCGGCCGGGCGGCATCATAGAAACCGCTGGTTACCTGGTGGCGCTGGTTATTTTTTGTATCGAAGAGAAAAACGGCTTCATGGCCGTTGTCCATGTCGCGGCTATAGGTAAGCCATCTGCTGTCGGGAGTCCAGCTGAAACGGAAGCCATCCAGCACATCGGGTGAATAGTGAAGGGCTTTGTCGACCGCCGTGGTTTTACCAGTGGTCACATCCAGTACCCATATTTTCAGGTCGTGGTCTATAAACGCAAGTTGTTTGCTGTTGGGCGACCAGTGCGGGCGGTAGCGGAAGCCGGGGCCGTAATGGGTGATCTGTTTAGCCTCATTTTCCTTACCGGCGGCAGCCAGCCACAGTTCATATTCACCTGATTTATCGCTCCACCAGGCGATGGTTTTGCCATCCGGCGCCCATACAGGGAAGCGTTCTGCCACACCGCTGGTGCGGGTAAGATCTTTCACGTAGCCGTTTACAGCGGGTACGGAGAAAACATCGCCGCGGGCGCTTATCAGCGCACGCTGGCCATCAGGGCTAATGGCGGTGGACTGGATATATTTAGCAGTGCGTTGTGTGCGTGGTTTCAGTGCCGCGAGGTCGGTGGTGATATTAATTTTCACCTCGGTAGATTGTTGTGTGTTCAGCGACAGGAGAAACAATTTGCCGTTGGCTTCATACACGATATCATCCGGTCCCAGGGAGGGAAAGTGAACGTCATAGTCTTTGTAGCTGGTAATTTGCTCGCAGGCTTTGGTATTAACATCAAAACGCCAGAGGTTCATCCTTTTCTCTGCGCCGCGGTCGGACAGGAAGTAGATGAAGTTGTTGTGCCACATGGGAAATTCATCGCCCGCGTCACTTTTTGCGGAAATGTTTTCCGATTGTTGTTTGGCAAAATCAAACACATGGATATCTGCTTTCATACCGCCGCGGTACCTTTTCCAGTTGCGGAAGCTCTGGGAGCGAGTAACCAGGGCCATTTTGGAACCATCGGGCGACCATGATCCAAACTCTGCGTAGGCCAGTGGCAGTTTGGTGGCGGCGCCGCCATTTTCCGGGATGGTGTAGAACTGGTTGAAGCGTTCTTTTGTGCTTTCCCGGCCGGAGGCAAAAAGCACCTGCTTGCCGTCGGGTGTCCAGTCCACTACGCGGTCGCTGCCGCCGTATTCCGTGAGGCGCAGCGGTACCCCGCCGGCTACCGGTAATACGTATACGTCGGCGTTGCCATCATAGTTGGCGCTGAAAGCGAGTTTGTTGCCATCCGGGGAAAATTTCGGGAAGGCCTCCACTCCCGGTGGAGAAATCAGTTTGATGGCAGTGCCACCCGTTTTCGGGACAATCCAGATATCATTGGCATAGGAAAATGCGATCTGCGACCGGGATACATCAGGATAGCGGAACAGGCCGGCGTCTACCTGTGCCACTGCCTGTTTTCCTGCAATAGCAGCAAGGAAAACCAGGGCCGTTTTCTTCATCATAAGCGTTTTAAATTTTTTTAGACGGGTCCACTTCCAGGTGGTTAATTTTGTTGCGCACTAAAACCAATTTGCTAATCTATGGAAATCCCATGACACCATAATTACCCCTGGTCACAAATAAAATATCATGATAATCTGCAACGTGATGCGAATTATTTTCAATGTGCAAAAAATATAGAATAGCCGCTATGGGGAGTCCTGGGGCAAAATACCTGTGCATAAAGGCTGTGCTGCTTTATATTCCGGGCCTTTTACGCAAAAAAAGCCGATCTTTGTAAGGTATCAAAATATATACATAAATATGGCTAGATCCCAGGAAACAGTTGGTAAAAAAGAAAAAGAAAAGAAAAAAGCGAAACAAAGACTGGATAAACAGGAAAGAAAGGAAGAACGAAAGAGAGAAAGCGGAAAAGGAAAGAGTCTGGAAGACATGATGGCTTACATAGATGAGAATGGTAATATCTCTTCTACTCCGCCCGATCCAAGCAGGAAAAGGGAAATCAATGTGGAAGACATTCAGCTCGGACCAGGCAGACAATTGCCGGAGGAACCAGCAGAACTGATCCGCAGAGGTGTGGTGAAATTTTTCAATGAGTCCAAAGGTTACGGGTTTATTATCGATCAGCAGACACAGGATAGTGTGTTCGTTCACATTAACCAGCTGACTGAACTTATTAAAGAAAAAGACAAGGTAACTTTTGAAGTGGAGAGAGGACAGAAAGGTCCAAGTGCGGTTAACGTAAAGAAAGAAGTAAAAAGCTAAACTGTAACAGGTCTGGCTTTATTGAAATAAAAAAATCTGAGCGGTTATTGATAATCGCTCATTTTTGTGCGTGGTAAGGTACTCAGCCACCTTTCTAAAAAAATACAGCGTGCCGCATCCAGTGAAAAAATTCTTCCAGCGTCCTGTTATCTGGCTTTCAAACAGGTTTTCTTCCCAGCCGGACAAATCCCAGGTATTTACCTCCCTATCCCAGCTTCACGAGGAAATCCTCAAAGGCAACCGTCAAAAGGGACTCATTGTTCCTTTTGATTACGAGCATAGCCGCTTTATTATTTTCTCCGATCAACATAAAGGAGGTAAAGATGGTGCGGACGACTTTATGGCCGCAGAAGCCAATTATGTGGCTGCACTCCGTTATTACTACGACAAAGGCTACACATTTATTAACCTGGGCGATTGCGAGGAATTGTGGGAATGCACGCCGGCTACCGTGATCCGGGAAAACCGCGACACATTGCTGGAAGAAGCCCGGTTCCTGCAGCAGCAACGTTATTTCCGGATATTCGGGAATCATGACCTGGAATGGCATTATGCCATACCCCGGCAGCAATTTCTGAAAGGAATCTTCGGGAAGAAACTGAGAGTTTATGAAGGACTTATCCTGCAAACCCGCTACCAGGACCACGACTACAGAATTTATCTCACACATGGCCACCAGGGCGACCTGCGCAGCGATGGCAATGCTTTCAGTAAATGGTTTGTAGCCGCTATATGGACACCCGTACAGCGCTTTTTTGATATCCGGATGGATACCCTCTCCGATTCCTTTGACCTGGCCGACCGCCACAATATCATGATGTACGAATGGAGTATCCGGTACGAGAAAACCTTCCTCATTTCCGGGCACACCCACAAACCGGTATTTGCATCACTGGATCATATCGACAAGCTCACGAAACAACTGGATAAAGCCCGCGCCCAGGGAGACACCGGCGAGATAGCCATCTTACAAAAAGCATTAGCAGCCAGACAAGCAGAATATGCCGGTAAACAGGTGGTAAAAACAATGGCGCATCCCTCTTATTTCAATACGGGCTGTTGCTGTTTCAATGATGGCGATATTACGGGGATTGAAATAGCAGATGGCGCGATCCGGCTGATCAAATGGAAAAACGATGCACCGCAGGGGAATTCCCGGGTGGTGCTCGAAGAATCGCCGCTGTATTACCTGTTTGATCAGATGACCTGATCTGCTGTGGGCTGCCGCAATGGTTGCTGATGCTGCACCTCTTCCAGGAAAGCCTGTTTCACCACTTTCGCGGTTTTATGATCCCCTGTATGGCTCCATCCCGGCGGCATTACAATGTACAACAGCTTGTTTTTTATGCCAGGCGCTTTCCGTATATCTTTCCACAACCCGTACAATTCACCAAAATAAACATCCAGGAAATTATTGGGATTCATTTCCCTGGAAATACCATATTCGATCTGCATATCCCTCTTTTCATGCTGGAAAGTGCCAAATACCTTGTCCCAGATGTTCAGCAGGTTACAGAAATTGGTATCCATGTACAAAGGATTCTTTGCGTGATGCACCCGGTGATGCGATGGCGTGAGAATGATTTTATTGAGAAAGCCAAGACGCCCGTCTTTAACCAGGTTTTCACCCACATGAATGAAAGATCCCCAGGTGCCGTCGATGAACATAATGATAAAAAGCAATGGCGGATTCACGCCCATGAGGATGCAGATACTGGTGCGGATTACGTCTGCATAGGGCGCTTCCAGGAAGAAGTGCGCATAAGTAACTGATAGGTTCATGGTTTGCGGCGCATGATGAGTAGAGTGCAGGCACCAGAATAAACGCACCTTATGTCCATAGTAATGGTAAATAAAGTGAGAGAATTCCCAGATCACATATCCATAAATAAACCAGTACCATTTAAGGGAAGTATTGATCAACGCATATTTCTCCAGCAACCCGATACAGAAAGCAACTGCCGCAATAGAGATGAACCGGGAAATGAACCGGTTGGCTACAAAGATCAGGAAAGGCATTTTATAGTCTTCGATCTTGAATTTCTTATAAAAAACAGCCCTGCCTATTTCCAGCAACAGCAGAAAAGGTACCAGCGGTGAGATAACCGAGAAGATCCCGTTTAACGTAAGCAGCACCTTATAATTCCCCGTTTTACATACTTCTATTAGTTGCGAGATACCCAGGAACCCGATGATCTCCTTGAATACCGTTTGAATGACCTCCATAACGCGCCTTTATTTAAGTTTACTTTGTTCGTACAATATACAACTTTGTATGAACAAAGTATAGCCAAACGGTTACTTTTTTTCAGATAATGCCGCGCCCGGTACACCAGGCCCTACCGCCCGGATAGGCGCAAATCCGTATATTTATGCCCTGAGACCCAAAAATTACTTTATGGAAGAGGCGGATAAACTAAAGCGTATCGTAGAAGCGAGAATGAAGCTCAAATCCCGTTTTGAGGAGAAGATGCGGCTCACCCCATCTGTAGCCGATAATAAACCCAAAGGCAGCGGCAATCCCAACCGGCATGGCATGCCCGTATTACCGGTAGGACAAACCATCACGCATAAATGGCCGGTACTGGACCTGGGCATACAGCCGGAAATTGAAAAAGAAGAATGGCAGCTTGTCCTCGATGGTGCTGTGGAACACCCGGTGACTTTGAGTTGGGAAGATTTCCTCGCACTGCCGCAAACATCCGATACCTCGGACTTTCATTGCGTTACCACCTGGTCGAAGCTGAATATGAACTGGGTGGGCGTTCGCCTGCTGGACCTGGCCGCGCTGGTACAACCCAAAGACACGGCCACGCATATACTCTGTTACGGATACGACGATTACACCACCAACGTGTCACTGGAAGAAGCATTGAAACCGGATGTGCTGCTGGTACATACATTTGAAGGCGCGCCATTACCAAAAGAACATGGCGGACCGGTAAGAATGATTACCCCTGAACTATATGCCTGGAAAGGCGCCAAGTGGATACGGCGCATTGAATTCCTCACTGCCAACAGGCTGGGCTTCTGGGAAGAAAGAGGTTACTCCAATACCGCTTACCCCTGGAGAAACGACCGGTATAGCTAATGCTTTATAAACGCTGCCAACGACGGTACCAGCTGCGGCGACAGTGGTAACGGCGTCTTATTCCCTGCGGGAACGGGTGCGGTGTCTTTCAGCGCGTGCGTCATTCCTTTGATCATCAGCAGCTGCGAACCCGGCTTACAGTGATGGAGAATATCGGCTTGTACAGGTGGCACCTGTGTATCGCTGGTACCGCCAATAATTAAGAACGGCATTTTTACAGCGGGTAGCAAGGTACAGGGATCATAATGAAAAGTACTTTTCCAGAAAGTATACAGGGAAGGATTGAAAAGCGTGCTTAATACCGCCGGTACCTGCTGCGGATTATTGCCCTGCCGGAGTTCATTTAAAATCACGGTCGCCCTATCATATAACGAATCAGCCAGCATTGGCCTTAACTGTGTCAGCAATACTTTATCCATACATTCCCCCGGTCCGGATAATGATACCAGGCTGTTAAAGCTCCTGCGGCCGGCACACATCAGGCCTATTAAAGCCCCTTCGCTATGCCCAATAACTGCCACACTTTTAAATTGCTGCGTATTTTTTTGGAGATGATCTATCCAGGCGATGGCATCATCCGTAAAATCGTCGAGTGAGGTGGCGCTGCTGCTTTTTTTGAAGCCGGTGCTTTGCCCGATGCCGCGTTTATCGTAACGCAAAGAGGCAATGCCATTGGCCGCTAAAGCTGCTGCCAGCTGCTGATAAGAGTTACCGTTGGCAGCCGCTGATAATGGATTATTACCATTATGATCAGTTGGCCCGGAACCTGCGATGATCAATGCCACCGGCCAGGGTTGTTTTTCCACGGGCTTTGTAAGAACGCCATACAGGATACCACCGTCCGGAGTAATCACCGTATCCGTTTCTTCATAAGGCAACAGTGCGGTAGTCAGGAGTTTGGTACCTGCAATAAAAAAGCCGGCAATCCGGTGATTGGTGTCGAACACCACACGAAAGGTGATAATGGCTTTGCCAAACCTGTTATCCGCCAGTATCATATCATATGCACCTTCCTTTGCTGTTTTCAGGGAGATAACAGTTTCCCACTTCCCATGGGACTGTTCCATCTGCTGCCAGATCCCTTTCAGCATGTCCGGCGTTACCTTTGCCGTCATGGTGGCATCCATATTTTCTTTTGCGCCGTCCCAGTTCCCTTTACCGAGCTGCTCAAAAAAATGAGTCGCTATCTGATCATTTTGTTGCGCAGATGCCGTGCAAAGCAGGATGCACAGGAGTGATAACAGGTACCATTTCTTCATAGGTCCGGAATTTACTGCATTATTTTTTGCTGGGCCTAAATTATTGAATACGCCTGACAGTCAAAATTAAAATCACATTAATAGAGACCGGGACGTCTGTATTAAAAAATAAACAACTCTTACCGTCTTATTGCCGGATGAAAAAAGATACTTAACTTAAGAAAGTATTTTTTCATCATTAAAACCTCAGTATGATTATGAAACTGAAACACCTGACCACAGTGATCCTCTCCGTGGGACTATTGTTCATGATTTCCTGCAAATCGAAACCTAAGGATGCAGACATACAGGCTGCAGTAACCACTGCATTACAATCGTCGCCCGGCGTTAGTGCAGATGTGAAGGATGGCGTAGTAACCCTTTCCGGATCTGTTGCCACCCAGGCTGACAAAGATGCCGCAGAAGCTGCTGTTAAGCTGAACCAGGGTGTTAAGAGTGTTGTTAACAATGTTACCGTAGCCCCTCCTCCGCCGCCGCCAGCCGCACCGGTAGAAGTTACTGCCGACGATTCACTGAAAACAGCCGTAGCAAGTATTGTGAAAGATTTCCCTGGTATCCAGGCAGATGTTAAAGACGGAGTAATTACTATTACCGGCGAACAGAAAGCAGACCGTTGGAAAAAACTGAAAATGGCGCTGGATGCCCTGAAGCCTAAAAAGGTAGATGCTTCCGGTTTAAAAGTAAAATAATCTTTCTCTTTAAATACAATAATCATGGCAGCATTACAGGATAAATATAAAGAGCTGATTGATGCAGCACAAGCTGCAGGCACCAGCAACCTGAAAGTAAACGAACTGGATGGCGTATTGCATATCGAAGGAGAAGCACCTACCGGCGCCGTAAAGGACCAACTGTGGAACATCTACGGAAAGATTGATCCCAACTTCCTCACCGGCGACGTAGTAATGAATATCAATGTAGCTACTGCTGTAGCAGGCGCTAAACTGAAAGTGATCACAGAATCAACTAACCTGAATATCCGCAAGGGCCCCGGCACCGACCAGCCTGTTGTAGGAAAAGCAGCACACAATGAAATTGTTTCGCTGATCAGTAAACAAAGCGATCAGTGGTGGCTGATCCGCACAGATGCAGGCGAAGAAGGCTATGCCTATGCGCAGTATCTGCAACCGGTGGAATAAGCGGATGTTGTCTTACTCAGGATTACGCTGATTATACTGATTAGCTGGATTTTTACTTTTTTGATTTTATAAAGGATTAAGGGAGATAGAAGCGGATATTCGCTCTTATCTCCCTTAATTATTATTAGATATTATTAAATCTTAAAATCCAAAAGTAAAAATCCAGCTAATCAGTATAATCAGCGTAATCCTGAGTAAGACAAAACCCGCTCTTATCTACGCGGCGCCGGGATACGGATAAGCGCCACCGAGCGGGGCGCAACTTCATAACTAATCACTTTGTCAATTTCGAGATTACTGGTAGCAGATTGAACTGCGGGCGCATTTTTATCCGTTGCATTTTCTGTAAGTACCGTTACTGCTGCATTTGTATGCCGGGCTACGAGGCCGGCCACATTGGCTTTGGCGGATACACCGGTTTCACCGGCATTCACCAGTTTAATAATGAGATCACCGGTTTTACTGTCTTTCACGCAAGATACGCCTGTATTGGTATTATTATTCAGCGTAACGATATCCGGGTAGCAGATATCGCCGGCATTATTTGAAAACAGGTGCTGTACGTAATAATTAGGCGTACGGGTGATTGTAGTGCCCGTGAAATAAATGAGGTTCGGGTTCCACGAAGTATGACCGGTACGGGCCAGCAGCGGAGCGTAGGAAGATAACCGTACGATGTCGCCGTTGCGTTCCAGCGCGGTCATGTATACGCCTTCCGCTAAGGCATTGAACCAGGTGTTTCCTCTTGAAGCATATTCACCGAGGTATACTTTGGATTTCTTGCGGTTATAGGAATCGTAGCGGTTTTTATTTTCCAGGAACCACTCCGGTTTTTCGTAATAGTGTTCATCTACGATCTGCAAAGCATTTTTGTCGGCAAATGCCCATCCTGCCTCAAAGTCTTCTCCTGCCGGAGCCGGGCCGACGGTTCCGATCAGGGTAATTTCCGGGTGCTTTTCTTTTACAGCCGCTTCAATTAATTTAAAGCGCTCCCTGAATTCAGGCGTTTGTTTATCCTCGTTGCCAATGGCCAGGTATTCCAGGTGGAACGGCGCAGGATGACCTGCAGCAGCCCTTTTGGCGCCCCAGGTGGAGGTGGCTGGTCCATTGGCATATTCAACCAGGTCCAGTATTTCATTGATATAAGCGGGCATTTCTTCCAGTGGCAATCCCTTTTGCCCGGTGCCGCCAATGCGCCAGGTGCCGCCGGAATTCTGGCAGCTCACCGCCGCAGGTACTACCGGTAAGGGTTTGGCGCCAATATCTTCACAAAACTGGAAGTACTCGAAGTAGCCAAGTCCGAGCGACTGATGATAGTTCCATATATTCCGCTGTGCTTTTCTTTCTTCTACAGGACCGATAGTGTTTTTCCAGCGGTACATGTTTTCGAGGCCGTCGCCATGCACGAGGCAACCTCCCGGGAAGCGCATGAACCTGGGCTTCAGATCCGCGATGGCCTGTCCGAGATCGGCTCTTAGCCCGTTTGTTCTGCCATGAAAAGTATTTACCGGGAACAGGGAAACCATATCTATCGCCAGGCTGCCTTTCGCTTTGGCCACCAGTACCAGCACGGCGCTATCGTCTGTTTGTTGTGCGGTAAGAACGCCACTGCTCTTCTTCCACTCCTTTGCATCTGCCGTGATGCTTACTTCTCCATACACCTCCCCTTTCCGGCCGCGCAGCTGCACAGACACTGGAATAGGAGTTGCCGACAGTAGCCGGGTAAATACAGAAAAGTTATACTGTTCTCCTTTTTTGATGGCAATGCCATCAAACCCGTTGTTTTGCAGCCCGATGCCTTCCTGGCCGGGTTCCTCAATGGTGAGTACTACATAATGCGGGTTATTGGGATGAACCGGCGATTTACTTTCCACGTTCACCGCTCCGTAGCCGAAGCCTTTTGTTACGTATTCCCAGGCCGTGAAAGCATGCCACTCCCGCCTGTCGGCCGGTGTATACTCAAACGAACGGTTCTGGATTAATTCTGCATACAGGCCGCCATCTGCCGCATAGCTGATGTCTTCAAAAAAAATTCCGAACAGATCGGGGGAAATAGCTTTGCCGGCTTTGTGCTTCGTTTGTGCACCCGCCAGGTGTGTACCCAACAAGCCAATAAAGAACATAAAGAGGATCTCTTTTCTTACATGCTTTTTCATAACGCGTACTAATTTTTGTAGCTGCCTGGCAGGTGCGCCGGCTTACTTCTGACAGGAAAAATAATAAAACTATTTTATTAATCGTCAATTTGACAATTAATTTTTATAATTCCGGAAGATGCCTGTGTTTTGTTGTTATATTTTTGTTGACAGCAATAAAAGCCCCGCTCCGCTTCCGGTTCTTTTTTCTCCGGCTGGTATATAAAACTTAACTTCCCGTTATTCATTTTATCGTTGTTAATGAGCATGACCATCAGACCATATATGCCCTCCGATAAACCAGCCTGCATGGCTGCTTTTAAAAGTAATATGCCTGGCTTTTTTGCACCGGCAGAATTACCCGATTTTGAAGAATGGCTCCGGGAACAGGATGCACGGTATGCATCTCCCCAAAAAAATAACAACGAACAATATTATGTAGCCACCCTGCAGGAACAGATAATCGGCTGCGGAGGTTATTATATCGATACTGCAAAACAGGAAGCTGCAATGACCTGGGGCCTCATCACACAGGCATTACATAAACAGGGATATGGCAGACAATTATTCCTGTACCGCGTACAGGTGATCCGGTCGGTATGCCCGCAATGCAGCATCAGGCTTGACACTACGCAACACGTTTATCCTTTTTTCGAGAAACTCGGATTTGTGGTTACCCGCATCACGAAAGATGCTTATGGTCCGGGACTCCACCGGTACGATATGGAACAGCATGCATAATCCGCACACCGGATGGAAAATATTTTTTTCGGACAAAAAAATGAAGTTATTTGTCCCCCTCATGAATATTCAGTCGTTACTAAAACGAAACCATAAAACATTATGCAATGAAAGAATTCATGTTAATTTTCAGAAACAGTACCAACTCGCACGACAACCCATCTCCCGAACAGTTACAGGAAAGGATGAACTGGCTGGCTGGTATTGCCGCCCAAAACAAACTGGCAGATAAAGGAAACCGGTTATCCGCCAGCGACGCCAAAACCGTGAAGCCCGATATGGTAACAGACGGCCCCTACACGGAAATCAAAGAATTTATCAGTGGCTATATGATTGTAAAGGCAGCCAATATTGAAGAAGCGGTGGCATTTGCCCAGGCCAACCCGGTACTTAAAGCCGGCGGCAATGTAGAAGTAAGGGCCATACTCAGACCGGAAGAGAAAAGCTAACGCCCATGGCAGCAAGCACCCCTCCCCACCCGGAGCTTTTACCTCAATTATTCAGGTTGGAATATTCCAAAATGACGGCTGTATTATGCCGTCTTTTTGGCTTGAAGCATATGGAAACAGCCGAAGACATTGTGAGCGAAACCTTTCTGAAAGCCACCGAAGTATGGCGCGTGCAGGGCACCCCTGAAAACCCTACCGCCTGGCTGTACACCGTAGCAAAAAATAAAACGAAAGATTATCTCAAACATCTCTCCATCTTCGAAACACAGGTAAAAGGCGCTCTTACAGCCAGCGAATGGCAAATAGCACCCGACTTTGATTTCACCCCGCAAACTATCAGCGACAGCCAGCTGGCCATGATTTTTGCGGTTTGCAATCCCGCTAACTCCACTGAATCGCAGGTCTGCCTCGCCCTCCAGATCCTGTGCGGATTCAGCATCGAAGAAATTGCGGATGCCTTTCTTTCTAAAACAGCGACCATCAAAAAAAGATTGCTCCGGGCAAGGGCCAATCTGCGCAACGACAACTTCCAGATCAGGCAACTGCAGGAAGCAACCATAAAAGAAAGACTGGACGTTGTTTTAAGAACCCTCTATCTTTTATTTAATGAGGGATACTTTTCTAAATCCAATAATCACCTCATCCGGAAAGACCTCTGCTCAGAAGCCATCAGGCTGGCGCTGATACTCACCGAAAACCCGCTCACCAACACCACTCAATCCAACGCACTGCTGGCACTGATGTGCTTTCACAGTTCCAGGCTGGATGCAAGAGACAACAAAGGAGAAACCGTGCTGTATGAGCAACAGGATAAAAACCTGTGGAGCAAAGAACTCATCCAACAGGGCAACTACTACCTCGTAAATGCCTGCTCCGGCAATGAAATATCGAAGTATCACCTCGAAGCAGGCATCGCCTACTGGCATACCACGCCCACCGATCATAATAAATGGACGCATATCCTGCAGCTGTATAACCAGCTGATATTAATTGAATATTCTCCTATGACCGCACTGAACAGAACCTTTGCCTTTGCAAAAGTTTACGGACACCCCGCCGGCATACAGGAAGCGGAAAAACTTGGCTTACACAACAACAGCCATTATCATTCCCTGCTGGGTTATCTGTACGCGGAAACCAATACAGCAAAAGCGGTTGCGCATTATCAACAAGCCATCCATCTTACAAAATCAACCGCAGAAAAGAAAACGCTGATGAAGGAAATACAACGGCTTCTCCTGTAACAGGATCACTTTTTTTTGATAACTTTATATTATGCAGGCGGATATTCAAATACTCTATCAATCTCCCGTTTGCACCGTACATAATTTTCTGTGCCGGTGCCAGGAATGTTCCGTGTCTGCAAAAGAATACCAGGAAACATTTTCCATTGCTTATATCCGGAAAGGAAACTTCCGCTTCCGGGTTTTCAGGAATGAGCTGGATGCTTACAGCGGTCTTTTCCTGCTCTGTAAACCCGGCTACGAACACCAGGTAGCGCACGTGCACAACATACCGGATCAATGCACCATTTTTTCTTTTACACCCGCAAGTGAAGGCCTGTTGATGGAACATGCTGCCAACTTTTCCTGGTTCTTCAATAACCCCGACATCCAATCCATCCTGGTAAAAGCTACGCCGGAAATGGAGTTCCTGCATCAGCGCATATTCAGCCTGCTGCAAAAAACACGCTACCCTTCTTTATGGGCAGAGCAGCTGATGACCGCGCTTTTCCACCTGGTGTTGTCTGCCGGAGATCCGCGCCATCCCCTGCCCGTATTGAATGATAAACAAAAAAGGAATTACCTGCCGGTGATAGAAAAGGTGAAAGCGTTTATCCATGAAAACTATGCAGACAATGTTACGCTTCCGCAACTTGCAGCGCAGGGAAATATGAGCCCGTTTCATTTTAACCGTCTTTTTAAACAGATCACCGCCGCCACTCCCTACAGTTATTTGCTGCAGGTAAGGCTCAAACAAGCTGCGCTGCAACTTTGCAACACAGGGCTACCGGTAACCGACATTGCATTCTCCACAGGCTTTAACAGCCTCGAACATTTCTCTGCCGCCTATAAAAAACAATTTGGCCAATCACCCTCCGCCATGCGTTCTTAAAGAGAGCAATTTTCCTTAAACAGATGCTTCCCCTTCCGGTTAATTTTGCGGTAACAAACGCATCACCGCGGACAGGCGACTGTCTATCTCCGCACACAGGGTATTGTTCCTCCTGAATACGTTTACTGATCTTTCAAATAAAAAATCATATGCCTGTATATTATATCAATAGCTACGACATCATCAATGAAGAAGAATATGCAAAGTATGGCCCGCCGGTAGTTCAATTATTGCATAAATATGGCGCGGAAGTACTGGCATCAGACCTCCAAGCCATCGCTGTAGAAGGAACGGTGAAGAAGATGACTGCCATTATTAAATTCCCGTCGGAGGCAGCTGCGCTGCAATGTTACCATGACCCGGAATATCAGCCGCTAAAGGCCATTAGGTGGCGTTCTACTGAAAATTGTACGATGACGCTGGTGCATGGATGGGAGTAGTGTATCAATGCGGATGCCCCGTAATTTCCTGGAACGACCTTTCAAAATCCTGCCCGTAACTTTCCTTGTATTCCTTTGCAAAGCGCTGGTAAACATCTTTGGCGGTGCCATGCCTTCCCAGCAGGATTAACGCCTTGCTTTTATGCACCAATGCTTCTTCATTCAGTGTATCGAAAAAGAAGATGCAGTTGCTGAGCCGCACAATAAGCTCTGCATCTGCACTCATATCAGCATGGTTAATAAAAGATAGTATAACGTCCGTCACCTGGTTGGAAACGTCTGCTTTGATATGATCCAGCCATTCGTACTGGCTTGTTTTAAGAAAGGCTCCCCTGCCCGCTATGCGCAGCAGTTCCAATATCCAGTCGCGGTTAACAGGCGCCTTTGCGCCCACCAGCTGGATATACTGCTGGTAATCCACCCGGATGGAGTTATTCAGTATTTCAAGCCGCCATTTACCTGCTTCTTTTACTACCTGGTAGTCGCCTACTTTTTCCAGGAGATTTTTCAGTTTTAAGATGTTTACGGAGTAATTGTTTTTGGCGTCTTTCTGTAACTTATCCGGCCATAGCGTACTATAGAGTTTTTCGGGAGAAATGCCTTTTCCGTCTTTAAGGGAATAAATGAGCAGTAACAGGAAAAGCTCTTTCAGCAGCGGGGTGAAATGTTGCGTAATATCCTGACCGTTGGCATCAAATACTTCGAAGGATCCAAAAAGAAATATGGCAGCAATTTCGGGGTTCTCCTCCGGCAAAGGAGCGGCGGGTGGCTCCGGTACGGGAACAACCGGCGCTGCGCTGCTGCTGACGGGAGGAGGCACCATAGCCGGCACGGCACTCTCCGCGGCTTTTGGGAAAGCAGATTTCCGGCTCCGGTAATAAAGGAATATAAGACCCGCTGCCGCAAGTGGCAGCAACAGGTACCACCAGTAAGTCCTGCCGGTTGCCGGAACGGCCGCCCACAGGCCTGCCTGGTTTGGCGGGAAAAAGATCGTATGTACTTTCACGTTGGTAACATTCCCTTTGGAATTGTATAAGGTTACGGCTACCAGTTTTTTACTAACCGGACAATAATATAAGTCGGCAAAAGAGGCGATGTCATAAAAGGAATAAGGGATGGAATCTCCCATCAGCTGATATTCCGGGGAGTTTAAGGAACCTTTGATCAGCTGCAGGGTGGTATTGAACTTATCCGTTGGATAAATGAGTGCATAGAAATCATTGGTCCCCGGTATGGTGATCATGCTGTTGGCAAAACAGAATTGTCTTTCCGGCTTTTTAAATTCAAAAACCGGGTGAAAGGTCCGGTCCCTGATGCTATAAGCCATCAGGTCGTAGCAATATTGCGGGTTGATCCCCTGGTCGCCGGATTTACTGCCGTAGCCACCTATAATATACGCGGTATCCTTTGCCGCATTCATACCAAGTGCGGTGAGATAACGCGGCATGGGACGTTCTCCTCCGTAGGGAACCACTTCCCAGGTTTTACTGGGAAAATGATAGCGTTGCAACAGGTTTTTATACTGCAGTTGCCCGTAGCCGCCCAGCACATATAGGGAAGAGTCAGTGGGAGAAAGGAACTTGTTGACCTGCCAGAATACGGTCAGGGAATCCGTGGTAAAGTTAACGTCCCACTCCGGTTTGGCAGGATCCAATGTGCTTACCTTTTTTTCATCTGCATAAAAATTATACAACCGGTTATTTACCGGATCAAAAACGGACTGGTTGCCGGGAGGCAGCAGGTGACGGCTGCGGGTAAATCTTTCGCCTTTCAGCTGCATATTGCTGAACGATAATTCATAAATGGAATCAACCGACACTACATAGAGCACTTCCCGCTTACCGTCGAAGGCAATACTGGCAGCGCCCTTTGTGTCAAAGTCCACTGCCTTTTCCCATTTCCGGTGTTTGGGACTGATCCAAACAGGGTTGCCCACGCGGGCCACCCTTTTCCCGATCTCATCATGGGCTTCATTGCCCTTCTCTTCTGACAAAGGGAAATAATGCGTCAGCTGCCCGTTTTCACTGATCCTGATATCCCGGATATTCATGGGAGGGATATCCAGCATCTGGAATCCCTCAAAACTGTTGGCGCCAAAATAGATATTGCAACAGGTACCGGCGGAAAAGTTGCCTTTGCCTTTACTGATTAGCCGGCCATTCATATAAAAAGAAGCTTCCTGCCGCTCTGTATCAAATCTTATACGGACCTGGCTCCAGTTCCCGAATAATTTAGCAGAGTCGATATCATACCCCCCTATATAGTTTTCCCCGATAACAAAATTCAACCTCGCCAGCCGCTGGTTATATACCAGGTCGATACTCTGATTGGTGGGGGTAATCAGCCGCATGATATACCCGAAATAAGTTTCATGGTAAGGCAGAAAGGTAAGATCGAAGGATATTTCCGTGTTATGTTGCAGGCATATGGGGGCAGTGGGGGTTAGATGAAGGGATGTCCGTTTCTCCTGTACCACCTCATGGCTCCGGAACTGCAATCCGTGTGATTGACAATACCCCCCGTGGCCAGCTAACAACACACCGCATATACATAAGATATATCTTAACATTAGATCCATTCTAATAAGGACTACAATAATTTCCTGGCTAATACGCTGGTGGAATTAATGTCGGAATTTTTAATCAACGTGAACAGTTACAATAAACAATTAACCAGCGGACAGCATCTGCCCTGTTTTGCGCCAGCAGGATAAATTAATCTTTTACTTTGGTTGATGAGAGATAATCATAGGTAAACTACCTCCAGGATGCTTTCAGCACAGTGTTTTCAGCCACAGATCCTCCTGTCATATTATCCCTGAGGCAATATTATAAAATTAATCCAAAGAATAATCGGTTTTTTAAATATTGAAGATGACCCATTTTTTGTCTTATTTTTTATCGACTACAATATAGTGAAAACCAACTAGTTATCATTCTTACAGAAAATTAATTTTTCAGTTAGTCGGTTCATTAACCGGTTTATTAGAAGCTCTCCGATTTATTGCAGCAGCTTATTGCAGCAAAACGATTCCACGATTATGAAGCGACTTATATTCCTTTCAGTACACCTGTTTGTGTTGGTTTACTCCTGCGTGCCAGCCATCAGAAAACATCCTTACACTTCAGCTTCGTTTGTGCATATCACCTTGCCTGCCATCAGGTAGCATATTCCTGTTTCGCGTATTAACCAAAATCAAGTATTGATATGATGTATTGTACTCATTTTTTTCCACCGTAATCCCGGAAGAATCATCAGGCACTCCTCTCCTGACGACTTTCTGGCGAAAACAAATTTATCCAATGCAATAGTAACGTTATGAAAAGAATCTACTACCTATTCCTTTTAATATGTATCTGTCCGTTAAGTGTGCTGGCCCAGCAAAGGACCATCACCGGCAAAGTAACGGATGCCAAAGATGGCAGCCCCATACCGGGAGTGAGCGTAACGGTGAACGACAATGCTCCTGTCCGTTCCGGCGCTACTACCAATACAGCAGGGATCTACCATATCACCGTAGATGCCCGCGCTACGGAACTGGCCTTTTCTTTCATGGGCATGAAAGGCGCCATCGAAAAGATCAATGCCCGTACTACCATCAACGTTAGTTTGTCGGCCGGCGAAGACCAGCTGGGAGAAGTAGTGGTGGTGGGATATGGCACCAAACGGAAGGAAACCCTTACCGGCGCTGTGTCCAATATCACTTCAAGGGAAATACAAACCTCCACCAATGTGAGCCTTGCGCAAAAGATCCAGGGTAAAGTAGCCGGCCTGATGGTCCGCCAGTTAGGCGGCGAGCCGGGTAACTTCGATAACATGATCAATATACGTGGCTTCGGAACGCCGCTATATGTTATTGATGGCATTGTAAGAGATGGCTCCTCCGAATTTCAGCGTATCAACCCGGAAGATGTGGAAAGCATTTCCTTCCTGAAAGATGCTTCCGCCGCCATCTACGGGTTCAACGCCGGCAACGGCGTGGTCATCGTAACTACGAAGAAGGGCGCAAAGGGAAAAACCGCTTTCAACTATTCAGGTACCGTAGGCATGATGAAACCTACAGACGTACCCCGCATGGCCAGTGCCTCCGAGTGGATGCAGATGCGCAACGACGCAGCCGTATTAGGTACCGGCGCACCCTTTGTAACAAAAGAAGAGTTACAAAAATACATCGATGGGGCTCCGGGCTACGGTACCACCGATTGGTACGACGTAACCATGAAGAAAGCCGCTACCCAGCAGCAACATAACCTGTCGGCCACCGGCGGCACCGACAAAACACAGTACTTTGTAAGCCTGGGATATTTCCAGGAAGGCGGTTTGCTGCGTAGTAACGACCTGAACTACCAACGCTTTAACCTGCGGTCCAATATCACTACGGAGCTCACCAAAAACCTGAAAGCAGAAGTATTGATCGGCGGCCGGTACGATAAAAAAGAAGCGCCGGGAGAAAACTTCTTCAACATCTTTAAAGGTACCCGCGTTACCCTCCCCACGGAACAACCCTATGCCAACGGCAATCCTGAATACCCGGCGGTAGTAACCCCTTCTAATCAGAATCCGCTGCTGCTGTCGCAGCGAGGCGCCACCGGCTACAGTGAAACCGTGAACAGGAGTGTGCAGACTTCCCTCGCGCTCACCTACACGTTTCCTTTCCTGCAGGGACTTTCGGTAAAAGGACTGGCAGCCTATGACATGAACAGCTACCAGGGTAAAGACGTATCCAAACCTTATAATCTCTACACGTATGTAAACGACGAATACCTCGTGGCTCCGCAACGTGTAGGCGCCGGCGCTATCAGCAACGGCTACGGTAATGGTAACCGTCTTACGTTACAAACACAGCTGAATTATTCCACCAGCATTGCCCGCGCCCATAATATCGGCAGCTCCCTCGTATTTGAGCAGCAGCAATCCTGGAGCCGCAATGCGGACCTGAGAAGACTGTATTCCTTTTATACCACCGACCAGATCAATGGCGCTTCAGAAGCCGGCATGACCAACTCCGGCCAGGAAGGGCAATCTGCCTACCAGTCGTTGCTGGGCCGTTTCAATTACGACTACAAATCCAAATACCTGGTAGAATTTGCCTTCCGTTACATGGGCAACTATGCGTATCCCAGCAACAGTAGATGGGGCTTCTTCCCGGTGATCTCCGGCGGCTGGAGAATTTCTGAAGAACCTTTTCTTAAAAACAAGATACCAGCGATCTCCAACCTGAAGTTACGCGCCTCCCATGGTAAAATGGGCGAAGATGCCGGTCAGCCTTTCCAATGGATCCAGGGATTCTCCACTTCAGGCGGTGGACGATATGAATTTGCAAACGGAATTCTTACCAACGGCGCCGCGGCTCCCGGTATCACCAATCCCAACCTCACCTGGGCTACCAACACTACCACCGATCTGGGCATCGATATCGGTTTATGGAACAACAAACTCGGACTGGAAGCGGACGTTTACCGGAAAACACGGACCGGTCTGCCCGCCCGGAGAAATGTATCATTGCCCAATACTTTTGGCGCAGGATTACCGGAAGAAAACCTGAACAGCGATCGCGTACAGGGCGTGGAGTTTACCATCACGCACAACAACCGCATCGGTGAATTCTCCTATAATATCTCTGCCAACTTCAACTTCTACCGTGCACAAAATCTGTATGTAGAAAGAGGCGCTTACCAGAACAGCTACGACAAATGGAGAAATGGTAACGACTACCGGTATAACGATGTGATCTGGGGATACCAGTACCTGGGCCAGTTCCAGAATTTAGACGAAATCGCCAACTGGCCTTTGCAGAACGGCGGTCAGGCTAACATCCGTGAGCTGCCCGGTGATTTCAAATACGCTGATCTCAACAATGATGGCGTTGTGGATGATAAAGATATGACGCCCTCTTTCATCGGCGCCGTGGGTAACAACGACAATCAAAATCCAAGCGGCAAAAATCCGAAAATAAACTACGGTCTTTCTATCGGCGCCGCCTACAAAGGCTTCGACCTGAACCTGCTGCTGCAGGGCTCTGCCATGTATACCGTACGTTTCAGCGAAGTGTATGCAGAAATACTGGCGTTCCGCGGTAACACCCCCGCCTACTTCTTCGACAGATGGCATAAGGCAGATCCCTATGATCCAAACAGCGAATGGGTGCCGGGCAAATGGCCAGCCTCCCGATTCAATGGCGACGTAGGTAAAATGTATGCGGAAAGCTCCGTGTGGAGAAAAGACGCCTCCTATGTCAGGTTAAAAAGCCTGGAACTGGGATACACCTTCGGTCCCAACCTGCTCCGTGGAAGCGGCATCCAGAAGATCAGGATCTATGCCAACGGCTTCAACCTCTTCACGATTGCAGATCCATTCGTAAAAGCGTTTGATCCCGAAAGACTGGAAGGCCTCTTCAACGCCGGCTTCAACTATCCCCTCACGAAGAATTACAATTTCGGGATCAACGTCAACTTCTAAAAGCACGCAACATGACTACCAATAAATTCTCTTTTATTATACTGTTGACAGGCATCCTCTTTTCCGGCTGTAATAAAGTACTGGATCTGAAGCCTACCGACAAAATCCAGGCAGAAGCCCTGTTTGGCGACCCGGAAGGGGTGAAAATATATATGGCCAATCTCTATTACCAGTTACCGGTGGAAGACTTTACCTATTTCCGGAACGGGTTTAACTGGAACAGCGGAGATCCCAACAACGGTGGGTTCGCTCCTGCCATGGCTACAGATGAAGCCGTGCATACCGAGTTCGGCGACTTCGTTGGCGACGGTGATTTTAATTGCTGGGAGAGCGCTTATAAGCTGATCCGCGATGTAAACCTCCTGATAGATGCCATTCCAACATTAAAGATCCGTGAAGAGGAACGTGCGGCTTTAATTGGCGAAAGCGCCTTTATTAAAGCATACGCTTATTTCGCCCTGGCAAAGAGATATGGCGGCGTATCGCTCATTAAAGCATCCCAGCAATATACCGGTGACGCAGAAAGCCTGAAAGTGCCCAGGAGCACCGAACAGCAAACATGGGATTATACCTTGGAATTGTGCGATCAGGCGATCAGTAACCTCGGAGATGGGGTGAGCAGAAGAGCTTCCAAATGGACGGCTTATGCGCTGAAGTCGAGAGTAGCATTACATGCTGCTTCGCTTGCAAAATTCGGCAGCCTGGCGCCTATGTCCGGACAAGCAGTAAATGAAAAGCTGATAGGACTCGAAGCCTCCCTGGCCAATGGTTATTATGAGGCCTGTAAAAGCGCTTCCCTGGCGATTATGAATGCCAACAAGTTTGAACTGTATGCGGCTAGCCCGGCAAACCGGGAAGCAGCAGCAGAAAATTACCGGCTCCTGTTCCAGGACCCTGGAAATAAGGAAGTCATCTTTGCAAAAGGATATACACTTCCCGGCGCATTCCTGGGTCATAACTACGATATCTGGTACCAGCCCGCCCAGGTCGCCAATGGCTGGCCGCATCCCGGCAGGATGAACCCTACGCTGGATCTCGTAGACACTTACGAAAGCTATGATAATCCCGGTCATTCATCACCCGTTGTTACCTCTACAGATGCAAACGTGACAGACTATAACGGCTATAACCCTTCCAGGACGTATATCCAGTTCGATTCTCCCAACGACATCTTTAAAAATAAAGATGCCCGCCTCTGGGGAACCGCTATATTACCCTCTACGCTCTGGAAAAATATCCCGATCATCATACAGGCAGGTTACGTAAAACCGGATGGCACCGCAGTGATCCGCACCAATGATCACATCACCATCAATGGCACCACCTATTATACATACGGCGCCGCCAGCACCAGCCTGTATTCCGGCTTTGATACCTACGGCGGCAATAACACCCGCACAGGCTTCTCTTTCAAAAAATTCATGAATCAGAACGCGCCTATTATACCGGGATGGAACCAGAGTACCACCGACTTTATTGACTTCAGGTACGCAGAAATATTACTCAACTATGCGGAAGCTGTTGTGGAAAGCGGAACAGGTGATGCGTCCATCGCTGTAAAGGCGCTGAACGATATCCGTAAAAGGGCCGGTCATACTACAGATATCCCCTTAACCGCCGCTAACGTACAGCGGGAAAGAAAAGTAGAGCTGGCATTTGAAAACAAACGCTTCTGGGACCTGATCCGCAGAAGAGAGTATCATACCGAATTCAATAACCGGATGCTGCACTCGCTGTTACCATTACGGGACCTCCGCGCATTACCGGCCACGAAATACATCTTCGTCCGCGTAAACGTACCTAATACCAATACCAAAACATTCCAGCCTAAATCCTATTACAGACCTATTCCGGGTATCGGTTCAAATGGCTTGATCCAAAACCCGCAGTATTAATGTGTGATTCTAAAAAAATGATTATGAATAAGCTAAGATATTTTTTCTTCATCGCCGCACTGGCACTGGGAATGATGTCCTGTGAAAAGGATAACTACGATGGCCCCACTGCAGGATTATCCGGCAGCTTCCGGGATGTTAAAAGCGGTGAACTGATAGAACAGGACATCATCCTGGGCACTACCATTGAAATTATTGAACATGGTTATGCTTCCCGCACACCGCAACCGCTGATCGTAAAAACCGACGGCACTTACGCCAACACCATGCTCTTTGCCAACACCTATACCGTTACACCGGTGAGGGGTAACTTTATCCCGGTGGATTCGCAGGTGGTAAACATCAATGGCCAGGTAACCCTTGATTTTGCGGTAACGCCCTACATCCGTGTGAAGGATGTAAATATTGTAAAAAACGGCACCAAGGTAACCGCTACCTTTAAGCTGGAACAGAATGTGATCAACAACGTAAAGAAAATCGGGCTATATGCACATTCCGATGCAAGGGTCGGGGAACCTATGCGCCTGGTGGCCTCCGAGATACAGTTAAATGCGGTAAGCGATCCGGCACAGGTATATACACTGGAGATTGATCTGGCTGCCAACAGTTCTATACTGAAACCCGGCAACAAATACTATTTCCGGGTAGGTGCGCTTATTGATGCCGGTGAAGCGAAACCTAATTACCGCCCGGCAGTTCGACTGGATATTTAACCCATTATAACGACTGATGAAGTTCCGCCTCCCTGCGGGACTTCATCAATCGTTGTTCTCAAAAATAAATATTATGAAAAAACTAAGTTGGCTCTTTTGTGTATTGGCGCTTTACATGGCTTGCGGTTGTTCCAAAAAAGAAAAAAAAGTTGACACCCCGCCTCCAGGTCCTCCATCAGATACGGAAAATGTAGTGTATGACGAAACCGGTTGTTTGTACAAGAGTTACAAGAACCTGGTGATGGCTGGCTACCAGGGCTGGTTTGCAGCCGCAGGCGATGCGTCTGACCGCGGATGGTATCATTATCAGAATGGCAGCTGTGGCGGCTTTTTGCCAGGTTGTTCTGCAATTGATTTCTGGCCGGACATGGGCGAATATGTGAAAAAATATAAATCCCCTTTCAGCTTCGCCGATGGCACCGACGCATATTTGTACAGTCCCTACGATGAAGAAAGCGTGGACCTTCACTTTAAATGGATGAAAGATTACGGCATCGACGGCGTTTTCATGCAACGTTTTGTGGTGGAGATCAAAAACTCCAACCCGAAAGGGAAACGGCATTTCAATAAAGTGCTGGAAAATGCACTGAAAGCGGCCAATAAGTACCAGCGCGCTATCTGCGTGATGTATGACCTCAGCGGCTGCACCAGTGAAGATGTGGCGTATATTGAGCAGGACTGGAATGAACTGCAAACGTTATTTTCCCTCTTCGACAATAAAAAGCACCCTTCCTATGTAAGGCACAACGGCAAACCGTTGTTATCCATCTGGGGCGTGGGATTCAATGATAACAGGAAGTATACCATTGCCAATGTAGATCAACTGGTAACAAAGCTCAAAGGAAAAGGCAACAAGGTATCCATTATGCTGGGTGTGCCTTATTACTGGCGCTCGCTGAAAAATGATACAGAAAATTCTTCCCTGCTGCATTCCCTCATCAAACGTTCCGATATTATTATGCCCTGGGCCGTAGGCCGGTACGACAACAACAGCTACAACAACGTGGCCGGCGCGGAGCTGGCGGCTGATATCCAGTGGTGTAACACGAATAAAGTAGATTATGTGCCGCTGGTGTTTCCGGGCTTCAGCTGGGGTAATTTAAAGAACGACGTGGCAGCCTACAATTCCATTCCGCGGCTGAAAGGCGACTTCTTATGGAAGCAGGTGGCAGGCGCACGGATATCCGGGGCGCAGTCGTTATACGTAGCTATGTTTGACGAAGTAGATGAAGGCACCGCTATTTACAAGTGTGCCAGGGAAGGCGAACTGCCACTACATGGCGATAAAAAGTTCGTCGGTATTGAAAAAGATCTGTCGTCCGACTATTATTTATGGCTTACCGGTCAGGCTGGTCGCTGGTTTCATGGTGAAAGCGGCTTCAGTGCCACCAAGCCGGCCAGATAAAACAGTTCATTTCTGTTAAATCATAAAAGCGCCTTGCAGGTAAACCTGCGAGGCGCTTCCGGTACAACACCTTATCTGCTAAGGCTGTTTCTTCATCGCATATTTCAGATATACGTCACCGTTAGAAGTGGAATTAACCACATACCACTTTTTGTTGTCACTGAGCAAAAGCTCGTATGTAACGCCGCTTTTGTTGGTAAGCTCTGTAACCCCTTCTATATGCTTATTATGATACTCTTTCTTTACCGTCAGCAGCACGCTCAGCGGCAATTCACTCTCCTGGCAGTACCTTAAAGCATAAACCAGTGCGCCTGCTTTATCATACCATATCCTGCATTGCGTATCGTTTCTGGTGAAGGAAACAATATAATACTCGCTATCTTCCATCCACGAGGTGGATTTCGCATCCGGGAATGTTTGACTGAACACCCGGAGTACCGTATCATTGGGCGCTGCCATTGCATGGGATAACCACAGTGTAGCGGTTATCATGATGAGGAGTATTTTACTTATACCGCGAAAATTCCGTTTCATAATTTTAAAGTTTAAAGGTGATTTTGTGTTTCACGATGTAAAATTAGGATAGCCCTAAACTTTAAAATTGTACAAAACGGAACAAACGCTTACAAAGACCAAACTGCCAGTTCGTACCCGTCAGGATCCGTGAAATGGAACCGTTTGCCGCCGGGGAAGCTGAAGATGTCTTTTACAATGGTCCCTCCTGCTGCTACAATCTTTTGCTGGGTTGCTTCAATATTGTTTGAATAAAGGATAACCAACACAGTTCCTTTCACCGGTTTACCGGTGGTGAATCCTCCATCTACATAATCCCCTTCAAACGCCGTATAGTCGGGACCGTAGTCAGTGAACTTCCAGCCAAAACTTTTGGTATAAAATGCTTTGGCGCGGCTGATGTCTTTTGACAGGAATTCGAGATACTGTACCTGCTCGTGTTTTAATTTGCTTTCAGAATGTGTGTCTGCCATAGATCTTATGCTTTTTGTAAAGATAAGAAACGACCGTTTTTACCTGTTTGTAAAAAAACGACAACGTTACACATGAATTTCAACTTCGCCTAGTTATCAATAATAAAAGTACCGGCTTCGGCCAGGCCGGGTTGAGGCTGACTGTCGAGCCCTGATACCGGCACCAGTTTAAAATACCTGAAATGCTTTCTGGCGGGAAGATTAAAATACTGTTTATTAGGATGGAGATTAAGCAGTTCAGCGGTACCCAAATTTTCCCAGTTCTGATTATCATTGCCCGCGAGTATCTGCAGCTCTTTTATTTTCCGGTCGCCACTCTTCTGGATAAAAACAAACCCATCTACTGCAAGCGTATCGCCCATGTCTACTGCAATCCAATGGTCAGGGTAGCTGGTGGCGGGTGCGGAATAGCGGGCTATCCAAACTGTAGACGAGTCATCGTCTATTATTCGTATAGCCAACCTGCTGTTGTTAAGCTCCTCCGAGCTGAATCCGGCAATTGACCAATTCTCTTTGGTATACATCTTCCGTACCGGTTCACCGGAAGGCTTCTGCACAAACGAGCCGATTTTAACCGGTACCCCGAAATCAGGCGTGCCATCTGTTTTCCATGTAAAGCGCTGTATCCGGGCATTCCGGGCTCCCCCGCCAGCCGCACTGCGCGCATGGTAGATAAGCCAGTCTTCCGTACCGTCGGGTGATTTGAAAAAACCATTATGACCGGGACCAAAAGCACCACTATCGGCGTTCATTGAAAAAACGGGCGTTGATGTTTTCACCCAATCCGCCGGGTTCATGGGATCACCGTTCGGGTTAAGACTAAGTAATCCCAGGCAATAGGTATCCACCCAGTAGCCGCTGCCTGAATACACAATGAACAGGCGCCCGTCCGGGTTGACGATCACCTGCGGCCCCTCGTTAATGGCATTGCCATTCATTTCCCAGGAGTAGGTGGGGCTGGAGATGGCTACTTTCGCGCCCGTGATGGTCCAGGGATTGCTCATCCGGGCGATGTAGATACGCTGCGGTGCAGCGCCCGCATTGCCGCCGGACCATAACATATACATTTGTCCGTTATGCTTAAAAACAGTTCCGTCTATTGCCCATTGATCCGACGAATCAGCAACCTTTCCTTTCAATGCCCAGGATCCCTGCGTTGGATCGGCGGAGCTGTTTTCCACCACGTACATACGGTGATTGGCATTAGTGCCGTTATCGGCGGCAAAATAGATGTACCATTTGTTATCAATTTCATGAAGCTCGGGCGCCCAGATGTTTTTGGAATACGGCATGCCCTGTGGAGGAATCCATGCATCATGCGGAGTTGCCAAAGCCAGTTCGGTCATGGCGCTTGTTTTGTAAAGCACCAGTTTGCTCCCCTGTGTATACATGAAATAATATATCCCATTCTTTTGGGTGACCCAGGGATCAGCACCCCGTGGTATCAGCGGATTGGTGAAGGTGTTCTCGATAGTAAAATTTGCCTCAGTCACTTCATTAGCCCCTATAGCCAGGGGATGGCCCACCAGCTTTTCGGGATTATTTTTTTTACACGCGGAACAAAGTGCAAGGCATAACCAGGCAAACAAATAGGGTGCTTTTTTTTTCATGGACGAAGCGGATTAACGGTTAACGCGGAAAATAGAATACGCTATTCTAATATACTAAATTATCCGTACAGTTATCGTCACTTCAAACTACTGCATTAAGGCAGCGCCAGCCCGCTTCAGGGTAAGCACCGTTATTTCAGGCCATATGCCAATCCTGCCTTTTAACCCGTGAAAACCAAAGCCCCTGTTTACATAGAGATATTTACCCGCCTGTTTGTAAAGGCCAGCCCATTGCTTGTAGAAATACTTTATCGGACTCCATTTGAAACCAAACAGTTCAATGCCAAACTGCATACCGTGCGTATGCCCCGCCAGGGTAAGATGTACATGTTGTTCATGGTCCACCGTTACTTCATCCCAATGGGATGGGTCATGGGACATCAGGATTTTAAAAGCGTTATCATGTACCCTGGCGGTCGCTTTTTTCAGATCGCCATATTGATGAAAACCGCCTTTCCCCCAGTTCTCCACCCCGATGAGAGCAACATGTTCTCCCTGCTTGTTTATTTCCACCGCTTCATTAAGCAATAATTTAAAGCCGGTTTCCGCATGAATTTCCTTTAGGCGTTTAAGGTTGGCTTCCTTAGCCGCATTACTGTCCCACCTGATATAATCGCCATAGTCGTGGTTACCCAATACGGAATACTTCCCATAAGGCGCCTTCAGTTTCGTAAACATAGGAATCCATCGATCCATTTCCGAAGCCATGTTGTTGACAAGATCCCCTGTAAACACCAGCAAATCGCTGTTCTGGGAATTTACAAGGTCAAGTCCCTTTTGTACGCCTTTAGCATCGCTGAAGCTTCCGGAATGCAAGTCCGATATTTGGGTGATGGTAAAACCGTCAAATGCCTCGGGGAGGTCCGGGAAATAGATCGTTTCCTTTCTTATCTTGTAAAAGTGCTTGCCACGGGTAACACCAAAAACGATGATAAGAAAAATCAGGCCGGCCAGCGCAAGCGCCGCCTCGCTGATGTAAAAGCTTCTAGGCGGGAAGCCCCGGAACAAACGGAGGATATCTTCTGCCAGCAAAATAGGAGAAGAGAATAATTTTGGAATGAAAATCAGCAGCATGGCCGTCATTAGCCCGGAAAGCAGACGCTGCGCCGGCTTACGCGCCCTCAGCATAGATATCGCCGATATAATCCCGGCAATCAGTAAAATATCAATCAGCCAGTAGCTCAGGTGGATAACGGGATCCGGTGTAAGTGTAATAACAGCCTGGTAGAAATAAGTATCGCCTATCAGGAAAAGTAATAATATCAGGAAAAGTCTTCTGGCCATATAGATAAAAACATGTGTAAATTAGTAGACGAACAACTAGCAGGAATATTTTATCCACGGACCGCATCGTTATGAAATACTTAAAAATAAGTTATGAGTAAGGTCAAAGTAGCCGCATTTTCGGTTTCCCTGGACGGGTTCGGTGCAGGAGCCCATCAGGATGTAGAAAATCCGCTCGGTATCAGGGGCGAAGAACTTCACACCTGGATGTTTGAAAGGACCAGTAATGTTGAAAACACCGGCGTGGATGATGACTTCGTTAAGAAGTCAATGGAAAATATAGGCGCCTGGATAATGGGGCGCAATATGTTTGGACCGGTTCGAGGCCCCTGGCCAGATGCTGAATGGAAAGGCTGGTGGGGCCAAAAACCACCCTATCATGTTCCGGTATTTGTTTTAACCCATCATCCAAGGGAATCTTTTGAGATGGAAGGAGGAACCACCTTTCACTTTGTCACCGGCGGTATTGAAGCAGCGCTCGAAAAATCTGAAAAGGCGGCAAATGGAAAAGATATCCGTATCGGTGGTGGCGTTTCAACAATACACCAGTTCTTACAGGCGGGCTGTATCGACGAAATGCACCTGGCATTCGCTCCCATTTTTCTCGGTTCAGGAGAACACCTGTTTTCAGGAATCGATATTCCCGCCATGGGCTTCCATCAAATCGAAAAATTTAACGGAGAAAGAGCCACACATATTATTTTAAAAAAATAACATAACACCCTAAACAGACAGTATGGACAACGCCAATCAGCGTATCGCAAAAATGACATTTGCCTCCGTCTATCCGTTGTATCTCGCAAAAGTGGAAAGGAAAGGCAGAACAAAAGAAGAATTGTATCAGGTGATAACCTGGCTGACCGGCTTCGACAATAAAAAGCTGCAGGAGCTGATAAAAGAAAATGTAACCTTCGCTGCATTCTTCCAACAGGCTTCGCTGAATCCCAACGTAAACCTCATCACAGGCGTCATCTGCGGATACCGTGTGGAGGACATCGAAGATCCTTTAACGCAACAGGTCAGGTATTTGGATAAGCTGGTAGATGAATTGGCGAAAGGCAGAAAGATGGAGAAAATTTTGCGCGGCCAGCAATAAAAGCTACCTGTTTTCGCAAGCCATTAAAATTGATATCCCAAACATCGCCTTTGGAAATTTTATTTCCCAGGTTATATATATTTATTATTATTGTCGGAGCTACATTTTACCGATCCAACCGCTATACTCAAATTATCTTTTCACTTAAAGGTGAGCACTTGCCAATGAGCATCAATTACACACAAAACAATCCGGATGGCGTACCTCCTGATAATCCACGGTTCGACAAAGCTGCCTTTAAGGAGTTATTTAAGCAACATTATCCACCTCTTTGTGTTTACTGTAAGTTGAAATATGGCTTCGACATTCATGCAGCAGAGGAGATTGTTCATTCAGGTTTCATCAAACTTTGGGAAATCCGCCAAACGCTTGCCCCTGACATATCTCCAATATCTTATCTGTATAAAATTGTTAACAATCTCAGTTTAAATACGCTCAGGCATGAAAAAGTAAAGCAACAGTATGCAGTCCATCTGTTGAGAACAACTTCTGAAGATATTGCTGAAACGGACTTTAACAGTATTGATTTAAAGCAGCTAAGTTCCGCAATAGACGCCGCTATTGCAGAACTCCCTGAACAGATGCGCATCATATTTGAACTCAGAAAATCTGAAGGGTTAAAGTACGCGGAAATAGCCAGCCGGTTAAATATATCTGTAAAAACAGTGGACACCCAGATAAGCAGGGCTATGATCAAATTGAAGGAAAAGCTGTCGAAGTTTCTCCTCTTTATTATTGTATTGATTTTCAGCCTCTTGTTAAAAAAGTAAAAATATTTTTTTCCCGCTTGTAGGGAAGAATTCATCATCAGGTGTATAAATAATATAGCGCACATGGAACATAATAATCAATATGACGAGCTTTTAGTCAGATACTTGTTTAATGAGGAAACTGCTGAGGAGAAAGTATTTGTTGAAAACTGGCTCAATGCAAGTGAAGAGAACCAGCGCTACTTTAATCATTTGAAAAAAGTCTGGCAACTTACGGAGCTAAAGCACGACTTAACATATCTGGTGGATGAAACGAAACTGGAAGATAAGTGGAATCGCTTGGAACAAAATTTCCCGGAGGTGGAAGTCCGGGAAATTTCCAAGCCTGTCAACATGTGGCTTGCAGCAGCTGTGGCAGCATCCATCCTTTTAGTAATTGGTGTAGGTTGGCTGCTTTCCCGCAACAACAACGCAGAAAATCCTGTTGCCGGACATACACCGGAAAAGACGGAAAGCGTAAGGTTTGTTGTGCGGCATGAAGTGAATACGACTGGTAAAGAGAAAAGAATTCAGTTAGCAGATGGCTCTTTGATCGTTCTGGCGAACAACAGCGAAGTAACTTACCCGGACCCGTTTACGGATAAACGCGACATATCACTGGTGGGTAAAGCATACTTCAAAGTAGCGCACGACAAGGCAAGACCTTTTACCGTGACCAGTGGTGATATCTCAACTACTGCATTGGGAACTGAATTTACCGTTACTTCTTTTGGCAATTCCAACCAGGTGATAGTCCGTTTATATAAAGGTAAAGTGGTAGTAAAGGCCGTAGATACATCGAACAGTAAAATGGAAGAAGATGTGTACCTGTTACCAGGACAGTCGTTCGTTTACGGCAATCAAAACGCGGCCAATGTGAAGTCATTTAAACTAAACAACAAGGCTGCTCCCGAGCAGATCATCAATGATGAGTTATCTGATGATAAGCCTTCCCTGCCTGAAAATACCGAGGGTTCGTGGTATCAGTTCAACAATCAATTGCTGTCAGAAGTGTTTGATCACCTGTCGCAGCTATTTAATGTGCAAATAGTGTATAAGAAGAAGGATATTCAAAACATATATTTTACAGCCAAATACAATAGAACAGATTCTTTAGAGAACATTTTAAAAGAAATTGCCATCCTTCACAATTTAACGATCACCAAAAAGGATAGCGTTTTCATCATCAGCAAGTAGTATTATAACACGTTAATAATTGCATCCTGCAGGATGAACCTTCAGTCATACTGATACAGACCTTTACTTTTTATTAAAAAAAATTCCACATGAAATTTGAACTGCTTAAATTCAGGGCTGTTCTGGTAGCTCTTCTATTGCTCATACAAATCCTTCCGTCATTCTATGCAAAAGCACAGGAAGGTACCAATTTAGTGAAAGGTATTGTGCATGGCGCAGATAACGAACCTCTTGCAGGCGTGTCAGTTATTATCCGCAACAACAAAACAAACTTTACATCCGGCACCAAAAGTGATACCGCCGGCGTTTTCACCTTTTCCGGTGTGCCTGCCGGTGGACCATACAGTTTTTCTGTTACCATGATTGGCTATGAGTCACAAAAATTATCTGGTTATACACTAAAAGGAGGCGCCACTTTTTCTTTGGTTGTCGACATGAAGCCATCTGCTACGGGCCTGGGAGAAGTGGTCGTTACCGGCGTGTTTGATAAGCGGAAAAAGATGGAAGCATCAGTAGCAATCAGTACTATATCTGCTGCCCAGGCATCCAAACTGGCACTGGTAAGCGCATCCGACATCCTTAAAAATGTTCCGGGTGTTTATGTCAACTCCTCCCTTGGAGAGGTCCGTAACACCGTTTATTCCCGTGGGGTATCAGTGGGTTCCAATGATGGTGCTTCTGGGTATTATTATGTGAGTATGCAGGAAGATGGTTTGCCCGTATCCAATATAACATGCAGTAATTTCGGGCCCGACTACTTCCTTCGTGCCGATGCCACTGTAGGCCGGTTAGAAGCGGTTCGGGGCGGCACCGCATCCATTCTGGGCGCCAATGCGCCGGGCGGTATCTTCAACTACATCACAAAAGAAGGCGGCGACAAAACACAGGGAGAAGTTGTCGCCAAATACGGCCTGGAAGGAAATGGCAAGAATAGCTTCTATCGTACAGACCTTAATGTGGGCGGCCCCCTGGGCAAAAACTGGTTCTGGAATGCCGGCGGGTTTTACCGGTACGCAGAAGGTGCAAGATACCCCGGGTACCCGATGAACAACGGAGGACAATTCCGTGGCAACCTCGTAAAAAAATATTCATCCGGGTCGCTGAAATTCTACGCGAAATATTTAAACGATCACAACGGATGGTTTGAATTTACACCAACGCTTGGTTTTACGAATCCCAAACCGGCGCCGGGCTTCTCAGAAACTTCAAATGTGCTGATGCCCTCCATTCAGCAAAATTTCAGTATCAATCAAACCGGTCAAAACGCCATTTACAACAATAAGGACCTGATTCACTCAACAGATAAATCTGCAGGATTTAACTGGGAACAGCGGTTTGGCGATGGCTGGACATTTAGTAATGCCATGCGTTACTCCGATAAAAGCACCATCTGGAATACCAATGGCTCTGTTTATCCAATACAACTGACTGATCAGGCGATCTATACCCGCATGAATACAATCGGGCAACCGGGCACTTATCACATCCGTGATCTGAAAAACGGCCGGGACCTGGCAACGGTTGAAACTTTGGACGGCCGTAAATTTACGGTAACCCAGAGTAATCTGCCAGGTGGTGAGGTAGTTCCTAACTCTTTGTTTTATGAACCGCTCCTGTTTGTGAGCAATAAAGCAAAAGAATATCTTGACCAGTTTTCTTTAACCAAAAAAATGAAGAACATGAGCTTCACGCTCGGCGGATTCTTTGGTTCTACGAAACTGGACAGGCTTAACGGACGGCTGGGCTTTGCGCTGGGCACAGTAGAGGCTCAACCACAGGTGGTGGGTATTACACGTACCAATCCTGACGGCACCACAGCCCTGGTTACAAATTCAAATGGCGTTATGACTGTAAACAGGGTTGGCCAGACAATCAACCATGTTACCCAAAACCAACTGGCACTATTCTTCGGTCACAACTGGCAAATAACGCCGGCATTAAATCTCGATTGGGGTGTGCGTTACGAAACAGTGCGCGTGAAAGGCTACAACAGCCCATCCGTTGCTAACCAGGATACGGCCGGTGGCGTAGATAAAAACAAGCTCACCTTGTATGATAATGCTTACGCCACTACTCCATCGACCTTCAACTTCAACAACAGCTTAAATACTTTTTCTTATTCAGCGGGCCTGAATTATAAGATTAATAACCACTTCTCCGTTTACGGACGTTATTCGCAGGGTAACAAAGCGCCCGACCTTGATCTGTATATCAATGCCACCAGTGATTTTCTTGTAAAAACATTAGATCCGCAGGCGCAGAAGGTAAGCCAGTTTGAACTCGGCATAAAAGCAAAAACAGGCAACCTGAGTTTATTTGTAACCCCCTTTTACAGTGTGCTGAGCCACGTGCCCAACCTGCAAACATTTCAAAATGCGGATCAGACTAACTACAATCCATTACCGGTATACAATAAATACAGAACTTATGGCGTAGAAGTGGAAGCAGATTATGGCTTTGCAAAGCATTTCAATATTCATGGTGTAATTACCCTGCAAAGGTCAAAAGCCCTGGACTTCAAAACATGGCTGGCAAACAACCCAGGCCCGCAGGATGATTCACTGGTCACTACCTTCTCCGGAAACGAAACGGATAACATCGCGAGGAGTATGATCAATATTACTCCTTCCTACAACCTGGATAAATTCTACGCGCAGTTCACCTGGTCATATATGGGAAAACGCCAGGCAAATGTGGCCAATGCTTTTCTGCTGCCGTCATTCAGCCAGTTCAATTTCAGCGCCGGCTATGATATCTCTAAAAGCTTCCGGTTAAGTTTTATTGTCAACAATATCTTCAATACTTATGGTGTAATGAGCTGGAGCCGCCCGGGTTCATTCAACGAAGCGCTCGACAGGCAAGGATTTACAAAACAGATGTATGAAGATGCCGTGAAGAGTAACCGCCCTTACTCAACCGTTGCTATTGCGCCAAGAGCATATTTCATGACAGCGGCATTTAAATTCTAGTTTAAATAATTACAAATGCACGAATGAGGCCATAGGAATAAGTGATGGCTGCCTATTCGTGCATTTGTAATATCCGTTAATTTTAAACTCCATTTCGTGCAAAGGACAAGCGTATTTTTTGTGCTTCTTTTCTTCTTTGTTAAGGGAAATGCGCAGCAGGTAAACAACGATATCCTCCGTAAAAATTTTATTACCCCGCCAAATGATGCAAAGCCCCGTGTGTGGTGGCACTGGATGAATGGCAACATCACCAAAGATGGTATCCGGAAAGACCTGGAATGGATGCATCGGGTGGGTATCGGCGGCTTTCATAATTTTGAAGTGGAACTTGGCCGCTCGGAGCAGTCGCAGATAGTTGATAAGCCGCTCGTTTATATGACGCCTGAGTGGATCGACGCTTTCAAATTCGCCACCAGACTTGCGGATTCCCTGAAATTAGAAATGGCAATCGCCGCTTCGCCGGGGTTCAGTGAAACCGGCGGTCCCTGGGTAAAGCCGGAAGACGGGATGAAAAAAATAGTGTGGACAGAAGTCCGTGTAAAAGGCGGAGCCACTGGTATTAAAATAGCGCCTGTACCCGGTATTACCGGCCCTTTTCAAAATATGCCTGTTCAGCCTTTTGGTGAACGAAAAACTGATATCTCTAAAAATATAATATTTTATAAAGATGTAGCAGTACTTGCCTGCAAAGTGCCGCAAGCCGACAAATCATTACGTGGCTTGGGCGCGGTTGTAACATCTGGTAGTAACAACTTTACCTTATCTCAACTTACCGATGGCGATTTAAATACAAGCATTCTTTTACCGAAAGACACGGTGAAGGGATATGCCTGGATACAATTTGCCTTTCCGCAACCACAAACGATTAAAGCGGTCAGCATGGTTGGCGGTGGCAACCCCGGCATGTACGGTCAGGGCGCAGACCCGGCAGACAGCCGCGCATTGGAAGCAAGCGACGACGGCGTGAATTACCGGTTGATCACCTATATTCCACCTGGCGCCATTTTACAGCAAACCATCCCTGTGCCTGCAACAACGGCAAAATATTTTCGCATTACCGTGAAGAACCCACCGCCTCCCTTTAACAGGGCGGCCACTATGGGACTCGCCGACAAGAGCAAAAAAAATGCAGGCGGCACCGAAATTGCAGAAATCGTTCTATATACTGCCGACCGGATAAACCGGTTTGAAGAAAAATCGGCGTTTGCACCGGCAGGCAATTTATTGGATCTCAAAAAAACTGCTGAAACCAGCGATACAGTAGATGAGGTGATTAATATTACGGATAAGCTGCGTGCAGATGGAACACTGAACTGGACAGCCCCTCAGGGAGGCGAATGGAGAATTATCCGCTTCGGGTATTCATTGCTTGGCACAATAAATCACCCGGCCTCCTACCCCGCAACAGGATTAGAAGTGGATAAGCTGGACCCGGTCGCCATAAAAAAATACTTCACCACTTACCTGGATCAGTATAAAAATGCAACCGGTAGCCTGATGGGCGGTAAAGGCGCGCTGCAATACCTTGTAACAGACAGCTGGGAAGCCGGCGCACAAAACTGGACTGCTGATCTTCCAGCGGAATTTCAGAAACGCCGTGGTTACAGCATTATTCCCTGGCTACCTGTACTAACAGGCGCCATCGTGAAAAGCGCTGACGCCAGCGAGGCGTTTCTGTTTGATTTCAGGAAAACATTGGGGGAAATGGTGGCCGCATATCATTACGATGCGCTCACCGATATTCTCGCAGCATACGGCTTGAAGCGCTATTCCGAATCGCATGAAGATGGCCGCGCATTTATCGGCGATGGCATGGAGGTAAAAAGAACCGCAGCTATCCCTATGTCTGCGTTATGGACACCTAACCCCGTCATCAATCAAAACGATCAGACAAAATATACGATTGATATCAGGGAATCCGCATCGGTAGCGCATTTGTACGGGCAAAATTTAGTAGCTGCGGAATCCTTAACCGCCTTGGGTGTGGGCGGATCTGCGTGGGCGTATTACCCCGGGAATTTAAAATCAAGTGCAGACCTGGAACTGGCCAGTGGCGTAAACCGTTTTGTGATTCATTGTTCGCCCCACCAGCCGTCGGATACCAAAATTCCCGGGCTTGGCCTTGGACCATTCGGCCAGTGGTATACCCGCCATGAAACATGGGCTGAACAGGCAAAAGTATGGAACGACTATCTGGCCCGCAGCAGCTATTTATTGCAGCAGGGCAGGTTTACAGCCGATATTGCTTATTACTATGGAGAAGATGATAATATCACCAACCTCTTTGGGAGAAAACCGCCGGTCATTCCGGAAGGATATGATTATGACTTCATCAATACAGATGCACTCATTCATCTTTTGTCGGTAAAAGATGGTAAATTAATTACGCCGGCCGGCATGAGCTACCGCGTGCTGGCACTGGATAGCAGCGCTGTTAAAATGACATTGCCGGCATTGCGTAAACTAAGGGATCTCGTAAGATCCGGCGCCACGATTACCGGTGTAAAACCAATAGCCACACCAAGTCTGGCTGATGACCCAAATGAATTCAATACACTGGTACATGAAATATGGGCCTCATCAAATCCAAACGTTACAGTAAATAAACCTTTGAGAGAAGTCCTTTCTTCTTTAAATATCCCCCCTGATTTTGAGTATACCAAACCGAAAAATAATTCACACCTGCTATATGTGCATCGCAAATTACCAGGTGGTGATATCTATTGGGTAAACAACCGGAACGACCGGGATGAAGCAGTAGAAGCGATATTCCGGATCAGTGGAAAAGTGCCACAGATCTGGCATCCGGAGACAGGAAGCATGGAACCGGCATCTTACAAAATAGCAAACAACCGCACCACCGTGTCCTTGAAGCTGACGCCAAATGACGCTGTGTTTGTGGTATTCCTGTCAGATGCCAAAAAAAATGCCGTTACCCTCCCCGCCAAAACTGAAAAGGAGATAACAACGACAGATGGTTCCTGGCAGGTGATGTTCCAACCCAATCGAGGTGCGCCGGATAGTGCCACTTTTGATAGGCTGACCTCTTATACGGAAAACAGCAATGCAGGTATCAAGTACTTTTCCGGTACAGCCACCTATACAAAGCATATCAATCTCCCTTCAAACGCTATCATGAAAGGCGAACGATTATGGCTAGACTTAGGCGATGTAAAGAACCTGGCAGAAGTTGTGGTCAATGGAAAACCGCTGGGTATACTATGGAAGAAGCCCTTCCGGGTAGATGCAACCAGTGCTTTCAAAGCAGGAGATAACAAACTGGAAATAAAGGTCACCAATCTTTGGGTGAACCGTTTGATCGGTGATGCACAACCCGGTGTTACAAATAAGATTACTTATACAACCCTGCCTTTTTACAGCGCCGGTTCACCTTTGCAGCCATCGGGGTTATTGGGGCCGGTGAAAATTTATCGATACTAATCAGAAAGCCTCCTTCCAATATTCCCGGAAGGAGGCTTTGCTACGAATGGGCGCTGCCTATTCCACTTCTTCCACATCTCCCATCTTCCACACTTTATCAAAGAATGCTTTTTCAGGGCCATAAAAACGTGCTAATAATTCAAATGGTTTTCCTTGTTGTGTCGGTACCCAATTACTTTCTTTGCCGGCAGGCGCTTTTGCCCCGAAGTAAACATCAACCGAACCATCACTGTTTTTCTGAAGCCCCGGCGTAGTGGATGCGCGACTGGAATATGCCATGCCGGGAATTAATGCATGTGTATTGCCATCATAGGCTGTTACCGACCAATACAGTTTTACCGGAACTTTGGCAGGCAAATGCAAACGATACAATCTGGAGCCATCCAAGGGCTGGCCTTTATTGTCGCTGATTGTCATTAAATAATATTGCCCCGTACCTAAATGTTTTGCACTGAAATATGCCATTGAAAAGACTGTAGCACGACTATCTATCGGATATTCATTGGCATCCGCATAGTTGCTCATTATTTCTTTTACAACTGTAGGAGAAGCAGGGAGTGCCCAGTGCGTACCTTCATAAAAAGGCGGTGTAAATACTCCCTGGTATTTTTTATTGATCCATTGTTTCGCATCTGTTATGGCAGCTGTAAGAATTTCTTTGGTACGTGTATCCGGGTTAAATGTTTTTCCTTTTTCAATACCAATGGATTTGAGGGGATCAATCATTGCTTTGTCGCGCGTTAACCAGGGTTCCCGTTGTACAAACTGATTAAGCAATTCAAAGAAATGAGTATCGTAAGGTATGGTAGTGTTAAAATCAACATTCAGTAAGTCGACAAATGTTGTTTGCGGCGGATTGGCAGCTTGTGCGTAAGGATAGATTTTTACGCTTTTACCATATTCAATTGCCCTTGCGAGATCTTCTTTGTTTCCGGTTGCAAGATTAGAGCGAAGTATCGCATAGCCAACGTAAGTGGATGAAGGCATTGGAATATATCCTGCCGGAATTTTGTCTTTATAATCCGGCGGCAGAATGAGATATTTACCACCTTTCCCTTTATCAACACCCGCCGGCCCTACGTCTTCAATAGCTGTTTGCCAGAATCATCTAAACTACCTGTTATAGAAGATACCCCTGCCGCCGCGGGAATTTCCAATACTACCGGCCCCTTTCGCGTGTCATAAAATGGGTTCACATAAATCACATCCGGGTTAGGAGTGAGTGTCTGGTTTTTTGAAGTCGCAAGCCCCGACCAATAAACCACCTGGTTATAATCACCTTTTGCTTTATTAAGCGCTTCTATAAACAATTCAAAATTTACCGCCGGCATGCCCCACACAACTGCATTAAAACCGCGACTGTATAATGCCCGTTCATCTACATTAGCCGGTGTAAAAGTTGCTGTTTCAACTGCACTGCTATCGGCTGGAGTATGATTGGTTTCTGTGTGCTTATTTTGTGTGCAATTTGCAAAAAGCAGCGCTGTAAAAAACGGATAGAGGGCTTTTTTCGCTATGCTCCGGAGTATTGACAGAATTAGCAACAGAAAAATATAAGCCGATCTGAGAGGAAAAATAAATCGCATAAACATAATTAGTTATGAATTATTAAAATCATTCAACTTAATTTGTTTATGCAAGGAAAAGAAAGTGATATCATTAACAACAAAAACCAGGGTTAAATGTTTATCGATCGTGCAACTATCCTCATCCCCGCCAGATTCGTCCGTATTGCCCCCCCTTCCGTCACAAGAAACATATGTAATTTGATGCTGGTGAAAATAGGAAAAGGATTTTTCTTTCGTACACAACAGCCTTATTGCCATTCTGCCAAAACGCAGGACTGGCTGGCGGCTGAGGAAAAAGAAGATAATTTTCGCATGTCAAGTACGTGTCGCTAATAGTGTGAAAAAACGGGTAAAAGCGTATAAAAACGACATTTGACATAATACGTTATAGTCTCAAAAAAATCATTTCCTTATTGCGTTTTGTTGTGCGCGAAGCATTTTAATTTGATCTTTTACTCTTCCACTTATGGCATCAATCGAGAAACTCGCCGGATCTTGACTTGGCGGATAAGTGACGAATGATTGCAAAAATATGGCTCCTTTTTGAATGCCTTCTGCCACAATGAACATTTTCGTCGCCCACCATTTTTCGTACACAAAAGAAGTAATATCGGCTCTCTCGTAGGGGTCCATTCGTAAATGGAATAATTTGGGAACGCGGAGCGGTGTGAATGGATTTGCCCAAATAGCAAAACCACCTGGCATTCTTTGTTCCTGAAAGACAATTTTCCAATCGTTCATTCTCATCGATACAAGAACTGCGTCATCATTAAAATAATAGAATTCGGTTCTTGCCGATTTTTTTTGTTTTCCTGTCAGGTATGGCAACTGGTTGAAGCCATCCAAATGCACTTTGAAATTGGTGCCCTGTGATTGATATCCGGTTAACAATTTTTCTTTTATGGTAGTGTCTCCTGCAGCGGCTAATATAGTTGGGAACCAATCCAAACCTGACATAATTTCATTAGATATTTTACCGGCGGCAATGTGGCCGGGCCAACGGATAAATGCAGGCACCCGGAAAGCACCTTCCCAGTTAGCATCTTTTTCACTTCTGAATGGAGACATTGCAGCATCCGGCCAACTGAACATATTGGGGCCATTATCAGTAGTATAGATAACAATTGTATTGTCCGTGATACCCAGATCATCCAGTGCTTTCAATATCAAACCTACATCAGCGTCATGCTCCAACATGCCATCAGCATATTCATTGCCAGGCATACCGCTCTGTCCGATCATCGACGCACGAACATGCGTAAAGGCGTGCATACGCGTTGCATTCATCCAGCAGAAGAAGGGTTTTCCGGCCGCATTTTGCCGCTTGATAAAATCGATGGCTGCTGCAAAAGTCTCGTCATCTATCGTTTCCATCCGCTTTTTAGTCAGAGGTCCCGAGTCTTCAATTTTTTGTTTGCCAACTTTTCCAAAGCGCGGGTCGACTGTCGGGTCATCTACGTTTGTTGCTTTACATTTTAACACTCCCCTTACCATATACGATCTTGCAAATGCGCTATCCTGGTAAGGATAAGTGGGATCCTCAGGTTCTTCTTCTGCATTCAGGTGATACAAATTGCCAAAGAATTCGTCGAAGCCATGTACCGTTGGCAGATACTTATTCAAGTCACCCAAGTGGTTCTTACCGAATTGTCCGGTAGCGTACCCGAGCGGCTTGAGCGCCTGTGCAATGGTGATGTCACGGGCTTGCAAGCCTATATCTACACCAGGCATGCCTACCTTAGACAGTCCGGTACGATAGCAGCTTTGCCCCGTAATGAAGGTAGAGCGCCCGGCCGTACAACTGTTTTCGGCATAATAGTCGTTAAACATAATTCCTTCTTTAGCTACCCGGTCGATATTAGGAGTTTCATATCCCACTAAACCGTGCGTGTATGCGCTAATATTGGTTTGCCCGATATCATCTCCAAAAATCACCAGAATGTTTGGTTTGTTAACGGTTTGCGCTTTAGCCGTCGGCGGAATGACCACACCTACAGCTAACCAAACTCCTGTGACGGCCATTTTACCGTAGAGTTTCATTTTTATTCCGGATATTTTTTTCATCATAGAATGTATTTAACAGATTTTACGTCGTTTGTTGGGCAACGCCTAATCATGAACCGCTCATTAATCTTCCGGTTGCCTTTCTTATACGACGAACATCCTGTCATTGTTAATAGTAAGAATGCCTCAGATAGCCAGCTTCTATTGCGCCAGAACTTTTCGGCAGTTGCTGCACTTGGTGGGAAAAAGAAGTAGTATTTAGCTAATAGGAATTAGAGACCTTTACGCCGGGTGGGGATGGAGGCTATAAGTTACAAGTGCTAGTAGAAACAGCCTGCCGCTAAATAACATTTTCATGAGGGTGCTTTTTGCATTATATAATTTGGCGCCAGTACATGCCTTGGATGCATAAACATGGCGGCCAATATTAAAACCTGATGAATGCTATTTGATGCGAAGGGTATTTAATAGATAACACGAGAACTCGCATATTGTTCAGTAATTCTGCATCCAATGCCGGACGGCAGAAGCAAAACAGATTGATCTCGTTGACTATCTGGCTTTATTGGGCCACTTGCCCCAAATAATAAGAAACCAAGATTATTGGTATCTGTCCCCGCTGCGGGAAGAAAAAACGCCATCCTTCAAAGTCAACAGGCAAATAAATGTATGGTATGACCACGGAATCGCTAAAGGTGGCAATCTGGTGGATTTCGGGACTCTGTACTTTAAGTGCAGTATTGCAGATCTGCTATGCCGCCTATCCAACCAACCATCTGACCTGATTCTTTCTTTTCACCCGCCTTCCCCTACCAATAACCAGCACCCGGCTTTCATCGCTGATGAAAAAAAAGATACAACCCGAAGCAAAATTGTTATTGTGGATGGAGCAATATAAACAAGTGCATCTTTTCCTGGATAAAGATATGGGAGGTTTTAAACTTCACTGCCATGCTAAACCACATGGCAGCAAACCTCAACCAGATCGCCAGAAAACGTAACAGCAGGGAAGAATTAAACCTGATTGAACGTACCGGTTTAAGCAAATTATCCGAAGAACAGAAGCGGCAACTTTCCCAAAAAGACAGCCTTCGGCATAAGGATCGGGCAGAAGTATTGTTTTATAATAAGTGCTTTGGGAACAAGTATGAACTGACAAAAGACTTTAAAGATGTTGCTAAATTGAGCAAACGGGTAGAGATCCCCGTGTTACACTTATCACTTCGCCTGGCTCCCGGTGAAACTCTTTCCAGAAATCAATTAGCAGAGGTAGGTAGGGAATGTGCCAATGAATTCGGGGTAGCAGACAACCAATACATTTGTGTATTGCACAAGGATACAAACGAACAACACATACATATTGTCGCCAACCAGGTAGGCTATAATGGAAAAACAGCCAACGATAGCAACAGCTTTAAGAGAATGGCTACTCTCTGCCGGAGACTGGAAAAACAATACAAATTAAAGGAAGTTTAAGCCCCGAGCCTTTCTGTCACCCCAATAGAATTCAGAGTTTGAGCAAAAAATGCAGGTGTTGAAGTATAAGGTAATTAAAGGTCGGGGAATAGCTTTTATTGATGATAAAAAAGTAAAAATAAAAGGCAGTGAGGTTGGGTTTTCATTAGCGAAAATAGAAAGGATTTTAAATATAAGACCGGAATTGACAGCAAAACAGGCAGAGCAAAAAATAACATCCTGGAAAATGTAAGAGACCACTGAAAGCTTACGCCTACGTGGAAAATGCTTCAGCTAACCCAGCAAACAACACGAATAGCACATTCGCCGATTGTCCCCGCAATACAGGAATTGAGTAGCTTATTAGAGCTGCTTTTACAATCAGAATATACTCCTAATTATTTACCTTATGAGCTAACCGCGGAGGGATTTAAACAAATGCAAAAGAAGAAGCGATCCAAAAAATAGAGGAATGCGTCATTAAGAAACGAGTCGATTAAAGTAAATAGGCATCCACAATTCATGTGAAATAAGCATTATGTTTTTCTCGCCGGATGAGGTTTAGAAACGAGTAAATTATATTTTAAAAACCTCTTTCCAGAACAATACCGCTTTATATACTGTTATATCATTTACTCTCACTATCGGGAGATTCTCCCAAACTGTAATTAGCAAAAATCAAAACTGGGTTATCGGTATTGAATTTTAGTTTGTATTTATATGTAATATCGGATATATGTATAATAAACTAATATCGAATATACTGGTACTGATTTTCAGATGTGATTTCTGTGTAATCCAAACACATAAATAGGGATAAGTATTGCTATAACCAAACCTTATTATTTATGCTCAAGATATCTGTTATCAGTCTCTGGGGTGTGATTATATCATACACACTTTATGAGTTTCAAACAACCTGGCGGCGAATGATAACAAACACACCTATAATGAAGATTCTGGCAATTCTGTTAACGACTATTATTGCAGTTGCACTGTCGGTGAATAAAAGCAATGCACAGGACAACGAGCAGTCTGCCGCACAAGCCAATAACCCGCTTGCGAACATGACGGCTTTAAACTTCCATGACTACTATGTTGCTAAACTGAGTAATGCAGAAAGCGGCTCCTACATGAACACCGGTTGGATCAGGTTCGCCAAACCATTTGCAAAGGGGAAATTATTGCTACGTGCCTCCGCTCCACTGAGCACCATGTCCATACAGCAAACGTATAATGGCACAGTGACCAATACCACTTCAAATGGATTAGGAGATGTAAAATGCTTTCGTTTCTTACAATTTTATTTCTAAACCTACTGCCACCGTTGGCATCGGGCCAATGGTGACTACCCCCAGTGCTACAACGCAACCATTGGGCGCTGGCAAATGGCAAGGTGGCTTTGCACTTGTCGCCTTTATTGCCAAATCACCTATTTTTCAGTTTGGAGGACTTATTACCTGGCAGGCTTCCTTTGCCGGACAGGCCGACAGAACATCAACAAGCCTGGCGGCATTGCAACCATTTTACTTCTGGCAATTGGGAAAAGGTACTTATTTACGTGGTGCGCCTATATGGGCTTTTGATTTTAAGAATGAAGCATATTCTGTACCGTTGGCATTGGGCATCGGAAAAGTTGTAAAGCTCGGAGGGACGGTATTTAATTTATTTGTAGAACCACAATATTCGATGCTGGTATATGGCGTGCAGCCACAGTTTCAGGTGTTTACAGGAATTAACTTACAATTCATGGCTGGCAAATAGTGGTAACAACCTTAAATAAACATTTTCAGGTTTATACTTAAAATTTTAAAAAGATGAAAAAAATAAACATCTTCCTGATCTGCTCATCCATAATTCTCTTCTATTCATGTGCGGAAACCCAAAAAACCAAAAATGAAAATGCTGATGCTGTCGGTGTCGCACAGTCTACAAAAGTGAGTACAGGCGTTGGTAAAAATGGGGAAGCATCGGCAGAGAATCCGGCGTTTACCGATAATGGTGGTGAGATAGTTACTATGGATAACATGGTCCGGGCAGAAACTGCAAAATATTTAGCCGCGGAAACCATAGAAGCCGGCCCGAATAAATTCAGACATGAAAGAAACGGTATTGATCTGAAAAATCAGACCATCATCCGTTCCAATTTTGACCTTATCTATTCATACGCAGTTTACGACGCCAGTGGTGGAATTACCATTACAAACCCCCAATACGACCTTTACCAGATTGTTCAGGTGATTGATGAAAACCATGTAACGGTTGGTGTATGCTATCCTGGGCAAACGCTCACTATTGGGAAAAAAGACCTGTCATACGGTGATCATGTCTATTTATTTATGAGAACGCAACCACGTTCCTATGATGAAAAAGGAATGGAAGAAATGAGAAAGCGACAGGATGCCATTGTCGTTACAGCCGGAGCTTCCAATCCTTACGTGTCGGCTGTTAAATATGATGTAAGTTCTTTTAATAAACTCCGGAATGAACTTATTCATAGAGCCATTAGTGAGGGCGTTATTGAAAAAGGATTCGTAGACAATATCAAGGATACACTCACACCTCAGTATCAGATGATAAATCTGGCAGGCTGGGGCGGACTTCCCGCTAAGCATGCCTACTATTTTGTGGTAGTACCTGGAGATGAAGGAGCAAAGAACGCTGAACATAGTAGCGTGACATTTAAGAAACCTGATCTGCAATATGGTCGTGCTGGATATTGGTCAATCACCATATATGATGAACAAGGCTGGGTGGTAACGGACCCATTCAACACAAACAGTGCAAAAGCAAAGCCTAATCCGGATGGAACTATTACACTCAACTTTAATGGTTCCGATTCCGATATTAACAATATCAAGGTACCTAAAAACTGGAACGCACTGTTCAGGTGTTATCTTCCAACATCAGTACCTTCTATGATTGCTTACAAAGAGGACTTTGTAAAAAATCACCGGGTTTTGAAAGTAAAATGACATCCTTTAATAATACACTTTCCAAAATAAAATCTTTAACCATGAGCAGCGTTAGTCAACAAAAAATAACTATACTGAAAAAGTTCACCTTTGCTTTTATAAGCGGGGCAGCCATTATGCTGGTGGGTTGCAACTCATCGACAAAAAACACAAATACTGATAGCACTGGGGCGGCGGTAGCAAACAGTGATAGCACAGTGAGCGTTACTAAAGATAATTTTGCTTTTGCCATGACAGACCTGGCAATGCAGAAAGAATTTGAACAAGGAGCCAATAATGCCTGGAACCATCACCGTAAACCAATGCCACTGGATGAACAACCGGCTCCACTTATGAACCGGGATACGGAGTATTCATTTGCTATTCTTGATGGTAAAGGCGATGTAGCAATTACACTTCCGCAGAATGACGGCAGATATATGTCGCTTCATGTCATGAATCATGACCATACAACTTATAAAGTGCTTTATGGACCCGGCAGATATGTTATACCAGCTTCCAAAAGCAGTGACTTTTTCTATGCAAATGTAAGAATGCAGGTTAATCCAAAAGACCCTGCAGATATAAAGAAGGTAAATGATTACCAGGACCAGTTAAAAATAGAATTCCTGAATAATTATAAACCAAGGAGCTTCAAGGTAACCAATTGGAATATGGACGAGTTTAATAAAGTCCGTAATCATTACGTGGAACTGGCACAGAAGGAAGGTGTAAAGGGTACTATGGGCACAACAGACAATCCGGTTTCCCTGGAAGCGAGAAACAGAGGTGTAGCCATAGCCACTGGACTATTACCTGACAAAGATGCTGTTTATCTTACGGCGAAACATGAAGCGCAAAAAGGTAAAACATACAAAGCTACCTTTAATGTACCGGAACTCGCAGACCCCAAATTGGGATTTTACTCGGTCACCATATACGGTGATGATCAATACCTGAAGACAGACGAAGGATCAACGATCAGTAACAGTGAAATAAAATTAAACGCCGATGGCAAAACCTTTGATCTGTACTTTGTACCAAAGGAGGAATTTGGTAAAGGAAAACATAGCAATGAACTCATTATTCCTACAGAGCCATTCTGGACATGTACACGTATTTATATGCCTGGAAAATCTATATTAGATGGTAAATATAAGCTGCCCGAACTCAAATAATAATGACGATAATTTAAATTAGCGCAGGAATAATATACGCGCTGGACGCAGACCTTCCCGAAAATAAAAAGTGGACAAACCAAGATCAATCTCGATTTGTCCACTTTTAGTGCCCAGAACTGGATTCGAACCAGCACACCCTTGCAGGCGCTGCGACCTGAACACAGTGCGTCTACCAATTTCGCCATCTGGGCAACTGATATTGTGTCAGGGCTGCAAATATAAGCAGCCATTTTATTTTTCCAAAATTTCACTGGGATTTTTTTTCAGTCAACCGCCACAACTCCCCTGAAAACCAGCCCGGTAAACAAATAACTCCCCCCCGTTGTTTAACTAACTATGACTTCTATCATCATCATACTCGTACTTATTGCGCTCAACTTTTACTTCTCCATTGCGGAGATTGGTTTAATTTCTGTCGACAAACCCCTCCTCCAGCAACAGGCGGACAACGGCAATAAAAAAGCCCTCAACGTACTAAACCTCATTAAAGATCCGGATGAATTCCTCAGCGCAGTGCAGGTAGGCATCACGCTGGTAGGCATACTGGAAGGGTTATACGGAGGCGATCTCATGGCTGCGTGGCTGGAACCGGTATTTGTTTCCTGGGGCCTGCATGAAAGCATGGCACACCTCGTAGCGCTGATCGTTGGCGTAGGCAGCATCACCTACCTCACCATCGTTATTGGTGAGCTCATCCCCAAAACCCTCGCCCTGCTGAACCCTGAAAAAGTATCTTACCTGATCACTCCATCCATGATCATCTTTTCAAAAATTACCTATCCCTTTATTAAACTCCTTACCGCCAGCACCAAGTTCATTCTCGGTCTCTTTTCCGTAAACACCATCCGCGAAGAAAAATTAACGGAAAACGACCTGCGAAGCATGCTCACTGCCGCATACAAACAGGGACTGATAGATAAAGGGGAATTCACCCTGCACAAAAACCTGTTCTCCGCATACGACCTCACAGCGGAAAACATCATGACACCGGCCAGCATGATCACCTACATCAATAATCAAATGAACAGGGAGGTAATAACGGACACGATTAAACGCAGTATACACCGCACCTTCCCCGTAGTCAGCGATAAAAAGGAAGTGCTGGGCGCATTAGGGGCGAAGGAATTCCTGCTGTATCCCGATAAGCCGCTGGAAGCACTGCTCTCCTCCGTTTCTTTCCTGTCGGTAAACCAGGCCGTATACGATATCTTCCAGCAGCTGCGCCGCGAAAACACGAATGTGGGCGTAGTGATCAACGAGTACGGCGCCTGCGAAGGAATAATCTCGTATCATGATATCGTTTCAGGCTTACTCGGCGGCAGCCTGCCGGGATTCAACGCCACAGAGCGCTACCTCGTACAGCAGGACGACAAAAGCTGGCTTACCTACGGCTATACACGTTTAAACTATATCCGCGAAACACTGAACTTTGAATGGCTGCGGGAATATGAAAAAGAAGATATTACCATCGCCGGCCTGCTCATCGATAAACTAAAACATATCCCCGCTCCGGGCGAAAAAGTAATGCTCAACCAGGTGACCTTCGAAATAAAAAAAATGGATCACCACCGCATCGATGAAGTGATCATCCGTACGCAAACGCTTGCGCAATAATGCTTTTACTATAGTTTATCTACCATAACATGTCTATCTTGACACAAACAATCTGATGGTATGGTAAGAAAAACATGCCTGCTTGGACTACTGGTCTTGCAGGGCCTTATTTCCACTGCGCAAACACGAAAGCCAAATATTATTTTTATTTATGCAGATGACCTTGGTTATGCAGAAACAGGCCCTTACGGGCAACAGAAAATAAAAACACCACACCTCGACCGCCTCTCCGCAGAAGGCATCCACTTTAACCAGTTTTATACCAGCACACCCGTGTGCGCGCCTGCACGCTGTATGCTGCTTACCGGCCGCCATGGCGGGCACTCGTATATCCGCGGGAATTATGAAATGGGCGGCTTCGCCGATTCACTGGAAGGCGGACAAATGCCGCTGCCGGAAGGTACCGTTACCATCGGTACCATGCTTCAGAAAGCCGGCTACACTACCGGCGCTGTTGGTAAATGGGGACTGGGCATGCAATACAGCACCGGCGATCCTAACCGCCAGGGATTCGATTACTTCTATGGGTACCTCGACCAGAAACAATCCCACAGCTTCTATCCTACTCACCTCTGGGAAAACGGCAAAGCCGACAGTCTCAGGAATACTTTCATTGATGTGCACAAGTCACTGTCGCCCGCCACTGCTACCGATGCCGATTTTGAATATTATAAAGGGAAAGATTATGCCATAGATGAAATGACAAAAAAGGCCACGCAGTTTATCAGGAAAAATCAACAGCGTCCCTTCTTTCTCTATCTCCCCTACACGATACCACATGTGTCATTACAGGTGCCCGACAGCGCCCTACAGCCATACCTCGGGCAGTTCAATGAAAAGCCCTACTACGGCCAGCAGGGCTACAGCCCGCAGAAATACCCGCTGTCGGCCTACGCGGCCATGATCACTTACCTGGATTCACAGGTGGGCATTATTATGAACTTAATTGCCAGTCTTGGGTTGGACGATAATACCATCATCATGTTTTCCAGCGATAATGGCACCACTTTTAACGGCGGCGTGGACGCAGCCTTCTTTAATAGCACCGGGGGGCTGAAAGGGCTTAAAATGGACCTTTACGAAGGTGGTATCCGCGAACCTTTCATAGCCCGCTGGCCAGGGAAAATACCGGCAGGGAAAACATCGGAGCTGCCGGCCGTTCAGTACGACCTGATGGCCACCTTAGCCGCCATTGCCCGCATTCCCGCCCCACCAAACGATGGCATTTCACTGCTGCCGGAAATGACGGGCAAACATGCCCAACAAGCAGAAAGAAAATATCTCTATTTTGAATATCCCGAAAAAGGCGGCGCCATCGCTATCCGCATGGGAAAATGGAAAGCCATTAAAAACGGCCTGAAGAAAAATCCCGCCGCACCCTGGGAACTGTACGACCTCAGTACCGATAAAGCAGAAGCGCACGATGTGGCGGCAGCACATACTGCCATGCTGCCGGTATTCAACGACATCGTAAAAAAAGAACACCGAAACGCACATATCAATGAATGGGAATTCATCAACCCAAAAACAAACAAAACGAAATAAAAAACACCACCGGTATGTTCAACTTGGTTGAACATACCGGCGATTCACTACTTGTTTTCCCACTTAAACCACTTCACCCCCAACACCACAAATACAATAGTATAAGCTGCAGACGCCAGTAATGCCCAGGTGGTATCTATACTCCAGCTGGCAGGATCAAGGCTCGCCGCCAGTACTTTCCTTACCACACCATACGGCGACCAGATCACCAGTAATGCTATCTTCTTACCCAGCACGCCAAACTCGCCGAACATGCCGATCATAATAAATATAAAGTAAACAAGACGGGTAGTAGAGTTAACCGTATCGGGATTTTTGATGAGTCCCACAATGGCCTGCCCCATCCCCAGGTACACTAAACCTCCTACCATCGCCATCAGCAAACCGGCGATGTAACCCACCGGCGAAACATAAATATGATCCACAAAATAACCCACCACAAAAACAAGGATCGTCATCAGCAAAATCATCGCTATTTGTACAATCAGGCGGCTCATCATAATCGTCCATGCCGATACAGGGCCTACTCTCAAACGCTGAAACACGCCCCTGTCGCGGTCGCGGGCAATGCTATTGGAATACCCCATTAACCCGATACTGGTCAGCCCGATCGTAATACAGGACGACAGCACAAACACACCGCCCAGTTTATCCACCAGCCCCTTCCAGGACACTAAAATAACGAGCGACACCAGCAACACCAGTCCGAACGACCGGCGGTTGCGCCACAGCGTTGTAAAATCGGCCCGCAACAAAGCAGTCATTACCGTCCTATTTTTTGGTACACTTGTTTCCATCCGTAGTAATTTGATCAGGAACGGACAGCCGTTCCGGTTAAACCAATAAACACATCTTCCAAAGTAACTTTCCCCTTCCTCACTACGCCCAGCACTGCCGGATCATCCCGGTGCTGCGCGATCAGCGCCTCCGGCGTATCTATGGCGATAATGCGGCCATGGTCAATGATCGCAATACGGTCGCATACCGCTTCCGCTTCTTCCATGGAATGGGTGGTGAGTAATACCGCATGACCGTTGTCACGGAAGTACTCCATCCTTTCCCATAACTGGCGCCGCGACTGCGGATCCAGCCCCGTAGTGGGTTCATCCAGCAATACCAGCTGCGGGTTATGAATAGTGGAAATGACCAGCGATACGCGTTGCTGCTGTCCGCCCGAAAGCTGCGATATCTTCTTTCCTGCTGAGGTTTCAAGATTGATCTCCGCCAGCTTTTGCTTCACGGCATCATCCTTTAAGTTTACCCCGTAAATACTGGCAAACAACCGGATGATTTCAGAGATGGTCAGCTCGGGCTGAAAACTGGTAGCCTGTAATTGTACGCCCATATTGGCACGGGCATGCAGTGGCTTCTCCCTGATATCAAAACCTGCTACGGTAACGCTGCCGGAAGCAGGATGCAGCAGGCCCTCAATAGCGCTGAGCGTACTGGTTTTGCCGGCGCCATTGGGGCCCAGCAAACCGAAAATTTCACCGGCATGCACCTCAAAGGAAACATCCTTCACTGCCTGGAAAGCGCCATACTGCACGTTCAGCTGGTTCACAGCCAAAACGGGAGCAGCGGCCTGTTGTTGATTGATCATCTGATCACATTTAGTTTAAACGTACAGCCGAAAATACAACAACCAGATTGATCACCGCGGCTAAACCGGTGAATGCCACCGGAAAGGCGGTAAACAGTGGAGATAAAACGGTGAAAGCCAATTGTCCGGAATTGAAATCAGTTGTTCAGAACCGGACAATAAAGCATGATTAAAAACATTGAATCTGAGTACCTTACATTTCTGACCTGCTTTTTGCAGTGGCATAACCACTATGATAAACAGCTACCTGAAAACAGCCTTTCGCAGCATCACCCGGAAGAAAACTTTCACCATCCTGAATATAGCAGGCCTGTCTGCCGGCATCGCCGCTGCATTGATCATTTTCCTGGTCATCAGTTATGAACGCAGCTTCGACACCTATCATACCAACACCAACAGGATTTATCGTGTTACCACCGACGTGATGAACCGCAGTAACGGAGAAGTGATAGAGCAACTGAGTACGGTGAACTGGGAGCTCCCGGAAAAAATAAAAACCGATTTTTCCGGCGTGGAAAAAGCCGGGCTCATTTCTTTCCAGGGGGGAGCGCAGATGTACGTTCCTGCCCCCGGCACCACTGATGAAAAGCGTTTCAAACAAAATGGCATCTTCTATACCTCTCCTGGTTTCTACAGCATCTTTGATTATTCCTGGCTGGCCGGTAACGCGGATGGCTTATCAGCCCCGAATACAGCGGTCATTTCAGAAAAAGTGGCAAGGGCCTATTTCGGGGACATCCATGCCGCCATCGGGCGCACTATCCAGATGTGGTCCTTCAGGGTGCCATTGCAGGTAACCGGCGTATTCAAAGACCTTCCTGCAAATACAGATCTCCCCGTACAAGTGGGTGTATCTTACAGCACCCTGAAAAAACTGGTGCCGGAAGATTTTACTGCGGGTGCACAATGGGACGCTGTACCCGGTGGCTATGGGCAATGTTTTGTGCTGCTGAAAAAACCGGATAATGCCGCGGCCATCACAGCGGGCCTGCCCGCCTTTGCCAAACGGTATTACAAGCCTCATAATACGCGGTTGCCCCAGCTAAAATTGCAGCCGCTGACTGCCATGCACCTGGATAAGCGCTATCCCAATTTCACCAATGCAACGCTGAGTACCAGGGAATTGTGGGCGCTTACGCTCATCGGCATTTTCCTCCTGATAGTAGCCTGTATCAACTTTATTAACCTGGCCACTGCCTTGTCTGTAAACAGGGCGAAGGAAATAGGCGTGAGAAAGGTACTTGGCAGTAACCGCCTGCAGCTGTTTTCACAATTCCTGTCGGAAACAGGTGTCATTACGTTGCTTTCCATCGCTGTAGCCATCGTTATTACCATCGTGGCACTGCCTTATGCGGGCAACCTGATCGACCGGCAGCTGCCATTGTCGTTACTTGCAACGCCACGTGTATGGGCCGCCATCCTGGCCTGCGGCATTGTGGTAACACTTTTATCTGGTTTCTACCCGGGCATGATCGTTTCCGGTTTTAACCCGGTAACAGCGCTTAAAAGCAAAATCAGTATTAAATCAACCGGGGGCGTGTCGCTTCGCCGCGGCCTGGTCGTATTCCAGTTTGTAGTTGCCCAGCTGCTGGTCATAGGAACACTGGTGGTACTGAAGCAAATGGATTATGTAAGACACCAGTCGATGGGCTTTAACAAAGATGCTGTTGTAATGATCAACCTGCCCAGCGACAGTACTTTAAAATTAAAATACAATTATCTGAAAGCCAGTCTGGCTGCACTGCCGGGCGTTACAAATGTTAGCTTCTGTGCAGATGCTCCCACCACTTACTGGATATTTATGCAGAATTTCCACTTTGATACTAATCCCGAAGGACAACCCTTTAAAATAGGCGCCAAAGCAGCAGACGCCGACTTCTACAAGACCTTCGACATCAAACTGAAAGCAGGCCGGCTTCCCTACCCCAGCGATACGCTGCATGAAATTACTGTGAACGAAACCACCGTAAAAAAACTGGGTTTATCCTCTCCCGAAAATATTCTCGGGAAGACGATCACCATTGATCATAAAAGTTATCCCGTGGTAGGTGTGGTGAACGACTTCAACAGCAAATCCCTGCATGAAGCCATTGTGCCCATGTTCATTGGCTCCCAGGCAGCAGCTTATGAATATGTAGCTGTGCGGATGGATCCCGGAAAGGTAAGCGCCACGCTGAAATCGGTGCAGCAAACCTTTACCGGCATCTACCCTACTTACCTGTATGACCTTTTCTTTTTAGATGAGCGGATCAGGGATTTTTATGCGGCAGATGTTATTACGTCAAAGCTGTTCCAGTTATTTGCAGGCATTGCGATATTTATTTCCTGCCTGGGTTTATACGGACTGGTTTCTTTCATGGTCACCAACCGTACAAGGGAAGTGGGCATCCGTAAAGTGCTGGGCGCATCGGTTAACAATATCCTCTTCCTTTTCTCTAAAGAATTTATGCTGCTGATAGGTATCGCCTTTGTAATTGCTGCACCGCTGGGATATTTCTTTATGCAAGGCTGGCTATCCGGGTTCTATTATCATACCGCCATTGGCGTGGGCGTATTTGCGGCCGCCATTATACTGTCGCTGATGATGGCATGGATCACCGTAGGTTACAAAGCGCTGAAAGCGGCCCTGTCTAATCCCGTAAAAAACCTGCGGGAAAACTAAGCCCTACAAAGAAACCAGTTGCCTGCGCAAAGCTTCCAATACCATACCGGTACGGCTTTGCACGTTCAACTTATTAAACAGGATTTCGCGGTAACCATCCACGGTTCTTTCTGTAACGTTCATTTTAACGGCAATAGCTTTATAGGTAAGATCACTGCACGCCAGGTGAAGGAACTCCCGTTCCCGCTCTGTAAGCGTTTGCTTTTGTTCGGACTGCAACAGCAACCGGCGGTAGTTAACATTGGAAGCATCGTTGTTATACTGACCAGTGGTATAAATTTCCGTTAGTGCTTTTTCCAGTTCTGTGGGATGGATATCTTTCAGGAGATAGGCACAGCAACCAGCCTTCAGCATTTCTATGATCGTGGCGTCATTGTCTTTCATCGACAACGCTACTACTTTTACCGTGGGATACAATTTCAGCACCGCCTCGGTAGCCCTGGCGCCATCCATCACCGGCATATTTACATCCAGCAGCAGGATATCCGGCAGTACAGGCAGTTGCGCCAGCTTATCCAGCATCTCCCGGCCATTCATGGCTTCCGCTACAATATGAAAGCCGGTGAAACCACTCACCAGTAAACTAAGTGATTTCAGGAACAGCTGGTGGTCATCTGCAATACCTATGTTGATCTTCATAAACAAAAATTATTCAAGGGGTAATGTTATCAATACGGCGGTACCGCCGGCGGTGGTTACCTCCCAGCGGATTTCGCCTCCAAGTAAACTGGTGCGGTGCTGCATATTCCGGATGCCCATCCCGATAGACGACATCCCTGCTTTATCAAAGCCGGAACCATCATCTGCGATAATGAGGATCAATTGCTGGCCCGCGGTTCTGATACTGATATCAATTACCTGCGGACGGGCATGTTTTATACAGTTCTGGATCGCTTCCTGGATGATCCTGAACAGGATGATCTGGGGTTCTGCCTGTAATGGCAGCACCGTTAGTTCATGGGTAAACTTTATGGTGATAGCCCTGCTGGAATTGATCCTGTCCACTTCTGCTTTCAGGTTTTCTATCAGGCTGAACTGGTCGAGCCACTGACGGCTAAAGGATTTGGAAAGCGCCCGCAGATGCTGAATGGCGGTACTCAGGGTATCTTCCGCAATTTGCAGGGTATCCGGGATTTCCTTCATGCTCCGTTGGGTTACATTGATCAGGAGCTTGGTACTGCTCAGCAGCTGGCCGATATCGTCATGCAGTTCCTGCCCGAGGTGGGCAAAGGCTTCTTCCTGCATTTCAATCTGGGACCACATTAATTGTTTGTCGTAATCTTCTTTCATTAACTTAAGCTGATGTAAATATGCATCCTGCTTCTTCTTATAACTTATTACCGCTGCCACTACCACCAGTCCCATGATGGTAACCAGCAACGAAATAAAAATCACAGCTACAAAGAGATCCTGTTTGACCGGAAGCATACGACGCCTTTTATCAGCATAATATACAACAGGTAATTGGATAATGAGTTCAACACCGCGAAAAAATGCCTGGCCCTGGTAGTATCGTTTTCCAGCAACAGGTTATAAAAGGCATTTACACTCACGGAAGCCGCGAAATAAATAAAGAAAGCAAGGGTTAACCAAAAAACAGGGTGCCGGAATATAGACGCTTCACTATCCGGGGTTATTGAAAAAAAGGATAAAAGGCACCAGCAAATAACCAGGAAGCTTTCTATGGTGATGTTGATACCCGGAAAGGCACGCCACCCGCCCAATACAAAGCTGTAGAAAAGGGACACCATGCAAAACACAAAAATGGAAATACCCATCAGTAAGCGCCAGCGGTAATCCCTGATCCCCGATCGGAGAATAATTGTAATCAGACTATATTCCAGCACCACAAAAAAATGATACACTATAAAAAAACCTAAACCTTCTGTGCCGATCAATTCTACTATTATCTCCGTAACAATAGATACTGCGAGCAATACGCACAGTAACTTTACTTCCCTGTGTTCCAGGTGAAATAAGCTGATAATAAAACAGGCTATCAATAAAGCATAATATGCGTACACCCAACCGTTCATCGGCACAAAAAGTTTTAATCGGGTTAACCAAATATCTGGTCCAGGTCTGCCGTAGCTAACGGTGATCCATGTCCTTTCAGTAATTCAAATAAATGTTTTAACGGCGGGAAAGGAACCGGTGTTCCATTGCCCCTTTCCTCTATTTTCGGATCACCGCCGGCATGCACCATGTTGTTGTCCGTTGCTTTCTGCAACAACTGCGCATAGCCTACCTGGCTTCTGTCGAAAATTAATCCCTCGGCTACCAGGCTCAGCTTCTCGTTAGGCTCGGGGATGGCAAAATGAAAACGTACGTATTCGCAACCTTCCTGACTGAGGATGCGTAAAAGAGAGGCTTTACTGAAATCCACAGAGTAAGATCCCTGGAATAAAGGAATCAGCCCCGGGTTAGCAATCAGAAATTTGTAGAAGTTATTCAGCATACCAAAATATGCCGCAACAGTAATAGGCATTCCATAGGTCACGGCCTGGTCCTCTGTAAAGGGCATCCGGTAGTCCAGCTGTTCGGTGATAGGATTCAGGTAGCCCTGGTCATTACAGCCATAGCCTGCAAGGGACATTTGATCACTCATGTTAGGTCAGTTTAGTGGAAACAAATATTTGACTTTTTGCTCATGACTGATACCGGGAAAATCCCCGGTAATGTAAAATACTGCTTTCCACCTGCAGCGGTCCTTATTTACAACCTCAGCAAACCCAGCTTGTGAAGGGTATTCACCGGCTTATTATCCCAAAACAATTCAAAATCATCCAGCCCTGCCGCTTCATAGCTGTCTTTCACCTCCTGCAGCGTATATGTTTTAGCGTTAGTCACGGCCAGCTGTTGCAGCATTTCCGTGAGCCATGCCCCCTGGGGAGGTTGCACGCTGATATTTACCTTCTCTTTTTTGCCCTGGAAAGTTAAGGAAGACATTTCCCAGGTACTCCCTTTCTTTGACTTGGTAATTATTTCCATCGCCGGCTGTTTGCCCAGGTATACTACTTTAGAAGTAGGTTTAACCGTGCCCGCTTCCTCCTCCATCAGCGCGGTAGTGATGAAATCGGGATGCACCGTGGTTTTCGGCACTTTGAAGTCGAACCATTTGGACAACGGGTAATCCAGGCAGGCGCCGTGCATAAAGTTCAGCAGCGACTTTTTCAATCCATAGCTGAATGTCTCATGGTCCGTACCGGTAGGATCAATATGCAGGATATCATTATTGGCAAAGGGGCCAATCTCTTCTGTTTCTTTTTGTACGCCGAACTTTGCAGGCTCCAGTCCTACCGGGCTGTGAGCCGTCATTGTAAACTGGTGCCAGAAGGCCGATTGCAGTATCCCTGCCTGGAACATCTGCCGTACCATTTCCAGCGCGTCAATGGTTTCCTGCGCTGTTTGCGTAGGGAACCCGTACATCAGGTACGCATGCACCATAATGCCCGCTTCTGTGAAATGCCGGTTTACACGCGCCACCTGGGCCACGGTAATCCCTTTCTGGATCAGCCCCAGCAAACGGTCGGAAGCTACTTCCAATCCGCCGGAAACGGCAATACATCCAGATGCTTTAAGCAACAGGCAGAGATCACGGGTAAAGCTCTTCTCAAAACGGATGTTCGTCCACCAGCTAACAGTGAGCTTGCGCCGGATGATTTCCAGCGCCAGCGCGCGCATCAGCGCGGGAGGTGCGGCTTCATCCACAAAATGAAACCCATTTTGCCCGGTTTGCGCAATGATAGCTTCCATCCGGTCGCATAGCAGCGAAGCGGTAATGGGTTCGTATATCTTTATATAATCAAGAGAAATATCACAGAACGTACATTTACCCCAATAGCAGCCATGCGCCATGGTGAGCTTATTCCAGCGCCCGTCGCTCCAGAGGCTGTGCATCGGGTTTACCACTTCAATAGCGGAAATGTATTTATCCAGCAACAGGTTGCTGTAGTCCGGCGTACCCAGCTGGGCTTGTTTATAATCGTGTGTAGCCTTGCTGTTCACATAAGTTACTTTCTCTTCCGTAAGCAGGAAAGTACGCTTCAGCTCTTCTGCCGTTTTCTTTCCTTCCAGGAACAGCAGCAAATTTTCTATCGGTGCTTCGCCATCGTCGAGCGTAATAAAGTCCACGAATTCAAATACACGGGCGTCTGCCAGCGAGCGCAGCTCGGTGTTAGGAAACCCTCCTCCCATCGCTATTTTTACCGCCGGGTAATGTTGTTTGATCCACTGTCCGCAGCGTAATGCGGCATACAGGTTACCTGGAAAAGGTACAGAAATCGCTACCATCGCGGGTTGTACCTGTTGCATATGCAACGCCAGGAGATCGGTCAGGATACTGTCTATATAAGTATATTCCGCCTGCAAAGCGGCGTATAGTTCATCAAAGCTGTTGGCAGAGCGGCTCAGGCGTTCGGCATAGCGACTGAAACCAAAATGCGGATCCACACATTCCATGATCAGATCCGAGAGATCTTCCAGGTACATAGTGGCCAGGTGTTTCGCTTTATCCTGTGTACCCATAGAGCCGAAAGCCCAGTTAAGGTCATCCAGCTGCGCAAACCGCGACGCTTCCGGCAGGTAATCCCGCTTACAGATAAGATGTGCCAGCGTAGGATTCTTTCCCTGTAAAAATAAAATAACGGCGTCGATGGTCTGTATATAATCGTCCTGCAGCACCAGCATCCGCGCAATATTCTCTGAGGCCGCCACCGGCGGGGCTGCAGCAATATGCGCAAACAACTGCTCCAAACCCTGTTTTGAAAATAAACGGAGCGTTACCTCAATACCCAGATCCGACTGGAAGGAAGTAATATTCTTTGTATTCAGAAACCCTTTCAGATAAGCAGTGGCCGGGTAAGGCGTGTTCAGCTGGGTAAATGGTGGTGTTATTAAAAAAACAGTATTCCTCAAGTCCGGTTATTTAAACCGCAAATCTAGCTCTTTTTGCGCGGACTTTGTCTTTCTCAGGATTACGCTGATTTTACTGATTAATTTGATTTTACTTTTAGGATTTATAAAGGATTTTGGGAGATAAAAGCGGATATTTTCGTTTATGTCTTTTGGATTTTTTAAATTAAAAGGATCAGATCAATGAAGCCAATTTATATCTTCTAAAATCCTTTATAAAATCCCAAAAAACAAAATCCTTATAATCAGTAAAATCAGCGTAATCCTGAGAAAGACAAAACTCGCTTCAATCTCCCAAAATCCCTTGTAAAATCCCAAAAAACAAAATCAAATTAATCAGTAAAATCAGCGTAATCCTGAGTCAAGACAAAATCCGCGCTAATAGTCTACAAAATTTATAGACTTTTATTTGGAAATAATAAAAGACCCCTTTATCTTTGTTTCACCACCACTGATAAAGCCACCACTCCATCAGTACTCCACCACCAGTTTTATTTGTAGCATACCTCGTCGCCCCACCAGGACCGGCAACGTCTTGCATTGTTCAACCAATAATATACAAACATGAAAACGCATAAGCACCTATTTCTAACCGGCCTGATGGTGGCAGGATTATTCGGCAACAGCTCGTTCGCTGCCCCTAAAAAACCATTCGTAAAACAAGGCATCTGGAGAGGCGTGTTCACCCTCAGCGAATCACAGGTACCCTTTAACTTTGAACTGAAAGGGAAAGACCCCGAGCACGCCGTTTTCACGCTGATCAACGGTTCCCGCCGCGACGACTTCCACGTGCAGCGCATTGGCAACGACTCTTTATTTATAAAGATGAATACCTATGACGCCGCACTCGTAGCGAAGATTGAATCAGATGGTAAGATCACCGGTGAATACCGCAGCCTGGTGCCTAACTTCCGTGGCAATGCCCTGCCGTTCACCGCGGAACACGGACAAACCTACCGCTTCGCGGAACCTGGTACGGAAGCCGCTCCTACCTACGATATCAGCGGTAAATGGGACCTTAAAATTTACAGTAAGGAACCCACCCCTAACCGCATCGGCTTACTGAAACAAAACGGCAACAAACTCACCGGTGTTGTGATGTCTGTAGTGGGCGACAGCCGCGAACTCGAAGGCACCGTTCATGGCGATGAATTTGAACTGTCCGGCTTCACCGGCCCCAGTCCCATCTACATCAAAGGAAAAGTGAACGATGATAAATCCCTTACCGGGGAAATCAGCTTAGGCATCTACAATAACATCAAATTCGATGGAGAAAAAAATGCCGCCGCCGAATTACCAGACCCTTACAAACTTACTTTCCTGAAAGAAGGTTATAAAAAACTGGACTTCACCCTGCCAGACCTCAATGGCAACAACGTTTCCCTGAGCGACGACAAATACAAAGGAAAAGTAGTGATCGTGGAAATCATCGGTACCTGGTGCCCTAACTGCACCGATCAGACCTCCTTCCTTTCACCGTGGTACAATAAAAACAAAGACCGCGGCGTGGAAGCAATCGCCATCGGCTTTGAACAAAAAGATGACCTGGAGTATGCAAAGTATACCCTGGGGAAATTAAAAGAAAAATACAACATACAATATGATATTCTTTTTGGTGGCATTGCTGATAAGAAAGTGGCATCAGAGAAGCTGCCAGCGCTCAACCGCATGATGGCCTTCCCCACCACTATTATAATAGACCGCAAGGGCGAAGTACGGCAAATACATACCGGCTATACCGGCGAGGTTACAGGTCAGTATTACAAGGACTACGTGGCAAAATGGAACCAGGACCTGGATGCTTTAATCGCTGAAAAGTAATTTTAACATTAATTTCCGGATCTCGTAAACGCTAATCCGCCCGTCACCCTTAAATTGCACCTAATTTAAACACACAACACATATGCAACGATTAGCATCATTATTCTTTATTGGAGGAGCTGTCTTCCTGATGTCTTTCACCACACCTGCTACTGTCAACAAAGGAGAAAAACCAACCAAAGCTGCTGCCGCCAGGAAAGCAACGGTTTTCCAGGTAGACATTAAAGAAAGCAAGTTAAGCTGGACAGGTAAAAAAGTAACCGGGCAACATGAGGGTACCATCAATATTGCCGACGGCAAACTGGAAGTAGAAAGCAATGTACTGAAAGGTGGCAGCTTCTCACTGGATACCCGCAGCATCGCGGTAACCGATATCAAAGATGCCGGCGGCAACGCTAAATTACTGGGTCACCTGAAAAGCGAAGATTTCTTCGCCGTGGAAAAATTCCCGGCAGCCACTTTTGCTACTACCAGCGTCACTTCCAAAGGCGGCGGTAACTACGAAGTAACCGGCAACCTAACCATCAAAGGAATCACCAACCCGGTTACCTTCCCCGCAACGGTAACGGTGGCAGGCAACAAACTCACCGCCAAAGCTGCTATCAAAGTGGATCGTACCAAATACAATATTAAATACGGTTCCAAAAGCTTCTTTGAAGGCATCGGCGACAAAGCCATTTACGACGACTTTGACCTGGATGTAACCCTGGTAGCCGCTGCCAAATAATTCGTTCTTGTTTATACTACCCCATTATATAATTCCTGGGGAGCACGGGCACTCCCGCCCATGCTCCCGGGAATGCCAATAACCATTTCTCTTTTTACAGCCTCCTTACAGCAACACCTTTTTTATTAATCGACCAATTACTTTTTAGCAACGCCCAAGTTGCTGCCAGGCATTTCATGCCATCCATAATTTTTACCACCATGAAGCTGAGAAAAATGATGCTCATTTTACCGGGCATGCTATGCGCCATTGCCATCAGCGCGGGTTTCAACACCACTGATCCGCCTACCAAAGCGCAACTTGGAGAAAAACTATTCTTTGATCCGCTGCTGTCGAAAGACCGTACCATCAGCTGTGCCTCCTGCCATATCCCACAATTTGGATTCGCCGATACCCTCGCTTTCAGCAGGGGCATTCATCATACGCCCACCAAAAGAAATACACCAGGCATCACCAACCTCTCCGGCCGCCCCAACTTCTTCTGGGATGGTCGCGCCGCTTCCCTGGAAGACCAGGCGCTGCAACCTATCATCAACCCGGATGAAATGGGCCTGCCCATCGAAGAAGCCGTACAACGCCTCAACGACAATGAAAGCTACCGCCGCTATTTCCAGGAGCTGTTCAACAGCCCGCCTACCAGCAAAAACCTCCTGCAGGCCATCGCCGCTTTTGAACGTACCCTGGAAACCGCCAACAGTCCGTACGACCGGTACATCGCCGGCGACAACAACGCACTAACGCCATCGGCTATACGCGGGCGCCTTCTTTTTATTGGTAAAGCCAATTGCAATAATTGTCATTCGGGAGAAGATTTTACGGCAGATCGCTTCAAAAATATCGGTCTTTATAACGGAACTACCCTTACAGATGCCGGCCGCTTTGAAACAACGAAAGACAGCTCCCACCGCGGCTTCTTCAAAGTGCCGGGACTACGTAACGTAGCCGTTACCGCTCCATATATGCATAACGGTATGTTCAAAACACTCAAAGAAGTAATTGCCTATTACAATACCCCCAACAACATTGTACACGACGGCATCAACCGCGATCTGTCGCTCAACAAACCACTTAATCTCAGCAAGGAAGAAATGGAAGATCTCGAAGCCTTTCTCGTAGCACTTACCGACGACCGATTTAAAACAACACATCACTAACCATAAAAATCAACCAGGGCATGAAAAAAATTATACTGCCGGTCATCTCCCCCCTGTTGCTGTTTTCCGCAACACTTACTGCACAGGATAAACACCTCACCGATACCACCAGCCAGCTGGGTGAAGTACAAATTGTAGGCAGCCGCAGCGCCAACCGTACCAAACTGAACTCGCCGGTACCGGTAGATATCATCGATATCAAATCACTCCAGGAAGCAGCACCGCAAACCAGCATCACGCAGCTGCTGCAATATGTGTCGCCCTCCTTCCATTCTGTAAACGGCTCCAACGCCGGCGATGCAGGATCTGCCCTCAGCCTCGCGCAACTGAAAGGCCTGGGCGTGGATCAACTGCTGGTACTGGTAAATGGTAAACGCCGCCATAAAAGCTCCAATGTCAACTGGGGCGGCCTTGGCAACGGCGCCACCGGCTACGACCTCAACTCCATCCCCGCCGGCGCTATCGAACGCATTGAAATACTGCGCGACGGCGCCGCCGCACAATACGGCTCCGATGCCATTGCCGGCGTTATTAATATCGTACTGAAAAAACAAACGGCCGATGTAATCGTAAGCACCACCGGCAGCATCCGCCGCCGCGGCGATGGGGCCAGCACCCGCACCAATATCAACTACGGCATCAAAATAGGCGATCGTGGTGGCTACCTCAATGCCACCGCCGAATTTGCCACACAAGCCGTGTCCCTCCAACCCGGCCGCGACGATGCCGGATTGTACAACGGTCCCATTTATGGCGGCGGCGCCAATACCCGCGGATACGATAATATTTATACCAAAGAAATAGACGATGCCATTCTCGCCAGCCGGGGCATCGACCGCCACTTCTTCGACCAGCGCGGCGGAGGTTCCAACAAAGCAAAAGACGCACTGCTGTTTTTTAATACGGCCATTCCCGTTGGTGACCATGCAGAAGTGTACGCATTTGGCGGTATCAGTCACCGCAACTCCCAATTCACCGCAGTATACCGTCTACCCGGCTGGACGGAACGCAACAACACCGGTCTTTACCCAGACGGCTTCTTACCCGCCATGGACAACAGTATCTCCGATAAATCCATCGCCATCGGGCTGAAAGCCAAAGCAGGTGAATGGAACCTCGATATCTCCAATGTATTTGGCAAAAATGACTTCGGCAACGTGATCAGCAATTCACTCAACGCCAGCCTGGGGCTGAAAAGCCCAACCACCTTCGATGCCGGTAAATACAACGCCTCGCAGAACACCGCCAGCCTGGATATCAGCCGGTACTTCCCTTCGGTACTGCATGGCCTCAATGTTGCATTCGGCGCACAATACCGCACCGAAACCTACCAGATCATCGCCGGGGAAGAAGCCTCCTACAGTAAAGCCGACCTTCGACCCATTTACTCGGTAGATACCTCTGTTAACGGCATCCCTTACCTCACCGACGGCGGCCTTCTCGCGCTTAACGGCCTTTCGCCCGGATCACAGATCCACGCAGGATTCCGCCCATCGAATGAAGTGAATGTAAGTCGCGCTATCGTAGCCGGCTATGCAGATGTGGAGCTCAACGTCACCGAAAAATGGCTGGTGTCCGCCGCCGTCCGCGCGGAAAACTTCTCCGACTTTGGCAATGTAACCACCGGTAAAATAGCCACCAGGTACAGCTTTGCGCCCTGGCTCGGCATCCGCGGATCTGCTAATACCGGCTTCCGCGCACCCGACCTCGCACAGTTCTATTATACCGAAACCTCCACCAGCTTCCAGCAGGGCCGCGCCATCGACCAGGTAACCGCCTCCAATAAAAATGCTGCTACCAGGGCGCTCGGCATCCCCTCCCTTACGCCGGAAAAAAGTACAGGATACACCGCCGGCATCACCTCACAACCCGCCAGGAACGTGGAACTAAGCGTAGACGCCTATCTCGTGGATATTAAAAACCGTGTAGGCAATACCGGTAACTTCTCCGCTAACGATCCCAATCTCCCGACAGATGTAAGGGCACTGCTCCTGCAAACAGGTACCACACAGGCAAAGTTTTTTTACAACGCTTTCAGTACCCGCACCAAAGGAATTGAATTCACCGGCAGCTACAAAATTCCCCTGCACAGGAACAGCCTCCAACTGCTGGCCGGCGGCAACTTTGTGAAAAATGAAGTAACGGCTGTAAATACGCCCAAAGGACTGGAACAATACAAATATGTTATCTTCAGTGAATCAGAAAAAGCCAGGGTAACCACCAATATTCCGCAACAGAAAATAACGTTGCAGGCTATACTGAATACGCCCCGCTTCACCTTCCTCGCGCGTACCATTTACTTCGGCTCCGTTACCACCGCTTCCGCGCTCAATGCTAACTTCCCGCGGCCCGATTACTACTTCCAGGAGCTGAAACCCATCTGGGTCACCGATTTCTCAGTAGGATATCATATCAGCAAAGCCATACAGGTAACCGCCGGCGTAAACAATGCCTTCAATGTACTGGGCGATTACTCCGATAAAGTAATAGCAGGATTACGCAATCCATCCGTAGTAGGCATTCAGAACGGCAGCGCAGGCATTCAGCCGTTTGTAAGATTGTACGCCCGTTTCTAATACTTAAAAAATGTACTCATGAAAAATAATCTCCTCTTGCTGGGCAGCTTCACCATACTGGCTTTCAGCGCCTGCAATAAAACAGATTACCTCGACGTAAATGCCGGCGACCGGCCTCCCCTTTCCGCTAATATCCGTTTTGTAAATGCCCGCATTCCCGCTGCCGGAATCCAGTTCTGGACGTTTACACAAAAGGTAACAACGGATGCTGTACTCCCAGGCGCCGCATCTCCCTATGTAGCTACTACTTTCGGAAATGTACAGATCAATTTCACGGAAGGCGGCGGCGCTGCCTATAAAGCTTCCCGGCAGTTTGGCAACAGCGCCGTGTATTCTGCCACCGGCGGACCTAACGGCCCTATTGCCGGATACTACCATACGGTATTTGCCGCCTCCGCAAAGTATAATGCCGCCAAAGATACCCTGCTCCTTTTTTACGACGACCTCTCTGCTCCCACCGCCGGTAAAGCAAAGCTCCGCTTTGTACACCTGGCGCAAGGCGTTGCCGGTGTGAGTGTACGGTTACAACAAAACAATACGGAAACCCCGCTGTTCACCACAATCCCCTACGGCAGCGCCGGCGGCAGCAACCTGCAGGGTGCTGCATACGACAGCGCGCCGTTCACTAACGTAAACGCAGGTACGGTTTCGCTGATCGTTAGCGCTGGTGAAAATGCGGCGCCTGTTACTATTGACCAGCAGGCACTCACTAATATTCACCTGGAAGCCGGGAAAATATATACGGTATTTATCCGGGCCGATACAAAGGGCGTGGTGAGTGCAGGCATACTCTCCACTACAAGTTTGTAGCCTGCAACAAAAAAGCTGTCTCAAAATAAATTTGAGACAGCTTTTTGTTATTGAAGTAAACCAATGCTTAGAAAAAAGTCTTTTGCAGATAACTTTCCAGGGAAGCTGGTTTTCTGCCCAACAAATTTTCCAATTCAGTACCTGGCAGATTGAACTCATTCTTTTTAATTGCTTCTGCAAAGCCCGACATAACACCAACATACTCCGGTGGTACGCCCGCTTTCGCTAAAGCGGCTGTATACGCATCATGCGGAGCGTCAACATAAGCCACCTGTTTATTAGCCAGTTTAGATAGTAATTGTGCAATATCAGCAAAAGAATAAGTAACATCAGATGCAATGGTATATACTTTATCATCGTGTCCTGTTCCGGCAAGCACGTTAGCCGCCGCTTCTGCCATATCCAACCTGGATGCATAAGGCACCCTGCCTTCTCCACCCGGAATGAAAACACCGGTTTCCACTACCTTTTCTCCAAGAAACATGGGTAATACATCTGCATACAGATTGTTGTTCAGCAGCGTATAGGTCAACCCGGATGCTTTAAGGTGGTTAGCGGTAGCGATGTGTGAGCCTACCACCATAGGAATAACGGTGGTAGTTGGAGCATTGGTCGCAACGCTGGTATAAATAACATGTTTCACACCTGCTTCCTTAGCGGCATTGATCACATTGATCTGCTGACCGGCACGATCATTAAAATCACTGGAAGATACCAGTAATATTTTGTCAACGCCCTTAAAAGCCGGTACCAAAGAGGGATAATCGTGATAGTTGGCAACCCTTACGCTAATACCTTTTTCTTTTAATCCACTGGCTTTTGCTTCGTCTCTTACTAATGCCGCAACCTGGTTAGCGGGAACTTTCTTCAGCAGAAAATCGATCACCGCTGCTCCTAAATGGCCGGTGGCGCCTGTTACAAGAATCATTATGTTAAGTTTTAAATTTTTAATAATACCAGTATGTAACTACCTTTACATACTAATCGTATGTTAGTTACCTTTGGTAAGTCAAAGCTATTAAACAATTGATTATCAAACAATAAGGCACTAACAGGTGTGCCAATTACCTCCGGGTAAGTAATACTAAAAATCAATCTGTTGACATGATAGAAGAATATAAAAAATTTGATAAATCCATCCCTTGCCCGGTCAGAACACTGATGGACCGGATCGGCGACAAATGGGCGGTACTCGTTATCAGTACCCTGGGAGAGAAAGGAACTATGCGTTTTAACCAACTGCATGAGATGATTGGAGATATCTCGCAAAAGATGTTGACCGTAACGCTTAAAAAGCTGCAGGAAGATGGATTGGTATCCCGTAAAATGTACCCCGAAATTCCTCCGAGGGTTGAATATGCCTTAACGGCTATGGGCGAAAGCCTTTTACCACATATTACAGGTCTTGAACAATGGGCCATCGCTAATATGAGTGGCATTCAACAATCCAGGCAACAGTATATGTCCGCTAAATGATATTGCAAAAAAAGCTGTCTCAAAATTCCTTTTGAGACAGCTTTTTTCTATACGTTATTATCAGAAGCTCACCTTGCCCCCCACCGTTATCCAGCGGCCAGGCATAGGCACTGCACCTGCTTCCACATAGGTTACATCCAGCAGGTTGTTGGCATCTGCATAGATCTGGTAACGTGGTTGCCTATACGCAATACGCGCATCTGCCAGCGTATAATCTTTATAATTTACCCGCATACAATAACGCGCTGCAGCAGAAACACTGAAATGGCCGATATCCGTACGCACATTGGCGGTGAACTGATGCCGCAAACTTTCAATGACATACCGTGAAATCTTCGTTGTGATCGCATCCCCTTTGAAGGATGGAGAAAGATAATTGTACCCGGCATTTACACCAAAGCTGTTAAACAGCGAACCATTATTGAAAATAGTATTATAGCCGCTGTTAAGGGAAAAACCAGTCATATCTGCGCGCTGGAAATTCTGCGGCTGCCACGGAACCTTTGTTGGATCCACACCACCGGCGGTATCTTTTACAAAATCAATAAAGTTGCTGACCTGTCTGTAGAACACTGACCCTGCAAAAGAAAATTTACCACTGAACTTCCGTATCCCCGCTTCTGCAAAGGATGCCTTTTCCGGTCCCAGGTTTTCGTTGCCAATAATACCACCGCCTTTATAATAAAGATCGGTATAAGTAGGCAAACGCTGGGCAGTACCGGCATTGGCAAACAGTTTTATATCGGGGGTAATATTAAAGCCCACATCTGCTCCCGGGAAAAACTGCCAGCCGTATACGGTGTTGTAATTGAGATAACCGCCTATCGTGAAACTAAAGCGGCGATCGGCTACCGACTTATACTCTCCATACAGCCCGAGGTTGGTTCTGTCGTGGTTACCAAGATTAGAACTCTTAATATGCTCGTAACGTCCTTCCACACCGGCGCCAATGGTACCGACAGCAGTAGTGAACGTATTATTCAGCTCTGCATCAAATACGTGGGTATTATGAAGATTGCGGTATTTATCCGGTTTTATGTAGATGTAATCATCTTTGGTGTACCGGTAGCTCACCCTGGGCGTCATCACCCAGTTGGGATTGATCCGCGAAGTATTGCTTACGGCGGCGAAGACGGTTTTCACGGTTTCTTCTGCATTCAGATCACCGGGGGCTGCATAAAAGCCGTTGGCGCCGTAACCGTTATTTACAAAACCCGCCATTACGTTGTACTGGTGCAGGGTATCGCGGTTAAAGGCGGCCTGGTAAAACGCACGGTAGTTGCTGTAGGCTGTGTTGTAGCGGTAGCCGTTGCCCTGGTTGCGGCTGGCGGAAAGCGACTGGCTCACACCATTCTTTACCAGTGCGCCGGTAGCGCCAATGCTGTAAGCGCCGTAAAGGTGATTGTTTTCGTTCTTTTTGAAGCTGCTGCCCCCGCTGCCGCTAACGGTAGCGCCGCTTTGGGTGGCTTTGCGGGTTACGATATTGATAGCGCCATTCAGTGCGTTGATCCCGTAAATACGGGCGGCAGCGCCTCTCAGTACTTCAATATGGTCCACATCGGAGAGAGACACCGGCAGGTTCATGATGTTATGCCCCGTTTGCGGATCGGTTATTTTCACCCCGTTCAGCAGCACCAGCGTCTGGTCAAAGGTACCGCCGTCGATGCCAATATCCGCCTGGATACCGCCCGGACCGCGCTGCCGCACATCCAGTCCCGGCACGTAAGCCAGTACTTCCGTGATAGACGACACCGGCATGGTTTCTATCTGCCGGCGGGTAATGATGGTAATATTACGGTTCACTGCCTTTACAGGCGCGGCCAGCCTGTTTTCCTGCACAATCACCTCATCCAGGTGATGGGTAATAAGGACAGAGTCGGCCTGCTGCTGCGCAGTGGCGCTGCCACAGAGGCCCAGGAACAGGGATATCAGTAGTTTATTGTTCGGTACTGCTACACGCATCTTTTAAAAATCGTTGCTAAAAGAGCGCAAAAGTACGTATTAAATCATTTATTCAATCATGAAAGCCGTTGCCGGCTCATGAAACGGCACCTGCGATGCGCAACCAGGTATCCCGGTCCATCTCAAACCTTACCTCACCGTTTTTCATCAGCCCTGCATTTTTCCAGCCGCTGCGGGTGTAAAACCGTTCTGCCCTTGTACCCGGCGAGGTTCCCAGCCACAACGATGTCTGATACACCGCAAAGTACCAGTCGAGCATCAGGCGCTGCAACTCCCTGCCCACTCCCACTGCCTCTGTACGCGGGTCTACAAACAGCGCCCAGATATTATGCCGGTGTGTATCCACAATGGCAAACCCCACAATAACACCGGCAGATTCACATAGCCATCCCCTGCCATCGGTAGTGAGATATTGTATGTAATCTGAGGTAGTAACCAGGTCGGGGTTATTCAGTACATTTTCCTTTACAGCGCCACGTACCCGTTGCAAACCGGGAATATCTGCAGTAGTTGCTTCTCTGAAAATCATATACAGGGATTAGGTGATTACGCCGACGCATACACGTAATTGCCAGCCAAAATATATTCACCCGGGCAAGATACATTTATCTGCACAAAAATCTTAATTTTGCAGGGCTATGACACCGGAAAATAACAGGAAAGCAAAGATCCTCAAATGGATAAAAAAGCTCGGCTTCTGGGGCTTTCTTTTCTTCCTTATAAAAGGCCTGCTATGGCTGGCCCTGGGCTATTGGGGCGTTTCTTTATTCCGCTAAAAACGGAACACCCCGTCTATCACTGTTACCGCTTCTCCTTTCAGCAATACCCGGTTACCTTGCAGCACTACTTTCAGTTCACCTCCCCGCTGCGATGCCTGGTAAGCAAAGAATTCACTTTTATGCAAACGTGCAGCCCAATATGGCGCCAGGCTGCAATGTGCGGAACCTGTTACCGGGTCTTCATCAACGCCCACCGGCGTAGCAAAATACCGGGAAATAAAATCGTACGGCGATCCTTCATCACCCTTTCCTGTAACCACCAGTCGGTATGGCGCCAGCAGGTTCCTGTCGGGCACAAAGCCGGCCACAGCAGCCCCCGTTTTCAGCTCCACCAAATATCGATCTACGCTGAACACCACGTTCGTCACCTCGTCTTTAAACAATGGCTGCAGCTCTTCCGGCAGCGTAGCGGGTTCATGGTCCCTGGCGGGGAAATCGAGCGTAATCCAACCGTTTTGCCGGCTGGCGGTGAGCAGGCCGCTCAGTGTGGTAAAGGAAATGGTTTCATCCGGAGCTACCAGCCCGGTTTCCCATAATACATGCGCACTGGCCAGCGTGGCATGCCCGCAAAGCGCCATTTCCACCAGCGGCGAAAACCAGCGCAGGTGGTAGCCATTCTCCGCCCGTAATAAAAAGGCCGTTTCCGCAAGATTGTTCTCAGCGGCGATGGCTTTCAGTACTTCATCGTCCGGCATCTGCTCCAGGAGGCACACGCCTGCCTGATTGCCTTTAAAAGGCTGCCTGGTAAAGGCATCTACCTGAAAAAATCTTACTTCCATATGTTACTGCAATTTGTAACACAAAAATGCGGTGATTTATTTTCTGAAAACAGATGCAATTCTGCTCATTTCGACCAGATCAGATATAAAAAGGCTCCATGCAACACGTGCATGGAGCCCCTGAATGTTATCATTGTGACCCTACTTTTTAGGCGGGAGCGCAAAAGCCACGGCGTCGTGCTCAAAATGTCCCTTGTGTGAACCATCACAAAACGGCTTATTGGCAGAACGTCCGCAACGGCAGATCCCTACCGCTTCCCGGCCGCCCAGGTCGTATTTGTTGCCGTCTTTATCCACGATCTCAAATTCACCTTCTATCTTCAGTGAACCATTGTTGTTAACAGTAATCTTAGTAGCCATAAATGTTCCTTATTTGAGCGGCAAAAGTAGGAAAAACAATTGGCTATTACGTTAACACCGGGTTAGCCTTCTTCCACAACCGAAAGTATATTGCCGGCAGGATCAGCAAACCAGGCTATCACCGGTCCGCCTCCACGGAATATTCCTTTCTCATCTGTTTTAAGTTCCCCTTCATATTGCTGGAACTTTACACCCTTTGCGGTCAGCTGGTCTACGGCTTCTTCCACATTACTCACCTGGAAGTTAAGCACCGTAAAGGTAGCAGGTGTATGATCCGGTTTTTCATAGATCCAAACCGATGGTATCCCCGCAATTTTAAGTGTGATCACCGGCTCTTTGCCGGCTGATACTACTTCTATTCCCAGCGTTTCCTGGTAAAAATTCTTTGCCTGCTGCAGATCATTAACCGAAAAACTGCTGAATGCTTTTGTTTTCCCAAACATAATAACTGATTTTTTCAGGTGAAGAATAAATGCAGTGAAACCCCGCACAGCGGCCTGCTCCATTGCATATGCAGATATAAATATATCACCATTATATCACAGTTACAGGGGGTAAACAGGGCAAATAACGGGTGTATTACGACATAAATTCTTTCACTGCTTCTCCCAGATCATATACCGGCGTTTGCGTCTTTAATGCGGCCGCTACAATACTGCTGCCCGCCGCACTTCTATAGCCACCGGCACAATGCACTACCACCGGCTTATCTGCCGGAATTTCGGATGCCCGTTCCCGTAGCTCATCCAATGGAATGAGCATCGCATGCTCAAAAAGTGGTTCCTCTTCTATTTCTGATGGCATGCGTATATCCACAATCGTATACTGCTCCGGATGTTCCCGGAAATCCGCCAGTGGTATGGGCGCCATCATTTCGGCTCCTTTTGTATAAACCGCCGCAGCCCTGATATTACGCTCGTAACCAATTTTAGCAGCCTTGCGGATCACCTCCTGCACCTCCGCTTCATTCTCTGCCAGCAAATAATACGGCTCCTCCGGCGCCACCATGCTACCCAACCACGTTTCAAATTTTCCACCGTTCTGCAGGTTAATTGCATTAGGCAAATGCCCCTGCTTAAAACCGGACTGTGGCCTGCTGTCTATTATAACAATATTTTCTTCAAACGCTGGTGTGCCCTTTATGACCTCCACTTTATCCAGCGAAGCCTGCAAAACCGGCGCTCCTTCCCGGTTTACAGCTACATCATAGGGAAAGTATTTTGGAATAAAAGGCTGCTCCGATAATAAAGCCACCACAAATTCTTCTTCCGTAAGCGGCTGCAGGCTCCAGTTGCTCACTTTCTCGGCAGCAATCGTGCTGCTGTCAGCATCACCGAGCGACTTACCACATAACGTACCGGCGCCATGTCCCGGGTATACCAGTACATCATCCGCCAGCACCATCAGCTTTTCATGAAGGGAATGATACATTTGCTTGGCCAGTTCATTGCGGCTCACAATAACATTGCCGGTATTCTCCCGGAGATCCGGACGCCCGCAATCGCCCACAAACAAAGTATCGCCCGTAAATACAGCCCTGGGCTCTGCTTTATACACCAGCACCACACTGATGCTGTCCGGCGAATGACCGGGTGTATTCAATGCTTTCAGCACAATATCCCCCAGCATCATCCGCATACCATCATCAAAAGTTACATGCGGGTAAGCTGCATGGGTATACTTGGAACAATAAATAGTGGCTCCCGTAACGCGGTGCAGCTCCAGGTGACCACTCACAAAATCCGCATGCGGATGGGTTTCAATAACACCGGTGATCTTTGCATTCAATGTCTTTGCATACGCCAGGTAAGGCGCAACATCCCTCGCCGGATCTATCACAATCACTTCCCCCGACTTTTCACTGTAAATAGCATAAGAGTACTGCGCCAATCCCTTGTCTTCAAACTGTTGGATATCCATGACTGTTTATTTTTAATGAGGTAATTGCATGCGTCCGGAATGAAGCATACAAGTTACGACAATCAGTATTATCACCAGTTACCCTTATTTGTTTGTTTTCGGGAGATGTAAAACGCCCCGGGACTTCCGGGGCGCAAATTATTCACAGGGGTTACTTTACAAAACGTGGCTGCAGGTAAGGCGCTGCACCCGGCAGCTTTACCTTGTACCGGTAAAAGCCGCCAAAGGAATCTTCTTCTTTTAATAATTCATGCCCCGCTTTGCTGATCCAGAAAGTTTGCGAGTAATGCCCCCGTGGCGAATCCCCTTCGGTTAACAACTTCCAGCAGTCCACCGGCCGCTGATCCAATGTCTGCAGCACTTCACTGCCGGTTACTTTATATGTCACATACGCAGGAGGTTCCAGCCCCGCATCGTAAAACCGGATAACAAAGGTTTTGCCGGCCTTTAAAGGCAGCATCTCAAACGTTTCAATGTCGAGGTTCCAGTTATAATTGGGACGGTCAAAAGCCAGCTTGAAATCCGCCGCTTTATTGTTCATGGTGGCAGTGTCACCGCTGATCCCATTAACCGTCCAGCGATAAGCCTGCTGCTCCCCGCCCCTGGTTTGTGCATGATATAATGGTGAAAAATCGGCCACGCTGTTATAGGAAATGCTTTCGAGATACCGGGCAGTGTCGCTCCCATACCAGTGCTGGGTGATCCGGAATACCGGCTCATTGTTGTGGCTCGTTTTCTCAATCTCCCGCACCCACAGGCTCAGGTCCAGCCAATTACTGCGGGAAGGCATCTGGAAGTACACGAGGTATTGTTTTACTCCTGGCTTCAGGAAGGCTGTATTCAGCCGGTGATGTTGCTGATCAACTGTATCGGTTTGTGCAAAAGCAGGGAGCATGGCAATGGTGACTAACAGTACCGAAAGGACCAGGAAACGTTTAGGTTGCATATCTATCAGGGAATTTAAAGTTTTCAATATCCGCCGCCGGAGGGCATACGGACGTGTAATTATGCTCAAAGATTCCCGGTTTCCGGTCTGTCAAAAAAATGATTTCAATAACAACCCCTGTATTTTTAATAACCAGGCGGTTTTACACATCACCGGCCCTCGTTGAATTTCCGGGCCTGCCCGTTGAGCCGTTACCGGTATTTATTGAATCCTGAACAGGACGGGGGCTAATGAGCGCAAAAGCTTCGTAAATTGAGACATGCAATTGATAAGTCGTATGCCGGCAGCCGCAAAAGTGCAATGGGCGCTTTGGCTGGTTGTTTTCCTGATGATGTTTTTCTCCATGCTGCCGGAAGATGGCTTCTGGCAGGCCGCCATTTTTTCATTGTTCAACACCCTTTTTTATGCGCTGGTCATTTATGGCAATATCAGCTGGCTCTATTCACGGCTTTATTTAAAAGGCCGTATAGTGGTATACGTTATAGCCGTGCTGCTGTTTTTACTGGTGGCAGGATTATCCAGGGGCTTCTTTCTCAGCTGGATCTACAACACCTGGTTCACTTCGCATCCCGAACCCGTTACCGTAAAAATAATGCTCCGGTATATGACCGGCATCCCGATGTTATTTTTACTGAGCTTCGTATTCCGGATGGCCATCGTTTATTTTGAACTGAAAGCACAGGCCGCCGCACTGGTTTTACAGAACACGAAAGCAGCACTCAACCTCCTGAAATCACAGGTGCAGCCGCATTTTCTTTTTAATACGCTTAATAACATCTATTACGAAGCCTACCTGGAAGCCCCACGGACCGCCGCCCTCATTGAGCGGCTGTCGGATATCATGCGGTATTTTGTAGATGAAAGTCCGAAGGACCAGGTAGACATCTCCACAGAAATAAACTTCCTGGAAAATTATATAGCTTTGGAGCGCATCCGCATCCGGCATGATATCGACCTGCAATTCACCCGCGAGGTACCCGGCGGATGCAGTATTCCACCGATGTTACTAATGACTTTTGTAGAAAATATTTTCAAACATGGGATCGATAAAACCAGTTTACAAAACCACATTGATATTTCACTCGTGAAACAGGAAAACAGGTTACTCTTTACCACCCGCAACAGCTTACCGCAACAGCCGGTACATAATCATCCGCTGGGGTCCGGCATCGACAACCTCCGGAAACGCCTTACCCTGCTGTATGGCGCCGGCTTTATCCTGCAAACCGCCCGGTCAGAAAATTATTTCACCGCCTTTTTATCCATTCCGTTATGAGCCTGAAATGTATCATTGTTGATGATGAACCCAATGCGGTAAATTTGCTGGAACTGCATATTCAGCAAACCACCGACTGGCAGCTCATCGCCAAATGCTATCACGCGCTGGAAGCACTGACGTTCCTCAAAAGCAACAAGGCAGACCTGATTTTCCTTGATATAAACATGCCCCGGCTCGATGGCATGGAACTGGCCGCACTGCTGCCGCCGGAAATGAAAATTGTGTTCACCACCGCCTATACGGAATATGCCGCCGCCAGTTATAATTTCCAAACGGTCGACTATCTCCTGAAACCCATTACCCTTAAACGTTTCCTGGCGGCCCGGCAAAAAATAGAATCAGCGTTTATGCATCCCCGTATGCCGGAAACCGCCGCCCCGGCGCCTTCCGCCGATTACTATTTTGTAAAAACCGGTAAAACTCTCCAGCAGATTAAACTCTCTGAACTACTATACGTTGAAGGAGAAAAAGAATATCTGCGGATCGTTACCCTCCGGGAAGAAATACTGGTTTACAAACGCCTGAAAGAAATTGCCAGCCAGCTGCCGCCGCCTTTTATCAGGGTACACAACTCCTACATTGTAAACACCAGCCGGATCGATAAAATCCAGGATAATCACCTGTTCATCGCCGGCAAACGTATTCCGCTAAGCGACAAATTCCGGCCCGCATTCATGGAACTGATACAACAGCGTTTTTTATAAACCGGTATTTTACTTAAATTGCAGTTACCGCAATTTTCAACCAAAATGATATACAGGGAAATCCTTCCGGAACAACTGTTAAAACCATATGTAAAATGTTACTACCATTTTGAATCCGAGGCAGACACTGCTATCGACGATGTAGTATTTCCCGGCGGTCACATGGAAATTATCTTCAATCTGGGAACAGCCACCTGGAAAACAGCCAGCAATAATATCTTTCAAAACACCCCTAAAATTGAACTCTGGGGCCAGATTACCCGTCCCCTTCCCGTGAAAGCCGCAGGCAGCTATAATAAAATGCTGGGCGTGAGATTTTACCCCCATACCGCCGCATTTTTTATGCAGGAAGATATCATGCTGCTGAATGACCAGGTGAACGACCCTGCAGATATGTTAGGCAAGTCCATACACCAGTTGCATATGAAACTGCTGGAAGAAGAAAACCTGGACCGGCAAATAAAACTGGTGGCACAATTCCTGTTAAACAGGCTACAGGAAGTAAACCGGAAACCGCTGAACATCGCTATGGTGGGCAATATCATCCACCAGATGAAGCAGCCGGACGCCGATGCAAAAATTGAAAGTATCGCGCGGCAACATCTTATATCTTCCCGGTATCTTCATAAACTCTTCTTACAGTATACCGGCGTTCCGCCCAAATTTTATACAAAACTGCACCGGTTCCAGAAAAGCCTGGAACTGGTGCAGCAACACAAACTTTCCCTCACAGCCATTGCTTATGAATGCGGGTATTTCGATCAATCCCACTTCATCCGGGAATTTAAATCCTTCACCGGCGTTTCCCCCGCCTCCTATAAAGTATCCCCCTATCCTGTTACGCTGATCTGATTGGTTCTCATCATTTTGTTTTCGCCACTGCCGATGACAACAACCCCGCCACCTTTGCTTCCATCCCATCTGATTTGTTGCGGGCAGCATCTGCTTTCACAGCGTTAGCGGCCGCCCATTGCATCAGCGCATTGTCATTCCCTTGAGCAGCCAGCGTAGCGATCCGGTAATAAGTATAAGCCAGCAGGTCCGGTGCGCGTGATACGCATTGCAAAGCACGCTCATAATAGGCCAATGCTTCCGCCGGTTTATTTTGCATCGCAGCAATACGCCCCATGTGGTAAAAAAGTGTAAACTCCACACCGTACTGGTCATCCGGGAAACCTTCCTTAATATAGGATTGCGCCAGCCGCATTGCTTCGTCATTTTTTTGCTGGCGGCGCAGGTTCATCACCCGCACCACTTTTGCCTGGGCAAGCGCCTCCGGTGTTAGCGCTTCGTCCCAGTGAAGCACTTTGAAATAAGGATCTACCTGTACCTCCTTTACTTCGCCATTAACCGGCAGTTGCAGCTGATTGCTGCGGTCGCGGATAGTGACTTGCTGCAGTGAAGTGGTTCCGTTGCTATACGTGATCAGCACTTCCAGCGGAAGATGATATATACTGTCTTTTTGCGTAATGCTGAGTTGCAGTTTGTTTTGCTGTTGCTGCCAGCTGCTTTGCCAGGAAGGTGCGCCCAACTGCTCAAACCACTGGCGGTAAAACCATTGCAAACTGCTGCCATGCGCTTTCTCCACTTCCATCTGGAAGCCGTCCCACGTAACGCCGGTTCGATTATATTTATCGCCGATCGTGCGCAGCGCTTTATGAAATACGGCCTTACCAACGGTGTTAGATAATAGTTCCAGGGCAAGAAAACCTTTACTGTCGCCAATAGTATGACCATTGTTGCCTGACAGCGACACTAACGCTTCATCATTACCGGCAGCTACGTTTTTAAGATAGCCCAACCCACACTGATCGCTGATATAACCGGGGTAACCGGTTCTCCGGTAGGCCATCGCATGGGCGCTGTCGAAATGACTCACCACCTGCAAAGAACCATATTGTGCCAGTCCCTCCGAGAGCATGGCCTCCCCTTTACTGCCGGCCGATAACACTTTATTGCCCCACCACTGGTGACCTATCTCGTGACCAAAAAGCGCATAGTTAAATTCGCGCAGCGCCCCGGTAGGCATGGCCACACCACCTAGAATACTGGCGCCGCCAATACCTGTGATTTCAGCCACATAGTCGGGGTATTCAATAATGGAAAAGTTGGGAATGTCCAGCGGACCAAATTGTGAAGACAGGTAGTCCAGCACCGCAGCGGACTTGCGGCTTAGATCGTTGCCATCAACACCCTTACTTAAACTGTAAGTATAAAAAGACCACTGCCCTTTATATTCCTGCCGGGTGTAATTACCGATATAAAGTGAGAAAATATCCGGTTGTGCGTAGTGGAATGTATAAGTGTGCCCGGTCACTGTCACCTTACTTGCAGCCATTACAGGCATCAAATTAACGGAAGTGGTAACAGCAATGGTGCCGGTACCACGGGTATGATTACCTGCGCCATCTGTAACCTGTGGATACCACGCAGCGCCATAGCCGCCAGCCATGCAAAAGGTACTGTCGAGATAATACTGGAACGCCGGCGCACCACCCCGCTCATACGCACAGGTAAAGTGCAGGGCCGTTCCTGCCGGCAGCGGCGATCGGAAATGCCAGCGGTAAATAATATCCCCGGAAGCCTTGCGGCTGGTATCCATTACGGCGGCAGCACCCTGTAACTGCAGCCTTACCGGTCCTGCGCCCTGGCTGATGACAACATCCACTGAGTCGGCAGCAGCCGTGTCGGTTTTAAAACTAAATCCGCCCTGTACAAAAAACGACTTCTTTACCAGGTCCGCTTTTACCTGCAACTGGTAATCCAGGTTACGCTGTGCTGATAATAATGCCGGCGCTAACAAATATAAAAAGACGATCAATCGGCGCATACTCTTTTTCTACAAAGTAACGGCCGGCGCCACAAATAAAATGGTACCGGATTAACTTTTTAGCAATGTCCGGAATTTATGGGGAGTAGCACGGTAAAACAACCGGAAACACTTTACCAGGTGGGAAGCATCGGAAAAACCGGCGGTAAAGGCAATATCTGTTACCGGCAACGTAGTGGTGAACAACAAGGTCATCGCTTTTCGCACCCGCATCTTTAACTGGTACTCGCCGGGCGTAATCCCCTCCCTTTCTTTAAAGGCACGGGCCAGGTAAACGGGGTGTACAAACACCCGCGCGGCTAACGACTGAATAGTATGATGAGTATCAAATTCATTTTCCAGGATCTGCTTTGCTTTAGGAAGCCAGGGCAGGCGCTCAGGCATTTTGTCATTGGTATATTCACACAGCCAGTTGATAATATGTTCTTCCGGTAATGAACTGCCCGGATCCTGTACAAAAGCATACAACAAGCGGTACAGGTAATCGAATGTGCCGGTTTTATAGATCGCCGCGGTGCGGGGAAGCAAATGATCCAGTTCCAGTTCCTGCAATCCGCCTGGTTTAAATTCTATATTCAAACACTTGCCGCCTACTGCCTGGAAGTGGTTGGCATGGCTGTATCCGGCCGGCCGGAAAAGCACTTCGCCGGGAACCACCCCGCTCTCCGTTTTTTTACTTCTCTCTTCATAACTGCCGCTGATCAGCAAACTCAGGTACGCATTTTCATGATAGTGCTCACGGATCTGCACATCCGGCTGGTATGCCGTGATGTTCAGCCGGAAAGACGCATTCTCGCTGACCTGTTGTTCTTTGCCAAAATAATTACCTGGCGACAGGATAATACTCATAAAACGGGCCCGTATCCTTTAGGCGTAACGGTTATCAAAGATACTTTAACCATTTCGTTTTCTTAACTGAGTTTACATTTCCTCCCTTTCATACAACTTTAGTCCTCTCGATAACCGGATGATCGATTTAGTCATACGGCTTACTCTCGTTTCCGTTCTTTTGGCGGAATAAATCCAGTCGATATAAAATTTCTGCTCACTTTCAGACAGGGATGCAAAGAAACGGTTAGCAGAGGGCTCGTCTTCCAGGCAAGCCTTCAGCTCCTCCGGTATTTCCAGCGGATCATCATCCCGGAACAAAGTGATTTCCACCCAATCGCCTTCTTTCTTTTTTATTTTCTTCCTGATAGCTGCTTTTACAGGAAGAAATAACACCCCATTGCCCATAGGCATCAGGTGGCATTTTTTTATTTCATGGTCGTCAATAAACCCCTTTACTCTTACCAATCCGAACGCTTTCACTTTATCGGGCGTAATTTCGGGGATACGCGCGAAAGTCCATCCACCTTTCCCGGGGATTTTCTCAAGGCGGTAGGATTGACGGACGATTGGTGTAGCAGCCATAATATCAGAGATGGAACGAGCCTTAAAGTTATTGTATTTTAACATAAATGATCTTTTCAACACCGGAAACTGTCCACATGTCAAAAATGTTTTCCTGAAAACCGCCGGTCAGATAGGTTTGCACTAAACAATTATCTATGCAACCAATATCTTCTTCCCGGCTGGCGTATTTAGACTGGCTCCGCATCATCGCTATCCTGGGCGTCCTGTTCTTCCATTCCGCGATGCCCTATGTGTCTGAATGGGGATGGCATATAAAAAATAAAGAAACCAGCAATGTGCTGCTTGAAATGAACGACTTCCTCCACCGATTCCGCATGCCCCTGCTGTTCTTTGTTTCCGGCACAGTAAGCTATCTTATGCTACAGCGTAATTCCGGCGGCAGCTTTATCGGCCTGCGTTTCCGGCGGCTGTTTATTCCGTTGCTGATGGGCATACTGATTATTGTTCCACCTCAGGTATACATGGAACGCCTCACCCAGGGCTTCAAAGGCAACTTCTTCGACTTCTACACCAGTATGTTTACCACCGGCGCCTATCCGCACGGCAACATGAGCTGGCACCACCTGTGGTTTATCGCTTACCTGCTGGTATATGATATCATTTTTGCGCCCGTTTTCGTATGGCTGATCTCCGGCAAAGGCAAAAATCTACTTCAAAAATTAAACTGGATGGGAAGCAAACGGTATATCTACCTGTTCATCATCCCGGGAACACTGGTGCACACCTTTCTGCTCATCTGGTTCCCGCAAACCGGCGATCTGGTACACGACTACGGCTATTTCTTCTACTGGTTGTTTTATGTACTGGCAGGATTTATCTGCATTGCCAATCCCCTGTTCATGGACAGCCTGGAACGGAACCGCCGGTTTTCACTGGCCATCGCTTTCGCCGGCCTTATGATCATTAACTACCTGCGCTGGAATAAAATGGAACCCTGGCTCTTCAACGACAATGCTAAACATGCTCCCTTTACCTACGTATATATGGCTTTAAGCGGCATTGTTGCCTGGATGTGGGTACTGGCGATTGTTGGCTACGCAAAAAAATATCTCAATAAACCCCTGCCCATCCTGGCATATGCCAACCAGGCCGTATACCCGTTCTATATCCTGCATCAAACGGTTATTGTAATACTTACTTATTACCTGGTGCAGGTACCTGATGGCGTTGGACTGAAATACACTTTTACCGTTCTGGTTACTTTTTTAATCAGTATATTCATCTTCCATTTGTTTATCAGACCCTTTGCCATCATGCGTTTCCTGTTTGGCATGAAACCACCGGCACGGGAAGGGAAAGATCGCAGATCCAAAGAAACAAAGTTAATACCGGCACAACCTGAAGTGGCATAATTAATCAGCTATCATGAAAATATTCTGGAAATATTTCTTTCCCCCGTTATATGGCCTGCTGGTATACTTTACCATCCGCCTGCTTACGGACAGCATAACAGAAATGAAATTCTGGTACCGGCCACTACTGGTTAACATGATTGAAATAGGATCCAGTATGCTGATGGGCTACCTTTTTGTGTGGATCTTCAACCTCCTGTTCCGCTATTTCGATCAAAAAAGCCAGGCCGGCTTCTCTTATAAAATCATCCTGAAGGAATTATTATATGTCTTTATCATCAATCAACTTATACAAAACGCCATTTTTACGCCCATGGCCGCCTTCACTGACAACGGCCTGCAATCGTTCGACCTCATCGATATCAATGTGATCCCGTTGTTATATTGCCTCATCTACTATGGGGTACGCAGAAGCAACTCCTTTTTACAGGCATATATCAATAACCGGCTGCAGCTGGAGAAAATCACCAACGACCAGCTGCAAACAGAACTCAAATTCCTGCGGGCACAATACCACCCCCATTTTTTGTTTAATGCGCTAAACACAATATATTTCCAGATGGATATGGATGTGGAGGCAGCTAAAAAAACAGTGGAACGTTTTTCAGAACTGCTCCGCTACCAATTGTACGATCAGCAGCAAACGGTAAGCGTGATGAATGAAATACAATACCTGCGGAACTTTATTGCCCTGCAGAAGATCAGGTCGTCACGCAGGCTGCAGCTCAACGTATTTTTTGATGAAGCCCTGCACGATGAACAGGTATATCCGCTGCTGTTTTTGCCGCTGGTGGAAAATGCCTTTAAATATGTTGGTGGTAATTTTCATATCAACATCGATCTAAAAAAACAGGATCATGAAATATCTTTTTGTGTAGAGAATTCAATACCCGATAAAATTAGCTTCCAGGAAAAAGAAGGCATCGGGTTAGATAACCTGAAAAGAAGACTGGAACTGTTGTACCCCGGTAAACATACGTTTACCGCGGAAATTAAAGAAGATAGCTTTTTGGCTGAACTAAAACTCACTACGCGATAATGGACCAATTAACGATACACTGCATTATCACCGACGATGAACCGCTCGCCGGAGAAGGATTACAACGTTATGCCCAGAAAACGCCTTTCCTGCAGGTAATAGCTGTTTGTGAAGATGCCATACAGCTCAATACCCTGCTGAAGCAACAACCTGTGGACCTGTTGTTTCTCGATATTGAAATGCCTTATATCACCGGCATCGAATTCCTGAAAAGCTATCCCCATCCGCCCAAGGTGATTTTCACTACCGCATACGAGCAATATGCCATACAGGGTTTTGAGCTGGATGTACTGGATTACCTCGTAAAACCAATTTCATTCGACCGCTTCCTCAAAGCTTCCAATAAAGCATTTGATTATTTTTCCTCCCAGCACATCAGCAAAGAACAACCTTACTTCTTTATAAAAACAGATAATAAGCTGGAGAAAGTAATATTCAACGATATTTTATTTGCAGAAGCCTTGGGCAATTATGTGGCGATTTATACCGCAGACAAAAAAATAATCACCCATACAACCCTGAAATCGGTACAGGAAAGTTTACCTGCGCGGCAGTTCCTGCAACCACACAAATCCTATCTCGTTAACATCAATCATATCAGCGCCATTGAAGGAAACGTATTACACATGGGCAATCATGAAGTACCTATCAGTAAGTACCAGAAAGAAGAATTACTGGAGAAGATCGTCAACAACAGGCTGCTGAAAAATAAATAACATCATTTCATCCGGTCCCGGATAAATTGTATGACCTTACCGGCTGCCGGCCGGTATTGCGACTGGTACTTAATCCGCACTGAACTCTGATAGATATTATCAAAATACACCCAGCCGCCCATCTCCTGGATAACATATTTAGGCTGCCTTTCCGCGTTATAAACTTTATCGAATGGCACATGCGCGAGAAAATCCTGGTGAACCTTTTCAAACAATGCTTTATCAATGGCCGGTCCATTAACGAAAGTAATGTTCTCCTGCTCGTAGTGATAGTAACTGTCGAAATATACATCTCCTGAAAAATGATACGTGTGATCGTAATAATCAATCACCTCCTCAAAGGCGGCAAACCGCAGGATCTTATCTGAATGCCGCGGCAAGATAATAAAAGGATATTGGCTATCGTCAATTAAAGCAATGATATCTCCATCAATCGTAGTCGCAATGGTCAGTCCATTCAGCACTGCAGGTTCTTCACTCTCCGGCAGCTCCCATAAATCCATATACTCCCCGAAATTAGACCGGATATACGCTTCATCGGGTTGATGGATCATCAGCAGTTCATTGATGGCTCCCAGTCCGTAAGTATAAAGAAAATCCCGGTAGCTCACCGGCAAAAGAAATGGTACCGTATCGGTTATCTGCTGAAATTCAGCCGGGGTTAATGGTTTTGTTTGTCCTATTAGGTAAGGAGCCTGCATAGCCTGTATTCACTTATTTGCAACCGCAATATACGAAGGCAACGGAGAATATTTTCATGGGGATCGCATTTAGGCCCCCTTCCCACCTCCACAATTTTTCGTATTTTTAATCAAAAAGTTAACCCATGGCAAAACAAACAGGAATACTCCCTTTTACAGGGAAATTGGGTAACCTCATCGGTTACCGAAGGAACGGAAGTTACTTCGTCCGTTCCATGCCCGAAGAAGTAAAACAAACCACCGCTACACGGCAGTCATCCCGGAATTTCGGCGTCGCCAGCAGAACAGGTAAACTGGTCCGGCAGGCTATAACGCCCCAATTAAGCATTGGCCGCGATGGTACGCTGGTAAACCGCCTCAATAAAGCCCTGATACAGGGCGGCAAGGACCGCCTGCAACAACTCGAAGGCTTCCGGTTCAACCGCCACACCGGCGTGGAGAAATTCTTCTCCCGGCTCCCTATGCTGTCTACGGATGGCACATTGGCGATCCCCGCACAAACCTGGTCGCCATCAACCGCCGGCGATCTGCTGGAGATCAGCGTTATCGCCGTTCGCATCAATCCGGTTACGCATCGGGTAACCGGCAGCCGCAGCTCCTCCCTGTTCACAAATATAGAGGAACCATTTAATGGCGCCACACTGGAAGCCAACGTTCCTGGAAAAGGAATCTTGCTCGTTACGCTCCAGGTGAGAATATTTAACGGCGCCACCCCTACACTAAACCGCCGGTTTATGGCCGCCGATATAATAGCAGTCGTACTGCCGGTCAACAAACAAAAATCCAGCAAAGGAAACCGCCTGGCCGGTGTAAAACAGGTACTACGGTACGCTCCGGGTAAAGTTAACCGCATGAGCGTCATCACCAACTCAACACCTGATCAAGTCCACCTCCCGTCCGGGCATTCCCCTACTCCCAGCCCTGCCATAGGGCATTCCAGGGCATGTGCTCCCCCATCCATTGCATATCTCTTTTAAAGACTGTATTTTACAAGGATCAACAGACAGGCATTTTTCATGACAAACACCGACATAACGGTTAAAAAACTCTCCGGACTGGATCATTTAAGGTCGCTGGCAATACTCATGGTGTTGTTCTATCACTACCGCATGTTCCAACATCCGCAATGGCTGGATAATATCATGGGCTTCGGTTGGACAGGCGTAGACCTGTTCTTCGTATTAAGCGGATATCTCATATCCTATCCCCTCTTTGTAAACATGGCGTCAGGGAAAAACATCTCCCTGCCGGAGTTCTTTATCAAACGTTTCTTCCGGATCATTCCGGCTTACCTGGTGGTACTCACCATCTACTTCCTTTTTCCGGCATTCCACGAAAGGGAAGCCCTGCCACCGCTCTGGAAGTTCCTGACCTTTACGCAGAACTTCAATTTCGACATTAAAAACTACGGCACGTTCTCTCATGTATGGTCGCTGTGCGTGGAAGAACACTTTTACCTGCTTTTCCCGCTGGTGCTGGTTACGCTGCTCCGTTTCAAGGTATGGAGAAAAGCGGGATTCCTGCTGCCGGCGTTGTTTATATTGGGTATCGGTATCCGGCTGTACTGCTGGTACGCCCTGATTGCCCCTCACGCAGAACAGGACAATTTCTGGGTGATCTGGTACCGGCACATGTACTACCCCACTTATACCCGCCTTGATGGCCTGCTTGCCGGCGTTTCCATTGCTGCGCTGTTTGCATTCAAACCTGCTGCAAAAACATGGATCACCAAACGGGGAAATATTATTTTATTACTATCCCTGCTGGTGCTTACAGGCGCCTGGTTCCTGTGCAATGAACAGGAAAGTTTTTACGCTTCCATATTCGGTTACCCGCTGGTGGCGGCAGGATATGGATTGATGGTGATAGCAGCGGTGAGTCCAACGGGTATATTGTACCAGTACAACAGCCGTGTTACTACCTTAATAGCTAAACTATCCTTTGCATTGTATTTATCGCACAAAGGAGTGATACACCTGGTGCAGCCCCTGCTGGCACAAACAGGCATCGCTCCAAAGGGAAGCCTCATGCTGGTGCTATGCCTGCTTATTGCCGTTTTAGGAGCATTCATCCTGAATAAGGCGGTAGAGGCGCCGTTCCTGCGGCTCCGGCAGCGTATACTGAATAAGCGGAAAGCCATTACCCATAAAAATGTGGCGCTTCTCACCAAGGATTCCGCAGCATAACTTAACTTCACATGATTAAAAGAGGAAAGACATATGAATATTGAAAAAGCGATTCTTGCCGGTGGTTGTTTCTGGGGCGTGGAAGAACTGATCCGCCAGCTACCCGGCGTGATCTCAACAGTGGTAGGATACACCGGTGGCGATGTTCAAAACGCCACCTACCGGAACCATGGCACCCATGCGGAAGGTATTGAGGTTACCTTTAATTCAGCCGTGTTATCATACCGCTCCCTCCTGGAATTTTTCTTCCAGATACATGACCCTACCACGCGCAACAGGCAGGGCAATGATATAGGCACCTCCTATCGCTCCGCTATCTTTTACCAGAACGAAGCGCAACAGGAAACAGCCAAAGCCTTAATCGCAGAACTGAATGCCTCCGGTAAATGGCCCGGGCCCATTGTAACAGAAGTGGTTCCGGCAACAGCATTCTGGAACGCCGAAGAAGAACACCAGGACTATCTCCAAAAGCATCCGCATGGATATACCTGCCACTTTGTAAGGCCCGAATGGAAAATAAATTAACATAAAAAGGAGAAAATGAATCCACTTCATTTTCTCCTTTTTTTATAGAAAGATAAATAGCGCTTAGCTATTCCGATCTCAGCGATTTAACAGGGTTCATCAATGCCGCCTTTATCGACTGGTAGCTCACCGTCAGCAAGGCGATTAACAACGCTCCTGCAGAAGAAGCCACAATGATCCACCACGATATTTCCGTACGGTATTCATAACGCTGCAGCCAGTTGTTCATAAAATAACAGGCCACCGGCACCGCTATCACCAAAGCAATAACAACCAGCATAATAAAATCCTTTGTCATCAAACGCCATAAGTTGAAAACGGAAGCGCCCATAACTTTCCGCACCCCTATTTCCTTTACCCGTTGCTCCGCCATGAAAGACGCCATGCCAAAAAGCCCCAGGCAACTGATGAATACCGCCAGCACCGCGAAAAAACTCGACAGTTTACCAATGCGTTGTTCCGCATCAAATTTAGCGGCATACTCATCATCCACAAACCTGTAAACGAAAGGAATACCAGGGTTGTATTTTTTAAAGACGCCCTCAATCCGGGCCAGCGCATCAGCGGTTTGTTTAGCCGGGTTTATCCTCGCATTGATCACATTGGCAGCATTGTAGTCCAGTGTGAAAACAGTCCGGAAAACCGGCTCGTATGGCGACTGCATCACCATATCCTTTATCACACCGATCACGGTAAAAGGCTGGCCATCTTTTTTTACAATTTCTCCTACCGGGTTTTTCAGCCCCATAAACTTAACAGCCGATTCATTCAGGATCATCGCCGTGCTATCCGAAGCAAAATCCCTCGAAAAATCACGTCCTGATATGATCTGCCAGTTGATCGTTTTCCCGAAATCATGTGTAACCGTTACTGCGCCAAAATTGCCCTGTGCACCTGGCGCCATCCCTTTCCAGGTATAACCATTGTTTATTGCATCCACGTCTGTTGTAGGCGCGGAAGAATAAGCCATCTCCGTAACGGCGCCTGATGATGTCAACTCATTCCTGATCACCTCGAAATGGTCTTTCAATGCGCCGGTAGACACCGGGATAAGGAGCAATCCTTCACGGGTGTAGGCCGTAGGCCGGTTCTTAGCGAAATGAATCTGCCTGAACACCACAATCGTTCCGATAATCAGGATCACCGATACCGTAAACTGCATCACCACAAGTGCTTTCCGCGGAATAGCGGCATAACGTCCGGCCCGGAAAGTACCTTTCAGTACTTTTACCGGCTCAAAAGAAGAAAGATATAACGCCGGGTAACTGCCCGCTATTAAACCCGTGAATAAGGTGATACCGAAACAAACCAGCCAGAATACCGGGCTGCCAACCGGAATGCTTACTTTCTTATCGGCTACCTCGTTAAATACCGGCAGTCCGACCTGCACCAGCACCAACGCGCCCACAAAACCGATAGCCGCCAGCAAAAGCGATTCACTGAAAAACTGCGTGATCAGCTGACCCCGGAAGGAACCAACCGCCTTGCGGATGCCCACTTCTTTCGCCCGCTTCTCTGAACGGGCAGTGCTCAGGTTCATAAAATTGATGCAGGCCAGCAACAGCACAAATACACCGATGATCCCGAAAAGCCATACAAACTGGATCCTGCCACCTATATTCTTCCCGTTATCCCAGTCGGCGTACAAATGCCATTTGCTCATGGGATGAAGAAAAACTTCGGGTTTAAAAGCGGCGTCTGCTGCGCGCACTTTGTGCAGTTTTACATCTTTTATTTTAGCGGATACTTTTTCAAGGTCGGCATGATCCGCCAGCTGCGCATAGGTCTGCGTAAAATTGGATCGCCACGGGTTTTCCATCTCCCTGATCCAGGGCTGACTGCTCAGGTACAATTCCCACGGCGCCATAAAAGCCAGGTCCCGGAAAGCCGAATTATAGGGCAGATCTTCATACACCCCCGTTACCTTCACCGGCGTCTGGTTATCCAGTTTCACCAGTTTATCTACCGGATCTGCATTCCCGAACAACGCCTTCGCAGTGGAAGCCGACAGCAGGATGGACGCAGGATCTTTCAAGCCGCCGCGGGTTCCCTTCAGCATTTTCAGCGTCAACATTTCCGGGAAATCCGGTTCAAAATAATTCCCGGTTTGGGAAACCACATTGTTGTTGTAAGCCAGCAGGTGTTTGTTGGGCCACGATGCCATGACCACGTATTTAAAATCGCTGCCGTATTTATCCCGGATCTCCTCTCCCAGCAGGTAAGGATTAGCCGTTTGCGTACCCACCACGCCGTTAAAGGTTTGATGCTGCATCACAGATACAATACGGTCGTAATTCGCATGATTTTTACTGAAAGTAAGCTCATCGTATATCCATAAACCTATCAGCATGGCTACCGCCATACCAGTAGATAGTCCCACAATATTGATGAGCGAAAAAGTTTTATTTTTCAACAGATTTCTCCAGGCAATTTTAGCATGATTTCTTAACATAGCTAACTGGTTTGCCATTGAAAAAACAATAATACTGCCACACCTGAAATGCTTACTGGTAGCCATTCTACGAATATTTTATTTTCATGTATCTGTCCGGATATGAACACCGGTGTCTGAAAATGGACACCGCAACGATCAGGCTGGTCTACAATTTGTCCAAATCTCCCTACTATTTCCATCAACTTTACCCGCCCGGAATCTTCTCTCCGCCTGCATTGCCCACCTGCTGCTATCCGGTCTGCCTTTTGTTGGAACAGATTATCATTCACCCATAAAACAACGGTTATGATTAATAAAGATGACTTAAACGAAGACCTGCTCAATGAAGACGATTTGCCGGAGGAAGATACAACGGCAGATGCGGATGCAGATGTAAGCGAAGAAGAGAAAGAACTATTGGAAGAAGCATCTACCACAGATCCAACTTATTCGGAGGAATTACGTATGCGCGGAGCCGTGGTAGATAATGCAGATGACGACGGGGACCCACTGAATGAAGCCGGAGACCTGGATGTACCCGGCGCAGAGCTCGACGATGACCAGGAGCGGAACGGCGCAGAAGATGAAGAAAATAACGAATACAGTACGGATAAAAATGACTGACCGCAAAATTTTACCGCGAATTGTGCTATCATCACCACTGGATGAACATTGATTTTCCAGGGTTACTATCTTTCCTTTGCATTGTTCAAATACATCAAAATGAGAATAGTAACCTTAGAAGAACATGTATCCTTCCCGGAGATGACCCATCTTCTTCCCGCCGGTACCCTGAGCAATACACGGCCATCAGCCGTGGCAATGCAAATGATGCCAAAGCTGGCCGACATTACCGGTGAACGGTTGGATTCCATGAACGAATCCGGGATATCCATGCAGGTATTATCCGTTGAAAACACCGATGTAAACCTGCTGGACACCACCAGCGCTCCGGCGTTTGCTTCAAAATACAATGATCTGCTGGCGGAGAAAATCAACAACTATCCCGGCAGGTTCACCGCATTTGCACATCTCCCAATGACCGCACCCGCAGCGGCGGCCGACGAACTTGAGCGCACCGTAAAATCTTATGGCTTTCGTGGCGCCATGATCAGGGGACTTACAAACGGAGAATTCCTGGACGCTCCTAAATTTGCGCCGGTGCTTGCAAAAGCTGAAAAGCTGGGTGTGCCTATCTACATTCACCCGGGCCTGCCGCCCAAACCGGTGATAGATGCCTATTACAGCAACATAGGACACGATACCGGGCCTTTTGATGCTATTGCCTGCTGGGGATGGGGATGGCATTCGGAAACCGCTATTCACGTGCTACGCCTGCTGGTGGCAGGTATTTTTGATGTTTACCCGGAACTAAAAATAATTATCGGTCACATGGGCGAAATGTTACCCATGATGTGGGCGAGATCTAACCGGTCTTTTCACCCCGGCAATGGCGGGCGCAATCAACGCACATTGATCGATACATTCCGGCAGCAACTCTTTATCACCACAAGTGGCTTCTTTACACAACCACCCCTTCAGATTGCACTCGATACGATTGGTATCGACAACATTATGCTATCAGTGGACTATCCTTTCAGCACGAACCAGATGGGCATCGAGTTCTTAAATAACATCCAGCTTCCCGCAGAGCAGGTAGCAAAAATTGCCCATGGAAATGCAGATAAATTACTCCGGTTACAGGCTTCATGAACCTGCGTTAAAATACTTACTTTTAAACTCATGAAGAATATTCCGGTACATAAATTACAGGACAGCACCAGTCGCGGTTACCTGCTGAAGCCATTCACTCACAAGGGAACAGATGATAAACCGCCCGCACAACCGGGCGCGCACCGGGATGATCACTATATCTTTTTCATCATGCTGAAAGGCGCCGGTACAGCCGTGGTAGACTTTGAAGAAAAAACCGTGCGTGCAAATCAACTCTATTATATTCTGCCGGAACAGATTCACTACCGGATTAAAGCCAACAAAGCAAACGGGTGGTTCATCGCTGCAGATCCTTCGTTGATAGATCCCGCCTGCCGCCATGCTTTCGATAGCTGGTCGGGCTTCCAGGAACCTGTTACTTTATCAAGCAACGATGCACATCACTACAACCAGCTCCTTAGCATCTTGTATAGCAAAATGACGGATCAATCTCCTGGCAGTTTAACGGTACTTCATTCGTTACTTCGCTCCTTTTTTGAAATGGCAGCAGACACTGTACGTGTCTCCGGGGATGCCGGTACCGGCAGTTCAAGGCCAGCCTACCTGTCGCTCAAATTTAAAAAATTGCTTGGCGAACATATAAGACAACACAAAAGTCCTTCGGATTACGCCGACATGCTCCATATTTCAGAGCCGTATCTCAATGAGTGCCTGAAGAAAATAACCGGTTCCCCGGTTTCGTTCTGGATAAAATACAGGATTATTATAGAGGCAAAGCGACTGCTATATTTCAGCGACCTGAATGTAAAACAAATAGCCGATGACCTGGGTTTTGAAAACCACTCTTACTTTTCCCGGTTTTTCAGTAAAGAAACAGGAATGACTGCCCTTACTTTTCGTAAAAAACGCAAAGATCCAGGCTAGTTACTCTGCTGAAATGTATAAAGAATCTTTAGGGTTATATGATATCACGTGTTTTATACCCACTGGAAATTGTGCTGATGCTGTTTCCATCACCTTTTCTACCGCTGGTTGAATCCCGCTATAATTTGAATCCGCCCACTGCATTACCACGATGTTAACGCCAGGCTTACCATTGATACGCGAAAAGTTTCCATAAGTATAAGGGCCAAATTCAATCTTCGCCGCCACGTCCTTCCATCTCAGGATGGTATCAGCATCCTTGCGGATAACCATATTTCCATACTCAGCAGGTTGGTTGTGCTTACTACTGCACTTAATAATATAATCAGAAGATGATTTACTTTTCTTATAAGGCATCTCCGTTACTGCTTCCAGTTGCCCTGCCGGAATGGTTGCTAATATTTCCTTTAGGGTGAGATGAACAGCGGCCATGTGTTCTTCATTTAACCAGATACGCATCACCGAATCTTTACTCTTGTTAAAAGTAATCAGATTACTAACCCCGGGGATTCCCCGTATTCCAGGAACAATATTGGTTGCCGCATAATTTACCAGGAATGCCTGATCGTAACTTCCGGTATCCTCCGCATACATGCCCACCGTCATAACAATGGACTCATTTTGCCTGGTAACGGTAACGCCTGACTGAACTACGGGTGACGGCAGTTGTGGCGAAGCTACTGCCACCACGTTGGATATACCCGGTGCTGCTGAGTCCAGATCAATACCTGGTTTAAAATAAACCGTAACAATGAATGAACCATCGTTATTGGCCGTATAGGTTATATGATCCATGTTTCCGGCATACCGGGAGAAAGCATCTTTTAATGGCGGGGATACTGAATCCAGTAACTTCCCGGCATCGGCGCCAGGATAAAACGCCCTTACCTGTATAGATGGTAAGGCCTGGTGAGGGGATTGCTTTACGGGGTGTTTGGTTGCTGCTGTTCCGCCGCAACTAAATACAGTATAAATAATTGTGGCTGCTACCAACCATTTCAACGGGTTCTCAAACATCTTTCTGAAATTATTCAACAAGGAAAAATAATTTTAAATATCAGGCTGGCACAAGATAAATTATATTTGGGTTCCGTTCGTTTTATTTAATGGATGAAGGGGTCTTACTGGGTTATACTGGACGATGAATTAATTTTCACATCTGCATATTGCCAGGCGGATTCGAATGCAGCCAATATTTCCTTCGCCTCCTTATTTTTCTTTTGTAAAACCAGCGCGTTATATAAACCGATCAATGCCCATCCATTCTTTCTCCATATTCCCAGGTCTTCCCGGTAAACTGTCTCCGCCTGCCGGTATTGCCCTGCTTTGAGGAGCACCGCACCTAAATGATGCCGCACGGAGAAGAACCAGTCCGGCGGCTCGTTGTAGTTGAGGTGGTCTTCCATAGCCACGGCCTCTTTTAACAATGAAATAGCCGTGCCGGACGCTTGTTGCCGCACTGCGATGCCCGCAGCCAACACCTTTCCGGCAATTTCTACCAGGTCGGCCGAAGTATTGATATTCCAGATCGTCAGGCTTTTCAGGATGGTATCAGCGGCAAGTACATGCAGGCTATCCAGTTCTTTCCGGGCCTTTATTACTTCATGCCTGCCTAAATAAGCCATTCCCTTTGCATAGTGCCAGATAGCCCGGGGATACACCAGGTGCTTGTCCGGCGCTGGAAGCGCCAGTATGGTATCCCACATCGATAACTTCGCGGCAATATAAAACGGGATGGTATAGTAGTGTTGCAAAGTGCCCCAGCCCGGCATGCTCATAATCTCTTCGGAGGTATGTTGCTGCAATTTCACAGCGGTTTGCCAGGCCAGAGCGGAATGGCCTTCCAGCGTAGCCGTAGCCGCCAGGAAGTGATAGTTATGCGGGTAGTACGCCAAAGGGTAAGCTCCCTGCGCATGACACGCCACCGTATAAACGCTATCGGTTGTTACCGCGCGGATATTTGACAGCGAACCTTCATGATAATCGCCGGTACGGATGTAAATATGCGAAGGCATATGTAGTAAATGCCCGGCGCCGGGCACCAGACTATCCAGCAATTTCGCACTGTGCATAGCTTTCTCCGGCTGCGAAGAGGCTTCCAGTGCATGAATATAAAAATGATGCGCGCCAGGATGAGTAGGATGCAATTGCATCAGGTGTTCGAGTACTGCTATTATCCCGGGCGTCCATGCTTTGGGTGCTTGTGTTCTTTTCTCATACAAATCCCAGGGATGCAGGTTCATCATCGCTTCTGCATATAAAGCACCGATATCCGGATCATCGGGGAATTGCGTGTATACCTTTTTCATGGCTGCCGCATAGGCACTGTCCAGGGCGCTGCGATCAGCCGGTGGATCTTTAACATACCTGCTGGCCAAAGCGGCGATGAGCGCCTGCTCTTTTGGACTGTTCTGATGGGAAAGCGCCTGCGCTTTCACAACAGCTTCGTAGGCGCGCTGAAAATTATCGGATTCCATACCGGCATTGTAATTGGGACCCAGCACGTACGCAAAGCCCCAATAGGCCATGGCACAGGTGGAATCCAGCCGGGTGGCTTCAAAGAAAGAACGGGCTGCTTCTGCATGGTTAAATCCATAGGAGAGCATCATTCCCTGGTTAAAATAAGTTTGTGCTGCTTTCACGGATGTTGAAATCGTGAAATGAATGCCTTGCAACCCGTCAAATAAAGGCGCTTTCTTACCGGATGTATACCATTCTTTGTCGGTGGTGGCAGGAACTGCGCAACCAATGGTATTAGCATTGCTTTTTACCTCTTTGGACGGGCGGCCGTAATTACAGGCCATTAAGCAGCAAATGACGGATGCTACATAAAACGTTTTCATAAAGGGATTGAATACTTTGGGGTAATGTAAACTATCGGGGTATAAGCCTGTCGCTGATTACTAATTTACATCATTCCTTCCATAATTTGTCAATAGGAGAAGCGGGTGTATCCATGTTCAGATACCCCCGCTTTAAGTTTATGCAGCGGCGCTGTCGTCTCCGGTTGTGTGATCTTCGCTGGCAACAGTGCCTCCGGATGTGGAGGAAGATGAATCTCCACCCAGGAATATTAATAGGGCGGCGGCGGCGGCCGTGCCGATGATCAGTCCTAATTTGGTTATAGGTTCGGGGTCTGCTAAAGCAGCGACCACTAATGCAACCATTCCTCCAAGGGCGAAAGCCGGGATCCCGATATGGATCAGGAACCGCTCTACTCGTTGCCGTAATTCCGGGTCTGGTGAAGCCGTTACAGGCTCTCCATCCCGCCGCATGGCAGGGAGAGGCCTTGTGGGAAACTCTCTTTCAGCAAATTCCCTTGCTTCAGATAAATCCTGCGCTTGCTCCCTGGTGAGCTGGTAGCCCCGGCACCTGTCGTTAATATCCCATTCACCCAGTTTGGTGCGCAGACGGCCACGGTCATAGTTAAAACGATCGCGGTGACCGTCCCAGCTTCCATACTCGGGATGTGGGGTGCGCCTGCCAAAGAGGCCATGGCGGTCGTTTTCGGCATCCATAATACGGTGTGCCACTTCTTCCAGCAAAGCAATGATTTCCTGGAGCAAATTAAAGCAGGGATCCGGCCCACCCGGCGTACCGGCTACCTGGCGTTGTACCGTGGCCGGAGCTGCTGCATTTTGCTGCGCTACATGCGTAAGCTCGTGCGCCAACAGATGTTGTCCTTCCCGGGAATGAGGGTTGTATTCCTGTTCATTAAAAACCACATGATTGCCCACGGTATAGGCCCGGGCGTTGACAGCCTGCGCCGACTGCGCAGCTTTATCTTCTGTATGCAGCACTACGTTGCTGAAGTCGTAACCTATTCTCTCTGACATTTCCCGCTGGATGAGGTTATTCATTGGCTGTCCGCCAGTGGAAATCACTTCATTTATCATGTCTGCGGATGGTGCGGAGACTTCAGCGCCGTCGATCTCTTTGCGGGTCAGCTCTTCTTCATGTTCGCATGCCTCGCATTTTCGTTGTAGGGATGTGTTGTGGCCAGCATTTATTTTATGATCCATGCCGGCAGGCTGGGTAACGGCGTCCGCTACGGCGTCGGCCTCTTTTTCCTGCACAGTATCTGGTTGTCCTACCTTTAGACGGGGCTGAAAAAAGTTGGGTTTTGCAGATTGCGGGGGATCATTTTTAGTAGTAAAAAATGGGGTATGTTGTGGACGTGCAATCCCTGGTGATTGATTGGGTATTTTGGAGAACATTCTGGGGTAGATTAAATGTTAATGGATATTGGGGTCATCTTTAGGAAAGTTACTAAAAATTTGGAGAAAAAGAGGCAGTGACTGAGGGGGTATTTTTCCCGGGTAAAAGAGCTCTTGTTCATAGATCAGGAAACAGGTCGCCCCGGCCAGGCTTCAAAAACTAACCGAACGATTATTGAACAAACCAGCTTCGTAAACGTTTAATTGGTTAACAGTGCCTCTCGCTCTCTTCTTCAGTTCACTAAGCATAACAATATCATCGGGTAAAAATTTTTCCTTTAATAAAGGAGGGATGAGTCATTGCAATTTGAAATGCATACAAATACCAAAGAGTGCAGGTGGAAGCCTAAGATTGCATGCAAGCTGATCATTCCTGTTATATTCTTTTTCGCAAGCAGTGGTACTTTTGCGCAGTCTCCCCCTCCATATACCTTCGGTTTCATTCCTGCTTCCATAGGGGAAACCGATTTTTCCTTTCCATTGATAAAAAAATGGCATCTCGACGGAGAAGTAGACCTGCAGATAGTTACCCAAGGCTCATATGATACAGGCAATCCATTTGCCTATGCACAACGTTTTGTTGTCAGGCCCTGGATATCTTACTCAGGGTTCAAAAATATGAAGTTGTGGCTGGGCTACGCGCGCAATAAGAAATATGAAATAAAGGAAGCCGGCAACTATGAAACCCTCGAGCGGCGGTTAATCGTTATGGGCTCCTTTGCTGAGAAACTGCCCAAAGGAAGCCTCTTTCAGCAGGTACGGTTTGAAACCAAATTTTTTGACGACCGGCAGGGTATAGCAAGGGTGGTACCGAGGATCAGGGCCAGAGTAGGTGTCAATCACTTTCTCCGGCAGAACAATCCGCAAGCCTTCCTGAAAAGCCCCAACATTTCCTACTATATGGAGCTGATGCTGAAATTTGCGGATAAAGACTATGCCCCCAACAAGTTTGATATTCTCCGACAATCTATTTACTACAGCGCCGGCATTACAAAGAACATCCACGCGCTCGCAGGGGTTATTGCACAAATGCAGTTAAGAACGAATGGAACCCAGTTTGATATTTATTATGGACCGATCTTTTCTCTCCGTTACAGCTTCACACCAAAAGCGCGGGAAACTTTTGATAATGTTGACGGGGGTGGGGATTGAAGGAAAGGCTAGGTCCTCAGATAAAGCCGTAAGTTTGTGCAACTAATATAATGAGATGTTAAGATTGATATCAATCACCGAAGGTGTAATTAATTCATATGCAGAAGGGATTTCATTAATATACGGTGGTATGTTGAAAAAGAATGAACTTACCTTTTATAGCCATATACACATCATTCATACCGGCGAAAAGGACCAGGATTTTGTTTTTGAAGGCAATAGAAAGAATATCGATGTCAGAATAAGTTATGATCTTGAGACTGATTTTGCGTTAAAAGATGATTATTTTATACAACAAACTATGGTTAACATCATACATGACGCCCTCATCAATCTGGCTAGACAGGATAGCCGGCTGAATATTGAAATACTGAATTCGATTAAAGCCGAAATTGTTGAAAGGCCGTTTGATTTTAGGATTAAATATAAAACTTTCGTTCATCCAAAAGACAAAGCACTTTCACTGAATGTTATTGTCCATCCTTTACTGAGATACTTCAATATTTACCTGGAGCTGGAAAAAAACGGAGAGATCGCGACCAATCTTTTAATCTATAAAGGAATAAATGTACCAACATACTTTTCAGATTTTTTTTCTAAAGGTAAATGGGTAAAGAAGGAATTTATATTAAGTGGAAAAGACACTGATATGGAGATTCACCTGTCCCTTGAAGATTATTCCCTCAAATATGTGAGTACATCAGGAATTGAGGGCAAGGCTCCTAAATTTGAATTAATGAAAATTGATGCCGACAGGAAAACTGCGTTAGCCGAATACTTACATACATTGAATCCTGCAATAGTTGCTATTTTGATGGGAAGTTAAAATTAACAGAACTAAACATGAACATGTATAAACCCGGGCTTTGCTCCTAAAAATGGACAAACCGAAGCAATTTTCGATAAATGATAAAAACCTGCCAGTTGCAGGGTTTTATCATTATCGGGAACTCCATTAAAATTAAGAATAAGGTATCTTGGTTATTGAAATAAACTTAGCATATGTATCCATCTGACAAAATACATTTCGTTCCAAGATACCACCATAATCATTATCGATCAATAGCTTTCTTTCAATCGGAGCACTACAAATGATATACTTTGCAACTTCAAAGTTAAAAAACCTGACCAAAAATATATTGAACGAATCAAATTGCTGATTCAGATAAGCTTTGGCTTCTGGTTCCATTAAATCATAGAGTTTATTTTTTTTCTCAAGAGAAACCAAACTTCTCTCTTCTTTCTCATTCCAATAGGCTATCTCATTATCCTTTATAAATTTAAGTTCAAATGAGCCTGTATTTGATTTAATAAAATCATCAAGTTCAAATAAATCATCTGTTATAACAAAAGCAAACTTCATTCTATTCTTTTTTTTCTGATGTTACATATTTCACCAAATCCTCGACCTTTCTAAACAATTTAACATTTTGTTCTTTCAGATTTTTTTCAACAGTTCCTCCCACTTTGGGTCCAAACACTACTATTTCTTTATTGGGAGCTAACAATCGCTGAGTAGCAACCTGTTCCAACTTACCTCCTCCCTTGCCTCCAGTTACCTCAACAATGAACTTCTTCATTACTATATCAAAATCCGTAATATCCATTCCCGTTTTTGGATTTCTAATCAGAACCTCAACAGCATAAATAGCATTAGGGTCAACCTTCGCAATTCCATCTATTGCCATCTGAACATACTTATCATCCGATTTAAATATCGTTTTTACCGCAAGCGTTCTAAGGTCATTAACCAAACTTCCATAAAACAATCCATCCTTTGCAAGTGAGTTCCTATACGCATAATCTTCGGATTTGTCTATTTGTGCAATAGCACTTTCGGCCTCCGAATCGCTACCACTCAACAAACCTTTAGCAATGGCTGTATGTATAGTTCTTGTCGCAGCCTCTGATCTTGAATACGCAGGGGCATGGTGACTAAAAAAATAAGAAACGTTTTGATATGCCTTCTCCCAAGTATCCCTATTATAAGGATCTCTATCATCATATGGATTAGATGAAGTATTTAAATTGCTTGGTAGTTTAAGCCCCAACACTACATTAAGATATGTTATTCTATAAATATCAGCTGCATTAACAATAAATCCTCCGTTATATACAATCTGATTACCACTAACACTTACATTAACTGGCTCTAACCCATCCATGTCAATAAACTTAACAGGATTATTCCCCGCAAATTGATACGGTGTATACCATGGATATTGTGGAGTCAACGGATCCACACTCAAAAACTTCCCTATCCTCGGATCATACACCCTCATCCCATAATCCTGCTGATTCCCCTCTCCCTTCACTTCATTATCATTCTCCTTCCCGTTAAACCCATAACGATATACCTCCCCACTCCCAGACCCCACGGACTCACCTACCATCCGCAACCTGGCGCACTCAAAGAACTCTCATAAATATATAGCTTTTTCTTTCATCTGTTTTTCCATTTGAAAGAAAAAAATACAGGCGGATAAATGGCAGGCAACCGTCCTGGTAGATAGATGATGTGTTACTACAGCTGATGTTATATGCTGCCGATGACCAGAGAACTAATGTCCAGCCTATGTTCTACAGCTGACCACATCATCTGTCTACCAGGACGGAAGCAAGATAGTACTACAGCTGATCGGGGTACTGGCGCTGGTGTTCGCGCAGTCTTATTCTCCCGGTGCCCGGTCAGCGGTATAACGCTGATGGCTATATCCTATCGCCCCAACATACGGTCTGCCGCCCCACACCGCCATTCCCCCCTGGCCGCTGGGGCGGGAGTGCGAGCCGGGCCCCGGAGCGCAGCGGAGGGGCATGGCGATGCACGGAGCCACAGCAGGCCGCGCCTTCGACCTATATCTGGCCGGGAGCGCCAGCGGACGGCAAAATCAAAAATGCAAGGCCAGGGGGGACGGCGGGGGGCGGACAAAATGGACAGCGAAGGGATGGCGGGCATAAAGGCGACCAATATTAAAACACCTCCTTAGCCATACCGGGAGCTGGCCGAACGGAGGGCGAAGGGAGCGCAAAAAGCGTGACAGGACGGAGCGCAGCCCCTGTAGCGCAGCGCAAGGGGCAAGCGCAGGACTGGCGCGCCTTTTTGCCGACCTAGCCCGTAGTGAGACCTTTTAACACAACAGGGCTTTATGGTGAGTAGCAGGGACATCTTATTCCGAAGCAATGGCACTAGCCTTTAACACGCTTTATACCTGCCTTTCACTAGCCTTTGACGTGGACTTGATCTGCCTCTGAGGTGGACTTGATCACCTTCTGATCCGTAGTCAGATGCTCATTATTAATGAGTGCAGGTTCGGTTCCTATTCTGGGAACACGATCATCAGTACCATAATCTGATGATCATAAACAAAGAGGTAGTACTTGCGGAGAGTCAGGGATTCGAACCCTCGGCACAGTTTAAAGTGGAGTTGCATTTTTTACGGATACTTCCGGTTTGACTTCCGGATTTGTGACCCTTTGCTCTAAAAAGTATTGATTTAGAAGGATTAACATTTTAATTGCGGAGAAGAAGGGATTCGAACCCTTGATAAAAAGCATTGGACGCGGGTTCGATTCCCGCCATCTCCACCTTTTTCTGGATTGGATTGAAGCCAATGGCCTACTGCTTAGAACGCAGTTGCTCTATACACTTATCTGATTAAGGATTTTTGTAAAGGAAGGATATGACCCCACTGGGGCTCGAACCCAGGACCTACTGATTAAGAGTCAGTAGCTCTAACTTAGGTGCGAAGGAGGAGATTCGAACTCCCAACACCTTTCAGGCACTCCCAGAGGTTCCAAGCGGATTCGAACCAGCTAACAATAATAAAACATTTTCTTCATTTCATAGGATGATACTGTTCTATAGCAGCTTTCAGCGTTTCCACCTGGCTTTGTTTATACCGTTCTGTACTCGATGGATATTTATGACCCGCGAACTGCTGCACCACACTAATATCATAGCCCTGCTGTAGTAAATTAGCTATCACGCTGCCTCGTATAGCCTGAGCCGTTACTGACCGTTCAGGATACACATGTTTATAGCTCCTGATTACATGCTTGACTATATCATCCGCACTCATCGGCCTTCCTCTGTGACCGATCAGCAGCGCATCACTAGCAACGCCCTTTAGCAGCTGCGGACGCACCTGCTGCAACCAGGTATATAACAACAGGATCTGGCTGGGCTTTAACGATAACGTACGACTGTTAGTAGTATGCGTAGATTTTATATAGATGCTCCCCACTTCCAGATTAATGTCTGTAATGCCTATTTGAGCCATTTCCTGCGGCTTTAATCCCTGATAGACCAGTAACCCCATTAATACCCGGTTACGGTAAGATAACGACTGATAACGCTCTTTTCGATCTAATAACCTTTCCAGCTCTTCCCCCGTAAACAGATCCTGTAACTGCACGTCACGGCTGCGCTGATCACGTAACAGGATAGAACGCGCAGGATGATCGTTACGGCTACCGATACAACATAAATAATCATAGTACACCTTAATACTGCATAGGATGCGGTTTAACGTAGCAGCATTATTATAACGCTCACGTAAAACACTTAAGTAGCTGATCAGCTCTGCATAACCAGCCACCTGCGCAGCTGGGTAACTACTTAAAAAGATGGATATTTCCCGGTGATAACTTTCCGCCGTAGCAGGCGTATAGTGCTTTTCAAGATATTCATATAATGTCATAAGGCTTGTAATTGATGTGCGCCGGGCCGGGCATAGATCTGTGTGGATTCAAGGCATCTATGTCCTAAAAAGTCACGTACATACTCCATGCTCATGCCGCTTTGTAAAAGATGAGTGGCTATACTATGCCGCAGATAATGCGGGCTGATATTCTTATCCATACCAGCTTTACGCAGTAAAGATTTAAGCAGCGTTACATAACTATTACCGCTCATGGCCCTACCCTTACTATTAAGCATAAACGCAGTACCGGTACACCGGGCCTTGCCCCTCTCCTGTAATACATACTGCTCCAGACTGACCGCAACCCTGTCCGTTAAGGGGATCACCCGACGCCTTTCACCCTTGCCTGATCTTACATACAATAACCGCGGCCTGAAGTGAACATCTGATAACCCTAGCCGTACCGCCTCACTGCGTCTTAGCCCGCAACTATAAAACAGGTGAAGCAGAGCATGTTCCCTGCAGGTGGCAGCTGCTGCAAACAAAGTTTGTATCTCCCCTACTGTTAAGGGCTCCCGGTAGCTACGTTCCGGACTCTTAAACCTGAGCACACTAACCGGGTTAATGGTAATACCTCCGGTTTCAAGTTGCCAGCTAAAAAACACCTTGAGCGCATACACGTAATGACTGATCATCATTTCGCTTAAAGCGCCACCTTCACCACGCTTTAACGGCCGTTCATGCAGCCACTCATAAAACATACTAATATCCATTGGCTGGATCCGCCCTATACTGCTATACTGCCCGTACTCCAAAAAATCACGGATACACGCAGGCAGCATACTTTGCGTACTCCTGCTGTATCCCAATACAGACAGATAGCTTTTAAAACTATCTACGATCAGGTACATAAATAATGATGTTATTTTGTGATAAAATAAAAGGAAGGGTTAACGGTATGGCGATTCTGGTATAAGTATGCCGTTTTTCTAAAGTAGGGCTTGAACACTTTTTTGTTACGCGTTACGCCAGCGCACATTTTGGCTATGGCAGAGGATTCTGGCGTTTCGCTGGTGTTTCACTGGTGTAACATAGAGGCAGCTGGTGTAACATTTTTAAGCAGATCGATTTGCGCTTGCAGGTGCTGCTTCACCCTTGCCCGTAAGGCTTCGTAATTATCCCAATAGATTACCTGATAAGTAAATCCACGGTTAGCATGGCCGCCCTGCTGACGAACATACTCTAAGCGGCTAAGATCATTAAAACAACGGAACACCTGCATTTTACTACAACGCAGCCCCTGACGAACTTCCCGCAGACTAAAGGTAGCCGTTTTATAGTTTTCTCTGTATTCCTTTCGCAGCCAGCATTTCAGCTGTTCAAAAAACTGTCGCAGGCTTCCATCCAGCTCGTCCACCTTCAGCACAATACTATCGAACATAATATCTACCGCCGTTTCAAGATCGGATATTTCTGTGATTAAACGGCCTTTACTATCCTTTTTTCTTTGGTACTGATGTACCAGTGTAACCATTTTTACAAAGTTTAAAAACAGATCATTTAAACGCCGGATCTTATGTGCGTCCGATGGTAACTGTAGCTTACTGGCATAGGGGTTAACTACCGGTCTTGACTGTAAGCACCGTACAAGGTTTTGTATAAAGTGTTTGGTGTCCTGTTCCTGCTTACTGTCGATCTGACCAGATGCTTTACTATTCTGATAGTTAATAATACGGCTGGTTTGCTCTCCGCTTTCATCCACTGCCAGCAGGAACACACGGCTCATATTGTCCTCATAGATTTCTCCCCGCGTAGTACAGGCAAGGGAAGCAATAGGCCCCTTTACTGTTTTCTGGCCGCTGGTGATTTGTCCGTTATCCAGCTTGATACTGGTGGCGCTGTTCAGCTCTCCGTTGCTCTGTAGCTCCCTAAATGCAAACTCCGCTTCTTCGCTTAACCCATCTATATCCTCCAGGCATAACAACCGGTTTACAAAATAATGTTCCGGGTAATTATACAGTACTTTATCACTCACGCGGGTGAGCTTCGTTACTTTCTCCTGCGGGATGCAATCAGATATTTGTTTTAACAGTCGGGTCTTTCCGCTGCCGCTACTACCTTGTATCAGCGCGTGTAAGGTTTCAGGCATCTTATAGCTGATGGCAATAAGCAGTAAAAATAAACGATTCGTTTCCTCTCCTACTATACCTGCCTGCCCTAACAGATCATTTAATCTGGTTATCAGATCACCTTCCTTTAAAAAGGTTTCTGCTGCTGTGCGCTCCTGTAACGTAAGCGGGTACACGCCCATAACAGATCCATTATCCCCGCCCGGTTTTACAAGATCTTTTTCTCGGTACTCGTCCAGCAGATCCGTTAACCGGTATAAATCCACTTCCAGTAAGGGTTTATCAAGTAACAGTTTTTCGCTTACCTCCCTGCTCACTTTATCCAGCTGCTTATCTTCGTACAGATCCAGCTTGTTACGGCTTTTCTGGCTGTTATCCTTCCGCTCTACTACCAACGTCACTTTCATACTATCCAGCTGCTTACTGATACCACCCTGCACATAATAAAAGGTATGGTCCGTGCTATAGCAGAGTTTATAAGGATTCGTAGTATCCAGACCACCAGGTGATGCCCCCTTTTCTGTAGCCACCGTAGCGGATTCTGGTGTTATTTTTTCAGATGAAAGAAAAAATTCCTTCCGCTCACTAAGCAGGTGAACAAAAATATCCGGTTCATGGGATAGCGCCATACTGTTTATATCCTCGCCAACAGGAAGGATAAGCGTAGTAATAATAATATGCGGCAGCTGCTCCCGCAGCTGCGCAGCATATTTAGCTACGGCTTTACTACCTGCCTCGTCACCGTCAAAGGCAAAAATAATCTCCTGTAAAGCTGGTAAAGATTTGATAGCCTCCTGATGCTCCTTCGTAAAACCATTCGTTCCGTAGCAGGACAATACGCTATAATTCTTTGCTATAGCGGATTGCTGTAATAATGTGGCTGCATCTATAATAGCTTCGGTAAGGATTAAACGCTGCGTGTCCGGTTTAGGATAACCCGGATAAAGACCCCGACGATCTTTTAAATAAAAGTGTTTCTGTTCTTCATCGTTAATAGTACTGCGGAAGTAAAGTCCACTCACCTGGTTACTGCTGTCACGCAACGCAAACACAATACAATACTTGGCAAAAGGTTTATATGCCTGTCCACCTTCACGGGTATTGGTTCCCCACGGCGACAACAACCCCACTTCTACACAAGGCCCGATAAAGCTTGCATCTTTACGGTTACCATGATGGAACTGCGCCGTATTATAACCGATCTCTAAAACAGTAGCATCCAGTCCGCGGCTTCGTATATACTCCTGCGCTGGCTTGCTGTGATATACCGCATTCCTAAAATAGATAAACATATTGCCCAGTATAGATATACCGGGCGGTGAGGGAACGTAAGTTTGATATACGGGGCCACCGATTAATTGTTTGCACTTCTGGATAGCTTCATGCTTGCTGCAGCTTTCCTTATGCATAACAAAATCGATCACGTCTAATGCCTTGCCATGTGTTTTACAGTTAGAACTAAAACAATAACAGGTATGCGTTTTATAGTACACCTGCAGGCTAGGCGTTTTATCATCATGGAACGGACAATGTAACCGCAGATGCTTATCTGGCTTTAAGCCATAGTGCTGCAAGACAGACGACAACGTAAGCTGCTGCTTAATCTCCGCTATATTCATTGCGCCAGCTTTTTCAGCGTCTGCTTCATTTCGTGTAAGGCAGATTTATATTCATGCGCTACCTGCTCTGTTCCTTCCAGTGGTTCTATAATCAGCAACCTGTCACGGGTGGTAATCTTTACCATATCTCCCACTTTAAAACCCAACTCCTCCAGCCACACACCACTGATATTAAGCCACGGCACTACTGTATGATTGCCTGATTGATCCCGGTGTTTGGGTTGTAGTTTAATTTGCCTGTTATTACTGACCAACATAAAAAGCATTTTTAGTTAACTCAATAGATGTATGTGGAAAAATATTTTATTGCTACATTTATGCAGCAAAATAAACGTTTATGTAGCACACAAACAAACTTATTTTTCGCACACTAACCCCTATTAGTATCAAAAACACACCAAAACTGCTACAGATCAGCTATTTTTGTTAACCTAAACAGGCAATTATGTCTCAAAAAAATAATCTCGGCATACGTATACTTGAACTACGTAAAGCTAAAGGCTGGTCGCAGACGGAACTAGCTGATAAAGTAGATATTTCATACGCCCAGATTGGACGCTACGAGACTAAAGGTGCGCAGCCTCCTGCTGAAGTAGTAAAGAAGATTGCTGAGGCGCTCGATACCTCTGTAGATTATTTATTATTTGGAAGTACCGGAGATAAAGCTAATGCAGCTTTGCATGATGCGGAAGTAATCAGGTATTTTAAAGAGATTGAGACTTTACCAGGGGATGATAAAGCTGCATTGCTTAGGGTTATCGCTGCCTTTATCAGAGATGTCAAAACTAAACAAACTTACATAAACAAATAACATACAATGCCTGATACAGTATTCTTTCATGAAGATTATTACAAACAGATAGAGCTTGTTCCAGAGCAAAATTATTTCAAGGCAATCATTGACATAGAGAACCTACCCTCTAAGGATGAAAATAAATATGGTTTTCCTAATGCCATTGTCAGAGATGAACATCTGATTAAATTAGGCGATTTAAAAATCTCCTTTAATCAATTCTATGATTTACTATCTCCTATTGCCATTAATTACTTTAGTAAAGTAACTACAGGATACAACAATAACATCCAAACTAAAGAAAACACTGTTGCTTTTGGATTTGAGAGGCTAGGTATTTTTGTTTCCTTTGAGGCAGAATTTGTAACCAATATATGGCTATGTCTATCCCAACTATTTGCTCAAACTCAAAACTGTCAAAAAATATTATCTGCACTAAATATATTAGGCACAACTTACAAACTGGCATTAATTGATTGGGATGAAGAAATTATTATTCGACTCTCGAACTATAAATCTTCTGAAGAATATTTAATGGATACATTTGGGTTTATGATTCCGGATAAATAAGATCCTGTTCATACAATAAAGAATTGTATGAACAGGATCTTATAGAACCTATTATTATTAATTGGTGCTTGGTTTAGCTTTAGGTTGTACATGGCTACCATTAGGAGTATTAGTCCTAAATGTTGCACTTTGATTCTGAACTCTGTATTCTACAGCTTGTCCCCAGGTCTTAGGTACATCTCCCGTCTTCTTGAGAACAAATCTCCCCGCTTGAGAAGCAGGAATTAATTCATCATAAGCATGAACTACCGCTTTTACTCTAGTCCCTGATAATTGCGCTGCTAATACTCTTGTATTATCAACAGAAGTCAATAAACCATCACTCATCTGTACTACATCAATAGGAGCTCCCTTCCATCCTTTAACTTTCATACTCGCAACAATCTCTTCCACTCCATTAACTGACGTTTGTGAGAATCTAATCGCTGATGATTCTATTTCTTTTATAAATTGAGGAGAATTACCCGCTCCTAAAGCCGGCATAGCCGCATTCTCAGGACCTATTGCTGCACTAAACTGGGTTAATCTCATCCCAAGGATATCTGCAGCTGATTTCGAACCATTCTTCCCTGCAGAAAGATCTTCTAATGATCTATATGTTGTCCTTACATCAAAATCCCTCCACTCCTGCGATTGATTTGGATCAAGCCCCCCATGTCTATCTACAGGTTCCCTGTATGTGTCATGTATAGTAAATGCCTCACGCTGATTAACACGGGTTTCATAAACTGGTGTAGGCGTATCATAAAATGAACCATGAACAAATCTATATCCAACAAAAACGCGCTCTTTAATATCAGTCTTACCCAAATAACGAAGCGATGTATTACCATCCTTGTCTTTTATTCGTGTAAAATGATATTCCTCTGCACCATCCAGATCTATTGCCTGAATAGGCGTATTTCCTGCGAACTGATATGGGGTATAGTGTGGATATTGTTTCGATAGAGGATCTGTAGAAAGGAACTTCCCTATCCGTGGGTCGTAAACACGCATGCCGTAGTCTATCTGATTCCCTTCTCCCTTCACATCATTATCATTCTCCTTCCCGTTAAACCCATACCTATAACCACCTCCATTCATCTTCCTTCCAACCAGCTGCATTCCAAACGGCGAATAATCCACGGCACTGCTAAGCGTCACATCATACACGCTACCGGTTGGTGTCTTGTTATCCGTAATCGTGGTCAGCACATTTCCCAGGTGATTCGTAATCTCGTATTCCCGGTTATTAAATGCAGTCCATAGGGCATCCTTTGTTGCGGTAGAGCCCAATTTCATATTAGGCTTCCACACACCCAGACGGCTGCTACCATAAAGATACTGCTCTTTCCATGTAATATCTGCTGACCCTGTTTTGTATTCGTAAGTAGCCAACACATTACCGGTTACATCCCGTTCATAGACGGTGGTGGTAAAGTTTTGCGCAGACGTTTCCACCACTTTCCTGGACCTGTTACCTGCCGGATCGTAAAAATACTCTGTTTTAAGCGTTCCTTTCTTAAAACTCTTGATTTTTCCAATAATATTCCATTCTATTTCAGATACGTCGTTTCCATCCTTTATCAGGTTACCAATTTCGTCATACTGGTAGGCGTCACCCGCTACATTCCCAATCTCACTTGCTGTTTCTACAGCTGGAGCCTGATTTCCAATATCGACACCTGGATAAAGTGGCGATGTGATCCCATCCCTCACATATCTCAACCGGTTGCGGGTAAGCTGCCCACCACCATTCCGCGGATAGTTATAAGTGAGCCGGTCCATCGGCGCACCGCTCATATTATTACGGTTATACGTGAGAATGTTACCACTGGCATCATAAGTAATATCTTCTGCATAGGGTGTTGGAGGAGTAGTACCCATTTCCCAGGTGGTGGCCCCTCCCGCTAGTGTATGCTGACGCATGGTTCGTAACCGGTTCAACTGGTCGTAGCGGTAGCTATAGCCTATTGGATTTCCCCCGTTAATGCCTTTCAGGGCGAGTTCTGAACGGGCGATGTTACCATTATACAAATCCTGACCTGCAATATCAGCGGTCTTACTCTCCCATTTCAATGCGAACGGATTCGTAACAGTGGGAGGCTTGCCAATAGGGGTATAGTCACCCTGGAAGTAATCCAGGGTATACGAGGCCACGTCTTTGGCAAAATGCAGTCTCGTTCCCGAAGGGTCACCATCCCTTCCCATATCGGATGCTGGCGAGAGGTAGTTGCCGTTAACACCTTTCAACCATCCTTGCAACGTATAGGCGTAATCGATACCCTGTACGGCATTACGAAGATACTCCATGCGGCTGAGTGGGCCATGTTTATAGTAGCGATAGTAGGCATCTGTAACCGCACCACTAATCTCCCACTTGTCGACAGATACGCTATTGATACCGGATTTTGCCTCTACTAACCTGTTTTCCGCATCATATGTATAGGCATAATAGAACTGATCATCTTTTCCGGGCTGATAACGAACTGCATTCACTTTTCCACTGATCAGGTCATAATTGTAATCTGTCTGTTTGTAGTCGTACAACCCATTCCCATGCCAGAACGTTTTCACATTCCCAAGCAAATCATAGCTGTAAACAAAATTATCAGTCGTAGTTCCTCCTGTAGAGGCGGCAACGTACCGGTACTGAGCTGAGACCCTATTTTTAAGGTTATCCTGTGTACCCAGGCTGGAGGGCAGCATGGGGCTGTCGTAGAAAGTATAAATGCGCTCAGGATTTGAAACGGGACTCTCCAATAGATCCCCATAGTTTATAATAAAACCAGGTTCAAAAATACTGGCGTTACTAAAAACTTCGCCATTCTCTGTAATACGGCCAAGTTCATCATATACTGAATAGTTATAATTGTTATTTCGGGCCCACTGTTTTGCATTTCGTGAGGCAATCAGTCTTCCCAGGTAATCGTACCAGAAACCGCTGACACCGGCATCCGGTGTCTTCTGTTTCGATACCTGGTTTAAAGAAGTATAGGCATAATCGGTAGCAAGCCTGTGTTGAGGCTGCACCGGCATAGGCCGTACTTCAATATTGGAATTCGGACCACCTACCGTTCCCGGCGCACCGTTAGCCGGTACATTAAAACGACCCCAGAAACGCTTAGCGTCCAGGCCCGCCATCTGTGCCATACAAGGCTCCTGGGAGTTGATCCATATTTCATCGGCGGTAAGCTGACGGTTATATGTTCTTAAGTGCTTCAGATCACTGAGATCATTGGTGATAGATACTCCGCCTGTACCAACCACAATCTCCCAGGCGCAAGGTGCCAGTGGTGCTTTCGTATCATTATTCAGTAATTGACCATTTACATAGGTACTCAGTACCCCATCCATCAAATTAGGTCCCTGTACTACCAGGTGTAGCCAGTTGCCACCGCTAAAAGCCGTAATGGGCACCGCTATATGACTACTGTTTACAATACTGATAGCATTAGTCTCCGGATTCATCTTATAAATCGAGATATAGCAATAGGTACTGCTAATGCAGGTAGTAAAGAAGTAATTATTATTGGAGGTAGGTGTCAACACCTGGGTAGCTCCCGTTGGCCGGCCTTTAATCCACATTTCTACTGCTACGCCGGTTTGAATATTCAGAGTGTTAGTCAGCTCCGTTAATGTTAATGGCAGACTTGTATTGACATTGTCGCCATTGTAATTACAGGTAAAGTCAGCAGGAACTTCCGTGGTAGTGGTGTTCAGTCTCGCTGTACTCAGTACATCCACCCCTTCCGGTGGTACGGTCCTCACCAGGTTACCCGCCTGATCATAATAATAAAGCGTGAAATGATAAAGCTGCTGCTGCGTTTTCAGGTTGGCAGTAGCCCTTGTACCGGCACATACGGTAACGTATTGTCTACGGAAATCCTGTCGTACAGAATCAATATATACTACATAACGACGACGACCACCCGCAATTGCTCCATCTATCATTCCCATCAAACATTCAGCAGGATCAGGGGTTACTGACCTGAACACCGGCTCATTACAGAGCAACGCCGAAGTACCCGCCGTTACCTTCTGCCTGTAGTCATCATAATCCAAATACCCGAGCGAAAAGCCCCAGCGATGGTTCAGATAAGTGGCTACAATGGTTTCATAGTTATCCTTCGTGTTATCCAGTCCACCTGACCATGGCTCCTGGTTAAGAGCCGTCATTCCGGCAGTGAACTCAGCAGGTGTAATACATCCTTTTGTATTTACTTCCAGGAATACCGGCAGTGTAAGCTGGCTGGCCAGCAGATACCGGCAGTTACCACAACTTTTTATCAGCTGATCCAACTCCTCCTGTTTGAGATTCATCGCACTGCCATACGTATCTGTAAGGTATTTTAAGAATGTGCGTCCCGCAGCATTGCTGTTATAGGTTGCCTGCAACGCACTCAAACGGGCGCAGATAGCCGGGTTCGTGTTGCCGATAACCGCTTCTGCTGTTTGTGCCTTCACATTAAATGGATATGGCCCGGAAAGAATCCAGGGATTATTCTTCATTGTAATACTACCTGTGCCCAATACACCCAACATCACATCCTTGAAGGAACGATAACCCTCCGCAGTAGCAGTAGGCACTGCCGCACTCGCACCGTTTAAGTGAGCAGTATCCCCACCCAGTTTGCACACTTCAATCAATTTCTGACGAAGCGCATCTCTTTTTATAGAAGTATAGCCACTCAGTCCTTCCTCTAATTGCGACATCCATACATCTGCATTATTGGCACAATTATCTGCCACCAGGTTCGCTATCTGTGCAAAACCATCGTTTCTTAAAGAATCCGGATTCATGGAGAAAGTCTGATCATAGTCAATTCTCTCCATACGGGAGGTTTTATTCCTGAATAAAGGAGAACAGCCGCCGGTGGGGTCGTTACAGGTATAAGAAAGTACCGTAATTTGCTGTTCTGCCGGCGTTGGACTATCAGTACCAATATAGACTGACCCAATATAAACCGGATCAGGTGGGTTCATCTTAACAGTAACTATATTGTTTGGATTTGTCCCAATTTTCAGAGTAAATATATACTCAACATCAGTTGATAGCGGAGACAAAAATGTTATCTTATAACCTAATGTACTATGTATTATTTGATCCACCTCCACCGTATAATCGGTCCTGCATGGCAGCGTAACGGGCCCTTTCGGAGGGAAAGACACAGCCCCACTGTTCCTGCAATAAACAGAATCTACTTTTAACACACTCAAAGGAAGATATTGTGGAATGCATATCGTCTTATATCGATCTCCTGCACCAAATATTAATATCTCTGATGTATTGGTTGTCCCTGTGGAATATGTAACAGCCACCCGCGTTTCCGTAGCAAAACGGTTTCCTTCAAAATTAACCCGCACCCGCTTTGTTCCAGCACTGCAATTGCCCAATGAATCTTCTGCAAAAGAAAAGTCGGACACGGTGGCACAACTTTCTCCCAGCATCGGCAACGGACGACCTATTTTACAGATATCACCGCAACTCGCATCGCGGATACGCTGATAATAGATCTCCTTCAACTGGAAATAATACTCCGCATAAGCCAGCCATTCCCTGTCAGGTACCCGGCACTGCGTTTGTGGCACACAGTTATTCCACCGGGATACAAAAGTCACATCTGCAGTAGCATTGGTGTTCCCTGTGCTGTCGGCACAATAAAGCAGATAATCAACATACTGCCAGATATTCTTGTTATTGAAAGTGCTGCTTTTGTAAGGCGTCCGGTTCCTGGAATAGTTGTTAAGATCGTTAATAAAACTATTAATATAGGGCTGCGCCGCCGTGTTTGTCATAAAAGGATCGGCATTCAGCAACCAGGTCGGATTAGTACGGTCATAATTACTTCCCACATATTTAGGAAGGTCGGATGCTTTTAAACACAGGGAAGTGATCTTTTCATCCCAACGCTTCACGGCAGACAGGCTCTCACAGCTTTGCAGCGCACAATATTCCCAATGATATGGCAAAAACAGATCTGCCCACTCCGGTCTCCAGTTCTTCACCAGGTCCTCCAGTGTAAAGCTGGCATCACAGGGCGATATACTTACCCCATCAACGTTTACTATCCTGGTTGATTCATAACGTGAACCACCGATAGCTTCGACCGGAAATACTGTTCTGAAATAAATGGATAATATATTCACCGCCAGTTCCAGCGGCCGGCCATAACTGTCGAACTGCGCATATTGCCCACCCGGACTTACATCCTGCTTCAGGGTTTCTCTTAACTCCTTACACGGATCAGGTATGCAATTCAACAAGGCACTGGTGCACCTCATCTTCAATGTGTCATACAAAGGGCCGCTCCAGTTATTTATGTCATTGGTGTACAAGGTAGCATTCACCTGATTGTCGGCAATCCGCTGCCAGACCCTTTGTTGAAATTCCGCTTTTGTACCCAGCGCTACTTCACAGGTATGACAATCACTCACGCAGCCGGTGAAATCAGTTGTTCTCAACTGGTTGATAATAAAATAGAACTCTGGCTGTAAATTGGTGTTACGCTTGATAAAGTCATCAGTATAGGCAGCAATGACATCAGGGTTCAGCGACAATTCAAAGCGGATGCTGTACTCGCCAGCCTTTCCCAGGTCTACCACAAAGCTGTTTTCTACACTGCCCTCGTCGGCACAGTTGGGAGCAAGACTTCCAATCTTAACCGGTGTTATATTCGCATCTACCTTGTTATTACAATCATCATACACATCAATCTTCAGTTCATAGTAACAATTACTGCAAATCTCTACCGCATTCTCTTTATACTTCTTGATCAGTTTATCTATCCGGTACCTGATGCTGGCATTATGATCCGGCACCGCGCAGAGATAGGTAGCGGCGCCCTTCAGTTTCAGTTCCTGTGGATCAAACACAAACGATTCCGGTTCCAGCACAGGCACATCCACCAGTTCTGAAACCCCTTTTGAAGCCAGGGGCAATACATTATCGGGCGATCCCCCACTTAAAGCAGTGGCCACCGGCTTACCGGAAGAATTCAGATAGCTGATGCTGATCTGTCCATTGGGGTCAATGGTCATATTCTTCAAAAAGTGGGAAGCCTTTCCCGCGCTTGAACCGAAAAGCCGGTCCAGTTCCCATTGCACAGGTTTTCCATAGAAGTACCTGGTGGAATGATTCAATGCTTCGTCCTGGTTAGGCTGCATTACATCTCCCACTCCACCCTTTACCCGCACACGACCGGTATTATCATTGGTATAGGCAGTAATGGCAAAAGGATATCCGCTGGCATCAGGAACATAGTTCATCGATGCGTCCGTCGCTTTAAAAGGATTGGCGGATGAATAGTACATACCGGCGCCCCCCGTCGTTCCCAATGGCGCTGGCTTTACGACACAGACACCTGTGCTGTTGTTGTAAATATCCTTGTAGGAATATACTTTGTTGAGGGCGTTCAGATTTTGCCTCCCATAGTACGTTAAAGCAGTTGCGTTAATAGGAGCAGGCAAAATATTGGCCGCTACCCTTCCATACTCGTCGTACACATTCTCCTGCAATACTACATTCTTATCTGTATTGTTGATGGTAACCGTTTGCCGGTTCTTTAAAATCCCATCAAAATAAGCGACTACTTCTTTTTTCTTACCCCCTTCCGCATAACTGGCGCTGAATTGCCAGTTAAACCCAGGTTGATGCCAGCTTAGATCCAGTACCCTGGCTACTTCCCCACTTGCCAGCTTTGCCTGGTAAACCCAGGGATGTTCTTCCCGAAAACCATTTACATAGATCACATAACGGATACGGAGCAACAGGTATTTGCTGCTATGCAAAAGCGTGATATCGTAGTTATGCTGATCGGTGGTGATACGGGTGGAATTATTCCGGAACATTGCTTCCAGTTGCGCATCCGTTATCGAAGAACGGTTTGCAGTGATGAACTGCCCATTGGTGGATTCATCATCGATATAGGTCCACTCCAGGTCATATTCCTGCCCGGGTATAATCTCATTCCAGTTAACGTTTATAATACCCGTTAAAGGCGGCGTATTCGGTGTAGCGCCCATAGGCGCCATGGCTGCTTTCGCCTGTTTCTTTGGAGCCGTGGCCGTTTCCCCGGATTTAAAAAATGCGGTCATCGACAATTCCTCTTCCTTGTTGGAGGTATACTGCCGGTCCACTATCACGTCTCCCTTTAACGAAAAAATTGCCGGCAGATCGGTACCCAGCTCTTTACTCGTGATATCATTGACCGTTAATTTTACCTTATAGCCGTTGGTAAAGGAATAAATGTTTTCTCCCTGGTAGGGCGCCAACCACACAGTATCATAATCAATATTCAACCGCGCATGCTCAATGGTAATCGGGTCGTCCTGGTCGGGCTGACTCCAGTACTCTATTTTCAGATCAAGCTCACACTTGAAAGGCTTATCGATCCGGTAGGTAGAATCCCGGTACAATCCGAAAGTAACAACATTATTTACAAGCTTGTTATTGATCGATTTCCAGTCAAAGGCATCATTCCGGAATTTTTCATCCTTAATAACAAGGGTATCTCCTTTTTTTATCTTTCCCTGCAGCCGTTTCTGGTAGGACTCTACCTGCGCGCTGGCAACATGAATTGTTCCCAGCAACAGCAACAGTACACAGCATACACTGTAACAGAGAATATTTAATTTTCTATAACCCATAGGTAAAGGGCATTAATGGTGAATAGGTTAACACTTAAAGCGTTGATATTAATCTGAAATTACTGTAGGCAGCAGCAGGTTTCCAGCCCTCTCCTTCCTTCTGCAGGTAAGTAGACAAACTAAGCCGGCGGCTATCTGTAATCACCTCATTCCATTTATTGAAAACCGTGGTGATCTCTCTGTCCATCTTCCTGTTCAGCGGATCTTCCAGGTTGGTTAAACGCATATAGATGCTGTTCAACTTCGCGGTACTACGATCATAGGTAATTTTCAATTCCTTACAGGTAACATGGTGTTCACAAAGCAGTTGCACGGTTGTTAAATTATCGGTGTGTATAGTATTGATAGCATAGCTGTCGCTCTCCCAGAGTGAAATGATACTGTCGATCGGTAACTGGGGAGCCGCCACTACCTCTTTGGGAGGTGAAACAAATAGTTTCTCAATTCCGCGGTTAGCCGAAATACACACGTCTTTCAGCTGGATCATTTCATTATCGCCCAGCTGATAATACATTTCTGCATTTCTCCTGCAATAATTAAATGTGGCATTCACATTTTCTGTCGGCTCCGCCGGATCACTGATCCGGATACTGCCTCCCATATCAATCACAGACAACGTATCGATACGTCTGTAAATAGCAATGATCTGTCCGAGCAACGCAGCATCCTCCCGTTGAAAATGGGTTGCTTCTTCCGCTACCGGCGCCTGTTCTTTCAAAGAAGGCCACCAGCTGCTCAGCAAGGGCCTGGCGCCTATAGCAAATCCAACCACCATTACTGCCGCCATGAATAAAATGATAAACTTTCCACTTATATGATACTTCTTCATCTTTCAATATTAAAGCGGTTAATTTTTCGCCCTGTAAGAAGAGCGGTTTTCTTTAATCGTCATGATTCCCCGGTCTGTTTCCTTCTTTAACCTGATCAGGGTACCTTCATCATCATACTCATACAGTGTGGCCAGGTTATTTTCGTCCAGTTGCGCCATGAGCCGCTGGTTCAGGGGATCATATGCATACGTTTTTATGTTACCTTTCACCGGTAAAATGCGGATATCATCTATCCTTGTTGCAGTACCAGCCGTGAGTGCGAGCGTGGTGGATACCCCGGGATCACTGGCCCAGAAATTCATCTCCACCAGTTTCCATCCTTCTACCGAAGCCTTCACCGTAAGTGGCTTATCCGCGCCATTAACACTTACTTTCAGATCGGAGGTATTACCAGATGGCTGTGCATCTTTTACCCAGGCAGAAAAAATATAGTTCGCATAGGGCTTCGGAGCAAATCCCATCGGGTAAACATAGGGCCTGGTGGTACGCATATATTCTCCCAGGTCAGAAAAATCCAGATAAGGCACGGTATGGTGTACATTTTCATGCGGACGCGTGTATAATACCAGTGGGCTGTTTAGTTTCAGGCTGTATTTACCGGTGTGGACAATCTTGTTATCCAGCCAGTCTGTATACTGTCCCTTGTCGCGGATCATCACGAACATGTTGAAGCTATCTTTCGGATTACTATTTTCCGGAATAGCCTTCACCCGATATGCATAATCTTCAAATCCATCGTAAAATATTTCCCGCTGCATTGCATTGGAGGCCACAGCGGCGGTAAGTGTATTATTAAAGCTAAACAATGCGCTTTTAAAAATCCCCAGTGGATCTTTTGATTCCAGGCCATTTCCCTGAGCATCAAAAAGAGTGGCAGTACCAGTGCTGACCCATTTTTCATTATTTACGTAAGTGGGCTTCCACAAATTATCGGTCACTGAGAAATACCAGTAAGGAGTAAAGTTCTGATAAACCCCACCCTTCCTGATATCAGGGACAGACAGCTGTTGCCCGGTCCTGTTCACCAGGAAAGCTTTCTGCTCTACCGGGCGCCAGTTTCCGAGGAATCCATACAAGAAGGGATTCATCTGAAAGGTTATAGGCAAGGTATACTTCTCATTACTTATTGGTGTACCTAACTCCCCCTGACGTTCCACTACATCGGCGGGATAATGTATCAGATCTTCTGATGAATAAGCGATAATATTTGTATAATTACCGGTGTTATATAATTCATAAGCCGATTTATTATAGATCTCCGCAGCAAAACCGGCTTCCTGACCCTTGGAATTACGACCCATGACCTCGAAATTATGTTTACCGGGGAGCATGTTCGCTAATTCAAAAACATGCCATTTTCTATGATTGCTTAGCTTCTCTTCCGTGAGCTTTCTCACTTCCACACCATCGATATATACATACACCTCATCATTTCCACCCAGACCCAGAGAATAGCTGGCAGCTGGTTCCAGTGTTATATCAGTGTTGTAAGAATACCACAAATCATTACCATTTGGATTCTTATACCTGGGATACATCCCAATGGCCGTTAATCTTCCGGTGTTACCATTCCCTCCCCAGAAATATCCTTTTCTGTTACCATATTCCGCACCATTCTGAGCGTAAAAGCTCGTTCCGTCATTCCCATCCTGGCTATCTTTGTACTGTGCATAATAGGGCCACATGCGGTCGTTTCCATTAGGATTCCTGATATACACCCCCCTGTCCGGGCGCTCATAGTCATACCCTGGATAAATGCCCTCCATTTTAAGCCGGGAGCCCCAGGACTGATCGTATAGCGTTACGCTCGCATCCAGCACACCCAGGGAAGCCAGTTCGTCGTCCGTATCTGTTGTAAAGCGGAAAGCGCCATTTTGCACCGGGTTTTTCAAACACACCACGGAAGCGCCGGGGGCCGTCAGTTGGTTCCGGTATCCGGAGCGGGCCAACTTTACGTCGCTCTTGAAATTATTAGCCACATTCCCGTCCTTGTTGATAAGCTTATAGGATAGGTCCTGGTCTCCCTTGGTCAATGTTTTCACCACCCAGTAAATGGAATCCTGCTTATTCAGATCAATCAGTTCATCGCCTGTGGTCACAAATCTGGTAAACGTAGATGGAATTTTCCCCTGAGCATCTGTCTCGAAATTCCGGATAAGGGTATTGTTATTTTTATAAGCACCGGACATCCCGCTATTCATCCAGTATGCCGGCATATTTACCTGGTACACAGGATCATCAAACTCGTTATTGGTGGTGGTAACTACCGGATCGCCGGTAACGGCATCATACAAAGTATTTTTGGTCGTAACGGTAGATCCATTGATAGTTTTCACTACCCGGTCCAGTACCCCGGAATATTGCACGGTTTTTAATACCGATGCAGAACGGAACAACCGATACTCATCGTTCTGACTCATGGGCCAGTGTGGGATCACCCACGGTATCGGGAAGCCGGGTATCATATCAAAACCCGCGCGGATGGTCCGGCCTGTGTTGCTGGTTTCCTCTTCCCGCATGTCTACTATCATTTCTATCTCTCTACCGATAACCTGGTTCTGCGTAATCTCTCCTTTTTCGTTCACTACATCCACGTTATTCACGAGCGTTTGCGTGCCTACCCCCAGTGGCTTTGCATTGAAGTAGTAACTGGTGTTGGCAATCTCTGCGCCCGACTGGTTAAATACTCTTTCTGCTTTAGGCTTGCCATGCATGTCGTTCAGTTTCACCACATACCCCTGGGATAACACCAGTTCATGTGCTACATTGGAACCAATAAAACTAAACCAACCTTTGGAATCATAATTATAGGCGTCCGGACTTTGATCATAGCTTACCTGTACCGGGAAATCCTTTGAAGTATAGAACTCATGTTGTACCCATCCCGTTTTAGGTGCGGCTTCCACCACACCCTCCGCATTCAGATCTTTTACCACCACTTTGCTATAACCCACTACCGGTGCCGGGAACAAGGTTTCTCCAAAGGGTTTCTCCAGGTAGTAATAGTTATTGAGACCACCTTTTATATCTTCGGTATAAGGTACCGGTAAACGCAGGGGATTTTCATCGCTCCCTACTCCCGGCTCATAGCTGGCTACGCCACTGCTGATCGTTTTTCCATTCCAGGTAGTGGTATACGTATATTCCTGACCGTAGGTAGCCCCTGTTAAAGGCTCTCCACTGATCGTGTTCCAGATATCCGATATTCTGACACGCTTCACCCGGGCCGCACCGCCCAGTTTTATTCCATCCACCTTTGCAATACGTCCAAAACTCTTTTTCAGATCCACGCTTCGTGCAAACCTCTTCCGCTCCGCTCTTTTATAAAAGTTACCTGTAATTTCACTGAGGTTACTGATGGAGTTCACAAGGGCGCCTAATGCTGCCTGTATAGGCATATCGTCGGATATCCTGTTCTTGTAGCCAGGATAAGCATACTTGGGATACTCTAATCTCATTTTCTGCCAGGCGGCAAAAATGAAAGGATTCGAAGTCACATTCCCTTCGCCCATGGTGTCGAATATGACCGCTACATTTCCACCGGATTTTTCTATCACATCTTTCACCTTTCCATAACACGGAACATAATCGCAACTACTTTCAGCCGTGCCATTGTCGGGTTTATCCGTCAAGTTCACAAATAGCTTGGCGTAAAAATCCCTTTCGCCATTCAGGTAACGCCTGATAAAATCATTTTTTTTCTCTTCTGCGGAGGCTCCGTTCAGGCTTTCTTTAATATTGATCATAAATCCACGGGCAAAAAAGAAGTCCGGCTCCGGGTTACCGTCTTTATTTACCAACTGCGTCAGTTCCACCATCTGCATCGCCGGCTTATCCTGTACATAAGCGTAGTCGCCGGATTCATAGTCTACGTTAATTTCTCCACCGGTTGGCAAACTGATATACGTCAAATTCCAGGCACTGGCATTCTGATCAGCGATCGCCTTATCCTGTGTACTATAGGGGAAGCGGTCATTATTTAAATTATTCAAACCGGATTTGGCCGCTTTATAATTACCCCACCTGTCGGTAGAGAGATACTCATAATCGGGATTCTTGCCCGTATATTTGAAAGTATAGGGAAAATGTTTCCCTTTGGTAGAAGCACCATAGGTAAAGTGCAAACCCGTTAAGGTAAGTTTACCACTATCGGCAACAGCCTGGTTGGGTACTTTCTGACAGAGCGTGTATTCATAGTTGAATACCGCTGTTTTTATCGGTGTAGTGAGATCTTTTTTCGAATACAGGCGGACTTCCTTCAAACAACGCTGTCTGCCATTGGCGGTATTGTCTATAGCGCCGGTGATACCGGTAACACCTAACGCATCATTCCTGCTGTCCAACAGGAAAAACATCACCTTATTTTTTGTCTCAATAGAGTTTAAAAGCCATATTTCCTTCTCCCCATAAACAATGCTACTTTTATCATCATCCTGATCCGCATTCAATGCTTTGTTATACAGCGCCCTATTCGGCTTCATCGGAGAACGCCACTTGTAATTACCGTTTACTTTTGTATAGTTAAACTTAATGGCAGTACCCATGTCATCATCTGAAATACCGTCGCCTGTTACATCTACATAATCGGGCGACAATATCGCAGACAACAGGAAAGCCGACGCATACGCAGGTTGCGTTTCCTTATGAAAATATTTGTCAATGCCGTAATTATGCTGGATTCCTCCATCTGGTTTCAGCGAAAATCCTACCAGGTTTCTGTCCTCATCCTTCGCCGCATTCGGATCTGTAGCAAATGAATACTCCTCCTGTACCTTGTTATAAACGGGCAGGCTGTATACCATTCTTTTCCCATCGTCTCCCGTAATCGTAAATTCAGAAAGATGAGTACCATATCTTGACTCTGTTACTGCGGAAGGTAGCGCGGGTGTAAAACCAGTTACTTTGTTCTCCCGGTAATCTTCTTTCATTCTTATCACGCCACCCTTGTAGGTTTCTGAGGCGGTGAGATAGGAAATGGCATTACGTCTTACCTGTCTTACTTTCTTTGTCAGCGGGTTGGATGTGGATATGGGATAAGTATTATTATATCCGTCTTTCAGTTCACTTTTACTGCTGAGTCCATCCAAAGATACATGCACTACGTCTTCGCCTTTGATCAATGTCTCATATTCATTGCTCCCCACATTCTTCTCATCCATCTGCTTAAAATAGGCATGCTCTTCGAGGGTATTATCGATGTTCTTATAATCAGCTACTCCATTGAATCGGTTATCGTTTTTCCACTTCCCGGTTTTGTTGGATACATCCTGCTTATAAAACGTGACCCCACCATGAAAGTATAATCCAAAACCCAGGTCTACTCCAAGGGTAGTGGTGTTATTCGCGTCATTGACAGCAGGGTCAAACACCGTTCCTGAACCGCCGCGATGCAGGCGGAATTGCCCGCTTCCCAGCTGGCTGGAATAGGAAAAAATATCGGCCGTAGCGATAGGAATCGCAATGTTGGGCATATTGGGAATTACTGCATTATCTTTCTCCCGCATGAAATCCATTACGGCGTTGGGTACATCTTTACCCTGGTTCGCATACAGGTATCCGTATGCCGGATTAGTATTAATCCTGTTCAGTATTTCGCGTTTATACCGGTAGCCGGTAAGTCCTACGCCGGCAAAAGCACCGGCGCCGGAAGGCCCTACATCTATACTGTAGCTACGGTTGGTAGACCTATAGGGTACCCCGATATGCGGATAAAAAGGTGGTGTGTTATAAGTGAATCCGATGCCACCTACATCGAAACTAGAAGAACCCGATTGATTATCCCAATCTCTCGTTGTAATACCGAAAGACCCGTTCAGTGTGAGGCTTTTCAGCCCCTGGCGGGTGTTATAACCTAGATTGGCCGACAGCCCTACGTTTGTGGTCTTATTTTCATTCGACTTATCATATAAAGCCAGCGTGATATTAGGCGATACATCCACACCGTTACTGGTATTGGACATCAGGCCCACGCCCAGTCCGGGCGTTAAGGCACCACTCCCGCGTGTAAGAGAGATACCGGCATTTATGCCGAACTCGGCTCCTATCCCGGTATAAGTATCACTGAAGATACCGAGCGACAAAGAGCCTTTCAGGCCAATCAGTTTCGCCCCGCCAAAGAACTCCGCTTTGACTGTTCCCCGCCCACCGGTTGTTGTTTTAGGCGCCGTATAATGTTCCGTGATTACCTTATCTCCGTTCATATCATCCGGAATACCTCTCAGGCTCCGGTTAATGGCGCCCACATTGAGATTCCAGCCCAGTCCTACCCAGCTGGCCTCATCATCCATTCCTACACCGGACTGGTAATTTAAATTGATGGGGTAACCATCAATATCCATTATAGGAATATTGTATTTAAATGCACCGGTAAACATGTCGACCGTTTCACTGGTACCTGCTTCCGCAAACTGTTTGCTTTCCGGTTGAGAAGGACCGGTTGTAAGTGCCCATGCAGCGCAGGGTACCAATATCTGGAAGGTAAGCAAGCCTAGAAAAAAAACTGCAATGGACTTTCTGAATATTATGTTTCCTGGAATCATAACCTGCTGCTTAATGAGTCAATACTATTGATATGTGCAACCTGGAAGGGAAACACCAACTTATGATGCGTATACATCCAATCATTCATCACGAAATACAATACAGCTGTTCCTGCCGGCACGGCCCTTTTGAACGTGGTCAGGTATTCTGCTGAAGAGGTACTTCCATTCGGAATTCGCTGCGTAAACTGTGCCGCCAGCGTATCACTTCCCACTACCAGCCAAAACAGGGTATCCACGCTTACCGCCTGCATTTTCCGGCTTTCTTCCCGGGAGGAAGCTGGTAGGGCAACGTTTAACTTAAATGTCATTTCCCCTGCTGCATCCGGATTTTCCCTTCCCAGCATCCGTTCCCACTGCACCGGGAGGTAACTGGCCCTTACCCCGATACCTCCTGCATCCTGTTCCTGAACCAGCGCCTGGCCATTGTTGGCATAAAAAGCTTTTATTTCTTTCTTTCCTGAATGACAGGCAGACATTAACAACCCTATCATCACGGATATTATTAAGTATTTCATCGCTATTCCGTTTCACTTTTATAAAGAAATCTTAATTGTTTTTCTTCACCGTTAGGCAGCTTCAACTCCAGCAGGTAATAGTAGCCATCCACGAATGACCTGTTCTCTGCCAGGGGTATGACCACATGGTTATTTCCCCGATTCAGTTTGATCGCCGGTAGTTTACGCATTTCCAGTTCGGGCCTGGTGATACAACGGATCTTATAATTCAGCGGGGCTTTGTCGTACACATTTTCTACCGCAAACAGCACTTTTCCGCGGGCCACATAAAAATTACCTTTTGTCAGATCCGTAATATCCCTAAAGCTTTCCGGTACTACTGCCGCGGTTTCCTCTTCGCAGAACACAGTAAACTCCCATATCTCGGAGTTCACCAGCAGCATATCATTTTTGTAGGCGCTTACCTGCCACACGTACGTTTTTCCCTGCATAAGATCTTTTGCCAGAGAAGGATAGAAAAGCATGGGGGAATTAATGCCCAGCTGGTTAATCAAAGGCATATTGTAATTAAGTGCTTCTACCTTTGCCTGTCCGGGTTTCACTTCTGTGAGTACAAGCCGGTATTGTACACCCGGAACAGCCGGCAATAGTGGTTGCCAGAAAAAGGGTGGTCGCTTGTTACAGATCTTGTCTTCTTCTGCCGGGTTCAATAGCAGCAAGGGAGAAAACGGCTGGAGGTAATAATCGAAGCACTGGTCGCCCAGGGTTTCGCCCTGGTGCGACTGATCACCGGCATTCAGTTCAAAACAGTATTCGTAATCCCCTTCCATAAAGTAGCCGGACTGGCGGCAAACAGTGGCCACCTTATTTTCCGCAAAGCGGATGGCGGATCTGGCAATCAATCCACCCGGTAAGGAGTTGGTACCGGGCATTAACTGAAAGGCAGGTGTTTTTATACTTACAATGTTGCCGGCGCCGGCAACAGATACTTTTACGGTGAGACTCACCAATTGCGACTGGCTGCCGGTATTGGCCACTTTTGCCTGCAACAGGCCATCCAATGTGCGGCCATGCAGCTCTGGGATAAAAACAAAAGACACCTGGGCACGGAGTTGAACAGTACAGAACAGCATCAAAAAAATCACTCCCTGATAAAACTTTAACATAGGTACTTAATTCAATTGGTAAGAAATAGCCAGTTCACTTCTGAAGTTGCCGAACAGATAGTTCTGTGGCGTATTCAACAGGTTTTTACGGCAGTCAACATACATATTCACATTTAACCGGGGCAGTACACTGGCGCCTGCTGTTTGCCTGAAACCGAGTTGCTGCACCACCGCCTTATTATCCAGGTAGGTCATACCGCTGCTACAGCTTATTTTCTTCCACACCTGGTAGGTCCATCCCGTTTCAACCGTAAGGAGGTTGGCATATACCGCTTCACCCTTAATATCTTTATTGTAAAACAGGTTTAACGAAAGGACATGTGAGCTGATCACCAGGTTGTGGTTAATATTAATATTCAGTAAGGTGCTGTGTTGTGGCAAAATATCGATCTGCTGATATCCCAGCATAATATTGCTGTTGTATGGAAGCGCGGCCATTTTTCCCTGCACCTGTGAAGCGAGCGATAACTGCCGGGTCATATACTGAAAGGATGGGGCCTTTTCACCGGTGCTTTTCATGGCCGACTGGTTAAAACGCGCATCAAAGGCGATCTTCTTATTCAGTTTCCAGCGACCATCAATAGCAAACTGCCTGTTTTTCCATTTGCTGGAAGTCAAGGCCGAAGAGCTGATATCCTGGAAATCGGATCTTACTCCCAGCACCAGTTTATTTTTATACCAGTTTCTTTTCAGTTTTAATCCGTAACGTATCGTTCCTCTTCCTGCTCCGGGAGACGCCGGGTTATTATATCCCAGGCCAGAATAGCTGACGTAGGCGCGCTGGTTCATATTCCACTCATTTACCTGCCCGTTGTAGTCGAGGCCCACTGACAAGGTTTCCCAGAAATCGTTGAACAGCGATAATGCAGCAGCCTTACTGGCCAGCATCGGGTCATTACCTACTGCCGAATTTTTAAACTGGTTGCTGGACTTTGATAATTGTGCGGCGATACGGCCATAACCACCCAGGCTGATATCTTCGGAAAAAGCGCCTACAAAAGTATTTCTAGGTAAATTCAGGGTAGTATACTGGCGGCGGGAATCGCTTTTGGTATTGGCGTTCACGACCCCGGCATGGCTGTGTGGCTGTGTAATATCACCGGCGCCCATTTGCAGGAACTGCATGCTGTAAGCCCCCGGATCAAGCGATGAATTAAAAGCAAGGTCTTTTATTGTTCCGCCATCGATACGCTTTCCGGCACCCAGCATCAGGAATTTATTGTTGTTCAGAAAACTGGTCTGTATACCGGACATAAACAAGTCCTGTACCCCACCTTTACTTCCGGAAGCCGCAATGTTACCGATGTCGAGTTGTTTGGCACTTAATAACAGGCGTTGCAGACCGCTCAATGGCAACAGTTCTTTAATGTTCCTGATTTTGTTGCTCTCCTCTTCCAGTTGCCCGTTGATTTTTCCTCCCATCACCCGTTCGTCTGAGATAATGGACTTAGCCTGCAGGCCTTCTCCTACTTCTTTCTTCAGCGCCAAAACGCCTGCCATATATTTTCTGGCTGCACTGGCTGTACGGAAGTGTTCCAACAGTCCATTGAGGCTGCTGTCGGCCACCGGATGTGCCAGTAAGATACTATCCTGCAATGCCGCAACAACCGGCTCAAGGTCTTCTGCTGTAATGCCGAAAGCTCTATTGTTTAGTAACTCATTCCGTAGTTGTAACGAATCCAGCTGGATGATATGATCGCTGTTGAGCAATTGGCCGAAGGCGGCTGACTGCTTTTCTCCCAGCCCTGTGAGTTTTTGCTGGAGCGCTTCCAACCGGCTGTTGGTAAAGGATTTTACCGCGCTTTTGACATCAATGTCTTTCAGAAAGTATTTTTTGAGATCATATTTCTTTTCGACTATGCTATTGAGGCGTTTTACGTAAGCGTCTTTATCAAATGAAAACTTCACGAGCGACTGATCCGCAAAGGGATTGTTCCAGGTACTTTGTCCTGAAATATTTGAATACTCCACGTTAACGGGTATATTCTTTATCATCAGCTGATCCCCTATTGTAACGCTGGTACCCAGCATAGGCATGCCCGGCGTATTTTCTGCGAAAGCACCGGCACTGGCTTCTTTAAGGCTGTTACTATACGCACCGGCATTTAACAGCTTATTCACGCCCGTTTCATCCCGTAAGGCATAGAAGCCCCGCAGCTTATCCGCGATGTATTGACGGATACGGGCAGTGTCTTTGATGGTACTCATGCCTTGCTGCAACTGCGCGAGCTGCTGTTTACCGGCTGAATTACCGATAAACTGAAAGAATTCCTGCCGGGCGGATTCCTGCAGATATTTGCCGGCGCCTACATCCGGAACAGCCGGAAGATTTTGCCGGAGATATGCTTTAGCCTGTGCCATGGCTGACCTTTTGTTCAGCGAGTCTGCCAGTATCATCTGCAACATAGGGTTACCCATAGGCAGCCCAGCTTTTTTGGCATATTCCTCCAGTTGCTTAACGGGGGCATTTACTTTTACCGTTTGAGCATGAACGGTGACGGAAAGTAGCACACAGGTACACCACGCCGCTATAACTTTTGCCATATAAAAATTTTCATGGTATAGGGATTATTTATCTGGGAAGCAGCAGGGACGCTATCCGGGGAAGCAACCCTGCTGCGGGTTATTTTTCTTTCATATCAATGCATTCAGGAATGAAAAAGAGCCGTATGTGGCAGAATTAGCCGACTGATACACCGCAATGTTGATATTCCCGTTTGCATCTGATGTTACATTTCTACCAGGGACACAGTTTATGAGCTAACGTCTTTACAAAAAGTTCCTCATTAGTACATTAATCTACTTTCTCAACGATCACTGCATTCATAAAACACAAACCCCAAACATCCGGCATATAGCAACCAATTTTTATGGTTTCTCCATCTTTTAAATAACCTGTATAAGTAAGATAGTTGTTAACATTATCCTTACCTACAATTGTATTATCACATACCCCATTACTGCTACCCATTTTTACCCAAATTTTTGATGGTGCAAAATCAGCTGTAGTACTTGAAAGTATCTTCACATTGTAAGTGCCGGCAGGTAAGCCCATTCCAGGCACACCAATTACTTCATAGTTATAGTTTTGTGTAGCTGGATTAAAATTCAAAGCATAATTTAACCTCGCACTTTTAGAAACAACTGCTGGAAAAATATCGGTATAAATGTTAGCAGGAGCTTCATTGTCATTCCCATAATTACCACTATACTTTGCCCAATGAGTTGGATCAGTACTAACAGTATTGATTGCCCAACCTGATACAGGGTCTATTGCTGTTTGAACTGATGTTGTTGGGTCGCCTGTTAAAGTTGCCCAGTCAGGATGGGAAGCAGCGGTTGTGCTAGCGAAATTAAATTTGCCGAAATTGGCTCTTGGATTAGCCGTTGTTGTTTTTTCAATCAATAATATTGCAACGGTTTGACCATAATAGGATATGTTCTGATTGAATTGAAAATTAGCTAAAGCGGACATATTCATAACTATCTCTCCCGATGCATTCGGTTTAACATTATAATGGTCAGTTGTAAACATTGTGTTAAAACCTTCTAATCTACTTTGAGCGATACTGCCGTTCAATTCTGACCTGGTACCAGTTTTATTATTCGAATTAAATAAAGCTTTTGAAGTATTAGAGTTGTATATAATTACATCATAATATTTGTTTACATCCAGTCCAGTTAACTTCCATTGCGCTGGATTAACATTTGAGTATTTGAATGCTGTTTTGAACATATCAGCACTCATGCCCATGTAATTATGATTAAGCCCATCAGTTGTAATTCCTTCAGGGTTGCTAACTACTGTAAATCCTTTTGTACTTGTACCATTTTTAATGTCTTTCAAATTTGATACAGTTGTATTGTTAGCAGCTGAAGTAACATTGTTGATAGTATATAAGTTAAAAGTTGAATTGCTCCCAAGATTCAACATATAATATTTACGATTTTTAGCAGTTGTCAGACTATCCAAAACTGTATTCAATCGGTTTGTAAAACCCGTTTTATCAGTTCCATTATTCAATTTATCCACAATTAATTTTGCTCTGGACCAATCATAAAACTTCAATTTTTCTTCTGCTTTTGTAACATAATTATTACAGGTAGTTGTTAAGTTTTTGCTGTGAAAAAGTAAAAAGTCAGTTTCAAAATCAAATGGGGCAATTCTTTTATCATAAACATAATTATTCCATGTACCATTATCATGTTCACTATTCCAAGCCATTAACATTAATGGAGGGTATATACCTTTTGGATTGGCAGCATTGATGCTATTAACATCATCTAAGGTTGAATATTGAGAAGTGAACGGAACTCTTGTATCATTATAAGAATGGACAAACAAAAATGGTATATCTTTTACTATATCTCCATTCCCTGTAAGTGCTACATCATTAAAAGTTGTATTGGAAGCGATACCACCAGCTAACAGATTTGGATTACCTAAAGCAACGTTAGTTGTGCCTGCGCCGCCAGAAGACAAACCAGTTACATATGTCCTATTTGAATCAATTGCATATCCATTAACGGCATAATTAACTGCTTTTTGTGCGGTTGCTAAAGTCCAAAGTCCATCATGCAATTGAGGACAAACAACAACACACTGCATAGGAAACAACTTATTATGCAAAAAGTATGGTAATCCTTCAGCTTCCAGTAATAATTGATTAATATCATCGTTATTCTCAACGCCATTAACTCCAACTCCATGCAAGAATATTATTAAAGGGTAACCACCTGGTTTTAATGAATCATAACCTTGTGGCAAGTAAACCCATGTTTTCAAATTTGGGTTGTTAGAATCATATTTGTTGTCTAAATAACCTCCTGAACTAAACATATCCGATGGTCTGGCAACTGAAACATCAATATCATCAGCGTAAGTTGAACCATGATTATCAGTGACAGTCAAACGATATGTAGACCTGGCAGCAATAGGAATTCCTGTAACTCCTGTATTTATACCGTTTACGTTTGAAAATGTAACGCCTGTTATATTAGAAATAACTGACCATTGATAGGAAGCAACTGAAAGAGAAGGATTATTGATTTTTATGTTTCCATAAAAGTTGGTAGTACTTTCATTTTCATTTAAATATTGATCTAAACCTGCATTGACAGTTATTCCATTACCTCCTGGCCCCCCTGGGATGTTACCATCAACTACAGCTTTGACTACATTACTCCAGCTGGAAAAATACCCGTCCCGGAAATAGATCCGCATTCGGTAAAAGCTGCTATCAGGGCTGATAGCAAGTGTGTTTTCATAAGGTGATGTAATAGTTTTAAAATCATTATAGAGGCCGTTTATATAAGCGCTCCGTTGTACAATGTACTTAACAACATCGGTATTGGAAGTAAAATAGCTGGCGAGTGCATTCCTCATTGCATTAAACATTACCAGGTACCCCTGGTCATTCAAATGGATATTATCGCCGAACTGCAATGAAGGTTGTAATACATCGGGATTAGCAGGGTCTTCCAGGAGGTGATACGCATAGATGCATCTGGCTCCGAAAGTTTTACGCAGGTTATCTGCAGTTTGTCTCAGTTTAAGGCGCTGTGGAGCACCGAAAGCCGTACGAGGAATACTGCTCATTACCAACAACTGTACACCAGCTTTTTTGCAGGCTTCATCTATCAGCAAGGTATTAGAGAGCGCCTCCTCTGTAGACATCTCACCGCCACTGGCCTGGGATGCATAGTCGTTACTGGTATTAATGAGGATAATAATATTATTCCCATCAGCAATTGCCTTGGTGACGTTCATCGTCGAGTCTACAAAGCTATTGCTGCCTGTAGGCGCCAGATTGCGGGAATTATATCCATCTTTACAATAGTTCGTCAGCCGTGCATTGGAAGATACTGCATAAATATAAGCCTGCAGCTTTCCGGCAATGGAGTTGGCCGGTGTACTGGCATAACTCCCCGCCCCCTGGCTGTCTCCAATCAGGGCTATCTTCGGCGACTGATACAGCTCCCTGTCTGACTGCCACCATTTCAGCTGCATACTGTTGGCATCAATAGACATAGCAGCCAGCGAAACGGCCGGCACACTAACACCTCCACCGCCGGAAAACCTTACCGCGATAGTATCCTGTCCGGCAATAGCGATAGCACTGTCTCCTATATTTTCCAGGGAAAGTTTTTTGAATACTGTATTTCCATCGCCCTGGTTATACAGAAAGCCCTGTACATTTTTGGAGGCATTTTTTACCTGGAGCTCAGCACCAACAACCATGACAGTATCTTGCTTAACTCTGAATGCTGATTGCCCAAGGGCCAGAGAGGTTATGGTTAACAAGGCGAGTGTTAGTAACGCTCGAAGTTTCTTGAAAAATTGCTTTTTCATTATTAGGTATTTTTAGGGATGTTTGAATCACGTAGCCGTTCGTACCTCTTTTAGCATGCAGTATCCTCTGTCGGATTTCTGGATCAGCAGCTTGACCGAACAAAAAATACCAATAACATAGAACTTAAACATATAAATCATAGATACCAGGACCTGGAATAAGGGTACAAAACTGCAATTGCTATTCAACAAGATATCTTAATAATATCATACAGTATCAAGGGATTTATCCGGGGATAAGATACAGGAGATATAGGCACTAAAAAAATCACGAATATGTAGAACGTCCACTATCTTATATAGGTAAGGTACATGACATTGCGTAAAAAAAATCATTGTTGGATTAACTTATTTGGGTGACTGTTTTGATAAAGCTAAGGTACAGGCTAGGGGTACAAAAAACAATAACACTTTCATGTAATTAATTATATTCGAAGTTCAGATCAACCCTAATTGCCCTTGCCATGAAGTATTTAATTACATTATCGAACCGCCCGACTCAATGAAGCCGTCAAGCTAATATACGGTCTGGACGCGGACTTTGATAAAAATAAAAATGGACAAACCGAGGAAAATCTCGATTTGTCCACTCTCGTGCCCAGAACTGGATTCGAACCAGCACACCCTTGCAGGCGCTGCGACCTGAACACAGTGCGTCTACCAATTTCGCCATCTGGGCAACTGATATCGTGTCAGGGAGCGCAAAGATAAGCAGCTATTTTAATTTTCCAAAAAAATAACGGCAACGCCTATATTAATAATTAAAAATAAAGCCAAATGCTGTAATGCTGAAAGGCATCCCGCCCTTCGCTACCAGGTACAGATCATGCACGCCTTCGGCATGACGAAGGTTACCCGTTAACTTCAACGCATAGGTGCTATCTCCCGTATAAGGAATGTCAAGGGTACCAATAATTTTACCTTTGGGTTTATCTATCCGGAACTCCAGCCGGGCATTACTCTTTTTGTGCTCCGATGCCACTTCCACGCGGAAGCCTATTTCACCAAGACTTAAATTAACCTGGGCAAAGCTGAGATAACTGCCCTCCTTCATCTGGAATTCCGTTGCACGATTCCCCTTTTTACCCGCCGGCGCCGCCGTCTGTCCCAAAACAGATACCGGCACGAAAGCAAAAAGCAGCAATAACATCAGCCTCATAGGATAGGATAGGTTGTCTTCTTCTCTTTTCTAAGATGGTCAGGAAATAATGCTTCCCGGGATAAATTAATAATAAAAATTATAAAATTAAGGAATTATGTAATATTATAGCAAAATAATAACCCGGGCTCACGGGTAACCACGAAAAAGCCCGTAACAAATAAATGCTACGGGCCTCCCCTTAATTTCATTTCTTTGATTTATATACCGGCCAGCCGGGCGTAAATTTCCATCATCCCCGCCTGTCCCAGCAGCTCTTTTTCCGGACGGTTGCCCACCATATTGTTGCTGCTGTTCCTCTCCTGTTCCCATACCTTACCCGCATACTCCTGCATAGCACGGATATACTTCGGGTTGTTATCTGTCCTGTACAGCGCTTCGTATCCCCTTAGCAATACGGCATTAAACCAGTACGAAGAAGGAAACTTTCCATTTCTGAAAAAGCGCCTGTAGCTGCCTTCTGCAATATGACGGGCCTCTTTTAAATACTGCGCATTCTTTGTAATGCGGTACAGCTTTACATTGGCCTCCAGCATAACGCCGGCATTGTAAGTATACGTCGCAGAATCAATACGGTTGTTTTCTGCCGGCTTTATGGCATCCCAATACACCCCATCCTCACTGCGCAGATACCTGTTTACCCAGTTGTACAACAACAAAGCAGTATCCAGGTAGGCTTGTTTATGAACAGCATTATACAATTGCAGCGCCAGTAAAATAGCCGGTCCGTTGGAACAGGTATTTTTCGTGGTGAGATCTCTTTCCTTCCAGTATAAACCGCCACCACTAACGGTATCGTAACCCGTCATCATAAAACGGTAGATCTCCGTTCCTTTACCCAGGTACCACTTCTTCCTGGTACGCGCATACGCATCCAGGTACGCAATGCCAATCCACTGGTTATCGTCGTAGTACCTATCCTCCCGCCTTTCCTTCACTACATAAGATGCATATCCCGGAGCAGGTGGAATAGGATCATAATACTGGTTAATTGCCTCCACCACCGGCGCCATATACACTTTGCCGGGATGGATCCGTTCCATTTCATTGGTGGCTTGTATGAGCCCGCAAAGGCCCCACAGGTCGGCATGCGGATTATGATTCTTTGTACGGTCGCTGGTTTGGATATACAACCCCGTTTTGCGCTCATACAAATATTTGTTCACTGCCTGCTGCAGCATCTCTGCCTTTTGCCTGTTGCTTTGGGCAAATACGCTGCCGGCAGACAGCAAACACCAAAAGGTAAGCCTCACTATTCTTCTCCCCATCTTTATCATTTTCATTACTTCATCAGTCCCATACTCTTCAGCTTCACCGCCGCTTCCATGAGCATAGCGCCACTCAACTGGGTGGTGAGGTCGCTGCCGGCAGCCATGGTGGACCAGTCCTTGTTAAATAACACCTGCGGGCGCGTCGTGCCTTTCAGCCACAACGTTTCTGCGTTCAGCTGCAGGAAAGCGGCATACTTTGCCACATCCGTGCTGCTGATACTGCCATCGGTGATCAGCAACATCAGGTAACGCACCAGTACTCCTTTGAACAAACCACCATCTCCGCCGCCTTCATCTTTCAGGATATTGGCATTGGTAAATCCACCGGCTAAGGCGTTGTTGGCCGTTTTCAATGCGTCATTGATATATACATTCTGACCGGTCAGTTTATACAACTCCACCCCTGCTCCAATAAACACACCCTGGTTGTAAGTGAAGTTCCAGTTCTTGGTTACCTGACCGCTGCCGTCCTGGTTAATACCATCCCAAACGAGACCGGTAACCGGGTCTACCAGCGTGGCTTTCTGCCAGTCGTAGATCTTTTTCGCCCAGGCAATATCATCCGGGTTCTGGGTAAGACCATACATCCGGCAGGCAATAATACACGCAGGCGCATTGGCAGGCGTATTCTTGTAGTTCTTGGATTTATCCTTATTCCAGTGGATACCGCCGCCCCATACATCATCCCAGCCGCCTTTGATATCGTTCCACAGCAATACGGCTACATCTTTGTACCGGGTATCGCCGGTGGCCTCAAAAGCGCGTAAGCAGGCAAGGTTCATCCACTCCATATCATCATAGAAATGGTTGATGTAAGTACCGCCGTTCTTTGTTTTCATGCCCGCCAGCAAATCATCCATACGGGCTTTGATAGCCGGGTCATTTTTACGTATATAGGCATCCGTTAGTACGTCCAGTGCATGCGCATTGGGCCAGTAATTAAAGGTGGCATTACCCGCATTATTGGCGTTAAAATATTTCTCCTGGTTCCAGAAATTGCTGGTGAGCCCCTGTAAAGAGGAATCACCGATCTGCGCCCAATCGAAAACATAACGCGCCTTGTTGGCTCCCGGACCCGGGCCATCATCTACAGGTTCTTTCAAACATGCAGTGAAGGCCAGGGAGAGCATTAAAAGGGAATATCGTATCAGCTTCATAGCGGTCATTATTTTACGATGATTTCGTGGGTGTAATTTTTATCCGTGGTGAAGTACAGGTTCACATCACAATTCTTATTGTCTGCTTCGGTAGCGAACTTGTAACAGTAGTTCCACTGGTCGTTGTTGGTAATAGGACGCAGCTCCCAGAAACTCAGCGGTGTAGCGGAAGTTGGACGGTTGTTATCTGCATTGGAACTTCCTATCCACTCTTCACCGGCATTGCCATCACTGTCTTTTACGTTGATACGGAATTTATAACGCTCATCACGTCCCCATGATTCCTGTTTGAAAGTGATCAGCTGGCTCTGAATTTTCCAGGTACCGCCACCGGCATAATTGATCTCGAATAAAAATTTATTCAGTGGCGCAAACCAAAGACCAATAGTGCCTATTTCTGTTACGGTTGCTGCGGCGTTATTGAAATCCAGGCGCAGGCGATATATTTTAGTACCTGCGGTTTGTTCACTTTCACCACCTTCTTTTACAGCGGTACCGGTAATGGAATAGGTATCCGGTGTACCAGTGTTCCTGCTGGTGAAATGATATTTACCGTTTTTGAGAGATGTATAAATTTCATATACCCCCGGAGCAGTGGATTTCAGCTTCAGGGCTTTCGACAGGTCAGCGCCCACTTCGGTAGCTTCACCGGTGAGGTACACATCTGTAGGGATCTCGGCAAAACCATTAGGTCTTTCTACTTCAATGGTTTTTGTTTCGGCAGCCTTCTGGATATTATATCCTTTGGATGCCAGCACCGTCCATATCAGTTTTCCGGTGGCCAGGGAAGCAATGCCCGCTTTACCCGCCACGCTGTTCAGGTCTTTATGCGACAAAGTCAGTTTGTTCTGCACACCGCCACCATCAGAAGAAAACTTTGCCACAGGGGCAGAGAAATCGCCACCGGCTTTGTCAAAGGCTACTTCATATTGCACCAGGGAACCATCTTCGGCGCGGGCCTGGTCCCATTCAAAGCTCACCGTAGCGCTGGTAGTAGGCTGCAGCTTGATGTATTTATTGTCCAGCGGCGCGGTGAGCTTTGGCACCGGCTGCATATTGGTGTTGAGTGAATAATCGTCTTTCTTGCAACTAAAGAATAAAACACTCAGTATGATGATCAGATATTTTTGCATGTTATTACAGTTTTAGGTGGAAGGATATTACCAGTCTTGATTTTGTGAAAGATTTTTATTCTGATCGCGTTCTACGGTTGGCACCGGCCACAGGTAGTGTTTGGGATTTGTAAACAACCTGTTTTCCACTATGATGTAGCCGTTCGGATCTTTGTTGAATGCACCGGAAGTTACTTTGATGCCTCTCACTGGCCTGTTCATCACTACCTCCGCAATTTTCCAGCGACGAACATCGTAAATACGCAGTCCCTCGAACGCCAGCTCAGCTCTTCTTTCCCGGCGGATCACCACACGCTGCTGATCCTGGTTAAGCGCTGCATTAAACTGCGTGGCGCCTGCATCGTTAAAGCCGGCACGCACACGGATAGGCTGAATCGTTTGATTCCATACGGCCGCATTCATCTGCCCCAACTCATTTTTTGCTTCTGCATACATCAGCAGTACATCGGCATAACGGATCATGATCAGGTTCAACCCGGAAGCATAATTGGTAGCGGCGCGGTCATAATACTTGTAGAAATAATAACCGGTGGGAGAAGCGCCCTGGTCGTCTACCGTATTGGTAGCAGGCACAGAACCCGGCTGCGTAAGAATGGTTTGCTCCGCTCTTGCGAAATCAATCACCTTAGAGCCATGATGCAGGATGGTAGCCTCAAAGCGTGGGTCCCTGTTGATATACGGCGTGTTCTCATTATAACCGGAACCGGCTTCACCAATGGCTTTGCCGTTAGCCATGATATAATCATTTACCAGGTCCTGGGTAGGCACCAGCACACTTCTCAGCGCGGCAATGGTTTGCGGCATGAAGGAACGTTGCTTGTCGTATGTTCTGCCACCACCATATTGCAGGTCCAGGATTACCTCGCTGTTATATTCATTGGCTACGGTAAACAGGCCGCTGTAGTTGCCAAACAAGGCATAGGCGCCATTGTCTGTTTTGCCGATCAGCTTCTCACAATCTGCTACCACAGCTGCCCATTCGCTGCGGAACAGGTGTACACGGGCGCTCATAGCGATGGCTGCACCGCGGGTAATGCGACCACGGTCGTTCTGCACCTGTTGCGTGTTAGTAGGCAGGTCTTTCTGGATATCCGCCAGTTCTGCTAATATAAATTCCTGGACGGTGTTCTTATCGGTGCGTGCAATGGTACGGGAAGCATCAATGGTGATGAGGTCCGTATAGAAAGGCACATCACCATACCAGGCGGTGAGCTGAAAATAAGCATACGCACGGATAAAGCGGGTTTCCGCCAGGATGCGGGCTTTCAGCGCTGGGTCCATATTGGGTACCCGGTCTATATTGGTGGTAACGGTATTGCACCTGCGAATAGTAGTATAGTAATACGACCAGGTATCCGATACACGCCCGTTGGCGCCATCATAACCGCCGTTGGAAATGGCATTTACATTCATCATGCCACCGCCGCTGTTATACGCATTATCACTCAGCGCTTCATCTCCAAAGAAATAATCATCTTTTGAAAGATGTTCATAACAGGCGGTCAACGCATCGAGGGCATCCTGTGAATCACGCCAGTAGGCAGTTTCAGTGAACTCCCGGGTGATCGGCTGATCCAGTTTACGGCAACTGAACAAAGTGCCGGCCATTAATATTGATAAAACTAATTTCTTCATACAATTGATTGTTTAGGCATCAAAACTTAACATCCAGACCAAAAGCAAAAGTGGCCGCATTCGGGTAATTACGTCCTGCAATAGGGTTGTAATTAGACATGGACAACTTATCATCAAACTGCGTAAACTCAGGGTCCACGCCTATTTCACGGAAGCGTTTAGGCATAATCGTTATCAGGTTCTGGCTGGTAAAGTATACCCGCACACCCTGGATACGCGCCCTGTTCACTAAAGCTGCAGGCAGGTTGTAGCCCAGCTGGAAGTTTTTCAGACGCAGGTATTTGGTATCAAACAGCCAGTAATCGGAATAAGCGAAGTTGTTGGCATCAGCAGAACCGATGGTCAGCCGTGGATAGGAAGCACCCGGATTAGTAGGCGTCCAGCGGTCGAGGTGCTGCACCATGGCGTGGTCTTCATTGTTATGGAATGCCTCCACGATATCGCCTCGCAGGAACTGGGAACGCTTGCCCACACCCTGCCAGAACATGGTCATATCGAAGTTCTTCCAGCTTACGCTGTAGTTAAAGCCAAAAGTGTAACGCGGGAAAGGATTACCAAAGATGTAGCGGTCGTTTTCATCGATCACCCCATCTTTATTACGGTCAATATATCTCACATCTCCCGGCATCACCTGCTGGTTGTAGGCAAATGGTACTTTAGGTGCATTCTTTATATCGTCCAGGTTCTGGTATAACCCATCGGATTTATAACCATAGTAAGAAGCGATAGGAAACCCTTCTTTAATGATAAAGGTTACATCGGAACCACGAACAGATTCCTGGCCGAATTTAATCACCTTGTTCAGGTTATCGGCGAGGTTGAAACCAAAGTTGTGGTGGAATTTACCGGTGGTCATCCTGTAATTCACGGCCAGTTCCCAGCCTTTGTTATTTACCTTACCCACGTTTTCCAGCGGAGCGGCAGTACCTGCGGTTCCCGGTACCGTCTGGAAAAGATAGATCCCGTCTGTTGTCTTATTAAAATAATCGAAAGACGCTGTTAAAGCACCCTTCAGGAAATCCGCATCGATACCATAGTTACTCATGGTAGAAATTTCCCACTGCAACAGGTCGTTGTAAGTAGAGAAAGTAGCGCCAATAGCAGGCGTGTTATTAAACGAATAACTACCGGTGGTATACGGAGAATTGCGGTCATCTGTCAGTCGTACCCTGGCCAGGTAATTGAATCCGCCGATGTTGGAGTTACCCACCTGTCCCCAGGAATAACGCAGCTTAAAGTTGCCGATCTTATCCTTTACTTCTTCCATAAATGCTTCGTCTGTCAATCTCCATCCCAGTGAAAATGCCGGGAAGAACTGCCAGCGGTGGCCCGGAGCCAGCTTGGAAGAACCGTCGTAACGCCAGGTCACTTCCGCCAGGTATTTATCGTTATAAACGTAGTTAAATCTTCCGAAAAGAGAATTCAGCGCATACAGGTTAGGATTGCTCATATCGTTATAGGTGCCGATATCCCTGTAATCGAAGGTGCCATCCGGTTTAGGGATATAGCCGCCACCGATGGCCCAGTCGTTGTCCAGGTTGGTAGTACCAAAACGGTCGGCCCGGAAGCCGTAACCTTCATTCACCGCATCACTGCGCACACCCACCTGTCCTTTTACGTAATGCTTGCCAAAGGTATTCTCATACTCTACGGTACCATATACGTTTGTCGTCAGATCCTTGTATTCGGAATTATGCATCTCATTATACAATGGCGGTGTGGCGGTAGTATAATAAGGTGCATACGTGAATTTATTAATACGGGTAACGGTATTATCAATGTTATAATTACCGGACGCATTCAGGTTGATCTTAAAATGATCTGCCGGTGTAATCACTACATCGATTCCTCCCATCAGGTTATCTACTGTTCTCAGTCTGTATCCGCTCTGTGCCAGTAAAGCCATTACGCTGTTGCTGGTCAGTGGTGGCACCACCCAGTTACCCAGCGTATCTTTCACGGCAGTGGTACGCGGTACACGCATCGCATCGCGCATCAGGAAGCCGATATCAGATACCTGTGTGCGATAAGTGGAGCGGGTATAAGCTACATTACCGCTTACTTTCACGTATTTGCTCACATCTACCGACATGTTGAGGCGGGCGTTGTAACGCTTGTAGTAAAAGTCCTGCGGCACATATTTATTCTGGAGCATATTGCCCTGGTCGAGGTAACCCAGCGATAACAGGTAACTGCTGGTTTTACCGCCGCCGTTTAAACTTAAATTGTGACTTTGCTGCGGCGTGTATTTGCGGATCATTTCGGTGAGCATGGCGGGTTCGGAGCCACGGTTGTGCCACGACTGTATATCACCCGGCGTGTACTGCGGCGTTTTGCCGGAGTTCACGAGGGCTTCATTTTTCAGGGTCATGTACTGCCATGCTTCCATCTGCCGGGGCAGTGTGGTGGGCATTTGCCAGCCATACATACCGTTGTAGCTAACTGAAGGATGTTCGTCTTTCTTACCTTTCTTCGTGGTAATATAGATCACTCCGTTGGCGGCCTGTGAACCGTAAATGGCGGCCGATGCCGCATCTTTCAGTACAGAAATGGTTTCCACATCGTAGGGGTTCAGGTTCTGCAAACCATTGCCTCCTGCCTGCACACCATCAATGATGACCAGCGGAGCATTGCCGGTTAGGCTACCTACCCCGCGGATGTTCATGGTCATAGGTGCCCCGGGTTCGGCAGTGTTCTGCTGCATGATGAGGTTGGGCGCCTGTCCCTGCAAAGCCTGGAACATATTCACGGCCGGCCTGCTGGTGATGTCTTTTGAATTAATGGTGCTGATGGCGGCGGTTACCTGTGTTTTCTTCTGCTGGCCATAAGCCGTTACCACGATTTCTCCCAGGTCTTTGGAATCTACATTCAGCATGGCAATGATGCTGGTTCTTCCGCTGATGGCTATTTCGGAAGTTACATATCCTACGGAAGAAAATATCAGGGTGCCGTTAGCGGCGCTGGCAGGGATTTTCAGCGTATAGTTGCCTTCCACATTGGTAACGGTACCCACACTCATTCCCTTTACGCGAACGTTGGCGCCGGGAATGGTTTCTCCTTTGTTATCCACTACGCGACCGGTAATAGTAATATCCTGCTGCTGATCATTATCAGCAGTAAGATTACTACGCTTCAGGATAATTTTATTAGCGATGAATTCATAGTTGATTTCCAGCGGCAACAGGATCATCTGCAGTACATCATCCAGTTTGTTATCCTTTACGTTCAGGGATATTTTTTGTGCTGCTTTAATATCATCGTTGGAATACACAAAAACCAGGGAGGTTTGTGCTTCAATCTTTTCCAGTACCAGTGCGAGACTGGCATTGTCAACCTGCAGGCTGATCAGCTGATTCATAGCGGGAGGTCTTTCCCGTTCCTTTACCGGCTGATGTTGCACCTGCCGGCGTAACCCTGCCGCATAGGCTACCTGCGCATGCAGATCCAGCACGCTCAGCAGCGATAAGCAGATTATCAGCGACAGGAAAGGCGGACGAAAAGAAGGCTTGTATAATACCTTTCTCATAACGTAGTGGTGATTAAAAATGAATAAATATTGGTGTTGGCTTGATGTGATTATTCTCCTATAACTAATGTTGAATCGGTGATGCGGTAGTGGAACGCTTTCGATTTACTGAGGTAGTACATAATATCTTCCAGGGAGTTATTATGGAAAGCCCCGGTTAACCGGTACTGTTTTGGTGCGTTGGCTTCAAACTCTACCCGCTTGTTGAAATTGCGTTGCAGGCTGGCGCCGATTTCTTCCAGGGTGGCATTTCTGAAAATAAGCCGTCCTTCTGTCCAGGCTTTATCTTCCGACCCGATGGTATTGCCTTTGATCAGGGTGCCGCTGCTGGCGGTATAGGTTACCTTTACATCAGGTGTTACCAGGATGGTATCACTAATCTTTTTGGTTCCTTCATAGCGTGGAATGAAGGCTACTTTTCCTGTTACCACGGCGGTTTGCACCGGTTCATTTTCATAGGCCCGGATATTAAAAGAGGTACCCAGTACTTTAATAGTTCCTTTTTTCAGGTGTACAATAAAAGGACGTTTGGCGTTGGTGGCTACATCAAAAAAGGCCTCTCCTTCCAGGAAGATCTCGCGGTTGTCGCCGCGGAATTTTTCCGGGTAAGTGATCACGCTTTCTGCATTCAGCCAGATCTTACTGCCGTCGGCCAGTTCAATAAACGACCGGGTAGCCTTGCCGTTACTGCGTTTCACCCATTGTTCCCGTCCGGCATCCGGTATCTTACGTGTAGCGTTAAAAAACCAGAGGACGCCGACCGGTAACAATATGGTGGCAGCAACAGCAGCTACCCATTTCCATCTCCCGGATCTCTTAGGCTCCATCGGATGGATGTTAGTCGTTTGTTGTTTTATTTTAGACATCGTTCGCTGCAGGGCCTGTTCCGTGTTTTCGGCCGACAGGTGCCGCGGATCTTCAAAATAGTGGTGGAAGTGATGATATTTTTCTTTCAATACCGGGTACTGTTCCAACAGGGCGTCCAGCTCCGCCAGTTCCGCAGACGTTGCAGCTCCCGCCAGTTTACGGGTAACCAGTAAGACGAAATGTTCTTCGTTTATCATAAAATGGAATCGTGTTCAGGTATAAGGACAGGTGGCGGAGGGAAAACTACTTACAAGCGCGGAAAAAATATTTTCCGCGGAGGTTGTCTTACTCAGGATTACACTGATTATACTGATTTTCTGGATTTTGTTTCTTTGGATTTTTTTGATTTTAACAGAATTAGTGGGTGAGATATAAGCGAAGCTATCCGCTTATATCTCCCCTAATCATTAATAAAATCCAAAGAAAAAAAATCCAGAAAATCAGTATAATCAGTGTAATCCTGCTCCAAGACAATTTCACTCGCCGAAGGCGAGCAGGGCAGACATAGCGAGCAGCATGATCAGCGGCGGCAGCATTTCCTTCGTTTTGCCGATGGCGCCCAGCCCTTCGTTCAGGCGGCGCATGGCGCGGAAAAGCTGCGTTTCCACCGTGCGGGGAGAGATATTGAGGATTTCGGCAACTTCCTTGTATTTGAAGCCGTCTTCTTTGATCAGCTGGAAAATGCGGCGGCATTGGGCCGGCAGCGAGGACACGATCTGGTCCATTTTAAAACGCATCTCCTTCCATTCCAGGTCGCGTTCCAGGTCGATGCTGTTACGCAGATCGGCCGTATCGGAACCGGAAAGCGGTACAATGCGCAGGTGGGAATACTGCTCCAGGTAATTGAGCGAATGATTTTTTACGGCCACAAAAAGATATACTTCCAGGTTAGATACCTGCTCTATTTCCTTACGGCGGTTCCAGAGTTTAACAAAAACATCAGACACTATTTCCTCCGCTGCTTCCTTTACATGCACATACCGGATACAGAAATGCAATAAACGGTCGTACAGATGACGGAACAAACGGGCAAATGCCTGTTCATCATCATAACGCGCTATCTGCACCTGCCATTCACTAATCTCAGCCATCTTCATGTGTATGCTAAAACGTTTTTGCTTAGTGGACAAAAAAAACGAGAATCAGCGGTTCTCCTTGTTGTTCTGGTTGTTATCGTGAAACTTTTGGTTGACATAACAATGTTATAAAAAAAGATCAATATAAACAATTATCCATTTTAAATGATAATATATCTACATATATCTATCAGTCACGTTGCCCTGTCTCTCCGGATCTTACCTCCATCCTTCCTTAATCAAAAAATAAAAATCATTATAATCAGCGTAATCAGGCAGAAAGACAAAATCCGCTGCATTAAACCCACCCCTCCTTCACCGCCTTTACCACCAGTTCAGCAGCCGATTTGATCCCCGTTTTCTTCAGCATGTTTTTACGGTGCTTGTCCACCGTAAGCTTACTGATATTTAGATGGATAGCAATCTCCCGGCTGGGCATACTGGCCAGCACCAAACGAAGGATCTCTTTTTCCCTTTTGGTCAACACTTCCCGGCTGGGTGTGAGCGTTTTCCGGATTTCCACATTGGTAAAAGATGGTTCTCCCTCCAGCCCTACAAAAGATAATACCGGGTGACCGGTGGGTTTCAGGTGGGTAATATCCGTATGCACGCATAAACTGCGTAATACGGCGCCGGTTTCATCGTGCTGTATGCAGGTGGACTGCTGCAGCAACCGCACATATTCGCCGTTGGCTTTCCGCACACGCAGATCGTAACGGACTTTATACTTCAATACTTTTTCGGGTGGCAGCCGGGAAAAGAAATCCACCGCCGCCTGCTCAAACTCCAGGAAACTGGCCACATCTTCCGGGTGAATACGTGACATCATCTCGGTAATCGTACATTCATCCGCGTTATAACCCAGCACGTCGTATACACCCGGATGCATGAAGTCGAGTTCTCCCCTTACCGCATTAAATATAAAGTAGTAGCATGCTCCCACCTGGAAAAAACTAAGCACTTTCTTATGGACTTCCATCTCCAGCGCCAGATCCGGCGGATCATTGCGCTCAGCCAGTATATTCCAGACCTTCCTGGTTTCTTCATATATGCGAATCGTCATGGTACTAGGGAGATATTACAATGAAAACCGTAAGCAAACCTGCTAAAAAGGGCTATCGACGGGCATTCCGGCAACGTCAACTAGCTCAGCAGATTAAAAGATACAAAAACAATTGTGATACTTATGCATATTAATGCCACCAGGAAGGTATAATCAGCTACCTGTTCCAACCGCTCACTGGTCCTCCCTTCGTTGCTTTTCAACGATAAAAAAGACAACAGGCAACTCGCCATCAGCAGGATGGCCGCTATCCCGGTGCAGTCATCTATAATGGTGGCATGATTGAAATGAGCCACTTTAATGGAAGTTAATACGATCAGGCAAAAGCCCAGCAGGTTAGTAGAGGTATTCAGTATGTGCGGCGACTTACTTTGATTTGCCATAACGCTGTATTGTATGTTATTCAGGATTAACAAAAGTCCTGTATTGCAAATGAATAAATTTTGTTGATAGTTTAGGCTCCTGATAGCATATCTTATGAAAAAAATAACACTTATAGCACTGTGTTTGCCCGCATTCATAAATGCCCAACCCGCAAAATATGTCCTGAACGGCAAACTTACCAAACAGAACGGCCCCGCAAAAGTGTACCTGAACAAAGTAGTGAATGATGTGCTGGTAGTTGACTCGGCAGTGGTACAAAATGGTGAATTCCGTTTTGAAGGTTCCGTGGAAGGTCCCGTTCGTGCCATGCTCATCCTCCATACCAAAGGTGGCGGCATCGATTTCATGCAGCTTCCACCGGACGCGGACACCAGGATCTTTTTCCTGGAAAAGGGAACCACCAAAGTGTTGATCAGGGAACATGTAAGCAAAGCGCGCATCTCTTCCCCCATCAACGAGGAAGCTGCCAACTTTAATAAATCCATGAAATCTGTTCTGAAATCCATCCGGCAGCTTTCAAAGGAATATAACAGGGCGCCGGCCAGTAAAAAAGACGACAAAGGATTCCAGCAGCAAATGGCCCTGCAGTACCGCGTGTCCTACGAAGCACAAAAACTGCTTCAACATAAATACATTGCCGAAAATCCCAACTCATTCTATAGCCTCATGGCACTGGAAGAACTGGCCGGCCTGGATGTAAACCCCGACCTGATAGAACCTATCTTCCTTAAACTCTCCGAAGAAATACGCAATACCACCGAAGGAAAAGCCTTTGCAGCAGAAATTGCCCGGGCCAGGAGCCTCACAGTAGGATCAGATGCACCCGACTTTGAAGTACCCGACATGAATGGGAAAATGGTAAAGCTCTCCGACTTTAAAGGCAAAACCGTATTCCTGGATTTCTGGGCCTCCTGGTGCGAACCCTGCAGACGCGAACACCGCAAGATCCAGGAAGTCTATAAACAGTTCAAGGATAAAAACTTTACCATTATCAGCGTGGCACTCGATCCGCCGGCCGACCGGAAATATTTGCTCGAAGCCATTAAAGAAGACAGCATGGTGTGGACCAACCTCGCCGATCCTAAAATAGATAAAAACCACGCTGCCAGGGTATATGGCGTGAAAGCCATCCCACAGAACTTCCTCATAGATTCTACCGGCATGATCTTCAATAAAGACCTCACCGGGGAAGCACTCTACCAGCAATTAAACAGTTTGCTGAATAAACAGAATGAGTAAAAAGCCCTACATTTGTCCTTGTCAATTATAAATATAAGTTATCGTAAATATATAATACATGGACAAACAGCCCCTTTTCTGGGCCGCTAATCTCAAATTATTACGGACACGAAAGAAGATTTCCCAACAGCACCTATCTGATTTACTTGGACTGAACCGGAACAAGATCACCGCACAGGAAAGCGGGAAAACACGCAATCCCCGGATGGACGACCTGGCGCTGATCTCCGGCTATTTTAAAATAGACCTGGACCTCATGGTGAAAACCGACCTGTCGCAGCTCCCGGAAGAACAACTCCTGGAACTGGAAGCCGGGAAAAAGGTGGACCTAACAGGCAGGCATATACGTATCCTGCCGATTACGGTCGACAACAGCAATGAGGAAAACATGGAGTTTGTTCCTGCACGCGCCCGGGCAGGCTACCGCAGCGGCTTCAGCGACCCGGCGTTTATTTCGGCACTGCCCAAATTTACCCTGCCCGGTTTGCCCAGGGGTAAAACCATCCGCATGTTTCCCATCAGCGGCGACTCCATGGAACCCATTCCGGATGGCAGCCATGTTATTGCGCAATACCTGCAGGACTGGTCCCATTTAAAAGATAATACCGCCTGCATCCTCGTGCTGAAGGGAGGCGAAGAAGAAATTGTATTTAAAGTGGTAGGCAATCACATTAAGCAAAACGGTACGTTATCACTGCATTCACTGAACCCGCAGTATGAAACCGTAACCGTAGCCCTTGAAGAGGTACTGGAAATATGGACTTTCATCGGTTATGTGAGCAAACAATTTCCGGAGTTGAATTAAATCAACCCGGCGATAACAATTTCATGCGTCCCCG
>NZ_JBKIXB010000008.1:0-415863 GCF_051362515.1 Chitinophaga sp. ARDCPP14 | reverse complement strand
TTACACAATAACTTCTGGTGCGTAAACACTTACAACTTCCCTTTTTTTCAACTGCAAATTGTGGATAAAACCATCCTTAAAGCCTAAAATGAAAAAGCTGCCTCATTTATTTATGAGACAGCTTCTTAATCCTTTATAAAATCCAAAAAAACAAAATCAAATTAATCAGTATAATCAGCGTAATCAGCGAGAAAGACAAACTCCGCTTAATACCCCGCGTTCTGCTTCAATGTAGCCGTACCGTTTTTAACACTGAGATCGATCTGGCGTTGTGGAATAGGGAACCGCACGTTTTTGCTGGTGAAGCTGCCGTTCACGATGTCGGTGGTGATATTTTTTTCGTAACTGAAATAGCGGTTCAGTTCTGTTTGTGCGATGCCCCAGCGCACCAGGTCAAAGTAGCGGTGCCCTTCCATTGCCAGTTCCAGCTTGCGTTCAAACTGGATGGCTTTGATGGCCCATGCTTTGCCGTTGGCGGTAAAGGCGCCGGCAGGATAAGCTTTGATGTTGTATTTCGCAGCGGGCGTGTTGGTATATCCGTCCATCGGGTGTGATGGATTCAGGTATGTTTTTACCCAGCCAACAGGATTTGCAGCGCGCATGCGAACAGTATTGACATGATCCTGTGCGGTAGCCAGGCTTCCGGCCTGTGCCTGGCATTCGGCGGCCATGAGCAGCACATCAGCGAAGCGGATCAGCACATAGTTGATGGCGTTGCCGGGCGCCCAGCCATTACCATCATAAAATTTATCCTGGGTAGCCTGCATGTACACGTTTTTGATGGCGGCATAAGGACCTGCGGATTGCTGGTCGCGCACCCAATTCATACCAGGATGATTGCCCCAGTCGAGAAAAGGAATACCGCGGCGGCCAACGGTCCAGTCGAGACGAGGGTCCAGGTTACCTGCATCCGGTGTAAAAGCGGCGCTGCTGGCTAGTCCCATGTCGTTCTTCACAGGATGGCTGTTAAAGTCGTCGATGTAGGGCAGCCCATTGGCGTCGGTGCGATAGGAGTTCACCAGGTCTTGTGAAGGCTGGTAGAAACCACAGCAGCTGAAAGGTCCGTTGTAAGGATAGTTCAGCATTTCGCCCTGGTTAGCGTTGCCGGTGCCGCCGGAACCATCGTTGGCGCTGTATTGAATGGAGAACACTGCTTCACTGTTATTCTCTGTAAAAGCATCAAAATTATCATGGAACTTTGTAGTGAGGGCGTAAGGAGTTCCTTTGGCGGTAACGCCGTGCGCAATCACATCTTCAAAAATGGGCATGGCTTCCGCATATTTCTTTTCATAGAGCAATGTTTTAGCCAGGTAGGCTTTGGCGGCCCAGCTGTTAGCGCGACCTATTACATCCTGTATTTCATTAAGATTTTCAGCTGCATATTTAAAATCCGCTTCAATCATCGGCCAAACGTCTTTGTCGTTCGGTATTTTATATTCATCTACATCGAGCTTGTTATAGCTGTTGGAATTTTCATCTACCCAGGGAACATTATCAAACATCTTTTTCAGGTCGGAATAGAAATGGCCGCGGAGGAACCGGGCTTCCGCTGCCAGTTCTTTCTTTTCATCTTCCGTCATATCTGTAACATTTGGCAGGATGTGCAATACAAAGTTACAGCGGCGCACGCCTTCATAATTTACGCGCCATTTATCATTGAAGAAGCCGTTGGTAGCATTCCCCACGAAAGTGCCGATTTGCAAAATAGCGGCAGCATCACCGGGATCGCTGCCTTTATGGGCATCCCCACCGCATACGCTGCCATAGATCCAGTTATCGGGAGATACGGCAAAACCGCTGCCACCGGAGATATTCACCATATCGCCATCTTTAAAATCCTGCCCGTCCAATGCACCATAGGCGCCAATGAGCAGCGTATTTACACCCTTTTTATTGGTGAGGGAAGATTCTTCGAGGGAAGATTGCGGGGTGCGTTCGAGAAAACTCTTGCTGCAACCGGAGATGAAGGGAGTTGCAATGGCCGCACTCAATAGTATATGATATAATGATTTCATGATCCTACTTTTTTAAATGAGCAATTGTTAGAAACCCAGGTTGATGCCAATGAGGAACTGCCGCTGGTTGGGGTATGCGCCTTCGTCTACCCCAAAGTCGGTGATATCGGAACCGCCGATTTCAGGATCCAGTCCGGAGTATTTTGTAATGGTGAATACGTTGGCAGCCTGTATATAAACACGCAGCTTTTCTACGTGTATACCCGACAGCAGTTTAGTGGGCAGGGTATATCCGAGCTGCATATTTTTGGCCCGGAGATAAGCGCCGTTTTCCACCATATAGGAATTGGGTACGCCTTGTGTGCTGGTAGATCCGTCCACTTCCTGGATAGGCGCTGTTGCGTTGTGGTGATCGGGTCTCCAGGAATCATACAAGGCTGTTTTGCTTTTGGCGCTTTCAAAGGATGGATAGAAATCGCGCCACCAGCGTACATTATTCCAGATCTGGTTGCCGTGTGTACCAAAGAGGAAGATGCTGAAATCAAACCCTTTGTAAGTTACGCCCAGGTTGATGCCGTAGGAGAAGTCGGGGTTAGGGTTACCGAGGAAGGTACGGTCGTCTGGTGTGATGATACCATCGCCGTTCACATCCTGGTAGCGGAAGCGTCCGAGCCCTTCGCCTTCCTGGTAAATGGCGTCTGTGCTATTGGTTATTTTCTTTGCCTGTTCATCTGCTGCGGCAATTTCAGATTCTTCATTCCAGAAACCGATCACTTTATATCCAAAGAAAGAAGAAACCGGTTGGCCTACTGCATTGCGGATGATGTTGCTGCCATCGAAGCGGCGACCGTCGCTATCGAAATAGTCTACGCCGTCGGCAATTTTCACAATTTTATTTTTATAGGTAGTGAGTGTACCGCTGATGTTCAGCTGCAGATCTTTGTTGATATTTTTATGCCAGCCGATGGAGAAGTCGAATCCTTCATTTTTCATGCGGGCAATATTTACAAACGGCTGGGCGCCTGTGCCGGCAAGTCCGGGCAATTCAGGATTGTAGAGCAGGTCTTTGATATCTTTGCGGTAGTAGTCGGCAGAGAAATCTAATTGTCCGTTAAAGAGACTGGCATCGATACCGATGTTCGCATTCACATCGCTTTCCCATTTGGCGTCGGGGTTACCGATTTGTGTGCCTGCAAAGCCGGCATTGAGGCCATTGTTAACACCAGCCAGGTCGTAATAGGAAGAGTTGCGATTACCACCGTAGAGGAAGTAGCCATTGTTAACGCTGAGGTTGAGCTGGTTCCCCATGATTCCCCATCCGCCGCGGATCTTCAGGTCGGTGATCCAGCTGATCTTCTTCATAAATTCTTCCTGGGAAATACGCCATCCTGCGGTAATAGCGGGGAAGGTGCCGTAATGGTCGTTTACAAATTTGGAGGAACCATCGCGGCGTATAGTAGCGCTTAAAAGATACCGGTCGTTAAATGAATAATCCACGCGGCCCAGGATAGAAAACAGTCCTTCTGATGCCCGGTTGCTGTAGTTGGTTTGTGTGCCGGTGCCGGTGCTCAGGTCGGGGAAGTAATCATCGAAAGTAAAATAATCTTTCGTAGTACCGCCTACTGCGCGGTTGCGGCTATCAAAAGATTCCGTGCCGGCAATTATTTTCAGGTCGTGTTTATTAAACGTCTGGTGATAGGTAAGGGTGTTGGTCCAGGTCCAGCTATGTGCGTTCACAGATCCTTCTGTGTAGGAATTGCTGGTGGAATTTTCTTTGTTCTCATATTGCGGGAACAGGAAAGAGTGCGACCAGCCGGAGGCTACTTCTCCGCCGAAGCTGGTGCGGAAGGTCAGGTATCTGAGGAAGTCGACTTCTCCATATACGTTCCCGAACAAACGGGTATTGAGGCCTTTATTATTCCGGGTACGATACTGCGTCGCTACCGGGTTAAAAGCGTCTCCCAGTGCATCGCCGGAGGAACCGGCAAAGTTGCCTTTGATATCATATACCGGTATAATGCTTTGTTCGCGCATAGCATGACCAATAGCGGCATCCGACGTATTGATATCTACCGAAGGATTTTCTGACATGGAAAAAGCGAGGTTCTCTCCCACCCTGATACCGGGTGTGATATTATACTGGGTGTTGGAGCGTACCGTATATCTTCTCAGGTAGGTGTTCATTAAAGTTCCCTGCTGATTAAAATAATTAAGGGAGAAGAGATAGTTCCCTTTATCGCCGCCGCCGCTCACTGCTACATTGTGGCTGGTGATGGGCGCCGGGCGGAAGATCTCACGGTACCAGTTGGTACCTGCTTTGTTGGCCTTTGAAATCTGGTAAAAGCTGTTATAATCGTCCAGGTCAGTATAGTTTGGATTTACATAATAGAGAGATGGGTCAACGGAAGGATCTCCTTCCATTGCGCCCGATGGCAGGATGTAATCCGGGATAACGGGTTTTGTACCGTTGCCATAGAGTTCTGTTCCGGGATCTAATCCGGAATTTTTGTAGGCCAGCCACCGTAGGTCGGCCTGTTCCTGGGGGTTGAGGGTATTCCATACGTTACCTTTCTTTGGATATTGCCGGCCATAGTAGCCGTCGTATGCCACCTTTACCTTGCCGGAACCGCGGCGGGTGGTGATGATGATCACGCCGTTAGAGGCACGGGAACCATAAATGGAAGCAGCGCCGGCATCTTTTAATACCTGCAGGCTGGCTACGTCGTTGGGGTTGAGGTCTGCGATATCGGTGGTAGGCACGCCGTCCACCACATAAAGCGGGGAATTGGCGCCGAAGGTATTCACACCACGGATACGGATCTGCGGGGATTCGCCAGGCTGACCGGAGCCTATAACGGTGACGCCTGATGCCTGTCCTTGCAACTGTTCTGTTACCTGGCCGGAAGGTTGCTTTTTCAGGTTATCGATGTTCACTACCGCCACGGAGCCTGTCAGATCTTTCTTTTTCTGCGTGGTGTAACCGGTGACCACTATTTCGTTCAATGCGCTGGAACCCTCTTTCATGGTAACATTGATGAGTGATCTACCGCTAACGGGTATACGTTGTGCTTCGTACCCGATGAAAGTGATATCCAGTTCATCACTGCTTCTTCCCGGGGCGGAAATGGTATAAGAGCCATCGGCATTGGAAACAGTACCGATGCTGGTGCCCGCGATGCGAACCGTTACACCAGCCACGGGATTTCCTTTTTCATCCCTTACCACGCCCTTTACCGGGTGTTGTTGCTGTATGCCGGCGGGTTCTGCAGGAGCAGGAACAATGGCTTTTTCTGTGACCATGTAAAAGTGTTCCCGCACCTTTTCGAAGTGAAGGTTAAAAGGCGACAAGGCTTTGCCCAGGGCTTCTTCTGCCGACTGGCAGGCAGCTACCGACAATTGTATCTTTTTGTTTTTAACCAGGTTGCTTTTGTAGGCGATGGATACGCTGAAATGTTCTTCGATGAGGTGGAGAACTGTTTTCAGGGATGATTCATCTGGTTGTGCTTCCGCACTGTTACCGGTTGCGGGGGGAACCGGCTGATTGCCGGCATCAGCCAATTCCTGAGCTGATACCGTTTGGGACAGGAAATACAGGGCCAATGCTTGCATCAGCAAAACACGTAAACCTTTTTTCATCTTGAACAGGTTTTAACGATTAAGAATAAGACATCTATAAAATTGAGCGGCGAATGTTACGGTTTATGGATCCAGACTTCGTCGCCTCTTTGGTTGAATTGCATACGGAAAACCTTACCCAGCTGTGTCATCATAGTATCGGCGTTATAAACGATAGGCATTGAGCCCGATACTTTATAGTTTAATAGTTGTGTGTCGCGAACGATCAGTTTTTTACCAAACACCTGTTCCATGAAGATGGCTGCATCTGCCAGCGTAAAATCATCCATGATTAACCGGCCGGTGTGCCAGGAGGTGTAGTGTATGGCATCTACACTTTTTTTGGTATAGTCGCCGTCCTGTTTGTTGTACCGGAGCATTTCCCCCGGCTGCAGATACAGCGCTGCGGCTTTTCCCTTACTGGTTTCGCCTATATTGAGCAGGATACTTCCCTGCTGCAGCACTACTACTATTTCTTTACCGGTGCTGTTTACATTAAACTGTGTTCCCAGCACTTCCACGTCGAGGTTATCGTAGGTATGCACAATAAACTGCTGTTTGGAGGCGGTATGTTTTACATGAAAAAAGGCTTCTCCATCGAGCCATACCTCGCGCTGCCCGTTTCCGGCAACAGCATACAGCAGGCGGGAGTCGGCGTTCAGCGTAACTTCCGAGCTATCCGGCAACATCAGGTGCCTGGTTTCTCCCAGCCGGGTATAGGTGCTGAGGATGGCCGGTTGCTGTACTGCAGGCTTCCACCACCACCAGGCTGTAGTGAGCAGGATACCGAGTATTACGGCTGCTGCATATTTACCCACATTCCTCCAGACAGACGGATGTATTGGGATGGTTGTTTCTTCTTCCTCCTCTTCCAGTCCATTCAGCACGGCATCCCACAGTTGTTCCTTGTCCGGTGCGGACAGGGAATAGTCGCGGAAGCGGATGCTTTGCACGAGTTGCCTGGCGTCGCTGATGACCGATTCTTTTTCCGGGTGTTGCCTGAGCCATGATTCCCAGAATACATTCCTTTGCTCCGGGTGTAGTACCCATTGCTGAAAGTCCTCGTCCATCGCAAACTCCCGGGCCGTGTATGATAAATAGTTACTGGCTGCCAAGAGAACATGCTTTTACCTAAAGAGCCCGTAACGCTCAAAATCTCATCACTTTTTTAAAAAATATTTTTTATTTGCCTAAAAGCAGCAACAGGAGCGGTAGCGGGAGGTTCTTTTTGAGGATGCCGATGGCTTTGGAGATGGTATTGTATACAGAATCTACCTGCATGGACATGATATCGGCGACTTCAGTATAGCTCAGGTTCTGGAAAAAGCGGAGATAGATCGCTTCGCGCTGGCGCCGTGAGAGGTTGCTGAGGGCTTCCTGGAGGAGGCGCTTTTGTTCTTCTATGGTTTCGTGCTGGATTAACTGGTTTTCGAGCGGCAGGGTATATTCAAATTCAAAGGCTTCCCATGATTCGCGGTGCTGGTAGCGGCGGTCTTTACGCAATGCGCGGAGCAGCCGTCTTCTCAGGCTGCTGATCAGGTAATACCGGATATTCCCGATATTGGCAGTCAGGTGTTCCCTGCTGATCCAGAGATCCTGGAACAGGTCCTGCAAACAGTCTTTCACCCTTTCCTTATCCTGGCAGAAATGCATGCCATAATGAAAGAGGTCATCGATGTGTGCATCGTATATGCCGGCGAAAGCGTGGCGGTCACCCTGTAGAAAGAGTCCCCAAAGTGAGGAATGGGAAGCCACCACGTGCAGCCCCGATCTGAAGGCTTTCCCTGTATTCATACTATTCTGGTTGATCTGCTAAAGCTTGTTAATTATTCTGACACTTGCAAATATTTTTTGGTACAGGATATGTCTGGTAGTATATAACATTAAAACTGAACGATATGAAAAACCTCACTTATTTGTTACTGTCATGCCTGGTACTTTTACTCAGCAGTTGTGAAGTTATAGGCGGAATATTCAAAGCAGGCGTGTGGACCGGCATATTAGCCGTAGCAGTGGTGGTGGGCCTGATCATTTTCTTAATAAGCCGCGGCGGCAAGCGGGGCTAAAGCTTTATAAATGCAGCCTTGTAACAGTGTTACAAGGCTGTGTTGTTATCATGGGTGTTTATCGTAGTGATGGTTGTTAAAGGTAACCATGTGGTTGTTAAAGGGTATTTATTACGCTTCAGCGATTTTTTTCCTGCTCCTGCTTCAACATCGCTTCCAGCAATTCAATACGCTTCCGTTCTGTGGCCAGGAGTTGATCGTATAAAGCCACTATTTTTTCAATGGGATTAAACTGGTAATTGATCACGGTATTATTCTGGTCATTCACATTGTTGATGATCACGTCTTCCCGGAAATTACGGATTACGTCCGGCGATACTTCCAGGGCGGAAGCCACTCTCTCCAGCCGTTCATCATCCATCGACTCACAATTCTCCATTTTAGATAACGCCTGTTGTGTAACGCCTAACCGACGCGCCAGATCAGCCTGCTTAATGCCCCGGATTTCCCGGAGGCGGGCAATTTTCTGACCAATATTCATAGTAAAAAAAGTTTTGCTTTCTAAAAGTACGTCAAACAATCAAATAATAGCTGATCCGGTGCTTTTTTCAAATACTTTATATACAATAAGTTAGCAGGATTGTCAGTCAGGCCGTTTGTAAAACACAACTATACAGGTTGTATTTTACAACCCGCAAAACTTGCATTAAGCGCAATATTATGGAATCTTTGTTTTGGTGCTGCAACAGTTCCTATATGCTTAAAACAGCACCTGCCCACAACCAGATGATAAACATTCCCCTATTTGTGATCCACGTATGAAGCAATGTTTGTTAAGGGGAAAAGAATAATGACCAAGACAAAGTACTGAGATTAACATTCCGGCAGCAACCGCCGGAAAGGATGTATGTTTTTTTTAACCACGCTTGCAATCGATTACAAGAAAAATTGACCGCCACAAAAAATCCGTTATGAATTATTATCTCCTGATGAAAACATCCGGCGCATAGCCGCGTACTGGCAACATTCTCCTGAACAAAGGTGATTACCGCAGTTGCTATTCCACTGATCCACCGGATAAAATACCGGTGGAAATGGCCTTTCTGTGTCTGTAACGGAAACGTATACACGAATTTTATCCATCTTTTAAAAACAATTTATGCGAGACAAATTTTACGTTGGTATAGTAGCCATATTGCTGCTTTTATTCCGGCTGCCTGCCTCTGCTGACGCCATTCTCCCGGTGGCCGACAAGGAAGTAAGGGGACTGGTAACAGACAGCAGCGGCGTTCCCATGATAGGCGTAACTATCGCTGTAAAGAACAAGCCAGGGGTGGGCACCGCCTCCGACGTCAACGGACGGTATATCCTGAAAGTGCCAGACAACGCGTCCCTGATATTTTCCATGATAGGCTTCACCTCACAGGAGATCCCGGTAAACGGCAGGGAAGTAATCAACATCATCATGCGGCCTTCCTACAGCCAGCTGGGAGAAACAGTAGTAGTGGCTTTTGGTAAACAGAAAAAAACGGATGTAGTAGGCGCCGTAACCACTATTAACCCAGCGGAACTAAAGGTACCGGCCAGCAACCTGACTACCGCCCTGGCAGGCCGCATTGCGGGCGTCATTGGCTACCAGCGCAGCGGTGAACCTGGCCAGGATAACGCGGATTTTTTCATCCGCGGCGTAACTACCTTCGGCTATAAAAAAGATCCGCTGATATTGATAGATGGTATAGAACTCACCGTAACAGACCTCGCCCGGCTGCAACCGGATGATATTGCCAGCTTCTCTATCATGAAAGATGCCACCGCCACCTCCCTCTACGGCAGCCGCGCTGCCAATGGCGTAATCCTGGTAACGACCAAGGAAGGAAAAGAAGGGAAAGCCGCCATCACCGTCCGGCTCGAAAATTCCCTGGCCTCCCCCACCCGCAATGTGGCACTCGCAGATCCCATCACTTATATGCGGCTGAATAATGAAGCCGTGCTCACCCGCGATCCACTTGGGCAGCTACCTTACACAGATCAGAAAATTGATAACACCATTGCCGGCATAAATCCTTACATGTATCCGGCTACCGACTGGAGAGGCACACTTTTTAAAAGCTATACCACCAACCAGCGCGCCAACCTCAATGTAAGCGGTGGCGGCACTGCAGCAAGATATTATGTGGCCGGCTCTTTCAATAAAGACAATGGCATACTGAACGTAGATAAACGGAATAATTTTAACAGCAACATCGACCTGAAAAATTATTCGCTCCGATCCAATGTAAACGTGAACATCACCAAATCTACCGAGATGGTGGTTCGTTTAAGCGGCTCCTTCGACGACTACACCGGTCCTATCGACGGAGGCGCAGACCTGTACAAAAAAGTAATGCGCACCAATCCCGTGTACTTCCCCGCCTATTATCCGGCCGATGCAGACCACCAGTATGTTCAGCATATTATGTTCGGCAATTATGATGATGGCACCAACGCCTATCTGCTGAATCCATACGCCGACATGGTAAAGGGATATAAAAATTATTCCCGCTCTATGATGGCGGCGCAGTTTGAAGTAAAACAAAACTTATCGGCGCTGACAGAAGGTTTGAATTTCCGGACGATGGTAAATGTGACACGCAATACTTATTTTGATGTAACCCGTGCCTACAGCCCCTTCTGGTACCAGGCAGGTTCTTATGATAAACTACAAAACACCTTTAAACTGGAACTGCAGAACGAAGAACTGGGCACAGAATACCTGAATTATGTACCCGGCGCCAAAACAGTGAACTCCAGTTTTTATATGGAATCCGCACTTAATTATAACCGCACTTTTCACAAGGATCATACCCTGAGTGGTTTGTTTGTGTTTATGGTACGTAACAATCTTACCGGCAACGGCGCTGATCTGCAGGCGTCGCTGCCCTTCCGCAACGTGGGCCTGGCAGGACGCGGCACCTACTCTTACCAGAACAGGTATTATGTGGAGCTGAACTTTGGCTATAACGGGTCGGAACGTTTTCATGAATCGCACCGCTATGGATTTTTCCCTTCTGCGGGCGTAGCCTGGAGCATTTCCAATGAGAAATTCTTTGAGCCTTATAAAAATGCGATTTCCAACCTGCGGCTCCGCGCTACTTACGGGTTGTCCGGTAACGATGCGATCGGTGATCCAAACGACCGCTTTATGTACCTCTCCAATGTAAACATGAACGACGCCGGCAAAAGTGCAGTATTTGGCCGCGACAATGGCTACAGCCGGCCAGGTATTTCACTCTCGAGATATGCAGATCCTAACATCAGCTGGGAAACTGCTAAAAAAGCCAACCTGGGCCTGGAGCTGGGCCTGTTTGGCAAACTGGATATCATGGCCGACTTCTACCAGGAACAACGCAGTAATATCCTCATGACCAGAACTGCCACACCAGCCACTATGGGACTTTCCGCCCAACCCCGCGCCAACGTGGGCGCCGCCGAAGGAAAAGGAATCGATCTCTCAGCCGATTACAACCATTCTTTCAACCAGCACTTCTGGATCCAGGCAAGGGCCAACTTCACCTATGCCACCAGCAAGTTCACCACATATGAAGAACCTTCGTACGATGGCGCGCCCTGGAAACTGCACGTGAACTACCCCATTTCCCAGCAATGGGGATACATCGCAGAAAGGCTTTTTGTAGATGATGCGGAAGCCGCAAAATCGCCCCGTCAGAATTTTGGGGAATATGGCGGCGGAGATATCAAATACCATGATGTAAACGGCGACGGGCAAATCACCCAACTCGACCAGGTGCCATTGGGCTTTCCCACCACGCCCGAAATCACTTATGGATTCGGTTTTTCTGTAGGCTATAAACGATTCGACCTCTCTGCATTTTTCCAGGGACTGGGCCGGGAATCGTTTTGGATCAATGCACGCGCCACTGCCCCTTTCATGACCTATTATTATGATAATGAAACATTGTCAGGTAAACCACAGAACCAGCTGCTGCAGGCATACGCCGACAGTCACTGGTCAGAAGAGCACCGCGATCTGTATGCTTTATGGCCGCGGCTCAGCACTACCGCTATTGGTAACGATAACAACTCCCAGCAAAGTACGTGGTTTATGCGGAATGGCGCTTTCATCCGGCTGAAGCAGGTGGAAATAGGTTATACCGTGCGGCAATGGGCGCATATGAGAACATTACGTGTATACACCAACGGTACCAACCTGCTTACCTGGAGCAAGTTTAAACTATGGGATGTGGAAATGGCCGGTAACGGTCTGGGTTACCCGGTACAACGGGTATTCAACGTTGGCGCACTCGCCACATTCTAAACATCCGCTTTCTTATTCTTTTAACTGCATGTTATGAAAAAGATCATCTGCCTGATATTCATTGTTACGTTACCACAGCTTTTCAGCAGCTGTAAAAAATACCTGGACATAGTACCGGATAACGTGGCCACCATCGACTATGCCTTCCGGCTCCGTTCTACTGCCGAAAGATTTCTTTTTACCTGCTACTCCTATATGCCGGCGCTGGGCAACTTTGACGGCAATCCGTCTAATGCCGCCGGAGATGAGTACTGGCTGCCCGTTACCAATACCTCCAATGCCTGGCAGATTGCCCGTGGCAACCAGAATGTAGTGAACTGCTATATGAATTACTGGCAGGGTACTGCCGGAGGTAAGGATTTGTTTGAAGGAATCCGGCAATGCAATATTTTCCTGGAAAACATTGGTAAGGTGCCCGATATGGAGAGCACCGAAAAAGAACGCTGGGCAGGGGAAGCAAAATTCCTGAAAGCCTATTATCATTTTTGGCTGTTCCAGATGTATGGCCCTGTTCCACTCATCAAAAACAATGTGCCGGTAAGCGCCGGCGAGGAGGAAGTATATCCAGCCAGAGAACCGGTAGATTCCTGTGTGAACTACATTGCCAAGCAGCTGGACGAAGCTGCTGCACAACTGCCGGACAAAATAGAGAATGAAGTATCAGAGCTGGGCCGTGTTACCAAAGCCATTGCATTAACGGTGAAAGCACAGGTGCTGGTACTGGCAGCCAGCCCGCTGTTTAACGGCAACTCCGACCACGCCGGTTTTAAAGGTCCCGATGGCAGGTTGCTGTTTGCCCAAACCAATGATCCGCAGAAATGGGTACGCGCCGCCGCTGCCTGCAAAGCTGCGCTCACGCTTTGCGAATCGCAGGGATACAAACTATATACCTTCAATCCGCAGTTCTTTCAATATAAAATCTCCGACACCACGCGGATAGAACTCAGTATCCGTAATGCTGTATGTGAGAAATGGAATCCCGAAATTATATGGGGCCATACCAATAGTTTGGCCGGCAGCATACAGGCCAGCGCCACTCCGCGCGGACTCGATCCTTCTAAAACGGCCAACAGCGCTACGGTGGGCAACATCGCCCCTACCCTGAAAATAGCGCAGCTATTTTACACCAATCATGGCGTACCGATCACAGAAGATAAGACATGGGACTATAACGGCCGTTTTAAACTGCGTACCGGCACGCATGCATACCGGTACGACCTGCAGGAAGGATATCAGACCGCAGCCCTCCATTTCGACCGGGAACCCCGCTTTTATGCCGACCTGGGATTTGATGGCGGCATCTGGTACGGGCAGGGTTTATTTAACGACAATGCCAATCTCTTTTTTGTATCCAGCAAAAAAGGACAACCAGCCAGTGCGCAGAACCAGTCGTCGTACTCCGTTACCGGTTACTGGCCCAAAAAGCTGGTGAACTTCAACAACGTAATCGGCGACGGTACCACCTACACTATTCAAAACTATCCGTGGCCTATTTTGCGACTGGCGAACCTGTACCTGTTATATGCAGAAGCCGAAAATGAAGCCAATGGCCCCAGCGCAGAGGTATACCGGTATATCAATCTTATCCGCGAGCGGGCTGGCTTAACATCCGTGGAAAGCGCCTGGACCAACTATGCGCGTAACCCTGCCAAGTTCACCACAAAAGAGGGCATGCGTGATATTATCCAACGGGAACGGCTGATTGAATTAGCCTTTGAAGGACAACGCTATTGGGATCTCCGGAGATGGAAAAAAGCTGTGGACGAACTTAACAAACCCATTACCGGGTGGGATCTGGCGCAGGAAGACGCCACCGCTTATTATCGTGAAAAAGTGATCTATAACCAGGTTTTCACCACCAGGGATTATTTATGGCCGATACCCGAATCAGAGTTGCTGAGTAATAAAAAGATCAATCAAAATCCCGGCTGGTAATCTGTTTACAAAAAAAGAAATTAACTATGAAAAAATATATCATACCTGTTCTGCTTTGTGCTGGCTTATACTGCTGTAAAGAGGAAGGCGTTCAGCCGCTTAACAAAGACCAGGCGCCGGGGCCGGTTACCAACGTACGCGCCGAAAGTATTGCCGGCGGCGCCAATATCAGTTATAGTCGCCCGAAAGACAAAGACCTCCTGTATATAAAAGCCGTGTACTCCATCCGGCCAGGTATAGAGCGGGAAGTAAAAGCATCTTACTACCAGCATATGCTAACCATAGACGGATTTCCCGACACGCTGGAATACCCGGTAAAACTTTATGCTGTGAGTCGTGGCGAAAATATATCGGAGCCGGTCACCATCTCCGTAAAGCCACTTACGCCACCGGTAAAACAAGTATTCCAGCAACTGACGCTTGCTGCTACCTTCGGCGGCGTAAGGGTCAACTTCGTAAATAATTCAGAAGCAGATGTGGTGATTACCGTACTGGCGGCCGATTCCACGAACGACCTGGTACCGGCGGAAACATTTTATACCAAAAGAAAGACCGGCACGTTTGCCGCCAGGGGCTTTAATACTACCAAAAGAAAATTTGCCGCCTTTGTGCGTGACCGATGGAACAATCACTCCGACACGCTGTATGCTGAACTATCGCCTTTATTTGAACAAAAACTGGAAAAAACAAAATTCAAAGAAGTAGATCTTCCGACAGATACCTATGCAGGGCATATCAGCAGTAAAATCCCCTACCTCTGGGATGACAAGCTGGGCAACGCCGGTACCTCCATCTTCCATACCAAACCAGGCAGCGGCCTGCCGCAGTGGTTTACGATCGACATGGGCGTTACTGCTACGCTGAGCCGCTTCAAGCTGCATCACCGTGACGGCAGCACCGCCGACGGGTCTTATACCGGCGGCGATCCCAAAATATATGAGATCTGGGGCAGTAATAATCCATCCAGCGATGGCAGCTGGGACAACTGGGTATTGCTATCCGGTTTTGAATCCGTAAAACCCTCCGGTACGCCCGATGGCACCATCACCACGGAAGACAAACAATTTGCCACTGTAGACGGGGAGGATTTTGATTTTCCGCCCGATGTACCACCTGTAAGATACCTGCGCTTTAAAACCGTCAAAGTATGGGGCGCGCTGGATCATATCTACATCGCGGAACTTACCTTCTGGGGCAATGTGAAGTAAAATGTTATCATCTAACACAAATAACTGGTCATGAAAATATATAACGCCTGTTTATTAGCGCTGCTCCTGTTGTTTGCTGCCTGCAGCAAAATGGACGACACCTACAAACAGTTCATTAAAAACGGAGAAATCCCTTACGCCGGCTCAGTGGATTCCGTAAAGGTTTTTCCGGGTGATAACCGGATCCGGCTATCGTGGCTGGTCAGCGATCCCAGGGTCACTAAAGCCAAAATTTACTGGAATAACAAAAGTGATTCCCTGGATATGGTGTTGAAAAGACAATATGACGTAGACACTATCAACGTGATCCTCTCCCCTATAGCCGAAGGCGCTTACTCTTTCGATATCTACACTTTTGATGATGAGGGAAACAAGTCCATAAAAGTAAGTACTACCGGCCAGGTGTATGGTGAGCGTTATATCAGCTCGTTGTTACCCCGACCTGTTAAAAGCGCGCTCTACTCCGACGGCAAAGTGGCCATTACCTGGGGAAGCGCAGATACCCACGTAACAGGTACAGAAATAAGGTATACAGATGCTGGTGGTACGGTGCAGCACATCCGCGTACCGGTAGATTCCAATACCACCACCTTGTCCAACTTTCTTTTCAGTGATAATACCGATCTCGCATACACTACGGTATACCTGCCGGATTCCAGTGCCATCGACTTGTTTAAAACGGCCTACGAGGCGATTGCGGTAAAGGGTCCGCCGGTGGAATATGCCAAAACAGGGTGGACGGCCACCGCATCTGACTATGACGAACCCTCCGGCCGCGGGCCCGCCAATGCGATCGATAACAAAGCATCTACCGTATGGCACATGTCGAAAGTTGCAGGTCTTACTTATCCGCGTACCATTACAGTAGATATGGGTACCATCAACCTGGCCTACGGCTTTACCTTCATACAACGTACCCCGCTGGACGGACCATTGAAACTGATTGAAATTGAAGTGAGCGACGATAATACCACCTGGCAACCGCTGGGTGCGTTTACCTTGTTATCCGCAGCGGATAAGCAATACATAGACCTGACGGAAACGGTAAGTTTCAGGTATTTCAGGGTGATTGTGCGGTCGGATTATAAGAACGGAAATTTCTCTGCGCTGGCGGAAGTGGGTGTGTATAAACGTTAAAGGAGCTGTTTTGATAAAAAGGGCGCAGGTGTTGTACCTGCGCCCTTTTTTCGGTTTTACCTGAACGATTTCTTAGAATAAATGCTTATATTTAGGATATACATTCGTACTACTCCACTACCTGTCAAAACCCCGGCAAGAAGCAAGATTTAACTTCATAGGATAAAACTAAAATCTACCATTATGCCTAAGTATGTTATCGAACGCGAAATTCCTGGTGCAGGTAAACTCTCAGGAGAACAGTTGAAAGCTATTTCACAAGCTTCCTGTGGCGTATTAAGCAATATGGGTCCGCAAATTCAATGGATCCATAGTTATGTGACTGCTGATAAAATTTATTGCGTTTACATTGCCCCTAATGAAGAAATGGTTCGTGAGCACGCGAAGCAGGGAGGATTTCCGGCCAATGCTGTCAGTGAGGTGGCTACTGTTATTGATCCTACAACTGCGGAGTAAAAGGTTATAGTATTTTAAAAGGGAAACTTAGGATTAAGGATCCTCTCCCACCATTAGAAAAAATTTCCTGCACTGCGGTGGTATGCTTATTGGTCGTCCATATTTGAAAATAGTAGTAATGGCTAGTGAGGATAAACTCCATTCCTTACATCGGGTAATTATTGCATCATCTGATATTGAATCATCCAATTCCCGGTCGGCAGATATTATTCTAATTCAAGACAACCAACTGCAAACTGACCATATATTTAAATACCAAGGCTGGCACATCTCCCCAATTAGTGTCAAAACAACGCTTATAAAAACCCACACACCCTCTCTTATTCATATTATTGTCGATATGACATTTAACATAGACGCATATTAATACTCTACCGGCTTTTGGGATAAAATACGTTTACAATCGGTTAATTATTCTGAATCCATGTTTACGGCTTACACCTACTTTTATTCCGCTAACTATTCTATGCAGCCCTCAACTTGTCAACCAAACGTTTATTCAAATGGCACTATCAGCAAAATCAGCAGTATCAGGATGCTTCGTACCGCTATATATGGTATGTTTTCTCGCTTTCTTCTCCTTGTCTGCATCTGCGCAGAAGAAAGCGATTACGGGCACTGTCGCCGATTCGTCCGGCATGCCTGTTATAGGCGCCACCGTCAGGGAGAAAGGCGGGAAGGCCGTCACCACCTGCAGCGCCGACGGTACATTTAAATTAACCGTGGACGAAAAAAATTCGCTGGTCATTTCCAGTGTTGGATTTCTTAGTGCGGAAGTACCGGTGGGTAGCAAAACAACGTTTGCTATTACTTTAGCCAGCAACACCTCGGCGCTGAATGCCGTGGTAGTAACGGCATTGGGAGTGAAACGGGAAAAACGCAACCTTACCTTCAGCTCCCAGCAGCTGAACGGAGAAGAACTATTAAAAACCAAGGAACCTAACCTGGTGAATACTTTGGCCGGCAAGGTGCCGGGCATACAGATTACCAGTTCTTCCGGTAATGCAGGCGCCTCCTCCCGCATTGTGATCAGGGGTAACTCTTCTCCCACCGGGGAAAACCAGGCGCTGTTTGTAATCGACGGCGTGCCCGTTGATAACACGGAAACCGGCAATATCAGCGGCGGAGCCGCGGGCTCCGGCGTAAACCGTATCGCAGATATTGATCCCGCTATCATTGAAAATGTGAACATCCTGAAAGGCGCTGCCGCTACGGCGTTGTATGGGTCTTCCGGCGCCCGGGGTGTAGTACTCATTACCACTAAAAATGGCGGTGTGGATAAGAAACCGGTATTCAACTTTTCGTCAGATGCTTCTTTTGAGCATCCACTCCTGCCGGAACGGCAAAATATATATGGACAGGGTACCACCGGTATCTTTTATAACGGTGAGGACGCCGACAAAAAAACAAGCCTTTCCTGGGGTCCCCTCATGGATACCCTCAAAGTAAACGGCCAGCCCGCACCTACCTACGACCCGTACGATTTTTTCCGCACGGGTATTACTACCAACAATACTATTTCTGCCTCCGGCAGTACCAATAATTCCAACTATTTTCTCAGCTATTCCTATTTCAACCAGAAAGGTGTAATGCCGGGAAATGATTTTAAGCGGCACTCCTTCTTTGCAAAGTACAATTCCAAAATAGGCAAATATGTGAGCACTACTTTCCAGATGGGATACAACAACTCCGACCAGGAAAGGCTGCCGGAAGGCGCCAGCAACGGGCCTTTATTTGTGCTGCTGCTACAACCGGTATCGTGGAATCCATACCCTGTGCTCCTGCCCGACGGTAGCCAGCGCGGCTACCGCTACTCCAGGAATATGCCGCTGTGGACGCTCGATAACATCAGCAATGATTCTAAAGTCAACAGGTTTCTCCCGGTATTTACCGCCAACATCACTCCTACCAGCTGGCTTACTATTACAGAAAGACTTGGCGCGGACATCTACACGGAGTCTGATAAGTATATAGAACATCCAAGTCCGCAGATTGGCCTCACAGGACAAATCAGGAACCAGAACATCAACTTCCGGCAATTCAATAATGACCTGATCATCAGCGCCACGAAAACATTTGGCAAATTCAACGTAAATCTGTTAGTCGGTAATAATATCTATACTACTTACAGCCAGTATATGAATATTAACGGCACCGGGCTCAATATTAACGACTTTAATAACTTATCGTCCGGCTCCACTATCACAGGTACTGAAAGTTACACCCAGCTCAGAAAAGTAGGCTTCTACTCCCAGGCTAATATTGAGTACAACCGCTTCCTGAACCTGTCTTTAACCGGCAGGTACGACGGCAGCTCCGTGCTCAATCCCGATAAAAATTTCTACCCTTACGGATCGGCCGCTGCCAGCTTTATCTTTTCCGAATTCCTCGGACCTAAAGCCTCCAATGTCATTAACTTCGGAAAGGTACGCCTGAGCTATGCTACGGTGGGTAACGACGGCGTAGGTCCGTATGCGTTATCTACCCCTTATGTGCAGGCAGGCAGGAATACAAACGCCGGTTTTTTCCAGTTCCCGTTCCAGGGACAGCAAGGCTTTTTACTGACAACTGCATTGGGTAACCCCACGCTCATCAATGAACGGCTCAATGAATATGAAGCGGGGCTTGAAATGCGTTTCCTGAAAGACAGGATCACCTTTGAAGGATCTTATTTTAGCCGTCGCTCCAAAAGCGGGCTCATTCCAGGGTCACAAATCCCCCCTTCAACCGGTTTCAACAGCACTACTATTAACTCTGCCGAAATATCCAACAAAGGAATAGAGCTGCTGTTGGGCGCTACTCCTGTAAAGACAAAAGATTTCAGCTGGAATGTTACCCTGAATTTTTCGAAGATCAAAAACGAGGTACTTTCCCTGGCGCCGGGCGTTGACCAGCTGGGACGTTTGATCAAAGGAGAACCCTATAACATCTTCTTTGGCAACCGCTATAAACGGGCCGACAACGGGGAACTACTCATCGACGCCGGTGGACTACCGGTAGTAGATCCGCAACAAGGCATTGTGGGCGATATTAACCCGGATTGGCTGGCCGGCATGGATAATACCTTCCGTTATAAACAGCTCAGCCTCTCCTTTTTCTTCGATATGAAAAAAGGCGGCGATGTGCAAAATGATGTTGAGTCAGCCGGTTTCTACTACGGCACTGCAAAGGTAACTGCCACCCGCGGCCAAATGGTGGTGAAAGGAATCAGCGAAGTAGACGGAAAGCCCAACACCGTGGCAGTAGATGCGCAAACCTACTACCAGACCAGGCAATACGAATCCACCATCCAGGATGGTACTTATATCAAGTTGCGGAATGTAAGTCTTTCCTACCTCCTGCCTGCTTCCTTTGTGGCTAAAACACCTTTCAAAACCGCTTCCCTGGCAGTAGCCGGCAGGAATCTCTGGATCTACAGCCCGCATTTTACCGGTGCTGATCCGGAAGTAAGTTCCTATGGCACAGGCAACAGCTCACAGGGTATTTATGCGTTTTCCACGCCAACATCACGCTCAATCAACTTCTCATTGAAATTTAGTTTTTAGTATGCCGGCACCACTAAAATTTATCAACATGAAAAAGTCTCTTTATATACTGCTGCTCACCGGTCTTTGTTTACAGGGATGTAAAAAATTCCTGGATATAAACACCGATCCCAATAATCCGATAGATGTGCAGGAATCACTGATCCTGGCGCCGGCGGAACTGAACATTTCTGACAATATCCATGGCGGCAATGCGGGAATCATTATACAGAACTATGTGCAGAACATAGCCGCCAACCAGCTGAATCCTTATGTGGGCAGTTACCAGCTGTTTAATATTGATATGGATGGCGACTGGTCCAACTTCTACGTCACCTCACTCAACAACCTGATCACACTGAATAAAAAGGCGGAAGCGAATAACAACTGGAACTATGCGGCCATTGCCAAAATACTTACGGCTTACACCCTCGGCACTGCCACCGATTTCTGGGGAGATATTCCTTATTCTAAAGCGTTTGTCAGCGGCGTTTTCACAGTACCTTACGATAAACAGGAAGATATTTACAAAAGCATCCAGTCATTGCTCACCGATGCCATAGCCAACATCGACAAAAACAGCAGTCCAAAGAGCCCAACAGGTGACGACTACTTCTACAACGGCAATATGAACGCCTGGCGCAAGCTCGCATGGTCGCTGAAAGCGAGGTATTATATACATCTCACCAAAGCACCCGGATACACCGCCAAGGTGCAGGCCGAAAGCGCAATAGCTGCTTTAAAAGAAGGCATGACATCCAACAACGATGATCTTAAGTTCACCTACTCCGGCGCGGCAGGATCGGAAAACATCTGGTACCTCACCTTTACACCGGTAACTACCTACGTGATGAATGCCACACTGATCGATACCTTACGCAACCGGAATGATCCGCGGCTGCCAAAGATGATTGCTCCCGCCACGGCAACAGGACTGTTTACCGGCAGAAAAATCGGTACGCCCACAGGAGACCTGGCTAAGTACTCTTACCCCGCTGCATTTTATGGCGCCAAAGCATCGTCCAATTACATCTTCAATTATTCTGAAGCACTATTCATACAGGCAGAAGCCCTGCTGATCACCAGCGGTTATGCCGCTGCGCAGCCGGTATATGTAAATGCGATCAATTCCCATCTGTCCAAACTCGGGATTGATACTGCCAGCGCTGCGGCCACTGCTTATGTAAACCGCCGCAAACTAACCGCCGGAAATGCGCTACAGCTGATCATGGAGGAAAAAGCAGTAGCTAATATCTTCAACTTTGAAACGTATAACGACTGGAGAAGAACGGGTTTTCCAAAATTGCAGAAAGTAGATGGAGCATTGATAGATATCCCCCGCCGGTTGTTATATCCGCAAAACGAGATATTAACGAATGCACAACCACAACAAACAGCTATCCAGAGTACAAAGGTCTGGTGGGATAATTAAGAGAAGAAAGGTAAAACAGTAATACGGGGCATCTCAAAAGTATTTGAGATGCCCCTTTTTTTTAAAACAAAAGCTGGTGTGGCTACCTCTTATTTTTTCCGGACCTTTTCTCCGTTGCGCCACCTTTTCCGGATGATGCTGCCGCCGGCTTTTCCTGCGTTGCCCAAAATTGATTGATACCGTCCACCATGGTAGCAATAACGCGTTGTCCTTCTTTCAGCCGTTCCAGGGTATCCAATACAGCTGCCCTGCTATCGCCCAGTGGGATCTTTGCAAAAGCCCGCAGGTCAAAACGTAACTCTTCTAATCTGTCAGTGCTGCTTCTCAGGAAACTGAGTTCGTCTTTCAAAATGGAATCGTCCCCTTTTATAATGGTATTTAATAAATTCTCTAAGGCGAGGTTTAATGCCTGTACTTCACCTGAGTTTCCAGTCAGGGTTTGGCTTTCATATTCCCTGTCCAGCGCCTGTTTTTGTTCTTTTTCCACTCTTTTCCTTTCTATATTTTCTGCAGAATTTTCCTTTTCCCAGAGTGATTTCATTTCTTTACTGTGGGCCAGCCGCCGCTGCAGACGTTCTTCCAGTCCATGCATTAAATGCTGGCAAGCCTTACAGGAAGGTACAATATCACCACTGCCATATTTTATAATCTTGCCATGTGCATCAATTATAGGAACCGTACTGTCGGCATTGAGTGGAGACACCCATCTTTCCGTCATGGATGCATGCTGCATAGTGGTGGGATGCAATTTCACATGGCCTCCATCAATGATAGACCAGATCAGCTTCGGGGCAGCACAGGTACCGGCAAGCCCGGTTTTCACTTCCTCGCTCCCCGTATGTTCTTTTACAATGTTTTTCTCCTCTCCGGTTCCAAAACTATGCGGCCCTATTTCTTTGACGATAATTCCTCTTGCTTCCTCCACATTCATTACGGAGCTCACGTACTGCATCCCCAGTGACTTGGCGATGAGCTCAAAACCGGCCGACTGACCACCGGAGCAGGTAGCAAACACCTGCCCATCCATAATAAGTACACCCAGCATATATCCTTTGTAGGTGTCGTGCTCTTTATCATAACGCAGCAAGTTTCCCAATTTCGTTTTTGCCCCATTATCTTCCTTTTTCACCAGTTCAAACAAGCGTTTCGCTTCCTTATCAATCTCTTTATACAGTGTCTCCGAGCGCTCCTGGCTTTTCTCGCTTTGCGGAATGGTAAAAGGCTTGTCCGGCCTGAGGTCATGAGATCTCAGGTTGGGATAGGGCGTATGTTCCATGAAGATCGTATTCACGTCTTTAGACAACCGGATAATGCAGTCTGTTATGACATCAATTTTTTCACCAGACAAGGATTCCTTTAGTAAAAGCCAGGTTTTGGAGATTGCCAACTTATCACTCAACGCCGGGAACAATACCATCACTTCTTCCACCGCCTGTTCAAAAGTCTGGCCCCGTGAATTCACGGCGCCTTTCATATAACGTTCAATCGCCTGCTTATCACTTCCGTTGTCCAATAACTTGTCAATTTTGAGCTGCATGATCCCCTGTTGTTGTAATACAGGTGGCGTTATAACGGCCGGATAGGCAATTCCACTACGGGGAACCGTTTGATTTGCAGCTGCACGGGAAGCGGCAGGGACAGGTATTTTGAGGAAGCCTGATGACATATGGGATGCATCTATTTATACAAAAAATAATCAATTGCACCTTCATAAACAAAAATTGTTTGCAGATGGGCCACCCGGCAACATTTCACTTTTTTATTCCCTTAAAAAACCTGCCGATATTATACGATATACTCATAGTAATACAAATGGGACATACCCCGAAGCGGAAAAATGTTAGGGCCACTTTCTTATACCAGGGCAGATGAACGGGAACAACAGGGCAGCTTTTACCATCTCCTTCATATTCCCTTATTCCCCGAATATTGACAGCTGTTTTCATTCTAACTGTTTTTTAATCAACCAAAGAAATGATAAAGGCAAATACCAGTTAATACTAAAGAGACAATACAAAGAATGATTTTTGTTTTTACAGACATAATTAAACTGTTTAAAGGTGATTTCCTATTAATACCCGTTCATAAGATTTATCACCCAAAAACTATATGCTTTCTTCTTTTGCCTTCATTTTCCTAACCTGTTGAATGCATTTATATTGCTGATTGGCTGCTGTATGCCTGTTTTTCCAGCCCATTCTTTTCATTAAAACTTCCATAGGCTCCCGGTAAAAAAAGATGGCTTTTAGTATACGCTGGCAATGCCCTGTGATCCTGGATATCCAGGTTTGTACTTTTTCATCTTCGGTTTTCTCCTGGTGTAATTCCGTTGGAAAGTCCGCTGTCGCGCACGGATACAGGGATACATCCTCTACGGGCAATAACCTATTATCCCGGAGATGTTTCAGCCAGAGGTTCCTGGAAATAGCAAAAAGATAAGTTTTCAGGGAAGCCGTAAGTAAGAAATTAGGTTGCCTTACTTTTTGAAGCAATACAATCATTGCTTCCTGGAAAATATCTTCCGCATCCTTATTTTGCCCGTAGTTATTAATAATATATGCGGCAATAGTTGGAAAATAGTATTGATACAATACCTCAAAAGAAGCATTGTCCTCACTTCTGAGCATATTGAGCAATGTGTGGTCTGATATTGTTTGCATACGATGGTGAACTTGGTCCATACTATATACCGGAAGACGCGATTTATCACCCGTAAACTTAAAATTATTTATTGGATAACAAATGGGGTATTTTAGTATGTGGCCTTCCCAAACACTGGATCCCCCTTGCTTCAGGCCTTATATAGTAACTGCCGCCGTCAGTGGTGCTCTTGTAACCACACTGGGTTGCGCTACAATGTCCGTAATTCGAAAATCGAAATTACTTAAAGCTGGATGTGACATGACCGATTGCACCAAAGGACTTGCTTTAAATGCTTCCAGTGCGTCGTTGTTATTGAACAGATATACTGCCCCGCCTTCATTTTTCCCTTCATCTATAAGCCAGATTTTCCATAAGCAGCCGGGTACTGCAGCAAAATCTCCTGCAACGGTAAGAAGAAGGTCCCTCAATTCGGCATGAGACAAATTGTAATTAAACTTTGTAATCAAAATTTTCTGTGTCATGGTGGTTGATTTTTGGTGAACAATTTTATACGTGGATTTTTCGCTCAAAGTGATCAGCGATTTTTATTCCAAACTGACAACCCTAAGTTGGTTTTTTTCTGAATGAGATGTGCGGGGCCCTTTACTATCTAAAGTTAGGTTTTCTTAATGGTTTCTGCATTATTTTCAGGTTTTTAATGTCATTCCATGTGGCAGCAATGGCAGCGTATTCAGCTTTACGCCGGTAACATCCGCAATTGCGTTACGGATGGCAGGCGCAACACCAACAATCGGTGCTTCACCTGCTCCTGCAGACGGCATGTCCTTTCTGTCAACAAGCACAATGTCCAGTTCCGGAATATCGCCAAACCTGGGCACCCGGTAGCTGGAAAGCGATGGGTTTAAAATGCGGCCATCTTTAAAGTCCACGGCTTCAAATAAAGCGCCACCAAGTCCCTGCAACACGCAACCCATCACCTGATTTTCCAGGTGCATGGGATTCACAATGGCGCCGCAGTCAAAAGCCACTACGAGCCGGAGCAATTGCAACTGCCCGTTGGATTTATTATAGGCTACTTCCGCGCAGGTTCCTACATAGGCGTTTTTTACAAATCCACACGCCATACCGTAACCACGACCAGCTTCCTTTTGCCGTGTCCAGCCAAATTTGGATGCTGCTGCCTGTAACACTTGTTTTAATCGTTCCTCTTTTAAATTATTAAGCCGGAACCGGAATGGATCCTGTTTTAATTGCCGGGCCAGGTCGTCCATTACGCTTTCTATGGAAAAGACGTTGGCCGTAGCGGCAAGGCCCCTGTAAGAGCCTTGTTTCAACGGTGTATCAGATGGATGGTATTGGATGTGCTTGTGTGGCACTTCATAAGGGATTTCAATACCAGCACCGCCGGAGTTATAATTATGAAACTCCCAGGACGCCAAAAGTCCTTCGTTGCTGGCTGCGGCGGCTACTTCTATAAGTCCGCCCGGTCTGAAATAAGCCCATTTGAATTCTTCTTCACGGGTCCACACTACTTTTACCGGTCTACCTACGGCCCTGGAAAGGCGCGCCGCTTCCACCGCGGCTTCCCCGCTGTGTTTTCCGCCATAGGCGGAGCCGGTATCCGGCATCATTACACGGATATTATCTTTCGGAATGGAAAATACTTCCGCCAGTTCCTCCTGCACACCAAAAGGCCGTTGGGTGCCGGTCCATACGGTCAGCTTCCCATTTTCCCACACCGCCAGCGCCGCCCTCGGCTCCAATGGCACATGGGCAATATATTGCACCTCAAAATGTTGTTGTACCTGCACCGGGGCTGCCCCAAAGGCTTTATCAACGGCCTCCCCGGCTTTTTTTTCCTTGTCTTGTGCGTGCGTTTTAAGATAAGTGAAAATTTCCGCCCTGGAAGGCTGCGGGGTAGTTTTCCAGCGGGCCTCTATTCGGGCCAAAGCATTAGTGGCTGTCTGGGGATCAGGGGCAGTTACGCCAATGAAGTTATCTTCTCTAACAACATTTACACCTGGAGAGATCTTTGCCTTTTCTACATCAGCAGCAACCAGGGATGCGCCATAAGACGGCGCACGGAGCATTTTCCCATACACCATGCCTGGCATCACCATATCTGATACATATTGATGCTTTCCTGAAACGAAGCTTTTCGCATTAACCTTTGCCACGGGTGTACCGGCTACGGTCCATTTTTCAGCAGGAGTGAGCTGCACCTGGTCGTTTACGGCTAAGAGCATTTTCTTCCCTTTGGTGAGATCGCCGAAGCTCGCGGTTTTACCGGATGCGGCGTGGCTAACCTGGCCGTTTTTAACAGTCACCGTTTGTTGGGCTACGTTCCATTGTTTCGCAGCCATATCCGTGAGCACCTCTTTTAACGAGGCGGCCGCTTTCCGCAACTTCGGTCCCATAGTAGGTGTAGTGAGACTGCCATATGTACCCCGGTCGTAAGGGGTAAGAAGGGTATCGCCCATGATCATTTCAATGCTGGTCACGGGAACAGACAACTCTTCCGCCACCACCTGCGATAAGGAAGTACGAATGTTTTGTCCTACTTCCACTTTGCCGGTGTAAACGGTTACTGTTCCGTTTTCCAGGATGTGCACCCAGGCGGCGATAGCGTCATCACCGGGAGGAACGAAAGCTGTATGCTTCGATAATGCGTTCAGATCAGAATAGGTAAGGGCAACCGCAATACCGCCGCCCAGCAGTTTCAGAAAATTCCGTCTGTTGATTCCTTCCACAGGAGTTTGCCTTGTGCCTGAATTTTTCATAACCTTGGGTTTTGAACGTTAAGCCTTGCTGATGGCATTTATAATACGTGGATAAACACAGCAGCGACAAATATTTCCCTGCATTGCTTCTATGATCTCCTGCCTGGTGGGTGTTGGATTTCTTGCTTTTAAGGCAACCGCTGAAATGATCATGCCGGAGCTGCAATAGGCGCATTGGAAGGCGTCTTCATCCAGGAACGCCTGCTGTATAGGATGCAGCTGACCGTCTTTTTCCAATCCTTCTATGGTGATAACAATTTTATTTTCCACGCTTGCTACGGGGGTAATACACGAAGGTGTAGCATGACCGTCTATCAGCACTTTGCATGCACCACAGGCGCCTTCTCCGCAGCCGTATTTACTACCGGTGAGATTTAAATTTACTCTTAAGGCATCAAGAAGGCTGGTGTTAGCCGGCACGTTCAGGGTATAATCTGTGCCATTTACATTGATTTTCATAAGAGATGATTTAGAATGACGGGAAAACCATTTTTATTCTATAACTAAACTTAATCAAAATTAGGTATTATACCTATTTTCTAACTATCATTCCAGGGCTTGCCATACTCCCCCCGGATTGTTCAATGTTTTGACGAATCGTACCAAATATAGCATGCACCGCAATCAAGTGATACAATTTTATTTTAAAACCCATAGTATTTTGATATCATTATTTATATTTGAATTCAGTATTATGAAATTCCTCGGTTATATTGTTTTGCTGAATTTATTCTTACCAGTCACCATTTCTCCATGTTATGGGCAATATTATTTTAAGCACTACCAGGTGGATGACGGGCTGGTGCACAATGCAGTGACCGCTGTAATACAGGATAGTAAAGGGTTGATATGGGTGGGGACCCGTGGTGGTTTGAACCGTTTTGACGGGTATTCTTTTAAAGCCTACAAAAACAATAACGATAAATTCGGCAGCCTGGGAAATGATGTTATCAATTCTATCGCTGAGGATAAAAACAGGATGATCTGGATAGCCACCGGCAAAGGCATTTTTAAATATAACCCGTACAAAGAAGTACTCACTGAACTGGAAACCGTCCCGAAAGAATATACCAATAATCTTGTAATAGACAAGGATAACAATCTTTGGTTTCTCATCCAGTTTTCTCTATACAAATACATACAGGCAGAGAACCGGGTGGAGGATTTAAAAACAAAAGCATCCTGTATTGCGCTGGATTCAAATATGAATTTATGGATGGGAGATAATGACGGTAATATTCATATTTACAACCCGAAAACAAAGCCTGGCATAAAGATAAGGATCGTTGATAAAAGTGCCCCTGCAAATGCCCGGTCTATCAGCAAAATATACCCTATCAATAATAACGAACTGTTGATAGGTTGCTTTAAACAGGGATTAAAAAGCTATCATACCCAAACAGGCATCGTTAAATCTTTATCACTGGATACCGATAAAAACAAAGACATATTTGTCCGCGATATTGCAACGGGTAACGACGGGCAATACTGGATAGCTACTGAATCGGGAATTTACATTTACGACTTAGCCACCAACAAGAGCATAAGCCTGAGAAAACGGCCAGGCGACCCCTATGCCCTGGCAGACAATGCTGTTTATGCAGTATGCAGGGACAACCAGGGTGGTATGTGGGCCGGTACTTTTTTTGGCGGGTTAAATTACTATTCGAAGGTCAATGCACGATTTGAAAAATATTATCCGCTACCGGGTGCTAATGCTATTTCAGGAAATGCGGTAAGAGAAATATGTGCTGACAGCAGCGGCCACTTATGGGTGGGCACCGAAGATGCAGGTATTAACAAATTGAATTTAAAAACGGGCATATTTACAAACTATACAGCCACAGGCAAAAAAGGAAGCATCTCTTACTCCAATATACATGGCCTGCTATCCTGGGGGAACGAGTTATTTATCGGCCCTTTTTTACAGGGCATGGAAATAATGGATATGCGTAAAGGTTTGGTTACAGACCGGTTTAAACTTATTGGTGACAGGAACGGCCCGGTAAGTGATTTTGTAATTTCAATCTACCGCACAAAAAACAATAAACTACTGGTGGGTACTGCATACCGTAATGCAGGACTATTTGAGTATGACCCACAACACAAAACATTTAAGCGCATCAGCCAGATACCATACAACACTTATGTTTATGATATATTTGAAGACTCAGAAGGAAATATCTGGACAGGCAGTGTAAAGGAAGGCGCATTTTATTATAATCCTAAAACCGGCCGCCGCGGGAATTTACATTTTGGTGATACCACTAAGGGAAAGACCATCAACGAATTCCCTGTGTACAATATTTTTGAAGACAGCAACCATGCTTTATGGTTTGCCACAACCGGCAGTGGGCTTATAAAACTAAGCTCCGACCGGAAAACCATCAAAAGATATACAACCGCAAACGGGCTGCCAGGCAATGTATTATACAGTATCCTGGAAGACAATTCAAAACATTTGTGGATCAGCTCATCCAAAGGTCTTATTTGTTTTGACCTGCATACAGAACAGGTAAAAGTGTACACACAAGCCAACGGGCTGATAACGGACCAATTCAACTACAACTCAGCGTATAAACATACCGATGGTAAAATGTACTTTGGCTCTGTTAAGGGTATGATTGGTTTTGACCCGGTTTTATTTAACCAAAGAGAGCCAAGCCCGCCTACCTATATCATCGGTTTCCAAATTAATAACAAAGAAGCAATACCTGGCGGGCATAACAGCCCCCTCTCCCAGTCTGTTTTATACACAGACACCGTTATATTGAAATATGATCAGAACAATTTTAGTATTGAATTTGCGGCGTTGAACTTTTCCTCGCCCGAAGCAACACGGTATAAATATCTTATGAAAGGCATTGACCAGCCCTGGACCTATCTCAATACTAACCGCAAAGCGTACTTTACCGATCTTACCCATGGCACTTATGAATTTATTGTCCAGGCTGAAAGCAACACCGGAAGCTGGACGGGCAAGGAACGGCGGCTGATCATCAAAATCCTTCCACCTTTCTGGAAAAGCAACTTCGCATATATTGTATACCTGCTGCTTTTAGGCGTTATAATATTCATCACGGACCGCCTATATCGTCAATACCTGGAGCGTAAAAATTTGCGAAAGCTACAGTTGTTTGAACATGAAAAGGAAAAAGAAATTTACCAGGCCAAAATAGAATTTTTCACCAATATTACCCATGAAATACAAACGCCGCTTACACTGATAGCGGGCCCCATAGAATGGTTGAGCAAAAAATTTGATAAAGACCCAGATGTTAAGAAAACGCTCGCCATAGCTGAAAAAAATACCCGGCGCCTGATAGAGCTGGCCAGTCAACTACTCGACTTTAGAAAAACGGAGGCGGACCAGTTCAGCCTGAATTTTGTAAAAACAGATATTGCCGGGCTGATAACCGATCTGGTAGCGGGCCTTAAAACACAGGCTGCCGCCAACAATATTGAACTGGATATCGCATTACCGGAAAAACACCTTACGGCTTTTGTAGACAGAGAGGCGCTCATTAAAATATGCACCAACATAATATCAAATGCTATTAAGTATGCAGCCACCAGGGCCACCGTTAATATAAACACGGTAAGCGATTCCGACGAATATTTTAAGATTAGCTTTCACAACGATGGCAAAGGCATACCAGAAGAGTTTAAAGACCAGATATTTGAACCCTTTGTAAGAGTACGTGGAAATAATAAGCCGGGCACCGGTATCGGGCTGTCGCTTGCAAAATCGCTCACAGAGTTGCACAACGGATCGCTGCGATTGATTTCCGGCGAAACTGATTTAATTATATTTGAACTGCAACTGCCCATACATCAAAAATTTGAATTTCAATTAAGCAGTTGGAAAAAGATAAAATAGTATGACCGAAAATATTCTTATTATTGACGATAATGAAGATATCCTGGAATTCTTATCTATGGTTTTGAGAGATGCTTACCAGTTACATCTTGCCGCCAATGGAGAAATTGCACAAACCATTTTGGACAAAGAAATTATTCACCTCATCATATCAGACATTATGATGCCTGGAATTGACGGATTTGAGTTGTGCAGGCTCATTAAATCCAATGTTGAATACTGCCATATCCCCATCATTTTATTAACGTCTAAAAATACGTATAAGGCTCACATCGAAGGACTGGAGGTAGGCGCAGACGCTTATATACAGAAGCCATTCTCATCAGAATTGCTGCAGGTACAGATTGCTAACCTGCTTAAAAACCGTCGTAAAATAAAAGATCATTTTGCCAGTTCGCCTTTTGAGGATGTGAGGGTAATGGCGCATTCAAAAACGGATGAAGCCTTTCTAAAGAAACTGGATGAATATATCAAAACAAATATTGAAGACCCCAATATTGATATTGACATGCTTGCCGCACACATGTTCATGAGCCGCACCACCTTATACCGCAAGATCAAATCTTTATCCTCGCTATCTCCAAAAGAACTTATCGACATCACGCGTCTTAAAAAAGCCGCCGATTTAATTGCTAAAAATGAGTTTTCATTTTACGAAATTTCAAAGATGATAGGTTACAGCTCGCAAAGTCTTTTCAGTCGCAACTTTCAGAAGTATTTCAAAATGTCGCCACTCGAATACTTTGATTCATTGCCAAGAGAGTAAGTAAGCCTTGGACGCTTTCAAATGAAGGCGTCCAAGTATTTCCATTACCCTGGGAGATGACCATGGCTGTACCTCTCTTCTTAATTCTTATTTTCATCATTAACGGCATCTTCCCATTTCGTCCACATCTCCACGCTCTGACCATAACCGTTATAACCGGGGTTTTGGCGTAGTTTCCCATACAAATTTGCATCGATCGCCGATTGAGGAATGGGCCAATAGATATTATGTGGTGCTATGGTATAGGACCTGCCCTTTACAGTTACTTTGTTCTTGTTGTAATAATTGCTATAATGCTGTATGCGCTGATACCAATAACTGTTTTCTGAAAGCGTATTCACGTTATAAGTATTTCCCCATTCATCTGCTTTACCACTTAAGGCCAGGCTATATGACATACGGCTTAGTTCCATGTGCCGCCATTCTTCCATCCATAATTCACGGGCACGTTCATTCGCGATATCACCAATAGTAATAGTAGTGTATAGCTGCTGGCATTTTGCCCTTTGTCTTACAATATTTACGTCTGCTACAGCTGCGCCTATATTCCCTTTATAAAATTGGGCCTCGGCACGGAGCAGATAGGTTTCCGCAAGACGATAGCAATACCAGTCGGCCGCGCCGCCCTTATTGTTATTACTTGCAGCATTGCCAATATGATCCGGATCATTTACAAAAACTTTATAATGCGGCCAATCGAACCAGTTACGCACCGTATCGGTACATAAAAGTTTGTTTCCATTGTAAAGCCGCAAATTTTTACCGAAATACAATGCGTCTGAAGGATCATTGTATTTCAGGGAATCCATTCTGGCCCAGTTGCCCACGCTGCTGTTATGTCGCAGATCCCCGGCATCATTAATTCCGTTTACATTCCAAAGATCGTGTTGTGCAAAATAGGTAGGGCTAATCATTGCAATACCACGACCAACAGCCGAGTTATAATCGAGGTTGGCCCGGTAGGAACTGCTTGATGAAGCGTAGCATTGCATAAATTTTCCTGCAGGCGATACTAATGTAGAGATATTCCACATCGGGCCCCAATTCCGCATGGTGCGCATTTTTATTGCGGCATCTGTATTATCACGGTTGGGCATAGCAAGAATGGCTTCCTTATTTGTCATGATACATTTGTTCACAGGGCGGTGCAGGTCCCATATCACGTTCCGCGTAATATGCCAGGTGCCTTCCAGCGGGCTTTCGAACGTACCAAATGTATTTGTCATTAAGGAATAACCCGAATTATTAATTAAAGAATCAGCTTGTGCAATTGCCTTGTCCCACTGACCGGTAGCCAGATAGCATTTGATCAATAACTGGCGGCAGGCGCCTTTATTAATCATGCCTATATATGACATACTGGACTGATCAGGCACCCATTGCACGGCATCTTCCATATTTTTAGTAATCATTTCTAAAATAGCGTCACGACTGGTGCTTTTATAGTTTTGCTTTGGAGAAGAAGGGATTTGGGTTATCAGTGGAACATTGTTAAACTGAAAGCACAGGGCGAGATAACGAAAGGACCTGTGAAAATAAGCCCTGCCAATATATTCACGTTTTGTAGCTTCATCCAGGCCGGGAACTTTATCAATAAACGAGGTGATTGTATTGGCATACTTGATACCATTATAAGTTTCCCCCCAGAAATAGCTCAACATGTTCACATCATTAGTGTACATGCCGTCAGTTGGAGTAAGACGTGTAGCTACATCCGCAAAGATGCTTCCATCATCTGTTTTACCGGCTACCGCCATGTCTGACAACATATACTCGGTGTTAATAGGTACCGAAATATCCCTGGTCGTAATGTAGCTCCAATAGCTCCGCAAATGCTTGTCACACATCGCTATGGCAGCATCCAGTCCCGACTTGGTAGAGAAAGTAGTTTCAGGCTCATAAAAAGATAAAGGATCCGGCTTAAGATATTTCTTACTACAGGCAGTAATCATTGTTGATGCCACCACCAGGAAGAAAACTTTTCTTATAAAGTTATTTTTCATTTTTGTTTTTTTTATTTTCCCTTCGTAAAAGGTTTAGAATGTCACATTTAATCCAAGCGTGTAAATTCTCGGTGCAATGTCACCAGTTTCTATATCCCAGTAATCCCAGTTTTTATCTTTTCTCCAGACAGCTACATTGCGAACGGTTGCATATAGCTTCAGGTTTTCAATCGCCGCCCGTGAAATAAGTTTGCGGGGCATTGTATAACCAATTGTTACATTATCAAGCCTGATAAAAGAACGATCGAATACTCTGCTGGGGGCAGCAACTCCGGAAGGACCTCTCGCATCCAACCGCCCAAAAAAATCACTCGGATTATCAAGCGTCCAATATTGTTTTTGATAGGTATTGGCATTGTATGTAACCAACGAAACACTATTATCCTGGTTCAGGTAAGAAGTACTTAAGCTTTTACTGCCCCAATAAGAATAGATATTGAATGAGAAGTTGAAGTTTTTATAGGTAAAATCATTTCGCAACGACCACATAGTAGGTGGTGTAGTCTGGCCCAGGAATTCCTTATCCTTATTATTATAAACCGCCGTTGTAGTTCCATCACCATTTTTAATATCATCTGCCGTGTAATTATTGGCTACTTTAGGATCCCCGGGACGTTGGCCGTATTTAGCAGCTTCTGCAACCTCGTCCACCTGCCATATTCCCGTTACGCGGTAGTTCCAGATGGCACTGGCCGGTTGCCCGATAAACCATCCGTTGGATATATCATCAGATTCTTTGGAAGTCACTACATTTCCATTGGCATCTAACACATCCTCGTACCGGTAATAAAGATGCTTAATCGTGTTTTTATATTTCGAAAACCCCACTGTGGTATTCCAGGTAAAGTTGGGTGTTCTTATATTTTGTGTGTTGACTGAAATTTCGAAACCTTTGTTTTGTACTTCCCCTAAGTTGGTGGTAATACTCGTAAATCCTGAAAAATCAGGCAACGATTGGCTCATGATCATGTTAGTGGTGGGCATGTAATAATAATCGAGCGTACCGGAGATCCGGTTATTTAAGAAAGCGATATCCAGTCCGATATTATATGCTGTAGTTTTTTCCCATTGCAAATTGGGATTTGCCATACGGTCAATTCTTAAATAGTAATACTGGATATAATTACCGCTGGCATCTACGTATCCCTGAGTGGTTGCACCATTTGCAAGATTTGCCAATGCTATATAGGGATTAGCAAGCGATCTGTTTCCATTTTGTCCATAGGACAAGCGCAATTTACCATTGCTCAATGGACTCCATTGAAAGAATCTTTCATTACTAAATGTCCAGGCCAAAGCTGCCGAAAAAAAAGTAGCCCTTGGATTCGAAGTCCCGAAAGCGGAATAGCCATCGCGGCGCACAGAGGCTGTCAGCATATAACGGTCATCATACGAATAAAACACGCGCGCAAGCATACCATCAGCGGTTTCATGAGAATCGTCCGTATTAAAACTGCTGTTAAGCGGATCGCCGGTAGAAGTTTCGTGGAATCCTAAGGCATCACTTGGTAAAATATTACGTGCATTAATAGCATCGCTCCAATACCGCCGTTCTTCTGCTTCCTGAACCAGGGTTATATTTACCTTATGTTTTTGGGCAAAAGTTTCTTCCCAGCTGATCGTATTATTCAAAGACCAGTCGAAACGCTTTCCCCAGTTCCGGTCAACACCATGATTAATTGGCAGCCAGTCAGGATGCTCCGAGGATTCAAAATAGCGGTTATAATACCACTGATACCTGGGAGAAACATTAAAAGAGTACTTGATATTAAAGGGCAGTTTTACTTTGGCAGAAAGAATGGTATTCAGAACAGTATAGCCTCTTTCCAATTTCATATACTGTTTATTGAAATCAAAATTATATCCTTTACTGGCAGTCATTTCATCGCCCATAGGATGTACTTCCAGGTTTCCATCCTCATCTTTATAAGATGCAAAAGGGCTGTTATTAATAATCTGTGATCCCCAGTTAACCGCAATATTTCCGTCGGACCGGTCCTGAAAATTAACATTGGCACTAATATCCAGCCAATCGGTGACCTTTCCGTCCACTTTTAAGTTGGAGCGTACTGCCCTGTAGTTATCACCCACAACCACTCCCTGGTTAGACAAATAACCTGCAGACAAATAATAATTTATTTTATCACTGGCGCCTGATACGCTGAGATTATAATCCTGGTTAAAACCGGTACGGAAACTATGGTCATACCAATCGAAGGTTTTACCTTTCAGATAGTTATCCAATGTTGTATATTGAAGACCTAACCGTTTAGCCCGGATTTCGTTATCAGATGCGTTACCTGTGTTTGTTGAATAGGTTCTCCATTCGTCGATAGTGATACCGTATTTCTTCAGCGTTTCATCGGTAGGCATTTCATAGTATCCCAGTTTACCCGCTGTTGCCGTTTCTGATATATAAGGTTCATAGGCTCCTGTTGCTGAATTGATGCCGTAGGTACCAGCCATGTACCAGTCCTGCCTGTATTTCATATAACCGTCGGGGCCAAAAACCTTCCTGTTTGCGGCCATATCAGAAAGCCCGAAATTGGTTGTCAGATTAACAGTCGGCTTCCCCTTTTTCCCTTTTTTTGTAGTGATGATAAGCACCCCGTTAGCTGATTTCGCTCCATAAATAGCAGCAGCTGATGCATCTTTAAGGATATCAATCTGATCAATATCATCGGGATTAATTTCAGACAGTTCTCCATAAAAAATCATACCATCCAGTATCAGCAAAGGATCATTATGTCCGCCATCCGTATAAACGGAGCGCTGCCCGCGGATTCGTATGGTACCTCCTCCTTTTGCAGAGGCATCGAAACCTACACTCACACCAGGTGTTCCGCGTATGATATCCTGAACTGTTTTAGGATTCTCGTCTGCAATCTTATTTGGGCGGATAGAAGTTATTGCCCCGGTAAGATCTTTTTTCTTCATAGTACCGTAACCAATCACCACCACATTGTTCAGGTCATTGGTAGCTTGTTGCAGTATAATAATCAAAGGCTTTCCATCCGGTATCACCTCTCTGCTGACATAACTTACGTGTGATGCTCTCAGGGGCACTCCTTTGGCAGCCTGAATGCTAAAATTACCCGATACATCTGTTTTTGCAATCACGGTTGTTCCCTTAGCGGCGATTGTAACATCAGCTATTCCATGACCGAGAGAGTCAGTAACCCTGCCGGTTATACTTTGATGTTGTGCATGGGCACAAAAGGGAAACAGCAGCAACAATAAAGCCCAGAATAATCCAGGCAATAAGAACATCTTACACAAAGAAGAGGCATTGCTTTTCCCGGTTGCTGTATAATTTTTCTCCATAATGATCAGTTAGTCGTTATCGCGGTGAAATTTATAATGCTGTATTGGGTTATAGAGACCCATGGTTGTTTTAATAGCCACAATCGTTAAAAAGATTAATAGAATAATATACATACGCCGCCAAGGCACGTAGTTCTTTGAAAGTTTTCATTCTTTGAGATACGTGGAATATTCACCGGCGCGACTCCTGGCCAATTCATAAGTGGACACACATATTTGTGGATAATTATTAATATTAATACTGTAACGCGAAGTAAAAATTCTTTTTTGATACGTTTTATTCAACTTTTTGTCGAATCATTCCAAAATAAGGAAGCATAGAAAAGGGAGGTGTTAAATCACAGGTACGCGAAAACAGCTTTTCAGGATAAGCCGTTGGCGTCATGCCCCCTGTGCAGGGGCGCCAACGCCAACGGCAGTTATAAAACTCTCCAACTATTTTCCTAAAAGTGCAGCTGCGCACCAGAGATAGGGTGCCTGGCCGTGAAGGTCACCCGCATTACGTGGGCGGTCGTGGTAATACTGTTTATCATTCTTTTTGCCCGTGCCAACGCAAACTTCGGTCACATTATTACGTTCATCGATATACGAAACCATAGCTGTCCATGCTTTTCGCGCCGCCGGAGCGTACTCCGCCGCATCCAGCCATCCTTGCTTAACGCCTGTAATAAAAGCATACGTGAACATAGCGGTGCCGGATGTTTCCGGCCAGAAATCTGCTTCATCAATAAGCTGGTTCCACATTCCATTGGGCCTTTGGTGCTCCTTCAGGCTTTTCATCATGGTAAGATACCCTTCCATAATCCGCGGGCGGTCTTTGTGATCTTTAGGCAACTCACGAAGCAGATCGGGCATACCTACTGCCATCCAGCCAGCTCCTCTTGCCCAGTAATATGGAACATCCGGAGCATGATAGAAAAGCCCGTTCGGGCGTTGCAGCTCATCCAGGTAGCGTACCATTTCCTTTGCCGCCCTGTCAATATATTTGCGGTCGCCGGTTACTTTATAGGCTTCATTTTGCACAACAGTAATCATATACATATCATCGATCCACAAACGGGTTTGCCACGAATATCCTTTATCCGCCCAGGCTTTTTCTTCCGGATTCGCATTCTTTGGCACTTCCCACTGCGTATCGGCGTAGGCCAGTCCGATTTTCTTATAGCGTTCGTCTTTTGTTACCTGATAAAGTTTCAGCGCAACGCTGCCAAACATATTGTAGTCCACGTGATTCATGGGAGGCAGTAATACTTTCTCCCGGGAGAAGAAGGGCTCAAATTTATCCTGTAAAAGCCTGATCAGCTTTTGGTCTTTTGTTTTTATAGCGTAGTCCAAGGCGCCATTCCAGGTACAAACTTCGGCATAGTGAATGTACCTTCCTGCATAGAGTTCATGCCTGCCGTCCACAAAGTGATAGGCCAATCGTTTGCCCACCTCGCCAGGTGTAGCTCCCTTTGGAAATTTGGTCAGATGATCCTGCTGGGCAAACAAAAACTGAAAAGATATCATTGCCAGCAACGATAAAAATAATTTACTCATAACGCTTTTTTTGTAGAACTTATTTAAATTTTAGTGATTATTTCCAATGCTTTGAACGACCGCCTCATACTTCATCCAGTGTATGCTGCTGGTATATTTCAGTTCTGAGATCGTGCGAAGAAATGAAATATCTCTTTTAAATTTTGTTCAGTTTTTTGTCGAATTGATCCTAAAAACCAGCGTGAGGAAGAATAGCGGGAATGTAAGGCAACAGCCGTGGATGGCAGGAATATTTATAACCAATGGATTACTTAGCAAAAGATAGATTCAGGGCCTTTTTTCTGTCCCGTATGAAGAACGTGGATAAAATAAAAAGGAGCTGCCTCATTTAGTTATGAGACAGCTCCTTCTTTGTCGCCCTGACTACTGTACAAAATTCGAACTTACTTCTGCATGGCTTTAGGGGAACATTCTTTTTAAGCTATGCTTTCCCGCATTACCACACCATCCTCCTTTCTCTCGCTCTTAGCGATCTGCATTTTATTTCTGTTAAAATAAGATAGCGCCAGCACAGCCATCACACCCACAGGCAGTAGTATAAACCCTATGTTCCCATCTACAACGGCATGACTGATGATAGCGAATACCAGGTTGAACGTAAGTCCCGCATAGGCCCATTCCTTTAACCGGTCCGGGATCGGGGGCAACAATATAGCTAATGCGCCTGAAAATTTCAGAATGATCAGCGCAACTGCAAAATAGTCAGGATAACCAAGTGGCTTCGTTCCTGCATTGGTATACTGTGGTGCAAACAATAAGGTACTGATGGGCATGATACCTTCAAACAGGAATATAAAAACAGTTGACACCCAAAAAATAATTTTAGCCTTTTTCATTTTTGTATAATTTATTTTTGAACACTTAATATCAAACTGATATAGTACATGTCAACGACGTTAACCAACGGGCTGGGATTTCGGCCTACATCATGGTTAACCGGGGAACTTGCTCATATCCATATATAATACCTCCCAATGGTTACCATCCTGATCGCTAAAGCTTCTTTGCTGCATAAAGCCGTAGTCCTTTGGCGAATTGGGCTCGCTTCCACCGGCGCTTAAGGCAGCATCTGCCATGGCATTTACTTCCTCCAGGCTGTCGACTGAAATGGAGTTGATCACACCAATGTCTGTTTTAGTGTCAATGATTTTTTTGCTTGTAAACTGCGAGAACTTGTCATGGGTCAATAGCATCGTATAAATTTCTTCACTTAGTACCATACAGGCGGCAGTGTCGTCCGTAAAATCCGGATTGTTGGTAAAGCCAATTTTGGTATAGAATTCCATTGCCTTTTTAAGGTCAGTTACCGGTAGATTGATAAAGATTTTCTTTGCCATGATGTGTAATTTTAATTGTTAGTTCGATGAGACAAAGGTGGTCTAAATACATGGGACTGAGGATACATAAATGCGTCAAATTAGGGGGGTGAAAATGACAGGGATGTATTATCTTTACTTTTAATCTTACAACGTCTATGTTAATATCAGTTTTTGCACCAGAGAAGGGCGTAATAGAAGCGGTAACGCCACCCTACCGTGCTTTTAAGACAGCCAATGATTTTCTTATGGCCCTGGGAAAAGAGGCGATATTTGAGGTTGAATATGTTGGTCTTACCCCGTTTGTTTCGGCAAACGACGGTGAATACACGATAAGGACCGACCGCTTGCTCCGGGATGTGAGTAAAACCGATTTATTAATAATTCCTCCTGTATATGGCAATATTGCTGACGGAATAGAAATAAATGCTGACGCCATTCCACACATCAGGAAATTGTATGAAAAGGGCTGTAGCGTTGCCAGTTTGTGTTTAGGCGCTTTCCTGCTGGCTGAGACCGGGTTGTTGAACGGCAAAAAGTGCTCTACACATTGGGCCTACCTTGACGAGTTCAGAGCGCGGTACCCTGGAATTGAGGTAGTGGATGGCGCTATTATTACTGAAGTAGGAAACATATATAGTAGCGGAGGTGCCAGCAGCCTTTGGAATTTGGTCCTATACCTGATTGAGGAATTTTCCGACAGGGAAACGGCCGTATTAATTTCAAAGAGCTTCGCCTTAGATATTGGCCGCAGCAGCCAGGCCGTATTTACAGTGTTTAAGGGGCAAAAGAAACATGCCGATGAAGAAATCATGAAGGTCCAGGATTACATCGAGATGAATTACAACGAGAAAATGTCGATAGACGAGTTAGCGGCCATAGTTAATTCCGGGAGAAGGACCTTCGAGCGAAGGTTCAGGCAGGCAACAAGCAATACTCCTTTGGAATATATACAAAGAGTACGCGTAGAGGCCGCTAAGCGCTTCTTTGAGGCTTCCCGGAAAAATGTGAGCGAAGTAATGTTTGATGTAGGGTACACCGATACCAGAGCTTTCCGGGATGCATTTAAAAAAGTAACCGGCCTAACGCCTATAGAATACAGGAACAAATATGCTAAGGTTACTGCAGAAGTATAGATGTGGGTTGATATTAGGAATGGAAAACGCACGGTACAGGATCAGGACCATGCCATTTGAAATTGTTTACAAATGGCAAGAATTTCCTCCGGTGTCTTTTCAAAGTGATTTAATACGACTGTGTACCTCTGGTTGCTGTTTGGGTTCAGGTTATCTATATTACTAAGGGTTATGATAAGATACTCATAGTTCGTTGTGATGGCTCCTCTATCACCACCGTTATCCGGGATGCAGTACGTATAGGATTTTACCTCAAAGTCTGCGATATTTCCCCATTTAAGTTTTACAATTGATGGAAAAGCAAAGCTGCCTCGCGCATCTACATCCTCTAAAATACTTCTGCCATAGTATATGACCATCTCGTCTTCTGATAGTTTTATTTGTGATGGTACATCCCATAAATATTTCACTATTCCAACTGAAGGGATGATTAATGAGACGATAAAAATAATGGATGGTAATGAAGCTGAATATTGTATAATAGAAATCAGTCCTCCAGCCAATAATATAGCAAAAATGATCAAATCTGCTATATATTTTCTCTTGCGTTCTGCAATGATTATTGTTTCCATATATTGTTCATAACAAGGTAAGTGTTTTTAATAGTAAAACTGTTCTTAGGTTCTAAACCTTCAATTGTAGTGGTAAGTTAGAAAAACCGGACACAATTCGAACTTTCTTATGGCAGACTTAATTAGAATTGATAGTTTCCATCAGAAATCAGCACAAAAATTATTAACAATGAAATAAAGCCGCTATTCCTATTGGATTAAGTTGTGTTTGCAAAACATGGAGAGGACCCTTCTTAATTTTCTTCCAACCAATGTCTCCATTATCCACCATGGTGTTTCAACTATTTTGAAACCAGCCTTTTCCTGATCCGGCTTAATGCTTCGGGCGTAACTCCAAGATAAGATGCCACGTAATACTGCGGTACTCTTTGAATCAACTCTTCCCTTTCTTTTATAAGATTCAAATACCGCTCTTCGGGCTTTTCTCCCATCAACCTGGCGTTTTTTTGGGTAACACGCAAAAACTGGGCTTCTGCAATGAGCCTGCCAATGCGTTCATACTCAGGAAATCTTTCATACAGCTTTTGCAGGCTGTTGAAATGAAGATGATACAATTCACAATCTTCCAGGGCTTCTATTCCATAATTAGCAGGACGGGACGTCAAAAAACTTTCATAATCTCCAGTAAATTGATGCTCAAAAAAGAACTCGTAGACGGTCTTCTTCCGGTCAGACAAATCAAATGCGATCACCGCCCCCTTCTCAATAAAGGACACCCATTTGTTTACAGCACCCAAATCACTGATAATTTCCCCTTTCTTGTAAGACTTCACTACCAAAAGCTCAGTAAGAGGCTCCCACGCCCCGGCAGAAAGGTTGGGTAAAAATTGCAAAAAATACTGATGAATATTTTCAAACATAAACTTAGCCGGCTTCAATAGACTGTTTTTCCAAGGATACTTTCTTTATTGACCCAGATCAATGAACAGGAAGATCCTGTTGTGGATTTTTGTCCAAAATAATTTCCTGAGATAAATATAGCGAATTATGGCAGCAAAATCAATCTATTATAAGGCCACTTTATTGGCTGTGTTCCTCATTGCCTTTTTCAGCAATGTACAAGCCCAAACCCAAACTATAAACGGGAAATTAGTTGACGAGGCCTCGTTCGCTCCTATCGGTGGTGCGACAATACAAATGGCAAATTACCCGGGGATAAATACGTTTTCGGACTCGCTTGGAAGTTTCCGGCTTATGGGAGTTCCTTTAGGCAGGCAATCTATTATCATTACGTTTGTAGGATACGAACCCTTGTTTCTTTCCGATTTATTGATCACCGCAGGGAAAGAACTTCAACTTAATAATGTGGCAATGCGTGAAAAAATTAAGATGTTGGATGAAGTGGTCATTAGCGCTTCTAACAGGAAATCACCCAACAATGAAATGGCTACGGTAAGCGTCCGCACGTTCAATATGGAAGAAACCAAAAGATATGCCGGCTCTTTTGGCGACCCTGCGCGGATGGCTATAAACTTTGCCGGAGTGGTATCCACCAATGACACAAGAAATGACATTATTATACGGGGCAATTCCCCCAATGCTATGCTGTGGCAGTTTGAAGGTCTTAACATTCCCAATCCTAACCACTTCGGTGCGCTGAACAGTATGGGAGGTTCTGTAAGCATGCTGAACAACAACCTGATAGCCAAGTCTGATTTTATATCAGGTGCTTTCCCCGCCCAATATGGTAACGCTGTTGCAGGCGTCTTTGATTTACGGTTGCGAAATGGAAATAAAGACAAGCATGAATTTGTAGGACAAGTAGGTTTCAACGGATTTGAAGCCGGAGCAGAGGGGCCGACCGGGAAAGGTAAAAAAGCGTCCTATCTCGTAAATGCCAGATATTCCACCCTTTCTGTATTCCGGCAGTTAGGGCTCAACTTTGGTACTGGCGGAGGGCAACCCGACTACTACGATGTAAATTATAAAGTACACTCATCAGTCGGGGCGAAAGGAAACCTGAGTTTGTTCGGTATTTGGGGCAGAAGTTCATTTGTAAGCCTGGGCAAAGATTATGATCCCGGCGGACAGGCTTATGGAAATAGCTACTCCAATCGTTTTGCCGATTACGAAACCAACATTACAGGACTTAGTTACGAGCATCTGCTAAGCAATAAGACTACTGCGAAAATAACAGTCGGTTATAGCAGTACAAACGAATGGTTTGACAGGGATTCTATCAGTACGGTAAAACCCGATATCGCTACTCCCGACTGGCACTGGAAATTCTCCACGCGAAAATATTCTGCTGTTTTTCAGTTGAATCATAAGTTAAATGCAAGGCATAGCTTTATTGCAGGGGTTTACAATGACTATACCAACTTCTCCATTCTCAACAAACGGATCTACGCCGGCGTGCACGACCTGGTAATTGCTGACCGTCAACGCGATTTGGACCTGTTGCAGAGCTACGCTCAATGGAAATACAGGATGAACGATGTGTGGACATTTATTGCAGGGATGCACTACCAATATCTGGATATTTCCCAGAGCCAAAGCATAGAGCCAAGAATAGGGCTAAATGCTAAAATAAACAACAGGCATACTTTAGGCTTCGGTTTCGGAATGCACAGCCAAATGGACAACCTGCTAAATTACACGGTTGTAACATCCACTCCCTCCGGCCACTTGTATACAAATGAATCCTTAGGGTTTATAAGGAGCAACCATGCTGTGTTGTCACACAACTGGAAATTAAACAATAATACAAACCTGAAGACCGAACTTTATTACCAGTCGTTGTATGACCTTCCTGTGGAAAGTCATCCGTCTTCTTTTTCGACCGTCAATCTTGGAGCAGAGGCCACTCCTACATTGCGGGACAGTCTTATCAACCAGGGCAAGGGAAGAAATTTCGGTGTAGAGTTTACCCTTGAAAGGAATTTTTCAAAAGGGCTTTATTACCTGTTTACCACGTCCCTGTTTGATTCCAAATACCAGGGAAGCGATGGGGTATTGCGAAATACGGCGTTTAATATGGGTTATGTAATCAATGCCCTTGCAGGCAAGGAATGGAAGTTCAACAGGGAAAGATATTTCAGCATTTCAATGAAGATCTCTGCTGTCGGAGGTCGCTATCTTTCACCTGTGGACATTACAGCATCTATTGCAGACGGCGAAATACAGTTTACTGAAGAAGAGGCTTTTTCATTAAGGCAATCGGCTTATTTCCGCTCGGATGTAAAGCTATCCTACCGGAAGGAATACAGAAAATCATCTTTAGAAATTTCGCTGGACCTGCAAAACGTTACCAATAACAATAATATTTTCAGACAGGATTGGAACGCCCGTACCGGACAAGTCGTAAACAATTACCAGCAGGGGTTTTTCCCTGTGCCGTTTGTAAGGTTTACTTTTTAATGAAATTGACCAGGATTGGGTTTCGTCTCAAAAACCCAAAAAACGATCACTAAAAGGATTTTCACTTCGAACTATCCTCATCAATACCTGGGGGTTTGAGCGCTCCTCCGGCTCCCATCACAACCTCTTTCAGGTTTTGCCGCAATACATATACCGTTACCTTAAAAGATTGGCCATTGCTGGAATCCGGATGGATACCCAGCAAGCCGAAAAGATGCATAGACGGTACATTGCAATGCATGCCATTGGTATTCCACCATTCCATTATGGATTGAAATGGCTCGTTATCCCTGCCACAATAAATCAACACCCCTCCCTTTTTTACCCAGTCAGCCAAACGGCGGTGCACATCTGGCAGATAAATAATGGGGCCGGACTTCAACATGGAGGAAGCACTTCCTGCTGAAATGCAACAATTGCGTCAGTAGCACGCAAATAGCCTCCTGCACTATGGATTGTGTCCTTTATATTGTGTACAGAATACCGGATCGATTCACTTTGGAATACTGTTGTGACAGCCTCACGAAGTGCTTCAGCAGTAAACTCTGTACGGTCAAGAATAAGGCCCAGATGCAAATCCCGTATACGTTCTGCTGTTGTTACCTGTTCCTTTATGGATGGTAGCACAACCAAAGGCACACCATAATACAGGCTTTCCATGGTGCTGTTTAAGCCGCCGTGAGTGACAAAAACATCCACATGAGGGAGTAGCGCGGTCTGAGGAACAGAGCGCCTTACAACAAAATTATCGGGAATGGGTTCCAGCGTATGTAAGTCAACCTGATCTCCAACCGACATTACCACGCTCCAACCGGGTGCTGAAAAAGCAGAGAAACACATCCGGTAAAAATCAGGTTCATTATTTCGTAATGTGCCCAATGAAATATAGATCCTGATTGCTGGTGATTTGCTGCTTTGCGCTATCGGCCATGGGACTGGTGGTTGCTCCATAAAGGATGGTCCTACAAACAAAAAACGCTCGTCGAATTGTGCGGCATTAACCTGAAATATTTTTGGTAGAAATACCAACGTTAATCCAGGCACTTCTGAAAACAGCTCCTGAAGGGTAAGATCAGGAATCTGGTACAATGTGGTAACTTCTGCAAGCGCTTTATTAGCAGTATGTGCAAGTAGTTTGAAATTCGGGTCAGTAAACGTTTCGATAATCTTTTGCGATTGTCTGGGACTATGGAATGGCCGGAAGCCGATCGCAGGTAACCGCAATATCCGTGCTGCGAGTCTGGCTGCAAGCAGCATGGTATTAAATACAATACAGTCAGGGCGTATACTTTTTAACTTTTCTACTATTTCCGGCACTATACGTGGCGATTCACGCGCCATTAAAAACGGTAAAAGCGCAATCTCTTTATCCCCCGGTGGCGGTGTATTTTGACTTCGTAAAGTTCCTGACAATGTGACCGGGATGCCCCTGCTTTTTGCACAGCCCCGGTGAAGGATTCGCCAATAAAATAATAAATTTTATGGCCACGTCTACTTAGTTCTGCCACGATGGGGAGCGTTGGGTTCACATGACCATATGCTGAAATATTGAAAAAAACGTAAGTGGCCATATTTTTATATTTCGATGTGAACATGGTATCTTTTCCAAATCTACACTTTTCCGTTTACCATGCAATGTCTGTGAACGCAATTCATTACTTTATCGTATAATCCTTTGTGTCTACTTCAGATAACCTGAAATATCCATAAGCGAAGTTTGCGAAATGGGTTTGATTGATGATATTTCCCCTCACCGAACCTGGCGTTGTTTGAAACGGGCCGCTACCAGCTCCGGATGCTGCTAACAATTTCCTGAAATAATCATAATATCTCCTGGAAATTCCATACAGCCGGATGTTTACCGGATCTCCGGCTTTCAGATCTTCGTCAGAGAAATATTCCGGTATCAGGTTACCTTGACTGTTCTCATCGTCTTTAGCTTTATAATCCGGAAACGTTGATACAGGTGATTGAATACGGTGCAGATAATAATTTTCCTCATTGCCGTTATCCTGGTAATAGTAGGTGATCTCCACTTCATCACCCCCAAATCCGCCCTTATCATTCTGTACAATATTATTGTCAATATTCGGCACACCAATACAAGTTTCGGTTGCGGTATAAATCTCTCCATTTAAAACCATTTTTAATGCATAGTTTTCCCCGATAACCGGATGGAAATTGGAGCAGATATATTCCCCCGTACCGGGATTTTCTATAAAACTAAAAACAGTATTTGCTGAATTTGTTATAACTATATTGGCTCCGGAAACTGTTGGAAATTTCGCACTGTAATATCCCGTTGTGGTGGAGAGTTTAATTTTCTGCTCATTGCCTGTTGTACCTTTCACCCAATCAATCGATGCGTCAATTACCAATTTTGGTGCTGCCGTTTCCAAATCCACTTCCACTACTTTTGTGCAGGACAGAAGAAAAAAACAACATGAAGCAATCAGGTATTTAAGTATGTTTTTCATTTTGTAATTATTAGAATCAAAATTTGAAATTGTAAGTTACACCAGGAATGATACCGAAAATCGATATCCTCTTTGCTTCACTCAACCCTGTTTCCCTGTTTTGCTCGAACATAATAGATGCGGCGTTGCCTCTGCTGTAAACATTGTAGATACTGAACACCCATTCACCTTTCCACCTTTTTTTGCTGTCAGGCTTTGGCGTGTAGGTGGCCGATAAATCCAAATGGTGATAAGCCGGAAGCGAATTGGCGTTTCGCTCTCCGTAGTTCCCAATTGTAATTCCCTGATACTCATATTTTCCAATAGGATAAGTTGCAGCTTTCCCTGTTTGGTAGGTAAAAATGCCGCCAAAACTCCATTTTTTTGTCAGTTGATAAGCGCCTGTAAGCGAAAAATTATGTGTTTTATCGTAGTTGGCACGATACCATTCGCCGTTGTTAATGCCAGGTTCTCCTGCGTTTCTTCCCGGTGTGCGCTGCTCTGCTTTAGAAAGTGTATAAGAAAGCCAGCCTGTGAGTTTTCCGGTATTTTTCTTCAGCATCACCTCAAGTCCGTAAGCCCTTCCTTCCCCGTTTAGCAATACCTGTTCTATGGCTTTTTGGGCGATCAATTCGGCTCCGTCAATGTAATCCGCTTTATTTTTGATTTTCTTGTAAAAGGCTTCTGTTTCCAAAGAATATTTTCCATTGTTGAAATTTCTGAAATAGCCCAATGCAACCTGGTCAAGAATTTCGGGTTTCAAAAACTGGTCGCTCGGCGCCCAGATATCGAGTGGAGAAACGGAAGCTGTGTTGGAAATTAAGTGGATATACTGGCTCATCCGGTTGTAACTCGCCTTAATGGATTGGTCGTCATTTATGGCAAAAGAAACTGCCAAACGAGGTTCTAAATTTCCAAACCCAACTATCTTTTCGTTTTTATTGTAATGCGTTATACTGGTAGGCGTTCCTTCCTCATAAATTTGTAAGCCGGGATTGAAAACCACTGCCTGATTATTAGCATAATTATTTACGTTCTGTTCCCCCAACCGCATGAAATTACTATATCGCAGACCATAATTCAATGATATTTTATTGGTGAGTTTTTGCTCGGCACTGATATACAACGCATTTTCCCAGGCATATTTTTTTTCAAGCTGGTCGGCATTGATAGACGATTTATCGTCCATGGGCTTTATTGTGCCGGGATTGAATTGGTAGTAGATGGAATTGATGCCATAATTCAAAACCAGCTTATCAGACAGACGGTGGTTAAAATTATATTTCAGATTATAATTACGGATGTCCGATACCCAATCAATGCCAACATACTTTATTTTCAGGCCATAATCGTACTTACTGTAAATGATCGATGCATTGGAAAAAAGTTTATCGGAAAAGATATGATTCCAGCGAAGATTAAAGAATGAGTTTCCATAATTGTTGCTGAAAAAATTACTGAAATCCATTTTATCCTTGCCGAAATATCCTGAAAGGAAAATCCTGTTATTGTCATTAATGTTATAATTCAGTTTCGCATTCAAATCATAAAAAGAAACAGAATTGGGGTTGTCTGCCAGTTTCATAAACAATTGAGCATAAGAAGTACGACCAGCAACCACGAACGAACTTTTACCTTTTACAATAGGGCCTTCTGCCAGTAATCTGCTCGAAATCGCTCCAATTCCACCCGTTACGTGATATTCCTGGTTGTTCCCTTCTTTTTGATAAATATCCAGAACAGACGAAGTACGTCCACCGAAATTTGCTGGTATTCCACCTTTATACAATTTCAGATCTTTAATCACATCAGCATTAAAAACGGAGAAAAAGCCGAACAGGTGTGAAGTATTGTAAACAACGGCTTCATCTAACAATATCAAATTACCGTCAACCGAACCTCCTCTGACGTTAAATCCGGTTGCTCCTTCCTGGGCAGTGGAAACTCCTGGAAGCTGCAGAATAGCTTTCAAAATATCAACCTCGCCCATCACTGCCGGCATCTTTTTAATGGTGGAAATAGAGAGTTTATTCACACTCATTTCCGGATTCCGGATATTGTTTGTTGAACTCATGTCCTTTATCACTACCTCATTTAAAGTTCTGCTTTTTTCAAGCATCGAAAAATTTGCCCTGGTGTTTTCTGTCAGAGAGATATGTTCCTCAATATTTTCAAATCCTATACAACTGATAACGATTGTATATGCTCCTTTCGGCAGCGTGATAGAATAAAAGCCATAGGCATTGGTAACTGCCGAGGCTTTTGCTTCAGGGATGAAAACACTTGCACCGATTATTGTTTCGGTGTTTGTTTTCATGGTAACTGTTCCGCTCAATGTGACCTTCTGTTGTGAATAAGCCCCGAATGAAATCACGATAAACAGCAGTGTATAAATGATTTTGTATCTCATCTTTTAAAAATCGATTTAACAATTGTAATTGGCTACAAAACTATCCCTTTGGATAACCGCCTTTTTTTAATTATACCAAACGCGGTATCTTTTATAGCAAAGTATACCGGGGTACTACAAAACATATTTCTTGTCTTATGCGTTTTTATAATGCGTCCTGATTTCGTATAAAAAGCGTACACTTTCGTATAAAACCAGGATCAAACCATCACTTTAATTGTTAAGTTTGCTATATACAATTTTATAAATGAATGATTTTAACCATCAACAGCTTATTAGCGAAAACGTGCTGTTTCGTTTCCTGGTTTCACCTGACCTCAGGATATTCCGTCATTTGCTGCTCATTGTTTTTATAGGTAGTGTATTGTACAACAGCGCTTCCGTAATTGCCAACCCGATAGCGATATTTGTATATTTTATAATATTGTTTTATGTAAATATGTACGTGCTGGTACCAAAGCTTTTGTTCAGGAATAAGAATATCAAATACTGCTTATCAGTGATCATCATCCTGTTAGTAATGGCTGTTTGTGGCTATTTTTTTAATCCTATTAATAAAGAAAATGCGCTGAATATTCCACTTTTTTCCTTCCTTACTGTACTGCTGTTAGCAGCGTCATCTTCCATAAAACTGTTTCAGAAGGGAATGATGGACAAGCAATTGATCTACGAGCTGAAGCAGTCGAAAACTGATGCAGAACTGGAACAATTGAAAAACCAGATCAACCCGCATTTTTTATTTAATATGCTCAACAATGCCAATGTTCTGACAAAGAAAGATCCCGAAAAAGCCTCGCAGGTTTTAATGAAGTTGAGCGATTTACTTCGCTACCAACTTTATGACAGTGCAAGAGATAAGGTGTTGTTGACTTCGGATATTCATTTCTTGGAAGATTTTTTAAATTTGGAGAAAGTAAGGCGGGATAGTTTTGATTTCCTGATTTCAAAAGAGGGAGATCTGAGCGGCGTGCAAATCCCTCCTTTGCTGTTCATTTCGTTTGTGGAAAATGCGGTGAAGCACAACAATGATGCAACAAAAGCATCTTATGTAAACCTGTATTTCGATGTTAGAAACGATGAACTTTTCTTTAAATGTATCAATTCCAAACCTGTGCTTAAATCCGTTAATAATACAGGCGGATTGGGGCTGGCAAATATCAAACGAAGACTGGAACTTTTGTTCCCGGCAACACATCGTTTAAATATAGAAGATGATTCAGAAAGGTATTGCGTAACCTTAACTATAAAGCTATAACTTGCATAATAGTCAATAACGATCCGATAGCGATGAACGTGATCAAATTCAAATATCGCAAACGATAATTTCGTTATATAGTAAAGCGTATAAATTATGAACTGCATTATTATAGATGATGAACCATTGGCAAGAGAAGCCATAGAGATGTTGATTGACCAAACCGATGATTTAGATTTAATCGGTTCGTTCAACAGCCCCGAAACCGCCAAAAATTTTATAGAAAACAATACAGTTGAATTAATTTTCCTTGACATACAAATGCCGGGAATAAACGGAATTGAATTTGCCCGAACCATTCCGAAAGAAACATTTGTGATTTTCACAACCGCCTATTCCGAATTTGCTACCGACAGCTATGAAGTAGATGCGATTGACTACCTGATAAAACCCGTAAAATCGGACCGTTTTCAAAAAGCGGTTGAGAAAGCCCGCACCTACTCCAAATTATTCAAGGCGGACTACGCCGATAACAATATTGAACAGGTAGCAGACGACTTTTTCTTTGTGAAAGCAGACCGGAGAATTTTTAAAATCTATTTTAATAACATACTTTTTATTCAGGGTTTAAAAGACTATGTCGTGATGCATAGCGAAAATCAGAAAGTGATTACGGCGATGAATATCAAAACTATCTACGATCAATTACCAAAAGATATGTTTGTGAGAGTAAGCAAATCCTATGTCATTAATGTTAAGCATATCGATTCTGTGGATAATAACACAGTGTACATAGGTACAAACGAAATTCCCATCGGAAATACTTACAGGGATTTCTTTTTCAATGAATTTGTAACAAAAAAGATTGCGAACAGGTAGCATACGTATTTCCCTGCTGTATCAAAAGGCGCTTTCAGCCAGAAGAAGCCTTGATGAAACTTTACCCTCCCGATTAGCGATACGATAGCTTCACAACACCCTATTGGTTACTATTATCCCCTTTTGTATAAAAACCAGCCGGTTTGGTATAAAATGAATTTAAGCCGTTCTCCTCTGGTCTATTTTAGCATCATTTTATCAGAAATCCTTTTACAGACGAAGGAATAAGTTAGAATGTATGGCTAAAAATTTTCTAATGCTGATCATCTTTTGCATCTATGTCAAAGCTGAGGCCCAGGAGAGCTGGACATTGAAGCATTGTATAGCGTATGGTCTGCAAAATAACCGGAATGCCAGCATTTATGCGAATCAGAAGATAGCTGCTGATGCTAAAGCCAGGGAGGTTCTTGCAGATTATCTCCCCAAAGTGAGCCTTACTTCAATGTTGGACAACAATCTCAAATTGCAGCAAAATGTTATTCCAGCCGGAGTTCTCGGACCCAATGAAATCAAGGTGTCTCTTACCCAAAAATTTAACTCGAATGCCGTTGCACAACTTGACCAGGTATTATACGATCAGTCATTGTTGACAGGGCTTAAAGCAAATAAGTTCAATAGGGAACTGGCGGATCTCAATATTCAACAGAGTCAGGAATCAATTATCTACAATATTAGCGCTGCCTTTTTTCAATTGCTGGTTTACCGGCAACAAATTCTGCTGTTAGAATTTAACAGCAAAACATATGAACGACAGATGGATATATACCGGCTGCAAGTGGCTAAAGGTGTTGTATTACAGAAGGACCTGGATAAGGTGTCCGTGGATTTCAATAACACTATGTCACAGATCAGGGTAGCTGAGAGTAATTTTCAATTGGCGGAGAATCAATTGAAATTCGAGATGGGATATCCCATTGATGATAAACTTCCCGTTAATCTGGTTGATGCTATAGCGCCGCTGGCTGGTCCGGAGGATTCGCTGGTGCGTTTTTCTCCGGCAGCCCGGATTGACTATCGGATATCATCCGCTAATATCAGATTATTAGAGATAGAACAGGCTCGCATTAAAGTCGAAGGACTACCCAAATTAACGGGATATGCACGTTATGGCGCTGTTGGATTTGGCGAAAAATTGAGAGGGGCCTTTGATGAATTATTGCCATATTCGACAGTCGGCTTAAAACTTACAATTCCAATCTTGGACTTCTATAAACGTAATGCCAGACATAAGCAGGCTGTGTTGAATCGGATCAATGCAGAGGAGAGTTTGAAGCTTTCCGAAAGTAAGTTCAGCGTTGAATTTGAAAATGCCCGGACGAAAGTTGCCCAAACCCGGACCAATATGGAAAACGATAAACGAAATATGGACCTGGCCGAATCAGTATTTAAGGTAACAAATCTTCAATTTCAGAAAGGCACTACTGATTTGAATGACTGGTTAATTACCCAGAATTCCCTCAAGTCAGCACAAAACAATTATCTGAACGCTATCTACAACTACTACCAGGCTCGGGTTGATCTTGAGAAAGCCGCGGGTACATTGAAAACATTTTTAAATTCTCTTTAACTGGGATGAAAAAAAGAATCGTATTGATACTGGTTATTACTGCAATGTTAATTGCCATTGTGTTTAAGTTGGCATACAATAAAACCAAAATTGCAGAGAAAAATTCGCCTGCTAACATTGAAGACATCCGTATACCTGTCACTACCTCCAATGTGAAGTCGGAGATTATGCTGGAACTGCTGGTGAAAACTGGCGCGCTGGCGCCTTTAAGAGCGTCCAGGGTGTTTTCTGCTTCCGGCGGCCAGTTGCAGAAAGTGATGTTCAGCCTGGGCGACCATGTAAGAAAGGGCCAGTTACTCGCTATTGTTGATAGCAGGTTGCTTGCGCTAGATCTGCAAAAGGCAGAAACGAATGTTGCAAAGTTGGAGAGGGATATTAATAATTACAGGGAACTGTTGGCAGGAAACGCTGTCACCCTTGAAAAGGTGGAGAGTATGCAACAAAGCTATAATGACGCATTGAATCTTGCTCAACAGATACGAAAACAGATAGCCGATGCGAGTATTAAAGCGCCGGATGATGGCATTATTGCTTCCAAACCGGTTGAACAGGGCATATTCATAGCGGCCGGAACGGAAGTGGCTTCAATAGTGAATATGTCGTCGCTGAAAGTACAGGTAAATTTGACTGAAGATGAAGTTTACAAGGTGGCTAAAGGCCAGAAAATTGGTATCACCACAGCTGTTTATCCAGGAAGAATTATTCCCGGCTTAGTGACTTTCATTAGTCCCCAGGCTAACCAGGCATTCAATTACCAGGTTGAGATTACTGCACCGAATGATAAATCCATGCCGCTGCTTGCAGGTACATTTGTTAACGCCGATTTCTCAAAGAAAACTGAACGGAAAGTATTACTTGTTTCGCGGGAGGCCTTAATCGAAAGTACTACTAATGCAGCTGTTTATGTGGTGATAAATGGCAAGGCTATCCGGCGGGAAATCAGCGTAGGTAGAAATTATGGGGATGAACTGGAGGTACTGGGTGGTTTGGAAGACAAGGATAAGGTGGTTATTTCTGGTCAGGTTAACCTGAAAGACAGTGCCTTGATTAATGTTATTAAGTAAAGAATAAGATGTATGTCAATTACTGAAATCGCCATAAAACGGCCACTACTGCTGATTGTGATCTTTACTGTACTGATCCTGTTTGGTGTCCAGTCGTACCTGGGTTTAAATTACAATCTCCTGCCCAAAATTGATGTTCCTACGGTTTCTGCCAGCACAATCTACCCAGGGGCTGCAGCTGCTGAAGTTCAAACCAATGTTACAAAAAAATTGGAAGATGCGGTTTCCTCAGTTGAGGGATTGGATCAAATTAGTTCAACTTCCCAGGAGAATCTTTCAATAATTACAATTTCTTTCAGATCGGGAACCGATATCGATAAAGCAGAACGTGATGTACAGCGAAAAGCCGATCAAATTATTAGTCAGTTACCACTTGATGCTGAAAAGCCGGGGATAAGTAAAGTTAACCTGGATGAAACGCCGGTTATTAAGGCCGGCGTTACGGGGAACCTGCCTCCGCGGAAAATTTTTGACCTGGTTGATAACCAGTTGCGCCCAATATTACAGAACGTTCCCGGAGTGGGGCAGGTTAACATTATCGGGGGAGAAAAACGGGAGATTCAGGTAAATGTAATGCAGGATAGGCTTATGGCTTATGGGCTTTCTATTGGGCAGGTGACAAATGCGATCGGTAAAGCGAATCTTTCATTTCCTGCAGGGAGCATTGAAACAACAAACAAACAGCTTTCCATCCGCTACGATGCAAATGTGGATTCGATCGGGGAGCTTCGTAATCTGATCATTTTACAACACCCAACTCAGGGTACCATAAAGTTAGGAGATGTTGCGGATGTGTCAGATGGGACGGCAAAGCCTACCGCCATCAACCACATAGATGGGATTCCATCAATTGGTATCCAAATCATTAAGCAGAGTGACGCAAATGCAGTGGCAGTAAGCGATCGGGTAAAGAAGTGCTTTCGTGAGCTAGAGAAACAATACTCGGGGCAGAAACTGCTGTTTAATGTTTCCTCGGATCAGAGCGTGTATACATTGCATGCAGCTAATGCAGTTATGTTCGATCTGTTTTTGGCTGTAATAATTGTAGGTATTGTAATGTTGGCTTTCCTCCATAGTATAAGAAGTGCGTCATTTGTACTGATCGCTCTTCCATCTTCTATCATTCCTACATTTATCGCCATGTACCTGATGGGATTTTCCTTGAATTTAATGACGTTAATGGCAATGTCTTTGGTGGTGGGGATACTTGTGGATGATTCAATTGTGGTTCTGGAGAATATTTACCGCCATATGGAGATGGGGGCGGATCGCCGGAAGGCTGCACTGGAAGGACGAAATGAGATTGGTTTTACAGCCTTATCTATCACATTGGTGGATGTGGTGGTGTTTCTGCCGTTGGCATTAGCAGGCGGGATGATTGGAGCAATTTTACGGGAATTTTCCCTCGTCGTTATTTTTTCAACACTGATGAGCCTCTTCGTATCATTTACCATCACACCTGTGCTGGCAAGCAGGTTTGGTAAACTGGAGCAGCTGTCTGCAAAAAGTATTTGGGGAAGGATTAATTTGAAGTTCGAGTACTTTATCGAAATGATAAAAGAGGAATATGGCAGGTTATTAAGAGCAGTATTAAGAAAAAAGAGATGGTTACTGATACTTGTAATGTGCCTGATTTTTGGATCAATTGCGTTGGTCCCGATGGGGTTTATCGGCGCTGCGTTTATTCCTAAAGCGGATCAAAGTGATTTGATCCTGAATATGGAACTGGAGCCAACAGCAAGCATTTACAAGACTAATATGAAGGTTCAGCAGGCGGAGAAGATTATCCGGGAACAACCAGAGGTGAAGAAGATCTTCTCCAGCATAGGATTTGTGAGTGGAAGTGTGGCTGGAGCATCTGCAAATGCTAACCTGGCTGAACTGACGGTTGGCCTGGTCGATAAGAACGGGAGAAGTAAAAGTTCTGAGGAACTCGGAATGTATCTACAGCAAGAACTAAGTACTATCATAGCGGGTGTGAAGTTTACAGTCGCCTCCACTTCAATAACCGGAAATGTAAGCAATGCGCCGATACAGATAGCCATCAAAGGTGTTGATCTGAGCGCCGTTCGGCAGGTTGCCCAGGAGTATATGAAGGTGGTCGCAGATGTTCCCGGAGCGCAGTTTGTAAAGCTGTCGGTAAAGGACAGGAAACCCGAGGTGGACATCAGGCTCAACAGGGAAAAAATGAGTCTCCTTGGACTCAATGCGAGTGCTGTTGGTGTTGCGCTACAGAATGCTTTTAGCGGGGATGATAAGAACCAGTTCAAACAAAATGGGAACGAGTATGATATCAGGACAGGGCTGGATCAGTTTAGCAAATCGGATATCAGCAATATAATGGACCTGCCGGTGGTAAACGCTAATGGTCAGACAATACTGCTGCGGCAATTCGCGGATGTTAAAGAAACACTGGGGGAAACCACTCTTCAGCGTATTGACCGGCTCGGGTCTATTACGGTGCAGGCAAACGTTTCCGGGCGGCCAACGGGTACTGTAGCCGATGAAATCAAAGCTAAGACAAAATCTATAAAGGTGCCGGAAGGGGTTAATATTGAGTACCTGGGAGATTCCAGGAATCAGGCAGATGCCTTTGGAAGCCTTGGTCTGGCACTTATCACCGCAATCGTACTGGTATATCTTATCATGGTAGCGCTTTATGAAAACGCGGTGTATCCATTTGTAGTGCTGTTTTCGATACCAGTGGCACTGGTTGGTGCATTACTGGCGCTGGCGCTAACTATGGAAACATTAAACATCTTTACAATTATTGGGATGATTATGCTATTGGGGTTAGTCGCTAAAAATGCTATTCTCATTGTCGACTTTGCAAATAAACTCAAAGAGGAGGGACATGGAACTGTAGAAGCACTGATAGAAGCAGGCAGGGAAAGGCTTCGCCCAATTTTAATGACAACGCTCGCGATGATTTTTGGCATGTTACCTATAGCAATGGCAAAAGGCGCCGCAGCTGAGATTAAAAACGGAATGGCCTGGGTAATCATTGGGGGGCTGACAAGTTCTATGATACTCACGCTCTTTGTGGTACCCGCAATGTACCTGATTGTGGATGGTATACTTGTCCGCCTTTCCCGTCATCGTAAGCAGCCTTCCATCGAGGGTACTTCATAAGCAGCAAGAAAGCCGCCTCATTCCGGGCAACCTTAATTTTTGTAGTTGAATCGTGATAGGTGCCGGTTGCTAAGGTATTATGGGCTGCGTTTGGCCAACATTCCTCCTGAACATAATGCAGATGTATACTTTCTGAACACTTATGGGTAACAATAACACATATAGTGTAATCAGTTGTAGGTTAGACAAACGGCCCCGATATTTATCGGGGCTTAATTGTTTGTGAAGTATTGTGCTTTCCAGCTACTTTCTCGTACGCAGGGAAGTATAAAATGCCAGCAATAAAAAAGCCTCAAAACCTTTACTAATAAAGATTTTGAGGCTTGTCGGGACGACTGGATTCGAACCAGCGACCTCTTGCACCCCATGCAAGCGCGCTACCGGGCTGCGCTACGTCCCGTTTTACCGGTAATTTCCCCATTCGATGGGGTGCAAAAGTACTTAATTATTTTATTTTTCAAAATATTAGGTATACTTTTTTTATAAAATATTCATTTCTAAGGAATCATCGAAGCTTCGGACCACCCCTCATTTTCCCCCCACCGGGATTCTTCCGTATTACCACGGATCAAAAGTTCAGCTCCGGCAACGACAGGCGGCCATGCCTGTGCGACGATTTTTGTTATTGTTCAGACTCCGGATATATCGCGCCGCCTTATTTGTTGTAAGAATACAGATTGTTGCCTTTTTTCATTATATTCAATATCGATATAACTGCTTGTCAGATGAAGGACGATTGATTGATTATCATAATCATTCGTTTCTTTTTCTTAACTGCCTAAGTATATTAATCAATAGTTTTGTTTTCATGTTAAAGTGCAGATCATTACCTGCCAGGTACTATATACCCTCCAATGCAAGATCAAGATTAAATAAATAAAGCAATATGGCTAAATATTCAATTCATGTAAATGGCAAAACACACGAAGTGGATGTGTTAGAAGATATGCCATTGTTATGGGTGCTGCGGGATATCATTGGCTTAAAGGGAACCAAGTTCGGTTGCGGCAAAGCCTTGTGCGGCGCCTGCACCGTACATCTCAATGACACAGCCATCCGCTCCTGCAGTTATCCTGTTTCCGCAGTTGGCGCCGATAAGATTACCACCATTGAGGGGTTGGCGGAAGAAGGGGATCATCCTGTTCAGCAAGCCTGGGAAAAGCTGGTCGTGCCACAATGCGGCTACTGTCAAACCGGGCAAATCATGAATGCAGCAGCCTTGCTGAAAAAGAATCCGCACCCGTCCGAACAGGAAGTCGAACAGGCGATGCAGGGCAATCTTTGCAGATGCGGCACCTACAACAGGATTAAAGCAGCTATACTAAGTGCTGCTACTGTCTAATTAATCAGTCATTCAAAAAGAACAGATCCATGAAGGTTATATCTCCATTTGAGAAGAACACCGATGCCGTAGCATCGGAAATCTTCAGAGCTTCCAGAAGAGATTTTCTAAAAGTAGGTAGTTTACTCGCAGGAGGTTTGGTGTTGGGTGTGAGTATTTTTAGCTGTAATGAAAAAGGAAAAAAGATTGCCACTTTAGCTCCCAATGTATATTTACGTATTACTTCGGCCGGAGAAGTGATTATCATTGCCCACCGCTCTGAAATGGGCCAGGGCATCCGGACTTCCCTCCCACTGGTTATAGCAGATGAATTGGGAGCCGATTGGAGCAAGGTTCAGATTGTGCAGGCAGAAGGCGATGAAAAGAAATATGGCAATCAAAATACAGATGGCTCCTTTTCCATAAGGATGTTCTATAAGCCGATGCGTGAGGCAGGAGCAATCGCCAAACTTTTACTCATGCAGGCGGCGGCAAAAAAATGGCAGGTGCCCGTAGAGGAATGCGACACGGCCAACGGCCAGGTGGTTCACAAAAAATCGAATAAGCAGCTGGGTTTTGGCGAGTTGGTGGACGCCGCCAACCTTTTACCGGTTCCCCTTGCGGCCAGTGTGAAACTGAAAGATCGCAGCCGCTTTAATATGATTGGCAAAGCAACTCCCATTGTGGATCTGCACGATATTGTAAGTGGCAAAGCCGTTTTTGGTATAGATGCCGTGACAGAAGGCATGAAAGTGGCGGTTATAAAAAGATGCCCGGTAGTAGGCGGTTCTGTAAAGTCGTTTAACGATACAAAAGCCCGCAGCATACCAGGGGTGATCAAAGTTATTGCCATTAAGGGCGCGGGTCTTCCGGCTACTTTAACAAAACCCCTGAGTGGTGTGGCGGTTATTGCTGAAAATACCTGGGCAGCCATCAAAGCCCGCGATCTGCTGGAAGTGGAATGGGACCTGGGACCTAATGCTACCTATGATTCAGCCAAACAAATCGAGGAATTAAAGCTGGAAGTCGCGAAAAATGGAACGGTGCGCAGAAAGCGGGGCGACTTTAACGCCGCAAAATCGGGAGCTAAAAAAGTGATTGAACATACCTACGTGGCGCCACACCTTGCCCACGCCACCCTGGAGCCACCCTGCGCGCTCGCAGTGGTAAAAAATGGCACCTGCGAAGTTTGGGCCTGCACGCAAAACCCACAGGGAGCGCGGGATGCCATTGCAGAAGCATTGGGATTTTCCGCAGAAAAGGTAAAGATAAATGTTACCCTGCTGGGCGGCGCTTTCGGACGTAAGTCCAAGCCCGATTTCATGCTGGAAGCAGCCATACTCGCAAAAGAATCCGGCCTTCCCATCAAAGTACAGTGGACCCGGGAAGATGATATCCATCACGATTACCACCATGCTTTAAGCGTACAACGCATTGTTGCCACCATTGACCACGACAATAAGCTCAGTGGCTGGAATCACCACATTGCCTACCCCTCCATTTCGGCTACAGAAGATATTTCCGTGGTGCAACCCAGTGACGGAGAGCTGGCGCTGGGTGCTTCTGACTTCCCCTATAACGCGCCTGCCATACAAATAGAAACGCATGATGCCAAGTCACACATGCGTATAGGCTGGCTGAGATCCGTGCGTAACATTCCCCAGGCATTTGCGATTACCACCATGCTGGACGAAGTAGCGGAAGCAAGAGGAATGGACGCTGTTGCCAATGCCATTGACCTTCTGGGAGAAGACCGTAACATCACCTTCAACCAGGAACTGGTGAAAACCACTTATCCGAATTATGGAGAGGATATCGCCAATTACCCCTGGGAAATCAGCCGGATGAAAGGCGTTATCCAACGGGTTGCAAAGGAATCCGGCTGGGGAAAAACAATGCCCAAAGGATCTGCACTTGGCTTTGCTGCGCACCGGAGTTTTTTAACGTACGTTGCCTGCGTAGTGGAAGTACAGGTAGATGCGAATAACAAAATCACGATTCCAAGCGTCCATTATGCGGTCGATTGTGGTACGGCCGTAAACACTGACAGGATCAAATCGCAGTTTGAAGGAGGTGCGCAATTTTCGGCCAGCTTTGCGTTGAAGAGTGCTATTACCCTGAAAAACGGGCAGGTGGAACAGAACAATTTCGACGGCTACCAGATTATCCGGATGCCGGAGTCACCGAAAGAAATACATGTGCACATCATAGAAAGTGATGCCCAGCCAACCGGTATTGGCGAACCTCCCGTGCCGCCTTTCACCCCTGCATTATGTAATGCGATTTATGCCGCAATAGGTAAACGCATCTATACCCTGCCTATTGATTTGAGCGCCTGATGTATGCAAATAGTTAAATAATTGAATGAACAAGGCCCGCTTTGCAACGGGCCTTGTTCATTCAATTCAAGTTCCGGTATTCCCTCGGTGAATAACCGGTTTTGCTTTTAAATAATTTTGTAAAGTGAGATGGGTGTTCAAATCCCAGCTCGTAGGCTATTGTTGCAATAGCGTTGTCGGTGCCCCACAACAGGGATTTAGCCTTGTCTATCAGCTTCAGATGAATGTGCTCCTGTGTCGACTTGCCGGTATATTTGCTTAATAAATCCGAAAGATAATTGGCGGAGAGATGAAGACGCGAGGCGAAATATTTCACATCCGGTACACCGGACGCTATTGGAGCATCCTGGGCGAAATAGTCATTCAAAATCCTGTCAAATTTCTCTATAATATCATTGCTTGCCTTTGTTCTTGTAAAAAACTGGCGATCGTAAAACCTTGCGCAATAGGATAACATCAATTCAAGATTAGTCAGGATAAGATGGTGTGAATGAGTATCCAGATTCATCGAGATCTCCCTGCTGATATTCTTCAGACAATCTTCCAGCACACTTTTTTCAGCATCCGAAATATGCAGGCATTCGTTGGTATCATACCCAAAAAAAGAATAGCCGGTCAGCTTTTGTCCCCTGCTGGTGTGCAAAAAATCAGGGTGGATATAAATTGCCCAGCCTTCCACTTTATTTTCTATGCCGGGCGATAAAACCTGCTGAGGAGCTGTGAACATCAATGAACCTTCGGAGAAATCGTAAGAAGTACGCCCATATTTAAAGGAGCCTTCTATTTTCTTGCACGCAATGGAATATAAATCCAACCGGTAGGCCGCCCCTGCCTTCCGGTGCGACCGGTCCACTTTAGACAAATCCACCACGCTTATCAACGGGTGCAGTGGCTTATCATAATGAAAAAAATCATGCAATTCCGAAATCGATTTGATGTCGATATACTTCGTTGGTGTTGCCATAAAGTAAATTAATAAAAAAAGAGATATCGATAACATAGCGGCCATCTGACAGGTGGCCGCTGTCGTTAATCAGATAAAGATACCGCCGCTAACCTCAATTCGCTGGGCATTTACAAAGCGGCTGTCGTCTGAAAGAAGTGATGCAACAAAAGCGCCTACATCATCCGCCTCTCCAAGGCGACCGAGGGCAGTCATACCGGCAATTTGCTGACGGTGACTTTCATCCCCTTTACCTCCGCCAAACTCCGTGTCAATGGCTCCGGGCGCCACACTGTTAAAACGAATTTTCCTTTCCGCATATTCTTTGGCAAAATACCTGGTCAATCCTTCCAACCCGGCTTTGAGCGCACCATACACTGCAACACCGGGAAAAGCAAAGCGGGCCAGGCCGGATGAAATATTGATCACCTGCCCGCCCTCCTTCATCAAGGGAATCAGCTTTTGCGTCAGGAAAAATACGCCTTTGAAATTTACGTTTACGAGCTGGTCGAAAATCTCCGGGGTGGTGTCTTTAATCAGCGTTCGCTGGGCTATCCCTGCATTATTTACAAGGTAGTCGAAGTCTTCCCGGTTCCATTCTTTTTTAAGTACCTGTTGAACCTGGCTGACGAAATCGTTGATGGAGCTAAATTCAGCAGCATCCATCTGCAAAGCAACAGCTTTTCCGCCATTGCCATTGATAGTATCCGCTACCGCCTGGCCTTGTTCAGGATTGCTATTGTAAGTAAGGATGACGCCGATATTACGTTTAGCCGCATTTAATGCAATGCTTTTCCCTATACCCCGGCTGCCACCGGTCACCAGGACGATTTTTGATGGCTGATTTGTTGTGTTCATAATCATTGAATTTTATAACACAAAGTTCCATCAGCCTTTCGTCACGCAATTGAACATTTAACGGTAAAACTTATACATTTCTCTGAAATGAAATGTATTTAACGCTGGTGAGAAGCTACTATTCATTCAATGTCTATAAGTTGCACATAATTGCCGGCGCTACATAAACTCCGCCTGCATTCCCAATAATATCAATACCACCACTAATTTATCCGCAACAAACTTCTTGCGCAGTACCTGGTTGGCCAGGTTTAGATGCTTTTCAATCGCTTTTACACTCAACTTTAACTGATCTGCAATTTCCTGGTGAGTATAGCCATGTTGTTGTTTCAGGAGGAATATTTTACGGCGTTTCTCCGGTAAGGAATTAATAACTTCATGAAAACTACGCCAACCATCTTTAAATATCAGGTCTTCTTCGAAAGATACAGAAAGCGGTTGCTTCTCATTAAAGGCAATATCCCGTAACAAACGCCTTGCTTCCTTCTGATTGTGGTTCACTATTATACGGTAAACATAGGTGCGCAACAAGGGATAGATCATCGCATCATCCTTCAGCGAGGGCAGGTTATCCCATACCTTAATAAAACACTCCTGCACCAGGTCTTCTACCACGAGGGTATCTTTAGTATATCGTTTTACAAAATGATAAAGGCGGTCTTTATTGTCCAGGTAGATCCGCTTAAACCTTTCCTCCAGGTGAAGTGATTGCATATCCATATTGCTGGTACTTCCCGTTATCGGGGAGCTACAAAGTTGGAAAAGTTTTACCTTCTGCCGCTTCTCTTATAAAAGATAATGATTAATTCACATGCCCACTCACCAATGTTATCTCCATGTTAACTCCACTTTTCGCGGTAGGGTTCTGGTATGCCAGTGCTGTGTTATTATTAGCGGAGATCTTAAATGCACTTCATGATGATAGATAAAGCCTTGCTTAGTAAATACTTTGACGGAACATGCACGCAACAGGAAGAACAACAGGTGCTTAAGTACCTGGCGGGACGGGACCATCAGGAATTCATTTCCCTTATGGAACAATCATGGGATGACCTGCCTGCCGGCAATATTGGCGAAGACATTACCCGGCGTATGCTGATGCAACTGGAAATGAAAACTTATGGGAGGCAGCAGGTTATTCCTATTGAACGTGCTTCGCAGAAATGGCGGAAAAGCTGGCTGCGCGTAGCGGCTGCTGTAGTATTCATGGTAACAGGAACTACATATTGGCTTATTACGAACAGGAATCATACGACGCCCATTACCTGGACCACCATTTATAATGATCATAACAATCCCGAACTAGCCGTATTACCTGACAATAGTAAGGTGTGGCTGGCGCCAGGCAGTAAATTATCCTATACGCCATTTACCGGCAAAGGGCAGCGCAGTATAAAACTGGATGGCGAAGCTTTTTTTGATGTGGCGCAAAATGCCTCCCGGCCATTTGTGGTGTATACAGATAAGCTGGCTACCCGTGTGTTGGGTACCACCTTTAATATTGAAGCTTATCCCCATGAAGCAGCAGTGAGAGTGTCGTTGGTAAGTGGCCTGGTTACGGTTGCATCTGCTGACAGCGCCGATCATATGGCTACAAGGCTTCACCCCGGCGATGTGATGGATTACGAAAAAAGCAGCCATACGTTTAAACGGCAGCAGATTAAAATCAATGATCCGCAAGAATGGACAAGCGGTTCACTGGTGTTTAATGATCTGCCGCTCACGGATGCGGTACAAAGAGTAGCCGCACGATATCACCTGGTTATACACTATGCAAAAGGAACGCAATCAGCACTGTCAGATAAAAAGATAACAGCCATCTTCCGGAAAGAAAGCAGTAGCGAGATCTTAAATAATATACTTTTCATCTCCAACTGCTATATACAACAGCACGGCCAGGATATCACCGTTTACAATATGCCTTAAACCAACGCCAATAGCGGGGCCATATCCCCGCTATAATCTATTCTTAAAATAAATTAATGTATGCTTTCTATGTACTATAAGGCAAATGAAATTCTTTTGCTATTCAAGTTCCTTCCTATACAATTAAAGCGAGGGTGTTTATGCCTGCTGATGTGTTGTACCATTTATACGCTACAAGCACAGGAAAAATTCTCCGGGCTTACAGCTAAAGTTGAGTATTCATCCGCCGCCATCAGCGCATCCGCGTTACTCGAATCCATACAAAAACAAACGGACTATACTTTCTCTGTAGACAAAGCGGTATTAAACAGCATCACCATCCGCGACGTGCACTTTACCAAAACGAACCTCGGTAAAGTATTACAATACCTGGAAGAACATTATGGTCTTGCATTTTCCGTGGCCGGAAAAAATATTGCTGTGAGAAAGGTTGCTGCCGTCAGCCCGGTTCCTCAAAAAAAAACAGCGTCAGCAGAAGGTATATTAAAAGGAAGAATTGTTGATTTCGAAAATGCGCAGCCCTTGCCCGGTGCAACATTACGACTGGATGGAACCGCCAAGATCACCATCAGTGACGATAAAGGTTTTTACAACATCAATAGTATACAAGCCGGTAAATACGCCCTGACGGTTACCTATACGGGCTATGCTACTACCCACCAGATGATCCGGATAGAAGCGGGAAATAATACGGTGGATGTAAAGCTACAGGTGAAATCCACTACTGCCAACACCGTAGTGGTAACTGCTATTAAACGGAAACGGGTGGCCAATACCACAGATGCACAGCTGATCCGGGAACTATACAATGCCAAATCAGTAGTGTCCGGCATTTCCAGCGAGCAAATAGCCAGAACACTTGACCGTGACGCGGCTGAAGTGGTAAAAAGAGTGCCCGGTGTAAATATTTCAGAAGATAATTTTGTTATCGTTCGTGGGTTAAACAAAAGATATAACCTTACCTATCTCAATGATGCAATTGCCCCTGCCAATGATGCTGACAGCCGTTCATTCTCCTATGATGTGATCAGTAGTAACGCAATTGACCGTATTATGGTGTATAAATCTCCTTCTCCTGATCTGCCTGGAGAGTTTTCAGGCGGACTTGTAAAAATATATACCAAGAAAAGCCAGATGACCCGGCAGGTGGATCTTCAGCTTTCTACGCAGTACCGTTCCGGTTCTACATTCGATAATGTCTGGTCTTATGCAGGCGGTAAATATGATTTCCTGGGTTTTGATGATGGTACGCGCAAACTCCCCTCCGGGATACCAAGAGCCGCAAATTTCAATCATCTTATCCCTGCAGAAAATGCCGGATACTCAAAGCAGTTCAAAAATATTTATGTCCTGGATAAAACCTACACGGCGTTACCGGACCTGCGGCTGAATCTCAATTACTACGATGCCTGGAAAACAGGACGGAAATACCTGAAAAACCTTAGCGCCGTTTCTTATTCAAACACCCACGAACACAGACTTTCAGAACAACGTTCGCTATATAAATTCTATGACGGGCAGCTCACACAAGGTATTCATGCCGCCAGGATTTCCATAATACAGGATAATGAAATGCAGGTCAGTGACCGGCTGACACTGGCGCTTCATAATTTTCTCAACGTGAATAATCAGCGTATTGCTGTAGAAGATTACCGCAAACTGGATGATTACCCGGGTCAGGAATTCCGCCATACCAATCTTTACTATGTACAAAATACCCTGTACTCCGGCCAATTTGCCGGAACATACCTTTTTGGAAAAAATAAAAGAAATGAACTGAAAGCAAATGCAGGCTATTCCACTATCCATAAGCAGGAGCCAGACAACCGCGACTATACATTCAACAGGCAGCTATCCAATACCGGAGAAAGTCCCTGGGCCCTCAGCACTGAATTGATTTCTTTCTATACACTATCCCGCTCTTTCAATGACATTACCGAAAAAAGCTACCAGGCAAACACTGACCTGAATTACCGGCTTACGGATGTATGGGGGTTTAAAGCAGGCGCCTATTACCAGTCAAGAATGAGGAATTTCAACAACCGGATCTTTATTATCGTAAACGGTGTAAACCTCTACGACCCCAACCTGGCCATCCGGGGTTCAAAATATGATGGCGACAACGGGGAGGTAATGGGAAATGGTCAGCTCGTTGAAGAAAAATACCTCCAACATTATTTTGATCCCTCCATGTTCCGCACAGACGGAACCGGTTACCGGTGGTTGGAAAAAACAACCCCCAATAACCAATACTATGCAGACAATACGTTGAAAGCAGGCTATATCAGTACCGATATTAACCTGTTACAGGAGCGTCTTAATATATTTGGCGGCGTGAGGATTGAAGACAACCACTTCCGTATCCTGGGATCCTACGAAAACGGCCTCGCTGCGTATCCGCTTATTGTAGATCAGCCGCTTACCAGCATTCTGCCCTCCGTGAATGCATCTTTTAAGGCAGACAGCTCCCTGATTATCCGTATCGGTTATGGCAAAACACTGAACCGTCCCGAGTTCAGGGAAGCCGCGCCTATGCAATATGTTAACTACGTGGACCAGGAAACCTACAACGGTAACCCGGATTTGAAAACAGTAAATATTCATAACACCGAACTGCGACTGGAATGGTATCCCCGTGGCGCCGGTAGTAATGAACTGATAAATGTAGGCTTCTTTTATAAACAACTCGACCGGCCTATTGAACGTTTCAGGATGATCTTTAGTGAAGGTTTTGACCAGTTTGTGTATGTGAATACCGGCAAAGCTAACGTCTATGGCATAGAAGCCGAACTAAGAAAGAACCTGGATTTCGTTTCAGGCAATTTCTTCCGGAATTTATCGGTGGTTCTGAATGGATCCTGGTTCAAAAGCAATGTAGATGTGCCTTCCATGCCACAGTATGTGGGCTATGAAGGCACCAGGTCCAGGCCCATGCAGGGCCAGTCGCCCTATTTGATCAATGCTGCTCTCAACTACGAAAACCCCGGCCTCGGCACAAAAATTTCCATTACCTATAACCGTGCGGCCGACTACATCTATGCAGTGGGCGCCAACCAGGGAAAAAGGGCGGATACCGACATCATGATGAAGTCGAGGAATCAGCTGGACCTGACATGGAGGCAACGCATCAATAAAACGTGGAGCATAGGCGCCGGTGTACAGAATATGCTGAATACGCCTGTACTGCTTTACCAGGACTGGAAACACAACTATCACTTTGATAAATTAAAAGGTATTGCACCTGAGCCTGGGCAGGTAATCCCTTTTGACCAGGCAGACATTATATATCGCAGATACTACCAGCATCCTTACTATTCACTCGCTTTAAACATTATTCTCTGATTGTCATGATATGTACCCATATGCAAATAAAATCACCCACTGTATACCTGCTCCTGCTGCCGCTCCTCTTATGCTGCTGCAATAAATTCAGGGAAAAACTGGATCTTCAAAACAACGAATCCGGCATTATTAAGGTAGTGAAGGCTGGTGTCAATATTACGGAAGCACAGATCGATGAAACGATTACGGTATATGCCAAAATAGGAGATCCGGCAGCAGTCGTCAAAATATTCGTTTCGGACGTGGAAGCCCAGGTACTCACCCACGGTAAAGGCAACAGTACGCTTTTAACATCAATTGGAGAACATGTGCAGGTACCTATGGACACCTTTAATATCACTGTTCCCAAGGCGGCTCACATTGGTCCGGGTAATATTTACTTCTCCGTGAACGGACTTGCAAAACCCGCCCTTCCATTTGTGGTAAAACGGCCGAACATCCTTATTCCAAACCAGGTAACAGTAATACCTTACCTCTTCTCGTATTCCGATAGCCTGAAAAACAGTGACGGGGCATACGAATACACTTTCCCTGTTGAGCTGAAAGACGGTCCTTCCAGACAGGCAGTGGTAAACGTAGTGAAGCAGCTGACCTATGATCGCAATACCCAAACCTTTTACTTCATCGATTTTCAGCAGAGCGATAACTCCCTACGCATCCGGATGATCAAAAACGGAATGGTAACCACCATTGCAGGGGGAGGCGATGATTATTTTGCCACCACTGGTAGTAAACTCAAACTGGGAATAACTGATTTTAGCCCCAGTGCAGCCAATACCGTTGATATGAAACCTGGGCCCGACGGCAAATTATACTTTAAGAACCTGTTTACAGTAGCGCCTGCAACGCCTGACGAAAAACCAGCCGATTACTCGCTGATCCAGAGTTTAGACCCCGCCACCGGTAAAGTAACCATCCTTGCCGGTAATAACAAACGCAGTATAGATGCTTATTACTCGAATACAGTAATGAACTACCGTGGATTGGAGGATGGTCCTGCAGATTCAGCGATGATCACTTCTCCCAACGGGCTTACTTTTGATAAAAATGGAAATCTCTATTTTCTGGATATGGAAACATTGCTCCGGGTGCTTAAACCCGATGGCTCTATTAAAACGATAATGGGTAAAGTTAGCAGGGAAGTATTTGATTTTGAAGACGCAGATGGCGTTACCTACCATCCTGTATTGTACATCAATCTCATGGAACATAGTGATGGATTTGGTGATGAAGCACGCTTCTATAACGCTACTAACATGGTAATAGCAGGCAATGGCAAACTCTATGTTCTCAGTAATGGCGCCGGATGGGGCACTAACATTGTAGAAATAAACCTGGATACCCGGGAGGCCTCCACCATTGTAGGCTTACCGGAGGGACAACGCAGTGATTACGAGACCGGCACCTTCAAAGAAGTAGGTTTGCCCTATACGATCACTACCTATGATACCGATTTCGATGGGAATATTGTTTTTGGGTTCACCACTATTTACAAAATGGACCTCAGGGCGGAAACGATCGCGGTGATTGCAGGCGGTCCCATGCAAAATCCTATTCCGCCGGAGTATAAGTCCCAGCGGGCTTTTATGCAGGAGCCACATCCCGGCAATAATTGTATACTCGCCAGGCCAAACAGGATCGTATTTGATCAATTCGGCGATCTGTATGTAGGTTATGACAATGTGTGCTGTGGAGCAGATGTGAGAATTGTAAAAATAGTCATTGGAAAATAATAACCACACATTTAAAGTCAAAAAACAATGATAAAAAAATATCTTCTCCTGGTCCTGGCAACAGGGTGGTTACTGATATCCTGTAAGAAGGATAATGAATTACCAGCTTCTCCCACCCTTGCGTACCTGATGGTATACAATGGTGTACCGGATTTCTATGGCGCCAATAGTATGGTGCTGGTGAATAATACACCTTATGGGCCCCGTAGCTATAATGATAATGGCAATGGACTGGTGGGCGCATTCAATTTTTCCAAATACACTTACACAGATACCGGTGTTTTCAAAATTGGATTTACTGATACCACCAATCTGCCGGACAACGCGCATAAAATTTCGGAAACCCTGCTGAAATTTGAAAACCATCAACATTATACGCTTTACCTGCTGGATAGCCTGGGGTTTTATGAAATACGCTATACCCATGACGACGTACAGCCAGATCCTGACCATGCAAAAATAAGGCTGGTACATCTGACGCCTGATATGGGCACAGTATATATGAAGATTGATACCACCGCGGTTGATGCGATCAAAAACATTGCCTTCCGTGGTGTGAGCAACTATGCCACCGTTTCCCCCGGTCCCAAGCCCGCCATCCGGATCATGTACAGGGATGATGTTACAGGTGAAGAAAGAACACTGGTCCGCAAATCGGTACCACTGGAAGCAGGCAGATGCTATACAGTCATCCTCCGCGGCTACCGCCAACCGGTAGATGGCAATGTAAATAAAACCATCAACCTTTCTACGATCACCAATTTCTGACCTTACAACCGTAATAATGAAAACAACTTTTTTACTTAAACATATACCCGGGATTGTGTTAATGTTTTTGCTGATTGCTTGTAAGAAAGATCAGCCTCCGGCAGATGACCTGGCTATACAAACACCGGTGATCAATAAAGTCAGCAGAACGTTTGCACAAACCGGAGACCGGCTAACGATATATGGCCACCTGCTTATACAGGATGGCCTGCTTACGGAAGTATTTATCGGTGGGCGCCCCGGCGCTATACTGAACCGGTCTGCAGACAGCATCGCCATTATAATTCCGGCCAAAGTGCTGAATGGCCGGATCCGGGTAACGATCAGCCATAATCAGCAATTTAAAAGTGCAGATGGTCCTGAAATAGCGGTAAACCCCACCCCGTTAATAAAAAGCTACTGGCCCAGCTATGCGTTTGCAGGAGATACCATTGCTTTATACACGGAGAATTTCAGCAGGCAGGATAGTGATAATTTCTTCTATATCGGAAACGCAGCATTAAAAATCGTTTCAAAGAGAGGCAGTGATACCTTTCTTGTTAAACTACCTGCAAATGCAGATACCGGACCTTTATCATGGCATACTTATGATGGCCCTTCAGATACTTTTCCTGTCCCTTTCCCTATCAGGCAGGCCAGCTATGCAGTCAATACCGTAAAGGATTGGCTGCACCTGGATCCTGCGTTCTCTTATATGGATACGCTCGTACGGGGTTATCCCGTGCTCGCTGGCGGTAATTATGCCGACGTCCATAAAAGGATCTACGATTCCGTGCTGCTGTATATAGCACATACCGACCGGCCTTACACTATCTTTCTACCGGCAAGTGACAGTTATCTCAGGAATAATATCAGCCGGGAAACCTTTTTGAATAAAATAAAGGCAACACCTTATAATTATAACTCGTTGTTGATTACAGCAATTATTCCAGGCCGCCAGCTCCAGCTGCAAACCCTGCATGCAGGCGATCTTTTCCCTACTGCCTATACCATGAAAATGGTATATGGAGATGATTACAGCGACGAGTATGGAAACTCCGTTTCAATAATAGAACAGGGTGGCGAAAAATATGCGCAACTGACAGGCATCTACGGGGAAACAAATCCACCCGTTAAAATACTCAGAAGTCACCAGGCAGGTAATGCCACCATTCTTGAAACAGACGGAGAACTGGGAATTATCTATTTTTAGACCCGGTTTTCAGTGAGTATAGTTTGAATGTGCCAATTTAAAAGGTGAAAGCCGCTCAGGGAGCAGCTTTCACCTTTTAATAAAACCAGGAAAATCACCATCAGTTCAAAGGCTTTCCCTACACTGTTGTTTCGTTTCTTTTCTTTGCCTCCTGCGTCACCGGGGTAAAGAAGTTAACCAGGTTGCCATCCGGATCCCTGAATAACAGTGAGCGATTCCCCCACGGCATTGTGGTTGGTTGCTGCACCACCTGTTCGCCTAGCAAACTGGCCAACTGCTGGTATTTGTCATCAACATCGTCAACACCAAACTCAATGATAACCGACCTGTTACTCGAAGCTGTAGCCACCTCATTTCCTCCAAAAAGAGCTAACGTGCGGGTACTTCCTATAGCCAGGGCCCCAAGAGGCGTTCGCAGTTCGGCAAAATCATCAGTATACCATTTAAACGGCACTCCGGTGATGCTCTCATAAAACTGCACCAGGCGTTTAATATCGGCAGTAATAATACGGATGGAAGATAAATTCATATTGTACTTCGTTTTGTTTAGTACAAAGCTATTCCGGCCGTGTGACAACCCTATGTCAGCAGTGTAAACGATAGAAGGTAAACAAGTCGGTTGAAGACAGCTTTGTGAAGCCGGCCTGGCGCAGCATGGTTACTAACTGTCCCCGGTGAAACGTAGAATGGTTAATGATGTGAGGGAATGTTTGCACAAACTCCATCTGGTCTTCTTCGCCATTCGGTTTTATAAAAGAAATTTTTTGCAGATAATTTTCTTCCGGATATTCTTCTATGAAATTTCTCAGGCCGGCGGATGCCTTTCTCCAAATTTCTATTAAATCATTCTTCGTGCCTTTAAACCCGGCAGATAAATAAACCGGATCAGGAACCTTTCTCCAGAAGTCCACCCAGATTTTTTCAGCACTGGCAATATGCATGGCGGTTTGTTGAATGCTGCTGAAACTGCTGATGATAGCCTGGTTCCATTGCTCCTCATCGATTTGATTGAGCCATCCCATAGCAATATTATCTGCCCAGACGTTGTAGTCTGCCAGCGTTATAAAATACTTTTTGTCCATTTTCCTGATGTTTCTCTTTACCTCAATGCGGCTTACTGTTTTTGTCCGTATACCAGCAGCGAGGCTTTAGCGAGGGTAGTGAAGTGTATATTGAAACCTACTAACGCCGGGGTGGCGCTTTTATCCAGTTCCAGTTTTTTGTCCAGGGCATAAACCGTGATCACATAACGATGTGCGGGGCCATCAGGAGGCGCAGCCCCTGCGTAGCCGGGAGTTCCCATATCCGTATTGCTTTGCACGGCGCCTTCAGGAAGTAAATCCTTTGCCGGATTTCCCGCATCCGGCAGGAGTTCGTGCACATCGGCCGGGATATCGAAAACTACCCAATGCCAGAAGCCACTGCCGGTTGGAGCGTCCAGGTCATGCATGGTTACTGCGAAACCCTGCGTTTCTTTCGGGGCGTTCTCCCAATAAAGCTGCGGTGATTGGTTTTCGCCGGAGAATCCCATGCCATTGAAATACTGTTTGCGGGCTAACTGACCGCCAAGCTCGTTGCTCTTCAGGGTGAATGCCTGCGCCAGGGCGCCGCCGCCGGGTGCCGTAGCTGTTGCTAGTGTTGCCATAACTTTATGAATTTTATTCAAAGGTAGCCCGGAAGAGGGCTGGCAACAGATAGTGCAACGTTCAAAAAGTGTTGCTAAACGTTCAATTTGACAGCTGGAATTGCTTGGGGGTTATTCCGTGTACTTGTTTAAATGATTGAATGAAGCTCGACAGGTTCTCGTAACCAAGTTCAAAATATATCTCGCTTACTTTGCATTCGCCTTGTTTAAGCAATTGAGCCGCTTTCTGCATTCTCTTTTCAAGCAGCCATTTATTGGGCGAAGTACCATAAATTCTGGCAAAGCGACGCTTAAAGGTGGACAGGCTCATGTGACATAGAAAGGCCAGCTCTTCAACGGTCACCGTATTATACATGTTCGCCGTGATAGCGTGGCGGATCAGCAAATCGTTGTCAGTTTCATCGTTGAAATTGCGGAGCCCCTGGATTTTCTCAGGATAGTGCTCACTTAAATACAGCAGCAATTCTTCCAGTTTCACTTTCCTCAATTCCGCGGATGGAGGCACACCGGAAGCTAAAATAAAACCCAGCGACTCAATGAAGTTTATCAGGAATGCATCTTTCTCAAACACCAGGAAAGGTGCATCCTGTTTTCTTTGCGCCGGGGCCTGGGGATGACGGAGGAAGAAATCTGCCAGCACTTTATTATCCGCAAAAAGCAGGATACTCCTGTAACGACCACCAGGCGCTGCAATTTTCTCGCTCATGAGGCAATTGCCGGATGAAAGCAGTAAGAACTGATCCGGGTTTATGGTTACCTGTGATCCGGCGTATTGAACGCTCTTCTGGCCCTCCAGCAGGAAACTGAATAAGTTTTGCCGCAATTCAATTTTGCCATTAATATTTGCCACATCCGGGTTATACAGCATAACAGCCACCTGCTCCATCGTATTTTGTGAACCGGCAGTAGGATGACCGGCAGGTAATATAAATTGCTTCATAAAACGGTGTATATAAAACAATGCGAATTTACATTTTTTTGATTTGAGGGCCGCGTGCCGGCTATGGCTTTATACCACCGCATATTAGGCCAGGTAAGCATTTCCACGTCATCCTTTTACTTCCTGGTTCCTTAACCAAGGCTACCTCAAAAATACATCTCCCCGGCGAATCCTGGATGAGATTGCTCTGCTACTGTAAAGTGCTCGCTGAAAGAATCTCCAAAATGTAAAGCTAATTCTGTATTCAATACATCAACTGTAAGGCTTTTCTGTACTAAGACACCGTAGCCGTGCTATCGGCCTGGTGGGACGAGTGCACGGCTACGGCACAGGCGGGCTAAATAACCGACTGCTGGTAGATTCCCGGAACCCAAAGGAAACTACGTTGTCAGAACCTGACAACAGACCAAAACGCCTTCTTTGGCTGCAAATCCTTGTCGAATAAAAGGGGATAGTCTTTCCGGCCACGTACAGGGAAGTTATCAAGCCAGCTGTACCTGTCAGATATATTCCAGAACGTCACACCGGTTAAAGCATTACTATACTTCCGGAAAACATCAAAACACATACGGAATTGTTCGATCTGCCGCTGTTCCCTGGCAGCAGTAAAAGCAAAGGCGCTGTCACCCGGTTGCCTTTCCCGCATTTCGTGCTCCTTTGCGTAAACAGAGATGTCGAGTTCAGTGACCTGTAGTTTCAGGTTCAGGGTGAGAAAATCCTCAAAAGTCTTTTCCAACTGCTCTTTGGAGGGCTCATTGATCGCCCAGTGGCCCTGAAGGCCAATACCATGCACCGGCACGCCTTTGGCGATCAGGCCAGTCAACAGTTGCATTATTTTTTTCCGCTTTACGGGGTTAATTTCATTATAATCATTGTAAAACAACAACGCCTCCGGATCGGCTTCATGCGCCCACTGAAATGCCTTCTCAATAAATTCCTCACCGCAGATCTGGTACCAGGGCGAATTCCGGTACATTTCATCCCGCTGATCACTTATCACTTCGTTGGCAACATCCCAGGCGTACACCACGCCTTTGTACCTTTTCACTACTGTTGTAATGTGATCTTTTAACCGCTGCAGCAATACTTCTTTAGACACCTGCTGTCCGCTGGCATCCTTAAAGATCCACTCCGGCGCCTGCCGGTGCCAGACTAATGTATGCCCCCGCAACTTCATGCCGTTTCTACGGGCAAATGCCGCTATGGAGTCGGCGTCTTTCCAGTTATACCATTGCTCACGGGGATGGATAACGCTCATCTTCATGGCATTTTCGGGCGTGAGACTATTAAACTGGCTGATAAGCAATCCCGCTTCATCTGTTCGCAGGGCACGGGCGGAAACAGCCACGCCTATAGGAAAATAATTTTTGTAGTAATCCTTCAACCCGCCCGTTCCGGGAGCAGCAGCGGGTTGTGAACGGTAGGCGAGGCAACAAAAGCTCACCGAAATAACGATCAAAGTAATAGCAGCAAAGCTGGTATATTTCATATGAAAATTGTTCATGAAGTGGTTATTCCAATTTTATTTAAATGCACTCAAAGGCTGGATAGTGCCGTCACTATTATACTTCATCTCAGTTACCTTCACGTTTCTCAAATGGGTTTTACCGGACAGCTGCGTATCGTGGTAAAACAAATACCATTTATCGCCAATCTGAATAATGGAGTGATGATTGGTCCAGCCATCAACAGGTTTCAGTATCACCCCCTGGTATTTAAACGGTCCGTACGGATTATCCCCGATCGCATACACGATATTATGCGTATCCCCTGTTGAGTAAGAGAGATAATACTTCCCATTATACTTATGCATCCAGGCGGCTTCAAAAAAACGTTTGTCATTGTCCTTTTCCAGGAACAGGTTACCATTGCTGTCTGTTATTTTTATTTCTGCAGGCTCCCCTTCCAGGCTTTTCATTCCCGGCGAAAGCCTGGCCACACGCGGAAGAATCGCTGTCTCATCTTTATTACGCAGCTTTGCGGAAGAATCGTACCGGTTGTTGTTCCAGTTCTGCAACTGCCCTCCCCAGATACCTCCAAAGTATAAATAAAACGAGCCATCATCATCCCGGAATACAGCCGGATCAATGCTATAGGTTCCTTTAAGCGGCTCTTTTTCTGCCGTAAATGGACCTTCTGGCTTCGGGGAAGTAGCCACCCCTATTTTAAATAAACCCTGCTTATCCTTTGCGGGGAAATACAGGTAGTAAGTTCCCTGTGAAAACGCTGCATCCGGCGCCCATAGTTGCTGCGAAGCCCACGGTACATCTTCTACCTTCAAGGCAACACCATGGTCTGTTACCTTTCCTCCAATGGAATCCATGGAAAGGATACGATAGTCGGCCATCCTGAAATGATCACCATTATCATTCTCTGTAGTACTTGTTGCAGTATCATGAGATGGATAGATAAATATTTTACCATCAAAATAATGGGCCGATGGATCGGCAGTATAGATATGAGACACCAGTGGCCGGGAAGCATATTTTCCGGTTGTTCCTTCAGTGATCGCACGTCCGGCACGTGGCGGACTACAGGCAACCATGTAAAAAATAACTATCACGGACAACAGGTACTTAAACGATGTTTTTCCCGGTGTACAATACATTTTCTTTGATTTAAGTGAATAAAATAATTTCAACATAAGCAGTTATAACCCGGGAACAACGCTGGCGGCGTTGCCCTTCTTTCCGGGTGTGGCGTTGGTGAAAGAAAACCAGTTAAGACTCACCGGCGATCCCGCATCTCCCGTAAACTTAAAAGTCAGCCGGTGTTTCCCCGTCAGTTTTTTAACTGGTATAGAGATGGTGCTATATTCCTTAGCCGTAGTGGAAGGCAGCGTGATGGACGCATAAGGGTTCAGGGAATCTTTGTCAACATACACGGTAACATGCCCCTGTCCGGGAGAAACCCGCAGCAGGAGCTGCTGGTAGCCCTTCTCAAAATCCACCTGGTTAAACCTGATCCAGGAACCATCGGTTAAATTGGAGATATCCTGATCACCGGGATGGCCCAAATCCTTGCTGGCGGTGGCATGCCCCAGGTGTATTTCATCATACATTTCCGCCTGAACAAACGAAGCCGCTTTAAAAAGATTGGGCGGCCCCTGGCGGGTATCCATCCGGAACCAGTTAAAATCCACATACCCGCCCGGCCGCACGGTGGCATAGTTAAACAACGTAAACCTGTTGCCGGTAAACATCTTCAGGTCAAACTTCATGTTCAACGTATCGCCAATGGGAACAAACACCTTGTTATCAAAACTATAAGAAAAATGAGCCTGGTCTTTAACCGTATTGACCGACGCTTTGAAAAAGATAACATTCCTTTTCCCTAAAGCAATACTATCGATGGTTTTCCCTGCATTTTCCATTACAATAAACTTTGCACCTGCTGCTGCCTTTACACCAATGAGTGCATGAGGGATTTGTAATACTGCAAGACCTGCCACATCTCCCACCTGCATGTGGCTCACATCCAACTCCGTGGTGGCATCGGAGAAGGGACCAAAGATCCGTTGGGCCAGGGAATTCCGCGCCTGCGGAAGGTTGGTTACAATACCGCTGGTAATCAGCCGCAGATAACCTTTTCGCGCGGTGAGCGACCAGGCGCTGTCGTTTGGATTATGGTTCCAGGCCCACTGAATGGCTGGCTTATCTGTATTAAATTCGTCGCTGGTAGGCAGCACCCGCACGGGTGAAAGAGTACCTGTATTGGGCTTGGCATAGGTAACCACTGCCCGGCCATCTTTTCCTACCATGGGCCAGCCATCTACCCACTGAACCGGCTGCAGCGTGGGCACTCTTCCTACGCCTCCCCTGTCCTGGAAAATCACACTCCACCATTCCCCTTTCTGCGTTTCAATCAATGCCCCCTGGTGAACACCCCTGCCATGAAGGTTCATATCGTCCTTTAACACAATCTTCTCTTCATAGGGACCAAAAATATTTTTTGACCGGAGACAACATTGATAACCATCCCCACCACCATAAGTAGCATAGATATAGTAGTACCCGTTTATCTTGTAAACATGCGATCCCTCCAGCCCGGGTCTCTGCACCTTGTCAAACACCACACTGTCCCTGCTAATTGGGGCCAGGCTGGAATCTACTTCTGTGACTGATATTTTGTTATAACCATGCGCGATATAAGTGCGCCCGTCGTCATCGAAAAAAAGGCCTGCATCGTAATAAGGTCTTGCCAGCTTTCGTATCTCCCAGGGACCTTCGGCTTTAGGGGCTGTGCATAAAAAGCCGCCTTCATTCAGCGTAAGAAAGAGGATGTGAAATTTTCCATTGTGATAACGGATACTGCTGGCCCACTGGCCCTTCCCATACCGGTTACCGCCGTTTAGATCGTAGAAGGGATGTTGTTTAAACCGCTCCACCGCATTGGAAGCATACTCCCAGTTCACCAGGTCTTTCGACTTCAGCACAGGAACACCCGGGAAAAAATACATGGTAGTAGTTACCATGTAATAGGTATCTCCCACACGGATCACGTCATTGTCCGGAAAATCAGCCCAGATAATCGGATTTGTAAAGGTACCGTCTCCATTATCAGACTGCTGCGCCTGGAGAGCGGTACCTGTAAACAAGAGGGCCATAACGAGGAATCTTTTCAAACCTTTCGCGGTTAGATCTATAAGCATCTTCAAAAAATTATACTATCACCGGCTGCCGTTTTGTCCACACTAGACATTTAGTCACTTACGTTTAAGCGCGGCAAATGGTGACCAGCGATAAAACAAAAATACCCGGACTATGTTTCTGTTGATAGCTCATTTGTTGAAATTGATAGCACAATTGTCTTACAGACAATCATTTTAAGCGCAAGAAACTACCAGGGGACCGGCGCGGCGCAGATAAACACCGGTAACACTTTTAAGATTGCTTTACAATACTTAAATTGGGTGATGAAATAGTCCCGGCAAAGTTCCATGTACGAAAGTTCAACCAACATCTTGTTTTTTAACGACTGCCTGATATGTTTAAATATAAATTCCCGTTCCTCTGTTGCTTACTGTTCCTGGTTCAGATAGGTTGGGCGCAAACAAAGAAAATAAACTTCACCTCACTGGCCGCAAAAGACGGATTGGTGTCCAATGCGGTGAACTACATCATCAAAGACCACTACGGCCTGATGTGGTTTGCCACGGATGATGGCCTGAATAAATTTGACGGTACTAATTTTACCGCGTACCGGCACAATCCCGGTGATTCTTCCAGCCTCAGGGCAAACGAGGTATTGGTACTTCATGAAGACAAAAACGGCAACCTCTGGATAGGCACCAGTGGCGGCGGGCTCAGCCTGTATGACCGCAAAAAGGATGCTTTTATTCACTTCCCGGTAAACGCCAATACGCCTGAACTGCCCTCCAACGCTGTTATCATGGACATTTGCAGCGATACTTCAGGAAAGGTTTGGATAGCGCAGTATGAGAACCTCTTTCAGCTTGATCCTGTTACCCGCCATATTTCCAGGATCAAACTCGATACGGGAAAAGACAGCCAGGAAGCAACAAAAACCCTGGGCTGTGTTTTGGTCGACAAAAAACAACAAATCTGGATAGGCACTACCATTGGTCTTTACTGCTATTCCCCATCAACAGGCGCCTTAAAGCTGGTATTCAACACAGCAGCGAAATCCAGCGCACCGGATAATGATATACAGGCCATTGCAGCCGACAAAAACGGCCAGATCTGGGTGGGTACCTTAGCCGGCCTATGCATGTTGCAACCAGACGGCTCCGGATTTACCCCCTACCGGGCATCCACCGGGAATGCGCCCATCAGCAATGTGCAGGTGAACAATATTGAGCCCGACGACGATGACCAGTTGTGGATCAGTACACAGGAAGGACTCATGGTGCTTAATACCAGGACACAAGCCGTTGATCAATATCTTCCGGACAATGGAAATATCTATAGCCTTACCAGCCAGTCGATCAGATGCACCTATATCGACCGGCAGGGAATTTACTGGATAGGCACCTTTCGCGGCGGCGTGAATAAATACGATAAAAACCTGAACCTCTTCAATTTCAAGCCCGGCACTATCTTTCATACATCCGACCGCAAGTCGTCGATAGTAAGTGCTTTTGCAGAAAAGAGTGCGGAAAATATCCTGATCGGCACCGATGGCGGAGGTTTGTTCGAGTTCAATCGTAATACCGGGAAAGCCCAGCCAGTCAATATCCCGCTTCCGGCAAACAACAACGTGTCCATCATGGCGCTTCACTACACGCAGGACAAAAAACTGTTTATTGGCACTTACGCGCATGGTCTGCTGATTTCCAACGGCGCCGGCAATTATAAACACCTGGTAAAAGGAACCGGCCCGGACAACCTGAACGCCAATGATGTTTTTTGTATAAAGGAAGATAGTAAGGGCGACGTTTGGGTGGGTACCAACGGTGAGGGTGTGAATATATTAAGAAATGAAAAAGTTGTTGCCAGATTTAGTCCGCATCCCAGACCAGGCATACCTGAAGAAAAAAAGCTCCCGTTTAATGGATACATCAGGACCATTGAAGAAGATGCAGAAGGCAACATCTGGATTGGTTCACACGGCGGGGGAATCGGCGTCTATCATCCCGCCAACAACAAATGGGATATCTATACCCAAAGCAACAGCCAGCTGGCAGGCGATAAAGTGCAGGTGATACTGCGCGACAGCCGCGGAAATATATGGGTAGGCACCTATGGCGGAGGCCTGAGCCTGTTCGATAAAGCCACCGGGCGATTCATCAATTACGACGAAAAAGACGGGCTGCAGAATACCACCATCTACCAGATCCTGGAAGATAAAGACGGCATCCTTTGGTTAAGTACCAACACGGGCATCAGCAGCTTTAATGCTGCCACAAAAAAAATCAGGAACTACAGCCATTACAACGGTGCGCAAAATAATAACTTCGTACATACGTCCGGGCTACGGCTGTCTGACGGGGATATCATGTTCGGCGGATTGGAAGGCTTTAATTACTTCACCCCTTCCGGGTTAACGGTGAACAGGAATGTGCCGGTTGTTCTGCTGACAGACTTAAAAGTGTCCAACAAATCAGTGATCCCGGGGGAAGACAGTCCCATCAAAGATCACATTTCGGTTACCAGCGAAATCAGGCTTGAATACAAACAAAACTTTGCCCTCAGCTTCGTAGCGCTGAATTATACTATCCCCAGGAAAAATTATTACGCCTATAAACTGGAAGGATTTGATAAAGACTGGAACTATACCGGAACCGTCAATACCGCCTCTTATACCAACCTGGATCCGGGAGAGTATATCTTTCACGTGAAAGCCAGCAATAACGACGGGGTATGGAATACAAAGGATACCACGATAAAGATCTATGTAAGACCACCTTTCTGGCGAACCATTTATGCCTACCTGTTTTATATCTCCGCCATCTGCGCCCTGCTGTTGTACAGCCGGTACCGCGGGATAACCAGGATAAGAAAGAAATTCCTGGCCGAGCAGGAAAAACAGGAGATAAAGCGTGTCCGTGAGCTGGACCGGATGAAAATTAAATTCCTTACCAACCTCAGTCACGATTTCAGGACGCCTATTTCGCTGATCCTTGGGCCGGTGGAGCAATTGATTGGCAGTGAACAAACCGGCAACAGGCTGGAAAAACTGAATATGATCAAGCGCAATTCCAGGCGGTTGCTCAATCTCGTTAATCAGCTGCTGGATTTCCGGAAGATGGAGGAACACGAACTAAAACTGCAGCTGGCAAAAGGAGAACTCGTATCTTTTATAAAAGAAGTAACGGACTCTTTCAGTGACTTTGCTGAACGGAAAAACATCCGTTTCACTTTCAGCAGCAAACCTGCCTCCCTGTATGTTTTCTTCGACCATGATAAAATGGAACGTATTCTTTTCAACCTGCTTTCAAACGCATTTAAATTCACCCAGGAAGAGGATGCGGTGACGGTGGAATTGCAGTTGCTGAAAAAGCCCGCTACTCCCGGCTTACAATGGGTGCTCATTACAGTGAAAGATACCGGTATTGGTATTCCGAAAGATAAGAGAGAAAAAGTATTCGACCACTTCTTCCAAACCAATACCAGTTCCGCCATACTTAACCAGGGCACAGGTATCGGGTTATCCATTACAAAGGAATTTGTAAAGATGCACGGAGGAGATATTGAAGTGGAAAGCGAATCCGGGCAAGGCGCTACCTTTTTTATACAACTTCCATTAAAAATAGCCGAGCAGGAAACACCTCCCCTGGCCACAGTTTTACCATTCCAGCAGGAAGAGACTGCGTTACCGGAGGCATCCCGCGTATCGCCCGCCGCACAAAGTTTCTCAGAGATGTCAACGATATTACTGGTGGAAGATAATGAAGACTTCAGGTTCTATCTTAAAGACAACCTCCGCAACAGCTACAAGGTAATAGAAGCAGCTAATGGTAAGGACGGCTGGCAAAAGGCACTGGCACTGCATCCGCATTTGATTGTCAGCGATATCACGATGCCGCAGATGGATGGTATCAGCCTGTTGCAAAAACTGAAATCAGACAAAAGAACCAGCCATATACCGGTGATATTACTGACCGCACTTACCAATGAAGAACAACAGATCTCAGGACTGGAAACCGGCGCCAATGATTACCTGATTAAGCCGTTTAATTTTGAGATACTTCATGCGAAGATCCGGAACCTGCTGCATCTCAATCATACCCTGAAAAACACCTATACCAAACAAATAAAAGTGCATGCCCCCGAAGTGCAGAAAGAATCAACAGATGAAAAACTGCTGAACAGGATCGTTTGTCATCTCGAAGAGAAGCTCACCGATTCCCAGCTTTCTGTTGAAAGCCTCAGTAAAGAGGTTGGCATGAGCCGCAGCTCCCTGTATAATAAATTACTGGAGCTCACCGGGCAAACACCTGTTGAATACATCCGTTCCTACCGGCTGGAAAAAGCGATGACCCTCATGCAAAAAAGCGATATGACCATTGCCGAAATCGCCTACCAGGTAGGATTTTCCACGCCTAACTACTTCGCTAAATCGTTCAAGAATAAATACAATATGCTGCCCTCTGAATTTATAGCGCAGGTTAAAAAAGAGAACAGCAGCGAATAACCGTTCTTCAAAAAAAATCCCCGGCTTCTATTGCCGGGGATGCTTATCAAAAACAAAAATAGGGCTTCCTGTTATTTCGCATTAGCTTCTAGTGCCTTTGCCACTGCAGCATATGAGAGCTTCCGCACATACCCTTCAGTCCAAAGTCCGATGGGTTCGCCCGGACGCCAGAAGGAACCCGCCCGGCTGTCCAAAGGACTCCAGATCGTAATACCGTAACGTTGCTTCGCAGGAATGAGTTCAAAATATTTATCAATGACATACTTATACATCTCTGCCTGTGCTTTGTAATGTTCGGCAGTAGCTTCGGTTGTTTTTACCCCCACACCAAGATCCAGTTCAGAAACTTTTATCAACTTGCCCGTAGCGGCCAGCAGCTTAAACATTTCGGCAATGTTTTCCTTACTGGTAGTAGTGGTTATATGCATCTGCGTACCAATGCCATCTACTTTTCCGCCTTTGCTTTCAATATAATTGACATACGCAATCAGGCCACGGCATTTATCCAGGCTATACTCAAGATTGTAGTCGTTGATAAAATGAATGTCGCCCGGATTGCCGTATTGGCGGGCCATTTTAAATGCAGTTACTGCATAGTCTTTACCCAGGTAGTCCTGCCAGAAAAACTCATCAGCCGCTATGACCGGCCTGCCAATACCCGTTTTTAGTTCATATGGATTACCGTCATCCATGGGTTCATTCACAACATCCCAGGCCTTCACTGCTGTTTTTCCGGCTCCCACCATGCCATCCATCCATTTATCGAGTGCAGCGGTCAGGATAGCCTTTTTCTCTGTGGCTGTTTTTTCCACGATGGTAGTGGATCCACCGGTTGCTTTGGAATTTTTCAGTACTACATCATCAATGTAAACGGTACCGGCAAATTCACCATAGCTAAAGATCAATCGTGTCCGGTCGGCCGCGGTAGCCGTGGTGGCGACAGTTACCTGCTTCCATGCGGTAGTAACCGCCACCTGTCCGTACCCATTAGACGAATAGTTGGCGCTTTGCAGTTCCGGGCGGATTACGCCATCGGCGGTTCCTTTTACCCAAAAGCTCAATTCGTAAGTTTCTCCGTTAGCAAGCGGCGCTGCAAAATCATAGCTGGTTTGCACGTCCCAGTAATTGGCGCCTTTTGTAGGATTGGTCACATAAAAAGCCTTGCCTTTGTTACCAACACCCATACCGTCAGCAGTTACGCCGCGGGTGGAGCTGCCGCCCCAGCCTCCCCAGCCACCTCCGGATTCAAAATCACCGTTGGCCACCAGGTTGTTTACTACGGGTGCGCCTTGCGTATCGTAGATGTACAAATTGTTGACATCAATATAATAAGTTACGCCGGCTTTATAGCCCAGGTCAAAATGCAGTTTAATATTACCGGCGGAAAAATCATCAATAGTAAAGCGGATTTCTTTCCACGAAATCCCGGTTGTAAAAGTCGGGGAAGGCGTACCTGATTTGGTCCAGTCGATCGATGGCGTATTGTTATTTAACCCTTCAAAAGAAACCCTTCCTTCACCCGCTGCATCCGACTTTATATACATCACTACTTCATACTTATGCAATTTGTTCACGCCAACCTGCGGGGTAACGAGCTGCAGATCGGCAGCTGACGACGAGCCGCCTTTTGACACCAGCTTAATGGCTTTGTTCCCGGTTCCCATGCCTTCACCTTCCGCTATTGAAATGCCCGCCCCCGGATTGGCCAGGGACCAACCGGTGAAGGTTTTATCCTTCAGGGCTGCAAGATTTAAGTCATTCTGATAAGCGGGGGATGTTACCAGCAAAGGACTAAGCAATCCATTCAGGTAGCTGGCATTCTGGTTGGCATGCCACATGAGGGTATGACCATATACCTGCATTCCCGCTTCGCCGGCAGATTGAAGCAATGATTTTACTTTTACCAGGTTTAAACTGCCATCGGCCTGTACTACGGCGCCATGTTTCATATCGTAGCCTATCACCACCTCGTCGAAATTCCTGTTGGCTAACCGGTACATCACGCCTTTGTCAAGATATTCCTGTAAACCCAGCGCCACACCCAATTTAAACCCGGGTTGCGCCACACGGTTAATATAGCTTTTCAGGGCGGGGTAAGCGTCTATGTCTTCCTGAAGCGCAATACTTTCAGGCTTGTCCACGTTAAAATCAAGCGCTTTATATTTACTGCAGGAAGTAATGGCCATGAATGCCATAAAGCCAACTGCTATTTTATGATGTTGATGCATATAAATTACTTTAATTGTAGGCAGAAAATTATTTGCTCACCGGTGTAAAAGTTTCCATGGTTACGGACCGGTCCCTTAATACCAACGTATCTGATGTAGACACCTGCATACCCGATAAGGACACCTGGTAATTGAGATACAATGCATCACGGTCTTTGCTGCCCCAGCTGTTCTTTTCTCCTCTTTTTACAAACTGGCCGCTCCCCGTGGCTGTGAAACCGCTGGTGGCAGACGAAATGGTGCATTTACCGTTGTCGTCGAAAGTGAGCAGCAGTGTGCAATAAATATTATTGCCGTCTTTGTCTTTATACACTACCGGAAACTCAAGTTCCTTCCTGGACTTCGTGTTCAATTTATTCACCTCATCCGACTCAACATATTCTTTGTGCCTTACAATTGTTTGGCTTACACTTCCGGACACCACATCTTTTCCCCTGCGCAGGTAGTTGCCATGCCAGGTGTTCACATATTTGATAGCGTAAAGGATGAAGTCTTTCCCGCTGAGGATAGAGTCAGCGCCCGATTTATTATTGATGCGCAGCGGGATCACATAGGTATTCCGGATCGACTTTGGATCATTGAAGAAAGCGTCTGTGAGCTGTACTTCCACGCCGCCTGTGAGGCCGCCTTCCGGGATAACAATCTCATTTGCCGCCAGCGAATAGTAGTTAGCGGGCATCGCTAAGATCTCATCTTTGCCGGCGCCAAACAGCAAGCCGTTTCCCAGCAGGGAGTTATCTACCGCGATCCCGATATGCAGATCCTTTTTGCTGTAGTAAACACCTCCGGTTGTTGCCATGATTTTACATTTGCCCTGGTTGTCCAGTTCCGTGCTGAATATATCTTCCCCGAAAGTGATGGTTCGCACGGGGTACTGATAGGCGAAATACACCGTCTGGTATTTATAATCCGGGAATTCTACCTCTTTATTGCATGCTGTTGACACAACGAGTAGCATGATGGGTATTAAGAACTTTTTCATCTTTGTTAATTTCAAAATCAAAGAAAATTATTTATGTACCAGGAGCTGTTAGCGCCAGCCTTTGTTCTGTTCTAACGACCCAAACTTTAATGTTTCGCCGTAGGGAATAGGACCATAGATCATGAACGGCTGGAACTGGCGGTTTTCCACGTTAATAACAGCATAACTGTTGTTGCGTATGCTAACGCCTTTGGCCGTTTCGGCGATGTTTGCCTTCCAGCGGCGAAGATCCCAGAAGCGGAAGCCTTCAAAGCACAGTTCAATTCTACGCTCATTCCTGATAAGCGTGCGCATTTGCTCCTTGCTGCCTTTTGATTCTTCGAGATATGCATCGCCGTTAGTAGTGCCTACCCCTGCTCTTTTGCGGATAGCTTTGATAACATCATAAGCGGAGAATCCGAAGGCGCCACTGCCTGTTGGTCCCCAGGCTTCATTGGCAGCTTCTGCGTAGTTGAGAAAAATTTCTGTATACCGGATATGAGGTTTGTAATGCCGTTGATTATTCGCCGAATTAGGATTGAGGTTCACATCCTGGCGCAGCAATTTGCGGAGGTAGTAGCCGGTCCTGGTAGAAGTTTCTACTTTGTTCAGCGCATCGTTGGTAGCGCCGTCTGCCGCGGTGGAGATCACGGAATTATTTGGACCTGCGGTGCCGCCATTGACTAAAATAAACATCCGCAGCCTGGGATCGCGGCCCACGTAGGGATTGGCAGCATCATAACCGCTGGCGGCATCCGTAATGGGAAGCCCATTCGCCATGGGGAAAGCATCCACGAGGTTTTGTGTTGGATTGATGCGGCCATTGCCAAATAAACTTGGTGGGAAATTGGCTTGTTCCAGATCACGATTGTCGCCATAATTATTTCTCCAGAGTATTTCAGAAGGATTTGCGCCATCGGCTAACCCCGCAATTTCAGAAGCGTTGGAATACCAGTTGAGGCCATTTGCAGACAAGGCAGTTATCCCGCCTTTCAGCGCAATTACTTCACCGGCGTAATTCGCAGCGTCTGCCCAGGTGGTAGTGGTGCCGCTGCTGAAAGCTGGGCTCGCTGCCAGTAACGCTGCTTTCGACCGGATCGCCTTTACGATACGACCGGTAAGAAATCCACGGAAGGCAGCGCCAAAGGCACGGTCGTATTGTTCCTTGGTCACCGTGCCATACTTTGCCGGGATAAGGGACGCATTGGGAATGTTTTCGTAGTCGGTTGGCAACAGCTGGTCCGCCTGTGCCAGATCACTGTAGATCTGCTTCATGCACGCATCAAAATTGCTCCTGGGTTTATTGAAATCAGCATTAGATCCCTGCACTTCCAGGTTGATGGGCACACCTAATACAGCGCCACTTTCAGACATGCCGGCATGTGCCTGCAACAGGTGGTAATAGAAAAGGGCGCGCAGGCCATAAGCCTCTCCCTTTACCCGCATACCAAACAGTTTGCTGACAGCAGGATCAGCGGCCCACTTCACGGTATCAACATCCCGCAGTGTGATATTAAGATATTGAATAGCGGCATATGCATTTTCCCACTGGTTAAGCGGATTATTATTGGCGGTCCATTGGCCATTGGCCATTTTCAGGAAGCCATTGTTCTGATCATTTGTTACCGCATCATCTGTGGCTACATCATTAAACGACCATGAATTGGTTGGTATGCGGTTGTAACCATTGAGCAGCACGCCAAACGGGAGTCCGGCATCATTAGGATTATAATTTGCCGGGTTCAGGTCCCGGTTATTTTCAATTTCCGGTGTCAGCAGATCCTTGCAGCTGGTTAGCAGCAGAACGGATGCCAGCAGCATGATAATATTTCTTTTCATAAAGTGGAAACTTGATTGGGTGAAAGGCATCATTAGAACATAGCTTTTACTCCCAGGTTATATAAGCGGGTTTGAGGTGCACTGCCAATACTCATTTCCATCAATTTACGCTCGGCAGCAAACGTCAGCAAATTGAAGCCACTCACATACACCCCCATCTCCTTCACGATCTTTTTATTGCCAATCAGATCGCTCATATCATAAGAGATCTGCACCTTGGCCAGGTCGATGCGATTAGCCTTGTACAACCAGAAATCCGAATTGCGAAAATTGTTGTCACTGTTGAAAGTGGTGAGTCGCGGATATTTCGCTGACTGGGCTGTTTCGGGTGTCCAGCGGTCTCTTACCACTTCAGAATATTTATCCTCTCCATCTACCCAGAACCAGGAATTGTTCTTCATTCCATAGGAACCGAAGCGACCCTGCGCCAGTGCAAAGAAGGAGAAATGCTTCCATTGCACACTTACGTTCACACCTAGTGTAAGCGGTGAGCCAAACCAGCCCCCACGGCCCAGGTATACTTCATCGCGGGTATCAATAACCCCATCTCCATTCTGATCTTTATACTTGATATCGCCCGGTTTTACCTGGCCGAAAGTTTGGGAGGGAGAATTTTTGATGTCATCCGCATCCTGGAAGAAGCCCATGTTTTGCAGTCCCCATATGGCGTCCAGTGGCCTTCCCTGCCGGTATTGGTAATTGTCTTCATAAATCTCCGCCCGTTTTGTGGCAATCGTTTTATAGTAAGTACCTACCAGCCCGATGGAATAGTTAATATCAGACAGCTTCTTATTCAGACTGAGGCTGAAATCAACTCCCATCCGTTTATCGTCATTATAATTTACATAGGGAATGAAAGAAGATGATGGCCAGCCGGTGGTGTAGTAAGAAGGGAACAACACGTTGGGCTGGATAATGTTGCCGGTAATTTTATTGACAAAGAAGTTACCATCCAGTTTTAAAGATTCATGGAAGAAAGAACCTTCCAGGCCAATGCTGATCTCCTCTCTTTTTGGGAAACGCATATCCGGGTTAGCCCCTCGCCTTGATTCCGTGGCCTGCACGCCGGTACCATCTTTCCAGCCGAACCAGCTTCCCTGCGTGGTATAAACACCCTGGTATAGATAATAAGAAGCAATATCCAGGTCGGTATGCAGCACACCTGCGGAAGCAGTTAAACGAAGATCATCCACTCCCCTTACACCACGCATAAAGGGCTCGTTGCTGAGCCGCCAGCCCAGCGACACGGTAGGCGAAAAAGCGGTGCGGTTTCCTTCGGGCAGCTTCGCGCTGTGAATGACGGCGCCGCTGAAATCGATGTAGTAAGTATGGTCTAAGTTGTAGCCCAGTTGCAAACCGAGATTGGCATTGCTGGTACGGTGGTACACGGCTGATTCAGATTGCTGGAAGCCATTCACCAGTAACACGGCAGAAAGATTATGCCTGTTGTCAATGGAGTTCACATAATTGAACTGACCGGAAGCAGAGATCGTTTGCCGGTACCAGCTGTTGCTTACATTCTGCACACCTGAAGTGGCATCCTGTCCGTATTGCGTTAGGCTACTGATCAGGTCCACGCCGGAATACGTATTCCAGGTGGGCGCATATACCGCATAGGTATTGTTGAAAGCGAGGTTATAAGAGGTGTTGTAGTCAACAGCAAACGCAGAGCGGAAGGAAAGGCCTTTCAGTAAATTTCTCAGATCGGCATTCACGCCGGTATTGAACTGGAATTGCCGGCTGATATAGCGGTTGTTTCCACCGGCATAAATGGCGGCAAACGGGTTGGTTTGATCCAGCTGCGTTCCGCCCAGCAAATATTTCCCATCAATAATGTGATTGCTGTTCTTCACAAATACGTTGGATGCTTCATCATTTGACTCGATCATATCCAAAGGAATGAGTGGGGAAAAACGATGCGGGCGCAAGGTAGCAGCGCTTTGCCAGTAGTCGGTGTTTACGCCCCTACCGGTATAGAAAATCGCGGTGGCATCTACATTACAGGAAATATACTGGTTAAGATTCACATCCACATTACCGCGCAGGTTGAGGCGGTCGGACTTGCCGTTGCTAACAGCCTCACCAAAGTTGAGCAACGAACCGGCCGTCTGGTATCCAATATTGGTATAATACCGCGCCTTGTCATTTCCCCCGGATATCTCTGTTGTTATATCATAGCGGCCAAAGGATTGTTTAAGATATTCGTCGGAGTAATAATCTACATTGGGATACCGGTATGGATTTTTACCTGACGCGAACTGGTAGATCGTTTCAGGGCTATACAGCTCGGCCAGTCCGTCGTTGCGGCGGGCTTCATTGTAAAGTGTCATATACTCCGCCGATCCCAGGTAATGGGGATACGCTTTGGGAACGTTTACGCCGGCATTGGCCCTGATATCGATCCGCTGGTTGCCTGCTTTACCTCTTTTGGTGGTAATGTATACAACTCCTTTGGCGGCCCTGCTGCCATAAAGCGCTACGGCATTCACTCCTTTGAGAAAAGAGATCTGTTCAACTTCTGTGGGCACTACATTTCCTTCATCACGGGGCACCCCGTCGATGACGAGCAGATAGCTACCCATGCCCCACATACTGTTTCCATTATAACCATTTACCCAGCCGTCCATGTTTTCCAGGCTGGTAGTCATATAGTTTAGTTTCATTTGTGATGCCACGTCCACTACTGAAACGCCTCCTGACAGGTCTTTTTTATCCACCTTCCGGAAGGCCACCTGTACCGGGTTACCGGGAGGAATAACAGTGGTAGTTTTTGCCGTGGTGTCCTGCGCCTGCGAAACCGGCGTCAGGTTCATCAGCGCTGCAAAGGCTATTAATGCTTTTATCTGATTCATGAATTTTTGAAATTAACAGTAAACGATACATGTAAGGGTTGCACGTTTTACCAACCCGGATTCTGTGGAAATTCCAGGTACATATTAGCATCTGAATTTTTTAACGGCAGCCAGTAGTGTTTCTCTGTATACCTGCGTTCCAGGATAACGGATTCGCGTAAATTGAGTACCCGGTTATTCATTGGATCTACAGTACTGAATGAGGACGACCGGTCAAATTCCACCGATTTTTTCAGTGTGTACGGGCTTTGTATCAGCAACATCCACCTTCTTAAATCATTGAAACGATGGCCTTCAAAAGACAGCTCTACGGCCCGTTCACGGCGAACTTCGCTCATAAAGCCATCCAGGGAGGCGGTGAAGGCAGCAGCAACGTGTCCTGCGCCTGCCCGGTCGCGGATTACATTCACAGCATCTAATGCCGTTTTAGCATAGTTGCCGGCCTTGCCTGTGGCGGCGCCATAGCCCTGTGCGGCAGCTTCGGCATACATCAGGTACACGTCCGCCAGGCGCATATACGGCAGGTGGATATTCAGCGCTTTGTCGTAGGTCCAGCCATTATCAAATCTGTTGGCTGTGATAGGAATAAACTTATAGAGCAGGTAACCGGAGCGGCTGCCGCTGCTGATGTCGCGGTAAGTGCCGCCTGTATAAAGATTGGCGTAACGGTTTCTTTCATCGGTAGTGGCGCCCTGTACACATTTAACCCCATCGAAAACGATATCATTGTAGAAACGCGGATCCCTGCCTCTCCACGGATAAGCGGGGTCGTATCCTGACTCCGGATCGGCCTTTGTAATGTCCTTGATGGGCAGGCCGTTAGCCATACCGTAATAGTCCACATAATTAGCCGTAGGCACAAAAGTGATGGCTTCTTCTGTGAGCAAAGCCGGACCGTATTGCTTGGCGGTGCCATAAGTGGAGCCATGCGCGCCATAGTAAGGCCCACGGAAAATAGCTTCGGTACCGCCTGGCATTAACCAGTTCTGACCGGCGCTATAGAAATTGGTATAGTACTTCGAAAATTCTACCAGCTTGTAAGGCGCCTCTCCGGACTCGCACAATTGCAGTAATTCACCAAATGCTTCTGCCGCCTTTTTGCAATACTCCGCGTTGTAGGTTTTGCTGCCGGCAGATACATAGTTCATCAGCGGACTACCTGCCCATAAATAGTTTTTCCCCAGGTAACCCAGCGCCATAATTTTATTAATGCGCAACTGGTTTTTTCCGAGCGTTCTTTTACCTGCTGTGGTATTGTCCCAGTTTACGGGCAGCAGGTTTGCCGCTTCTCTGAAATCGGCCGCCGCTTTATCCGCACATTCACTGTATTTGAGACGTGGTAAGGTGAGCTTCTGATCACCCGGAAGTACTTTGTCGATGTATGGTAACCCGCCAAAATACTGGATGAACATAAAATGAAACCATCCCCTGAAAAACAACAACTGTCCTTTAATCAGGTCTTTCTCTTCCTGCGTGGCGTCTGTTAATTTATCAATATTTTCCAGTCCCATATTGGCTTTCCGGATACCGTACCATCCCAGTTTCCACATCGACTTTGCAAAACGGTCGTCATTGGTACTGGTATTATTCCGGTCCATCCAGCCAGCCTGCCAGCCGTCAAACTGCGACTGCCAGCCCCAGAAATCACCATTATCTATTTTTATGATGAAATGGAAATCACGTGCGGTAGATTGAATTTCATCTTCTCCCCAGTTCCAGGAATTGGTCCAGTAGGCATTGGTAAAATCCGGTATGCAGTGATAAAGTTCTTCGGTAAAGCCCTGGAAACCGATAAAGGTTTTAAAGGCATTTTCTTCCGACACGATAGATTGTGGTTCCTTATCCAGGAACTTCTTGCAGGATGCCAGGCCAAGTATCGTTACGATCCCTGTGGCAGCCAACAACATCTTTGTATACTTATTCATAAAGGTCATGTTTAGAAAGTAAAATTGGCGCCGAGATTGTAACGCTTCACTGTAGGATAAGCTCCCTGGGATGCCCAGCCGGTACCTGCAAAATTTGATTCCCGATCGTCCGGCATCTTGCTCCAGGCGGCCAGGTTATTGCCGTTGAGATATATTCTCAGCGATTCAAGACCTATCCGTTTTATAAATCCTTTATCGAGTGTGTAGGCAATTTCAGCGTTCTTTAAGCGCAGGTAGGAACCGTCGTACATATATTGGGTACCGCGGTAATAGCCTGCTGGTGTGGATAGCCAGCGTGGCATGGGCACATCTCCGTTGGTATTGTCCTTCGACCAATAACTGCCTTCGTTATAAACCGTGTGGCCCTGGGAACCTAAACTGTTGAATACCACCTGGCGGGTTACGTTATTCACCCCATAGAATTGTACAAAAGCACTGAGCCCTTTCCAGTCCACGCCAAACGTGGCGTTGTAAGTATTGGTAGGCCATCCGCTATGACCATAGGGAATGTTATCGCTCGCGTCGATTACGCCGTCGCCATTATAATCCACGATGTAATAGTTGCCTGGCAGCTTCTGATTGTCGTTGGTATTATGCATGGTGCTGCCATAAAGTTCATCCCATGTGTTGTAGTAACCCTGGCTCACATAAGAGTAAGCCTGCCCGATCTGCATGCCCTCCGATTTCTGGTAAGCCGGCAGCAGCTCAGGATTGTCGGCTTCAATCACCTTATTTTTGGTATGAGTCATGTTCAGGTCTGACCACACCCGCAGCTGTTTTGTGACAGGATAACTGAAATGTAACTCCACCTCATAACCCCGCGATGTTACGCGGCCAAGATTTGCTACCGGGGGAGTGGTGCCGTAATAAGACGGCACTGACGACCTGTTGGCAAGCAATATTTTGGAACGTTTATCTTCGAAGAAATCCACTTTACCTTTTACGAAACCTTTGAATAATTCAAAGTCGGCACCAACATTCATTTTCTCCGCCTGCTCCCATTGCACATTCGGATTTCCAACGGTAGATTCACGGTACCAGTTAAACGGACTTTGCTCCGCACCTTCGCCTGTAGTTCCCAGCCGCGAGCGTCCACCATATGCCCATTCTGTCATGTATAGAAAACGGCCTGCTACGTTGTCAAAACCCGTTTGTCCATAAGAGGCACGGAATTTCAGCAGGTCCAGGAATTTTATATTTTCCATGAAGTGCTCATTGGATAAAATCCAGTTTACACCGCCTGACGAGAAGAAGGCAAACCGGTAATCAGGTGCAAACTTCTCCGAGCCATTATAGGCGCCATTGTATTCGAGGGTGTATTTGTTTTTATACGTGTAAGTGGCACGGAATACCCAATCTTCGCGGTACGAGGGTATCATACTGCCGTTGGCGGTAACATTGCGGTTCAGCAATCCCATGGCAGTTACCTGGTGATCGTCCGCAATCGTTTTTGCATAATTTAACTGCAACTGGTAAAACAGTCGCCGTTGATTATCCGAAACCGCACCTGCTGCCGGTGTCCACTTGATGCCTTCCTGGAAATCGAAATTGGTGACGCCGTCAAAAGCACTCTTATAAAATACATTTCCCGTTGCAGGATCAATCCATTTGCGTTGTACATCGTGGTAAAGGTCATTCACTCCCCTGTCGCTTTCAAGGAAGGTATTATCCATTGAAATGGTGGCGTTGAGTTTCAGTCCGTCCACGAGCATATCCAGGTTCTGTTCTACGGTAAAGTCGGTGGTGATGCGTGTAGTGGTCTGGTATTGAATACCGCCCACTGCCAGGCTTCTGGCGGAATTCTCCGCCCGTCCCTCATTTGGCGCATAGTAGCCCCAGGAACCATCCGCATATACCGGCAGGAATACATCCGGCGCGGTAGTGTAAGCGTCGATCCAGGAACCATACTGATTACCCGAAAATCCCCAGGGACTTTTCCGCACACCATATGATCCGGAGAGATTTACCTTGAAGAGTGTAGAGGGCGTTAATTGAAAATCCAGGTTGGACCGGACATTTAATCTTGTAAAACCAAAACCGGGTTTGTATCCGCGTTTGTTATCGTATATTCTAAAGAGATCGCCTTCATGCAGAAAATCTGCGCTGGTGAAATATTTTACGAAACGGGTACCGCCGCTGATATTGAGATTAGCATTTTGCGACGTAGCATAATCCTTGAATAAGGTTTTTGCCCAGTCCACATTAGGATAACGTTCGGCTTCTTCCAGGTTGGCGGGATTCCGGTATTTATCCAGAATTGCCTGTGGGTAATAGTTATTCCAGCTTTCAGGTTTTAATGCCAGCTCATATTCTATGGCTTCGTTAACAGTACGCAAAGCGTCGTACGAATCTGCCTTTCCGGGCAGTTTGGATGGCGCTTTCACGACATTGTTCACCGTAGCCCGGATAGAAGCTTTGCCGAGCTTTCCTCTTTTTGTGGTGATGAGGATAACGCCATTGGCGCCCCGTGAACCAAATACCGCCGTTGCCGAAGCGTCTTTTAAAACCGTCACCGTTTCTACGGAGCCGATATCGACACTGGACATGGGCCGTTCCACACCATCTACTAATATTAACGGGTTACTGTTATTCCAGGTACTAAGACCGCGGATGATCAGTTGAGGATCTTCCTCACCGGGCAAGCCGGTACTTTGGGCAGTGATAAGACCCGGTACATTGCCGGTGAGGGCAGCGCCGATATTTGACACGCCTCCGGCCCTTTCCAATGTTTTACCGGTAGTTTGGGAAACGGCGGCAACAACGCTTTCCTTTTTCTGCCGCCCATAACCTACTATCACTACATCTTCAAGACCAAAAACATTGTCTTTCAGGGTAACGGCGATGGTCGACTGGTTACGGACGTTTACTTCCTGCGGCGCCTTTCCTATAAAACTGAAAATAAGAATGTGTTTGTCGGCAGGAACGCGGATGAGAAATTTACCATCATTATCTGTGCTGGTACTAATCTTCGTTTCTTTTATCTGTATGGTGGTACCGGGAACAGGCGTCTTTTTCTCATCCAGCACTACTCCCTGTACTACCCGTGTATCCTGGGCCTGTAAGGAAGCACAGGTGAGCGTACCTGACAGCATTACTGCTGTCACGACAAGCCATTTCCACGACTTTTGCGAAAGAATCATTTTAAACATGGAATTCAAAATATTTAATGTTAGGGCAATGAGGGGTTCTGACAGCCAGTACATGACTATCACGCCGGCACACCCGGCGGGAACAATGAGATGCGATAAAAAGCAGAACCCCTAAAGTAATTATCGGATGCTACCCATTAAGTGATGGAACTGAAAATGATTATATCGGGACGTGGTACCCCGGGGGACATTCAAATTTCATAAGTAATCATTTAGTGTTAAATTGACAATTTTTCATAACGGTAATGCGTAAGCCTATCAGGTGGAGCTGAAAGGAAAAGCAACAGACGAATCTACAATAGCCATGTATATATGAATGGCACGAATCTCCAAAAGGATGGAAATAATGTCTAAATAAAGCGCAGATGGCCCTGTCAGGAGCTGCGAAATCAGTTCGCTACAAAAAAACGGGATGTTTATTTTCCTGTTTTTAGCAGCCGGATACTTTTAATAAATATTTCCTGTGAGGCGCCTGCGGGAAACCAAATAAAGAGGTCGTGCTGACCGGAAATATCCTTATTCAGCAAAGGAGCATGCCCGGAAAGTTTACCGGGTTTGATGGGGACGCCGGCAATTTGCCGGCCGTTCTTCAGGTCATCTATCCATACCTTCAGTTCACCACTTTTAGTTGCATCAGCTGTGACTTCAATCGCTTTGGCATCTCCGGCGGCGCCGAAGTCCACTCCTGATATCATCAGCCAGCCACCGTGTGCGGAAGCGTTAGTGACTACCCAATCATCTCCCCGTTTTACTTTATAGGTTCCATAGTGATTGCTGCTTCCTGCAGCTGGCAGGGCAGAAAATCCATCTTTACAAACAAAAAAGTCGAAATCAACCGGACCGCCCTCCGCAAACAAACCAATGCTGGTGCCTACCCAACTGTTATAATTAGGTTGAACTTTATCCAAAGGCACTGCACTGACAGCGCCGCCAACGGGTGTCCAGCTTTTACCATCGGAGCTGAAAAAGCCGGTCAGCTGATGTTCCAATCTTTCCAGTTTAAGCCAAACCTGGCGTCCTTTATTATAGGGTAGCTCCCTCAACGCGGAATCCAATTGAAATACAATGCGTCCGTTGGAATAATAAAGACGGGCAAACACACTTTGGTTGCCATTGGTGAGGTAGATGCCACCATGTGCTGCCGGCTCGCCCGCGCCAATGTCCACCCGGGTGACTGCCGAATAGAAATGGTCGGTTTCCTTTTGCAGCAGGTGCGTTCTGCCGCTGTCGGGAGATAAACGGATCCAACCTTTCCGGTGCGCCAGTGAGTAGTGCGCAGCAGCAGGCCTGGTTAAAAAATGCCACCAAAGGCCCAGGCTGTCGGTATTAAAATGATCGGTATGCACGCTGCGCCAGGGTGTGTTATTGTTATCCAGTGCAGGCTTTACTACTGGTCCGCTTACCGGTGGGGCGCCCCAGGGGCGGTCGCCCTCCCATAATACCTGGTACAAAGAAGTTTGCCTGCCCATACCTGACCAGTCGTCGTTACCTCTTTTCTGGTAACTCTGCCCGATCGTCCACCAGGTACCATCCGCCAGTTGAACGGGCGCTGAAATATGATTAGGACGGGGAAAAGTATTGTCCGGGTCGGGACTTGGTTTGAAAAAATCCCCTAACCGCTCCCACCTGGTGGAATCAGCCGTGAGGGCCGTTGCCCGCAAAACGTACTGTCCGCCGGATACATCGCCGGCCGGGAAGTAATAATAATACCCGTTACGCTTACACATCACAGGACCTTCCGCCCAGCTGTATTGCAGGTTCGCATTGATCCAGTCGAGGTTGATCACCGAATCTGTAAGCTGGCCATCCTGCCCCAGCGCTTGCAGCCGGTTTACCTTCTGACCGTTTTTAATTACCATGTATGGCTTTCCATCATCATCTACAAAAATGGAGTTATCATATCCCAGCGGCCCTGTTTCCCGGTTCTCCTTCACCCGCACGGGGGCAGTCCACGGGCCTTCGGGCGACGATGCTTTGGAAAACCATTGTCCGCCTGAAGAAAAATAGATCCAGTATGAGCCATAAAAATAAGTGATGGCGCCCTGCCATACACCAGCGCTGGGACGATCTGCCACCATACCGGCATGTACCGGCGGCAATACACGGCTGATCACTTTCCAATGCACCAGGTCTGTGGAGTGGTAGATGGGCAGGTAGGGATTGAAATGAAAAGAGGAGCCACAGTGATAGAAGTCGGCGCCAACTTTCAGCAGGGTTGGGTCGGGATGATCTCCCGGTAAAACAGGGTTGACATAGGTATTTACCTCCGAATAAAAACGTGTGGAATCTGTTTCAGCGGGCGGCTTCCTGCCAGGACCGCCTTGCCGGGCAAGCCCGTTTTGTATCGTCAGGCTAAAAAATAAAAAGACAAGAACAATAGATTTTAGTAACATTTGACAAACGTGGTTTTTTGTAGTGGTAAGATAATTCCGCGCTCCTCCAACCGGCAGGTACAAATGTTGAAATGAAGGGTAAAAATGTTTTGACCGGTTGTTTGTTACTCATTTGCAGGCAAAAAAAACTCCGCCGGGTAATACCGGCGGAGTCAGGAAGGTGTTTTATAAAAACGTTCTACAGATAATTATTGATAACATTTTCCAGGTACTCTTGTCTGCCGCTCTTCACTGCTGGTTCTCCCTGGGCAATTGCAAAGGCGCGCAGTTCTTCCAGGCCCGCCTGTCCTGATTCAAAAGCTTTGGCTGTATCAACATTGAAAGAGGCGTAACGATCCTGGCGTATTTTCCGGTAGTCACTTTTCTCCAGGATGGCATCGGCAGTGATCAGTGCGCGGGCGAAGCTGTCGACGCCACCAATATGCGCATAGAAAATGTCGGCGGGATCGGTAGAGTTTCTCCGGATCTTTGCATCGAAGTTAATGCCGCCGCCTTTAAAGCCGCCGCCTTCGAGGATAATCAGCATGGCCTCGGTAAGTTCGTTGAGGTTGGTCGGGAACTGATCTGTATCCCAGCCATTCTGGTAGTCGCCCCTGTTGGCATCCATGCTTCCGAGTAAACCGGCGTCTATGGCTACCTGCAGTTCATGTTGGAAAGTATGGCCTGCCAGTGTTGCGTGGTTTACTTCGAGATTGAGCTTGAAGTCATTCAGCAGGTCGTACTGACGGAGGAAACCGATCACCGTTTCTGCATCATAATCATATTGGTGCTTGGTAGGTTCGCATGGTTTAGGCTCAATAAAGAAGGTACCTGTAAAGCCATTTTTGCGTGCATAATCTCTTGACGCCTGCAGGAACCTGGCCAGGTGTTCCTTTTCCCGCTTCATGTCTGTGTTTAAGAGGCTCATATAGCCTTCACGGCCGCCCCAGAAAACATAGTTCTCTCCTCCGAGTGCAATGGTAGCATCGAGCGCAGCTTTTACCTGGGCGGCGGCGTGGCTGAGCACGTGGAAATCGGGATTGGTAGCGGCGCCGTTCATATAGCGGCGATGACTGAACAGGTTGGCGGTACCCCACAACAACTTAACGCCGCTTTCCTCCTGCTTCTGCTTCAGGTACTGCGTGAGCGTTTGCAGGCGCTTTTCATTATCTGCGATGTTGTTGGTGTAATCAACCACATCTACATCATGGAAGCAATAATAAGGCAGATTGAGTTTGGTGATCAGTTCAAAAGCGGCATCGGCCTTATCTTTTGCGCGCTCAATGGGGTCGGCATTTTTATCCCATTCAAAAATATGTGTTGCTTCGCCAAAGGGATCGGCGCCGGTTCCGTTAAAGGAATGCCAGTACGCGACTGCAAAGCGTAACCACTCTTTCATGGATTTGCCGGCTACGACTTTGTTTTCATCATACCAGCGGTAAGCTAAAGGATTATCTGTACGTGGTCCTTCATATTGCACGGCAGTAATGCCGCTAAAAAATTCTTTCTTTCCTGTAATTATTTTCATATCCGTGTTTTAATACGCAAATATTGCCTGAATTTAAAAGGTTATCAACCGTTATTTTTGAAAGAAAATATGCTATCTTATCAATAATTTGATAAATTCAGTCATTTATATGATAAGATGGGTTATCTTAAGCCTGCATGAAAACGATTCTTCAAAAAATCACCAATGACTCCAGCCAGAGTTTTGCCTGCCGTATTTATGAAACGCCGCAGTTTGAAACCAACTGGCACAAGCATCCTGAATACGAATTGATCCTGATATTAAAAGGACATGGCACCGCCATGATCGGCGACTATGTAAGCGACTACACGGTGAACGATGTATTTTTCATGGCGGGTAATCTTCCGCATTGGTTCAGGAAAAGTCATCCTAAAATGAGGGGGGCCGCCCTGGTTATACATTTCACCAGGGATTGCTGGGGAGAAGGGTTGCTGCAAATGGCAGAAATGAAAACGATCCAATCGTTGCTGCAAAAGAACAACGGCATACAATTGGAACACGCCCTGAAAAAGGACGTATCGGAAAGCATGCAGCAGATACACCACGAAAAAGGGTTTGATAAGCTGATGCTTTTACTGCAATGCCTGCATCAGATAGGTCATTCCACCCAATATAAAATACTGACAGAAGATTTCACCGACACCGGCAATGTGCTCAACCCGGTTATTGAGAAAATTATTGATTTCTCTTTTAAACACTATCTCGAAAAAGTGACCCTGGAAGAAGTGGCGGCTATTGCCAACATGAGCGTGCCTAACTTTTGCCGCTTCTTTAAGAAAAATATCAAAAAAACGTATTTCGATTTCCTGAGGGATTTACGGATCAGCCATGCCTGTAAGCTGCTGACATCCACTACGCAGCCGATACTGGATATTTGTTATGAAAGTGGTTATAAAAGCTGGGCGCATTTCAGTAAACAGTTTAAAGAAGTTAAAGAACAAACGCCCAGCGAATACCGGAGAACATATTTGTATTGATAAAATTATCGTGTCGTATAGCCACCATTCGCAAAAATGGTTTGCCCCGTAATCCACCAGCCATCCGTAACCAGGAACTCCACCAGGGGAGCGATATCTTTGATATCGGTAAGTCCACCTAATGCGGAAGCTGATTTATGATACGCTACGGCCTCCGCGCTTTCCTGACCGTAGAAAAACGGGGTATCCATTGGCCCGGGTGCCACCGCCGTTACTGAAATACCACGGCTGCCAAACTCTTTTGATCCGGCACGGGTGAAGTCCTCCACTGGGGCTTTCATCCCGGCATAAGTGGAATAGTATCCTGTAAATGCGGCCAGCAGAGAGGTAACGATGGTACATATCTTACCATTGGCATTCAATTTTTTACCCGCTTCCTGGATAAAGAAATAGGCTACTTTGGAGTTGATGTCGGACATGCTGTCGTATTCCGCTTCGGTAGTATCTATATAAGGTTTCTTCAATACCTTACCAACAGTATTGATGGCGATGTCTATTCCGCCAAATTTATCAATGGCTTCATCAAAGAATTTAACAATGTTATTTACATCAGTGAGGTCTGCCTGGAACAGGAATGCCTCCGCTCCCAGGGATTGTACATCCGCCAGTGTCTTTTCTGCGTCAGCCTTCGTGTTTTCGCTGTTGTAGTGAATGGCCAGTTTGGCGCCCTTTTCTGCAAAATTACGGCTTAATAGTCCGCCCAGGTTCTTCGCTCCGCCTGCGATTAAAACCACTTTTCCATTTAAATCGTTTCTTGCCATATGAGTTGTTTTTAATTATGGCAAAGATCTGCAGGTCCGGCAGGTTTATCATGGTGAACTTTTCGGAACTTTCAATCCGGCAGGTTATTTTTCCGCCACTGATCAGGTGTTAACTTTACATACTTTTTGAAGAATTTTGAAAAATTAGATGGGTCGTAGGTCAGGGTGATGGCGATATGCGCAATAGACGCGTTGGTTTCCTGCAGCAGTTGTTTGGCTTTTTCAATAATTTTCTGATCGTAGAAGTGGCAGGGATGAGCCCCCATTGTTTGCCTGATGGTATCGGTCAGGTGCTTATGTGAAACGCATAACTCAGCCGCGATTTCATTCAGCTCCATCATTTCCGTCGCTCTCCCCTTCACCAGGTCATCGAGGTGCTTATCCAACAGCGTGAAGTATTGACTGGTTATTTCCTCACTCCGTTTTATCCGTTTGGTACCAATATCAGCCATTATTACTTTTTTACAAATTTACTATCTAAAGATTATAAATCCATACCTGCAACATGGTGAACTTTTCCGGGAAGTATATCAAATTTTTTTTGGGCAATCCTAACTATTAAGTTAGCTTAGGTCAATACTTTCTTTTAACAACTATGAAAAAACACCTGATTATTTTATTCGGCATCCTTTCTTTGTTTTCCCAGAGCTTTGCACAGAAAACCCAAACGGCCCCCACACAAACGCTTTCCATAAAAGACCTGGAAAGTACTTTCAATGCCGGCGAGAACGTTAAACAATACCTGGCAAAAAAAGGATTTAAAAACGCACACCTCCTGGACAATAATGATTACAACGAAGACACGGTAGTAACCAATAATGCAAAAGGTGATAAGATCCTCCTGGTGTATTATTACGGACGTGTTACCGCGTTGTTATTCCAAACTTATTCTTTCCCAACGGCAAAAGTGGTATTGAGCAGTGCTACCTCCCGCTATCAGTTGACCGACAGCGCCGCACTGGCAAAAGGTCCTGGCAACAAAACATTCCTGCAAAAAAGATATGCTTACCTGGAGAAGCGGAATACCGCATTATCATCCACTCCGCCGTCGCCCTATCCGGAGGGAAGGTTTGTTTTTTGTTTTATCAATCCTTCGGAAGGAAATGATAAGAAACAGTATACTATTCGTTTCTGGCAAACGCAAACAACGGCAACTTCCGATGTAATGATAGAGATGCCGGATCAACAGAACCGGCCAACAGCGCTCAATTCATATGAATATGACCGCTTCCAGATCGATTCACTTAAAATAGAACGGTATATACATCCTGCTAAAACCAATCCCATTGCCCCTGGTGTACCCAGCCAGATGAACGAATTTATACTTCACCATATTTTTGAAGATCATTACCTTCCCCTTCAATTCCTGGATTACGCCAACGCACAATCAATTTTCATAAGCCCGGATAATGAAAAACAACGTTCATTGGAATACCAGTTTAATACAGCCGGACAATTAACGGCTGTTTTATTAAAAAGACAACAACCTTCCGCAGAAAGGGATTGGGAGCGCTATATTCCTTTCGATGCGGAAGCATATTCAACTGTTCCTATCACCGATAACAATCAGGCAAATTTCGGGTTTGATACAAGGCAGCATGCCATAACATACCAGCAAACCATTCCCGTTAAAGCAGGCAATGTGTCGCTGGATTACCATATGGATACAATCATTGCATATAGTCCCAACTGGTTAAGGGTTTATAAAATGCTTAATAAAACGTTCTTCCTGATTGAAGAATACCATCTTTCACCGGAAAGTTACCAGAAGAAAAAGTTAAATACCGGCCTTGAATTTACACTGGAAGAAAAAGATGGAAATGTATATTACTCCTGCTTCAACAAGGAAAAGGACCGCATGTTGTTTAAACGGCGCTATTCTAATACCGGTTGGCAGTTGCCCTTAACTATTACTGATTACGACGAACGAAGCGCTGCTTATAGCCGTTTATTTGAAAGCTACCAGCAAAAACAGGCCGGAGAAATTATAAAAGAAACCCGCCAGCATGGAACTTATACTTACACCATAGAACATGCTCATTTGAGCGGGGTAACAGGGTGTAAGGTGATGTATAAAACGTATTAGGACATCGCAGCATAGACCCTGACGGCCGCTTGCTGATCCAATATGGCTGGTAAAATCTTAAAGCCTTACAGTTAATACTGTAAGGCTTTAAGATTTTATGATCTTTTTGGCGGCTCTATAGAAACTGCTTTATGACGCTATGGTTTACTTCACTGGCTGCTTCACTTTAAAAAACTGCAGTACCAGTCCCACCACCAGTAATCCCAGCAACACCTTAATGCAGTTCTGCACAATTGAAGAAGTAGGTCCATCGGACAGCGGGTGCCCCACCGGCACACGTAGTAAGGTTTCGTTTATCGCCGGTATCAGGGAAAGGAACAGGGTAAGCGTCATGCAAAGCACCTGTATCAGCAACAAACTTCTTTTGCCGGACGCTTTGCGCCCCAGCAAATAGGCCACTCCGAGTAAAATAAGTATTAGTATCCCGATACCGTGCCCGGGATTAAAGCCACCCGCTTTGGAAAGCCCAAAGGAAGTGACCGAGGCGATCACCGTCAGTATGCTATATATCTTGCCCGTATTGGAGAAAGGGTTGATGATACCTTCTTTCAGCAAGGCAGCTACAGCAAATAATAAAGCAACGATGGCGATAATGGTGTGTACAATACCTAAAATACTCATAGGAAAAGGATCTAAAGGGTAAATAAAATGATTAAACGTCTATTCCTGAATTTTGGTTCAATGGCCCTGGTTCATAAATTTAGAAAATCCTTTTTGTAATTACGTTAATCGTGAAAGATCAATTTATTTACCGCTGCTATTTCCTGGCGGCTGATGGTATGTCCCATATTAGGGTAGATGATTTCGGTTACCTTCGCTCCTATTGCTTCCAATAAGGTGGTACTTTCCTTCACCCGGCTCACCGGTACATGAAAATCCGGATCACTGCTTCCAATAAAAATGGGTGTACCATCAAAATCACCATTATAATTACGGTGGTCAACATGGTCACCAATAACCCCGCCGGTAAAAGCCACGATGCCACCAAACCTTGCTGCATTGGATGCCGCAAATTCCAGTGTCAGACATGCACCTTGTGAAAATCCCAACAGGAAGATCTGCGATTTTGAGAAACCTTTTTCTTCAAGATCTTCCACTATATCTCCCAATACCTTCAGGGAATCAGAAAGAAACGGTTCATTTCCTTCCCTTGGCGCCAAAAAAGATTGCGGGTACCAGCTATTACCTTTCGCCTGGGGAGCAATAAGTGCAAATGCCACAGTATTCAGCTCCGCCGCCAACGATAAAATATCCTCCGCCGATCCGCCGCGGCCATGTACCATGATCAGTGCCTTCTCTGCCACATCAAGGCGCTTTCCTGCTGTCAATATTTCCTGCATAACTATACTAATTTTGGAAGCACTTTCTCTAAATCTCCTCTCAGATGCGCATGTTGATGAGGCAACATCAGGTGGGTACCCAGTTCATTCAAAGGTTCATCAACTGTAAAACCCGGGTTCTCTGTAGCGATTTCAAAAAGGACGCCGCCCGGCTCCCGGAAGTACAGCGAGAAGAAATAGTCCCTGTCAATTTTTGGGGTAATCTGTAAGTTCCTGCTTAATACTTTTTCCCGGAGCTCCATTTGCACCTGCTCATCTTTTACACGGAAAGCCACATGATGGTTCGTTCCTGCAGCATTTATCCCTCTCTGGCCATCCGGAACTTCCAGTAGATCTATGATTGCTGCTGTGTTTACGGTGTCTGTAATGAAGCGGTACCGGTTACCCTCCTGAGAAAGAAAACGATAACCCAGGATATCGGTCAGTACTTTCGCGGTTTCCTCCATTTTCCGTAAGGTAAGCGTGGTACTGTGAAAACCCCTGGTAGCAGTATCTTTCTTAATCTCGTCCGTTTCCCAGGGTACCCTGTTATCTTCCGCTTTTGGAACAATGAGGCTGAGCGACAATCCGTCCGGATCACGGAAAGAAAGAAACTGCTCACCAAAACGCTCCGCAATTTCGCTGGTCTTCACCTGCTTCTTTGCAAACCTGTCTAACCAAAACTCCAGGCTCCCGGCAGGAACCGCATACCCAATTTCAGTAGCCATTCCAACACCTTCACGTCCCTGTCCAATTCCTTCCCAAGGAAAAAATGTAAGGATCGTTCCGGCAGATCCGCTTTCATCACCATAGTAAAGATGATAAGTTCCGGGATCGTCGAAGTTGACTGTTTTCTTCACTAACCTTAAACCCAAAGCTTTGGTATAAAAATCTAAATTTCCCTGCGCACTTCCCGCAATAGCGGTGATATGGTGCAATCCTAAAATACTGTTGTTCATAATGATGTACTGGTAGTCAAGAAGCATACCACTGCATATTTCCCTTTAAATCAGCACTTTATCACAAAACCCTTTTTCAAAAAAATACTATATATCGTAAATTTATGAATTCACGTGAAGCATTGGCTAACGGATGTTTTGTGCAAGTTTGGAATTGGTGATCACTTCCTGCGGTATGAGCAACGTATAACGGGCATCATTGGCAGGCAGACTGTATACCGTTCCATTTACGGTACGGGAAAGGTTCTTTGCAAAACGGGTGTCTTTATTAAGCCTCCGCAGATCCGTCCACCGGAGTCCCCTCATCAGCAATTCCTTACGCCGTTCCAAAAGGATCTTTTGAAGCGCATCAGTTGCGTTGCTTACAGTAAAGCCGGGATAAGTTCCCGTTGACCAACGGGTGGCGAGTAAGGTATTCATATCGTTCACCGCATTAGCGGTTTGCCCTGCGCGTGCGTAACATTCTGCCCGTACCAGGTACAATTCATTTACCGCAAGACCATTAAACAAAGCGGATGAACCCACTGCTCCTTCATAGTTACCGACAAAGCGATACGTACCTGAAGGTACCGGCACATCCAGGTTCTCCTTCACCAACAATTGTTTACGAAGATCATCGTTCTGATACGCGCTGATAATCACGGGATCGATCAGCGCTTTGTTTTCATCGCCAAAACCTACTTCCAATACACTGTTTTGATAGTCAATAACTGAATGGAATATTACTTCTTTATTGAAACGCGGAAAAGGATTATAACTGCCCAACTCGAGTGTGTTATAATCAAGCAGGCCGCTTTTGAGCTTCAGCGCTGCATCGGCAGCGGATAAGGCATTGGGATAATCTTCCATCGACAAATAAACGCGGGCGAGCATGGCCAGTGCTGCTGCTTTGTTTGGCCGGGAAGATATGCTGGAAGTATTGTTCAGTAAACCCGCCGCCCGGGTAAGATCATCAACGATCGCATCATAAGTTTCTTTTACGGTGCCCCTGCCGGGAACATCGTTGATATCTGAACGCTTATGGATAGGAAGGCCTGGTTCCTGCATGGTAGCGGCGCCATAAGGTTTGATATACACTTGTGCCAAAGGCCATAAAGCATAGGCACGCAGAAATAAGGCGCTGCCCTGCAGGTTATTGATCACTGCCGGCTGGTCTGTGTCCTTAATTTTTTCCAGGGCTTCCAGCACCAGGTTACAATGATAGATCTTATTGTAAGATGCCACCCACTGAGTTGACGCGGCACGAATAGCATTAGGCTGCCAGGTATACAGCGCTTTATCTTCCAGTGTAATCGCATCTGAATTATAACGGTTATCATCCAGATAATAATCATCAGCGGCAATCTCCCCGTCTATCGGGTAATTGATGTTGAACAGATCATAATTATCCAGTATCAGCTGGCAATCTTTTGTTGTTTCAATAAAAGACTGCGACCCACTTTTTTTGATGTCTACATATTTCTGACAAGCGGTAGCCGTAAGCACACACACTATCAAAAGAATATATTTTATATAATTTTTCATGACTCGTTCAATTAAAAGTTAGTTGAAAATCCCAGGCTGTAAGTACGCGGCAAAGGATAATCGAATACTTCCGGATCTATCCCTTTATCGTTGGCGCGCCAGATAATACCCAGGTTGCTGATGTTGGCATATACTCTTGGATCTTTAATACGGCATCCAGGCTTTACTTTCAGGGTATAAGACAGGTTGATCTCCTGTAATCTTACATGATCCCCTTTCACTACATTGATGGCCGAGTAATAGTAAAAATTATCCCTGTTGGGGTTACCCGTCGACATGACGGCCGACGGCACATTAGTGCCTGTTTCATCGCCGGGGCGCTGCCACCTGTTGTTATATTCTTCCCCCTGCAAACTATTACCGGAATACAGGTTGCCATAGTTAACCACCTGCGCTAAAGGCCGGCGTACATAGTAGCCGAGTTTGTAAAGCAGGTTGGCCGACAGCGCAAAAGAAGCGTAGGAAAATGTATTCCTGAATGACCCATAATACACAGGAACCGCGCTGCCAAAATATTTCAAGGTACCCAGCGGGGCATTCTGAATAGCTTTGTAATTGTTGTCGCCCTCGGGGGAATTAGATATGGTTACGATGTTACCATCCAGGTATCCCCGCGGATCGCCGGTTTTAGGGTCCAGGCCCGCCCACTGATATCCAAACAACCGTGACAGGTCGTAGCCTTCGTTATAGGAACCGGTGCTGTTACTCACCGCCGCGCCGGCCTGGCTGGTAGCCGTGGCAAACAGCTTCGTTACCTTAACCCGGTTGTAGGCAAACAACAGGTTGCTGTTCCATTTGAACGCCCCTGCGCTTACGTTCAGCGAGTTTAGTGTGAGCTCTACCCCATGTCCCTGCAGGTTGCCTGTGTTGTAATTGATATTGGTGTACCCTGTGCTGGGATCAAGCGCGCCGCCGGCAATCAGGTCGGTCGTTTTCTTGCTGTAGTACTGGATATTACCGGAAAGCCGGTTGCCTTTAAACTGGAAGTCTACACCTATATTGAGCACGCCTGTCCGCTCCGGACGCAACTGGCTGTTGGTGATGCCGGTGCCGAAGGAAGTATAGGCATACGGAAGATTATTGGTGCCATTGAGCGTGGAGTAAGTGATCAGTGGCCTCGCAATAATCAGCGGGTTTACGTTTCCGTTATAACCATAAGTTGTTCTCAGGGTCAGTGAAGGCACCAGGCCCCAGTGATAAAAACTTTCGTTGTGAATATTCCAGGCGCCGCCTACAGAATAAAATGGTGTCCCTTTCTGGTTGGTGCCACGGCCAAACTCACTGGAAAGATCCTTGCGTATACTGCCTGAAAGCGTATACCTGGCGTCATACGTATAGGCAGCATTGGCATAGTAACTGAGGGTGCGCACTTTATTGTCGATAAACCCGGTTGAAAGATTAGGAATATATTCACCATTGTACCCGCTGAAGTCTTCTGCAAAAGCAATTGGTATCATGGTTTTAAAATCCAGCTTGTTATTGGTATACAAGGTGCCTTCATCATAGCCGTAGTAACCGTTGCTGGCGGCAAGACTATAAGACTGGGCCATATCAAAACCTGCAATGGCCGATAACTGGTGCTTTTCTTTCCAGGTATGGTCAAAGTTCAACTGTCCCCTGAAGGTATGATTGCTGGAGGTAGTTTGCATAATCGTGTACTGGCCTCCTAAGGGCAGTTGACGGTTATAAGGCTCCACTGGTTCCAGTGTTCTGGGATCTACAGACGCCGGCGAAGTGGTGAAATAATTGAGCAGGTTCCTCATATAAAATGAGTTTTGCCGGTAAAGGGTATTATCATTATTTCTGCCGGTGTTATAATTATACGTCAGCTGTGCGGTAAGCCCGTTTGATATCCTGTAATTGGCGTTGATGCCCAGGTTCAGGTTCTGCGATTTCAGCTTGTTGTATCCTTCATTGATATCGTTCAGCGGCACATAGCGGTAGCTTAAAAATTTATCGGCATATTCCTTTTCCACCGCAGCGGCAAAGCCCTGGCGGTAAAGTTTGGCAAGTTCCAGGTAGTTACCCTGGTCATCGGCTAAGCGTGAGTAAGGATAAAAGGTGGCATCAGTAGCGCCGGTGATCCTGTTTTGCGGGGCTTGTTCGTTGTATTGCTGAACATTGTAAGAAATATTTCCCTGTAATTCGAGTTTTTTGAGTGGTTTAACGGACATGGAATAACCGAGTGCGATCCGGTCGTAGTCCGAATTTTTTGTATTGTTGATGGTCTTGTCCCATCCGCCAGACAAGCGGTAGTTAAAGCGTTCGCCGCCACCATCTACTCCTAAGGAATAACTTTGGGTAACTGCATTTCTCAGAAAATATTTATCATAATCTTTCCTGATGTCATTGTTCCTTAAAGCATCCAGTTGCGCGTTGGCCTGCGCGTCGGTCAGTGTATGTTTAAACTTCCAGGCATCTACAATTTCTGCTACCGGTGATTTTATTTCCTGCCCGTATAAGTGGGAGATGCTCAGATCCGGCAATGGCCGGTTCTGCTGTTCAAAATAAGCTGCCTGTGCGTCGATGTAATCAGAAACGCTCATTGTTTTATTGTAGAACAGGTCCACCTTTTCGGTGACATTAATATTGCTGTTAAAGGTTACCCGTGGTGCGCGGTTATACCCCCCACGTTTTGTTTTAATAACGATAACGCCGTTGGCAGCGCGGGAGCCCCAGATAGAAGCGGCGGCGGCATCTTTCAGGATGGTTACGCTCTCTACATCATTAGGGTTCACCCGGTCGATAGAGTACGGACTGGCAATACCATCGATCACCACCAGCACCTGGCCGCTGTAGTTACCGTTCAGGTCTGCGTTCACTGCGTCATTCAGGGTATTTTTACCACGGATGGTAAGGTTGGCCAATGGAGACTGCCTGGCATTAGGCGAAGCTGAATTGATAGGACGAAGATCGTTACGAAAATCCAGCGAGGTGGTAATCCCTTCCAACCGCCGGATCAGGTTAGGATCCGTGCTGTGTTGAAGCTGCTCCTTAGAAATGACTTCAAAAGATCCCGTGGCTCTTTCTCTCGGCAATTCCTGCAAACCGGTTGAAACGATGGCCACACCCTTCATTTCAATGGATGCTTGCTTCAGCAACACATTGATGGCCGTTCTGCCTTTTACGGCAATAGTATCGGACTGGTAACCGACATAAGAGAATATCAGGCGGCCATCGTCGGGTACCCTGAGTATTTTGTACAGACCGCCCTGGTCGGTTGCCACTGATATAGGGGTGCCTGACAACCGGATGGTGGCCCCGGGAAGGCCCACGCCCTGGTCGTTGGAAACGAATCCCATGATATCAACGAAATTGATCGCCGGCGCGACGGCGCCTACCGGCTTTTCTCTTAGTATAATGGTATTATCATCGATAGTATAGGACAGTGGCTGGTCTTTTAAAACCAGGTCCAATACGGTTCTGATATCAGCCGCTTTTATATTGATACTTACTTTGTGGGTATTTTCCAATAGCTGGGTAGTGTACACAAATTCATAATTGCTCTGCTGCCGGATCTTTGTAATAATCACCCGGATAGCCACCTCTTTTTCCTTGAGTGATATCTGCTGGGCAAAGGCTGCCGACGTGCTGAAGAGCATGATGAACAGTAAGCAGGACGTTAATCGCATGATCCGCCGGATTTTACGGACATACAAATGATGCATGCCGGATTTCATCGCATAATTTTTATACATTTGTCTTGTTTGGTTGATAGTTGATACAATCAGGAATTTTATTGACAATACTGCCAGGCGTCAGCCAGTTGTGTGCAACCACATCTGGCTATTTTTCGCCCTTCAGTGACTTATTATTTGGTGACGATAATTGTTCTTCCCACAATTTTAAAATGCACTTTATTGGTCAGTTCCAGTTTTCTTAATACCTGTGAAACGTAGGCACGGCTGCTTACGCGGCCGCCAAAATCATCGGTTGGCAATGTTCCTTCATACACCACTTCCATATCATACCAACGGCTTATTTTACGCATGATCGACTGGATCTTTTCATCCTGGAAAACGATATAATTGTTTTTCCAGCCGATGGCTTCCTCTGTATCTACCAGGATGGTTTTAATTCCGGCGTCACTTTTCTGCGCCTGCTCTCCTGGTTTCAATACTACATTACCGATACGGATACTGCCTTCCAGCAGGGTTGTTTTGGTGATCGACTCATCGGTATAGCTGCTGATATTGAAATGTGTTCCCAGCACTTCCACTTTTTGCCCACGGCTTTTTACGACAAAGGGTTGCGCTTTATTTTTTGCCACTTCGAAGTAGCCCTCTCCCTGCAACTCCACTTCCCGCTGCTGTTGTCCACTAAAGCTGGAAGGAAAAACCAGGCGCGAAGCTGCATTGAGCCAAACGACAGAGCTGTCGGGCAATACCAGCCGGTACGTACCTCCTTTAGGCGTTTGCAAGGTTAGCATCCGGATACCATCGCTTAAAGCGGCATCCCCCTTGAGCTTTGTATTATCATCATACCTTACATCGCCGCTGTTCACCACTATACCCGTCCTGGAAGAATCCAGCACCGTCGTACCACTGCCGGCAACAGACAAGGTTGCTTTGTTTGTGGCGGGAGGAATATCATTCTTACTCTCCGCCAGTTGGCTGACAGAAATTGCCGGTGTATGCGCCGGGCGGTAAAGAAAATAAGCGCCTATCCCGATCATGAAAGCTGCAACAGCTGCTGCGGCCACCAGGTTACGCCGCCATCCAAACAGGCGTTTGACCGGGCGGTATTCATTTTCCAGCCGCTCCCATACCTGGTCAACGGCAGCAAGCTGCGCTATCATATCAGGAGCGGCCACCCCTTCTTCCCGGTAGCTTAGGTACCATGACTCCAGCAACGCCAATTCCTCCGGGGTGGCCTCTCCCAGCCTGTAATGCTCCAGCATCTCCCGGATTTGTTGTTCAGTTAGTTCGCTCATAACCTGCGTATATTATGTAAGACAATCAACACCTCCCCAGGAGGTATATTTTTTTTATTTTCTTTTCCTGCTGATCAAAAGCGCTGCTGCACAGGCGATCATTAATGCAGGTATTCCCCATAATGTTCCTGACCGGTAAACCGATAATTGCTTTCTGCTGGTTAAAATGGCATCGTCCTGCGGCGCCGGGCGGCTCACCTTCACCGGGAACCGGCCATCGCTGAACCATCTAAAGATGCCATTAATAAATGGGAAATTGTATGCCTGCGGAATGGAATTATTACTCATAAAATCGGCATCTCCGCTGATCAGGATCTTTTGCTCCCTGTTGGCTATTTTACGTTTGAGCATCAGGACTAACGGTTTGCTTCCCTTCAGATCTCCCAGCTCGGGTTGATAGGATACCGACGACGATGAAGGATCAAATCCATTCTTCCTGTTCCAGCCCAGGGCGCTGCTTTGCAGCACGGTATCCGCGGTGAAAACACTGTCTGTTACCTCCAGCATGGCCGCGGAAGGCATGGCCACAGCCGCATTCATGTACATCAGCTGATCCAGGTATTCGTTATTTTCTGTGGCAATGCGCCCCTGGATAAGATCGGCAGGCGCATTTTTATCGGGGTTCACCATCATGCCCGGGGACAGCTGCACACCAAACTGACGCAGGAATGGATTGATCACCTCCCGGTGCGAAGGTTCTGCTGTAATCAGCATATCGCCTCCCGTAGCTATATAACGGCGCACACTGGAGTCGGCATGGTGGCTCAATGGCTTGGCCGGATCTGCCAGTATAAGCAGGGTTGTGCTTTCCGGCACATCCGCTACATCCAGGTTTACGCTTACTACATCAAAGCCCTGGTTGATCAGCGACTTCCTGGTTTTCCTGGCGTTACTGAACAAATTGTAACTCCGGTCCCCTTTTATCCGGATACTGCGTTCATCATCTCCTTCTATAAAAACAATCTGCTGGCGTGGCGCCATCAGCTTCTTTATAGCAGCCGTAATTTCCGCTTCTTCCGGGAACTGGTTATTTTCATTATACAGCCGGAGAAAGCTGGTGTTGCCGCGGTAGCTGAGCTGCCGGACAAATGTATTTTCCTCCGGCGCCAGGTCAATAATTTGATGGATCTGGTCAGGCGTTAAAAAATCGTCGAGGTCAACTCCTATGTTGTCCGCCACTTTTTCAGCCACTTGCTTTGTATTCAAACCGGTAATATCTCCCTGGTAAATCATATTGGGATTACTGGCAAGATCGGTAGCATCATAATAATAAACATAGTTCATTTTGATACCAGGTATAAACCTGCGGAAATCTTCAAAACGCGACAGATCCGTGTTTCGTGATACCGGCAGCCCGGCGTATACATGCTGGTCCAGGAGGTTTACGTAAGTGGTGATTATGAGGGGGCCTTCCATCTGTTTGGCAACAGCCTGGCTGGCCGGTGTCAGCGTCTGGGACTTTTGCGCGGTAACATCCAGGTAGAAGATACCGGAGGGTCTTGCACTTAAATATCCTGCCAGCAAAACAAATGCAAGGAGCGCAACATACTTGCCTGCCTGTATGGCCAATGGTTCAGACTCACGGCTCACCTTAAACCGCAGCATCGTAAGACCCAGGAAAAGTAAAATAATGAGCAGGTAATAGATAATATCCCTGGAGGTAATCAGGCCATTCAACATACTTTCCGTTCGTCCTGATAAAGACAGAAAATAGGTAAGGTCTCTTACAAAATCAATGCTTTGTCCTACCGTTCCAATATACTTCAGCACCGCAAATACAGCAAGGGTACTGATGGCAGCAACCACCTGGTACCCGGTAAGGCTCGACATGAACAGGCCAATAGCCGCGTAGGTGGCTGTTAACAGGAACAAAGACAACAACCCAGCGCCGATCAATCCAGCATCCGCATCTTTAATCACACACATACCAATCAAACAGTAAATGCCTAAAATAGCCATCAGCATCAGCGCGTAATAAATCATGGCGAGGTATTTACCCAAAATGATTTCACTGATTTTTACCGGCGACGATAGTAATAATTTGATAGAACCGCTGCTGATTTCCCGGCTTATCAGTCCCATGGTAAGCAGCGGGATATATAAATAAAGATTTTGCAACACTTTGTCGAACAGTCCATTGGTAGCGGGAAAGAGAAGCTGCGTTAAATTATCTGCTTTTTCTCCCATCATAAACAACTCCTGGAAACTGCCCAGCATTCCAAAGAAACCCATCCCTGATTGCACCATAAAAATCACCAGCACGAGCCAGGCTACAGGGGAATAAAAAAGTACGCTGAGCTCCAGCTTAGCTATTTTAAATATTTTAGTCATAACAGGTTCAGGAAGTTTTGTTTGATAACTGTGCAAAAATTTCGTCCAGGCTGCTTTTCTCCAGCATGATCTCTGTGAGCTGCCAGTTATCGTCAACGGCGAGTTGAATAATAGTAGAAGACACCAATGAAGTAGTGTCAAAATGCATCCTGAAACCACCATCATTCAGCAGTTCTACATGGGTGATCCCGGGGATGGCCGCCATTGTTTCAATTGGCGGCGGATTGTTCATATAAACGCGCAGGGAATTTGGCAAAATGTAATTATTGAAAGCCTTCATGGTATCCGCAAATACCATTCTTCCGCCTTCAATCATGCGTACATCATCGCAGGTAGCCTGTACTTCCGATAAAATATGAGAAGAAAAGATAACGGCCCTTTCCGTGGCGATTTCTTTGATCAGCTTGCGCACTTCCAGTATCTGGTTAGGATCCAGCCCGTTTGTTGGCTCATCCAGCACAACAAGTTTGGGCCGGTGTATGATGCTTTGAGCGATGCCCACCCGCTGCCGGTAGCCGCCGCTGAGGTTGTTGATAAGCCTTTTGCGGAAATGGGCAACCCCGCATTTTTCCATCGCCGACGCTACTGCCACCTTTACATGCCGTTTATCGATGTTGCGCAGGTAAGCGCAATACGTTAAGTACTCACTAACCGTCAGATCAAGGTGCAGCGGGGCATTCTGAGGAAGGAAGCCTATCCTCATTTTGGCTGCTTCCGGCTGCTGCCGGATATCAATCCCATCTATCTCCACGGTACCTTCTGTCTGGCTCAGTACCCCGCACAGGATGTTCATGGTGGTTGATTTGCCGGCGCCGTTTGAACCCAGTAAGCCCAGTACGCCCAGCTTGCTGATTTCAAGGTTGATATCGCGTATGGCCCAGTCCCGGCTGTATTTATGAGACAGGTGTGATACTTTTACAATGCTGTTGTCCAATTTTCTGATGATTAGCTTTAAAAAAGTGCTTTATACATCATAAGACAGGCAGGAAGACTATAAGTGGTATAGCCGGGAGAAAAATATTTTTAAGCGGACCATCCCCACTTAGTGCTTTAGCATCCAGAGCAGGTAGAGATAAGCAAAGAAACCTATTTTTTTACGGAGATGTTTTAAGGCATTAGACATTTGCTTTTTTACCGTTTGCTCGGTAGTGCCCATGATTTCAGCGATCTGTTTATGGCTCAGGTGCTGTTTCCGGCTTAGCTCAAACACCTCCCGCATTCTTGGCGGAAGGTCGGCTATTTCTTTCTCAATTGCCGCTGCCAGCATAGATTCGCGCACCTTGTGATCGGTAACGGCCGTTCCATGTTGGGAATAATGTTGTATGGAGTCAATATATTTCTGCTGAAGTTGTTTTTTCGCAAACAGGTTCAGAATATGATTCCTCACACTGCTGTACAGGTAACCTGATAAATTACTTTCAATCTGAATGGCCTCTCTTTTTACCCAGAGATTAGAGAAAATCTCCTGGATCACATCCTGCGCATCAATGTCGTTGCGGGTTTTATTCCAGGCGTGATGGTGAAGTACCAGTTTATACCGGTGATAAATTTCTGCAAAGGCATTCCGGTCTCCTTCCTTAAGTAATAAGACCAGATCAGGATCGGAATAATTGCTATAATTAACCATACGCGTACGCTGGTAAGGAGGAACCAGTGCTGCAATTATAATAAATATATCGTAAACCCGGCAGAATTTTTCACAATCAGAGAAGATGTTTAATGCAACGGGGACTACGCCCAATGGCTTGTCCCCGTTACATTAACTACGTTGCTATTCTTTGATAAATTTGATCAACTCAGCATTGGTCTTATCTTTTTCTTCGATAAATGCAGCATGCCCGCTTTTCTCAAAAGGCACCAGTGTTGCATTCTTTATACCTGCCTTCATCTGTTCAGCCAATGCGTACGACACGATGCTGTCGTGCGTAGCGTGCAGGATGAGCGTAGGTATCTTTATTTTGGGCAGGTCTGATCGCAGATCCTCGTCCCGGAGTGCAATAAGCGCCTGTTCTGTGGCGTATGGCGAAGACTGTGCTTCAATACCTCCCAGCCAGTTACCCAAACCTGGTGTCAGCGAAGTTGGCGACAGCGTGAACTTTGCCGCTACGGCATCAAATAAGGCCGGGCGGTTGTTGTTGTGCAACTCAATCCAGCTGGAAATCTGATCTTTGGTGAACAGCGGATAAGGATAATCCGCTTTCTTTGTGTGACAGGGAGCTGCCGCATCAAACAACACCAGTTTTTTTACATGCGCCGCATTAAATTTGGCGACATAATGCAGTGATATCGCTCCGCCCATCGAATGACCGCCAAGAATGGCATCTTTAATGTTTAGCTTATCGAGTACTGTTTTAATATCCGTTGCAAACTGATCATAGTTATACTTGCCATAAGGCTTGCCGGATAAACCAAATCCCCGCAAAGTAATGCCAATAACCCGGTAGCCGGCCTTTACCAGGGCATGGTACTGGTATTCCCAGCAGGCGTCGCTCAATGGATATCCATGAATAAGCACAACGGGCGTTCCTTCCCCGAGATCGGTAACATGCAATCTTACATTGGGCTCTACCTCGATGTATTCAGCCCTGGCAGATGGTTTATTTTGAGCGGAAGTAGCGGCAGTCATCAGCGAAAACACGAGGACTGCAGCAACTGATAAAGTTAATTTCATAATGTTCTTTTTAAATTTGTAAAGATGATTTCAGCAGGTTTACTGAAGTATGGAAGCGGCTACAATCACGTCAGCCACTTCTCCCGGATGGGTCATGAACAGTGTATGACCACCTTTCATTTCCACTACCTTGCTGCCCGCCCTTTGATACATGGTTCTTTCCAGTACAGGATTGATGGTGCCATCGTCGGTGGGAAGAATAGCATAGGAAGGTTTAGTTTTCCAGGCCGCCGCGGTTACTTTATCAACGAAGGCTGTCACGGTTAAAGGAATCTGCGAATCATACATGAAGTCAGATTTCTCCTTGCTTTGCCCCGTGGCAAATGTTTGGTTAAACTTATCCTTATCCAGGTACACCAGCCCTTTTTCATCCGGGGGCAGAATACCATTTACTTCCAGGATTGGGGCCGACTGAACAAGGGCCAGCGTTGATTCATCGACATCAGGAACAAAAGCAGCCACATACACCAGGCTCACTACTTTAGGATGTACGCCCGCTTCAGTGATAACAGTACCGCCCCAGGAATGACCTACCAGCACGGTGGGTCCATCCTGCCGGTCCAGCGCAACGTTGGTCGCCTGCACGTCGTCTTTCAGTGTAGAGGTAGGATTTTGTACCAGGGTAACATTATATCCTTTTGATTTTAAGATATTGTAGGCAGCTTCCCAGCCGGAAGCGTCTGCGAAGGCGCCGTGTACAATAACGATATTTTTTACAGAAGAAGCACTCATGTTATGATATTATAAAGATGATGGAATGGATAAAAGGCGATCTTTTACTTTAACCCCAGGTATTTTTTGAGTTCTGCTGCGGCCTGCACAAAAAGCGATTTTGTTTGGGGAATGTTTGCCAAAGCATTCAGTAATCCGAAGTCGTGGATCATTCCATTGTATCGAACGGTGGTTACCGCTACGCCGGCTTCATCAAGTTTGCGGCCGTAAGCCTCACCGCCATCACGGAGCACATCCGCTTCGGCTACCTGTATTAAGGCAGGAGGAAGTCCTTTTAACTGATCGATCGTAGCGTTAAGTGGAGATGCGTACACCTGCTCACGTTCTGCAGGATCCGTAGTGTACTGATTGTACATCCATTTCATTAAAGGCGTGGTCAGAAAACGGTCCTGTCCGAATCTTTTGTAGGTATCATGTTCAAAGCCGGCGTCAACAATCGGCCAGAACAGCACCTGTACACGGATCTCAGGTCCTTTGTTTTCTTTGGCTTTAATCGCTGTTACGGTAGCCATATTGCCACCTACGCTGTTGCCTACAATGGCAAGGCGACTGCCATCCACACCAATTTCAGCGCCATGCTCCGCTACCCATTTGGTGGCTGCATAAATTTCATTCACCGCCTGGGGATAGCGGGCTTCGGGTGACGGTGTGTAATTCACAAAAACGCCTGCTGCACCGGATAACACCACCAGGTCTCTTACCATTCTTTTATGTGTGGGATAATCGCCCAATACCCAGCCGCCGCCATGGATGAAAATGAATACCGGGAGTTGTTCTTTGTTTCCTGCTGGTTTTACGATATTTAATTTGATCGAAAAACCACCGGCGCTGATCGTCTTTTCACTTTCTTCAATACCGGAATAATCAACATCCGCAGCCGCCTGCGCATTGATCAGCACCTGGCGGGCTTCACTTACGGAAAGTGTTTCCAGTCCCGGTGCACCCGGTACATTCAGCACACTTAAAAAAGCTTTGACGTCTTTTGAAATGGCCGGATCATTTGCTACCGCAGGCACCTGCTGTGTAGTTTCTTTTGTGCTCATAGTTATTGGTTTGTTTTGCCCAGGCAAGTCAAACGGTGTGCCCAGCTTTAATCAATTAACAATCAAATTCTTATGAAATTAATTAGTTTTAAAAAATACGACATGTCGTAATATTATGATATCGCTTTCTTGTCCGGCTCTATGAAATTCAGTACTTTCGATGATGCAGAAAACCAATCATACGGGTCCGGTGGATATGGAACAGGGCAGTCATGTGGACAAGAATGCCATCTTTGAAAATCAACTTATTCAAAAAGAAAATGAACAGGCCAGTTTGCTTTGCGTAGCCGGCAGAATTGCTGCGGTGCGCAGCCGGGCCGACCTGTGGGATATCATCAATAATGAAATACTGGACCTGTTTAACAGCCAGTATTATACTTTATGTTTATTGTCTGAAGACGCTACGACGCACTATCCGTTTTTGCATAGCCGGGATAAGAAACTGGAAAATGGTAAGGTGGACAGTCCCATTATTCACCGCCAGCATCCTGTGAATGACGGGGTTTTTAACCTCGCGTTGTCCGCTGATCAGCCGGTGATTTTTCAACTTGCTGCACTCACCCAACAGAAAGATATTGCTCCCTATGTTCACTATTGGTTTAAACTCGGCATCAAAGAAATGATGCTGGTTAAAATCACCAATGCCAATGAAGACAGGGGCGTGTTATTTCTTTACTCAAATAAGGAAGGCGCCTTTTCATCTGAAAAATTCAACCTGCTGGCTGGTGTGGCAGACCTTTTAGGAACTGGTATGTGCAATGTGCTGGCCAATGAAAAGATAGAACAGCAGATGGAGGAAATAGACCGGTACCGGCAACAGCTGGAAGAAGAAAAGGCTTACCTGATAGCCGAACAATCGGCCAACCGCTTTTCAGGCTTCATTGGTCATTCACCTGAAATCCAGAAGATTTTCCGTTTAATTTCGCAGGTAGCGCCATCAGATGCTACCGTACTTTTACTCGGGGAAACCGGCACCGGCAAGGAGTTGGTTGCCCGTGCCATACATGAGGCGTCTCCGCGCCGGGGGAAGCTCATGATCAAAGTGAATTGTGCTGCATTGCCGGCGAACCTCATAGAAAGCGAATTATTCGGCCATGAGAAAGGAAGTTTCACCGGTGCGTCCGACCGCCGTATCGGGAAGTTTGAACTGGCGAATAACAGCACCTTGTTCCTCGATGAAATCGGGGAATTGCCACCGGAGCTCCAGGTGAAATTATTAAGGGCATTGCAGGAAAAAGAAATAGAGCGGGTGGGTGGTGGAAAAACCATCAGTGTGAATGTAAGGATCATTGCCGCCACCAACAGGAACCTGGAAAAGGAAGTGTCGCAAAACCGCTTCCGGAGCGACTTATACTACCGGTTAAATGTATTCCCTATTACCTTACCTCCCTTGCGGAAACGAAAAGAAGATATTCCCGCCCTCACCTCTTATTTTATAGAACGGTTCTCCCGGAACTCCGGGAAAAAAATTTCGGGCATCTCCCAAAAAGCAATGGAAAAATTAATTTCCTATGCCTGGCCGGGTAATATCCGTGAACTGGAACACCTTATTGAACGCGCGGTATTGCTGACTAATAAGAGCATCATTAAAATGATCCAGCTTCCTGAGCAAATTGGTGCAGAAAGCAGTTTAAATGACAAAGCTTTTAAGATCCTGCCGCTGGAAGAAATAGAACGGGAGTATATTCTGAAGGTGCTTAAAATATGCAGGGGAAGAATTTCAGGGCCCAATGGCGCTGCTACAAAATTAAAGATGCCGGCAACTACCCTGATATCAAAAATGCAGCGGTTAGGCATTAAAAAAGAACATTTTGTTACCGGCAAAGAAGACGGGGAAGCGTGAAACTATTTTCCTTTAAGATCGAGCTTACCGGAAGTGTAAGCCCAGTAGATCCATAAGGCCACACAAAGAAACAATGCGGCTGTTGGTTGTACGAAGGAGAGAATAAAGGCCAGGGTATGCACCGGGATGCCATACAGGTAATTTCTTTTTATACGCTTAATACCGTCGTCGGTGATGTCTGGTCTTAACAGTTGCCGGTCCTGGCTGGCGATCCACCAAAGCAGGTTGAATGCCAGGTTAATGCATACAAATAAAGCGGTATAAATGGCCACTACAATATGAACGGAGGAAGTATGGTAGTAACGGGAGAGTAATGCCGTAGGATAGGAAACGCAGGTAGCCAGGAACAGGATAAGCCCGTTGGCGAACATCAGCGGGGTATTGCGCCGGTAGATCTGTTTGAAGATTTTATGATGGTTGACCCACATAATGAAAATACTGAAAAAAGACAGGCTGAAAGCCAGGAAAGAAGGCCATTCCGCGGCCAGCTTTTTCAACAACGAATCTCCTTTCCCGTTTTCTTCCATCAACGGCACATGCAGTTCCAATACCAGTAAAGTGATGGCAATGGCGAAAACCCCATCGCTGAAAGCTTCTATCCTTGTTGTTTCTTTTTCCATGTGACGGCATTCAAAAAATAATACTATTTGTAACCCGATTCAATTCCATGTTTTTTCATTTTGGAGTATACAGTTTGCGCAGGTAACCCAAGCATTTCGGCAGCGCCATTAACGCCAGAAACCCGGCCCTTGCATAGTTTTAATGCGTTCATAATATGGTTCCGCTCCATCTGCTCCATCGTTTCAAAGGAGGTGGAACCCGGATTTTTTTCCAGGTGTACCGGCAAATCAAAATCAGTGATCTCATTGTTCATCGTCAGAATAACCTGCCGTTCAATGACATGCTCTAATTCCCGGATGTTGCCCGGCCAGCGGTATTCCAGCAGTGATTGCATGGCTTCCTTACTCACTTCCGGTACCTGCTTTCCCAATGCCAGTGCAAACTTTTTAAGAAAGTAAGCTGTCAGCGGCGGAATATCTTCTGCCCTTTCGCGTAAAGGCGGCAACGCTATCGGAAATACATTCAGCCGGTAATACAGGTCCAGCCGGAACCTTCCTTCGGCCACTTCTTTTTCAAGATTGCGGTTGGTTGCCGCAATCACCCGCACATCTACCGGCACGGGCATATCGCCGCCAAGGCGGTGAATTTCCCTTTCCTGTAATACGCGCAGGAGTTTTACCTGCGCTTCTAAAGATAATTCACCGATTTCATCCAGGAAGATGGTACCTCCACCCGCCTGTTCAAACTTACCAATCCGTTTCTGACCGGCGCCGGTAAAGGCTCCCCGCTCATGACCGAATAATTCCGACTCTAAAAGAGCCAACGGCAAGGCAGCGCAATTAACCGTTACCAGTGGTTTGTTTTTCCGGTTGGAAGCTTTGTGAACGGCCTGCGCAAACCGTTCTTTTCCTGTTCCGCTTTCTCCCAGCAGCAATACGGAGCTGTTACTGCGGGCTACTGCACGGATTTTTTCGAGGGCCTTTTTCAATGCAGCTCCTTTACCAATAATGTCGGGAAAGCTGTTGTCGTCATCGCTTACAACGGTCGTATTATTTTCAGCAACACCATGCTCCGCGCTATAACGGTACCGGGCAATGTCCAGCATCACCAGCAGGTCACGCTCGCGGAAAGGCTTCACCAGGAATCCATATGGCTGCGTTGTTTTTGCTGCTTCCAATGTGGCCTGGTTTGTATTTGCAGAGATAAACAAAAACGGTTTTTTCTGCAGAAACAATTCCTTTGCCAGTTCAATTCCCGACACCGGCGTCTTCAACGTAATATCGAGCAGCACCCAGTCGGGATCTTTAAGCGCAATTAACTCGCGGGCCTGCTCTACAGAAGAAGCAATCCCACACATGGTATAACCGGCTTTCGCCAGCATAATACGCAGATCATTGGCAACGATAAATTCGTCTTCCACGATCAGTATTTTCTCTTTTAAACTCATCCTGCGGGCGTTTTAACTGTTTATGGTACTAAAGGTCCTGCATTGAAAGGATAACCTGATTCTTACGCCGGCTCCCACAGCAGCCGATATACGGAAATTGCCATCAAGCTGACCGGAAAGGCCGTGCATCAGGCTCATTCCCAGCGATGTGTTCTCCGGATCCTGTTCCTGCAAAAAGCCAATACCATCATCTGAAATCAGCAGCAAACAACCGGCTTCGTTTGTACGTTTCAATGAAACATAAATATTGCCTCCCTGGTCTCCCGGAAACGCATATTTGATCGAATTGCTCACGGCCTCGTTAATGATCAGCCCAATAGGCACTGCCTGGATAACATCGAGCAGCAACGGATCAGTTTCCGTAGTGAAAGAAATCTTATCTGTTTGTTCAAATGACTCCTTCATATAACCAATCAATTCTCCCATGTACCATTTCATATCTATTTTCCCGAGATTATCAACCTGGTAAAGCCGCTGATGAATGAGCGACATCGCATACATGCGGTGCTGGCTGTTGCGGATAGCAGCTATTGCATCTGCGTTATCCAGGTATTCAGACTGCGTATTGAGCAGGCTGATCACAATCTGTAAATTATTTTTAACGCGGTGATGTACTTCTTTCAATAACCACTCTTTTTCTTCCACCAGCTTTTTCAGCACTTCGTTCTGATCATTTATTTCCCGTTGTTTACTTTCCAGCTCCAGGTTAGAACGTTTTTTCAGCCGGTAACGGTTATACATTAATGCGGAGAAAAGCACCAGCATGGCTACACCTGCGGCAAATGCATTGCGGAATACTTTCTCGTTTTGCAACAACACCTCCTGCAGCGCACTTTTCTGCGTAAGTAATTCTATATTTTTATCTTTTTGCCTGGTTTCAAACTGTAATTGCAGTACTCCCAGTTGTTTCGCCTGGGCAACACTGGTTAAAGAATCGGAAAGCAATTTATATTGCCTGAAATGGCTGAAAGCTGAAGAAATATTACCCATTGCCGAATCAGTTCTGTAAAACAGGTACTCTCCTTCCACCTTCCGTACAAGCGCCAGTGGTATGCTATCTTTATAGTGGGCATAACTCCGGAGATAGGGAATCGTTTCCTTATAACGGCCCACCGACTGCAGGTAATAAATAATCGCCAGGCGCAAAAGCTGGCTGGTTCTGTCAGGTATCCTGCGCTGCTGATAGCTGCTTACCAGGTTCCTGAAGTAATGATCTGCTTTGTCGAACTCCATGAGCGCCATATAGTCCTTCATATAAATCATTGGTTCCAGCATCCGTTCCGTTTCACTCGCAGACGGCCCATATTGCGCGCTAACCAACAAGGTGTCGAGGCTTCTCCTGTATCCGCCCCTATTGCGGCAGGCGTCTGCAATATTGACAAGCATGGTTTTAATACTGCCGGTGTCCCGGTTACTCCGGGCCAGTACTAATGCTTTATTGAAGTAATCAATTGCCTCGTCATAATATTTAATACTATAGTAATTCAGCCCAACACGGTTATATACGGTCGTCATCACCGGTCCTGTATCCCCTGTTTTTTTTCCGGCTTCCACGGCGAGTAAATTATACCGGAGCGATTGAGTGAAATTGTTTAACTCGTGATTGATTTCACCCATTATCGAATAAATTCCCTGTAAGCGCGGGTATCCTATTTGCTGGTAAACGGATAAAGTGGCCGTGAGTACTTCCAGCGCCTCCGTATACTGACCGTTCAGCTGCAGCAGATCTCCCCTGAACTCATTAAGTTTGGCCGCAGAAAGACTGTCGCCCAAGCTTTGATAAATATCGATGCCCTGCTTGTATAAACTGATCTTTATTGGAAGGTCTTCCGCCGAATTGGAATAGCTGCCGCCCAGCTCCAATATTGCTTCCGCCTTTAGCCTGGGTGTTCCATAAACACTTAAAAGGCGAACCGCTTCCTCACTTATCTTTCTGCCTTCAGCAGAACGTCCGGATTCCCGGTAGGCTTTTGCCAGTAACAGTTTACTCAGCCCAAGTCCTGCCGGGTATCTCAGCTCCTTACTTAATTTTTCCATTTGGCCGGCGATCTGGAAAGCCATTTTCATATCAGGCTCCAGTGACCCCGGTTTGTCGAGGAACGATTCTCCCCGCTTCATCCAGGCGGTGATAGTAGCGGTATCTCCTTTACTGCTTTGAACCAACCGGCCTATTGTTTCGGGGCCCGCAACGGACTGTCCATATGCTTCCCCGGTAACCGCCAGTCCCAGCAACATCCATATCCATATTTTCCCCCGGATCATTTTCCTCATGGCGCAAATTTACGCGCCAGCACCTCTCCCTGCAAATAACAAACAACAACGGCCACTCCCGGCAGTAGGATAGCACTGAGTCCCAGCCATTTAGCCATTATTGCGCCGATCACGCAACCGGCTAAAAACCCCCCGATGGTGAACACCTGGCCCTGGAAATCCTTCCACGCCAGGGCATCGCCGCTCCGGCCCTTCCTGATCAGGTTTCCCAGATCCAGCGAGGCCTGGGTAACGTTGCCGGTCATCATGGTGGTTGGTCCGTGTGTTTCTTTGGCAAATAATTTCCCAAAAGCATTTTGCAGCCCCATTGCTGCTGCAGTAGTCATCACAATTGAATAGATCATTACTTTCTCTTCCACTCCCGTTAGCATAGGCTGCAAGATAGCGCCAATTCCGCAAATCATGAGTACGATGCCCTCCACGAGGAGTATTTTATACTTTTTCTGCGTTTTCTCAACGGCCCATCCGGCGGCCATTACAGCGAATACAAATACAGGAAAGGTGATTAGTTTCATCCAGGACTCCATGTGATCGCCACCCGTTGCCACCTGCGCCGCAAACACAATAAAATTGCCGGTCACGTGTGCAGAAAAAATGCCATCTCCCGATACAAAGGTGGCGGTATCGCAAAAACCCGCCACCCATGCAAGTAAAAAGGTTACCCAATTGATATTGTGTGTAGCTTCTGTCATGTTTTAATTTTGTGGTGTTTAAAACCTTTTTTGCTATTCAAGATGCGCCCTTAGCATCCAGGCCATTTTTTCATGCTTTTCCATCAGCCCTGTGATATAATCACTGGTTCCTGCATCATGGAATGCGGTTACGTAGCCGTCAATGTTTTCCCGCAGGCGGATCAGTATACTTTCATGGTCCGACAGCAGTTCTTTGATGTGCCCTGTTGCATCATTTTTTTCCCTCGACTGCTCCGTGAGGTGCGTCAGGCTTAAAAATTCTTTCAGCGTTGCCGGCGGAAAATGACCCAGGGACCGGATCCTTTCCGCCACATCATCCACTATTTCTTCCATCTGCCCATACTGGGATTCAAAAAACAGGTGCTTGCTGTGAAAATCAGGTCCTGTTACACACCAGTGCGCTTTGAGGGTTTTGGTGTAGAGAACGAATTCGTCTGCCATTATTTTTCCCAGCGAATGGGCTACGGCAGAAAGGTGTTCTGGTTTAATACCAATACGTGTAATCATCTTTTTTAATTAAATAATTGAAGCAATAAAAAAGGTATCCAAAGAATAGGTACCGGCGCCCAGCGCCAGTAAAAAAAGTAAAGAGAGCGTGTACATATAGGGCACATCGCGTACCTCCAGGTCGTCGTTACGGTGTACCACAAAGTAACCGATGGCGGTTACTCCAATCGTCGGCAGAATTACCAGCCGCGTACCGATGCCCAGCATTACCAGGAAAGGCACTACCGTATCTGAAAACGTAGCCACCAGTGCGTTGAGCTTTTCCGGTAAATGAAGCGGATTGGGTACATGCTCTTTTTGCCCGTTCACTACGCGGAATTTTTTCATGCCATGTACCCTGAACAGCTCCAGTGCCAGCAGGCAGCGGAATACCAGCATAGCGGCGTTATTCCAGGTGCTGCCCAGGTCGGAGTAAAGTATGGAGATGATAATATCGTTCATAATATGCGCGTTAAAATGCAAAACAGGAGCAACCAAATGCCCCCCAGAATGCGGTGTAATTGTTAACAGGGATGTTGCTCTTACGGGCAATATCGTGATGATGCCCGTGAACGTCGCAACTGCCTTTGCAGCTATGTATCCCGGCAGCAGCAACTGCTTCGGCAGCTGGCGCCTTGGCAACAACCGCAGCATCTTTATGGTAACCCGGATAGTTTTTTACGGGTGACCAGTCGGGCAACACAGGTATTGTTGGCGGTGCGTGGGTAGCGAAATCGTCTTTGGCGTATACCACCTTTCCGTCAACAATGGTGAGGATGGACTCAATAGATTTGATCGCTTCATCATCCACTTCAAAAAAGTCCTGGTCCAATACCGCCAGGTCGGCAAACTGCCCTACCCTGATACTGCCTTTCTTTTGTTGCTCCCCGGAGAACCATGCACTCCCTTTTGTATACAGTTCCAGTGCAGTTTCCCGGCTTAATTTGTTCGCATCGCCGTATAGTTGCAACCCTCCTACGGTTTTGCCGGCAGTAAGCCAGTACAGGGCTACCCATGGATTATAACTGCTAACCCTGGTGGCATCAGTACCTGCGCCAACGGGTACCCCTGATTGAAGCATTTGTTTAACCGGTGGCGTATGCGCCGCTGCGGCAGGCCCATAACGATCGGCAAAGTATTCGCCCTGGAAAGCCATGCGGCTTTGAATGGCAATGCCGCCGCCAAGTTCCCGAACACGGTCAATGTTGCGCTCATCGATGGTCTCCGCATGATCGAAGATCCAGGGAAGACCGTTAAAAGGAATCTCCCGGTTTACTTTCTCAAAAACATTTAAAAACCGGGTGATACTTTCGTTATAGGTAGCATGTAAACGGAAAGGCCAGCGTTTTTCTACCAGCAGCCTCACTACCCGTTCCAGCTCCTCCTCCATTGTATCGGGCAAGTCCGGCCGCGGCTGGAGAAAATCTTCAAAGTCGGCCGCAGAAAACACCAGCATTTCGCCGGCGCCGTTGTGACGATACATATCGTCTCCCTGGTGAAGGGTAACGGAGCTGGTCCAGTTTTCAAAGTCTTCCCGCTCCTGTTTAGGCCGTTGTGTGAACAGGTTGTAGGCGATACGAACGGTCAGCTGCTTTTTCTCATTCAGTTCACTGATAACTTTATAGTCGTCGGGGAAATTCTGAAAGCCGCCACCGGCGTCTATCACGCTGGTGATGCCAAAGCGGTTTAACTCCGTCATAAAGTGACGGGTAGAATTTACCTGGTGTTCATACGACAACCGCGGTCCTTTGGCGAGTGTGGCATACAGGATGAGTGCATTGGGCGCTGCCAGCAGCAGTCCGGTGGGATTGCCTTTGGCATCTTTCTCCAGGCGGCTTCCCGGCGGCGCCGGCGTGTCTTTTGTAAATCCAACTGCCTGCAATGCTGCACGGTTTAACAGTGCCCTGTCGTACAGGTGCATAATAAACACCGGCGTATCCGGCGCAATAGCATTGATTTCATCCAAGGTGGGCATTCGTTTTTCAGCGAACTGGAATTCAGTCCAGCCACCTACCACACGCACCCACTGCGGCGATGGTGTTAGCGCCACCTGCACTTTCAGCATGCGCAATGCATCTGCCAGGGAAGGCACTCCATCCCATCTTAATTCAAGATTATAGTTCAGGCCACCGCGGATTAAATGGATATGCGAATCGTTTAATCCTGGTATCACCCTTTTGTTTTTCAGGTTGATCAATACCGTGCCGGTATCCTGAAATCCGTTCAGTACCGTAGCGTCGTCTCCCACAGCAATGAATTTGCCCTCTTTGATCGCCACTGCTGTTGCTGAAGGCTGGTGCCGGTCTACGGTATGGATTTTACCGTTATAAAGAATTAAATCGGCCTTTTTCATCGTCGTCAGTTTTAGTTATGAAATGAAGCAATGGCTTCTTTGATTCCTTCGCCGGCAGTGACGAAAAATGCGGGGCCTGCAAGCAGTATTACTTTGGTTATTTTTTTCGGGGCGGCTAAATTATTTTTATGGAGATACAGCTGCGTTCTGTATGCCTCAATAATGCCTTTGGTGACGTTACCTGCAACGAGGGCCGTCGGTGAATCGATACCGCCATCTTTGATATCGCTGGCGAAAGAAAAACTGGTCACGCCTAAATTCAGTGCTTCACGCATGGCCACAGTTGCCACGGAGGTCATAAGATCGGGCGTGAAATTATTCCGGTTGCCCATACCAATCAATAATAAACGCGGGGATTTCAATGCGCCTTTGGCGGGCGTAATCAGAATCGTTTCCAATGCATGCCCGGCAAACCTGCCTGTTTTGCGCAGTGCTGTAATTTGACCGTGCAGCGCCTCATCCAAATGAACCATGCCGTTCAGCGCGGCGGGCAATGCAGGAGGATTAAAAATATCCCCTTCCGTGTACTCGAACACACAAGCCACCTGTAAAGGAGATTCAGCGGCTGAAGGCCCCTGGACCAATCCCTCGATGGCGATCCCATCTACCTTTCCCCAGATCTTTGAAGTGCCGATCGCAGTTGTCTTCACAGTGGTATCCGCGGTTGCCGCTTGTTGGGCATATGCTGTGGTTCCCAGCAGCAACGCAAAAATTACTGGCAACAGGCTTCTTACTTTTGTTACCCAAAGACTTCCATTACGCTTATAATTTCTCATGATGAATAGTTTATTTTCCTGTTAAAATTTGAATGCAATCCTGGTGTTGATGAATAATCCGTCTTTATGATCTTTGATCAGATCATCTACAAAAGCGCCTGTCTTAAAATATTGTATACCGGCATTCAGCGAAATAAACCGGTTCAGTGTGTATACTGCACTTGCGAGGTAAGCGGTACCTATATATCTTTTTGCTGAAGAAGCACCTGCCAGGTTAAAATTGCCACTGGGGCGATATACACCATCCTGCAGGGAGTAACGCCAGTTGAATACCACATCTGCCTGCAACAGCAGTTTAGGCCCCGGGTTCACAGTAGCATAAGGATGGATATCAATGAGGTTTACCGGGCCTATTTGCGGACTGAATCCGAAATATCCTCCTTTGGGATACAGCGGGTTAAAGGTGCCCAGTTTTCCGTCGCCTTTGTTACGGTCTCCGGAGATGTAGTCATTACGTAAATTGATCGTTGGCCGGCCTTTCACAGATTCAAACATATAGCCGATATCTGCGGAAGCAGTCCAGGCGCTGATATCCGCAACGCCAAATTTTCCGAACTGCCATGCCGCCTCGAAGTTGTAAATGAAGCCGCCGCCATATTTCCAAAGCCTGCTGCCCAGTGTATGTCTTACTTCCTTTGCAGCTCCATCTTCGAAAACTGCCAGATCCCGCCGGACACCCAGGTAATACACATCCAGGTTACCAGCCCGGGGGAAAATACGCTTCGCATATAGCCCCCAGAGGTTTACCTGTTTGCTGATCTTATTGTCGAATGCGCCTGTGTTCACGGTGTCTGCTGCCATTGCAAATGCGTCTGCGGTAAAACCTGCGGCGGCATACATTAATTTAAGTCCATCAAAATAAAGCCGCAGGTTGGGCCCTTCGCGGACAGAGATCAGCCGCCCGCTGCCATAGTCCAGCTCCTGGCGGCCGGCGCGGACAGTAAGGCTGTTTGTGTTACGTTTATACAGCTGTGCATCAATAAAGAGGTTCTGAATATTCAGGTGATCTTCATCAATAGGCCTGGGACCGTTTTTACGACCTCCTTCCCAGGCACTTCGCAGCTGCGTGAACACCCGGATGCGTTCTCCGAGGTGAACATCCGCATGAAGGTCGTAGCGCTGCAATAAGAAATTATTGTGACCTGTTCCCAGCCGTCCCCAGTCTTCATTATTAAAATCAACATATTCCCACCTTGCCGATCCGCCGAAAGAAACATAGATGTTATGTTCAGCGGAGAGGGAAGTATATTTTACCTGGCGATAAAAGGTGGGTGCAGAATCACGCAGGTAGGCATAATTCTCATCAAAACGCATCCCTTTAAATGATTGTGTGAAACCTGCATGGCTGATCAGCAGGAGCATGATCAGCATTGCTGACTTTTGCCATAAACAGAAATTGGAAACTCGCAAAGCTGGTAGAGGATTTTACAGAAGAAATCAGTGTTTAAGCATATGATGGGCATAATGAATGCCTATGCCATAAGAACCACCATACTTTTTCATCAGGTCGGTAACTGCTACATACGTTTCCTGTCTGGCCCAATCTCTCTGCAATTCCAGCAGGTACTGAATAGCGGTAATGGGTTTAACGCCTGCGTGCACCATGCGTTGCACGGAGCGTTCATGCGCTTCGGGGCTAACGTCGCCACAGGCATCGGTAATAACATACACGGTATAGCCTTCTTCAATGGCCGACAGCGCAGGACCTACAATACAAACGCCTGTCCACAGGCCAGCAAGTACCAGCTTCTTTTTGCCGGCGCCGGTAATGGCTTTATACGCAGCTTCATCTTCCCAGGTATTCATGGAGGTACGGTCGATGTACCCGGAAGTAGCCTGTGGGTAAAATTCTTCAATTTCAGGAAATACAGGGCCTGAAAAGGTTTCTTCGGCAACTGTTGTTACAATGGTAGGGATATTAAAGATCTTTGAAGCGCCGGCAACAATGGCGGTATTGGTACGCAGTTCACTGAGCGGAATACTCTTGGTGGCAAAAGCCATCTGGCCTTCAAAATCAATTAATACTAATGCGTGGTTCTCCGGTGATAACAGATTCGGTGACGGTTTCATAAATTAAATAGTTTCCGCCCGGTAAGACAACAAAGATGCCACCTCGCAATCATCTCATAATCAACATCATAAGCAAAACTATTTAATAAAAAATATACGACATATCGTAAATTTATGATCGTGCATAAAACTCACTCCCGCTTACGGATCAATGCTATTAACCCTTCATTCCCGATAATAATCATACCATGACGATCTGCCGTAATACCCTCTTTCAATTGATAAGTATACCTGGGCACATTTCCTTCCATCACCGTTGGCAGGTATAAAAAGCGGTAACTTCCATCCTGTTTTTTCAGGGCCTCGCCCACTTCGATAATATGCGAGGATATAATAAAGAAACAATTCCTGTGTTCCGAAAAAGCAGCAGTAATAGCGAGCGTAGCATCATAAGCATCCTTTACATTGGTGCCTTTAAATAGCTCATCGAATATAACTACGAGATCTTTTGACGCTCCTACCTGCTCCGCTACACTTTTCACCCGCAATACTTCCGCATAAAAGTGACTATAGCCATGCTCCAGGTTATCGGGGACATTAATTGTAGAAAAGAGCCCGTCTTTTACAGAGAACTCCATTTCCGCTGCCGGCACCGGGAACCCCATATGTGATAAAAAAACGGCAATGCCAAACGACTTCATAAATGTTGACTTCCCCGCCATATTTGCCCCGGTAAGAAAAGCAACATTCGATGCCGGATGAAATGAAATATCGTTAGGCACGGCATGCTCCACTGAGGGGTGAAACAATCCGCTGATATTGATTACATTTTTATGTTTGGGTAAAGCCCTGGCGTAACAAAAGTGCTTTGTCCGCGCAACAGTGGATACGGCTATATATACATCAAACTGGTAAATAATGTCTATCACAGTCTTCATCTCCTCCAGGCATCCTGTTCTTAACTGGTAGTCGTATTTTATAAGCTTTGGCAGCGGAATATTCTTTACATCTGTTTCTTTCCGGAGCCACAGCAGCCGCCGGTCGTTAAAGATCTGCCGGATTTTTTCGACCTGTTCCTGAACAGGGCCATAGGCGCCCGGTTCGGCTAATTTGTAAATGAAATCACGAAAGGCTATTAACAATGTGATCGTTTTTCCCAGCCCTGTTACAAGCAGCTCATAGCTGTTATCGCGGATCACTGTTTTAAGTAACTTCCTGTATACTATGTTCCATGCAGTGGCCGGCATGGTAGCACTGGCGCCAGTGGTAAGATAATTTTCTGCTATGCTGAATGATTCAGCACTGAAAGGCAGTACAGCAGGGTTGCTGTCAAAGTATTGAAATATACTGCTGCGTTCATTGATCGCAAGATGATCTGTTAACGGATACCGGAACATATCATCCAGTAACTTTCTGCCACCACCGGTTATAACGTTGTCGAATATACGGTAAATGGATTTGTTGTTGTACCTCCCGGGAATGTTCAGATCATCAAGCGTTTGTTTGTCTGCGAGAAAACTCATACGTCCTTATTTTTATCTTTCTTTTTGCCAATGATATCCAGGATACCTTCATTTTTGATAATAATCATCCCATGCCGGTCGGTGGTAATACCATTGGCTAACCGGTAGGTATAAACGGGTTTGTTGTTTTCCATGCGGGTAGGCAGAAAAATGAATTGAATGTTACGGCACTGCTCTTTCAGCACTTCTCCCGCCTCGGTGATATGCGTTGAAATGACAAAAACACCATTCTCTCTTTCTGCAAAGGCAGCGGTAACTGCCACCGTACCTTCATAGGCGTCTTTTACATTGGTGCCCCTGAAAAGTTCATCAAAGATGAGCAACAGGTTCCTGGCTTTCGACAGCTCCCTGGCGATCTTTTTTATCCGCAATACCTCCGTGTAAAAATGGCTGCTTCCGGAGGAAAGGTCGTCCGGTAAATTGATAGTGGTGTAAATACCATCCCTTACGGCAAACTCCATTTTCTCCGCAGGAACGGGAAAACCCATATGCGCCAGGAACATGGCTATGCCCAGTGATTTCATAAAGGTGGACTTACCCGCCATGTTGGCGCCGGTTAAAAAAACCACGTTGCTTTCCGGGGTAATATGTATCGTATTGGGCACCGCCTTCGCTACCTGGGGATGGTAAACGCCCTCCAGCCGTATATGATGACTACCGGCATCCAATGCAACCGGGAATATAAATTTTCTTTGTGCCGCCACGTTGGCTACCGTGATATATACATCTAAGTGATAGATCAGCGACAACATTTTGCCCAGTTCATTTCTGAACCGGAACCTGAGCAGTTGATCATAGGCTACTACTTTGTCGTAAGGCAATTTAGTTCCCGCCGGCTCCTGCAATACCGGCTCCAGTGCCGGGTCTTGCAGGAGTTTTTTCATTTCAGCGATATCCGGCAGGTATGGGTGATCAGCGGACATTTTTGTCATATCAATAAAAAACCCTTGCAGCGTTTGCAGCATTTCTATCACCGACCGGACCCCATCGCTGACCGTTTTAAAATTAGTATCGGCCGCTATCAGGTGGTTGAATTTCCTTGCCAGGGTATTGCCCTCCGGCGATAAACGGGTCCGGTCGTCCTGCACGGCCAGGTAGCCTTCTATTACGTCGAACAAACCGCTGCTGAAGGGGAAACGGGCATCAACAGACTGAAGAAACCGGATCTTGCCGCTTCTATTGTTGATAGCGGTTTTTTCCGCAAGCGGGTACCTGAACATATCTTCCAGCACAGCGGCGCCACCACGTGTGCTGGTATGATTAAAAACAGTGTAGATGGAATCAGCTCCCGGTTTCCCCAGTATATTGAGATCAGTAAGGGTTTGCTTATCGGTATTAAAAATCATCTTATAAAAAATTAAAACTATCCCTGACTATTTCCTTTTCCGTCTGATGAGCAATATGGCGCCGAATGCCAGCAGGATGCCGGGCAATACCCACAGGTAAATAATCCGCAGGAACTTCACCTGGTCTTTTGTTAACAGTACGGCTGTATCTTCCGGCTTGGGGCGGGTGCTATCGATCGGGAATTCGCCATAACTGAGCCAGCTGAACAAAGCGGTATTAAAAACAAAATTGGCGGCTCTTAAATTAAAACGCTGCAGCTCCGCGTTGCCCATGAAATCGGCATCACCGGTCACTATAATGCGTTGTTCTTTGTTATTGATCTTCCGTGTCAGGGAAACCGCTGTGGCAAAAGATTTGCGCTCGTCGCCCCTTTCCGGTAAGAAAACCACTTCCGCAGAATCGGTTACAAGGTTATCTTTCTTCAGCCAGCAGTTTCTTATATCCGTTACCAGCAATGGCTTGATGGTGAATGCGCCGGTATCGCTATAAGAGAGGGCTGTTGCCCGCGGCATGGAAGCCATAGCGCTATCGTGGTGACTATGCGCCAGCGCCGGATAAAACGATGCGACCGTGGCTGTGAGATAAGGCGTGATCAGCTCCGGTTGCAGGTCTTTGCTGGTTTGCACTAATATACCATCCATCAATTGCACGCCCAGCTGCCGCAGAAAAGGATTCAATATGGCTTGCTTGCCCGGCTCTCCGGCCACCAGCAAGTTTCCGCCATTGTTTACATAACGCTGCAATTTCTCCATACCAGCCGTTGTGATGGCCACCTTCGGATCGGCCAATACCAGGGCGGAGATATCAGTGGGAATATCCTGCGACTCCAATGATAGTGTATCCACGTCAAAACCCTGGTTCAGCAATGAGTTACGGAAGGTAGTGAGGTTCGTGAGCACTTTATATTCCCTGTCTCCCAGCTTATTTATACTTCTCTCCAGGTGCCCTGTCAGGAAAACTATTTTGGGCATTTTTGCCTGCAGCAAACGCTTAAATGCAGCCGATACTTCCGTTTCGCCCGGCCATTCCTGGTTGTCATCAAACACCCGGAGGAACGTCGTTTTCCCTTTATACTTCAGTTGCATTACGTACCGGTTCAACTCCGGTTTCAGGTTAATCACCTTCCGCATTTCAGCCGGCGTTTTAAACTGATCCATTGAAAGATCCCTGCTATCTGCATATTGCTTGGCTATCTGGTCCAACGTTTTGCCCTGGTAGTACCGGTACATACCGGGATTTTCATAGGATGAATCATAATATAAAACCGTTTTAAGTTCAATGTTATGTTTGAACCGGGTATAGGGTTCCCAACGGCCCAGGTTCCGGTTATATGAATCGGGGCTGCCCAGGTCCCAGTGGCGTCCCAGCAGGTTATTATATGCCGTCACTTCCAGGGGAGCATCTCCCAGTTCCCTTATAATTTTCTGCGCATTGGGTGTCAGCGTTCTTTGCTTGCCACGGCTGGCGTCATAATAGCCCACCATTGAAGGGATGGAGCTAAAGTAGCCAACGGCCAGTGTGGACACTATCACAAAAGCATATCTTCCTGTTTTTACAATAGCCGGTTTGGATTCCATGCCGGCTTTCAGCTTATAGATACTGAGCCCGAGGAAAAGATAAACGATGGCCAGGAAATAGATCACATCCTTTGAAGTAATGAGCCCCAGCAGCATGTTCCCCGTACGCCCTGAAATAGACAGAAAGTAAGTCAGGTTCCGCACAAATGCAATATCCTGCCAGAGTGTGCCTACATAGGATAACAGGCCTATCATTACAAAGGTGCATACCGCAGCCACCACCTGGTAAGTGGTGAGGCACGACATGAACAACCCGATGGCCGAATAGGCGCAAAGCAACAGGTAAAGCCCCAGCATAGCGCTGAACAGCATACCGGTATCCGGCGATTTAATCTGGAACATGCTGGAAGTAACAAAGATCCCAAAGATCATCACCAGCAACAAGCTGTAGATCATCATCGCCAAAAATTTCCCGAACACAATTTCCCTTACCCGGATAGGCGAAGTATACAACAGTTTAATAGTGCCGCTGCTGGTTTCACGGCTGATCAGGCCCATCGTGAGCAATGGAATGTATAAGTATAAATTGCGCATTACGCCGCCTAATACACCCCTGTTACTCAGGAAAACAAATTCTCCTACACTGCCGAAAAATTTCCCGCCCGCATCCTGGTCCCTTGCGATGGCTTCCATTACGCCGAGGTAGGTTGCCCCGCATTGGATGAGAAATACAATCATTAAAAACCAGGCAATAGGTGAGTAAAACAGGGTGCGTAACTCTGTTTTGGCTATTCTGAATATCGTCTTCATTAATCCGTTATTGTTTTGATGATGGATGGGATAACTGCTTAAATATTTCGTCGAGTGCGCTTTTATCAAGGCTGATCTCCCGGAGTCGCCAGCCATTATGTACCGACACAGCAATGATCCTTTCCGTGATCTCCTGTTCACCATTGAAGTAAATGCGCAATTGTCTTTCTGTAAGAAATTCCACCTGGGTAACACCGTTAATTTTTAACAGCTCTGCTTCCACCGGGGGATTCTCCATATGCACCAGCACACTGTGTGGTTCTACATAGTTGTTAAACGTGTCCATTGTATCTGAGAAAACAATTTTCCCGTTTTCGATCATCCTGATTTCTTTACAGAGTATCTGCACTTCCGACAGGATGTGCGAAGAAAAAATCACGGCCCTGTCGCGGGCGATTTCTTTGATCAGCGACCGTACCTCTATGATCTGGTTAGGATCCAGTCCGTTGGTAGGCTCGTCCAGCACTACCAGTTTGGGCTGGTGTACAATGGCCTGTGCAATGCCTACACGCTGGCGGTAACCGCCGGAAAGGTTCCGGATCAGTCTTTTGCTGAAATGATCCACCCCGCAACGTTCCTTGGCTTCTTTTATGGAGGGTTTCATTTTATCTTTTGGCAAATGCCGCAGACCGGCGCAGTAGCTGAGGTATTCATCGACCGTAAGATCCATGTAAAGCGGCGGATGCTGCGGCAGGAAACCGATATCCCTTTTGGCCTGTTGCGGATGCTCTTTCATGTTAACGCCGTTAATATAAACATCGCCTTCGGTCTGGTTCAGTGCCCCGCATACAATATTCATGGTGGTCGACTTTCCCGCACCGTTTGAGCCCAGCAAACCGACAATACCTGTTGGGCTTATTTCCATATTAATATCACGGATGGCCCAGGAAGTACTGTACCGGTGGGACAACTTTTCAATTCTGAGAATACTTGATGCCATTTATTTTATAATTTTTTTTTGCAGATGTACAGTCTATGGATTTTGTTCCATTTCCGGGTTCTGGGTGATGAGTATATTGGCCAGTGGAAATACGTAGCCGCTGCTGTTGGGCGCCAATGTGTACGTGTTACCATTGAATGACCTGGTAACAGTTTTAGCAAACTGCGGATCCTTGTTCAGCCGGCGCTGATCAAACCAACGCAGGCCGGTGCCGAAGAATTCGCGACGGCGTTCCTCCACTACCAGTTGCAATGCTTCTGCTGCAGTAGCAGCGGTAAGGTCTGCATAATCGGCGGCCAGGAAACGGAATTTACGGAGTGTATTCAGCATACCCACAGCTTCATCTGTTTTGCCTGCACGGGCAAGGCATTCTGCTTTTATCAGCCAGGTTTCATTTACGGATAGGCCCACTGCGGGCTTATCCGGGGCGCCTGAATATTTTTCACGCGACCAGAAACCCAACCCGGTAAATGAAGGATAAAACGAAGTACCGGTTTTTACAAAAAGCTGGTAGCGCAAATCCTTTGTTCCGAGCAGGTCCAGTATTGCCTGACTTAACTGCGGAGCGCTATACATTCCACGGGGCACTTTCCGCAGCAGGATCTGCTTATCGTTGAACTGGGAAGGGAAAAAATAGGTACTTCCGGCAACGGCTAAATTATAGTCGTACAAGGTACTTGATAACGCCAGCGTACTATCAGCAAAAGCAGCGGCATTGGTGAAGTCGCGCATGTTAAGGTATACTTTGGCTAACAGCGCATAAGCCGATGCCTTATTGGGCCTGAAATTAATATCCTGTTTGAGTGGCAGCATGGGAATTGCCGCCGTGATGTCCTTCAGCACCTGCTCATATACCTGTTTCACCGTGGCCCGTTTTAAATCCACAAAAAGAGCCGCCTTTAGTAATACCGGCACAGCAGGATCGATTTCCGCAGTAGCAGCATCATACTGCTTTCCATACAGGTTAGCCAGGTTAAAGTAGGTAAAGGCCCTTTGCATCAGCGCCTCTGCCAGGATCGTTTGCTTCAACAGCTGATCTCCTCCTTTACTGTCCATTACGCCGTCAATTACCACGTTGTAAGTGTACATACCGGCATACAGGGAATTCCAGTCATTGTCCTGCATAAGATCCGTGTAAACGGGTTTACGCCAGGTATAGGTGGCCGTTTGAACAGTGTTACCTTTAATATTATCCTGGATCTCCGGCGCACGGAACTCCACGTCATCACAGCTCACAAGCGGGGCTGAACCAAAGGCGCTCTCCTGCTGATCCCGGTTATTCATCAAAGCGCGGTAGTCTTCTGTATACACCAGCACACGCTGGCCCTGTATGGGCACTTCTTCCACATATTTACGGCAGGAAACCATGCCGGCACCCAGTAATAAAAAAACAATAACTATTGTATAGTGACGCATACTTTTCGGTTTAATGAATTAGAAACTCAGTGCAACTCTGAAAGAATAATTGGTTAATGGAGGAAGCTGGTAGTTATTCCCGGTGGTATAGAGATAATCGGGGTCCAGCTTCTCCTTATTGGCTGCCCAGATCATTCCGAGGTTGCGTGCGAGCGCTGAAACGGTCAGGCTTTTCAGTCCTGCTTTTCCCAGTAAAGTAGCAGGAATAGTATAAGACAGCATCACCTGCTGCAATTTGATATTACTGCGGCTTCTTACCAACAGATCTGATTCCCTGTAACGGGCCGAGCTGGTATAGAAAGAGGTATTGTCACCGAATTCCAGTCCCGGAACATTGGTAAAAGCTTCATCTCCCGGCTGTCTCCAACGATTGGCCAGGTCCCCGTTTCTTCCTACAAAAAGGTTATTACTGAATCCGATATCCTGGATAGAAGGTTTCAGGAAAACACCACCAAAAGCGCACTGGAACTGTACGTTCAGGTCGAAGCCTTTGTATTGCACCGAGTGACTGAAACTTCCAAACCAGGGAGAAGTCGTCCGCCCGGCATAGACACGGACGTTTTCATACGGATACTCATTTACGGTATATTTCTTTGAACGGTCTTTACCATTATAAATCAATGACTGACCGGTATTATCCAATCCTGCCCAGGCGTAGGTAAACAGGTAATCTGTGGGATAACCTGAATAAAGCATCTCCGGCGCAAAGTAAGTAGTCGGTTTTTCGAAACGTGGATCTTTGATAATGTTTGTATTATAAGACATATTGATGGTGGCTGTCCATCTCCAGTTTTTGCTGAGAACCGGCACTACATTGATTCCCAGGTCCACCCCATGACCTTCCAGGTTGGCGGTATTAAATAAGGTAGATATAAAACCGTAGGTACCGTTGATCGGCAGTTGCCAGATGATATCTGTCGTATATTTCTTATAATATTCTGCAGAACCGAATACCCTGTTTTTAAAGAGGGAAAAATCGAGACCCCAGTTCATCATCCTGGTTTTTTCCCATCCAAGGTTTTCCATAGCGGGAGTGGCAATCACACCATAAGGGTAGTTGGTATAATAGTCAGCACCGAGTATATTGATAGTAGTAACCGGCGCATAACCCTGTGGCGCGTTTCCGCTGAAGCCATAGGTAAAACGTGCCGACAGCTGATCTATCCAGGTAATATTACGGAGAAATTCTTCCTTACCCAGGTTCCATTTCGCGCCGGCAGACCATAAAGGGATGGCTCTTTTACGCCGTTCCACACCCAGTAAATTATAGTCATCAAAACGTGCACTTCCGGAAACGGTATATTTATTGTCGAATGTGTAAGATCCGTTCGCGTAGTACGACAGCGCCCTGGTGGTTTTTTCTGTGACCGGCCTGGTAGTGGCGCCGATACTCTGCGTGATCCCATAGATATCTGTATATCCGACAAAAGGATTCACACTGCGAAAAGCGTTGATAGACTTATCATAACCGTAGCGCATTTCCCCGCTGTTTTTACTATAGGATTCCCTGATTTCATTACCTGCCAGTAAATTCAGCTGATGCCGGTCTTTCCAGTTCTTGTTTACATTGATCTGCCCACGCAGGTTGTAACTTCTTCCCTGTCCGTTGCCCAGATCGAGCCTGCCGCCCGGAGGCACGCCATACACACGGGTGCCCGTGGAACTCAAACTGGTAGCCTTATTCACCAGCATCCTGGCGTCGTAGCTGTCCGGTTCCCAGTACTGCTCGTATTCCGTAAACATCCTGCCTACATTTCCTGAAATATTAACTCCTAACCAGGACGTGATATTACCGTTCACCGCCAGATTCAATGCCACGTTATTAGCGGTATTATAACTGTTGGAATACTGCAGTTCGTCGATGGGAGAATAACGAAACGGAAGATATCCCTTGTTTTCAAGGTACCTGGCTGTTGACGGAATAGTCAGCAGATCATAATAAATATTGTTACCAGATGCATCTTTGAGCATATCGTAAGGCCGCATACCGCCCGACACAGTGCTCATTGCCTTTACAGCGGCGTTGTTTATCTTATCCTTTGTATTCCCGAAAGTCAGATCTGTACTGATTGTAACGCGTCCATTCAACAAACTGGAGGTGTTCCCTGCTTTGAGGGAATATCCCCTGTTCGTATTATTTCTGTAAACACGGTCTTCCTTATAAAAATAACCCGACAGAAAGTAAGAGCTGTTTACTCCGCCACCGGAAACAGAGAGGTTATATTGCTGGGTAGTGGGTGACTGGATCATGTATTTTTCCATCTGCGAGCGGTTGTCGTTTGCGCCTAACGCCGCCAGCTGTGCGTTCATCTCGGCATCTGTTATTTCTCCGCGTTTGTTCCTGAAATAAATAGCCTGCACCTGGCTGCCATTCTCCGGATAATAGCTTCCCGGTGTGCTACGGGGAACCGGATCAGAATATCTTCCTTTATCCAGCAGTTCTTTTTCCAGGTCAACGTATTGTGATACCGACATCATTTCTCCATATCCAAGAGTAGGTTTACTGCTGGTACCCATCGTAGTGGAGAAACTGAAAACCGGTTTGCTGTTACGTACTCCTCTTTTTGTGGTGATCACAATTACGCCGTTGGCTGCCTGGATGCCCCAGATAGAAGCCGCTGCCGCATCTTTCAGAAAAGTGATCTGGTCAATATCATCTGGATTAAGCAGGTCCAGCGCGCCATTGGCAATAGACACTTGCGAAGGGAATCCGTCTATGACCAGCAAAGGATCTAAACTTACTTTGGTGTACTCACTTTTAATAGTAGACAGGCCCCGGATTTTTACCGACCCGTTACGGCTTTTACCCGCCGTGGTTTTGGTGGAAATTTCCACGCCCGGCACCATGCCCTGCAACCGCTCCAGGATGCTTACTACCGGCACCTGTGCCAGCTGCTTCCCGGTAACCACGCCGAATGATCCGGTAGCCCGTTCCTGTGGAAGCGCCTGATACCCGGTATTCACCACTACCTGTATTTCCCCGAGTTTTCTGATGTCTGCATAAAGCCGGAATGTAACCGCGCTTCTTCCCTCCAGCTTTAATTCTTTTCGCTGATAAGCAATATTAGTGGCTACCAACGTAGCGTTCCGGGGCACATTTACAAAAGAGAAATCCCCCTGGATATCGGTAACGGCCATGAGCTTTGTATTGCGTACCGCCACTGTAACATCCGGTATCGGCAAACCGGTGGAATCCAGGATCCTGCCTTTCAGCAGGGGAATCACCGTAGAATCTGAAAGCGTGGCAGACTCCTGCTGATAAGGCTTTTCAGAGAGGAAGATGGTTTTACTGTCGATAGAAAAAGTTAATGGTTGGTTTTTAAATACGTTTTCCAGGAACTCCTGCAAAGGGATTTCCCTGGCGTTAATGGTAATAGGGATCGCACGTTCCATCAACCGGTCGTTGCTGAATACCACGAAACCGGTTTGTTTGTAAACGGCGTCAAAGATTTTCTTCAGAGGCATATCCTTCCCCGAAATAGTGACCGCCTGGGATAAAGATTTTGCAGAAACGTGCAGTAAGGAGGCGAAGAGGAAGAAGGTAGTAATTCTCATAATCCGCAATATTTGTATAGGGACCGGCAATAGAAATCCCTTTCGTTCTACATGAGCGATTTTTTGCATAAATTTGGTTGTGGTTTGGTTGATAAAAAATTCGTTACACCGAAATTTTAAGTTTAGCCGGCTACCTGCCGGAAGCGCTCCTACTGCTTCCGGCTTTTTGTTTTTTCGACTAACCCTGTTTGATGATCTTTTTTATGATGATGATTATTGTGTGACTACCAGTCTTTTTCCTTCTTCAATGTTCAAATGTACCCCGGTGCTGTTCAGGCCTTTGATCAGGCCAGCCAGACTTATGTTCCTGCTGATCTTTCCATAAAATTTAATATCGGGCACAGCCCCTTTGTATACGATCTCTACATCGTACCATCGTGCGATTTGTTTCATTGCATATTTCAAATCCATTCCATCGAAATCAAAAAGCCCGTTTTTCCAGGCCATGATCTTGTCGATGTCTGCATTGCTGATCACCCTGGGGGTTTCTGACAATTGCAGCTGTTGCCCCGGGCGGAGCACAATACCCTTGCGGTAGAGGTCTGACGCCTGTGGTTTCAGCGACAGTACTTTCACAGCGCCCTCCAGCAAGGTGGTATGCTGGCTTTCTTCATTTGCGTAGGCATTTACATTGAAATGGGTGCCCAGTACTTCAATACGGACATTATCCGGCACGGTTACCTGGAATGGCATTTGCGCATTTTGTGCTACTTCAAAATATACCTCCCCGGTGATCTCCACATTCCGGTGCTTACCTTCAAATACCGTAGGATAGCGGATAGAGCTGGCGGCGTTCAACCACACCTGCGTACCATCCGGTAAGCTTACCCGGAACTGGCGACCATTCGGGGTCGTAATGATATTATAGGCAACTTCATTGTTTTCTTTTCCGCCAGGGCCATACACCAGCCGGCCGTTATCAAATAAGATCCGGGTGCCGTTCTGTGTGGCCACCACACCGTTTTGCAGACTATCCAACGCTATGCGGGAACCGTCGGCTAATTTCAGGATAGCACCATTTTTTCCGGGTGCGATGTCGGTTACCGGCGCATTACCGGCAAAACCGGCAGGAGCCGGTCGTTGGGACTGGAACCAATAGAAGGTGCCTGCCATAAATATAATAGCCGCTGCAGCAGCCGCCCATCTCCATCGTTGCAGGAAATGAACGCGCTCCCCGGGGACTGGTTGTGCGTTTGGTGAATACCTGGCCAGGAACTGCGCCAGCGCTTCGTTCTCATTGTACTGGGCGATCAGCTTTACTGCCGCCTGTTGAACGGCGGCATCATTAATTTCCTCCCATACCTGCTGGTGTTGCTTGTTATCCGCCACCCATGCATGTAGCTCCACCGCCTCTTCCGGCGTCAGGGTTCCCTTTAAATGCTTGCTGAGCAGGGCGGCTATATAAAAGGCATTTGATGTTGGTTCATCCATATTGGCACGGCGCTTTCTCTTATTACGACGTGATATTCTTACCGTACCAAAGCATCCAAAAAAAAATCAGGAATGAGTTGTCATCAGCAGGAGAATGACAAAAATTTCAGGCGGGAGCCTGCGTTTTAACAGCATTATTCCCCGGGATTTCTGGTTTTTCACCGTTTGTACAGATAACCCCAGCTCACGGGCAATTTCATCGTTTTTCAACCCTTCTATATAACCCATGCGTATAATTTTGCTGCATTGTTCCGGCAGCTGGTTGATTTCATGATAAAGTTCATTGAATACTTCCAGGCGGATCATTTCAAGATCTGCAGCGGTTTCCCAGTCGGCCTGGGCGCCGAGAAATACAGCCTGGCGTTCTTTACTGTGAATGGCCACCTTTATGGAATCGAAACACGCATTGCGGGTAGATTTGAACAAGAAATCCTTCAGGTGCCGGACGTCTTCAAATGCCTGGCGCCTGTTCCATAACTTCAGGAACACGTCGTTTACCAGGTCTTTCGGATCGCCTGCTTCCTGGATAATTTTTTGTGCGAAAGCACACAAAACACCATAGTATTCCCTGAAAACAACAGAAAACGCGGCTTCATCGGCAACAGCAAGCCGTTGCAGCAGTTCTGCTTCTCCATATGGTTGGTCACGTTCAAACGATTTAATCAACTGCATCCCCGCTTATATGATATACTAAAAAAATGAATAACCACGAAGCCGGCAGTCAATGAGCGCCTTCTTTTAATTAGGATTATTCGCCATGAAAGGAACAACAGGATGGTAACCGGCATTTATTGGTTGACTTGAAAAGATGGACTCCCTTTTATTATTATGGTTGCCGCGACAGAATATCCATCTGCTTATGATAATGAACAGTCACTGTGCTGGTAAAATACTAAATTTTACCAGCCAATTTCATAAATTATTGTCAATCGGACAAATATATTACGTTCAGATGTTATTTGGATACAGCTATTCATTTTATTCATTCTGATTCCCGCCGGGTTTTCATTTTGGTTTTTTGACAAAACTATTTAATTTTAAATATCGACTGAATCCTATGTAACGACCGTAAATAGCTATTCCTAAAACCCTGCATCCTTCACCGGCTGCATAATACAGCATGTTTACCCGCTGTAAAAGTATCATTACCATAAGACATTTACCGTTACCTGAAAAACCAGTTGTTTGTAATCATTTACTCAATTAATAACCATGGAGCGCCTCACCGGTTTCCAAAAACTATCTTATATGCTGTATTGCCGTATACGGGAATAGTTCCTCCTATACACGTAAACTACCAGGCATTTTTGCAGCCCGGCAAACCACCCGCATCCGGTGGTGGTGATATCCTTTTGCATCCTCAGATAACCATTTAAAACCGAAACATATAAACTATGGAAAGCCTGCAAACAATTAAAAGTGACGATATGGTGGAGATCCAATCCAAAGCGATTAAGTTAACCCATACCGGAAATTCAATCAAAGTATTATCAAAGGAGGAGATCTTTAAACTGATAGATGTTCATGAGCCCTATTACGCCCTGAAAGAGGTACGTGTGGATGAACATAATTTTGTAACTGCCACAATAGAAGCAGAACAACCGCTGGGAGAAGAGATCTCCCCTATTGCCGCGGCTGAAGCATGCAGGCATCTTGCCATCCTGGGATCCGTATGTTGTGCACTGATCAACCCAGTAAAACAAAAACACTACTATCTTGCCCACCGGGGAACCTATAAAAGGGCCGCGGAGAAAATACATTACACCCGAAAGAAATTAGTGGCCACCGCCACGTGTACTTTTTTTAGTAAAAGAATGGCTAGCATAAAAGCCTGCCTGCTGGATGAAGACAATCAGCTTATCTGTGGAATAGAAACCAGTTTCCATGTAGTGCCCCATGCCCTCTTCGAACGGCTGTATTACAATTTCCATAAAGAAACACCTGATTTCGGCGTAACAAATCCGTATCATCAAAAGAAACCACTTTTTGATGTACAGTTTTCCGGCTTATCGGCGGCGGCCTCATTAGGTAAAATCCAGGATAATTATTGTGCAGGGCATTTCCCTCACTTCCCGGCGATGCCGGTGGCTATCCTGATGAATACGCTGCTGGACCTGGCGGCCAGGTATATTCATCACATCACCGCTGACAAATCATTAAAAATGTATGTCAGGGAAATGACGTTGTTGGCCGATAACCTGGGGTTTTCCGGGGAGGCAGTGGTACTGCATGTTAAACAGGAAGCGTATGTTGATAACCGGTTTAAGCTTCACTGTATCGCCACGTCCACTGACAATAAAAGTGTGGGCGATATTACTGTTATCATTGAAACGGTGAAAGCGTTTTAAACTTCAATCACTAAAAATATAAAAACAGGGATGGCAGTTGCCATCCCTGTATCGATCATCGCATGTGAATTGTTCAGATTACTTTCCCCCGTTGTATAGCCCCAGTATTTTCGAAGCATTCCCGTTATAAATCTTTTCCAATACTTCATCCGGCAGGTACAATCCATAAATCATCCAGCGCGCCTGCATATGATGACTGGGCGACGGATCTATATATTCATCCTTTGTTTCCAGGAAACGGTAATAAATACGATAGGCTGCTGCATCACAAGGTGTGTCTGTGCCAAACAATACCCTGTCCTGGTATTTGATCAGGAAATCGCGCGCGGTATACGGTTGTCGCCCAAGCTCACTGATGCGCGCAGAAATCTCCACATATAAATTGGGATATTTATCCAGCCAACCGGATACCCGCTCCAGTTCCTCCGGCAGGTTGCCTACATGCGCGCCGATAAAAATAGTTTTGGGATGACGTGCAATGATATGATCACGTTGCGTGAGTATGGCCTCTTTGGAGGGAAACTGCGGCCCGTAAAAGGACCAGTCCGGGTGCGCGCCCAGCTCATCATACCGTTCATTATAGCGGTCTGCCGGCGTAAAAAAAGCTTTTGGATCAGACACGTGTATCAGTACCGGAATTCCGAGCTCACCGCATTTCTCCCAGAAGGGATCGATGCGCGGATCATCTACCGGCACCAGCTTCCCGCTTTTGTCCTTTATGATCAGCCCAAGTTCCTTGGCAATTTTTACACCGCGGATGCCCATCTTCACGGCTGCTTCCAGTTTCTTCCCCTCTTTTATACCAAAATCGGGTTCATCGATCCGGCCGAAGTCGGGCCGGAAAAATACGAGGAACCTGTCTTTTGATACGGCTTGTGAAGCCTTCAGATGATTCAGGTATTTATCACCGGCAGAATAAGCATCCAGGCTTACGCATTTTATCACGCCGGCTTTATCCATCTCCGACAGGTAGTGCGCGGTATTTTTTAATTCGCCCAGGTGGTTGTGAATATCTATCACCGGGAACTTCGGCTTCATCACGCTGGTTTGTTTCACTACCAGCTGACTGCGTGGCTGCCAGTCGAGCAGTTTAAGGTCGCCTTTTTGCGCGAGCAGTATCACGGGCAACAGCAACAAATGAAGCACCGCTATCAGGCGGCTGACATTTTTTTTCATGTTCATTTTTTTTCGTCATTTCAGTTCATATACGCGTACGTAATCAATAACAAAATCTGCCGGGAAGATGGTAGGATCAATGCCCTGTTCTCCGCCCCAGTCACCGCCAATAGCCAGGTTCAGCAAAAGGTATTGTGGCACATGATAGGCCCATTTGCCTTCGGGTACATCTTTCTTTTCGTAAGAAAAATATTTCTGGTCATCAAAGAAAAAATCGATCCGGTCCTTATACCACTCAATGGCATACACGTGAAAGTTCTCCCAGGGTTTTTCCACGGTGATCTTTCCGCCACGGCTGCCGCCATCATAACCCGGATGGATGTTGGCATGGATGCTGTTGGGATCATGTCCAACAAATTCCATGATGTCAATTTCAGAATACACCTGGGTAGAATCACCGGGACCCCAGGCCATGTTATTACCCAGTGTCCAGATAGCCGGCCACACGCCCCTGCCATGTGGCAGTTTGGCCCGCACTTCCACCCTGCCGGTAGTAAATTCAAAAATATCTTCCGTGTTGAGGCAGGCAGACGTAAACTCTCCCCCGCTGTCGGAAGTAACGAAGCTGGTGCCGCCCTTGATCAAACGCAGCGGCTCTTCCTTGATCGCCCTGATGATCAGGTTCCCGCCTTCCACATGTGCATTTTCGTAGCGGTTTTTTGTGTAATACTGCGCTTCGCGATGTCTCACAAAACCTTCTTCATATCGCCATTTTCTGGGATCCGGATGCCCGGTATAATTAAATTCATCCGACCATACCAGCTTGCCCTTTTGCGCAAAGGCAATAACCGGCATAACAAAAAAGATACAGGCTACTAATTGTTTCATCATCTTCATACTATTAAAAATTTAAAAATTGATTTTATTCAAATACCAGGTAACCGAATTTTTCTATGTCATGAAAACTCTTCCCGGTCAGCTGCCACGACCACTCCGCTTCCCCTTTGTCGTAGTCTACCCGGTACAGGTTTGCCTTCCAGGTAGTTCCCCTCCGGGGAGGAATATTTTGCAATGGCCGCAGGAGTTGAAAAGGAATAAAGAATTCTGCTGTCCAGCTTTTGATTGCAGCGCCGCTTTTCTTTTTGCCTCCCTGTACGGTGGTGGCGTGCTGTGTTTTCCTGTCGGCATCATAATGAAATGGCTGCCAGCGCACCAGGTCGCCCTGCTGGTTGGATATCAGAATAGGCAGTTCATAGTTCAGCGGAGAAATTTCATATTCAAAATAAGCCGGCTGCAACGTGTCCGGCCACAGGAATACTTCGGCAACGTCTTCTGTCCACAGATCCAGGAAATCTGCCTGCATGGAGGCGCTGATCCGTTGGTCCGCGCAATCGAAGAGGAAGTATATCCCGTTGGGTGAATACAGGGCCTTTACTTTTGTTGATGCAGGCGACTGCCCGCTGCGTTGCGGCAGCGTGATCCATGCCGCCTTGGTCCAACCCGGATGACTGCCCTCGCCGGTTACCTTAAAGTCGCTGGTAGCGGCTACTTTCAGCACCGCGGGTTGCTGCGCAGCTAATGACATGCTGCAGCAGATCCCTGCAAGCACCAATACCCGTTTACAATATAACAGCATGATCATGGATTCTGAGTGAGATTAGGATTAAGGCCGGTTTCGCGTTCGGGAATATAATTGATCACCTGCGGGTCTGTTGGCTGGATGGTTTGATCATATTGATTGCTGCCATGAAAGCCGGGATAGGCACGCACCATGGGACGGTTGTTGCGGTACAGGTCATAAGGCCGGTGTGCTTCAAACGCCAGCTCCAGGCGGCGTTCTTCCAGCACTACATCCAGTACAGACGCGCGACCTTTCAGATTGCCGGTAGTATATAACGCGGCACCTGATAAACCGGCGCGGCGGCGGATCAGGTTTACATCGTCAATGGCGGCTTGCGCATTACCCAGTTTGGCATTGGCTTCTGCGCGGATCAGGTACATCTCCGCCAACCGCAGGATGACAGGTGAACTCAGGTTAGCCACTCCTTCCTGCCAGTTGTATTTGTTGATAAAATATACCGGCGTCTGGTTGCGTAATTGCATGTTCCCATTCGCATCACGCTGTGGCTCTACAAAGCTGTGGCGCACATCCTCGGGATTCTGGTCCAGCAGCTTTACAAAAGCAAGAGAGGCGTATACCTCTCCCCAGCCGGTGGATTGTGTAACCGGATCATTATAGTACATGGAGCCGATCGCATCTTTACCCCGGTCATCTGCCACCGTATGCCTGATAGCAAATATCGTCTCGGGATTTTCTTCCGGTATTACGCGGAAATACGTTTTATAAGGCTGGGTTTCCATCAGGCGATAACGGTTGGAGCCGATCACCTTATTGGCATATAACAGGGCATTGGCGTTATCTTCCATGTACAGGTACACACGCGATAATAACGCCTCCGCCACTTCTCTGGATGCAAAGGCCGCACTTTTATTTTCTTTCATTAACGTGGCTGCATGTTTGAGATCGGCTATCACAAACGCATATACGTCTTTTACGGAACTCCTCGCAGGGCGGTCATCTTTTGTATTGTCTTTGATCACCACGCCGGGATTGTTGCCCGCGCCCTGCGGGTAGGGTCTTCCAAAAAGACGTACCAGGTCGAAATGCGCCATGGCCCGCAGGTACAGGTTTTCTCCCTTCAGTTGGTCCAGCTGCGGGGAAGTGCCATCATTTATTCTTTCAATAATGGCATTGGCAGAATAGATTACTTTATAAGCGCCCTGCCAGAACTGTTCGGTGTTTCCCATTCCCGGGAAATGAGTATAGGTATAGGTATAAAATACCTGGTCGCCCGTAGCGCCGCTTAATGCCACATCATCACCAGGATATTCACCCAACTGGTTGAGGTTTTTAGTGTACATCCTGTCTACCAGCCCGGAATAAACCCCATAGGTGGCTGTCTGCAGGTCTTCCGGCGTTTCCAGGGCCGCATCGTCCGATTTACCGTTATAAGGCTCCAGGTCTTTGCTGCAGCTGCCGGTTATGACTATAATAGCGGCAGCGAGTGTATAATATTTAAAGAGATTTCTTTTCATAGCTGCTGTTTTTAAAAGGTGACATTAATACCAAACAGGACTTTCTTCGCCAGCGGATATTTGGTGCTGTTCTGCTGGAAATTGTTACCGCTTTCTCCTGCCGGCTGCGAATACGGGCGCAGTCCCATTTCAGGGTCCATACCGGAGAAACGGGTGAGCGTCCAGAGGTTATCGCCGCTGATAAATATCCTTGCATTGTTCACCTTTATCCTTTGCAGGAAAGATTCCGGCACATCGTAAGAAAGGGTGATGTTGCGCAAACGCAGGTAGCTGCCATCTTCCAGGAACCGGGATGATTCCAGGTCAGAGTTTTTATTGCCGCCGTATACTGCTTTGGGATCTGTGGCAATGTCCCCCTCTTTCTGCCACCTGTTATGGTTTTTAGGCAGTACCCTTGAATTGGAAGTGGGCTCGCTGCCATCGTTCGTGTTTTCTTCATATACCTGGTTGCTGTTTACAAAATTGAAGAAGGCGCTCAATGTTATTCCTTTCCAGGAAAAGCGGTTGTTGATACCACCGGTAAAATCGGGCGAAGCGCTGCCGATGTACTGCAAGGTGGCATCGTCATATGAATTAGTGGTACCAATGGTTTGCTTGCCGTTGGCGTCTGTGCTCACTACTTCCCAGAGCGGGTCGCCGTTCTTCGGATCTGCGCCTGCCCATTTGCGCATATGCCAGCTGTACAGATCGCGGCCTTCGCTGATCCACTGCAGGGATGAATAAGGAATGTCTTCATGGTTGTTCAGCTTCAGCACCTTGTTCCTGTTGATGGAAAGGTTGAAGCTGGTTTCCCATTTAAAGCGGGCGCCATTTATATTTTTGGTATTCAGGTTGAACTCTATTCCCCTGTTGCGCACAGAGCCTACATTGCGGGTAACATAAGCATACCCGCTGGTGTAAGGAACCGGTACATCCAGCAACAGCGCACTGGTGGTTTTATCGTATACATCTACGGTCAGGGATATACGTTTTAACAGGTCTATATCCAGCCCGATGTTGGTTGTCTTTGATTTTTCCCAGGTGAGATCAGGATTTTGTAAAACAGATGGCACAGAACCCGGGTTGGATGCATACTGCGAGGTGTATGCATAAATGCCTAACGATTGGTAGTCGCCGATTTCCGCATTACCGGTAATGCCATAGCTGGCCCTGATCTTGAGCTGATCAATGAACCGTTGCCCTTTCATAAACGATTCGTTGCTCAGTATCCAGGAGCCGCCTAATGTGTAAAAGCCCGCCGAGCGGTGATTGGCTCCAAAGCGGGACGACGACTCATTGATGTATGCACCGATGAGATTATACTTTTCGCGGAAGGTATAATCGACCTGCACCAGTCCTTTTGTAAAACGGCTCTCAGACTTGCTGCCGGGGCCAAAGGGCGACTTCTGGATGTTAGCCGCTGCATCCATGATATGCAATCCTGCCGGGATCTTGTTGCCATACAGGCTGTTGTTTTCAAAATAGTTCTTCTCTCCTTCCGCCACCGCTATGGCACTCAGCGCGTGTTCGCCAAAGGTGCGCTGGTAATTAAGGCGGTTGGAGGTGATCAACCTGTTTTCATAGCTGGAGTTGTTATACATTTCCCCCAGTCCCCTGCCTGCTTTGGAGCGCACATCATAATACAGTTCACTTCGCAGGTTGGAATAACTTACACGGTTATACGAAGAAAAGGTGAGATGTGGTGTGATATAATAATCAAGATTGATATCGGCATAGGTGATCAGCTGTTTTCCTTTATCATAATTGAATTGCCATCCGTGGAGGAAGTTGTCGTGTTCCCGGCCTATCCATCCTTCTTCAGTCCCCATCTTTATGGAGCCATCTGCGTTATAGGGATTATCCCAGGGCAAATTGATTTTCGACAATACCAGTGCGCCGTAATTCCCGGAAGCTTCATTTTCAAAATTGCGGGAAGCTGCGTTGATCCTGGTGCTTAGCTTCAGCTTCTCATTGATGCGATGGGTGATGTTGGCCCGCAGGTTGTATACTTCGTTACTGGTATGCCTGATAATACCATCTTCTTTATAATAATTTCCGGAGACATAAAACTGCGTTTTTTCAGATCCGCCGGATACAGATAACAGGTGATTCTGGGTAAGCCCTGTGCGATAAGCAAGGTTCATCCAGTCGGTGTTCTGCGACAGCAAGCTGGCAGGACGATCCCTTGCAAAATCGGCGGGAGCAAAATAACTTTTCTGGTAATCATACAGCTGCTGGCTGTTCATGAGCTTCATATTGCCCATGCTCATTTTATTGAAGCCAACGCTGGAATTCAGGCTGATCTGTGTTTTACCGGCCTGGCCTGATTTGGTGGTGATGATGACTACGCCGTTGGATGCCCTGGCGCCGTACAATCCTGCTGCCGCGGCATCTTTCAGGATGGTAACGGAAGCAATATCGTTCGGGTTGGCGGTACCGCCAATGATACCATCTACCACGTACAACGGTCCGGAACCGGCGGTGATAGAACTGGATCCGCGGATGGTAACGTTAGCGGCTACACTGGGATTACCGGAGGCGTTTTGTACCACCACTCCGGCTACCTTTCCCTGCAACAGGCTGGCTACGTTATTGGAGGTGACATCATTTAATTGTTTCCCGGAAACTACGGCCACAGAGCTGGAGATCTGCGATAACCGTTTCGAAGTATAACCGGTTACCACTACTTCATTCAGGTTGGCATTTTCAGCTTCCATCTTCACCGCTATCCTGCTGCGGCTATTCACCGGCATTTCCTGCGATGCATATCCCATGGCCTTAAAAACGAGGTTCCCTTTTGCGGGTGCCTTTACCTGGTAATGCCCCGTGGCATCGCTGGCAGTACCCGTTTTCAGGGAAGGCACGTATACGGTTACACCGGGAAAAGGATTTCCTTTTTCATCCGTGATCAGGCCGGAGACGGGGATCAGCGTATCCTGCCGCAGTTGCGCATTGGCAGCGGCGCTTTTTTGTCCGCTGAAAACAAGCAGTAACAGGATCAGGCACACATGACAATACAGGTATTTTCTTTTAGCGTCGTTGCGCTGTCTTTTGGTTGACGGCCCGGTCAACGGGCCCTTCTTCATACATTGGAAATACATACGCTTACGGTATTAGGTAGTCTGTAAATAGTTGATCGCTGGCTGATTCTTCATAACTGCATTAACTTCAAAGCATTCAAACGGTAAATTTTTTCCAGTATGGCGGCACTTAATCCCAGCCCGTATAAAGGCCAGTGATAAGTGAATATTTCATGTTCATAAAAATGATCGTCTGTTGTTTCCATAATCCGGAAAGCAGTACGGTAAAACTTAGCGGCATACTCCATATTCATTTTAGGATCATAGCCCAGGTCGGTACCAAATAGCAGCCGGTCCTGGTACTTTTCATAAAATGCTTTGGCAAAACGCGGAATGGTGGCGGTTTCTGCAAACCTCGCGGCATTATCTACATACAGGTTAGGATAACGATCCAGCATTTTCCCTACTATGCTGAGATCATAGGTGCAGTTGGCAAAATGACAGGCGATGAAAATGGTACCGGGGTTGTCCCTGACTACGTTTTCAAAGGTCTTTATCAGTGTGGGATGGTCCAGGAGTCCTGGCTGAGTGTGGTCTATGCGCCACTCGTATGCATTCATTAATCCGTCGTTCGTAGCATCCATCGGCAGGTACATCCACATGGGATCTGCGATGTGTATATTCACCGGCATATGCAGCTGGCCGCACTTTTCGAAGAGTGGTTTCATGCGCGGATCATCCAGGTGCAGGCCGTATCCGGCTACAGGCCGGGAATAAAATTCGCCAAGACCTTTGTCGCCCAGCTCTCCTACGCCTTTTGCTCCCATCCGGTGGCAACGTTCCAGTTCTGCTACCGCATGATCAATCCAGCTGTCGCCTGGCTGGTCGTAACCGGTGTAGTCGAATCCGCACCACAGATCAAAGCGGTTGGCATAATCTGCATATTGCTTCGTAACGGCATCAAAGCCGGCGCCGGTTTCAAACGTAAGAACCGTGCTTTTTTCAATGTTTGCCTCGTCCATGCGGGCAATCCATTTGCTTACATCCAGCTCCGGCTGCCATGCGTGGGTATGCATATCAATCACCGGGAAAGCAGCTTTTACAATGGCTGTTTCCGGCGTTTTAAATATCGACTTCGGCCGGTAGTCCTGTAATCTGATATGTTCCGGTGATGACGAAACATCTGCTAATGGCTTTGGTTTTACTTTGTCGAGATCCATAATCATCTGTTTTTAAAATGTCAGTTTATTTTTCAGCAGGATATAAAATACTTTAGTCATGGTACCGGGCGACGGGCTGAAAACAAGGCCAGATGGGGAATACCCGGAATACCCGGATATTCCCTGTTGATCTGTTTTTTCATATAGGCGTTACGGTAATGTAACATATTTTGCCTCGTATGGATTCAGGTTTACTGCTAATGTGTTGTTGATCTTTGTTTTTTGTATGGCCGCCGTTTTATTGATCATCAGGATCTTTGTTTTGGAAGACATGACCATCACCCGTTGTTCATCTGATACCGTAGTGGCGCATAAGTTAGTGCCTGCCGGAAAATAGGTGTTGAAATTTTTGTACAGCGAATAATTCCTGAATGGTTTGCCTCCGTTCGGCACCAGGGTACTGCTGAAAAAGTTGCTTACATTCCCTTCCCCTTCCTGCTGTTCGGGCGCCCAGCGCAGTGATGCGGCATCGCCGGCCAATGCGTGGTGTATCAGCATACAACCCAGTGCTGCCGGCTGAATGGTGGTATCTGTGTTCAGGCCCACATAATCTTCCGACCACCATATAGGCAGTGTAGTTTGCGAATGCAGCCAGTTACTGGCATCCCTGAACTTCTTCGTAGAGGCGATCACGTTGGTGGCAACCCCGTCTTTTGAATCCACGCCTCCGTCTACGCAGAGGAAGTCGCCGCCATGTTTGTTCTGCAGCCAATAGGTTACTACATCCAGGCAACGTTTATCCAGTTCTCCGTAAGTGGGATCTGTGATACCGCTATGGGCGTTGCCTGGCGCACTATGCCAGGAATCTATCCCGATATACGGACCACCGATGATGGCATCCGGGCGTGCCGCTTTCACAGAGTCATATACCAGGTTATACAGCCGGGTATAGCGCACATAATCCCAGCGGTTATTCGTCTCGTCCCACATACTTTTCAGCTCATTCCATACCTGGAAGGTTTTTACCGCGGGATAACGTTTCGCTACCAATGCACACAGGTGGGCAAAATCCTTTTCATGTTCCGGTAAAGGCGCCCATTCCACTTTGCTCCAATCCGTATCGCTGCTGTCTTCATACTTTCCCGGCGCCCAGTCGGGGTCTACCATCCAGGTGGGGGCCGTGGCAAGAGTGATCACCGGTGTTGATTGCATCGCGGCCATCATGTTTACGCGGAGGTCCAGTGATTCCCAGTCAAATACACCGGGTCTTGGCTCAATGTTATCTGCACCGAAACCGAATATATGCTGGTTGTGATAAACAACCGCTCCTTTCAGCAAATTGGTACCCCTGGTAATGGAGGGGCCATCACCCCAGGCGTCGAGGTTATTTTTCATATAGGTCACACCCAGCTTGAGCGAACTGGTCATCAGCACAGCATTCTTGTTTACCGTAATTTTCACGGTATCTGCCAGCAGGGCGCCTTTGGTGAGTGATGCTTCTGCAGACAGTATTTTTGGATCAACTTTACATGATCCGGCAAAGAGGGCTATCATAGCCGGGGCGATAAGGAATTTTTTCCATGTTAGCGTGGTCATTATGTGAGGTTTTTCCAGTGCTTTTATTTTTTATGCACTGCTGGTGAACAATAAATAAAATCAATACTCCGTATAGTCGCGGGCGTTATAAACGCCCGGACAGTTATGTTGCTAATCGTATTTATTTTTATTCAGACAGGATGAAGATCGCCACCGCTGCCAGCAGCAAACCTGCTGTCAGCACCGCATCCGGCACTACTCCATAAATAATGAGGGAAAGAATGACTGTGATGACAGATGATAAACTGGTGAGCGGTATTACAATAATCGCTTTGCCGTAGCGCAGTGCATATACCAGCATCAGGGCGCCGATGGCATTTAACAGGTGGATGGGAACAGCCAGCCCAAACCCTTTCCATCCCCAGTTGATGGCGCCGGAGAAGTTTGTCATGCCAATGGCCGCGGGCACCAGCAGTAAAGACGACACTGTCATATAAAAAAAGATACTTTCTGCTTTCATACGGCTATTGGCAAACTTCATCACAAAGCCCTGGGTGGCCCACATCACAAACACGAGCATGGCCATGATCAGCCAGGTGTAGCCCTGCGCCTGTTTATTCTGTCCTGGCTGAAAGGCCAGGAAAAATGCGGCCAGCAACGCTACGCCAATACCCAGCCATTGCCTGCGGGAGCAGGTTTCCCCGAGGAACACCACCGACAGCAGGATGGTGAGCAGCGGGAAAAGGGCAATGAGCGGAAATAAAATATAGGCCGGTCCTATCCGCAATGCCTGGAAAAGAATGAGTTGTCCTCCGGCACCGAGCAGGCCCACCATAGACCCCAGGAAAATATCCCGCGGCGTATGTTCCAGTTGCCACTTCACTATCCGCAACGCTGCGATAGCACAGGGCAGCATAGTCAGCGTCCACACAATATATCCGAGCGTTGCCGGAAAGCCGGCTTTTTCAGGTATTTCTATAAAAGCCCCCCATACTCCTACAAATACAGTATTGATAGCGGTATATAAAAGCCAAAGCCGGGATTTGTGCATACGCGGATATTTGTTGTTTCAAGGCGCCTTAACCTTCGAAACCTTGTTTTTCATTTTAAAACAAAGTAAATATAAGTTTTTTAAATAGAAAACAAGTGATAAATATTTTTTTAGAAAGATTTTGAAGATGCATAACAAAGGAAACGAAGGCATCGGGGTATACAAAGACAGAAGCCGCAAAAACGACTATTTTATGATCGTCTTTGCGGCTTCCGGCTTGCGGGAAAATGAATGCTATACTATAATCACCTTTACGTCCAGGTCTTCCAGCCGCTTCTTATCTTCTGCGGAAATACCGGCGTCGGTAACTACGGTGTGGATCTTATTTACAGGGCAGATAAATGCCAGGCTCTTTTTGTTAAACTTGCTGGAATCCGCCAGCACAATCACTTCGTTGGCGATTTCTATCATGATTTCATTCAGGTAGGCTTCTTCCATATTGGGCGTATAAATACCATTGCGGGTATCAAAGCCATCTACCCCAAGAAAAACCTTATCTACATGGAAACTGCGCAGGTTCTTTTCCGCCAGCGGACCAACGAGCGACATGGAATTTTGCCGCAGATAGCCACCAGGGATGATTACATTGATATTTGGATAGCCGGAAAGCATGTTCACAATGTTCATGGCATTGGTAATGACGTTCAGGCTTTTGAAAGACTGCATATGCTTTACCATCTCCGCGGTAGTGGTACCCGAATCAATAATCATGGTATCGTTTTCACTGATGAGGGCAGCGGCACTTTTGCCGATCGCCACTTTTTCGACGTAATGAATTTTGTTCTTTTCACTGATCCGCTGATCCACTCCCACATTATTCTCCAGCTTGATAGCTCCGCCCCTGGCCCGTAACAGCATGTTCTTCTGCTCCAGCTGGTCCAGGTCGTTCCGGATGGTCACCTCGCTTACATTAAATTCTTTGCTTAGTTCACTGATGATCACCTGGCCATTTTTATACAGCTTCTGCAGTATTTCTTTCCTCCTGTTTACAGTTGATCCGTTTTGGCTCTCTTCCATTTGCAGTTATTTATTTTGAGATTTTACTATTACAAGCCAGCTAAGTTACAAATTATTGTGCAATCTCTTTCAAACGAAATTTAAAACAAGTTAACCGAAATAATAAAAAGGTTTTGAAAGTAATTTACCTTTTGATATATTTGTATTGTATTACTCACTTATATCTTAACTATGCAATCAGTACTTGAACTGGAACCTTCCGCATTGCAAGAAAAAGGAGCCTTCCATACTGCCCGGGAAATTGCGCAACAGCCTTACATATGGGAAAAGATCATGAACGGGCTGACCGGCGAAGCCACTGCCCTGTCGGCGTTCCTGGAAGAAGCCTATCATACAGTGGACAACATCATTCTTACCGGTGCCGGTACAAGTGCTTTTATTGGTCTTTCGCTCACAGGCAGCTTCTTCCGCCATACCGGCGTTATCACCAGGGCTATACCCACCACAGACCTGGTAGCGCACCCGCACGATTATTTTCATTCCGACAGGATACCACTGATCATTTCCTTTGCACGCTCCGGCAACAGCCCGGAAAGCTGCGCTGCACTGGAACTGGCAGACAACATCTCCCGGCGCTGTTACCACCTGATCATTACCTGCAATCACAGCGGGCAACTGGCCGGCTGGCAGAGCCAACACCCGCAACACATGATCCTGCTGCCACCGGAATGTAATGATAAGAGCCTCGCCATGACCAGCAGCTATACCGGCATGCTGCTTACCGGCGCCCTGATCACCCGGCTGCATAACATCGCCGCCATGCGGCAGCAAGTGGAAGTACTGTGCACCTATGGGAAGCAGCTGCTCACCCGTTACACGGCCCTGCTCCGCACTATCGCCGGCAAAAAATTTACCCGCGCGGTATTCCTGGGCGACGGCGCATTTTACGGTACTGCCACAGAAGCTCACCTGAAACTACAGGAACTCAGCGGCGGCAAAGTCATTTGCAAAAGCGACAGTTTCCTCGGCTTCCGGCATGGCCCGAAAGCTATCATCGATGAAAACACCCTCGTCGTATATATATTCTCGAACAACAGCTACGTTTTAAATTATGAAAAGGACCTCGTCATTTCCATGAAGCAGGGTAACAAGGCACTCCTGGAAATGGGTATACTGCCGGCTAACGGCGAAGTGCCTGAACTGGATACCATTCTGCTCACGGGCGATCAGCCGTTGCTGCTGGAGGAAGATCTGTTATGTGTATGCAGTATATTGCCCCTGCAACTGCTGGCCTTTTTTACTTCTTTATCCCTGGGCCTTCAGCCGGACAATCCTTCCGTAAACGGCGCCATCACCCGCGTTGTGGAAGGTGTTGCCATCTATCCGCTCAATGCCTGATAAAAACACCGCTATGAACAACACAACGTTTGATGTATTGGTGGTCGGAGAACTGAATGTTGACCTGATACTCAACAAGCTTAACACATTGCCCGCTCTGGGCAAAGAAATACTCGCAAAAGACATGACCTTCGTACTGGGCAGCAGCGCCGCCATCTTTGCCTGCAACCTTAGTACCCTTGGCGCTGCCGTTACCTTTGCCGGTAAAATAGGTAATGATATGTTCGGCCATAAAGTGCTGTCCGAACTATCCTCGAAAGGCGTGGATACTTCCGGGATTGTATATAGCCGGACCGCCGGTACCGGCATCAGCATTGCTTTCAGTCATGAGCAGGAAAGAGCCATGATCACGTACCCCGGCGCTATGGAAGAACTGAGTATGGCAGATATTACAGATGCCACGCTCGCAAACGCCCGGCACCTGCATGTAAGCTCTGTATTTTTACAACCAGCCCTGAAACCTGATCTGTGCCGGCTTTTTGCCCGGGCAAAAATGCTGGGACTCACCACCTCTCTTGACCCGCAATGGGACCCGGCAGAACAGTGGGATATCGACCTCCCCACATTATTGCCCCACGTAGATGTCTTTCTGCCCAACATCGCCGAACTATGTGCATTCACCGGCGGCAACAGCGTTTCCTCCTGCCTGCAAACGATCAGCGCCTATGCCAATATTGTAGCGGTTAAGCATGGGGAAGCAGGCGCCTATGTGTGGGACGGTCACTCGCTGTTCCACCAGCCTTCCTTTAAACAAACAGACATTGCCGATTGTATCGGGGCGGGCGACAGCTTTAATGCAGGCTTTATCAGTCAGTATATCCGTAACCGTTCGTTGCGGCAATGCGCTGAATACGCCGCCCTGGCCGGCGCCATTAACACCACCGCGCCCGGGGGCACCACGGCTTTTCATAGTCTTGATACCTTCCACGCTATTGCCATTCAAAAATTTAATTACCTACCAGCATGAACCTGAAACAACAACTACAGCAATGTTCACAGTCGGGCTCCGCTTTGCTGGCCGTGAATTTTTATAATTTCGAAACACTGAAAGGCTTGCTGATGGCGGCCAAAGCAGCCAACTGCAGCCTGATACTGCAACTATCAGAAAGCACGTTGCAATACCTGGGTATCAACTCCGCCGTTAACATGGCGAGGGTAGCGCTTCGTCAGTATGGCGTAACCGGATGGGTACATCTTGATCATGGCAGCAACATACACACGATCCGAGAATGCCTGGATGCCGGCTTCGACTCCGTAATGATCGATGCCAGTGAAAGATCTTTTGAAGAAAATATTCGTACTACCACTGCCGTTGTAAGGGTAGCCGCTGGTTATGATGTGAATGTGGAAGCTGAACTGGGATATATTGCAAAACTCGGACAGGAACAAACAGCTGCCTTCACCAGCCCGGAACAGGCGAAGCAATTTGTAGAAGAAACCGGTGTTAACGCACTGGCCGTCGCCATCGGTACCGCGCATGGTTTTTATAAATCACCTCCGCATCTGCAGATCGGCCTGCTTAAAGAGATCCATGCCGCCACGCCCGCTGCCCTTGTATTACACGGCTGCTCCGGTGTTCCGGACGACCAGCTGAAAGAAGCGGTTAAAAACGGTATCACCAAAGTGAACCTGGCCACAGAAACAAAAAATATTTTTATGAAAACATTGCAGCAACAATTGCTGACCAGCCAGGACATAGATTTGCGCAGGGTTTTCCCGAAAGCCATCAATGCAGTAACAGAACTGATATCGCAGAAGCTGAGTGTGATATAAAATAACCGGGTTTCATTTCTTAAAGTAGCTGTTTTACCTGAAAACCTTCTGCAGAAATGCAGTGGAATAATCCATTGTTTTATCAAACCAGGGATCAAAAAACCAGAACGGATGCGGTGTATCCGGCAGCTCATGGGCTTCCGAATAGATCTTATGTTCTTTCAGTACACGCATCATGTCGTTCCTGCCGGCATGAAACTGGGAAAAGGAGCTGTTAATAAAAAGCATGGGAACCGTATTGCTTCCTGCATAAGTTAATGCAGATGCCTCCTTCCATAGCTCCGGCTTTTCCTCATAGGTGCCGCCCAGCCATTCAGACGCCGCGCCGGCTTCCGCCGACTCCGGGTGTTTGAATGCCAGGATACCATCGATATCAATGGCCGCCTGAACAGCGGAGGAATGAGCTATGTTGCCCTCTTCAAACTTTGGTGCGCCGTTGGTGGCGCCCATTAACGCAGCCAGCTGCCCACCGGCAGAACAACCCAGTGCTGCAATGTGATTGGTATCAATACCATATTCGCCGGCATGAGCGCGCATCCAACGTACAGCCGCCTTCAGATCCTGCACAGCCGCGGGGTATTGCGCTTCCCCGGACAAACGGTATTCTGCTGATACTGCTACGTATCCTCTTTTCACCAGCTCCACTGCCATTGCATGGTTATGGGTTTTATCGCCCGAATGCCAGCCACCGCCAAAGATCAGTAACACCGCAGGTTTACGCTGTTTTTCTTTACTATAAAATACATCCAGTAATAAACTGCGACCGCTTGCTTCGCGATAAGGCACATCCATTGCCTGCTTCATACCGGCGGGCGGCGTTGGCGATGCAATTTTTATAAATGGAAACTTCAAACGTTGTTTCTGATAAGTACTCCAAACGGCGAAAGACGTATCCCGCGGCACTTGTGTGTCCATCCGCACATTATCAAGCACAATATTATCGGCATCCGTTAATTCTTTTCCGATAGTTGTTTTAAAGACACTATTGCTGATCCGGATATTTTTCACCGGCATCTCCGGCAAGCCACGGATAAAAATTGCTTTCTTTGCACCATTACAAACAATGTTATCAAACTCCATATCCCTGAATACCGGCGTACCTTCATTTACCTGTGGCCGTTCATCCCGCTGGCTGTCTGTAGCAAATTTCACGAAGTAGTACAGGTCAAAAAATACCGCTTCTTCCACAATATCTTTCATGAATATATTCTTTGCATAGATCTTTTCCACCACACCTCCACGGCCGCGGGTAGATTTGAAACGCAGCCCCTTATCCGTTCCCACAAAAGTACAGTTGTATACAAAAATGTTCCGGGCGCCGCCACTCATTTCACTGCCTATCACAAAACCGCCGTGGGCTTTATACACAATACTGTTACGCACAATACCATTTTCGGTTGGCTTGCCCCGCCGGCGTCCTTCTTCATCTTTGCCGGATTTGATGCAAATGGCATCATCACCAACATCAAAGGTGCAGCCTTCTATCAAAAAGTTGCGGCACGACTCAATATCAGCGCCATCCCCGTTTTGCGCATAAGCCGGGTTTTTAACCAGCAGGTTACGCAAAGTGAGATCTTCGCAAAGAGAAGGATGCAGGCACCACGCAGCGGAGTTCTGGAAAATAACACCTTCCAGCAATACTCTTTTGCAGTTATTCAGCGCTACAAGATTGGGCCGGAGGAAATCTTTCATCACGGCATACTCCTCCAGTAGCTTGCCTGGCACCAGCAGCATGCTCATGCCTTGTTCCTTAGCCGCTTTGTATTGCTCACTCGGATACCATTCATTTCCATTTTTTCCAAGTACACCACCCGACGCTACTTTCTTTTTCCATTCACTTTCGGTTAGCTGACCTTTGCCCACTGCGCGCCATACATCACCGTTGCCATCAATCACACCCTTTCCGGTAATGGCGATGTCATGCAGGTTGCTGCCGCTTACCGGCGATTGGTTACGGGCGGCGGAACGGCCTTCATAAAGACCTTCCACCAACGCATACTGGCTCTTATCCGGTGTGAACAATAGCGTAGCGGCACTTTTCAGATGCAGGTTCACATTATTTTTCATGACCACAGGCCCGGTAAGCCAGAGTCCTTCCGGCACCAGCACCACGCCGCCACCATTCCGGCTGCATGCGGTGATCGCGTTATTGATCGCCGTTGTATTCAATGTAATACCATCCGGAACCGCGCCATAGCGGGTGATATTAAAAGTATCTTTCTTAAAAACAGGAGATGCTATTTCAGGTAACCGCGTCCAGGAGTACTGCGAAAAAGCGTGTACAGCTATTCCTATGCCTGCGGCCATTAAGATGCTTATCTTTCGTATGTTCATACCAGTTATTTTTCTTTGTTAACAGGATCCCACCCTCCCAATATATTAGTCGCCACATATCTTTTGGCCTCCCTGGCGCTCAATTGCTTGCTCCAGGGAACCCGCCCTGCAACAGTGGCCCCTTCTCCCGTGTTATTATATTCTGCGTAAAAAGCAGTTTGTTCATTTTCCTTTTTATCCCAGTTATGCCAGCCTGCCGGCAAAATATGCCTGCCCATTTCACATCGGATAAAAACGGTACGGGCATACGCACGCCACGGCCTGCCGAGATATACTTTGCTGGCCTCTTTACCAGCTGTGATGTTGCATTCCAGGAATACATAGCCGTATGCCTGTTCCTTTGTGGTAGAGGCGGCAGTGATATAGGAATCGGAAAGGCTACGGATGGTACAGCGACGAAACAACGCCGTAGCCGGGCCAAAAATAAAATCGGTGGTGCCTTCAATGAAACAATTCTCATAATACTGGCAGCTGTTGCTGTTAGCAGTCAGCAGCGTATCCTGGTTGCCAAGCAGATTACAGTTGCGGATCACAAAATGGTCACCGTCGACATGCAATGCAACGGCCTGGCCTACACGCCCTGCTGTATTCCGGATCGTAAGGTTTTCTATTTTCACATCATTGCCCTGCACCCATACGGTGTAGGAGTTGAAAGTGCTTAACTTCTTATCTCCCACCAGCTTACCGGAATAATCATCATTGGTGATAATAGTGCTATCACGACTTTCACCGATGAAGGTGATGTTTGTTACCCATGAAGGAACGACCAGCTTTTCGGGGTATACCCCGTTTTTAATAGTAATGGTGAGTGGTACAGGAGAATAAGCCCTGACGGCATTCACCGCTTCCTGGATGGTGGTATAGTCTCCGCTGCCATCTTTAGCCACCGTTAACCGCGAGGGATATGTTTGCTGCGCCATTGCGCCTGCGGCGGAGCATATAATAAGTAGCAGGTAAAATATTTTTTTCATATGGATGATTTTTAGAATTCCCTTAACCAGATATTCCGGAAGCTCACGCGGCTGTTATGTTCCTGTAATACCAGCGGTAATTTATTTTCATGATATTGATACTCCGGGTAACCGGCATACACCATTGGTCCTTTGATAGCAACATGATATTGTATCAATACCCCGTTGTGAAATACCGTGATATAGGCTGGTGTTTTCAGCGACTGGTCGGCGTTGAATACCGGGGTTTCAAAAACTACATCAAATGTTTGCCAGGTTTGTGGCGGCAAACAGGCATTTACCAGCGGCGCATATTGTTTATAGATACTGCCCGCCTGCCCGTTGTAATAGATTTTATGAAGATATTGATAGTTCTCGTATATCTGCAGTTCATATAGTCCCATGAACAGTACCCCGCTGTTACCACGACTATTACCACGATCTTCCCGGGGATCAGGTGTTTTCCATTCTATGTGCAGTTGTATATTGCCGAAGGCCTGTTTGGTACGGATATCTTTTGCTTTAGGCGTTACCGTTAGTTCGCTTCCTTTTACGGTCCATTTCACCGGGCTGCTGTCGGCATGCTCCCATTTGCCCAGGTCTTTTTCCCCTGCAAACAACACGATGGCATCGGAAGGGGGGCCTGCATTTTTACCGGGCGTCACCTGCGGCGGTTGCGTGGACCAGTCCTCCGTAGCTTCCGGTTTTATTTCCTGTGCCTGCACAGCGTATGTAAAAAAAAGGAATGCTGTAAAAAGATAAATTGTTTTCATAGAGAAATCATTGCTTGATCATTTGTAACCGGCCGGCTGTCATTTGTAGCTGGTAGCGCTTTCCTTTCCTCGCCGTAAATTTCACCTGTTGTTCTTTATAGCGTAATTCACAAGGTCCATCTGAAGTAGCCGTTACCGTTAGTTGCTGCAATTGGCCTTGTTGCCAGCGGATATCCAATACAAAACCACCCCTGGCGCAAATGCCGCTGACCTGTCCCGAGGGCCAGGCATCCGGCAACGCGGGCAGCAGTTCAATATAATCCATATGGCTTTGCACAATCATTTCTGCCATGCCGGAAGCGCCGCCAAAATTTCCATCTATCTGGAAAGGTGGATGGGCATCAAACAGGTTGATATACGATCCTCCGTGTGCTTTGCCGGTAGGGCCCTCTGCAGGAGTAAGCAATTTGTTGATCATGGTAAGCGCGTGATTGCCGTCTTTGAACCTTGCCCAGAGGTTGATCTTCCAGGCCAGGCTCCAGCCGGTGCCATCATCGCCGCGGAAAAGAAGCGATTGGCGGGCGGCTTTCATCATGGACGGCGATTGATCCCAGGTAATGTCGGTACCCGGGAACACGCCCCACAGATGCGATACATGGCGGTGATGATTTTCCGGGTCATCCACATCCTGCAACCACTCCTGCAGCTGTCCGTGCTTCCCTACCTGGTTGGGCGCAATCTGTTTATATTTTGCCTGCAACGTTTCACGGAAGGCGGCGTCCTGGTGCAATATTTCGCTGGCTTGTATACAATTCCGGAACAGGTCTCTTATTAACTGGTGGTCCATCGTAGGACCGGCTACTAAGCCACCATTCTCCGGCGAGTTGGAAGGGGTGCTGATCAACCAGCCGGTGGCAGGATCTTTCACGAGGAAACTTACAAAAAAATCAGCTGCTGCTTTCATCAGCGGATAAGCCTGTTGCTGTAAAAAAACTTTATCCTTTGTATAGAGATAATGTTCCCACAGATGGTGGCACAGCCATGCAGCGCCTGTAACCCATATGCCGTGGTTGGCGGCATTGATAGGCGCTGTTCCTCTCCACAAATCCGTGTTATGATGCAACACCCACCCAGGAGCACCGTAATGCTCCGTTGCGGTGCGGCGGCCCGCTTCCGATAATTCGCGGGTCATGGCGAACAGCGGCTCCGCACATTTGGAGAGATGCAACACTTCTGCCGGCCAGTAATTCATTTCCAGGTTAATATTGGTGGTATACTTACTGCCCCAGGGAGGCGACATCTGATCGTTCCAGATACCCTGCAAGTTGAGTGGTTGTCCGCCTGGCCTCGACCCGGAGATCATCAGGTACCGGGCGTATTGGATATACAATGCGGCCAGCGCGGGATCGGTAGTCGCGGTAAACCGGCTGATCCGCTGGTCTGTAGGCAACTGCGTTTGTCCCTCGCCCAGATCCACCGAGAAGGTATTGAAATACTGCTGGTAGTCTTTGATATGTGCGGAGCGTATGTTTTGGTAAGATGATAACGGCTGTATAACCTTCCTGCACAGCGCTACCGGATCTGCTGAAACATCCTTATAATTGCGGTAACTGGTAGCAGCAGTAAGATATAGCGTAGCTGCGTTCGCGTTAGTAACCGTGATGCTGCTATCTGTAACGGCTACACGTCCGTTTGACACACTCACCTTCAGCCAGCTTTCTCCTTTCAACACGCCGTGCTGTACCTTCAGGGAAAGCGCCAGTGTGCTGTCATTTATTTTCCGGGTGGAATACAATGGCTGCGGACTTTTCAAAGCAGCGGTGAAGCTGATGCTGCCGGGTTTATTGGCCGACAGCTGCAGGACGATGGCCTGATGCGGTGCACTCGAAAAATATTCGCGGGTATATTCCACGTTATTGGCAGTATAAGTCGTACGGGCAACAGCGTTAGCAAGGTCCAGTTCCCGCCGGTAACCTGTTGCGGCCGGCAGGGTATCTTTAAAACGTAGCCAAAGGTCGCCGAACGGCTGATAATCCGCCTCATAGCGGGATACCGGCGGCGCGCTTTTCTGTCCCATGAAATGCTCTTCCGCCAGTTGTTCCGCTTCCTTTTGCCGCCCTTCGGCGAGGAGTGCACGGATCTTTGGCAGGTACTGCACCGCACCGGCACGCGCATGTTCACGCGGACCATCAGTCCATAAGGTAGCTTCATTGAACTGCAGGTGTTCTTCATTTACACCCCCAAAGATCATGGCGCCCAAGCGCCCGTTGCCGATGGGTATTGCGGCGGTCCATTTAGCAGCGGGGTGGTCATACCAAAGCGTTAACGCTGCTTTTTTTCGCGGCAGTGGCGTTAGTACAGGTGTAAGATTGGTTCCGCTGTATATTTTCGTTCCATCTGCAAATACCTGGAAGCCTTTTCCTCTATGATATTTTTTACCCGTTTTATCCCACAGGATGGTAAGCAAACGGCCATGATAAGGTACCTGGTCCAGGCAAAACCAATCCCAGGTTCCGGCGGGTATCAGCGGGTATATCTCCACCTGTTCATCGTCCCGTGGTTTCAGTCCCACCAGGTCGCTGATCACCAGGTCGCAGAAGCCGGAGTGGTTATAATAGCTGCTGCGCGGATCATCACCTTTCAGCCAGTAGCCGTTCTTTTCATCCTGGTATTCACCCAGGTAAGGCTGCCCGTTTTTCTGATGGGAGCGCGCATAGGTTTGTAACGCACGGAAATATACACCCGCAGTGATGCCATCATGATGCCGGTAACGCGTAAGCAGGTTCGCAAGCCCTTTTAGTGTTTGCGTAGTGGCAAACGGCCATATGGCGCCGTCCCACTCGCAACCACCGGTACCGTGCGTACGAAAAGCCGGATGCCGCTGCTCTGCGGTGGTAAGCCCCCAGGGCGCATTAAAGCCGTTGCGGTCTGTCAACTGTTGCCAGGCCTTTGCATATTCAGGCTGATCGTCCGGCAGGTTGAAATACCAGGGGATATACCCTATTTCTTCTCTTACGCCTGACAACGGGCCTTTGGCCAACTGCACCTTAAAAAAAGCGGCGGTATCATCCCAAAGCCTGTTTTGCACACCGGCTTTGAGCTGTGCTGCCAGTTGCACGTATCTCTGCCGGAGACTGTCGCGCCCGGCCATAGCGGCCAACTGCGACAATGCCCTGGCATTTCCGTACATATAACTATTGATAGTGGGACGGATATTTCTTTCCTTACGTGAACCACTGATGGATTCTTCCATGCCATCTTTCACATCAAACTGCCAGTACATGCCGTCGGGCAAACCTCTTTCCTGCTCCCACAGCCGGTAATCTTTATCGAGTGAATCCAGCAGGCTTAGGGCAAAATTCCGGTCCGCATTTACGAGATAATAATTATAGATAGCATCCGCCGCCCAGCTGCTGAACTGGTGGAAACGCGGTTTGGCCTGCTGCTGGTCCTTCTCCAGCCAATAGCGGATATATTGATGAACGTACTGTGTATCGCGCAACCAGCGTCCTTCATAAATATGATGGCCAAGTGCGCAACTCAGTGCATTATATCTGCCTGCATGTTTTACAGGAATAATAAATTCTGTGAAGATAAACCCGTCAGGAGTTTTTTTAAGATGCTTACGAAAACTCCACCAGCGGAAATAGTACGTTTGTTCGATCACGTTATCAGGGCAATCAAATAACGGCACATTGCTTTCAAGCCATGCAGCTGCCTGGTCATCCGGGATGTATTGTTTCACTTCTCCTGTGTCCAGGCGGTTGAAGAGCGTAACATATTTCTTCAGTTTATCTGTACTTAATACAGCTTTCCTGTCCTGTGCCCAGCTATTGGCCGACACGCATATCCATAAACAAACATAGAAAAATCGTTGCATGATCACTTTATTTCTTTACAACTTTCATTATTCCTTTCATCACGGTATAATGCCCAGGGAACGTACATACGTAAGGGTAATTACCCGGTGTTGCCGGTGCAATAAAATAAATGCCCTGTGATGTTTCCGGTTGCAGCAGGCAGGTGTTAAACAACACGTCGGCTGAACGCGGCACGTAGGCGAGCTGGGAACCATTCAATCCCATATCCATCGCCAGTTTTCCTACCACATCTCCTTTGCCGGGTTTTACGATCACCAGGTTATGCAGCATATCATCGTTATTATTAAACACCAGTTTCACTTTGCTTCCCGCCGGCACCTGCACTTCAGCCGGGTCAAACTTCAGACCCGGCAGGGTACCTATTTTGATGACCACATCGGGACCTTTGGTCCAGCTGGCCGGCTGCACATTTACGCATTTCGAAGGATCACTGCCACAGGCAGTATTATTATTGGCGGTGGCTGCCGCGCTTTTGGGTGTTATAGCACAACCAGGCATACCGCCACTTCCAGCCGGAATAGCATTGAGCGTGTAATAGGCCGTATTATGCAACAGCGGTACACCAACCTGCGATTGCAAGCCGGTTATATCCAACGCATGAATATATCCCTCGCGTAAACCTTCTACATAGATCCTTACCCGGCGGCCATCATCAGATACTTCGCTTTTTACAACAGCGCAGGGTTGACTGTTAATCACCGGGCTGCCGTACTTACTGTGATAGCTATACGTAAATCCTGTTACCTGGAATAAGCGGTTATTCACCGCCTGTTTTTTATTTACCGGAGATGTAAATTCAAGTTCAAAGCCATTGCTTTGCGCCCGCATGGCCTTTATCTCAAAAGGCGTGTTGCCCTTAAAGTTCACCCGTTGCAAACCGTAGGGAGCCGGCCCTGTAGAGGCCCATCCCCTGCTGGTCATACCAACAAATAACGAATGATCGCTTCCCCATACAAGCCGCAGCACACCTGACGAAAACCCTTCCAGGAAAGGGAAACAGGCGCCCTGGTATTTGCCGTTCACTTTCTCCAGGAAGGCGCGCATTACTTTGCTGTGTCCCTGATCGCCTACCAGCAGCTGGCCATTAAAAGGACCAAATGCGTCTGAGTCGATGTTGATGACTGCTGACGTAGAAGTGCCCATGAGTGTATGCGGAAACCATACGCTGGGTTCCTTGAAGTGCGGTATTTTACGGGCAAAATCGTGCAGGATACCGATGGAGTCAGGAAATTGCTGCGGCTTTAAATGCAGTGGTGATCCGTATTCGCCGGACCAGCGCATACCTGCAGGGTGACCCGCAAAATCGCCATAGTCCAGTTGAGTGATCCTTCCGGACCCGATCCAGTCGCCCTGGTTTTCTGCAAAAAAAATATCCCCGCTCTCCGACAATCCAAAACCTGCGGGCGACCGCATGCCGCCGGCAAAAGGTTTCATGGTGCCATCCGGTTTTATCTGCATCATCCAGCCACGCCACTTGGTAAGGCTTGCGCCGCGCCCAATCCAGGAAAGGTTGAGTGTAACGATCATATCTCCGTTGGGCAGGAACAGCGGTCCGTAGGAATATTCATGGTAGTTGCCCGATAAAGGCCACGAGGCAACCGTTTGAAAGAGATCGGCTTTCCCGTCTTTGTCTGTATCTGTAACACGGGTTAATTCCGAGCGCTGCGTAGTGTAAAAGGAACCGTTGTGCCAGGCAAGGCCCAGAGTTTCATGCATGCCTGCTGCAAAGCGGGTGTAATGCGGATACCTTGATTTCTTCTGGTAGGGATCTGTAATCAGCCATATCTCTCCGTGCCTGGTGGCCACTCCCAGCTTGTCGTCCGGTGTAAATGTGAGACCTCCAACCTCCAGCGCTACGCTGTCTGGTATGGGCACGTCTGTGATAGCATAATATTTACTTTCCCTGGCCTTCATCTCCTGTTGTGCAGCTGCGATGTAGGGTAACAGCATACTCCACACGAGCAACAAAAAAGACCTATGTTGTTTGCTTATCATAATTTTTACCAGATAATGGAATAATGAATGTTCACCTTTTTGCTATCCGCCGGCAGGGGTACTAACAAACGGTATTGTCCTTTACTTTGCACGATCTGCGGCGACAAGGCTGTTTCTATATAATATTGTTTATCATCTACCGCATAACTGCCATCCGGTAATTTTTCGATGACGCCGCCGCTTGCCATTAACCACCAGGCGTTCCCGTTAGTGCTTCCGTTATTGGTTACCGTCACCTCGCGGATCAATCCTTTCCGGTCGCTGCGGGGATGCAGATAATCTTCCACAGACCATTGATGCAAGGTATACAGGTACACCGGCAATCCATCCGGCAACAGTTTATATCCGCGGTTAGTATAGCTGCTGCTGTCTTCCCGTATGGAGTCCGGCCATGGGGCATCCGGGGCCTGCAACTCCGCAATAGACGGCGTACCTGCCAGTTCCAGGGCAGCGCCCAAAGGTTTTTCCAGTTGCTTCTCACCGCGTTCATGCCACATTTCAGCGATATCCAGGTACCGGCCGTGCCAGGTCATTAAAGGGCTATAGTTAACCATATCGTAAGCGTAGTTCAATCCGCCGGGCATACCCACTGCTATGCTGTATGGATTAACCTTACCGCGATGTTCTATAAAACCGCGTTGTACTGCCGGGGCATTCCTAACAGGATATTCCATCTGTGGCGATATTTCTGCCATCCTTTCAGAAGCAGGCGTAGTAAGGGCGGTAAAGGGAATATGCGGACCTTCATACAGCAGTACCAGGCTTTCGTCGTAATTGGCGTAGCTGAGTTGAAAAGTATGTCCTCCTTTCTCCAGCGTAGTATCACCGTAAAAAGCGCGCTGGTAGTCGCGGGTACCGCCGTTGTTGGCGATTTCATTTCCATCAATCATTAACCGCACAGGACCACCGGCCTGCAGCCTGAAGATGTATTGGCCTGTTACCGGTACCAGTAGTTTTCCTTCCACTAATAAGTGGGCGCGTTTATCGCCGGTATGGAAGGTCAGTGAATCGGTGCTGCCTGATTTTACGGGCGTTAGCTGTTGCAGCGTATCGTGATTTTTATAGACGCCCTTATACACACGGAAACGCATATCTGCTAATTTTGCGCGATCATTGCCATAGGTTTTATAGCGGATATTCCGGAAGACCACCGGGCCTTTGTGTACGATAAAACGCAGCGGTCCTGGTACATCACGCAATGCGGTGTCGTGTGTGTTAATGATCTGCAACCGGCTCACCGCGCGGCCATTCAGTTCCACGGATGCAAAGCCGCTTTCGCTTGCGGAGTAAACACCATTGCTATCCGGTGTTGAAGGACGCAATGCCTTATATTTCACCGACAGGTGCTGCCATAAACCCGGCGCCTTGCAGGCGTTCAATACAGGCGGTCTTCCTTCAATGGCGCCACAGTCTGTGTTCGTAACGCTGTCTTTTAACCAGCTGTCTTTCAGCTGCAATGTATATTTTCCCTGGAAAAGAATACTTGCTGCGGCATCAGCAGATAACATGAAATCCAGCTCCAGGTCAAGATCGCCATGTACCAGTTTAGTGCGCAGCTCCGTACTGTCTGCCGTATTTCCGGAAAGGTCACACACCAGGATGCCTTTGCCGGCTGCAATTTCCATGTGATGCGGTTGCTGCCGGTCCGCATATACGTTGCCGGCTATACGCCAATGGTGATCCGTTGCCGTAAAAGCATTCGTATTATCCAGGTTGATTTCCTCCATGGGCAGGCTTTCCGGCGGAACGGCATTTTTGCTGCCGGACGAACAGGATGCCACACTTAGTATGGTTAGGCTTTGTAATAAAAGAGATCTGATCGACATTGACAGGTTATCAAAGAATTAAAAAAAGTTGCTACGCTGCTTACAGAAAAGCTACACGCTTATCCATCATCCGCACAAGATCCGGCACATCATAATATTGCAATGCGCCCGGAATTATGTTACTGTATTGATCCTTCTTCATTATCCGGCGGATCATCGTGATAAAAGAATCCGGGTATTGGTCTATTTGCAGGCGGTTAATCCGTGGATCTATTACCGCTGCATGCAGGGCTACCAGCGCCGTAGCGCCGGAGGCTTTTATATCGATCCTGGTTTTCTGAAACTCCTGGTCCGACTGCAGGTAATCCAGCAGCAGCAACAGGTCTGTTACACGTTGACCGATCAACGGCCGGCCAATATGCAGGGAAGACATCACATTCCGGTACTCCCTGTTATAAAATTTTGGATGATTGAATGCAGCTCCATCGGCCGTTTCACCTATTCCACGCAGATCAGGCAATAACACCGCATAACCTTTTTGCAGGTATGATTGCAGGAGGACAGTGCTGTCCAGCAGTGTGCGCTTGCCTTCATCGTTCATGCATATCACTACCTTTTGCACCGCACTATTGCCCGGTGGCCGCATCAGTATAAAAGGAAGCGGCGGTTCATTTTCGCTGCGCAACAATAACTTTTCGTACGCCCATTCCTGTTGCTGCCCTGTGCCGGCACGTTCCACCTGCACTTTATTCCGCCGGACATGGATGCCCAGTAATTGCTGCAATGTATCTGTAAACGCTTTTTTAGTAGCCGTGCGTTGAAATTGCGTACGGCGGGCGGCGAGCGCGGAAGCGGTTTGCAGGAAATGTTGTTGCAGGGTAATTTCTCCGGAGATACTATTATTTAATTCCCCGCTGCCGGTACAATTCAGCGCGGTAGCTGGCAGCACGGCAAGAGCCCCTTCCTGTACCGGTTTATCATCCTGGTACAACCACCTCCTGAACCAGCGGGCTGCGGCTTCGCGCTTAGGTTGCGATATGCCATGCCCGTCGTCTACAGTTAACAACTGTACCCGTTCCGGTGCTCCCAGGGTAGTATAACATTGTTTTGCTTCGTTGTAAGCCTGTTCTGCGCCGGTATAGTCTACAAAATCGTATCTGCCGGCCAGTACCAGCAACGGCTTAGGCGCCAGCAGGTGCATATAGTCGGTGATCTCCAATCCGTATTTACCTTCATTGGGTATTTGCACGCAGCCATCCAATGGACCAGACAGTTCAAACGTTCTTTCACGGGTGGTGATGTAGCTGCATACCGCGGCAACTTTTATCCTGTTTTCAAAGGCCATGAAATAAGCGGTTTGTGTGCCGCCGCCGGAATTCCCCAGGCAACCGATCCTGGTGGTATCTACTTCTTTACGGGACAGCAGGTAATCGAGCCCCCGCTCATTATCCCATAATTCATAAGCGGCCACACTGGAGCCTACCAGGGCTGCTGCGGTATTCAGCAGCGTATGTTCCGTAGTGCCTCCTCTTGTGGAAGGCTGGCCGGTGCTGTCTGTCAGCTGATGCCGCTCTCCTTGTGAAACAGGATCAATCATCAATACCATAAACCCCTGCCTGGCGAACAGGATAGCGGTTTGCTGGTACGAGGGCGTAGCCTTTGCTTCTGCCTCATGACCGCAAAACAATAGCACACCGGGAAACGGACCGTTACCTGCCGGCACATACAAACTGGCCGTTACGTGATGTTTGGGGAAACTCTGATAAATGATCTTTTCAATATGATAGCCATCCTGACGGAGTATACCCGTGACCGTTGGCTGTAACGGCGTTTTTTCCGGCAATACGCCCAACAGCTGGCGATAGGAAGCACGAAGCTGTTGCTGGTAAGCCTGTACGCTGGAAACTGATTGCATGGCCTGCTGCACCCGGTTACTACGCCCCGCATACTGCCGGTGCATTTGCTGCATCAGGTAGGTGTTCAGCATTTTATCTGCGCCCCAGTCGATAATACTGGCAGGCGCTTGCGCACATACCGTTGTGGCCGGCAGCAATAAAATAAATGGAATCAGTATGGCAGCCGTTAAATAATTGTGTAAGTAACACTTATCGGATAGTAAAAGGCTACGCGTAAATATTTTCATCAACATGGAATTCTGTTCTCCTTTACCGCAATCAAGCTACAGAAATATCTATGCAAAAAAGTATTTTTTTACGCAATCGTTGCCGGAACGCGGTGGTATAGCATAATAGGAAATGTTCTGTTAACTTTATCTTCTCACTATCTGTATGAAAACTATTTTCCGATATATTATTATCACAGCCGCTATTCTTCACACCTCTCCTTCTTTTGCCCAGCTCCCGGAACTGGACAACCACAATATTACCTGGAACAGCCAGAGCCGGAATGCGGCGGAATCCATGCCTTGTGGCGGCGGCGACATAGGACTGAATGTATGGATGGAAAACGGGGAATTGTTATGTTACCTGTCGCGCAGCGGCACCTTTGATGAAAACAGTACCTTTTTGAAGCAGGGCAGGCTAAGAATAAAATTAATGCCCAATCCTTTTGAAGCAGGTACACAATTCCGGCAAACATTGCATCTGCGGGAAGGCTACATAGCTATTACCGGCAGTAAAGGAAAGCAGCAGGCGCAGATCCGGGTATGGGTAGATGTGCATCACCCGGTAGTGCATGTGGACGTGAACACCCGTCAGCCGGTAACGGCCACCGTGCACTATGAAAACTGGAGAACGGGCGACCGTGTAATGTCAAAAATGGAGCTGCTGGCATGCTCCGGTTATAAAGGCGCACCGGTAGCCGTTACGGCTTATCATGATGAAGTTACTTTTGATGACAGGAAGGTGTTGTTTTATCACCGCAACCGGAATGATGCGCTGATATTTGATTTCACGGTACAACAACAGGGATTGGACTCCGTAAAGGCACAACTATGGAATCCCCAACAGGGACTTACGTTTGGTGGTTTCGTCTGGGGCAGTGATATGCAGCCCGCCGGTACAGATACCGGGCGATATATAAACACCGCGTACACCTCCTGGCAGCTGCAAAGCATCCGTCCTTCAAAGTCGCATCACATCAATGTGCTGCTGCATACAGCGCAAACATCCACGCAGGAAGCATGGTACAAAGGACTGCAGGAACAACTGCGGATAGCCAGCGTAGCAGAAAAAACCACCTTTCAGCAAACCACCGCATGGTGGCAGCAATACTGGAACAGGAGCTATATTTTTATGGGCGGTGATACTGCCAATGCCGTATGGCAGGCGGGCCGGAACTACCAGTTGTTCCGCTACATGCTTGGCTGTAATGCATATGGCGCTTATCCTACGAAATTCAATGGCGGGCTTTTTACGTATGACCCGGTATTTGTAAATGAAAAATTTCCTTTTACACCGGATCACCGCAACTGGGGAGGCGGCACCTTTACCGCGCAGAACCAGCGCCTGTTATACTGGCCCATGCTCAAAAGCGGCGACTTTGATATGATGACTGCGCAATTTGATTTCTATTTGCGTGCGCTGAAAAATGCCACCACCAGGAGCCAGTTTTACTGGGGACATAACGGCGCCTGCTTCACCGAACAAATGGAATATTTTGGTTTGCCTGCTGCCAGTGAATATGGATGGAAACGGCCCTCCTGGTTTGATAAAGGCGTAGAGTACAACAACTGGCTGGAATATGAGTGGGATACCGTACTTGAATTTTGCCTGATGATATTGGACATGGAGCGCTTCAGCGGGAAAGATATTTCACGGTATATACCGCTTATAGAAAGTTGTCTTACTTTTTTTGATGAACATTATCAATACCTCGCAAGGTTACGCGGCTCCAAAGCACTGGATGGAAACGGCCACCTGGTGTTATATCCCGGCTCGGCAGCAGAAACGTACAAGATGACCTATAATTCGGCCACCACCATCTCCGGGCTAAGTACCGTTACCAGCAGGATGCTGGAGCTACCAGGCAAATATCTTTCCGACAGCACGCGTACACAACTGCAGTTGTTCCGGCAACGTATCCCCTTACTCTCCTATCGTAACGTGAATGGCTACACGACCATTGCGCCGGCCCAATCCTGGGAGCGGATCAACAACCAGGAAACGCCGCAGCTATACCCGGTATTTCCCTATGGCATATATGGCATCGGAAAACCAGGACTGGATACGGCAATTAATACCTGGTTGTATGATACTACCGCGGTTAAACACCGCAGCGCCGTTGGCTGGAAGCAGGACAATATTTTCTGCGCCCGGCTCGGCCTTACCGACAGCGCCGCCTATTATACTATCGAAAAACTGAAGAATGCCAGCACGCGCTTCCCGGCTTTCTGGGGGCCGGGTTTCGACTGGACACCGGATCATAACCAGGGTGGATCAGGCATGATCGGATTGCAGGAAATGCTGCTGCAAAACGACGGTAAACACCTTTATCTTTTCCCGGCATGGCCGGCTGCATGGGACGTTCATTTTAAACTGCATGCACCTTACAACACAACGGTAGAAGGCGTTTTAAAAAATGGTAAGCTGTTGTCCCTGAAAGTATTTCCTGAAGAAAGAAAAAAAGATGTCCAGGTAATGCTGCGATAACATCATCTCACTGCAATGCTTACCTGGCTGCTTTGCAATCCGGATGCTGATGCCTTTACAACAATATTTCCCGCCTGCCCGGAAGATTTCACAATCACCAGGCATCTCCCCTGCCAGGCATTACGCTGTGGCAACTGGTAACTCTCCTTACTGAGCGGGTTCGCATTGCCAACGCCCACAATAGTTCCAGGGCCTTCCACATCAAAGTGTACCTGGTTGTCTGCTTTAGTATGACGAACACCATTTGCATCCTGCAATTCCACGGTGATGTAACTTAAGTCCTGCCCGTTTGCCCGGATAGCCATACGATCGGCTACCATATTAATCTTTGCCGGTTCACCGGCTGTTTGCAATACTGCATTGCTTACTGCTTTACGGCCATTATAACCCGTTGCTTTCAGTGTGCCGGCCTGGTAAGGCACCTGCCAGGTGGCTGTGAATTTATTGGAACGGTTGGTTGCTTTTTTTCCCAGCGACCGGCCATTGAGCGACAGCTCCACCTGTTCGCAGGAGGAATATACTTCCACTTCCAATGGTTGTGCGGTGTTCTCCCAATTCCAGCTAGCTAATACATCATGCCATTCCCAGCGGCTCCAGTCCACCTTATGCGGATTAGTGGCAAACGACGGCTGCGGTGGTTTTACAAAAACAGACACCTGTCCTTCTTTCCATAATACATCGCGGTAATACGACTGCGGGCGCTTCCAACCACAAACATCAATATCGCCGCAATACGCAAGGTTCCAGGGATAGAAGCCCTGCTCCTGCCAATATCCTAACCAGCCAATACTGGCTTCGCCGATGTAATCGAAAGCGGTCCATACAAAATCACCTATCACCCAGGGATGATCTGCCACGCCCATCCAATAGTCAAAAGCTTCCAGCGGCAAAGACTCCGTTGCAAACATCACCCGTTGCGGCAGCCGCTGGTGATCCGTTTGATACTTATCTCTTGCATAGTTGTAACCTGCCACATCGAGTGTTGCGAGGAAAGCATCTTTATCTTCCGTGACGCCGTTTACACCACAGGTCACGAACCGGGTTGTATCCAATGTGCGTATAAAACTACTGAGCGCCTTTGCCACCTCCACTACTTCCGGCTTTTCGCGGTTAGGGATTTCATTGCCGGTGCTCCACATGATGATGGCAGGATGATTCCGGTCGCGGTATACCATACTTTCTACATCCTTCTTCCACCAGTCTTTAAAATACAGGTGATAGTCGTCAGGATTCTTTCCATCTTCCCAGGTATCAAATGCTTCATCGATCACCAGCATACCGAGCCGGTCGCAGGCATCAAGGAAAGCAGGAGAAGGCGGATTGTGCGCGCATCTTACCGCATTATAACCGCTGGCTTTAAGCAGTTCTACCTTGCGTTCTTCTGCACGGTCGTAGGCTTTTGCCCCGAGCGGGCCGTTATCGTGATGCACGCAGCCGCCCTTTAGTTTCAGCGGTTGCCCGTTTAAACGGAAACCATTCACGGCGTCAATGGTAATACTGCGGATACCAAAAGGCGTGACAGTACGGTCCGTTAATTGTTGCTGGCGGTAAACCTCCGTTACCGCGGTATATAGCACCGGCGATTGCACCGACCATAACGCCGGTTTGCGTACGGCGAGATCCTGTTCCCACGTGGCAACCGCGCCCGGTGTTAATTCACGTGTATCCGTCGCCGTAACTACTTCCTTCCCATTTGCATCCATAAGGTGGGTGATTACTTTCACCGCAGCAGTGCTGCTGGTTTCATTCATCACTTTAGTTTGTACATGTACTTTTGCGGCAGCGGCATTTACTTCCGGCGTAGTAATATAAGTGCCCCATTGCGCTACGTGTACGGGGTCCATCACCTTTAACCATACATGGCGGTAAATGCCTGAGCCAGCGTACCAACGGCTGTTTTCCCCTTCATTCCTGACCTTTACGGCCAGTACATTTTGTTCACCGAATTTTACGCGGTCAGTGACATCGTAATAAAACGACGTATAGCCGTAAGGGTGCTTACCCAACCGTTTACCATTGATCCACACTTCTGCGTTCATATAAATACCATCGAACTGTACCTGTATCCGTTTCCCTTTCTGGGTTACAGGCAGCGTAAATGTTTTGCGATACCAGCCGGTACCGCCGGTGGTAAACCCGCCGCTTGCCTGGCTCACCGCATCACGGTTAAAAGGTGACGCAGTGCCGGGAAGATCTTCTATACTCCAGTCGTGCGGCAGATCCACGATGCGCCATTGCGTATCATCAAAAGCTGCTTTATCAGCGCCTTGCGCGCCACCACGATGGAAGCGCCAGTCGTTATCAAAAAGCTGTGTTTCCTGTGCATGGGCGCCAATAGTGGCGAGCAGCAATAAAGTAGTTACTATTTTTTTCATGACGCCGATCACACTTGTTGAAAAACCGATTTTAAATACGCGGCGTTAGCGCCAAAGTTCCATTTTACGTTACGCGGGTCCTGTGCATTACGCGAGCGTTCTATCACCAGCCATCCACGCCAGCCCATCTCATCCAGTGTTTGTTTTACTTTGGGGAGATGAATACGCGGGTTGTCCTGCAACCATACGCCATCTTTATCGGTACAATGAATCTGGCAGATGCGGTCTTTCCCAAGTATGCGCAATTCCTTTTGCAGGTCGCGGCCTGCTTCCAGGGCGTTGGCAAAATTGAAATAGCTTTGGATAGCAGGAGAACCAATATCTTTCAGCAACTGCACTTCTCCGGCAGCATCCAGCGCGGTTTCTATGCCAATGACCACGCCTGCCTTTTCTGCCTGTGCAGCCGCAGCCTTCAACCGTTTAACAATAGCGGGGCGCAGTTCCGGATGTTGTACCAGGTCGCCTTGTACGCCCAGCGGCAGGAACGCTACTTTCACCTGCAACTGCTGCATGGTATTGATACAATCCTGTACCATGCGGTCTACACCAGGCCGTTCTGCAAACGACTGCGCATAAAACCCCGACATGGCAATAGAACTGATCTCCAGGTTAAGCCTGCGCGCTTCTGCTATAAATTGTTTGGCGATCGCGGGATCTGTTAGTTTGTTGTCAAACGTTTCACGGGTGCCCAAACCTCCCATGTCCAGCTCCAGCCCATCAGCGCCAATGTCTTTCGTTAACTGGAATGCGCCCAGCTTCTGCCGCTTCAGGATCATCCAGTCGCAAACAGCAATCTTATAACGTTGCGCTGCCGGCGCTGCGGCGAACGATACCTTGCGGTACAGCAGTCCCGCAGTAATAGCGGCGGTTGTATTGATTAAAAAATGACGACGGTTCATAGTAGTTACAGGTTACTCAGGCCATTGCCCGTTTTTAATTGCTTTCAATTGTAGTTGCTTCGGATCGACTTTCACATATTTGATCCGCTCCCGTCTCCAGGTGTAAACGATATGGATAAATCCATCCGCGCCATAAATCACCGCCGGGTATGAATACTGGCTGATGGGTGAGTTTTCCAGCACCAATGCTGCGCTCCAGTTTTTGCCATCTTCTGATACTGCTACATTCAACGGCGTGCGTGGACCTTTGGCCAATCCGTCCGGTGGCAGTACGTGGTTGTAAACAAGTACCTGCCGGCCATCAGGCAGGGTTACTGCATCTGTTCCTGAATTGTTGTTGGGCAGTGCAATAGGTGCTAAAGGCGACCAGGTGCGGCCGTTATCCGTTGACCAGGACTCCAGTATGGCCCGGTTCTTACTTCTGCAAAGCGCCTGGAGCTTTCCACCCGGATAAAACAATATGCTGGGTTGTATGGCATTGTAAGTGTCACCACCATCCACGGGCGCCGTTTTCTCCCAGGTTTTACCATTGTCTTTTGTTGATTCAACATGTACTCTCCAGCGGTCTCCTTCTGTGCTGGACGGACAAAGCAATGTACCATTGCTTAACAGTACCGGTTTATTCTTTATCGGTCCCAGATAACCATCCGGCAAGGCTTCCGGCGCGGACCAGGTAGCGCCGCCATCTTTGGAGGTAATCAGCCATCCTTTCCATCCGGATATTTTAGGACCTATTTTGTAGAACAGTAGTAAATCGCCGCCGGGTACCTGGTACAATACCGGGTTCCAGCAGGGAAAGCGGGTACCGTTTGGCTGTATGCCATTGGCTACTTCCACGGGCACAGTCCATTCACCGCTCTGCTTTTTACGGCTTACCCATATGCCCACATCCGGATGTCCTTCCTTTGTGCCTCCAAACCAGGCAGCTACGAGGCCCTGCTTCGTTTCCGCGATGGTAGAAGCATGACATGAAGGAAATGCTGCTTTTTCAAATATAAATTCGTCGGTGACAATGCCGGCGCGATAATTTCCAGCCTGACCTTGTGTCAGTAAACCAGCGAACAATAAAATCGTTGTACAAAAAATACGTATAGTCATAAGCGTTGTTTTCGACAGAATAGTTTAGCTGTGATTGGGATCTGTTGTTTTTAATGACCCGATATAAAATATCGCCGGCTGCTCCGGTTCTCCTCCGTGTGGCAGATCAAAAGTTTGTTCTGCCGGGGTATCTGCATCCGGCGTATGCCGTGGCATACCCGTGCGGAATACCATACGCGCCACACTTTGCACCGGCGCAAAAGTGAGTTGCGTCAATACATCCTTCCCATTTATATTAACGGTATAAAAACGGGTGGCAGTGTTCAGGGTAATGCGGATATTATAAGTAGCGCCGGCCTGGTACTTCAGAATGTTTTTAAATTTGGCGCCGGCCTTTGCCTTTAATGTACTGTCCGCCTCAAACATGAGCCGTACGCAGGGATTCCCTTTGGTATCCTGCAATTCCGCATGCAGGAGTCCTCTATTATTTTGTGCAGGGGTAATGGAAAACTCCACCACTACCCGCTGCGTTTCGGGAAACAAGCGTTCTGCTTTTGCATAATCGTATGGATCGCCGTCTTTCAATGCCAACACCGGGCCGTTTGCGGATTGCTCCATTTTTACCGGCGCCCAGGCAGGGCTGTAGATGTTCCATTGCTGCAATGCTGTGTCCGGCAACATCTGCTTAAACACATCATTTACAGGTGCGGTTGCTTTATCGGTTACAGGTACCGGGATGCGTGCCACCCAGATATCTTCCTTATTCATACTGTACGTGATCCACATATTACCGCCGGGAGGCGTACCGTTATTTTCTGTGATGCCGCGCACATACTGCGGACCATAATCCTTAAAATATCCCTTATAGCGCAGGGGAGATATTTCGCCCTGCACCAGCAACATATTCGTGTAATCGAGACCGTTATTACTTACAGAAATAGCCAGTGGCCAGCGGTATTCGGAAGGGTTATATACGGTGGCATAGCGGCCATCTGCAGTACGCTGCCCCCATATTTTAGCATTGGCGTTTACAAAGCCCGGCGCCCTTACAGCCGATTCAGGCCAGGTTTTACCACCATCGTTGCTGATAGCGGTGAGTGCATTTTTCCATAGCCCTACTACCCTGCCATCGGGCAAATGATAATAGCTGAGGGCTTTGTATTGTTTTTTAAGCGGTATCAGCGGATCATTCCTGTCTGCTTCTTCATTCCATTGCTGCGTTACCAGCGGATCCGCCAGCAGTTCGTTGCACGCGGCTACAAAGTCCTTATCGGGACTGGCACTGTAGTGTGGGTAAGACGTATTCTTTTCATTCCAGGCAGCGTTATAGCGGATGAAGTAAATGGGACCAAAGCTGCCATCAGGGAGTATTTCACGCACTACGCGGCCAATGCCTTGTCCATCATTGGGCCGGTCGTCTTCATCAAGGCAGATACCATAAAAAGCCAACGCCAGCAGCCGTCCTTTTTTTGATGTATAAAAACCCATGCGCTGATGCATTACCGCATACAGGTTATGCGCCACACCGGGATAGCCTTGCTTGGTAGTGCCATCCGGTATTTTATAGAGAGGAAAGAGGATGGCCGGCTTTGACCAATTGTAACCATCTTTGGAGGTGGCAAGTAGTGTTTGCCCGGGCGCCACACTTTCGCTGACCTCATCACTCAGGTATTCCAGGTAAAAAGTGTGGTTCCGGTAAGCCAGCATTGGTGCGTGGTTATAAGTATAACCGGTACCTTCGGCCTTTTCAGGATGTTCGCGATTGGCCCGCAACACCTGAATGTTATGCACTCCCATAGCGGGACTTAGCTGCCCGTGATGGTAATCGACATTAACGCGGGTTTGCCCGGTATATCTTACGGTATCGGCGGCGGGTTGCTGTAAAACATCCAGTATATTTTCTGTTACCTGGAAGATAGAACCATGCTTATGCCCTTCCGGCACCTGCACCTGGTCTGATATATCGGTGAATGTTTTAAAATCCTTTGTCTTTACTGCGCCGTAATATTTCTCTCCATAAGCATCAAAATAAATGAGCCATTCGCTGCCCACTTTTACCGTAGCAGGCCCCTCCGTAAAAGAAGACGTAAACGGGGCAGAGACATTGGTATAAGGACCCGTGGGATGCTTACTGAACGCCATCTTCAGGTTCCTTTCGGGACGGGTATTATCTTTTAGCACCAGCGCATATTTACCTGCGGCCTGCTGAACAATGGTGGCATCAATCACGCTAAACCCAGGATCGAGAAATAATTTTGCGGGAGAAAATGTTTTGAAATCTTTTGTGGCGGTATAGTACATACGGTGGTTATTATCTTCGTCTTCCTGCCCGCGGGGAAAACGATGCGGGATCGTAGATGCCCAGATAATAACGAATTGTTGCTGCTCTTTGTCATAAAACAGTTCGGGCGCCCAAACATTCACGGTAGTGGGTTCGTGTGTCATCACATCAATAGCGCGTTGCTCCGACCAGTGTACCAGGTCTTTCGAACTGGCGTAACCAAAACCTTTTTCATTTTTCCAGCCGCTGGTCCATACGAGATGAAAAGTACCATCCGGCCCCTGCACTATAGAAGGATCGCGCATCAGCTTTTTTTCTCCCACTTGCGGTTGCAGGAAAGAGCGGCCCAGGCTCATCCAGTGATAGCCATCATAGCTGTATAGCAAACGTAATCCATCGGTAGCCGGTTCCCGGAAAGAAGTGAACAGGTATACTTTTTTTCCGGGAACATACGTGTCCAGTATTAATACCCAGTCGTTACCATCCTGTTGTGTGCCTGGCGGATCAAAGCTGGCGATGCCTTTGTTGGGGAATTTGCCAATAAGTGTTACCTGGCCGTTGCGGGGATCATACCAGGACGCCTTCACGGTGTCGCCGGCAATTTTGCCCATGTTCACCCGGAAGTTGCGGCCGTTATAAGTATAAATGAAAGCATATTGTTTTCCGCGGGTAGCCATCACGCGGTTATACTTATCACCGGCGTCGCCTGCTATGAGTGATGGATCGGGCACCCGTTCAAAGTAAGGCCTTGACAACAATAAATTTTTCAGATGTACCATTTGCTGTGCGCCGGGTGCATTGATCGCATCGGACCAAACATCTGTTACGCCGTAGCTTCCTTTTTTATCCTTGGAAGCATGCATCTGCATCACGGCATTATCACCGTAGGTATAACCTGCTGCGCCGGCAAACACCGACCAGTATCCATAGCGCCGTACATCCTTGTCGTTCCATCTTGCTTCGAGGGAATCATGTAATCCCTGTGGAATCCCTTCATATGATGGCTCGCCATCAAGCGTAGGTTTGGCGGGTGTTTGGCGGTAGTCGGCTTCAATGTATTTCCAGTTATCTTCCCCGTAGTGGAGGTCGCCTGCGCTGGTGTCCTGATCATAACGGCGATGCCCCGACTGGAACATATTGAACTGCAGCCAGGAAGCCTGGTGAAACCAGCGGGATGATTGTGTGCGGCCACGCGGATGAAAGGTGAGCAGATGACCGGGATCCTGTGCGTGGAGCGTGGCGCCGATAGCATTCCATACCTCCATGCCATCGCTGCCTTTAATATCTCCGCCATTCAACCAGATGATGTTGGGTTTGTTTTTGTACCTGGCTGCCAGCCACGCAGCGTATATGCGTGCCTGTTGGTCGCTTACCTGTCCGGCTTTTACATTGGAGCCCCAAACCGGCACCAGCGCCATATACAAGCCCTTCTCCGCTGCTTTACCAACGATATAGTCCACATGATCCCAGTAATCATACTGTGCAGTATCTGTGAAAGCGTTGCCTGTTGTGGTATGCGGGGTGGCTATATTTTTATTGATCAAAGCGGAATCACCATAAGCATTTACCTGCTCAAGATTATGTACCACCATTACCTGTATGACATTGAATCCTTTCTTACGGCGGTCTTCCAGGTATTTTTCCGCCTCTTCCCTGGTTAATTTATTAAACAATAACCAACCGGTATCGCCCAGCCAGAAGAAGGGCGCATTCCCACCGGTGGTAAAATACCTGCCGTTGGAAGAGATGCCCAGTTTGGTAATGCGACCTGTTTGTGCATGTATGGCATTGGTAACCGAGAGCAACGTAATAAAAAATATAATAGCGATCTTATGCATCCAGTTTGTTTATTTATTTACGATCGATCCAGATTACAACCGGTCCCGGTTGCGGGCTGGCGAGGCTGACCTGTTTACCACCTTTCTGTTTTTCTTTTTTAAGCAGATGTCCGTCTGTTGGACTAATCCAATAAACACTGCACGCACCGGCTTTGCTCAGATCAAGCTGTACCGGAGCATTGTTATTGGTATAAATAATATAGGCATTGCCGTTATTACCCAGCGCCCATTGTCCCTGCGGGGAACCGGGGAGTACTATGGGTTGCATAGTGGCTGCGGCTTCCAGAAAGCCACCAGCGGCTATGGCGGGAATGCCCGCGAGGGAGCCGCCAGCCATGAAAGCGGCCCACGACTGCTCCTCATATGCGCTGCCTGCATACACCACAGCTTTGCCGGCATAGCGTTCGCGGCATTCATGCACCGCCCTGTAAACCTGTTCGAAGCTGCTTTTCTTTGGTTTCAGCAGGCGGGCATGTTGACGGGGCGCCAGGTTCTGTCCGCCCTTGGGTGCGTACAAACTGCCATCCGGCTGATAATGCCACTGGCGTATATCTATCACCGTTATAGCAGCTGAGCGCACCGGATCGGCTAATATAGCGTCCTGTACATCTTTGGTGGTGCTCAGGCCAATAAGTACTTTTTTACCTGTTTCTTTTTCCCACTCCAGGATGGTATCTATCCAGAACTCTACAAAGGTAACCGGACCGGTAAACTCCGCTCCTATCAAATGGATCACACCATTGTTATCCGCGAAGTTGTCGAGGCACTTGCGGATATAAGCGGTGTGCAGTTTGCGGCGTACAGGATCTGTAATATCATAGAATTGCGCCGCCATAAAAATGCGCTTGTCGCCCGCATAGGGCGGTGGTTCCGGGAAGCCGGTATGATTGATATTGTTAGCGGTGCGCCAGGGAAAATCCGCCCAGTGTGCACCGGCTTCAATGATGTTGTGCTGAAAATACTGCTGGTGAACGAGTACCAGTCCTTTTTCATCTGCCAGGTCTGCAAATTGTTTAAGGCGGCTCCAATACCAGTCGTTATACCTGGTGAGATCATAGCGGCTTAGTCCATCCCATGCGCTTCCCTGTCCGCTGCGCGCGAAAGGAAGTTCATAGAAAGGAGCCCATACTTCGCCATCCATACGGCGGATGCGTTCATGATCGTCGCGGCGGCGATCGTACCAGAGACCATAGTTATGCTCCAGCGATACAAAGTGTTCGTTTGTCATCCATGCGGCTACTTCCTGCAGGTCGTCAGTTAATCCTTTACCGGTGCGGCCGGGAACAAACCGGGTGATCGCCGGCATGGCTTCCCGGATACCATCGGGCCGTGTGTTGCCACGCCACCAGGGTACTTCGTAGTGCCTGCCGGTCAATAGCCTGTTGCCGCGCACCAGCCAGCCGTTTGCGATGTGCATGGGTGGTGCAGGAGAAGCCGGTTTCGTATAACCGGTACCGTTGGCTGTTTTAACGCCGGTGATTTTTACAGGAATAGGATTCCGTACGGCAGATTGATCTATCCAGTCTGATAGTACCACCGCGGGTTGTACAGCGCGTGCAGTGAGTTCCGCCGCCTGTTCTGCTGCCGGGCTGCTGGAGGCTTCGGATTCCACTGGCAGCAGCTGCGCCCGTTTTAACACATCGGCGCCTATCCGTTCTGCCAGTTGTGCATAGTATAAACTTCGTGGGGTGATATGTTCATTGGATGACTCCCAATAGCCGTCGCCAGCAAACTGTGCCCAGGAGCCAAAGGCCCAATTACTGGCTGTTGGCGGGCGGTAACAATCTATCCGGGCGGCGCTGCATTGCCATAATACGCTGTTGGCAGCGCTCCAGCCGGCGCCCTGTGCATCCTGTCCGAGGTTGCCAAAGCGGATGGCCTGCCCGTCGATGTTCACGATATCGAAGAGCACACCGGAAGCCCAGCTATCGATCGTGCCGCTGAAACTGAAAGGCAGGTGCGCTTCGCATTGCACGAAGGCATTAGGCCCTGGCGCGCAAAAGCCAACCGCGAAATCATGGTAACCATACTCCGCGTAGTTGCGCTGGAAAAGCGTTTGCTGACCGGAAGTAAAAAAAGTATAGCGGCGTTGCCCGCCTATTTCAGATACCGGCGCCAGTGATTTACAATCTTCCACGGTAATGCGTTTGCCTGTTTCCAGCACGGCCACTGCCGAACCGGCGAAATGCTCAAAGGTTACCTGCCGCACCCATGCATCACAGACATTCTCCAGCGTGATCGCCATCCACCGGTGGGCTTCATCTTTGGGGTAAAGGGTGTCGTATGCGGAGCGGCAACGCAGGTGTTCCACACCGGTCTGGCTGATGCGGCCGGGCCACTGATATGCTGCCACGGTACCGCCTCCATAGGCGGTATCCAATGCAGTAGTGAGCGGCGCATCCAGGGTAATAGCCTTGCCGTTTATACCAACAATCGTCCGGTCCCAGGCAATATCACGCTGCCCCAGTTTCCAGCCCAGCGTAGTAATGCCGCCGCCCTGGTGTTCCATGCCAAGTTCGTTTATCCATTCCCGTGTGGACGGCCGTTGTACCAGCACCTTATCGCCGGCTTTGAAGCCTTGTACCGATGCTACCTGTACAGTACGGGCATTTACCGGCACATAGGCATCCGTAATTTTAACCGGCGCTTCCGTTACCCGGCCGGGCTGTCCCGCAATACGGATCAGCGTTTGCCGGTCGCGGCCCTCTCCTGTTAACACGGTGCCATCATTACCCATACCGCTGCCACGCAGCACTACGCCGGATGCACGAATTACAAGGCCACCCGAAAGGTGGTAGTTGCCCTTCTGCAGTTGCACAGCGCCGCGTATGCCGCGGTTATCCGGCGGCAACACGGCCACTTCATCCAACGCATTTTGTATAGCCGCAGTGGCATCTCCAGTTATAACAGGCACTACTATACGAACCGGAACATCGGGAATGGGCTGCTCTCCTGCCATATAACCGCAATAAGAAAAATCCGGTATCCGGTTGCCCTGTGCATCGGGGCTATATACCAGTTTGCCAGTGGCATTCAGTGCCACCGGCGGTACCGGTTTGGATTTCTTTTGCGCGTAAACGGTAGTAACGGCGCTTATTGCTATTAAACAAAAACTAATTATCGGGCGCTTATTCATTCGGTCGTTTTGATCTGCCAGCCGCAACTATTTAGCTTTAGCTGCACTTCTTTTTTTCCATTCCTCTTCCGCCTGCTTCATATTGATGCCGGCAGCAGAAAGATAATTGTTGATCCTTCCTTTGTATTTACCAAACCATTGATGTTTCTTCTCTGATGATCCCGCATCCATCGCATGCTCACGCGCTTCCACCAGCCACGCCATGATCTGCGCTTTTTGCTCAGTGGTGAGATTGGGCAGCATATCATTATACACGCGGTAGGTAAGCGGCAGCACGCCATAGGTCATGCCGTCCTTTACCTGGTTTACCTGTTGCGGGGTCAGGTAAGCCGACAGCTTTTCCAAATACCCCGTATGCCCTTTATTCAGTTGCTGGTTAGTGGCATCTTCTATTCCTTTCAGTTGTGTCGTTAAAGCCGGTTTGTCATTGGCAAATTGTTCTTTAGCCAACTTTACTTCCTGGTCGTGCTTTGCCTGGACTTCATTTAAATAACGGTATTGCTGCGCGATCACGTCCCGTACGAGCAGGGCGCTATCTGCATTAGCAACGCCCAGGGTGGCTACAATTTTATCCGCCCGCTGATTGGTGGTGCGGATATAAGCTGTGTCGTCGGGCGTGTTAGCCTGCCTCGCAAATACAGCTACCTGGCAAAAAAGAAGGACTCCAAACAACAGCAGGTATCTCTTCTTAATAAAATTCTCCAAAGTATTGATCATGGTTCCACAAGTTAAAATATCACGTGTATTATTTACAAGCTGTTCAGATACATTTCCAACCTGGTGTATCCTTTTTTATTTACGACATTCCTGTCGTCCGGGTTACCCGGATCTGAGCCGTTCTTCTTTTCCCATTCATCCGGCATGCCATCATGATCAGTATCTGCCGGCGCCTCTGCACCTGTGTAGGCAGGCCAGCCGCCCACGGCAGCCGGCAGGTCAATAATGCCGGGCTTCCCTGATGAACCTGCGCCACTGGCAGTAGCAGTGCGTGTTTCCTTTACGATGCGCGCATCCACTGCATCCCGTTGGGGACGTGTGGCGCCTGCCTTCGCGAGCACCGCGTTATAGGCGTCCTTTGCACTTTGCAGCGGCAACACGGCTGTAACCGGGAAAGGCGCCGCTGACCGGGCTTCCCCCCTGTTTGCTTCAGGGATCTTTGCGAGGTCTGTTCCCAGCCAGTTATCCGCGGTCATACCGGTACTGCCTTCCATGATATTACCGGCTACATACCATTTTCCGATGCCCAGCGCTTTAGCCGCGGTATAACTGGCCTCCACAAATTTGCGGGTGGCCGCAGTAGCGGGACCTGGTTTGTAATAATTATTGATGATGTTTACGGTGGACTTTCCTCCGGGTATTTCCACTTCCCCGCCATAACAGGCGCCTGCACTGCCCCAATTGTAGATCACATTATTGCGATAGTCCACCAGTGCGGTTGTATCGTGCGCACGGGCGCCGTTAAACCTTACGGTGCGGCTGTTCTGATGCGCGATAAGGTTATGGTGATAAGACGCATACTGCCCTCCCCATACGCCGCCATAGGAGCGCACGCCTTTTGCATGGCCGGCATTGTAAAGTCCTTCGCTCACGATGCACCATTGCACCGTGGTATATTTTGTATCGTATAACGCGGCGCATTCTTCATTGGCCCAACTGAAAGAGCAATGGTCAATGATCACGTTGTGGCAGTTTTCCATATCAAAGCCGTAAACGCCGGTGGACAGCGTTGCACCGGGTCTGGAGCGCAGGTAACGGATAATAATATTGCCGTGGTTACCTCCTTTGCTCAAAGCCCGTGCACCATTCATGATGAGCGAATGACCTTTCAGGCAGATGCCGTTTCCAGGTGCTGTTTGCCCCGCTACGGTAATGTTGGAACGCTGTACTTTAATGGCGGAATGCAGCTCAATGATGCCACCCACGCGAAACACAATGGTGATGGGATCATCGGGATATTCCAGGAATGCCTGGCGGAAGCTGCCGGGTCCTGCATCATTCAGATTGGTAACTTCCACTACTTTACCGCCTCTCCCACCGGTGGCGTATTTACCATAGCCTTCCGCACCCGGAAAAGCGGGTAATGCTTCCGTGTTTTCTGTTCCGCCGTGTTCATCAAACCCGTGCTGTATTTTAGCACAGGTGATGAACATCAGCAGGGAGAATGCAGAGACGTATGTTCTGGAAGAAAGTGCTTTAAGGCCCATTCAGGAGGTTTTATAATTATGAGTGATTCAGGAACTGTTCAATATTCGTGTACCCGTTGCCGTTGTTAGCCAGCCTGGATGCGTCTGATGCGTCATTGGGATTTAATCCGTGCTTCTTCTCCCACTCATCCGGCATACCATCCTGATCACTGTCTTTATACGGTGTGCCTTTATACACAGGGTATCCGCCTACCTGGCTGATATCCGAAATGATTCCTTCTTTATAGGATTCTTTATCGAGCCGGCGTTTCAGGAACTCGCTGCCCACGTCGGTAGCGGAATTAGTTTTATACTGGATCTTGCCCGTACGCACCTGTTCTACAATGCGGGTATCCACGGCATCGCGTTTAGGAAGGGTGGCGCCTGCATTTTTCAATACATAGTCAAATGCTTCCTTTGCAGACATCATCGGGAACGATGGCATCGGGAAAGGTTTGTTCACCCGCATGCTGTCGCGGTAGGGTCCTGCATTTGCTTCATCTTCCACCTGTACGCCGCCGTCCCAATTGTCTTTTGTTACTTTATCGTAGCCTTCCATGATATTGCCATGCACATAAGCCCTGCCGTATACATGATAGCCGAGCTTACTGCGGCCGGATTCAGGTTTCAGGATACGGTGACCTACCGGTTCATCTTTTGGTGTGATAGGGCCAGGTTTATAATAGTTATTGATCATGTTGAACATGCCGCGGTAGTCGGATCCATCTGCAGAACGGTGACGCCAGTTGAAGACAACGTTATTCACGAAGTTAAACACGCCATTCCATCCGATGGAGGGATTGCGCCCGGTATTGCAGGCCCACAGGTTGCGCATGAAGGTGGCGTTTTCCCCGCCCAATGTGCTGCCAAAAGAATGGTTATAGGTATCCAGCGCTTCAGCGGAGATCGTATTCTGGATGGTTACATTCACGGTCGCCAGTTTCTGATCCTGTGATCCGTCTCCTGCATTGTACATGTGACGGTAGATAGAAATATTTTCATCGAGTCCCCAGCTGGTAGAGCAATGGTCGATGATGATATTGCCGACAGGATTACCGCCCAGTGCGTCGTCTCTGCGGCCAACGTAGGTTTCCCCGCGGCGGAAACGCATGTAGCGCAGCACTACATCATGCGTGTTGATCCAAACAGATTCACCGGCCACACATACACCGTCGCCAGGCGCAGTTTGCCCCGCGATGGTGATGTAAGGCGCCCGTATAATAAGGGGACTTTTCAGACGGATAATACCCGCTACGTTGAACACTACGATACGTGCGCCTCCCTGTTCACAGGCATCCCGTAAAGTGCCGGGGCCACGGTCTTCCAGGCTGGTTACCACGTATACTTTTCCTCCCCTGCCGCCAAAGGAATAAGCGCCACCGCCCATAGCGCCGGGAAAGGCTGGAATATCTGCCTGCGGCAGATCATAAGGGCGGGTAGCCCAGGGAATGTAAGGTTTACCGTTTACCGCATCTTTTTGAATAATGGGTAATGCTTTTGCCCAGGCTTCGTCCGAGAGCCGTTGCGCTTCTTTCAGTGCTGCCTCGCTGGAGTCCTGTATGCGCTTTGGTATGGTGGGGTACTGGGCTTGTGCCGCCTGTACCGATACACAAATTGCTGCTACTGCCAGCAAAAATACTTTTCTGTTCTTCATTGTTGTTATGGTTGTTGTTAAAGCTGATTTCCTTTATTTAAGCGGGTCGAAAGAACCCGGACCTGTAAAGCCATCCCAGTCCTTGGTTTGTTCCAGGTATGGTGCATTGTTAAGAATCGTTTGATTTAATCCGAAGAAATAATATTGATTATACCAGGTAAACTTCCAGTCGTTCTTAGTCGGGTCCAGGTCATCTTTCTCTATCACCTCAAAATAATTATCATACAGGTAATCTACATACTCATCCTGGTTGTTGATGCCCGGCGGGAAAGCGGCCGGTTCACGATCTGCCAGCACTTTGCCGCTGCCGCCGTGTTGCGGTGTATAAAGCGGGTCCTGGTTGTTGGCGCCGGTATATTTTGTACCATCGGTATTTTTTACATAGATAAAAATGCCTGTTCTGCGGGTGCCATTTAAAGGCGGAACGCCCAAACGGGCACAGGTGCCATTATCATTATTAAACAGCAACCAGCGCCGCAGGTCCCAGAAACGTTTTCCTTCGTAGGCCAGTTCAATTTTCCTTTCGTTCAGTACAGCCGCAAAAGCCGGATCAGCGCCAGCGATACCGCTTAAGCCATAGGCGCCATCGAGGTTTTCCACGCCTGCTCTTTCCCTGATCGTTTTAACATAATCCAGTCCTTCGCCGATGTTATCCATGCCGATGGCGCTTTCCGCCAGGTTAAGGATTACTTCTGCGAAGCGCAGTTCTATAAAATCGGTGCCGCTGGTTTTAAAGTTGCCCACTGCATTGCTGGCGTTACCCGTAGTTGCTTTACGGATATACACGCCGCTGCTGTTAGTGCCGCGCTGCTCCGTGGTGGAAGCCGGTGTTGCAGCCGAGGCATTGGCAAACCAGCGGTAAGTCCACAGCCTGTACTTTGAATTTTCCTTGAATGGCCACATGCTTCCGTTATAAGCGAATGTTTTATAAAAACGGGGATCCCTGTTTTTATAAAACTTTTTAGCCTCGTAAGTGTAGGAGGATTGTCCCGGCATTTTACCATCTTTCATTGGGAAAGCGTCCAGCATTTGTTTGGTAGGACTCAGGGAACCATCGCCAAATATCTCTTTGGGCCTGGCTGCATTTTCCCATCCGTTCCATTTCTGCACCTGGTCGGAGATCACGTTATTAAATCCAAACACGAGTACGGCTTCGGGGTTGTTGGCTTCTGCCAGGAACATGTTTTCCCAGGCAGTGCCATCGGGCAGGTTGCCTGTTTTGTATAAGCCAAATCCGTTGGCTTCCAGTAACAACTTCGCAGCGAGATTGGCATCATACGATTTTTTCCAACGGGCCTTGTCGTTGTTACGGTTAAACTGCGGGCTTGCCCAGGTAAGCAGTACACGGCCCTTCATGGCTGCTGCTGCGCCACTGGTAATTCTTCCCCAATCGGCGCCGGAGGGCCATTTGCCCGGCAGCATGGCCATGGCAGAATCTAAATCTGCAGAGATCTGGTCAATACATGCCGAGGTGGCGCTGCGGGGGATCTGGAGGTTTTCTCCTGCACCTACAATGGGGTCCTGCGCGTGCAACACCAGCGGAACGCCGCCATAAAGTCTTACAAGGTCGAAGTACTGCCAGGCGCGCCAGAAATATAATTGTCCCTTTAGTTTGTTCCGGGTATACAATGGCAGGCCGTATTGATCTACCTGGTCGAGGAACAGGTTGATCTGCTTCATCCTGGTCCAGGTGTTGTTGTTAACGCCTGACGCAAGCGGCACGCCGAAATAAGGCAGTGCGTGCGCATTCAGGTAAGAAACAGCCGGCCATAATTTGTTCCAGTTGGTTTCACCTGGCAATTCCTCTGTTGTTTGCGTAAACTGGTTGTTGTTGGTAGCGAGGTTCCAGGCGAGCGACTGCGCATTCCCCGCAGGCAGGAACATACCGTATATGTAGTCCACATAAGCCTGGGCCAGTGTAGAATCCTGGAATACCTGTTCATTTACACCACCCAGATCACGCTTCTCTTCGAGGAAGTCTTTTTTACAGGCTGCCAGCGCCGACAACACGAAGGCGGTGGCGATTAATGTTTTACTATATTTCATGATTTTATTTATCATAACGTTATAGATCAATTCGTAAACGAATCAGAGTGTCAGATTAACACCTAAAGAATAAGTTCTCAGGTTTGGAAAAACATCATAAGCGCCTTCCGCTGCTTTATAGTCGAACGGATTGAAGAACTGTACCGGGTTCAGCATCGACAAGATAAAACGGGCGTTATTGATGCGCAATGCCTTAATAACGCGCGGAGGCAGGCTGTAATTCAGGTTCACGCTTCTCATTCCCATCCTGAAAGCGCTTACTTTCCAGAAGGTGGAAGCGCGGTCGAGACTAATACTTTCCCAGTTTGGATTTGGATATTTTCCATTGGGATTTATTTCCGGATCGTAGATATCTTCCCAGTAAGCCGGTCTGCTCTGGAAGTTCCGGTCGATGGCATTATCCATCTTCTCCCTGGAATCACCGTCAATTTCTGCCCAGCCACCGAAAGAGCCACCGATTACGCAATCGAAGCCGATGCCTTTATAATTGGCTTTAAAAGTGAAGCCAAAGCCGTAGTGGTTATTGGCTTTTTTCGCCAGCCGGATCTGGTCATTTTCATCAATGACACCATCCGGTCCTCCAAAGGTGCCATCTGTTTTCAGCGCTCCTCTTACATCGCGGTAGTATAACATACCAGGCTTCAGATCTTTTGCTTCTGTGCCAAACACGGAAGTAATGTTATATTGTTTTACATAAGCATCAATATCTCCCTGGGTTTTGAACATGCCCTGGTAATCGTATCCCCACATGCCGTTATCATCCGATTGTCCCTGTTGTTTATTCCAGGGATAGTAAGCATCTGTGGCGGCGAAATTTCCCTGTTTCCATTTGTTATCATACCAGGAAAAACGCGCATCCACACCATAACTAAAATCTTTACTGATCCTGTCGTTCCAGCCCAGGCTTACTTCATAGCCGAAGAAGTCCATCTTGCCCCAGTTTTCTGCCGCCACACTTCCGCCTACGGTGAGAGGCGCCGTAGCGGTTCTTTCCATCAATAAATCCGTTCCCTTGTTATAGAATCCTTCCATGGTAAGGGAGAGGCGGTTTTGCAGGAAACGCGCGTCTATACCAAGATTATTTTTGAACTCATTACTCCAGGTAGCATTCCTGTTAGGCGAGGCTTCCATCTTCATACCTGTTGTTACATCTGCATTACCGCCAAACACGGCTCCTTTCCCGCCCTGGAAGCTGTAGCGCTGCCGCCATTGCCATGCCTTTGTATCATCTTTACCCAACAGGCCGGCGGAGTATCTTAATTTGAGATAATTAACTATAGAAGATTTAAAGAAAGATTCATTGGAGATTACCCAGCCGGCTGACAAAGAATAAAATGACCCCCAGTAATTTTCGGGTGCGAAATGGGTGGAAGCATCTGTGCGGAACAGGAATTCTGCCAGGTACTTGTCTGCATAGCTGTAATTAACGCGGCCTATATAACCCAGTGTACCGGATTCTGCTCCTGATGTTCTGCCATCGATGGCGCCGAAAGCGCTGCCAAACTGGCCATTGGTACCGGCTATGGGCTTTTCTTTCCATACATCTTCCTGTTTTACATAGGCTTCTCCTTTTTCAACAGAGAACAGGCCGCTGATATTATGTTTGCCGAATGCGCGGGCATAGTTGAGCGTGAAGTTCACCTGTTCTGATTCTCCGTTTGAATTGGAGTAATAAAGCCGGTTACCATTTTCGTATGTTGCGCCGGGTAATTTCACCGTGGCCCCGTCATCATAGATATGTGCGTTTGTACCGGTACGGTTGAAGTCATAGAGCTTATAGGTGGTGCCTATCTGTGAAGCGTTTGTCCCGGTAAAGTAGCGCGCATAGTTCACCCTGGCCTTTAATCCTTGCAGAAAAGGGAGTTCATATTCCGCGTATGCATTTACCGCGAGTGTTTTATCTTTTGTTTCTGAGAGATTCTTCAATCTTTCAATTTCGTAAAAATGATAGCCGGAGAGTTTATCACTGCCTGGTATTTTTACCGGGTAGCCATCTACGTAAGACGGGATATAGCGGGGCGCGAGGAGCAGGTTGCGGTAGTCGTTTTCCTCGTTTTCGTTGCCTATTTTGTTATAGGTCCTTACCTGGTCCGACCAGTTGCCGGATACCTGCAATCCTACCTTCAGTCCAGATGCAACCGTGATATCCCCGCCTGCGCGGAAGGTCCATTTTTTATAATCGAGACTGCTTAAATTTCCATTCTGTGAATAATAGGATCCGCTGGCAAAAAAAGTGGATTTCTCCGTGCCGCCGCTGATGTTCAGTGTATGGCGCGTGTTGGAAGAACTTTGCCACACGGGATCGAGCCAGTCGTGGTTAATTGTTTTAAAATGTTCCAGTTCATCGGCGGAGAAAAACGCGTTCTGATCTGTGGTGTCTTTATTTTCACCATAGGGTCCGTTCATGATATTGATATACTGTGCATAGCCGTAGGCGCTGAGCATTTTGGTGCGGTAGCTTTCATCGTTGATACCATAGGAGCCGCTGTAGCTGATCCGGGGCGCGCCTGCGCGGCCGCGTTTGGTAGTTACCAGCACTACGCCGTTTGCCGCCCTGGAGCCATAAATCGCTGCGGAGCCATCTTTCAGGACACTGATGCTTTCCACTTCGGAGGGGTCGAGGTTATTGAATTGTTCCGCATCATTTTTACCGTCGCCGGTCACCTGGATCACGCCGTCGATTACATACAGCGGGTCTGTGGAGCCACCATCTTTCGCGAAAGTGGCAGGATTCCTGATCGTTAATGTGGCCTGTGAGCCCGGCCGTGCGGTACCTCCACTGACGGATAGGCCGAGCACGCGGCTTCGCAGTGCGGCGCCAAGATTGCCTACCGGTAGGTCTTCCACCTCTTTGGCTTTGATAGTAGTGATGGCGCCGGTTAAGTGTCCTTTTGTTTGTGTGCCGTAACCTACTACTACTGTTTCGGAGAGATCTGTGGTGCCGTTTTTCATGGTGACGTTCACCACCTGGCGGTCGTTCACCGCTACTTCTACCGGGGCGTGGCTGATAAAAGAAAACACCAGCACCGATTTGCCGTTGGGCACCTGGATGGTGTAATTGCCATCAGCATTGGTGATGGAGCCTTTTGAAACGCCTTTAACGCGGACGGTGACGCCGGGAATTTCTTCTCCTTTATCTGATAATACTTTTCCTCTTACGGTGATAGGGGCTGGCGCTTGCGCAGATACAGCAGGGATACAGGCACATATATAAAAGAATAGCAGTAATAGGATCGCCCCTGTGGTAAATGGCTTACCAGGAAGTAGCTGATTAATCATTGATTGAATGATTTAGATGGACAATAAGAGTTGACAGAATAGATTAGTGTCTATCAGACAATAATAACATTGCAGACAGGAATGGAATTTTTATTTTTCATAACAAAGGAATTTTTATGGTCTTTCCTTTACAATCAGAGACGCTGTTCCCCTCTGATAATTACTCCCGGAATTCTTGAGGAGTATATCCTGGGATCAAGCTAGAAAAATATTTACTTAAAAAAGGTATATCACCCGTTTTTTTTTACGCAATCGTTGCCGGCATCGTTGCCGGGAATCTATTTTGGAAAAAAGTATACCATAGTATACCATAGTTCATAAAAAACACTATCTTGGTAAAAGTTGAGGTGATTAAAAAAAGTTTACCCGTCACATTCACTATTTATATTTTTATTATCAACCTGGTCTTCCTCTTACAATCCTGACTGCTGTTTCATTAAATCCAGGTTATGAAGAATACAATGCTGTTTAAATACCGGCAGGGGTTATTACTGCTATTGATCATCTTATTTTACCAGTTATCATCTGCTCAAAAAAATATTGTTTATCAACCTGAGTGGAATTCACTTCAGCAACATAAAGAAGTGCCGGAATGGATCCGTGATGCGAAATTTGGTATTTACTGCCATTGGGGAGTGTACACCGTTCCTGCATATAATAATGAACATTACTATTCGCATATGCATGCCGATTCGGGTTATTCCAAACTGGGCACGTATCAGCGGCATATCGCATTATATGGACCACTGTCAAAATTTGGTTATCATGATTTTATCCCGATGTTCAAAGGGGAATATTTCAATGCAGATGAATGGGCCGACCTGTTTGTAAAAAGCGGGGCGCGGTTTGCCGGGCCTGTAGGTGAGCATCACGACGGGTTTGCCATGTGGGACAGCCAACTGACACCTTTTAACGCCAAACAAATGGGCCCCCACCGCGATGTGGTAGGTGAACTGGAAAAAGCCATCCGTAAAAGAGGCATGAAGTTTTTCGTGTCATTGCATCATGAACTGAACTATGGTTATGTAAAGCCCAAACCCGGATGGGCTGCGGCAGATCCAAAATATGCCAAACTATATGGCACGCCCATGCCGCATGAGGCATGGCTGAAGATGTGGCAGGGAAAGTGTAATGAAGTAGTGGATAAATATCATCCCGACATCATGTATTTTGACTCCTGGCTGGAAAATATCCCGGAGCAATTCATCAAAGGATACCTGGCGCATTACTTTAATGATGCCGGGCAACGCGGACAGGAGGTGACAATGACCTACAAAGGAAATGATATACCGGAAGGCATCGGGATGGTGGACCATGAAAACAGCAATCCAGACCACATCATCGCCCAACCCTGGCTGTGCGATTATTCCATTGGCACCGGCTTTGCCCTGTCGTGGGGATATACAGCAGGAATGGAGATCCGCTCCCCAAAAGAAATAGTGCATAAGATCATTGAAGTGGTGAGCAAGAACGGGCAACTGCTGCTGAACTTATCTCCAACATCCGACGGCCGCATTCCGCAAAACCAGCAGGAAGTAATGTTCCGGGTAGGCAAATGGATGTGGGCCAATGGCGAAGCAATTTATGGCACCCGTCCTTTCAGTGTGTACGGAGAAACCACCGGAGAGGGTCAACGGGTACACTACACGCGTAAAGGAGATACGCTGTATGCTGTTTTCCTGGACTGGCCGGGCGATAACAAGACGGTGCACCTGAAGGCGCTGAACAACGCCAGTATGGGCGGCGGCATACAATCCCTTCAACTGCTGGGATTAAAATCGCTGGAGAATTGTCCTTTCCGCATCGAGGAACAGGGACTGGCACTCACGATTCCTGCGAAAACCAGGATACCTTCCGACATCGCCTATGTTTTCAGGATTGTACTTAAAGACTCTAATCATAACGTGAACGAGAACGGGCAACAAATGTCCCAATCGCAGGGGAACCATGCACAGGCAGGTTCCCCTTTTTTTAAAACTGAAACACCACTGTTTGATATTATAGACGGTCCCGATACCCCGGTGATCAATGAAGGCATGCCCGGTACAACCGGCATCCAGGGCGGTTTTGAAGGAGGCGCCTGTGTGAAGGTGAACGGCACCTATCATTTGTTTCCTACCGAAAGAGCAGGACAGGCAGGTATGCCGCCGTACTACGACCGGGTGAAAACACGCATCGGGCACTGGACCAGCACGGACGCCGTACACTGGAAACGGCAAAAAACACTTTACCAGGCCAGCGGGCAATATGCGCTGACAGCAGACGATAATCCTATAAATGACCGCCGCGCTGCACTGTGGTCGTTTATCCCTGTATACAGCGAAACACATCAACGCTGGTATGGATATTACCTTGCCTATACTGTGCATAAAGATATTGAGCCGAATCATTCCTTTGGAAGGATCTGGCGTGCAGAATCGGTAAAAAAAGGCATTGAGGGCATTGGCGGACCTTATACGGATAAAGGCATCGTGATGGAACCCGGCCTGGATACACAACTCTGGGAAGGCCGCCAGGGCGTAGCTTCCTTTTTTCCATATCCTGTTGGGAAGGAATGGTTCTCGTTTTATGCAGGCGCTTATCCTTACGCCAGGCAGGAAGACTATCCCGCAAAATCAGGCAAAGGCTGGTTCATCGGCCTCGCCCGGTCTTCTACCCTGGAAGGGCCGTGGACCCGCATGGACAGCAGCATAAATCCTGTGACTTCCATTCATCCCTGGTTTGTTGAAAACCCGCTTGTAAGCAAACTGCCCAACGGACTATACATCGCTATTTTTGACGGCGGCCCGGAAGGGTTCGGATTACACCTTCCTAACATGATGGGCTATACGCTTTCCAAAGACGGCCTTCACTGGACCGCTGCACGTTACTTACCGATCCAGGCCAAAGTAAAAAAGTGGTGGGATATCATGAGAACACCGCTTTGCCTGATACCGGAAGGAAACGACGACTATACCATACTATACGCCGCCATTAATAATGATAAACGTTTTCATCCCATCGGTATGGTTCGCGTAAAACTGAACCGCCAGGCACTGGAAGAAATAGGAAATAATATCAGCACTACGAACTAAACAGGTATGAAGCGACTTCTCAGCATTCTCTTTTTCGTGGGCCTGTTACCGTTATATGCCTCCGGCCAGGCAGGCCGTGACAAATCCATATGGCTGGTAACCGGCCCCCACCCTGCCGCCAGGGTGCAATACGGCATGGAACAATTAAGCAAAGCCCTTCAGGCAGCCGGGTACCATGTACAAACCAGCACGCAGCGCAACCTGCCTACGGGTGCATCCACGATAGTAATAGGCGCACTTGTTGATACACTTACCCAAACGGCTATACGCCAGTTTAAATTCTCCCTTAACAACACACCCGGTAAAGAAGGTTTTGTGATCACTACCGGTAAGCAACATACGCTGATTGCAGGCGCCGACAACAGCGGCACCTTATATGGCTGCCTCGAAATGGCCGGCAGGATCCGCGCTGCGGGGGCGTTACCCACCGCGCTAAACATCACCGACCAACCGGAAATGGTATTGCGCGGCACCTGCATAGGTATACAAAAAGCCACCTACCTGCCTGGCAGGAATGTATATGAATATCCCTATACGCCACAGGAATTTCCGTGGTTTTATGATAAGGCATTGTGGATTCAATACCTGGACATGCTCGCCGCCAACCGCATGAATTCCCTCTACCTGTGGAACGGTCATCCGTTTGCATCATTGGTGCGCCTGAAAGATTATCCCTATGCGGTGGAAGTAGACAGCGCCACCTTCCGGAAGAACAGGGACATGTATCATTTCCTGACAACGGAAGCCGATAAACGCGGCATATGGGTGATCCAGATGTTTTACAATATTATCCTGTCCAAACCTTTTGCAGAAAAGCATGGTCTTGTTACACAGGACCGCAAACGGCCGGTAACACCGCTTATTTCAGATTACACCCGTAAGTCCATTGCCGCCTTTGTAGCGGAGTATCCCAACGTAGGGTTGCTGGTAACATTGGGAGAAGCCATGAGTGATGAAGATGACGTGAAATGGTTTACGGAAACCATTATCCCCGGTGTAAAGGATGGGTTACGCGCATTAGGTAAAACCACCCTCCCGCCGATTGTGCTGCGCGGACATGACACCAATCCGCAACAGGTAATGCAGGCAGCCCTTCCGTTATATCCTAACCTCTATACCGAAAATAAATACAACGGCGAAGCATTAACCACCTATACCCCGCGGGGACCATGGGCCGCCATGCACCGGGATCTTAGCCGGTTGACTGTTGACATCGACAATGTACATATCCTCGCCAACCTGGAACCTTTCCGGTATGGCGCCACCGCGTTCATTCAAAAATGCGTGCAGGCCATGCATAGCATCCACGGGGCCAACGGCCTGCACCTGTATCCGCAGGCGTCTTACTGGGACTGGCCATATACCGCGGATAAGGCAACGCCGCGTTTATTGCAGGTAGATCGCGACTGGCTCTGGTACCAGGCATGGGCGCGGTATGCCTGGAACTGCCACCGCAACCGGGAGGAGGAAAATCGCTACTGGAGCGGCTTACTGGATGCGCAATTCGGCGGCCGGGAATCCGGTAAGAATATACTGGAAGCCTATGAACAAGCGGGGGAAATAGCCCCCAAGCTCCTGCGGCGTTTTGGCATTACTAACGGTAACCGGCAAACGCTTACACTGGGTATGCTGATGAGCCAGCTCGTGAATCCTTCGAGGTGGCGTGTATGGGCCGACCTGTATGACTCCGACGGTCCTGCAGGAGAAACGCTGACTACCTATGCGGAAAAAGAATGGCAACATCAGTCCCATACCGGAGAAACACCTGTGCAGGTTATTACGGAAATTATCCAACACGGCGACCGTGCCGTGGCGGCTATTGATAAAGCAGCAGCCACGGTGCAGCAAAACTCCGCGGAATTTGCGCGCATAAAAAATGATATGTACTGCTACCAGGCGCTGGCCCGTTACTTTAATGCGAAAGTACAGGCGGCCTTATATGTATTGCGGTACCGGTACTCGCATGATAACAACGACCTGCAGAAAGCCCTGCCCTTTCTGCAACAAAGCGTGGTACACTATAAAGAGCTGGCAGATCTTACAAAAGATACTTATCTCTATGCCAACAGCATGCAAACCCAGCAAAGAAAAGTGCCTGTTGGCGGTGATAACGGAAAAAATAAAACATGGGTAGAGCTCCTGCCATATTACGAAGCAGAATTACGCAACTTCAAACAACATCTTGATTCACTCAAAAATATATCACAACATGGTGATAACGCTAACGGGCACACGATAATTACCCGGTTGCACCCGGTGCAGGTCAACTTCTTACAACCTGTTAACGGGTACTATCAGCCGGTGGCGCAACAACGGCCGTTTACAGACAAAGACGCTCGCATACAAACCGCCGACGAGGCATTAACCGGCTTACAGGCATTACCGTTTTCCATGCAGCAGCAACAGGAAAAAGGCACCACGCTTCAATTCAGTAATACACAACCGGTAAAAGCAGTAATAGGATATTTTGATACGAAAGAAAAAAACTACCTGAGGCCACCTGACCTGGAAACAGATGCCAGCGCCGACGATCACGGGCAAGCCGCCATCAGGATGGCGCATGCCTTAACCATCCCTTCCCTTCCACCGGTGAACCTGCACACGTATTATTTTGATGCAGGGAAGCATACCCTTATATTGGGGAAAGGCGCCTGCCTGGTGTTGGGCTTTATGGATGGCAAACAGGAGATCAGCGCCGGTGCCGCGGCAGACAGCGTTCAGCGCCTGGATTGGTTATTTGAAGAATAAACATCGCAACATATGAAGTCAATTATTTCACTCGATCACACTTCCGAGGCCCCCAAATATCAACAGATCATACAATCTATTATCAATGCTATCGACAACAACCAGTTAAAGATCGGTGACAGGCTCCCTTCTGTAAACCAGGTGAGCGACAACACCGGCATTGCCCCTAAAACCGTTATGCAGGCCTTCCGCAGCCTGAAACAGGCAGGACTGGTATCAGCAGTGCAGTATAAAGGATTCTTTGTAGCCAGCACAAATACACAATCGAGGCACAACATCTTTGTATTGTTCAACAGCCTGACGGCCTATAAAGAAGAAATATATGAAAGCATTAAAAACACGATAGCCGGCAAAGGCACAGTGAATATTTACTTCCACCATAACAACGTGGCATTGTTTAATACACTGCTGGCGCAAAGTAACGGCAAATACACGGCGTACATTATTATGCCTATTAAAGATAAAGACATTGCCGCTTCATTAAAGCAACTGCCGCAGCAGAAGGTTTATATTCTTGATCTTGGCTACCGCGACTGGGGCGCCAGGTATCCTTCTGTTTGCCAGTATTTTCATGAAGATATTTACCAGGTGTTGCAGCAGCACTTAACAAAGATCCGTCGCAAGTACAACAAGCTGGTCCTGGTAATGGGACCTGCCTTCTATAACCTCAAGCAAATTGAGAATGGCTTCCGGCGGTTCTGCCGGGAATCCGGTCTCCGCTCAGCGGTGGTTACACATGTTGGCAATAAGCCACTGGCAACCGGGGAACTATATATACTGGTACACGACGGGGATCTTGTGCATCTTGTAAAACGGATCACCGCATTATCCTTTAAGCTTGGAAAAGATATTGGCATCATTTCCTATAATGAGATCCCCATTAAAGAAATTGCTGCCAATGGTATTGCCACCATTTCCACTGATTTTACAAAGATGGGGACCAACATCATTAACATGGTGCTTAATAAAAAGAAACAGCATTTAAAAAACCCCTGCAAACTGATAGAGCGCCCCTCGTTTTAAGATACGAAGCAGCGCATTACAGCTGGAGCACACGGGCTAGACCGGTTTGCAGCCCCCGGAGTTCAGCAAGCCCCTTCAATCGCCCTATGCAGGAATAACCCGGATAGGTAGTCTTGTTCAAATCGTCCAGCATCTGGTGGCCATGATCAGGCCGTACCGGCAGGGAAATATTCCGCTGTTGCATCAGCAGTAATAATTCACGCACTATAGTCACCATATCAGCATCGCCATCTAAATGAGCTGCCTCAAAAAAGTTCCCGGATTCATCTCGCCGGGTATTCCGCAGGTGAAGAAAGTGGATGTGCGCGCCCAATCGCTGAATGATCCCGGTAAGATCGTTACCGGGCCGTACGCCCAGTGAGCCGGTACAGTAACACAGTCCGTTTGCGGGTGACGGAACCGCGTTCACAATGTCAAGTAAATCAGCTTCTGAACTGACCACGCGGGGTAATCCCAACACCGCATAAGGCGGATCATCCGGGTGTATGGCCATCTTCAGCCCCAGTTGTTCCGCTACCGGCACCACTTCTTTCAAAAAATACATTAAGTGCTCCCTTAATGTGGCGGCGTCGATATCTTTATATGTTTCCAGCGCTGCCAGAATTTCTTCCGGCGAAAAGCGGCCGGTGCTGCCCGGCAGCCCCAGCAACGCATTCCGGAATACTTCGTTTTGTTGTGCTTCGGTATGCGCATGCATCCATCTTTCCGCTGCTTCAATTTCAGCTGCGCTGTAATCCTTTTCTGCCTGATTTCTTTTCAGCATAAAAAGATCAAAGGCTACAAAAGCGGCACGTTCATAGTAGAGCGCTTTACTTCCATCGGGCATCGTGTAGCTGATATCCGTGCGGACCCAGTCCAGCACCGGCATGAAGTTGTAGGTGATCACCTGAATACCGCAGGCGGCAAGGTGTTGCAAACTCCTCTTATAATTTTCTATATGAACCTGGTAATGCCCACTGCGCCGTTTTATGTCTTCACTTACGGGCAGGCTCTCCACCACCGTCCAGCTCATGCCTTCGGCTTCAATGAGGGATTTCCGCTGTTGAATTTCTGCCACCGGCCACACATCTCCCACCGGGATGTGATGCAATGCGGTAACAACACCGGCACAACCAGATTGCCGGATGTCTTTTAAACTAACGATATCATGCGGTCCAAACCAGCGCATGGTTTCATGCATTAACATAGCGATGCTATTTTACTCAAGAAATGTTGCCTACTATGGCGCGTTTAATATCACCTGTGCCGGCGTTAAGCCGGGTGATTGCGCCGTTACTTTTATTGGTCCCGTTGTTCCCGGCTTTGCGCGGACAATGACCATGGCCAGCCCGCTAAATGCTTTTCTTTCTGTAGAAGAAAAAGATTGCAGGTCGGCCGGATCACCGTTATCGGTGGCGACAATTTCGCCTGGTCCGGATACTTCAAAGCGGATCCGGTTGCCGGCCCGCGGTACCAGTACACCTGCGCCGTCGAGTACACGGAGGGTGATAAATGAAAGATCTTTTCCGTCGGTACGGATATTATCCCGGTCGGCGATCAGCTGCAACTGTGCTGCCTCACCGGCTGTTCTTACCGTGTCGGCAGCCCATACGACGCCGTTTTTGTAGGCCACCACGCTTAGTACGCCGGGTTTATAAACAACACTGTCCCAGCGGAGGCGATAGGTATAAGGACCTTTCTTCTTTCTGCCCAGGGATACTCCATCCAGGAACAGCTCCGCTTCGTCTCCCGATGTAAACACATGTACCGGGGTGATGGCGCCCACGCGCTCCGGCCATGTCCAGTGCGGCAGGATATGCGCCATTTTATAGTCTGGTCGCCACCGGGATTGATACAGGTAAAAGCGGTCCTTTTTAAACCCGGCCAGGTCTACAATGCCGGAATAAGAACTGCGTGCGGAATAATAGGGCGTGGGTTCTCCAAGGTAATCAAAACCCGACCATACAAATTCGCCGGCTACATAAGGATGCTTATCCTGCGATGCAAATACTTTATCGGGCGATGCACCAAATGCAGCCGTATAAAGCTCATAGGCGCTTACCTGTTGCAGCTTACCGCTGCCGCCCGTTCCTTCCCCAACAGGCGCACTGATCCCCTCGAAAACCGGAAATAAATACGTGCCCCGGGTACTCAATGCGGAGGCGGTTTCACTGCTGAAGATCATTTTACCGGGAAATTGCTGTTGAAAGGCGGGATACAGCGGTGATGTACGGATGCCCTGCAATTGCTGATAGGCAGGCGCATCGCGTATTCCTTCTCCCTGGTAATTCAAACTCAATATATCCATTACAGCGGGAAAAGGCATACCCGGCTTTGCATAGTTCATAGATGCGGTGGCCGGCCTGGTACTATCTTCTTCCTTTACAATATCATACAGCTTTTTTGCAATCGCGGCTCCCTGTTCCGCTGTATACTGCTCCCCTACTTCATTCCCAAAGCTCCAGGCAATCACCGAAGGATGATTCCTGTCTCTCCTGATAAAAGCCCTGGTATCGGGTTCATACCAGTCGGGAAAAATCAGGTGGAAAGCCAGCGGTGTTTTTTTCCTTTCCCAGTTATCAAATATCTCATCAATTACCAAAAATCCCATCCGGTCTGTTAAATCCAGCAGCTCCTGCGCCGGTGGATTATGCGCCAGCCGGATGGCATTGCAGCCAAGTTCCCGGAGTATTTCCAGCTGTCTTTCTGCTGCCCGTACATTAAATGCCGCGCCTAATGCACCCAGATCGTGGTGCTGGTTAACGCCCTGTATGCGAACCCGCGCACCATTTACCAGGAGGCCTTTTACCGCATCGAATGTAAGTGCGCGGATACCAAAACCGGTGCGATATTCATCGACCGGCTTGCCATTGGAGATGATATGTGTAACCGCTGTATAAAGATGGGGCTTTTGCGTTGGCGGCGGTCCCCACAGCTGTGGATGTTGCAGTATCACGGAACCTGCTGACTTGTGCGTGGCGCCGGCTTTCAGGGTAACCGCTGACGCAGGTATGGTCGCTATTTTTTCCCCGGCAGTGAAGATGTCCGTGATTACTTCGATCTGCTGCTCATGGTCCGATTTATTGCTGACCTGAACCACCACATCGACCGTAGCAGATGAGGCAGAAACATTTTTAGTGGTAACAAATGTTCCCCATTGTGCCACCTGCACCGGGTTTACTTTCGTGAGCCACACATTGCGGTAGATGCCTCCGCCGGGGTACCAACGGGCTGAATTAGTGGGATTGTCCAGCCGTATGGCCAGTTGATTATCCCCGCCGGGATTGATATAGGGTGTGAGATCCAGGCGGAAGGAGTTGTAGCCGTAGGGCCATCCGCCCACCAGGTTGCCATTCAGCCAAACCATGGTATACGACATGGCGCCATCGATGTCCAGGTAAATAACTTTTCCTTTATCTGTAGCAGGGATATCCAGTTTCCTGCGATACCAGGCCACTCCGTGAACAGGCAGCCTCCCCATTCCACCGCCGACGATGGCATCGGGCTCGCTGTAAAACGGTCCTTTGATGGCCCAGTCGTGCGGCAGTTGTACAGACTCCCAGTTATGATCATCGAAATTGTTTTGCACAAACGGAAAATCAGCGCCGGGTTTGCCTTGCGGGCGCTGATGTTGTTTGGCAGGATCGGCAATAAAGTCATTGCCGGAAGGCAGTATCCAATTCTTTAATACCTGCGAGGAGGCGTTTACCGCCACTGATTCAGTTGGCCTGGAATCTGCTACCACATTATCGTTCCGGTCGGTCACCCCGGGGCGCACATCATAGATCAGTTTATCCGGCTCCCCGGTATACCGGAAAAATTTCCAGTCGTTGTTGATGCTAATGTGCTCTCTGAGCGACGTTGATTCCTGGCGTACGCTGTTTGCATCCTGCACTAACCGGGCGCTTTTACAGCTGCTCCCGGTCCATGAGCTGAATAACAGCATATAAACAGTGCTACGAAACACATACCGGAATATCCCCGGCCATAAATTAACATGCATGTATCCAGGTTTATCTTCTTAAAAATACGACTAATTGTAACCCGGATTTTGCTCCAGTACAGCACTTCTGTTTCTTTCAATTTCTCCCTGTGGAATCGCCCAGAGGTTAAAGCGTGGTTCCATATTCGCTCCGTAAAAAGGATTATACCTTTTCACCCGGTCATACAGTTTACCCAGGCGCATCAGCGTCAGCATTCTTTTTTCTTCTACTCCTAACTCTCTTAATCTTTCATCGAGAATATAATCAATCGTCACATCTCCTGCGAGTACAGGTGAAGCATTGGCGCGTGAGCGCACTACATTTATATCTGCTGCGGCGGCGCCGGCATTACCCAGGCCAAGGTAGGCTTCTGCTCTCAGCAAATAGGTTTCAGCCAGCCGGAAAATATACTGGTCGGCAAACGTGCCGCCTGCCGTGGCTTTCAACTCATACTTCTTGATAGGATCAGATGAACCCGGATTCACGTAGAGTGATGCGGGGTGATTAAACGGCGTGGTTGCCTTCGACTGATACGGATAAAACACCCTTGAAGGAAAAGTGATGTTAGCACCCGGAGGAGGATTTTGTGTAGAAATTTTTTGTCCGAAAAACGGGCTTGCCGGGTTGGTAGCCACCACTTCTCTTACGAAATTGTGATTGGCATTCCGGATATCGTTATTAAAATCACTTTGCCATACTTCATCCGCAAAATGTTTTGAGGGCTGTAAAAAACCAACACCCCTGCCACCGGTATAATCGCCGATAGGCCATTGAAACAATGCCACCCCGTTCACCCGCATATCGCGGTACAACGGCACGTGTACGCGCTCCAGCTGGTAATTGCCCGCCATGGCGGTAGACACCGCAGATCCGCCCTGCACATCTGTTTCAAGCTGCACTACCCAGATCGCTTCTGTGTTATTGGCAGTTTTCCTGTTCTGATTTTTTGCCTGGAACAGATCCCAGTATACATCGCCGGGCGTAACGGTTGACCGTGAGCCAAACCGCGTTTTCATCAGATCGGTGGCGGGATCGTCAATCACTACAGATGCCGCAGTTACCGCATCCTGGAACTTACCGTTGGCGAGGCATACTTCCGCCAGCAGGTGCTGCGCAGCGAGGTTGGATGCTTCACCATCTTTCACCGCCGTAATCCCTGGCAGGTTGGCAGCCGCAAATTTCAGGTCTGCTGTTATCTGCGTTAAAACTTCCTGCTTTGTGGCCCTTACAAAATCTGTTTTCTCTCCTATTATTTCATTCAGTACCAGTGGCACACCGCCATATAAATATACCAGCGTTCTGTAACCCAATGCACGAAAGAACTTTGCCTTCGCCTCAAACATTACTTTGTTGGCATCCGACAGCTGCGAAGCGGGAATGCGGCTGATAATGGTGTTGGCTTCTGCTACAATTTTATATAGCTGGCTCCAGTGGTTATTGGTGAGTACCCCGTTTGATCCAAATTCTGCAGAAAGATTAGGATTACTACCTACTGCCACTTCCACCGCCAGATCCGTTCTGTAGAGATAATGCATAGGCTGCCAGTCGCTGGAGGTATAAAACTCGCTTCTAACCAACCCGTATAGGTTATTTACTGATGCATCAAAATCTTCCGTTGTTTTAAAGGCATTGGAAGTACTGAGGAACGACAGCGCTTTTTCATCCAGGAAATCATGCTTACAGGAAGTCGCGGGTGAACAAAGCATTAATATGAGTGATATCCGATATAATGTCTTCATAAAAAATATTTTTACAACGTGGATTAATAAACAATACTCAGACCTACGGTGAAACCTCTGAGAACGGGCCTTCCGCCGATGATCAATCCCATCGGATTACCGTCGTTGTCGTTGGCTTCAGGGTCCCAGCCTTCCCAGTTGGTCCACGTATAAAGGTTTTTGCCGCTCACATACAGATTGATTGATTGTGCCTTGAATTTCTTCAGCAGCGAAGTGGCGAGGTTATAGGACAGCGACACATCCTGCAGTCTTACAAAGCTTCTGTCCTGGTACATGTTAGGTTCAATTTTCGCACGGGAGCCGGAGATATTCCTTGGATATTTACCCGTTGGATTGGAGGGCGACCAGAAGTCGATGCCCTGCAGGTTATTCACTCTGATGCTGTTGTCTTCCCGGAAAAACGACGGGTTGTTATTGCCAAGGTATCCATCTTTACCACCCTGCACTGAATTCAGGAATAAGGTGAGGGTAAAAGCTTTGTAGGAAAAAGTCTGCAATAAGCTCATACGATAGGCAGGCTCCTGCCGGCCTAGAAATACCCTGTCGGCCTGTTGGGTAATATCATTGTCTTTGTTTTGATCTACGATCCTGACTGAGCCTACCGGGAAGCCTGGAATCCTCGTATCATTGAGCTGATAGATCCCATCTAATTTGTAGTCGTATATGGCCCTGATGGATTTACCCACAAATAATGAACTGGATACCAGGTCGTCTTCTTTGCCATCTCCGTTGGCATCCACGCCTGTAAGGGTAACAATCTTGTTATTGTTAGCGGAGAAATTAAAGGTGGCCGACCATTTGAAATCCTTTTTGTCTATGACGTTGTAGTTTAAAGCGGCTTCAAAGCCGGCGTTACGGATCTGGCCGAGATTCGTGTAAATATTGCTAAAGCCGGTTACGCCGGGGATAGCCACGCTATACAACAAATCGTAGGTATTATTCCGGTAATAGTCCAAACTGCCACTCAGCCTGCTGTTGAAGGCGGCGAAGTCAACGCCCACATTCATTCCCTTTGTGCGTTCCCACTTCAGGTTATCGTTTCCTAAGGAGGCTACCTGCTGACCAAAAGCGGTGGTACCGCCATCGCCATACACATAAGCCGCGCTGGTGGTTACCCGTGCGATAGAAGTATAGCGCGATGTTTGGTTGCCGGTTACGCCGTAACCAGCGCGTAGTTTAAGGTAGTTGAACGGCGTTACGCCCTTCATGAAATTTTCTTCTGATGCTATCCAGCCGAGTGCCAGTACGGGGAAGGTGCCATATTTATTATTCTTTGCAAATCCCGAAAAGCCATCGCGGCGCAGGATGGCGGTCAGCAGGTATTTATCCCGGAATTTATAGTTGACGCGCGCCATCTGGTAAGCCAGGTTCTCTTCCCATGCATCCGACTGTGCCAGCTGGATATTGCCCTGGGAAAGGTTGTTGTAGCTAAGTGTCAGCCGCGGAAATCCTCTTGCTTCAGAAAGGGTGCTGTTGAACTTTCTTCCTACGGCGCCATATAATAACGTAGCGGTGATATCATGACTGCCAAAAGTTTTGGAATAAGTAAGAATATTATCAAAGGTATAGTCATAATAATCCTGGAATTCTTTGTAGGCTCTTCCTGTTTGTCCGGCGTCATATATACTGGAAAAAAAGTGTTTTGATAAGCGGTAGTTATTACCAAAGTTCATCCGGTAGTTGAGCCCTTTCAAAAACGGAAAATCTATATCTGTGTAGATATTGGCGAAGTAATAGTTTGTTCTGTCGTAGTCGTCTACGTTATAGGTAGTGAATGGATTTGGCTCCAGCGTATTCATAGGAAACGGTATCAGTTTACCGGAGGTATCATATGGAACGATGAGGGGCGTCATACGTTGCAGGCTGCCGAAAGACGGCTCTGCGCCATCCTGGTTGATAAATGCTGCGGAGGACAGCAGGCCTACTTTCCACCAGGATAAAGGCCGTGTTTCGATGTTGGCGCGGATAGATTTTCTTTTAAACTTATCGTTGATGATAAAACCTTTCTGCTCTACCAGGCTGCCGGACAGTAAATAGGTAACGCGGTCGCCGCCGCCGGAAATGCTGAGGTTAGTTTCCCCGATGGTGCCGGTGTTGGTGCCTTCTCCAAACCAATCGTAGTTATTGGGCAGCAGTCCGCCTTGCGGGCTGCGGATACTGTTATCTGCTACATCTTCAATTTTGAAGTTGGGGTTAGGTGTTGTATAGTCCGGACCCAGGTAAGCTTTATCGTAAAATGCTTCTTTCAGATAGTTAAGATATCCTTCGCGGTCGTATGGTTTCAGGTTGCCTACGGTTGGGTACTGGTTGGTATAGGAAGTAGAAAATGCGATGCGTGGTTTCTGGTTGATCTTTCCTTTCCGCGAAGTAATCAGTATCACCCCGTTAGATGCCTGTGCGCCGTAAACCGCGGTGGAGCTGGCATCTTTCAATACATCAATGGTAGCGATATCATCTGGGTTGATGTAAGAAAGGGAGCCGGTGTATTGAATGCCATCGAGAATGATCAGCACATTCTGGTTACCGTTGAGTGTTACCCGTCCCCTGATGGAAATGGGTGGGGTGCCGCCGGCAACGGTAGCGATACCTACGTTTAACCCTGGCACGGTTCCCTGCAGGTACTGACCGATATTGGTGTTGGGCGCTTCACGCAGTGTTTCCAGGTTTACGCTGGCAACGGCGCCGGTTAAGTCCTTTTTTCTTTGCGTTCCATATCCTACTACTACTACTTCCCCGATATCTTTTGTAGCGGCGGTGAGTTGCACTTTTATGGTGGTGTTGTCTTCCACCCGGATTTCCTGGCTGGCGTACCCGATGCTGGAAATAATAAGGACAGCGCCTTTGGCGGCTACCAAAGAAAATTCACCGTTGGCATTGGTGGTTTGTCCTTTGTTCGTGCCTTTTATGGCTACGGAGGCGCCGAGAACGGGGTCGCCGCCATCGCCGGTAACTCGTCCGTGGATCGCTTTGTCCTGTGCCAATGAAAGGGGCGGCCTGGCTAAAAGGCAGGCGGTAAAAAGAGCGATTGTCAATATGCGGCTGATCGACAGCCTGACTATGCCCGGTTTGTGCTTTAATTTTTCAGTTTTTTTCATAACGATTAATGTCGTTTAGACAATTATAAAAAATGGAAAAGGAAGAGATGGAATCTGTCTATCGTGGTTGTTCCTTTTTATTAAGCTATAAAGTGATCAGGGACGCCCGTAAAAAGATGAGCGCTACAGTTCTTGATTTTGGTTGATCATTCAGTTGTTTCATAACGGGCGTTTTGCGTAAAAAAATTGATCGCTGGCTGATGGTCAGGGTTTGTTCTGTGAAACGAATATAAGAAAAAATCAGATTTACGTAACCGATTGCATTTTTTTATTCAGAAAAAGTTCATTTCCTTTGAGAAACAAGCTGTACTAAAATGTCAGAGGACCGGGAAGTAACGATATACGACATAGCCAAATACCTGAATGTTTCTGCCGCCACGGTCAGCAGGGGGTTGAAAAACAATCCCATGATCAGCAAAAACACCCGGAAAAAGATCGTGGAGGCTGCAAAATCGCTTGGTTATCAATCCAATACATTTGCGAGTAGTTTAAGAAGCAGGCATACGCATACGCTGGGCGTACTGGTACCGCGACTGAACAGTCACTTCATGTCGTCGGCATTGGCCGGTATGGAAAATGCCGCCAACCGGCATGGTTACAACCTCATTATTGCGCAATCGCTGGAAGATGTGGAGAAGGAAAAACGCAATGCGGCTACCATGTTTAATAAAAGAGTGGATGGACTCCTCATCTCACTTTCCTCCAATACACAGGACATTAACCACCTGGAGCCCTTCTTCAAACGAAAAATACCGGTCGTGTTCTTCGACCGCGTGTTCCCTCATGAGGAAAGCACCTCCGTTGGCATCAATAACCAGGAAGCGGCCTATAATATTACCAAACACCTGATCGGACAAGGCTGCAAACGGATCATGCACCTGGGAGGAAATTTATTGCGGAACGTTTACCAGGAAAGGCTGAACGGCTACAAGCAGGCGCTTCACGATCACCACCTCGCCTTCAGCAAAAAGCTTTACTTAACCAGCACGCTTTCAGAACAGGCGGGGACAGACGCCGCCAGGTATATCCTGGACCTGCCCGCCGGCGAGCGCCCGGATGCGGTATTTTCCGCCAACGACACGGCCGCCGTATATTGCATGCTGGCCCTTAAAGCCGCCGGCCTGCGTATCCCGGAGGATATTGCCTTCGCCGGCTTTAATAATGACCCCATCAGCCGGGTGATTGAGCCCAACCTCACTACCATGGACTATTCCGGCAACAGCATCGGGGATACCGCCGCTACCTATTTAATTAACCACCTTAAAGGGATCAGCAACCTGTATACCACCGATGCCATTACACTCCGCGCGGAAATGGTGATCCGGGCTTCCTCCCTGAAAAAATTACGGGAATAGGTTTTTTTTTATGATATTTACGCAACCGATTGCGAAAATGGTGCGTAAAAAGCGGCTATTTGCGTTATTTTGGAACCGTTATGAAAGAATTATTCCACGATGATGATGAGCTATTCCGGTAGCTTTATCAGCAACATAAAATAGTTATTGCCGGTATGAAAAAACTCACGTTATTGATAGGATGCCTCTGCTGTTTTCTCATCACAAAAGGAGAAAACGGATATGATCTCTGGCTGAGATATACACCTGTTGCAAATAAAACATTGCTGCAATCCTACCGCGAAAATATTACCACCATCATCACCGGCAGATCATCCGCTACAATGGATATTGTAAGCAATGAACTGTCGGCAGGCTTGTCGGGTTTGCTGCACACCACCATCCCTCACGGCGCTGCCATTAACCGCAACGGCGCTATCATTGCTGGCACTCCCCGCTCCTCTTCCCTGATCAGCAACGCCGGGATTTCCATACCGCTGCAACAGGCCGGTGAAGAAGGATTTGTTATTATCTCTAAAATACTGAACGGTAAACGTTGCATCCTCATCAGCGGCAACTCGGAAAAAGGAGTGCTGTATGGCACGTTTCATTTCCTGCGCCTGCTGCAAACGGAGCAACCCATTCAGCAGTTAAATATTATTTCCGCACCGAAGATCCGGCTCCGGATGCTGAATCATTGGGATAACCTGGACCGGACTGTAGAAAGGGGCTACGCGGGTTCTTCTATATGGAACTGGCATACGCTGCCTGGTTATATTGATCAGCGTTACATCGATTATGCAAGAGCCAATGCATCCATAGGCATTAATGGTACCGTAGTAACCAACGTAAATGCGAATGCCCTTGTGCTCACCAAACCTTACCTGGAAAAAGTAAAAGCATTGGCGGATGTGCTCCGGCCTTATGGCATCAAAGTATATCTCACCGCCAGGTTCAGCGCGCCTATGGAAACCGGCGGACTAAAAACCGCCGACCCGCTGGATACGTCAGTTAAGCGCTGGTGGCAGGAAAAAATAAAAGAAATATATACCTATGTGCCGGACTTCGGCGGCTTCCTGGTGAAGGCCAACAGCGAAGGACAACCCGGTCCGCAGGATTACAAACGCACCCATGCCGACGGCGCCAATATGCTCGCAGATGCCATCGCTCCTTTTAAAGGCGTGATTATCTGGCGCGCATTTGTTTACAGTCACGAGAACCCGTTAGACCGCCATAAGCAGGCCTATGATGATTTTGTTCCACTGGATGGTACCTTCCGGTCAAACGTATTGGTACAGGTGAAAAACGGGGCGATTGATTTCATGCCGCGGGAACCTTTTCATCCTTTGTTTGGCGCCATGCCTAAAACACCCTTGATGATGGAGTTCCAGGTAACGCAGGAATACCTGGGTCAGGCTACCAGCCTGGTATTCCTGGCGCCGTTGTTTAAGGAAACGCTGGAGAGCGACACCTACGCTAAGGGCAAAGGCAGTACCGTTGCTAAGGTAATCGACGGCAGCCTGGATCATCATTCCTTAACAGGCATGGCCGGTGTGGCGAATATTGGCAATGACATTAACTGGTGCGGTCATCCGTTTGCGCAGGCCAACTGGTATGCACTTGGCCGCCTCGCGTGGGATCATACTTTGTCCAGCGAACAGGTTGCAGACGAATGGCTGCGGATGACCTACTACAATAATCCTTCATTCCTGAAAGCCGCCTCCCGCCTGATGCTGGAAAGCCGCGACATCATTGTACAATATTCCAATCCTCTTGGCCTGCATCATATTATGGGTACCAGTCACCACTACGGACCTGCGCCCTGGGTAAATAACCAGCAGCGCCCGGAATGGAATCCCGTTTATTATCACAAGGCGGATAGCGCGGGCATCGGTTTTGACCGTACTGCTACCGGCAGCAATGCCCTTGCGCAATACCAGCCGGCAGCGCGGGCGCAATGGGAAAACAGGCAAACCTGCGATGAAAAATACCTGTTGTGGTTTCATCATGTGCCCTGGAATTTCCGGATGAAAAGCGGCAACAGCCTATGGGAAGAACTATGTTATCAATATTATAAAGGGGCTGAACGCGCCAGGAAAATGCAGGATACCTGGAAAAGTTTACAGCCATTTGTAGATCCACAAAGATTTGAACAGGTAACCATGTTGCTGAAAATTCAACAGGAAGAGGCGATCTGGTGGAGAAATGCATGTATATTGTATTTTCAGACCTTCAGCAAAATGCCCATACCGGCGTCGTACGAACAACCAGGCAAAACACTGGAGTACTATAAAAGCCTGCGGTTCCCGTTTGCACCGGGTATTTAACCACAGCATATTAAATCAACGAAGAAGATGACATCAACAAAAAGAAAATTAGCGATTGTAACAGGCGGCGGTTCAGGGATTGGCCTGGCCATCGCAGAAAAGTTCGTGGAACAGGGAATCGAAGTGGTGATTGCAGGAAGAAACCAGGAAAGACTGGATGCCGCCCAACAAAAACTCGGCGCGCACTGTCATGCTATCAACTGTGACGTAACCGACCTTTCGGCCGTTCCCGGTTTTGTACAAACAGTGATTGACAAGTACGGCCCCATAGATATACTGGTGAACAACGCGGGCACCAACATGAAAAAGGATTTCACGGAAGTAACAGATGAAGAGTTTCAACAGGTCGTCCTTACCAATCTTACAGCCGTTTTCACGATGAGCCGTGAGGTTGTCAAAAACATGTTGCAGCAGCAGGCTGGCTGCATCATCAACATCAGCTCCATGGCTGCCCAGTATGGCATCCCAAAAGTGATTGCCTATTCTGCCAGTAAAACGGCTATCGACGGCATGACCAGGGCAATGGCTGTTGAGCTGTCGCCCAAAGGCATACGGGTAAATGCCATCGCACCCGGGTTTATTTATTCCGACATGACGGCAAAAGCGTTGGACAGCGATCCGGAAAGAAAAGCAAAGGTATTTGGCAGAACACCGATGGGGACGATGGGACAGCCAGCCGACATCGGCGAGGCGGCCTGGTTCCTTGCCAGCGATGCGGCAAAATTTATTACAGGCGTGATATTGCCGGTAGATGGCGGAAACAGTATTGGTTTTTAACAACGCTTAGCCGATGAAACGGACAATATCTTTCTTAATAACAAGCCTGCTGGCTATTTGCTGTGATGCGCAATCGATCATTGTTGATAATGCATCGAAAGCAGCATTTGCCCTGACCCGCGCGGTGATTTGCGTGGACCCGAACGACGGCCAGCCGGTGTTGCAATCGGCCAGCTGCCTGCAGCAGGATATTGAGATGGTCACCGGCATAAAGCTTCCGATATCAGCGACCATTCCCGCCGGCCCCGCGATCATTATCGGCTCCAATGAAAGATCCGCGCTGGTGCGTGCGCTTGCAGCAGCGGGAGACATCCATCCCATCTCCCTGAAAAACCAGTGGGAAGGGTACCTTATACAAAGTACTGCCAACCGTTTGATTATTGCGGGAAGCGACAACAGGGGAACCGCTTACGGCGTATTTGAAATATCCCGGCAATTGGGCGTATCGCCCTGGTACTGGTGGGCAGATGTGCCGGTAAAAAAAAGAACGCAGCTGTTTGTTAAGCAGCATATCACGATCAGCGATGCACCCAAAGTGAAGTACCGCGGCATCTTTATAAACGATGAAGCGCCCGCACTGGCTAACTGGAGCAAAGAAAAGTTTGGCGGCTTTAATCACCGCTTCTATGAAAAAGTATTTGAACTGATCCTCCGGCTGAAAGGCAATTACCTCTGGCCGGCCATGTGGGGCAATGCGTTTTATGATGATGACTCGTTAAACATCCGGATGGCGGAAAAGTATGGCATCGTGATGGGCACCTCCCACCATGAACCATTGATGAGGGCGCACGATGAATGGAGAAGATATGGAACAGGGCCATGGAATTACGACAGCAATGCCGTAAAACTGAAAGCCTTCTGGCGCACCGGCTTGCAGCGGGCTACCAATGAAAAGATAGTAACAGTGGGCATGCGCGGCGACGGCGACGAACCCATGTCGAGAGAAACAGCGACGGCTTTGCTGGAACGGATTGTTGCTGATCAAAGAAAAATCATCAGCGATGTAACCGGCAAACCTGCCAGTGAAACACCGCAGCTCTGGGCCTTATACAAAGAAGTGCAGGACTACTACGACAAAGGAATGAACGTACCGGATGATGTAACGCTGCTGCTTTGCGACGACAACTGGGGCAACATCCGGAAATTGCCCAAACCCGGAGAGAGAAGCCGCAAGGGCGGCTATGGCATCTATTATCATTTTGATTATGTAGGGGCGCCCAGGAATTACAAATGGCTTAACACCAATTCAATTACCAGGGTATGGGAGCAAATGCACCTTGCCTGGGAATTTAATGCCCGTCAGATCTGGATTGTAAATGTGGGAGATATCAAACCAATGGAATTCCCCATCTCCTTCTTCCTGGATTATGCCTGGAACCCGGAAAAGACCGGCCCCGGCGACCTTCAGCAATATACCGGACAATGGGCTGCAGCCCAGTTTGGAACACCCTATGCAAAAGATATCGCAGCTATCATAGCTGCCTATACAAAATTTAATGCCAGAAGGAAACCCGAGTTGCTGGATGCCAATACTTACCGTCTTAACTATGATGAGTGGAGAACGGTGGTAAAAGATTACAACGAACTGCTGAAAAAAGCCAGCGCCATAGATAGCTTGTTACCCACTGCATATAAAGACGCCTACTTCCAGTTAGTGCTGCATCCGGTGAAGGCATGCGCCAATTTGAATGAGATGTATTACTATACAGCGCTCAACAAAGAAGCTATTAAGAATAAACAGCTAATGGCCAATACCTATGCCGACCGGGTAAAAGCATGCTACCTGGAAGACTCGCTGATCACCGTTGCTTATCATCAATTAAACAACCGGAAATGGAACCATATGATGGACCAAACGCATATCGGTTATACCAACTGGCAGCAACCACCGGTACAAAAAATGCCCGCCGTGAAATATCTTCCGGCAGATTCAGCGGAGGAAAGAAAAGTACCGGGCATGCACAAGCTGATGCGTGCGAGCATTCCCGGCGGTGTTACCGGTAACGTTTTTTACCAGGAAGAAGAAAAAGGCGTTTCCATAGCAGCGGATCATTTTACCAGGGCCATTCATTCAAATGGTATTACGTGGACGATTTTGCCTGATCATGGGAGAACCGGTTCCGCTATCACGCCTTTTCCGGTTACCGCAAAAGAACAGCAACCTGTTGGCAATGCGCCGCATGTGGAATATGATTTTTATACTTACAGCAAAGGGGAAGTTACCATCAACACCTATTGCTCTCCCACATTGAATTTTCACAGCAACAAAAATGGTTTGCAATATGCGGTATCCATTGATGACGAAGCGCCGCAAATCATCAGTATCAATAAGGAAGATGCCATTACTTACACCAGCATCTGGAATAAGTGGGTAGCTGACAATATCATCATCCAATCCAGCAAACATACCCTCTCCACCACCGGTAAACATACATTGAAATACTGGATGGTCAACAGCGGTGTGGTACTGCAGCAACTGGTGCTCGATTTCGGAGATCTGAAAGAAAGCTATCTTGGTCCGCCGGAAACAATTTTTAATAAATAACGATATCCCTTTCCCGTTTTAAAGTTCCTGATATGAAAAAGATAATCCTCCTCCAGTTATTCCTGCTCGCTGTATTCAGCGGGTTCGCACAGTTGAAATTGCCCCGGCTTATCCGCGACAGTATGATCCTTCAAAGGGATGAAAAAATAAAGTTGTGGGGATGGGCTGCTAATCATGGAAAAGTGCAGGTCCGTTTCAATGGCAGAACATACCAGGCGAAGGCGGATGCCAATGGTAACTGGGAAGTGCATTTGCCGCCCACTAAAGCCGGTGGGCCTTACAACATGGAGATTACTGCGGGTAATAAAATTACCCTGCATGATATCCTGTTTGGAGATGTATGGTTTTGCAGTGGCCAGTCGAACATGGCGCATCAGCTCAATGTTCATGACGTAATATATGCCCGTGAAATTGCCGAAGCGAACTACCCCCAGATCAGGCAGTTCCTGGTACCGGGTGGCACCGGCTTATCCGGCCCCATCCCCGACCTGCCCACCGGTTACTGGAAACCGGCCATAGGCGAAGATACCAGGCCATTCTCTGCAGTCGCCTATTTCTTCGCAAAAAAGATCTACGAAAAATACAAAGTACCTGTAGGCATCATTAATGCCAGCGTGGGTGGAACGCCGATTGAAGCATGGATGAGTGAAGAAGGCCTGAAAGAATTTCCTGCAGCCACAGCAACAATGAATAAAAATAAAGACACCGCTTATCTCAACAGCTTCAAACGGCCACCGGGAAATACGGTGAAACCGCCGGCAGACGCAGGACTGGCAGGAACCGGTAAATGGTACGACGAAGCGTATATCCCGAAAGGATGGCGCAGGATTAATATTCCCGGCTACTGGGAAGACCAGGGCATTAAGGATTTAAATGGCGTGGTATGGTATCGCAGGGAAATAGAGCTCCCTGCTGCGATGGCCGGCAAGCCTGCCAAAGTTTTCCTGGGACGGATTGTGGATGCGGATGAACTTTACATCAACGGCAAACAGGTGGGACGCACCACTTACCTGTATCCCCAACGCCGGTACCAGGTACCGGCCGGTGTATTGAAAGCAGGCAAAAACCTGTTCGTAGTGCGTGTTACCAATACCGCCGGCAAAGGAGGGTTTGTACCGGATAAGCCTTACTTCATTTTCTCCGGTACCGATACTGTTGATTTAAAAGGCGACTGGCAGTATAAAGTGGGCGCCGTTTTCAGGCCCTTACCACGTGAAAGCGCTACCCCGAATATCAACCTGCAAAATCAACCCGCTGCATTGTATAACGCGATGGTGTTCCCGGAAATCAATTATACCATAAAAGGTTTTTGCTGGTACCAGGGCGAGACGAATGCCGGTGAGCCCAGGCAGTATGCAAAGCTGCTACCGGCGCTGATCAGCGACTGGAGAGCTAAATGGAACCAGGGGCCTCTCCCCTTTCTTTATGTGCAGCTCCCGGGATTTATGGACTACACTTACCTTCCAACAGAAAGCAGTTGGGCGATGATGAGGGAGTCACAAGCTAAGGCCTTGTCGGTTCCCAATACCGCGATGGCAGTGGCGATTGACCTGGGCGAGTGGAACGACGTTCATCCTGATAATAAAAAAGCCGTAGGTGAACGCCTGGCTTTTGGCGCTATGAAAGTGGCTTACAAAGAAAATATTACCTTCAGCGGTCCGCTTTACCAATTGGCTGTTACCAGGGAGAACAGCATCGTTATCAGCTTCACTGATACCGGCAGTGGGCTGATCACCAATGACGGCGAGGCGCCATCCACCTTTGAGATTGCCGGCGCTGATAAGAAATTCGTTCCGGCCAATGCGAAAATAGAAGGGAATAAAGTGACAGTATGGAGCGACGAGATCAGTGCACCCAAATACGTCCGTTATGCATGGTCTGATAACCCGGTGAACCCTAATTTATATAACCGGGAGCTGTTGCCCGCATCACCCTTCAGAACGGACGAGTGACGCGGGGAATACAGCAGATGCTCAGGTACGTATTTCCCTTCGCATAAAAAGATAATAGGAAAGCGCGAAGCATACTACGGTGGCGGCAATCAAACCGCTTACCTGTGGCCATACCACCAGCAGGCTTTCCCGCACGGACAGCGGCGAAGGAATGGCCCCGGCCATCTGCTCCATGGTGAGTGGCCCCAGGCTGCGTACAGAAGGCATCAGCAGCGTGGTAGTAGCATCGGTATACAGCTGGCTTGGTATAAAGCGCAGGAAGGTTAAAATAATCCTGTTATAGGCCAGCAACTGGTCCTGGCTTAATACATCCGGGTCCGGCAGGAATGCTTTCACAATAATATTCAGCAACACCTGGTAGAAGACGGTAAAGAACAACCAGATAGCGATGGCCGTTAATGCGGAGGTAGCCGTTTGACGGAACTTTACCGACAACAGGATGGAAAGGTTAAGCCAGAACGATACATAGATCACACTTAACACCACAAAACACAGGATACGCACAAACTCTGAGGGCTCAATTCCTACGCCGGTAATAATGAGGCCCCCGCCGATCATCAGTAGGTTCAATGACAGGAAAAGTGTGCTGACAACTATCAGTGACGCTACAAATTTTGCATTGATCACGGAGTCGCGGTATACCGGTTGCGCCATCAGGCGGATCAGGGTGCCGTTGGATTGCTCAGAGTTAATAGCATCAAAGCCCAGGCTAATACCCAGCAACGGCCCCAGGAAACCCACGAATACGTGGAAGGGAGGCAGCGTACCATCCGTGGTGGTGAGCAGCTTCAGGTATAAAAACAACCTGTCGGGGTCGCCGGCATTGGAAACTGCTTTGCTGATATTGGTCATGGACACATACATGGAGCCAAGGAAAGTAAGCAGTATCAGTCCGGCTAAAATGATAAACCGCCAGCTGTGTATCTGATCGGCCACTTCCTTGCGCACCATCACAAAAAACGGATTCGTTGCGCTGTTTTTCTTCTCAACGCTTTTTGAACCTGCCGAAAAAAGACCGTTGAAATAAGCCACCTGACTTTTCATTGGATGTATTTTCCTTTAAATTATTTTCAAAATATTGTTGATAGATTTCATCGAGGCCATAGCTTTTCTGCTGTACGCCGGTAACGTCAATCCCTTTGCCCACAAAGAAACGTACAATGTCGGGGGTAATATTCTCCTGGCCGGAGATCTCTACCAGGGTTCCATCGGCTGTTACTTTACCGACGGCGGGCATTTGCAGGAGTTCCTTCTCCAGTGCGCCTGCATCGTTGACGGGCGTTTTTATAGTTACCTGCACCATATAGGGTGCGGTGTTAAATAAGTTGGCTGCCAGCGTTTCAATATTACCTTCTGCCAGTAAGTGCCCGCCAACGAATATGCCTACACGGTTACACACCTGTTGCACCTGGTGCAGGTGGTGTGACGATAACAAAATGGTGAGGCCCTGGCGTTGGTTTAATTGCCTGATCAATTCCAGGAAATCCCTCACACCTGTGGGATCAATACCCAGCGTGGGTTCGTCGAGGATGATCACTTCCGGTTGTTTAATCAGTACTTCCGCCAGGCCAAGCCGCTGTTTCATACCGCGGGAAAAGGCGCCTGTTTTCTTGTGTATGGCTGCACCGAGACCTACCTCCTCCAGCATATTCCGGGCAACGCCTGTTACTTCCGTTTCGGGGATACCATTGAGCCGTCCTATGTAGGTGAGGTTTTCCAATGCGCTGAGTTCATTATAGAACCCAACACTATCGGGCATATACCCTACTTTCCGTTTTACCGGGATCGGGTTCCGGGAGGCGTTTAGTCCGCAGATGCGCGCCTCGCCTGCGGAGGGTTCTGTGAGGCCGAGGAGCATTAATATAGTGGTGGACTTGCCCGCGCCATTAGGTCCGAGCAGTCCGAATATTTCGCCCTTCCCAATGGTGAGATGGAGGTTGTCCACGGCCTTCAGGGAGCCGTAGTATTTGGTCAGCCCATTTATTTCAATAATTGGTTGTTCCATAAGCTGCTATCTCCTGCCATATTTACGGATAAGGTAATAAACGGCGCCAAGTGCTGCCACTATCACCAATACGCCCAGCCATCCTGTAAGTGCAGATGTTTTCACCATCATACGGAAAGCTGCACTGGCGTTGGCATTGGTATTTTTAACAGAGAAGTTGGTGACATAATCACCTGCGAGTGTTTTATCCGGCACGCTCAGTGTAGCGGTAACTTCCGCATCTTTTCCCGGTTCCAGGCGGGTAATGGTGGAGGGAACAAATGCCGCTTCCCATTGCGGGGGCGCCTGTGCGGAGAGGTCGAGGTTGTCGAGTGTAATAGTGCCCGTATTCTTCACCACCAGGTGAATTTCTTTCCGGTTTCCTTCGGTGACCTCATCGCTTAACCTGCCTGATGGCGTAGTGAGTGTAACCGCATAGCTTCCCTTTACTACCGCCTCGAGATCCAGCTTCGCGGTATCTGTTCCGGTAATGGCCAGCACGGGGATATTATACTTGCCGGGTTTTGTTTCAATGGCCGGATTAATTTCCAGGGTGATGTCCTGGGTCTTTTCTGAATCGATGTTCAGCGATGTTACCTGTACGCCTTCAACTTTGAAGGAGGAGTTCCACCCGGCGGGCAGGCTTGCAGAAAGTTGATAGACACGGGATGCGGCAGATCCGTTATGAAGCCGGGTGTTGTAGGTAAACGTGGTGTTGGTGGCGGCTTCAATGTTGATGAGTCTTGCCGTAAAAGGTGGTGATGAATGATTGTTTCCCTGGGCAATTCCCTGTTTAGCGAATAAAACGGATACAAGAAGAAAACAAAAAAGAGAATGCGGATTCAGCGTAATCCGCCGGCGATAGTGGTTGTTCCTTGCTGACATTGCTAACATAAGATTAATAAATAATAATTATATTCTGATGAAATAATAGCTATTTACTTCTCCATACAGCGGTGGAGAATAGTGATCCGATGTTTCCTAAACGGCGGCCAATTTAACAAGAAATATTAAATGCAATTGCAAAAAAAATGTGAAAATTGCGGAGTAGATTGCGGGTGCAGCACCTGCGAGCGTTTTTCTTAACCTGATAAAAAAATGCCGAAGACCCTTATCTCTGTTTATTACAGTTGTTATGATACACCCCTGCCCGCGGATACTTTCAACCGGCTGATGGCCGCCCTGCCGGAAGGTATGAGGGCAGGCATACACCGGTTCAAACGTTGGGAAGATGCCCATGCCGGTTTGCTGGGCAAGCATCTGCTGCAATATGCCCTTCCCGGTTATTCACTGGCTGATATCGCATACACGGTACACAGGCGGCCGTTCATTAAAGGGGCACCCGATTTCAACATTTCCCATGCAGGTAACATCGTGGTATGTGCGGTTGCCGGCAAAGGAGATGTGGGTATTGACATTGAAAAGCCCACGTTATTATCTGTTGAAGACTTTCACCAGCAGTTCACCCCGGAAGAATGGGATGCTATCCGTAACGATCCGGCATCACCGGAAATCTTTTACCGCTACTGGACCCGGAAGGAAGCGGTATTAAAAGCCGCCGGCACAGGTTTGAATGAAGCATTGCACCTGCTTAACGTTATGAAGGATTCGGTTTTTTATCATCAACACACGTGGCAGCTTAGCGCGGTACCCATCATGCCCGGCTACGTGTGCCATGTTGCATCCGGTGAAACGGAGATAGCTATTAATACGCATGCGGTGAGCATGCAGGAACTGGTATCCATGTACCGGTAACGCCCGGTTTCCACCTCGGAGTGTAGAAAATTATCTTCATAAAATACCCAAAAACATAAAATTATCATCACCCTTAAATAATTGATAAACAATCAGTAACAAGTTTAATCCCCGATTTTGGTGCGATATTGGTTTAAGATACGGGCACATCAAATCGTATTGCTATGACCAGGAAGATCCTAATCACAGAAAGCGATGTTGATATAAAATTGCTTGTATCATCATTGCTCAAGAAGCATTACCAGATTTCTTTCTTGAATGATGCTAAATTATTATTGGAAGGGTCATTTGAGAAACCAGATCTGTTTATTTTGAACAGTCACTTACCGGACCATAGTATACTGGAAGTATGCAAGCACCTGAAATCACATGCTGACACGAGGGAGATACCGATACTGATCATTTCCGCATCAGAAGATATCGACTCCTTAATGGAAGAATGTCCGGGTGACGATTTTATCAGGAAGCCCTTCTCAGGGGGTGAGTTACTGGAAAAGGTACACAGTGCCATTAATACGAAGATTACGAGTAGATAATTGATGACCGGGTCGCCTTTGGCGGCCCGGAAATTGTCTTGGAGCAGGATTACATTGATTATACTTATTTGCTTGATTTTTACTTTGGGGGATTATTGTGAGATAGATGGGAGATACTGTGGGATAGGGAGAGACATGGAGGAGGATTACTTTTAACGTGTCGTTGAGGTGGACTTGATCAGGAGGTGTTCTTTTGATGAGATGCTTTCAATAAAGCGGGGGAAAAGGAGGCTTAAATGACAGGTTTCTGTGAGTATTTGAAGGTATGTGATGTTTAAGCAGATGGGGAACCAGGCAATTTGATGTATAGGCGCATGAGGGCTGGCGAAGAGCGGCCCTTCGTTGCGTAAAAAATTATTTTTGAGAAGAGAACGGCGTTGCTTCATTCCCGCTGCAGTTGAGACGCCGGATGTAGGAGCCTGGAACTAATGCTGATGGATTCCGGCTGAAGAGACCATCGCTTTCTTACATCAGGGATGCTGTTAGCCTTCAGGCGCTTGGGTTTGGTGGCGGCAGGTGTCAATACTGCTATTATATCTGCAGCAAAAAAACGGCGGTTACCCGTTGCAATGGTTCCATTAAAGCTTCTTACCTGCAAGATGATCAGCAGGGTTCCTTTTCCTGGTGTATTGGCTTCCAGTTCCAAACCGTTGAAAGGCTCGTGTAAGTCGAGCATGACGGTGGTGCTGCTACGGCCGGTAATCCGGCGCTCCGGGAAACAAATACGTACGGCCGTTACCGTAACTTCCAGGTGGGAAGCCTCACCCTGCGGCGGTAAACTTTGCGCCGATATTTTTAACTGGCCTTGTTTTGAAACAACTGGTGGATGAGGGAAGAATTGTTCCGTTCCGGTGTAGCGGTTTACCCGGAATCCTTCGAGGCCGCGGAGACTATCACTGCTTGTTTGTATCAAGGCTTTGTTTAGCCGGTTAACGAGCGACCCGTCGTGATGAATATGCAGCTGTGGAATGATGGCCCGCCGGATCAGTTTTCCTTTCCTGCTGGCAACGCCAAAGTTCCTGGAAGCCTTCCGGGTAGCGGCAGTTTGCCTTACTGCTTCCGGCATGGTGCGAACGAAGTAATTTCCGTTCCTCCGGTAACCAATGATATTGCCCAGCTTACCGGTAAAGCGGAGCAACCCTGTTTGTTTTGCCATAGGCGTTAACTGTTGTTTTAAAAGTTAAAAAATAAACAACAACAATGGATGCCGGAATAATGCTGAAAAATTAGTCGTGTTTACCGTGCCCTTTTCCGTTGTTACCTTTTCCGTTATTGCCTCTCCCATTGTTGCCCTTTCCGTTGTTACCTTTCCCTTCTTTATATTTTCCATTCTTTGGATGTCCTTTTACCACGTAATATTTTTCGTCGTTACTATAACGAATGATCTGCTGTTTGCCATAATTACCTTTATACCTTTTGTATTTACTGCGGTACACATCCGGATGAAGGTATGGCCTTGGTTCATTCACCACCACTTTATAACCCCTGTTTAAATCGTAATGATAGCTGGCGGGCAATGATGGAGCGAAGATCCATCTTCCGCCGTTCAGGTATATAAAGCGCCGTTCAGGCACGTAATAATAGGCATCCACATCGGGCAGATAATAGTATTCTGCATAATCGTATCCAACAGGACCCCAAAGCGGCTGATTACCAATATTCACATTTACATTTATCCCGACCTGTGCGGAACCGGTATTCCCATAAAACAAACCGGCTATAGCTAAACAAGTGACAATCAATATCTTTTTCATGATCTTGTTATTTATAACCTTATAGTTCCAAACGGAGTGCCAATTTGCAGAACCCGTTATCTGGCGGCGGTTTTCATTTGTCCCTGCCAGGCCTCCCTGCTGATTTCATACACAAAATTCAGCCTGGGCGCTTCTCCAAAATAAATCACTTCCTGTTCGGCAATCTTTTTTGCCCCAATACGGCCAATGGAAATTTGTGAACGGAGATTATTTACCCCGATATGGAAGTAAACCGATGAAACAAATTGGAAAATATACTCCAGCATGGTGGCTTTTACCAAATGGTTAACGCCCGTTCCCCAGTATGATTTGGCATAAAACGTATAACCTATAAATATGCTGTTTTCCTGCTCATTATGTTCATAAAACCGCGTGCTTCCTATAATATTCCCGGTGGCTTTATCCACTATTTTAAAGGCCCCTTTGCTTTGCATGGCCCCTTCAAAGAATACCTCGAATACTTCTTTTCTCCAGCGGTCTTTATTGGGATGCTGCTCCCATATTTCCGGATCTGATGCCACGGCGTATAAAGCGTCGAAATCTTCCTGCTGCAACGGCAGGATCATTACTTTTTCGTTTTCTAACGTAGGTTGTATATTAAAATTCATCTGTCTTATTTTAAAATTTTCTTCATCATGATATCTGTTTGTTCATCATCACCCAGTTTGAAAATATGCTTATCAAACGCCACAAAACCATTTTTCGTGTAAAAGCTGATGGCTCTCTGGTTTTCTTCCCAAACACCTAACCAAACGTAGTGGGCATTTACCTGCGCTGCAATTTGCATCGCTTGTTCATAAAGCATTTGCCCCACTTTTTTGCCATGATATTCCTGTATCACATAGATCCGTTCAATTTCAAGTGCTTTGTCGTCCTGCAACTCGGTTTGCGATTGCCCGATATTCAGTTTTAGATACCCGATTACCTTATCATCCAATACTGCAAAATAAAATGACGAGCCTTCATTAGTCAATTCGGCGGTGAGCTTTTCTGTCGTAAAACCCTCTTCCAGATATTTAGTCATATTTTCTTCGGTATTTCCGGCCGAAAATGTTTCGTAAAAGGTTTGCCGGCCGATTTGTTGCAATTGCGCCATATCGGTCTGCGTTACTTTTCTGATAATGATATTCTCCATATGTACTATTTTCCGGATCAAAATTACCCATAAATTGGATTACATTTGTAGTCCAATTAGAATAAAATGGGTAGTCCAATTTTAGCACAGTTTTTTGATGGCCTGCGTTTCGACCCTTCTTCCGGCAGGGCCGTTTACCTTCAGTTTGCGGATGCCCTTTTATTGCTGATAAAAAACGGGAAACTTCGTTCAGGGCAAAAGCTGCCGGGTTCAAGGGATGTTGCCGCCCTGCTGCGCCTCAATAGGATTACGGTATCCAAGGCTTATGAAGAGCTGCAGATGCAGGGTTGGCTGGAAAGCTATGTAGGGCGTGGTACGTTTGTGTCGTCGCGTATCCCGGAACCGGCGCCCCATGTCCTGCGGCATGGCGGTACAGCGACAGTTCAAAAAAAGGCAGGATTTTCTGTTACGCCGAAACTTTATGCAGAAATTTCACTGGTGAGTGCGGAGCTTCATTTAGACGACGGATTTCCTGACCCGGCATTGGCGCCGATAAAAGAACTGTACCGGGCCTACCGGAACCAGCTGACAAGAAGCGGTCTTTATCACAAATTCGGTAGTTACAGTCACCCGGACGGCTCCTATTTTTACAGGGATGCCTTATCCCATTACCTGAATGAAACCAGGGGGTTAAAGACGACAGCCAAAAATGTTCTTTCGGTAAGGGGTACGTTAATGGGAGTCAACCTGGTGTGTAACGCGCTGATTGAAGAAGGCGATGTTATTGTTTCAGGCATACCAGGATGGAATAGAGCGGAACTTAACTTTGCTCACGCCGGCGCGAAACATATTACCATACCCGTGGATGAAAACGGCCTGGTGGTAGACGAACTTAAAAAGATCTGCAAGAAAAGAAAGGTCAGAATGGTATATGTAACCCCGCATCATCATTATCCCACCACAGTATCGCTGCGGCTGGACCGGAGACTGGAGCTGTTGCGGCTGGCCAATGAATATGGTTTCATCATTTTTGAAGATGATTATGATTTTGACTTTCACTATAAACACCGCCCGTTATTACCGCTTGCAAGCGCCGATGAAAACGGCATGGTTATTTACTGCGGGTCTTTCAGCAAAAGTTTTTCGCCTGCTTTCCGTATGGGGTACCTGGTGGCTGCAGAAAACGTTATTGAACACCTGGCGAAAGTCCGTATCCTGCTGGACCGGCAGGGCGACCATATTTTAGACAACGCCATGGCCGGCCTTTTAAATGACGGCACGTTGCAACGATATCTCAGAAAGGCCTTACCGGTATATGAAAAAAGGCGCAACCTTTTCTGCGGCCTGTTACACCGTGAATTGGGTGATGTAGTAAGCTTCACCATTCCCGAGGGCGGCATGACCGTGTGGACGGAATTTGACCCATCGATCGACCTGGAAAAATTAGCACAAAGGGCCCTTGGCAAGGGGTTATTCCTTTCGGATGGTAAAGCTCATCAATACCGGAACTATCATGCCAATGCCGTGCGGCTTGGCTTTGCCTCTTCTTCAAACGAGGAATTGACGAAGAGTGTGGCCATATTGAAAGGGCTGATCTAAGGGTATTACAGGTTATGAATAAAGGCAATCATCAAAGCGGCCGTAACGCGTGTAGCCGGCACCGCGCCAATGGTACCTGTTAGGAGATTAGACTCTTTCGGATCATCGAAGTTAATAGGTTGCTGGTAACTGCCGGTATGGCCGTAGCCCAACAAAATGCCTGTGCGGAGATTATACTGTCTTCTTTTGATGTTTACCCCCAGCTGGCAGTAATAGTTATCCCATGTAGACGTATTAGGCGAAAAGCCATCGGTATTTTCCCTGCTGGCGTAGTTGAAATCGGTTCTGAGGGAGCAATAGCCTGTTAACTGCGGCTTCAGCTGGTAACTAACGCCAACGGACATATTAAAAATGGCCTTTCTGCCTTCCCTCATTTCCAGCAATGCAATGGCGGATGAATTACTATTCCCGGTGTCGGGTCTTTGAAAAATTTCAGACCTCGGGGTGAGGATATTATAGTCTTTTATTTTCAGGAAGTATTCCGCCGCTAGATACACCTGTCCTTTGCGATAGTCATATGCATATCCAAACGCTGCACTGGCGGGTACTTTATAAGTTGTTTTCAGGTTAGTCTGCCGCGTGTTCGCCAGCAGGTTGATGGGATCTTCGTCCAGGAAACGGACATTGGCAATAGCCATGTTGCTCAGTAAAGTTCCCCGTCCACGTATATGAATAAGGGGCGATGACAACAAAAACCCGAAATGATGTTTCGTTACTTCATAGCTTAAACCGGCCTTTAGTTTTAAGCCGATGTGATGATAATCCACCTGGTACGCGCCCTCGTTACTGGCCAGTGGCAGGGTGCTGGAGGTATTGCTGCCAATCAGTGCCCGGGCGGAAACGGTTTCACTGTAGTGCTGGGAACGGGATTGTCCTTCTGCCATAAAACCGATTGCCCAGCGGTCAGACAATTTAAATCCTGTGCTGATAAGGGCAGAGGTTTCCCGGGTAAGGTTCTGAAAATTGTACTGGCCAAGATAATATTCCAGTCCGGGGCTCCCGCTGCCGTCAACCACATTGAGCTTTGTATCCTGTTGCTGGGATACATTGTAATTCAGCACCGCAGTATGTGTAAGTGCATAGCCGATATAAACGGGTTTCCTGTGGCCCAGGGACACGATGCCGGATAACATCTGGGGCACGCTGGAAGTGATACGTGAATGCAGGCTTTTCCCGGTACCTGCGCCATCTTTTATCTTGATGGACTCCACCTGGTACACGGTTCCTGAAATAGAAGCGGTTTTCTTTTTGGTAAGCGCCTGCAATGCGGGATTATAAAAAAGAACGCCGCTATCTTTATTATTAGCAATAACAGCACCGGGCGTAAAAAAGCCACCAGGGCCATAGTTTCCAGACCAATAATTGGCGTCCTGGGCAAACAATAACTGGCTTATGCATATAAAAAGGATGCAAGTGATAATTGCTCTGTTCATCATGCTGTACTTGAGGAGTGAATAAAACGGTTCCCTACTGAACAACTAAGCCGCGAAATTGTTTGCGCGGATTTTGTCTTGGCTCAGGATTACGCTGATTTTACTGATTACCTGGATTTTTACTTTTGGATTTTTTTAAGATTTTTAGATTTTTTTTATAATAATTAAGGGAGATAAAAGCGAATATCCGCTTCTATCTCCCTTACTCCTTTATAAAATCAAAAAAATCAAAAAAGTAAAAATCCAGGTAATCAGTAAAATCAGCGTAATCCTGAGCCAAGACAAAATCCGCGCGTTTAGAATTTGTAAGACACTGTGCCCGTAAACTGCGTAGGCGGTATTGGATTGATGCTGTAGTTTTCGTGTACGTAGTAGCTGTAGGTGTTGGTAACGTTAGAAACTTTACCCATTACTGCAAAGCGTTTGAAAGCGTATCCGGCGCTCAGGTCGAGGGTAGAGAAACCGGGAACAGAAATCAGGCGGTTATATTTTTGTGTTTGATTGACCGTGTTGTTCCAGCCTGCGTAGCGCTGACCGAGGTAGTAATATCCAATGCCCACTTTCAGACCTTTCAGTTTTGTTTCCTGTAAGGTATAGAATGCGCTGGCGTTGGCGGTATGATTGGGGTTACCTACGAGGCGTTCGCCTTCTATGGAACTGCCGTTAAGTCCTGTTGTTTTTTCGATGGTCATGTTGTTATAGCTGTAGCCTGCTACCAGATCCAAACCGGCTACAGGATGTCCTGCGATATCCAGTTCTACGCCCTGGCTGAGGGTTTCGCCGATCAGTGTTTTAATGTTGGTGTTGCTATTCACGGTGGTGCCATCGCTTAAAAACGCTGCCATTTGTGCGTAGTTATTATTACGGATGCGGTATGCAGTAACGTTAACGGACAAACGTCCTTTCAGGATATCATTTTTCACACCCAGCTCATATTGTTCGATGGTGGATGGCTTCAGGTTTGCGCCATAGATATCCTGGCCGCTGTTGGGTGTAAATGAAGTGGAGTAGCTGGCGAATACCGCGGTAGAAGCGATTGGCTTATATACCAGGCCGAAGCGGGGTGAAAATGCGTGATCGTATTTAGATTTACCGGCTGTTTTGCCACCTTTAAAGTTATAGGTAACCGGGGCTTCTGTTTGCAGGTAAGAGAACCGCACGCCTGCCAGTACTTTGATTTTTTCAGAGATGCTGATCAGGTCCTGTACGTAAGCGCCTAACCTGTTTACCGGTGCATTGAGAACGGTTTTCAGCGTGTCCACCGGCATATCGGTACGGTATGGGAACTTATTGGGTTCGTATACATTGATGATATCGTAGATACCGGTAGTTTTGTTGATAGATGGTACGGTGTATCCATAGGTGCCTGTGAGGTACCTGTCGGCGTCCACGCCGGCGAGGACGGTATGTTCTATGGCGCCGGTTCTTACGTTACCGGTTAAATCCACCTGTACAGCGTAGTAATCTTCATTGGTACCATTTCTTCCCAGCGGGCGGGCCCAGGTGCTGTCGCCTTTTGCCTGGATCCTTTCGATGGAGTAATAGTCCCGGTAATATTTAGAATAAGCGATATTGCCTGTTATTGCCCAGTTATCGTTCAGTTTATGTTTGATGTTGGCAGATGCGGTGGTTTGTTGTGTATGTGCATATTGCCATGGAGCGCCGTAAAAAGTATTGCGGGGCACTTTGATCAATGCGGTATCGCCGATAGAACCCGTACCGAAATCGGGGGTAAAGTCGTGTTTCAGGTAATCTGCCTGTACTACTAATTCCGTGCGGTCGCTCAATTTGAACAACAAGGAAGGATTTACATAATAGCGTTTGGAGTGTACCTGGTCGCGGTAGCTGTCGGCTGTTTCGAAGGTACCGTTTACGCGGTAGGCTATCTTTGACGACAGGGGACCGTATACATCGAAGGCGGGTTTCAGTAATCCGTAGCTGCCGGCACGGAGATTTACTTCACCACCGAAATTGAATTTGGGTTGTTTGGTGACCATGTTCATCACAGCACCGGGAGAAACGTTGCCATACAGGATGGCGGCGCTGCCTTTCAGCACTTCTACCCTTTCGAGGGAGCTCATTTCTGGCATGGCGCCGGAGTTAACGCGGGCGCCGTTCTTGAAGGTATTGGTGCTGGAAAATCCGTATCCGCGGGCGTTGAATGTTTCCTGGGTACCGGCTCTCATGGAGGCCATGTATACGCCGTTGATGTTTTTCACCACGTCGCTGAGGCGTTGTGCCTGCTGGTTCTCCAGTACTTCATGACCGATGATGGCTACGCTTTGTGGCAGGTCCATTACCGGTACCGGTAATTTGCCGATGCTTACCGGTCTTTTATTAATGGTTCTTGTTTTAGTGCCGTCTACCACTACTTCGTTCAACTGGCTGGCGGTTGCTTCCAGTGCGATATTTACTGCGGTTACTTCATCTGCGCCAATGGTTACCGATTGATTCAGTGTTTTAGCGCCGGTGTAAGAGATGACCAGTGTGTAATTACCGGGCTTTACATTCTTCAATGTAAAGAGACCTGCTTCGTCGGTCAGGGTACCTTTTTTAGTATCTTTTAATCCAATTGTTACAAATGCTGCAGGCTGCCCGTCGGCGGAGCTGATCTTTCCTTTAATGACACCTGTTTGTGCCAGTACAGTAAGGTTGATAAAAATGAGGCCGAGAATAAAGTATAAATGTTTCAACGAGATTAATTTTGTGCAAAGAAAAATCAATCCTGTCGATTAGCTCAGACGGATCGGGAAAAGTTCGATGGCCCTTGTACATCGTGATTAACCCCTCTAAACGCGGTGATACCACCGTTATCCATCTCCCTAAAAGATAAATAAAGTGCCAACCAACACATAACTAACTGTTATACAATATATTAAGAAAGACACCCAGGATTACTTTATAGCGTTAATCCCTTATTGGCAGCGGATTAATTCAGAATTAATTCAGAATTGAAGTTTAATTTAGTGCCATGAAATTACTGATTATAGAAGACGAGATACAGCTGGCACAAAGCATTATCTCTTATTTATCAGGTGAAAATTACGTATGTGAATATGCAGGTACCTATCAGCAGGCATTGGCAAAAATAGAAATGTTTGACTATGAATGTATCCTGCTGGACCTGATGTTACCCGGCGGCGATGGTATCAGGCTGCTGGAAGAAATAAAAAAACGGGAGAAAGATGAGGGCATTATCATCATTTCTGCGAAAGACTCTTACGAAGATAAGATTCAGGGATTAAAAACCGGGGCAGATGATTACCTGGCAAAACCCTTTCATTTACCGGAGCTATCGGCCCGGATTTTTTCCGTCATCAGAAGAAGAAAATTTAATAACAATAATGTTATCCGGCAAAATGAACTCACCATTAACCTGCTGGCTAAAACAGTGCTCATTAATAATGTGCCGGTGATCCTCACCAAAAAAGAGTTTGACCTGCTACTCTATTTTATCAGCAACAAAAATAAGGTTATCTCTAAAAATGCGCTGGCGGAGCATCTTTCAGGCGATATTGCCGGTATGCTTGACGACCACAATTTCATTTACGCCCACATCAAAAATCTGAAAAAGAAACTAACGGAGGCCGGGTGCGGTCATTATCTTAAAACTATTTACGGCACCGGTTACAGGTGGGAAGTATAGTTTATCTTAGCAGCCTTAAAGCATCCTGCAAGGCTATGAATAAGTTGCTTAATAAATCGATGAGGGCATTTGTGCTATATGCCGGGATGGTGCTCGCATGCAGCATTCCCGCCTACTATGCCATTATAGATTTCATCTGGGAACATGAACTGAAAGAACATAACCGCATTGTAAGCGCTACCACGCGGCAAAACCTGCAGGCGCTTACTCTTACTGATAAAGAACTCGCTGAAAGTGTGGCCCTCTGGAATAAACTGCAGCCGGAAACACAGTTACAACCTGTTGCCGCATTACGGCCGGATTCCACGTATAACATCTACCGTAAAAATAAATATATACCTGCAAAGGGCTGGGACAGGTTCCAGGGATTGGTGACCTACTTCACCATTAATGGTAAAGTATTCCGGCTTACGCAGGAATCCAATATGGAGGAATCCTATGAAACCATTATTGCTATTGGGGGTGTAACGTTTATTTTCTTCCTCATCCTGCTGGGCGGTCTTATTTTTATTAACCGGAAAATATCTGAAAAACTGTGGCGGCCTTTTTATAACAGCTTACAAAAGATCCAGTCATTTGACCTTCATCAGCAACATGCTATTCAATTTGAAAAAACCGGGATTGAAGAATTTGAAACACTGAACCATCACCTGGAGAAATTAATTGCCGGCAATATTGCAGTGTACAAACAACAAAAAGAGTTTACGCAAAATGCATCACATGAATTGCAAACGCCTTTATCCATTGTGAAGTTCAAACTGGACCTGCTGCACCAGAGCAAACCTGTTACAGACGAGCAATCGGCGCTCATCGATGAAGCGCATCAATCGTTGTCGAAGGTAACACGCATCAATAAAAACCTGTTACTGCTGGCGAAAATAGAGAACAGCCAGTTTTCCGGGAAAGCCACCATCCACTTATCTGCGCTGCTGGAAAACCATATTTCATTGCTGGAGGATTTCGTGGACGACAAGCAATTGCAGCTAGTCACGCATATTACGCCGGACGTTATAATATCCGGTAATAAAGTGCTGGTGGAAATACTGCTCACCAACCTGATCATGAATGCAGTGCGGCACAGTAGCCTGAAAGATACCGTGATCATCACCCTGAAAGAGGGCCTGCTGGAGATATCCAATACCGGCGCCATGCCATTGGAGGAGAAAATGCTTTTCCGGCGTTTTGGCACTTCCTCCCCCAATACCACCGGCACGGGTCTGGGGCTGGCGATTGTGCGCCAGATCTGCCACCTGCACGGCTGGCAGGAAAGCTACCGTTTTGAAAATGGCTTACACCTGTTCACTATTGCGTGGGCATCATCAAAATAAATAAGTAACATGCACCATTACGCGGTTGCCTGCTTTAATCCGGGTATCAGCTAGCTGCTGTGAAATAACGGGTTGGAAATTTCCACCTACGGAAACAACGCCCATGGTGGCTTCCAGTCCCATTGTAGCCAGCAGTGAATGCCCCCCTGAAATATCCACGGCATACTTTTTTCCTTCCGTATCTTTTTCGGCGGTTTCATACAGTACTCCTGCATTGGGCGCCAGTGTAACTTTCTCCGCTGCCCTTATTTTATAATAGGCCAGAATGTTTGCCGTGAATTTATTACCATACTGGTAATCGTATTTATTGCGGCTATTGATTTTGTAGCTCACGTTGGTATTTACCCCGAAATCCATTAGCCGCACATCGTACATGGCATTTAAGGTAAAGTCGGTGCTGGCCGTGCCCAGCTGGAAATTATTGGGCGTATCTTCATTTTCCTTATGTTCAGTTGGCTCATATTTCCCCGTAGGAACTTTAATGCCCCCTCCTATCCATAACGATTGCACCAGCAGTTTGCCGCCACGGGTAGTATGCTGTTTATCCAGCAGCTGGTAATAGCCAACCACCGCTATATCTCCGATACCGGATTTATGCATGGTGACGCCCTGGTTTTCGCGGCTGTTGAAGTTGACCGGTATAAACCCCAGCAGCCGGAAACGTTTGCCGATATTCCATCCGCCCCAGAGTTCCGCTGTCTGGTAGGTTTCGTTGGTAGTAAGATAGGATGTGGCGCCACCGGGACCCAGGTGGGAACGCAGCGTTTTGTACTGGTAGCGGATACCGATAAACTTCTTTTTAAAATCCGGCAGCAGGCCGATGTAGTAGCTTCCTACCCCGCAGCCGCAGATATCACAGGCCCTGGCTTCGTAGCAACCGGTGGTGATCATCAGCAGCAGCAATAGTATTTTTTTCATCTGTCGTATCATTTTATTGCGATTCTTCTGAGAACCGTTTGTCTTTAACAAAATTCCGGTCGTTCAGCGTGTTGAGGAATACCAGCAGTAATTGCTGCTCTGCTGCGCTGAGTGTGATGCCGGGTTTCGCGTTCATTTTCAGCAGCGGATCGAGCGTTGGGCCGTCCTCCACTTCCGCTGCATAATGATTTAATACGCCCTGAAGTGTATAAAAGCGTCCATCGTGCATGTAAGGAGCAGTGTAAGCGAGGTTACGCAGGCTGGGCACTTTAAACTTATACTTGTCCGCCGGGTTTAGTGTGATCGGGTACCGGCCTTCATCGTTGTTTGGACCCGTGCCGATGCCATTGTTCCGGAAGGAATGATCCGTGAACAGCGGTTCCTGGTGGCAGCTGTTACATTTCTGCTGAAACACGGTGTAGCCCTGCTGTTCTGCCGGTGTAAACGTGGCCTGCTTACGGGCTACGCTATCGTATTTCGATTGATCGCTGACCACCATTACCATGAATTGCGACAGTGCTTTCATCATCCGGGCGGTAGTTATTTCTTCTGTGCCGAATACTTTTTTAAACAGTGCCGGGTAGGGCGTTGTTTGACGTAGTTTATCCAGCACATTGCCCATTGTTTCATCCATTTCCACGAAGTTGGTGATGGGGGCTACCGGTTGCAGGTCGAGGTCGAAAACGCCGCCGTCCCACATGAAGGTGGTATTCCATGCGAGGTTCATGATGGGTGGTGAATTGCGGCTGCCGAGCCGGTCGTCGATACCATGACTTACATCATGCCCGTGATGCGTGAAGGCGGCGGTTTGTATGTGGCAGCTGCCGCATGAAATGGTATTGTTGCGGGAAAGCCTCGGCTCATAGAACAGTTTGCGACCCAGTTCAAATCCTTCTTTGGTAATGGGATTGCTGATCAGCTTATACACCGGCGCGGGGAATCCCGCGGGCTGCTGAAAGCCGGTAAATGTATCGGCGGGATCTTTTAATTCATCATTTTTACCGCATGCAGATAAAAGGAGTATCAGCAGGATACGCCAACTAAGTTTAGCCATGACCGTTAGTTTTAATTTTCCGTATGATCGTGGTGGAACATATGGCTGCAGTTATCCGCTATTTTTGCGCTGAAGTCGCCAAACATCACGGTGGGATTGGATAAGATGCTGACGGTGGTAGCGCCGTTGAACATTTTCAGCACATCTGCCATCAGGTGGATATTGGCTTCCCTCCCCTGCCTGACTTTTGCCGTGCCGCCAGCGGTGAGATTGATGGTAATGGTCCTGTTATTGTTTAAGGTAGGCGCGCTGTATCCGCCGAAGCCACCGATATGATAACGGAATTTGTGTTGCCCGCTGGGGTCTGTTGGAGCGGCGTCTGAGGTGCCTTCCATTTTAAAGAAGATGTAGCCCATATTCCAGCCCCAGTACATACCATCGTCCATGCCACCGGCAGGATCCAGCACGCCGGTGCGTTTACTTACATCCATTACGCTGCTGAGGCTGTCCACACCGAGGATGAAGCTGAGGGAAGTATATTCACCTTCCGGTACACGCACTTTTACAAACTGCGAGGCGAGTTCTGATTCTGATACCAGGAAATAGCTGCTGTCTTTAGGAACGGTGTATTCTTGTCCGCCTGCATTCCTTACTTTGATATTGGTGATAAAATATTTCAGGCGGTCTACTTTAAAAGATTCTCCTGCCGCATTCACATAAGTACCGGTATTCAACTGGAGGTTTTTATCGCCTGCGATGTTATCAAACTGAATAGATAGTGTCGCTTTCGTGGTTTCATTAGCTGCCGGGGTGGTGTCGTCTTTTTTGCAGGCGGTGATGCCGCTGCTGATCACCAGGATGGTGAGTATAATTTGCCTGATACGGTACATGTTAAATGGTGTTATAAAGAAATAAGAATGAATGATCCGGGCAATAGAAGGCCCTGTCTGCATGGGCTGCAGACCTTTAAAGCATATGCGAAACCGGGGCGATGGGCGGGCGGAAAACGGACGAGGGCCGGTCAACAGGAGTACCTGTATGATCACATACCGGGTAACTGGTATTTACAGCAGTGAATGCCGGTTTTAAAATATTATTATCAGGAAGACAGGCATAAAATATTTCGCTCCTGTTATCTGTTTTACTCCAGGGGCTTTCGTGTTCTTTCCGGTCTTCCTCGCGGAGTTGTTTTGCCAGGTGGCATTTACCGTTACAATGCAGTTGTGGTTGATCGCGGTTAATACACAAATTTTTCGCGATGTACTCCTGGTTTACATAAAACCCGAGCATCACCACATAACGGCCTGATAGCTGGCAAAGCCAGATCAGCATTAATAGTACCGTTATCATTTGTTTCCGCATTGCTTACGTGGTTGTAATTTCCTGCAAAGTTATTTCTTTGATAAGTGTTTGCCTGAAAATGAACGGGACAATGATTTAGATAAAGTGACTTTTTTTCCGGGAAAAATAAAAACCACCTGATTATTTTATAATTTACTATTAAAATCCTTTTAACCTATGGAATTACAAACACAAGAATCCATCTTTACGGATGAGGCCACGCTTGAAATGGCCGGTCATGGCCGGCGTCTGGCGAATTACATCATAGACCTGGTCAGCTTTTATATTGTCCTGATAGTGGTAATAATACCTATTACGATTGCCTATCCCGACCTGCTGGATTTTGCGGATTCGCCCGGAATGGACTATCTCGACAGGTTGCTGGCCATGGTGGCGTATGGCATTTATATGGGTGTGATAGAAGCAGTATTTAAGGGAAAATCGCTCGGCAAACTTATCACGGGCACCCGTGCAGTAAATGAAGATGGGAGTGAAATATCGGCTAAAACCGCTTTTCTGAGGGGGTTGAGCCGTGCGGTTCCATTCGATGCTTTCAGTGCGTTTGGCGGCTGGTGTCATCCATGGCACGACCGGTGGACCGACACTTATGTAATTGATGTAAAGAAATCAATTATACCGGTGGGGAAATAGCTTACAGAAGCTCCGTTGTTATGACGGAGCTTTTTTGTTTTATATACCTGAGATGTTATTTACTTTTTCACTCTTGTAATATCCTCCATCTTCCAGCTCTTATCGAAATATGCGGCGGTTGGGCCATAAAAGCGCATATAGGCAAACCAGTGTTTACCGGGTAAGGTTTGTACCCAATTCTTTTCTTTTCCTTCCGGCGCTTTTGGACCAAAATAGAGGTCTACCGAGCCGTCGTTATTTTTGATCAGGTTTTTCCTGGACGAGAGGTCTGCATTTCGTTGGGGGTTATCTATCAGGCAGCGGGTATTGGAATCATACACGGTGAGCGACCAGAAGTTTACTGCCGGCGGGTTAGCGGGTACATGTAATGTATAGTTAAGGTCACCGAGTAGCCATTCGCCATCTTTATCTTCATAGGCGCCGAGGTAAGCCTGCCCAACATTGGCTATTTTGGTGATCATCGCTTTTGAGTAGGTAACGGCTTCAAAAAAATAGGAAGTACGCTGGAAGAACTCATCATAACTGGCTGCGCGCTGGGAGGGGTCGCCGATGATCATCACATAATCCCATTTCCGGTCTGGCCAGTGATACACACTATCGAAACGTTTTGCAAATGAATTTACCATGGCCATTTGTTTTCCTCTTTCTGCCGCAGCGATCAATATTGTTTTTTGCCTTTCTGTGGGGGCAAATGGTTTACCCTTCTTTACACCCAGGTTATCCAGCCAGGCCATAAAAAAGCGGTCGCGTTCCTCTACCGGTTCTTCCTGGATGATAGCGTGTAGCCGTTCCCAGTAGGCCAATCCATCCGGTTGTCCGCCAAAATATTTTTTACCGGAGGGGCTTACTACTTTTGTCGGTGTAGGGGTTGCTCGTTGAGCATAAGGATATATTTTAACGGCGTGTACCAATGCTTCTGCCTTTTGGGGATCGGGGTCGAGTGCCCGGAAACCAAAGAACACATTCATGGTATTACAGGGAACGATAAAAAATCCGGGGGCTTTAAAATCTTTTTGTCCGGGTGGCACTAAAACATATTTACCACCCTTTCCCTTGTCAGGGCCCATTTCACCAATGACCGCCTGTTCGCGTTGCCAGAAATCGGCTAATCCACCGGCTGTATGACCTTGGGGCATTTCAATAACGGTGGGACCATTTCCGGCCAGGTCTATAAAATCCATGATATATGGTGTGGTAGCATTTGCTGTTAAGATACCCAGCTTATCTTCATAGGTATTATAAAATACGAGGTCGTTGCTGTTTGCCCCGAATACATCATAATGCACATGTTGCCATTCCGCAAAAGCAACGATGGGTAGTCCCCACAGGTAGCACTGTACTGCTTGTTGGTAGTCCATTTTATCAAACAGGGTATTGATGGATTTTCTGGCGGGAATATCCTTGTCTACGTATACAGCAGCTGTATCCGGATCGCTGATGGCCACATTATCCTGCTTGTTGTCCGATGCCGGCGCAGTGTTTTTCTGAGAGTTGCAGGAAAATATGACCAGGCCCATTAGCAGGCCACTTAATACATTTTTCATGATGGGTATTTTAGTATTATTTATTCTGCACCAATATAGTTTTCTCTTTCCCGTTGTCTTTATCTTTCACGCAGCGGAAGCCGATGTGCGAGGCGCCGGAGTCAAAGGAAGTACCTCTTCTCGCGCTGGGGCGGTAGTTTACGCAGTAATCATTGGCGCATAGAAAGGAGCCGCCTTTGGTCACTCTTTTTATGGCATATTGATCTTCCGGATCATAGGTGCCGGCCGGGCCTTGCGGGTCGACCTGTACGGCGTGGACATTCATTTTTTTATAGAAGGAAGCGTCGTACCAGTCGGCGGTCCACTCCCATACGTTGCCGGTCATGTCAAACAGTCCGTAGGGATTGGCGGGAAAACTGGCTACCGGCGCGGTTCCTTTAAATCCATCTTCTCCCAGGTTCTTATCCGGGAAATGCCCCTGGTAGGTATTGGCCATATACCGGCCGCCGGGTTTAAAATCATTTCCCCAGGCATAGCGTTTTTCTGCCTGTCCGCCTCTTGCGGCGTATTCCCATTCTGCTTCCGTGGGCAGGCGTTTGCCGGCCCATTTAGCGTAGGCGTTGGCATCTTCCCAGGCAATTTGTACTACGGGGTGTTTCCAGCGGCCCTCGAGGTTACTGCCCGGACCTTCCGGGTGTTTCCAGTCGGCGCCGGCCACCCATTTCCACCAGTTGGAAATATCGCCGGTGTTTACCGGGTGATCCGGGGCCACAAATACCAGTGCGCCGGGCACCAGCAAGTCGTCGTCGGGTTTAGGCGTTCCGGGGGGCAATTGTTTGCTGATATCTTCCCATAGGGGTTTCCGTTCAGCTACGGTGATATATTGGGTAGCGTCGGTAAACGCTTTGAATTCTTCGTTGGTGACTTCCGTTTTATCTATCCAGAAGCCATCTACTTTAACGGGATGTGCAGGTCTTTCCTGGTCGTATGCTTCTTTTTCATCGGTGCCCATCATAAATTGTCCGCCGGCGATCCACACCATGTTACCCGGATCTTTCTTATCAGCGGCGGTTGCATACCTTGAGGGAACGGCGCAGCAAACAGCCTTTCCTGATTTATCCGCGGCCTGCTGCTGCGGTTGTTGCTGGTTGCAGGACACAGCTATTATCAATAACGGCAAATACCTTTTTTTAATCATCATTGTACATCTCTTTAACAGATAACAAAAAAGACAATACTCACTTCTTTACGGCACCGTCGTTCCAGGAGGGCAAGCGCCCTCCCGGGCCGACAGATGGAGGGAAAAGAACCATGCGACAGATAAACACCAACATGTTCTCATGTGGGTTGTCAACATAACAGTTAATTTATTGCTGTATCTAAAATGCTACTACATTTTTGCCGGGAAGCTCGCCATGATCTTTGTTACGGCGGCAGGGATCTTTGTATCCGGGTCTTTGATCGGACCATCGATCTGGCTATTGCCTACGCCTTGCCATAACAGGGATCTTTTTTCGCGGTCTATCACGTCAATGATGAGGGAACCGTCGATGTATTTATCTACAGAGAAGGTGGTGTTGCTGGAACCCATGCCCATGCCGCCACCCCAGTAGTAAGGTCTGTAGAAACCACCGTAGCCATAATAATCGGTATTAGCCGTTACGTTTTGGCCTTGTTTGGCAATGGTGATTGGATTTACCAGCAGATCAGCGCTGGTGGTATCAGATTGTGTATAGCCCTTTGCCACCATAGCGGCGATGACACCGTTGTTGATACGGTCCCTGTTTAATTCGCTGATGGGACTTTTCTGACCGGCGGGATTATAGAGGGCAAAAGTTTTGTACCCGGCAAAACTGGCTTGTTTGTTCACGTCTGAGGTTACCTTCAACGTGGGTCCGCAGGCGGCCAGCATCAGGAGTGCAAAGGCAGAATAGAGGAGTGATTTTTTCATAATATTCAGTTTATATGAGGTTGTAAAGAATTATTTAGCTTTTTTTGCCCACTGCAGGTTCATTCCAAAAAACACCTGGTATGCAGGCTGACCGGCGCCTTCGCTGTATACGGTGAGTTGTGGTTCAATAAAGATGTTTACCATCATATTGTTTGCCTTGAACACTTTACCCACACCAAGGCCGAATGGGATGAGGGTACGTTGATTTTCAAAGTCAAATGTCCAGACAGCGCCGGCACTACGTCCATACAATCCTGCTGCGATGTTGAACGTAAGCGTTGGCTGAACAGCCAGTACGCTTACTTCTGCGCGATCGGACTGGCCTGCAAACGAGTGTTGGTACGTAACCAGGGAACCCAGTACATGTCCGCCGGGGATGTGATGTATGGCGACCAACGCGCCACCCGCCTGCCATTTACCGGTGCCGAGATAATCGTTGCTGCCGGTGGGAAATACGATCATCGGGCCTATTGCCAGATCGGTGGATGCGCCGTTTTTAGAAAAGCGGATCGCGTCAAAGATCTGGATATCACCGAGGCCTGAATTATAGCCCATCTTATTATCTGCCGGCAGCGTGGTAAACGGAACTGTGGCACGGATAATCTGCCGGCCCGCCACCATTACCCCTCTCAGGTTCATGGTGTTGGATACTTCCGTAGTACCGCGCTGGTGCATGGTAATAAAGTCGTGAAAGCTAATCTGGTTCAGCTCCGCGAGAGGATTATTGGATTTCGCAATTTCTTCCTGCGACAGGCCTGCACCAGGTACAGGTGCCTGCTGTGCCCTGACCAGGGAAGGTGTAAGCAGCATGCTGCAGATCACCAGTGGTTTAATGCATTTCATTTGAATTGAGTTAAGTATTACCATGAATATCCTATGCTGAACACCGTTCCAAAATCCACTTTCTGTGCGCTTACATCCGGTGGTTTACTATCGTAATCGAAATAAAACTGCACGTTCAGGTTCAGGTGCGTTACAATTTTCCAGTACAGTGTAATGCTCTGGTCCACGCGCCAGCGGCCTTTCTGCGACAAGCTAAAAAACAGTGAATTCGTGGCCTGCAGGGTGAGATAGGGTGTGCCCAGCTCGTACAGGTAGTAATTCACGAACAGCGGAATTTCAGCAGACACGGCACGGCCGGCGTTGATACTGTCTGTGCTGTATTCCTTCTGGATAGAAAATCCCGTGGCTGCCCTTAAGTCGTTCCTCCTGGTTTTCATGAATATAGGACCCGCGCCTTCTGCCAGCTGCATACGTGCACTTAACCCTAATTCCGTGCTGCGCTGGAACTGAACAGACGTTATGGCGAACCATCGCTTCCAGAATTCGATATATGCCTGCACCCCCAAATCAGCCTTTTCTATTCCTTTAAACTCGTTATCGATGGTATACATCAGATCTCCCGATGTTAGAAACAACCAGTTCTTCGTACTGTAGGTCATATTATGACTCTCATTCACACGGCCTATATTACTGGAACGGGAGTACGAAAAACCAAGACTGGCTGATCCATCGAGCCGTCTCCAGAAATCATCATCCATGTTTTCTATGTTATCCAGGTCTTCAATGAACAGTTCCGTGGTATCGTGTTCTTCTATGAGCTTTACCCATCCCGGGCCACGCCCGGGTTCCAGGATGCCCAGGTATTTGATGTTCGCCACACTTTCTATCCGGTACAATTTTCTGCGGGCGGTAATTGATTTTATATTTCTCAGTTTAATTGTTACCATGTCTTCCAGCTTATCCGGGTCCAATATCAGTTCGCCACGCTGGATTTTTTTCACCTTACCCCGGATCTGATCTCCATCCATAAATTCAATCACATCGCTTTCTTCCGGGTGTAACGTCTGTGCATATACGACAACAGGCAGCATGCCTGTCAGCAATAATATGATACCGATCCATCTCACCAGCGCCACCGGTAGTTTCCTGATAATAAAAGCGACTTTCGCCCACCGAGAAATCCTACTTCCGATCTTACCTGCCACCGTTTACTGAACTGGTATTGGGCGCCTACCATAAGGCTCCAGTTAGATACCGGGTTTTTCTTCAGGGAATAATTGATTGTGATATCATCCGGAAGATTATCCATTTTGTTTTTTACGGCCTGGGCTATACGTTTTACCACCACTTGTTGAGCGCGGGGCAATTCCTTGTACCATTGCTCTGTTTCGTCGATGATCTTTTGCGCCTGGTTGGGGTCCATCGTAGGTGCTAAATCTGCCAGATCAATAGACCCGCTGGTGCCTTTGTTTACAAAAAAACCGGTGGTGCCTATCCATGCTGCTATCGACTTTCCGGGATTTTCCCGGAACTGAAAGTTATACCCCAGCCTGGGACTTATCATAAGTGATTTTACTACGTTATCCAGTTTGTTCAGATGCGTCCAGGTATAGTTAATATCTGTGATGGTGATGATACCATGATAACCACCGGCCAAGGTAGTTCCAAGTCCCATTGTATATCCCTTGAAATCGGCTTCGCTGGAAAACTGGAAAGGGTCAACAATATTTACATTGGTTTTTGCCTGTACCAATCCAACAATACCATAGAGATCCACGAATGGCAGTATCCAGAGATCCAGCCTGGTGGTGGCGCTTTGCATATGGGCTTTTACATCGCCAAACTGTATAAAGTCGAGCGGTACCGGCTCCACATCGTTGAAGCCCACCTTCAGGTCGGTGATATTCACTTCCTGTTGCCCGCCCATAAAATTGAGCATGGCGCCTACCGGGTATTGGATGCTAAACCCTTTTTCCACCACCTTGCTTCCCAGGATGGGGAAGCGGTAGGGATATCCGGCCCTGCGCAGGCTATCTTTATAGTGCTTGTCGTTGTTACCTATTTTCATACCGGCTCCTGCCTGGGCCATTGCCGTAGCTTCCAGCAGCATGAATGAAAATGATATGAGTGCGTATTTCCACATGGCTGGTATGAATTAAAGTGAATGGCAGGGAGAGAACTCCCTGCCGGCTACATAGGTTTTGCCAACTATTGTATCCTTTGATTTTATTATTATGACGATAGAAAAATTTTTCATGGACATCCTGGCGTTTATGGCATGACAGGGCATGCCGGTTCGGCAAATAACTGCACTAAAAGGAATCAATGTCAGGATGATGCTTGCTTGCTATGCTCAGGATACAACGGGTATGTTGACTGGTTTAATAACGGATTTCTACAGCGTGGAAGAGAACCAGTTTCCCTTGTCTGAATATTAACATCTCATAAAAGAAAAATGTTCTGATACAGAAAAATAATACTTCAGTTTCCTGTCCATTGACGGTTACCGGGCTGTATGAAATTATCTTTTTTGTGTTTCCATTTGTTCCGGTAACTGCGGAAACGATGTTTCAGTTGCGTGATGGTGACATTGTTCTCTTGTTTATTACCATATACGGCCATATCATAGCTGATAAGATCCTTTAAGGTGTCTGTTTCCTGTTGCTGAAGGAGCGTAGCGGCTACAGCGGGGGACTCACCATTTTTCCGCCAGCGGTCCCACCACTGATAGAGGGAAGTCATTGCCGGCGCTTTCATAAATTGCCGGAACCAGAAGCTTTCACTTTGGTGGTATTGCTGCAAAAGGTATTTTATTTTTTTTGTGAGATAGCGGCCGGTTCTATACAGCAGCCACATCAGCAACAACACGGCGAGTGCATATAAACAGGCCTTATACCAGATCATGCCTGCTATCATGCGCGGGCCTTTCTTAGCTGGTTTCAAAGGTGTGCTGGCTTTAGCAAGGCTATCTTCCAGGGTGGTGAGCATCCCCAGCTGCGGATTATCTGCCACCTGTAATTTCACAGCGGGCAATGTACGTGTATACAGGCGGGCAGCGTATGGATTCCACCAGGAAACTTTTTCCGGCGGCAGTTCAAAAGTGCCTGCTTTTGTGAGCAGCCAGGTGGATGACTGCACGCGTTCACCATTGGCAGTATACTCATCGCGTGTATCCTTCAGCGTTACCTTGCCCGGGTACACTTCTGCCCATGATACTTTGCCTGTGGGCAGTGAGGGAATAAACTGCGGGAGGGTGCCGGAAGCATCTGTGGTTACCGTTCTTTCAATCACATCACCTACTTTCAGGGTACTTAATGGTTTGCTCCAGTGGTCGGCGAGCTTTACATCGCCGGCCACCAGCCATTCTTCATTATGCGGAAAACTTTCAGGCACCGGCTTCACCACAAAAGATACCGGCGTGGTATGCAATACCACTTTGCTGCTGGCGGCACCGGCTTCCAGCGGCGTAGCTACGGTGATGGTGATGGATGGCACGCTGAACATGCCTTCCTTATAAGGGAAAACGATATAATAAAACTGGATACCGGAGTATTCGATACCCTGATCTGTGAACCTGCCGGTTTGCGAATGCGTGAAAGGCACCACAAATGTGCCGGGGATCTGGATATTATCGAACTCCGGCGGCTGTGTGTACCAGGTGGCAGTGAGCACTGTGCAGGTAACCTTAAACGGCTGCTGGATATAGACATTATTCCGGTCCAGCTCTACTTTGGCAAAGCATTTCAGCTGGGCATGCAGCATGTTGCTGCACAGTATATACATGACCGTTATATAATATTTCACCATCGTTGTGTACCTGGTTTTACCTGTTGATAATCACGTTTCCGCTGCAGTTCAAATCTTTTATGCAGAAATTCCCCGGGGTCGGCCGGTGGCCGGCGGAGAATGATGTTTTTCATGGTGTTATTGCCGCTGGTATCTTTGCCGGGTTCGCCGGATTGACCTTCCTGTGCCTGGTGGATATTGGATTTTACTTCATCGGTCATGCGTTCGCCGGTTTTGGGCATGTCTTTCACTTTGGTGTCGGCGGAGAGGCTGGGATCTTCTGCTTCGCGTTTGCGTTCCTTGAGGGGGCCATTCTTTTTATCTTCCTTTATTTTTTTATCCGGCTGATCCATGTTGATGATGGAATCCACCTGCATTTTTTGTTTGCTTACTTTGCTGATACTGTTGCCAGCTTTTGCTTTCAGGGACGAGTCGAGCGAAGCCGCGTCTGTAAAGGCATTCATCGCTTCGTCGTAGCGGCCCAGTCTGGCGAGTGCGAGGCCGTGGTTATAATGCCCTGCCGCGGAGCTGTCGAGTGCAAATAAAGCCGCTGCCGCTTCATAGTCGCCCGCCTTATAAGCCGCTGCGGCTTTGTGCGTAAGATCCGTGAACCGTTCCGCCGCCTGGGCGTAGTCATGATTTTTATACAATACCTGTCCCTGGTAATCTTTTGTGTACCACCAATCGGCTTCGCGGCTGTTCACGCTGCAGCTGGTGAACAGCAGGCCAAGGGGAAGCATGCACCATTGAATGGTCCAGCCTTTCCGGAACCAAAGCAGTGAGAGCAATCCTACCGGGATGATGACCAGGTACCCCATATCATCCCAGGCTTTTTCATCCGTTTTAGTATCTTTTTCAAAGATGAGGTGTTCGCGGATGCGTTTGGCGATACTGCCTACATCTGTGGTGTCGAGGGTTAGGCGGTTCACCCGGATACCCGGGTTGGCGGCGAGTGATTGCAATACGCCTTCATCCTGCCGGGAGGTGGCCTGTGGGAAGCCCGGCACCTTTGCGCCTGCCGGCGACGACATCAGTAATATTTCGAGGTGATGAATGGAGCTGTTGATGTAATTGGTGAAGAGTGCGGCGTCGGCAGCGGTCACCTCATCGGTGAGGAGCAATATGTTGCTGGGCGCCAGCACGGGGTTCATGAGCGTATCGATGTACTTCATGAGCAGGGTTGTGTTGCTGCCCGGCACGGGCATTTCATTGGTGCGGAGTGCGCCGGCCTGCAGTTTCACCAGGCTATAATCTGTTGTAAAAGGCATTACCAGGTGCGGCGTGCCTGCATATGCCAATATGCCGGCCTTTGCGCCTGGATGTGCGTCCAGGAAATCGCTGAGTTTGAGTTTTGCTCTTTCCAGCCGGCTGGGAGGAATATCTGTGGCGTCCATAGAAGCCGAAAGGTCCATTGCCACCAGTACCACTGCCTGTACTTTTTGCCCGGGGATCACCGTGCGGTGCCAGGTGGGTCCTGCGATACCGATGATGGCCATACTTATTCCCAGTGAAAAAATAATAAGCGGTAACCACATAGCGCGGCTGCTACCCGGTGAAAAAAGATAGGGACGTAATACCGGTGAGATGAATTGTTTCCATTTCTGTGGTTCGTGGTTGCCGATGATGAGTATGATGACAATGAGCAGCAAGGGTATGAACAGGTACAGTGCTGCCGGCCGCAGGAAATGGAACTGCTGCCAGTTGATGGGCCAGTGCGTATGTTCAAGCGCCTCATGCATAGGGCAGCCATTTACGGGTGAGGTGATAGCTGCCGGCAATAAACTGGAATACCAGCGCAAGTATAACGCCGGCTGCCAGTGGATAATAATACAGCAGGGTTACGGGCTCGTAGTTGTCTTCCTGGTATTCCACTGGTGTGAGCTGGTCCAGTGCTTTGTATACGCCACTGAGTCCTTTTTCATCCAGGGCGTTGAAGTACCTGCCGCCGGTAGTGCGGGCAATGGCTTGCAGGGTATGTTCATCGAGGTCGTAGCCTCCGCTGCCGGAGGCTTTGCCGATGCCGAGTGTATAGATGGCAATCGAATCTTTACCGGCCATGCTGGCTGCGTCCTGGGGCAGCAGGTCTGTGCCGGTGTCCACACCATCGGTGATGAGCAGCATGACTTTTTGTTTGAGTGTATCCTGTTTTAATATCTTCACGCTGTAGGCGATGGCATCGCCTATATTGGTCATTTGCCCGGCCATGCCTACTTCTGTTTGATCGAGCAGCCAGTTGATCATGGGCAGGTCGGTCGTAAGCGGCGCCTGGATATATGCGTTGCTGCCAAATACCACCAATGCCATCTGGTCACTTTTTCTTTGTGCGATAAATTCTTTCATGAGTGATTTCACGGCTTCCCAGCGGGTCATGCGTTTACCATTTACCACCCAATCGGTTTGTGCCATGCTGAAAGAAATATCTGCGGCGATTAAAAAGCTGCGCACTGTTTTAGGACGTTTGCCGGGTTTGCTTACATACCGCGGAGAAGAAGCTGCGGCCAGCAGGCAAATCCAGCAGCCTATCAACACCATGTACATCCAGATACTTTTGCCGGTGATCCAGGCAGCCTTCCGGGGCTTTTCACCGGACACTTCTGCTGCCCGCTGAAAGAACGGGGCTATCAGGGCCGTTCGCCGCCTGCGCAGTGGCGGCAGCAGTGCAAATACCAGCAGCGGCAGTGGCAACAGCAACCATACCCATTTATATGCGATTTCCAGGTGCATTTTTATGATAGCGTATCCAGTTATTGGTTTTTGAAATAAAGCGATCCGTTTCTGTTTTGTCCACCGTTTTGGAATGACTGTATAACGTTTCTGCCAGCAGTTGACCCTCTTCCGCAGAAAACTGATCCCGGCGACGGTTGCGCTGGTTCAGGAAAGTAACCCATTCATTTCCGCGCAGGCCGGCTACTTCTTCACGTCCGTATACTTTCATGGCAATGCGTTTCATCAGCATATCTGCCTCGTATACCTGCTGCATGTATTCCTGTTGGGCATGAAGGGTAATCATCCGTTCGCCCAGCCACAGCAGGGCATACCGGCGATACCTGTTGCGCCGCCGGTACCTGGCAAACAGGTATGCGCCCATTAAGAGCAGCAGGATGAACACTACTTCTGTCACATACCATCCCGGCGTATGAAAACTGAACGGCACCGGCGCCGGTTCTATCAGGTCTCCGAATTGTTGTAAAGGTTGTTGCATAACTTGTCAGTTATTGGTTTTTCCAAAAAAGTGCATGATCTGGCTGGTTACGGGCAATGCCGTATCCATAAATATTACTGGTATACGATAATTCCTGAACCGTTCTGTTAGCGTGGCTTTCATGGTTTCAAAGTTCTCCGTATACCTGTTACCGTTGTGTTTATATTCATTATTCCATAATAACTGTTTACTACCGTTGGCGAGTACCAGCCTGCCGGCGGGCAGTTGTGCATCCAGCGGATCGGTGAGGTGTACCAGCATTACATCATTGTGTGCGGCAATATGCCGGAGATGCCGGACCGTATCATCATCGATTTGAGAAAAGTCGCTGATCACGGTTACTACGTAATCGTGTGTGACCAGCGTGCCGGTCCTGTGCAGGATTTCATTGAGCGCGGGCGTATGCGGCCTTATGTTGGTGCGCAGCGGCAGTTGTGCGTTCATCTTCGCAATACAGGTCAGTAAATATTGCACATGCGATTTGCTTCTGGCAGATGGAATATATTCGTTGTCATCTTCATTAAAAATGATGCCCCCTACCCTGTCGCCGCGCCGAACGGTATAGAATGCGCTGAGGGCGGCTACCTGTGCAGCTACCACGGACTTCATCCGTTCCTGTGATCCGAAGAACAGGGTGCTGGTCTGATCCACCACGATGAAGGTGGGTCTTTCTTTTTCTTCATTGAATACTTTGGAATGGGTAACGCCGGTGCGGGCGGTTACGCGCCAGTCGATGTTCCGGATATCATCACCGGGAACGTATATACGTACCTCTTCAAAATCCAGTCCCCTTCCCCTGAGCCGGGAGGCATGCCGTCCGGCCAGGATGCTATACACCGGGTGTTGTGGCAGCAATGGGATATCCTGCACATAATATTCAAAACGCATCATTTCATCGAGGGTAATGACTACTCCCGGAGGATATGCGGCGGCGATATGTTTTTTCTTTTTCTCCATTATGGAACGGCCACTATTTTTAACAGTTCATCAATTACTTTATCTGCATTCATGCGGGCTACATTGGCCTCATAGCTGAGAATTATGCGGTGGCGGAGTACATCGTGCACAATAAACCGGATGTCGTCGGGCGTAACATAATCGCGGGCGTTGAGCCAGGCGACCGCGCGGGCGCAGCGGTCGAGCCCAATACTGGCCCTGGGGCTGGCGCCATAGTTGAGCCATTTGGCTAAACCATCGCTGAGTTTTTCCGGGTAGCGGGTACCGTTTACCAGGTCGGAAATGTAGTTAGCCGCGGCATCGGATACTTTTACTTCGTTGATTTCTTTACGGGCGTCGAAGATCACCTGTTGCGGGATGGCTGCTGTTGCCGCTTCCTTTCCTTTTGATTCTTCGCGTACCAGTTTGACGATACTGATTTCACTTTCCTGGTCGGGGTACGTGATGTTGATCTTGATCACAAACCGGTCCAGCTGGGCTTCCGGCAGCGGGTAAGTCCCTTCCTGTTCGATCGGGTTCTGGGTAGCGAGCACCATAAAAAGGGGCTCCATTTTATGGGTTTTGCCGGCCACGGATACCTGCCGTTCTTCCATTGCTTCCAGCAGTGCGGATTGTACTTTGGCGGGCGCCCGGTTTATTTCATCGGCCAGTACCAGGTTGCTGAAAATGGGTCCGGGCTGGAAAATAAATTTCTCGGTGGCTTCGGGCTGATAGATCTCGGTGCCGGTAACATCTGCCGGCAGCAGATCCGGCGTAAACTGGATACGGCTTAGTTTACTGTCGAGGTGTTTTGCCAGGCTTTTCACAGCGCGTGTTTTCGCCAGGCCGGGCAGTCCTTCCAGCAATACGTTGCCGTCGGTGAGTAAGCCGATGAGTATTTTATCTATGACGTCAGGCTGGCCAATCACGTCGTCGCCTATACGCTTTCTGAGTTCCTTTACCTGTTCTAATGTAGTCATCTTTGAAAGTAATTAAGAGGTTGTTCCGGGGTAATGGAACAACCTCTTTTTTTGACATTAACGAACAACACACTTATTTTGTACCGGCCTTCAACGCATTGGTAAACTCCTCTACATTGAAAGAGGCTGGCCGTTGCCGGGGTGGAAATTGCTTGTAGGTAGCGAGGTAAGCGCCCACTTCTTCTGCTGATGGTAAAACCAGGAAGGCGTGGTCCATAAACCATTTTTCATAATAGTTCGATGCGTGATCATATGCATACTCAAATGGATCAGCTCTCAGGTCCTCCAATACAGGCGCGCGCAAATTATCCATTGGTTCACGCCATACCTTCATTCCTTTTGCTTCCTGCAGCATGTAGTTAAACTTCCAGCGATCTTTCCGGTAAGCCATCAGGTCGCCATCATCACTGAAATAAAAGAACTGGGTACGGGGGCCTTCTTTCACCTGGCCGGTGAGGTAGGGCACCATGTTATAGCCATCGAGGTGTACGCGGAAGTTTTTACTTCCTGCGGAGAAGCCATTCCGTACTTTAGCCGGCAGATCTGCTTCTCCACCGGCGGCGGCTACGAGTGTAGGCAACCAGTCTTCTGCAGAGAAGATATCATTAAACACGGTACCGGGTTTAATATGACCGGGCCAGCGAACCACGCATGGAACACGGAAAGCGCCTTCCCAGTTCATGTCTTTTTCACCTTTGAAAGGAGAAGCGCCGCCGTCGGGCCATTCTAATTTCATGGCGCCGTTATCAGTAGAGTAAATAACGATGGTATTTTCTGTGAGCCCATTATCGTCGAGAAACTTCAGCAGGTCTCCCACCATATCGTCGTGTTCCACCATACCGTCGGCCTGTAAACCCAAACCGGTTCGACCATCGGAAGATGGCTTCAGGTGGGTATTTACGTGCATACGGGTAGAGTTAAACCAAACAAAGAAGGGTTTTGAGGCGTCCTTCTGCCGCTTCATAAAATCAACGGCAGCGGCCAGGAATTCCTGATCAACTGTTTCCATCCGCTTCTTGGTTAACGGACCGGTATCTTCTATTTTACCATCGGCAGTAGATTTAAGTACGCCGCGTGGACCGAATTTTTTCTTGAAGGCAGGATCTTTCGGATAATCCTTATTTTCCGGTTCTTCTTCTGCGTTCAGGTGATACAGGTTGCCAAAGAATTCATCAAAGCCGTGTGCCGTAGGCAGGAATTTATCTTTATCGCCCAGGTGATTCTTCCCGAACTGGCCCGTAGCATATCCCAAAGGTTTCAGAAACTCAGCAATGGTAGGATCTTCTTTCTGCAATCCCACATCGGCGCCGGGTAAACCTACTTTAGTTAACCCGGTACGGAAAGGACATTGGCCGGTAATAAATGCGGCCCTTCCTGCGGTGCAGCTTTGCTGGCCATAATAATCCGTAAACATGGCTCCTTCGGTGGCAATACGGTCGATGTTAGGGGTTTTAAATCCCATCATACCACGGTTCCAGCAGCTGAGGTTCCAGAACCCGATATCATCGCCGAAGATGACGAGGATATTTGGTTTCTTCTGCGCAGATGCATCCTGGAACGAGAGCATCGCTGAAAACAGGCCTACACCAAAAAGTAGCCGGTTAAAGATTGGGAAGCGTTTCATATAAACCTTTGTTTAAGTACACAAAATCTCCGTCGCATGGGATAAAACAGGGTTACCCATAGCATGGAATAAAAAGATGAGATGATGCAATTTGGTTTATACTTAAGAAGGGGATCTTTGTGTTATAAACACCAGAATGTTTCTTTTTGTTTATTTTTTTTGTATTGGCGCCGGGAACCATTTTCCGTCGAGTACTTCGGGTTTGGATACATACATTCTGAACGTGAGTGCAAAACCTTTCCCTGCAGGTGTGGGCAGCCAGTTGACGTCATCACTACCAGGTGGTTTTGTTGATCCGAGCCAGATACTTTTTGATCCATCAGGATTGGGTTTGAGGCCGGATACATTGTTGATGCTGTAGCGCATTAAACTATTGTTAACTACATGATAATCCGGTACGCTGTATAATGTTACCGACCAAAACGCATTCACAGCAGCATCGGGCCACTCCCCTTTTGGGAAACGAATTTCATATACATTATCGCCATGCAGCAATTGTTTACCGCTATCCGTGAGCCCCACGAAATAAATTGCTTCTGTGATTACGTTGGCCCACAGGCCGCCGTAGTTGATTATATCGCGGGCCATGATATCGTTGCCGAATTTACCTGCCACGTAAGACACTGACCAGCCACCTTTTTGGGTACCAAATCCTTTAGCACCTTCCATGAAAGCCGGAATGGCCTGTTTTTGCACAACTTCTTCCACATGTGCAGCAGCAGAGTCACTCGTAAGCATATACGCTGCTACCCTTTTTGTGAGTGCCTGATACCTGGCAGCTTCCGGCATTGGATCCGGATAAGAATTCAATATGGCATCCGGCTTATCAAAGATGGCTGCGCCTATCAGTTTAGCGTTGGTAAATTCCGGTACTTTTACCGGCGGATCAATTTTAATACCTTCCGGTACGTTAAGTGTGAATGCCTGTTGCAGCTTTACGGCTTCCTGGGGGGAGCCTTTAAGTTCCACCCTTGCCAGCATTTTTGCTTTGGCAGAAGGGAGTTCTATCTTTACCGCATCACCAATGTTTGGGGGATTGGTGCCTTTAATCACCAGTGCAAACTTTCCGAAAGGGTGATCCGGATAATTGCGTTCATTGATATTGGTGATTACTTCTCCCCAGCCATCGAGCAGCTGAGCGGTATAGTAACGGTCTTTTACTTCCGGTACATTTAAAATTACAGCATGACTGCTATCCACCGCCAGCCAACATTCCAGGTAGGCAACATCCATGTTCGGATTTACGAACTGTGCAGAGCCAAGCGGATTATATTTGATCTTATTATAGCCCACTTTTTCTACATTGATGTCGTTGTTCTCCTGTCTTAGTACTATATAACGACCAAGCATATACGTATATGCGTCATTAATTTCTTTATCGGTGGGTACATGATCCTCTTTAGGTTTGCAACCCTGAAAGATCAATACCAGTAAGATCAGTCCTACGATGTTGTTTAGCATATGAGATGTTTTATTTCGTTCCTGATTTATTGCCACCACCAATGGGTATTCCAACCGCCAGCAGTACCTGCCTGTTATATGCGCTCATGTCAGTATCTTTATAAGCATTCACGAACCCGAGGTTGAATTGTGCATTCAGCCGCAGACCTTTGCCTTTCATTAGTACGTACTGCACATCGAAGGTGGCGCCTGCATCGGCGAGGTGCGTATGGTCTTTGCTGTTATACCGATACGAAAGATCGCCCTGGTCCATTGATTTCTGATAGATGTCCTTTGCGTTTGTCCTTGCGCCCAGGTGTGGTCCTATCGCTATTCCGAAGGAGGGACTGAACTTATAGCGGATCAGCGGCGCCACGGTGAGGTAAGTAATGTTGCGGTCTATTTCCGTTCCAATCAGCTGCGGATCATCGGGGGTGATAAATGTATTTTCGTACCGGATGTCTTTTGCGCCTTTGGGTGATTTCATCACGATATCCATCACCACCTGCCATTTGTCGTTGAGATCATAACTGGTATAGGCGCCGATAGCGAACCCGACGCGGGGGCGTTGCCCGGTGGCATTTTCCAGCCAGCTGGAAGAGGCGCCCAGTATAATTCCCAGCTTCAGGCGGTCGTTTGTGATTTTTTTTCCAAACAGTAATGCGATCAGTGCCTGGCCTTTCAGGGTCTGCCCTCCTATTAATAGCAGGAATACTACGAGGCTGTATTTTTTCAGGTAAGACATATAAAAAATTTAAGCGGTCATTTCAACCATGCGCTGCCAAACTGTATATAAAAGCCCCATTGTTCCGGTCCCCGGGCGATATCCGCGCCCATGTACACGCCGAATTTTCGCGCCAGCAGGTACCTGAAACCGGTACCATAGCTGTAATCCCAGGAGGCCGATCCGAAATCTGCATATTCGTCGAACGCTTTGCCCACGCCGGTAAAGAATACGGCGCTCCATCGCCTCACAATATTCCAGCGCTGCTCTGTTTCTATGAGCATGTTTACGTTTCCCTGGTAGCGCCCTTTGGGAATGCCTCTTAAATCGATGGATGGTTTAAAATAGAAAGGGATGTCGCCGAACACCTGCTGCATATCCGCCCGGAGGCCGCATACCCATTTCTTTTTATTGCCGATGGGAATGTAGTGGTAAGCGTATGCTTCTATGTTGGTATAATCGAAATCACTTCCGAAAATATGGCTGGAGAAATTAGCGCCTACATGCATCTTGGTGCCTTTACCGGGTGTAAACTCATTGTCCCTTTTATCATATTCCACCAGTACTCCCGCAATGCTGCTGAGGTTATCCATTTCCTTTGGTTTGAATAATGAATCCGGCAGGATGGACTTTTCCAGTTTCGCGGTCGTTTTGATAAACATGTACCGTATGCCCGCGTGCCAGTTGGAGAAGCCGAGTTGTTTCTGTACCTGCAGAAAAACCGGGATACTTTTCAGGTTAACGCCGAACTCTGTTTCTCCTTTTACGGGGAGTGTTTTGTAGAAGTCCATGTTCAAATTAATATAAGCGGCAAATGCTTTATAACGCATTCCCCAGGGAATGATGGTACCACTTCTGCCAGCGCCGGCGCCCCAGCTTTTATTGGCCGTATAAAAAGCGAATCCGCCTGTTATATCCGGGGGGATAGCGGCCATGTTCTTATGCTTTTTGTAACTGGCCGGCTGTTGTCTTTTTCTCAGGAGTACGGGGGCGATAGCGCCACCGATGCCGATGGCCGGTTCTGTGATCAGGATGGGAATGGGGATGAATCCATTTGCATCGATCATAAAATCGCTGAAATCAATGGCATGATCCAATGAATCGTGGAGGCTGATCTTTTTTTTGGGTGGTTTCATTTTTTTTGAAAGAGAGTCCTGCGCCCTTGCGGACAGGGAAATTCCTGCCACCAGCCAGAGGAAGATCAGCCATTTGATTTTTATGAAGGAAGATGTTGTATGCATGCCTTTCATTTTAGCCGGACAATGCCCGTTACCTGCGGGTGAGACTTTTTAAATGTTGCACCGTTCCTGCCTTGTCTGATTCCAGCTCTTTGATAAACGGCAGTTGCCGTTGCAGATACACCCGGGTAGATTGCTCTATATAGTTATCCAGTTGAAAGAATTTGGCTGCGCGGGTGGCGCCCAGCACCTTATTCATTTTGCGGAAGTAGCGCATCTGCAGCCGGCCAAACTCAAGATCGTTGTTGATCATTTGTTTGGTAAGGCTATTTAGTTTTGCATTGTCGAGCGAGGTGAATTCTTCATTATACATTTTCAGCAGCGCAATCCTTTCCGACAGCCAGGGACTTTTCTCTGTTTCATATTCCAGCAGGGCTTCTTCAAACGCTCTTTCTTCCAGCCGGGAGATCTTCAGGTTATCGGCCAGCAGGGAAAGCCTGTTTTTCCCGAAGATGGTTGTAACCAGGTCATCTTCCACAATGTTATTACTTACTACGGTAGCGGTCTGGGCAGTAACACTATACGTGATGCTCATCATCAGCAACCAGGAAATCAGTGTTCTCATATACTACGTTTTTAGAGTTAATGTCTTCTTTGAAATCCGCCGGAGCGGAAGTTGCCTTGCGGGCGTTGGAACGATTGCCGGAAGTTTTCGTTGTGCTGCCAGCCGCGTTGTCTTTGCTGGAACTGGTGCTCCATTTGCTGTCTGCCTGCGCCATCGGAAGCGGGTCGCCACTGATTGCCTTCCCTTTGCTGCCAGCTGCCGGCATTATTTCTTTGAAATACGTTCCCGTTCCGGTCGGCCTGGATATGGGGGTGTTGAGTAGCGCCGGATAAGTTGCCGTTCCTCGCGCGGGATACTGCTCCCTGGGTGGCCCCTGATAAATTGCCCTGGGTAGCGCGGGAAATGCGGCCTTGTGTAGCGCCGGAAAGGTTCCGGTCTCTTGTTACCACATCGGTGCGGTGGTTATAAATATTGTTGGTATGATTGTAAAAGTTATTGACGTGGATGTTATTGATCACTACCGGTCCGCGACCATATACATGCGGGTAAGGATAAAAGAACGGGGGCCGGTAAATGGGTGGTCCCCACCAGCCGCCGCCAAAGTTGTAGCCGATACCGAAATGAAAGAATCCTACGCTTACGCCGAAGCCAATGCTCCAGCCGGTCCAGGGATTATACGACATGCCGAATCCCCAGGTAACGGGTCGGGGATAATACATACTGCCATACCAGGGTGCATACGCGTAGCCCGTGCCGTATACCACTGTAGGCCCCATCACATAGCAGCCGGTATAGCCTGGTGTATACCCCATGTAAATTACCTCAGGGGTTACGTCGTATACATACACATATTTCACATTGTACACCGGGGAGCTGGCGGGTATTTTGTCCACGTCTGCAGGTCTGCTGGTAGCAGCGGTCCAGGGACCGTTCGGGGTGTTGCCTGTAAACCATACGCCCTTGTCCACCACATAATAAGTATTCCCTTCCTTCAGAACGGTAGACGCCGTATTAACTGCGTATTCCAGGCCCGTATTTGACACCGCGGAGAACTTTGGCGCGCCATCATAGGTAACGGTAGTTGTGGCCTTCTTCCGGTCTACTTTGGCCGTTTGCGGTACCTGTGCATCCATCACGGCTTCCTTTGCAGCGGGTGTTCCGGGCACGCTGGCGAGTACAATATCTTTCTTGGTGCCTTCCGGTATTTTGGCAAAGTCTTTTGGCAGGTTGTCCGGCGCCACATAATCCCAGGGGCCTTGCAGGCTGCGCGACAGGTACCAGCGACCGGACAGGAGGATATAATACTCCTGTGTGGAGATCTGCATAAAGATATTATCGGGAGAATTACTCATGTACAGCAGCGAGGTACCGGCAACGGGTGCAAAGTCGGGCGTACCGTTGCTTTGCAGCAGTTCTGCGGGTACGGTGCTGACTACAATCTGTGGTAGTGAGTCCAGCGGGATGGGCGTTTCCTTATTATCAGCCGTTATTTTTTGCCCTGCTTTCTGTATAGCGGATGGCGGGTTCCTGGCAAAGGTCCAGTTGCTGGTGGGGTGCGATGCGCTAAACCATCTCCCTCCTATAAACAAATAATACGGGCGACCATTTTTCTCCTGCACTATCAGGAATGGGGAATTTATTACACGCAACATTCCCAGTGTTTTATCGGGTTGGGTTTTCGGTTCTCCGTCGATGGTAACGAGTAAAGAATTTTGTTCTTTGAAGATGATCTTTGGCGGATCATTTTTCAGTGCGGCATCGGCAGCGGCGCCTGGATTGTTTTCAGCGAGTTCGCTCAGCAGCTCGTCCAGTGTTACGTGGAGATCATGCTTTGGTAATTCCTGTTCCAATAAATGTTTTAGTTGTAACACTTTTGTGGTATCTGCATTACCTGGAAACTTCACGTTTGCCACTTTCAGTTCCTGCATGGTAACGATGCGGGTATCCCTGTTTGTTTCCACTTTTGCATCCAGCCATGCAGCGCCAAACACCGGGTCTGCGCCGGCTTTCTGAAAGGACACGGCTGCGATGGCCGACAGGTTATTGTTACTGAATGATTGCGGCTGTGGCTGATACACCACGATGGTACCTTGCTGAGTAGTAATATGATACGGCCATTGCTGCGCAGTTGCAGAAAAGGCGAGGCCGCAAAGGCAGGACATCAATAAAAATATGCGGTGTAACATCATATGCTTTTGCTTTCGTTTTATGTTAAAAGAAAAAAGCTTTTCATGTCCGGAAAATGATGACTCATTTGTAGGAACATACGGTAAGATGATGTATCGCTTATGCCCGGGAAAATCCGCAAAGAGAGAAAAATAATGCAGCGTGTGAACACGCCGCATGTGTACCTTTTAAATTCCACGTTACGAAAAAAGAAGTATTTTCAGATTTACCTGTAATGCCCACCCAATCGATAATACAAGGCAATCAGCCACCTACGGAATGGAATCATTACTGTAAATAAACACTAATTAAAAAGGAAGATGAGTTGCTGTTATGCGGAATGCTCAGGAGAAAAATAAACGAGGTAACAGCTGCAAGATAATCGCTTCTTTTATATCTGCCAAAAAATAAAAATATTAAACATCAACTAAACAATTCTGTTACTGCTACTGTTTCTATGGGTATCCAAATCACCGAAATTATTTCTAAAAAATAAAAATCAATATGTTTGAACATTTCCGCGATTCGCAATGTTAGTTAGAGTGGAAGTACTGTCACCAAAGTACTATTAACGAAATTACCAAAGGCACTAACCAGATTACTAAATGCACTTAACCATCGAAAAGAATGACGGAACGAGTTCAAAGCAATAAGTAGCATTATCCCTAAGCATAGTTATGTAGCATCATCAAGCATCGCCTTAATCAGGGTGTAGCCGTTATGGCCATCTGTAGAACACGGGCTTTTATCCTAAAGGATAAGATACGGTAACGTATCGACCATTCTTCCGGATAAAAAAATGACTGATGTATTTTTCACAACTCAAAGCATAACTATGAATGCAAATACCTTTACTTCTTCCATCCATCAGGGACCATAATTACAGTGGCATACCTGTGCACACAACGATAGCAGGTATTTCTACAGGTAACGGATCAACAACATCCGAAGGGATAGTTATTGTAATGACTCAAAAATAACCGCAATGAAAAGATTTAATTATCTACTGTTAACTGCGCTGGTAATACTTTCGGCTTGCCGCAAAGAGCCGGATCTATCAGATCTTTCGGGCAACTTTGTTGTGCAAACGGACAAGGACCCGGCTGCTCAGTTCAATACTTATAAAACGTTCTACATTTCAGATACCGTTGCTTATATCAGCTCCAATCCAAAAGACAGTATCCTCACGGACAATACTGCAAAGTCGCTGGTAGCACAGATCAGGAAGAACATGGAAGCAAGAGGTTATACTTATGTAGGCCGAAACAGGAACCCGGATCTCGGCATTAATACCGTAGCTGTGAAAGATGTAACCGTGGGTATTGTTTATCCTGGTTACTGGTGGGGATATCCGGGCTATTGGGATCCCTGGGACTGGGGTTGGTATTACCCTTATTATTACCCATGGGCCACTACCTACTCTGTTACTACCGGCAGTGTAATAGCAGAGATCATTGATGTAAAAAATGCGCAGGCTAACCAGAAGCTGGATGTTGCGTGGACGATGAACCTGAACGGCGCCTTAGGCAGTTCCGCATCCACCAACCTGCAACGTGCGCTGGATGGTATTGATCAGGCATTTGCCCAGTCGCCTTACCTGAGTGCCCAATAGTTTTACCATTAAAAAGAAAATTATGAAAAAGTATATTATACTGGGATTATTGTTTACGCTGGGTGCCGGGAGCAGCTTTGCCCAGGGCAGGATCAATAACCTGTTTGGTTTATCCTGGGAAATAGCAATTCCCACCAACAACGAGTTCCTCGACAAAACCAGTTTTGCCGGCGGCAAAGCGGAGTACCGTTATTTTCTGAAGCAGGCGCCGGTGTCATTTGGTGTTGCCGTAAGCTGGAATTCTTTCGAGCAATATATCCCCACACAAACGATCACTTACAAGGACGGTAATTCGGCTATCACAACAGACATGGACCGGGTGATTTATACCGTACCTATTATGGCTACTGCGCATTACTACTTTAACTATGGTAAAAAAGCGATGCCTTATGTGGGACTGGGTATAGGTACGCAGTATGCAGAGCAGAATATTTACTACAATATATTTGAGGATACGCAAAACAACTGGGGATTTGCCGTACGCCCTGAAATAGGTGTGCTGATACGTCCTAACGGTGGCAACTGGGGCATTTTACTGGGCGCAGCTTATTCTTATGCGACCAATAAAAATGACCTGTTTCAAAACGACAATCTTAAGAGCTTCAACTTCAATATCGGATTATTCCTGAACAACTAAAAAGCTTATAATGATACTTAAGAATTGATGATTGCTAATTTGTTTATGCTTAGGAACGGCTGTGTCTTGTCTAAGACGCAGCCTTTTTATTATTACTGATCTTCTTCTTATATAAACATAAAAATAACGGCAGGGGAAAAATTCCCTGCCGTTTTCATTCACTCAACCGTTAAACTATTATAATTACTCAGGTATAAAAGTGATATCCATACATTAACCGGTATTTAAAAAAACATGCAGGGTGAGAACACCCCGCAATCTTCATCGCCTGTAGATTCCACGCTAGTGTACTATTGAGAAACCGTACAGGAATGAATCACGATGGCGGGTTGTAAAGAGCTTATATCGTGATGAAATAATCATTTTATATACCGTTTAAATATCTGATCTGTGTTAAAAATGGGCAGAGTGTCGGCCCGGAGCCTGCACGATTTATACAACCCCACTACCATCCGTGATCTTCCGGACCGGCTCTGCCTGTATTGTTGATTAATTATCTCAGGCGATGGCAACTGTTCCTAAGTTGCTGACCGGCCATCCGTTGCTTTGACATGCTTAGGTTACTTCGTGATGGCTGTATATTAACTACGTGTAGACTTTTTACTCTTTTCCAGTTCATCTATAAAAGGTACTTCATCAAGGATAAAGGACCTTACAGCGTTCTGGAAATAAAGTTCCAGCTGAAAGAATTTAACTGCATTCTTTCCGCCAATGATCTTCGTAAATTTTTTCAGGTATCGTTTGTGGAATTTATCGTAGGCCATATCATTTGTAATAGTTCTGTTGGCGAGTGACAGGGCTGTTTTGTCATCCAGCTGGTTATATGCTTTTGCATAATCGTTCAGGATGACCAGCCGCTCACGGGAAAGTTCCCGCCTGTTGGACTCATACGCGCCATACAGTTGCCAGAATGCATTTGACTGGCTATTCTCCAGTTGCATATATTGTTCTACCACGGCTTTCTTTTCTTTACCAAATACTGTTTGAATAACCGACAGGTCTTCATTAGCAGCTTGTCCGAAAGTGGTGTGACCGTACCAGCAGAACATCAGGATGAATACAGTTTTCTTCATAAGTGTTTTTTTTCATTTGCATCAGCGGAGCAAAGGATTTGCCACAGTGAAGATGATTTGCCAAGTATGGAGTATGCCGAGGAAGGAACTGTTGTAAGCTTGTATTTCTATTAACATCACGATGCTTAAAAAAGTTATACAATTCTATTCTTTTTTTATAAAAAAATTTATGGCACTTTAAAAATATCTGCTTAATTTACAGGTAGAATTTTTCCTCTCCAGGCATATACAAATCTCTCTCATCTCTTTTATTGCATTTCTTAAACTTCTGCAAGATGATGAACAAAGAGATTATGCGCATTCCTCTCCTTATTGCTTTACTGGTTCTGTTATGTGTAATTACTGCACAACCGCTTTCCGCCCAGCTAAAAGGCGACCATTTGCTTGGTGATGCCGGTTTGCAATCAGGTACACAAGCGCCTCCGGGCTTTGCATTGCTGGTACCCACCTATTTTTATGCTGCTTCCAAATTAAAGAACAGCAAGGGAGATGTGGTGTCAGACAATCTTGATCTTAATATGTTTGTTACCGGTATCGGCGGCAGCTGGGTAACCAATTTTAAAATACTGGGCGCCAACTACGGCGGATCGGTATTGTTTCCGTTTGCCAGTAACCGGCTGGAGTCTACTATAACGACTACCAAATCGCCCTTTGCTTTCAGTGACATTTATTTTCAGCCGGTGCAACTGGGATGGCATACGAAGCATGCCGATTTCCTTTTTGGCTATGCGTTGTATTTTCCCAGTGGGAAGTATGAAATGGGAGGTGACGATAACAGTGGGCTGGGGCAACTGGCAAATGAGCTTTCTGCCGGCAGTACTGTTTTCTTTGATAAAACAAAGCTTATTCATTTCTCTGCGTTATTGTCCTACGCATTCAACTCCGAAAAGAAAGATTCCGATGTTAAAACAGGCGATAACCTCAGTATTGAAGGCGGCTTGGGAAAAACATGGTATAAAAAAGCCGCTGCCGGTCCGGTTCCACGTATTATCAATGCGGGCGTAGTGTATTATATGCAATTCAAAACCACTACAGATAAAATTCCGCTGGCGGGCAGCTATGCATTGGACCCCGACAAAGACCAGATCTTTGGCGCCGGCCTGGAAGGCAGTTATTATGCACCGCACATCCGGATGTTATTCAACCTGCGCTGGGTAGCTGAAATGGGCGCACAGAACAGGATACAGGGCAATACATTTATGCTTACCCTTGCGTACAACCTGAAATCGTTTGAAAAAAAATAACCAGGACACCATCCACATTTCTCACATAAATCAAATATCATGAAAGCACTTCACCTCTCATTTATGCTGCTATTTTTATTTTGTACTACAGGTACCCTCCGCGCACAGGACGAGGAAGTAATTGTTGATGCCAAAAAGATCAACAACAATGCCGTTCCCAAATCTGTACGGGACTCCCTGAGAAAGAACTTCCCCAACATGACCCTGAGACAAGTATTAAAAATGCCGTTGAAAACGTATAAGTCGAACTGGGAAGTAACGGAAAACAACATCAGCGAGGTAAGCAGGGGCGATTTCAACGTGTATGTACTCAATATTACCGGTAAAAGAGGCGGCAACCTGGAAGCCTCTTATGATGAAAGCGGTCACCTGATTGAAGCCAAAGAGCTGATCATCAATTCCCGGTTACCGCAAAATGTATCCACTTATATTGTGCAGCACTATAAGGGATACCTGATTGATTCGGACAAAATTAAAAGGACTATCCGGCCTGATAAAACAGAGCAACAAATAGAAGTGGGCGTTCATAAAGGCAGTGATAAAAAAAGACTATTCTTTGACAACGCAGGAAACTTCGTCAAAGAAAAATAGTGCAGCCGCCTAAGAAAAAGCCCTGATGCGCCAATGGCAAATCAGGGCTTTTCTTTACCTGTAACTACTCTGATACGTTATCCGTGTCTTTTGTATGCTTTTCTTCTTCCTGTTTTTTTTCTTCTTTTTTCTTTTCCTTATCGGGTACTACATTTTTCAATGTATCATCCGATGTTACTTCGCGGGTAATATCGCGGCTGTAGTCATTTCCCAGATCCGGACTGGTTTCGCCATGTCCGCCGATCGTTTTGTCTTTTAGTGGCATAACATTCCGTTTTAAAAGGTTAAAAAATAATTATTCAGCGGCTATGCGCCAGATGGTGTTGGCAGCATCATCTGCTACCAGCAGGGCGCCATCTGCCGCTACGGCCACTCCTACCGGCCGGCCATATACGTCGCTTGTTGCTGCATCTGCGATGAAGCCGGTGAGAAAGTCTTCCGCAGGCCCTGACGGTTGCCCTTTTTGAAAGGGCACAAACACCACCTTATACCCTGCCAGTTGTGAGCGGTTCCAGGAGCCATGCTGCCCTATAAAAGCGCCTTGCTGGTATTTGCCAGGGAAAGCGCTGCCGCGGTAAAAAACAAGTCCTAATGAGGCCGTATGTGCGCCCAGCGGAAAATCAGGTACGATCGCCTTTTTTACGGAGTCAGGCTGCGTTCCTTTCAGGCGTGGGTCTTCATGCTGACCGAAATAAGAATAGGGCCAGCCATAAAAGCCGCCTTCCTTTACGCCGGTCAGGTAGTCCGGCACCAGCTCATCGCCCAGTTCATCCCGTTCATTGACCACGGTCCACAGGGTATTGGAGCCGGGCGCCCAGTCCATGCCAACGGGGTTGCGGAGACCACCCGCATATATCTTTTCATCGCTGCCATCAGGATTGACCTGCAGGATATTAGCCCTGCGCTTTTCGTTTTCCATGCCATGCTCCGCCACATTGCTGCCGGAGCCCACGGACACATAGAGCTTTGCGCCATCCGGCGTAGCGATCACATTACGGGTCCAGTGATTGTTATAGCCGCCGGCCGGCAATGCCAGTATGGTTTTACCGGCTGCGGTAATTTTGTTATCGCCTTTTTTATAGGGGAACTGTACGAGACCGTTGGTATTAGCTACGTAAAAGCTGTTGCCGAGGATGAGCATCCCGAAGGGCTGGTCAAGCTTTTGCAGGAACGTAAACCGCTGGTCGGGTTTACCATCTTTATTGGTATCTCTCAGCAGGGTGATACGGTCGGCGCTTTTCTGTTCATTCTCTGATGCGGCCTTTCCGGATACTACATCGCCTACTTTCTGTACAAATGCGCGGGTGGCATTTGACTCTGCCACGAAGATATCGCCATCCGGGGCCACATAGATCCAGCGCGGATTTTTGAGACCATCGGCAAATTTAGTGACGGTAAATCCTTTCGGCGCTACCGGAGTTTTGTTTCCCGGCCACCCGATAACACGACTGAAATTTTTCACAGACTTAGTCGTATCCGGCTCCGGAAGGGTATCGCCCGGCACATTTTGCTGGGCCGCGAGGCTATCCGACGCGGGCGCTCTCTTTTGTTGATTATTGCAGGCAAATAAAACCGTAGCCATGAATAACATCCATGTATTTTTAACGCCACGGGATTTTTTCAGGTCTTGTATCTGCATAAAATAATTTTACTGTTCTCCGCTGGTATCCTTTTTCTCTCCATCTATCTCTTCCGTGTTCTCTTCTTCCGCATCCTCCGCAGATTGGATCTCCGCCGGCTCGGACTGTTCCTGTTTTCCCAACAGGTCATTTTTTGAAAAAGGTTTTTGTGCCGGTTGCTTATTCTGATCGTGCTGTTCCATAACCTGTCTTTTTAAAACATTAAAAAATCAAATGTTCCTGCTTAAAATTTCGGCAAAATCATGCCAGTATAAACAGCGGCATGAGCCGTATGTAAGGAGTCCTCCTCTACCGTGGCATAGTATTTAGATGTGATTTAAATACTAAACCAATAGCTATGATATCAAGAGATGCATATTCCATCAGCCTCTGGCAGGATCACGCAATGCCCTTTGAAGGGAGTAAAACGGCTGACCCGGACACACTATACGATGTGATCATTATTGGCGGGGGAATTACCGGTGTAAGCACCGCCTTTCTTTTACAGGATGAAGGCAAAAACTGTTTGCTGCTGGAAGCGGAAAACATTGGCTATGGCACTTCCGGCGGCACTACTGCACATTTAAATACTTTGCTGGACGTTCCTTATTCCGTGATCCGTAAAAACTTTGGCAAGGAAGCCGCCCAACAGGTATATGCCAGTGTTTCAGAGGCCATTGCGCTGATAAAACATAACATCAGCAGATGGGGAATTGAGTGTGGATTCAGTGACGCAGATGCTATCCTGTTTGCACAAAATGAGGAACAGGACAAAGAGCTGGAGCAGATTGCAGAAGCCTCTGCCGAAGCGGGGCTTGAAATGACGCCGGTAGGCACTATACCCGTATCCATTCCTTTTACAAAAGCCATGAAAGCGGGCGAACAGGCAAAGTTCAATCCCCTGCAGTATATACAGGGCATCGCGCGCGCCTTTGAAACAGCAGGCGGTACCATCCGGCAGCAATGCCGCGTAACCAGTGTGGACAATAACGAAACCGTTACCGTTACCACCAATGCCGGTACTTTTAAAGCCAGGGCGGTGATTTACGCCACACATATTCCGCCAGGCATCAACCTGCTGCACCTGCGGTGCACACCTTACCGCAGCTATGCAATGGCCGTCACGCTGGAAGACGACCGTTACCCGGATGAACTGATCTATGATATGTATGATCCTTACCACTACTACCGTACGCAGGAAGTAGACGGACAAAAGTACCTCATTGCAGGTGGGGAAGATCATAAAACCGGTCAGGAAGAAAATACCACGCAATGTTTTCTCCGGCTGGAAAGCTATGTGCGGCAACATTTTAAAGTGAAGGAAATAAAATACCAATGGTCGTCACAGTATTATGAGCCGGTAGATGGATTACCTTATATCGGACGGCTTCCCGGCGTGGAGGATAATATTTTTGTAGCAGCCGGCTATGGCGGAAACGGGATGGTGTACAGCAGTGTGGCCGCTTTATTACTGAAGCGGATACTGCTGGAACAGAAGCCCAAAAACGAAGCGCTTTTTGATCCCAACCGGATTAAACCTGTGGCAGGATTCAGCCAGTTTATTTCCCACAATGCGGATGTAGTGAAACAATTTATGGGTAAATTGTTTTCCGGCGAACAGCTGGAAGTGCTGGCAGGTATTGCTCCCGGTGAAGGCAAAGTGGTAGAGTATGAAGATCAGAAAATAGCTTTGTATAAAGATGAAGAAGGTAAGTTGCATGCGTTGAAACCTGCCTGTACGCATATGAAATGTGATGTAAGCTGGAATAACGCAGAGCATTCCTGGGACTGCCCCTGCCACGGCGCCCGTTATGGTATCGATGGCCAGGTGCTGAATACCCCGGCAGATCAGGGACTGGAACAACTGGATATCTCCTGAAAGCGTTATATATAATATCCAAAACAGGTTGGCTATGAGTCTGGAAAAATACCGTCAGAAAAGAACCTTTAGTAAAACCCCTGAGCCTACCGGCGGGAAAGGTGAGGATCAGCTGCTACACTTTGTTGTACAAAAGCACGATGCCTCTCACCTGCACTACGATTTCCGCCTGGAAATGCGGGGTGTGCTGAAAAGCTGGGCAGTACCCAAGGGACCGTCTATGGACCCGGAAATAAAACGGCTGGCCATGATGGTAGAAGATCATCCGTATAACTATAAGGACTTTGAAGGTATTATTCCCGAAGGCAACTACGGCGCCGGCACCGTGATCGTTTGGGATGAAGGCGTTTATGAACCGGCGGACGATAATGACGCAGATAAAAAACAACAAACAAAAGACCTCCTGCATCAATTGCACAGCGGCAAACTAAAATTTGTGCTCAAGGGAAAAAAGCTCAAAGGCAGCTTTGCACTGGTGAAGGCCGCAGGCAGAGGAGAAAACGCCTGGCTGCTGATGAAAGTAAAAGACCGTTACGCTTCAAAAACGGATATTACCGCTAAAAACAAATCGGTGATTTCCGGTAAAACCATTGAGCAGATCGCAAAAAATCCACATAAAGTATGGAAAAGCAACCGGGAACCCACCGTTACTAAAACTGTCGCCAAGAAAAAGGCCGCCGCGGTACCGGCAGCAGCAGACGATTTTACCGCGCTGTTGAAAAAAGGGAAAACCGCTCCTATGCCCAAAGAGATGAAGCCTATGCTGGCAACAGTTACTTCCAAACCGTTTGATAAAGAAGACTGGCTCTATGAAATAAAATGGGATGGCTACCGCGCCATCGGGTATCTCAACAATGGCAAGGTGGACCTGCTTTCCCGCAACCAGCTTTCTTTCAACGAAAAATTCAGGGTGATCACAGAAGCGCTGCAACAATGGAAAGTAAAGGCAGTAACAGATGGCGAAATTGTGGCGGTAGATGAAAAAGGCAACCCCGACTTCCAGGCGCTGCAAAATTATTTTAAGCACGGCAAAAGTGCGCAGCTTGTTTACTACGTTTTTGATTTACCGTGGTATAACGGCAAAGATCTTACGCACTTATCACTGGAAGAACGGAAAGCGATCCTGGCGGAGATCATACCGGCGGATCATGACATCATCCGCTACAGCAATCATATCAGCGGGCAGGGCACCGCATTTTATGAGGCGGCCATTGACAAAGGGCTGGAAGGCGTGATGGCCAAAGCTGCCGGCAGCACCTACATTATGGGCCGCAGAACGGAGAGCTGGCTGAAAATTAAAAACAGTCACCGGATGGAGGCCATCATCTGCGGCTATACCGCCGGCAGGAACAGCCGCAAGCATTTCGGGGCCATTATCCTCGGAAAGTACGAAGGAAAGGAACTGAAATATATTGGTCATACCGGTGGCGGCTTTAATGATAAACTACTGAAAGAACTTTTTGCAAAGTTCCAGCCGCTCCTGGCACCAAAGCACCCATTTAAAACCAAGCCACAAACCAATATGCCGGCTACCTGGCTAAAACCGGTGCTGGTATGTGAAGTAAAGTTTGCTGAGGTAACGCGGGAAGGCATTCTTCGTCAGCCGGTATTTATGGGATTACGGGAAGATAAAAAAGCAGCAGATGAAAAAGAGGTGAAAGTTGTTTCCCCTCCTGCCGGGAAAAAAATACCTTCCCGTAAAAAGAATACAGGGATATTTTTACCCGGCGATGAGAAACAGGTAGAAATGAAGGTAGACGGGAAGTTGCTGAAATTTACGAATCTTGATAAATTATACTGGCCGGATGAAGGCATTACCAAGCGGGATATGATCAATTACTATGCAGCCATTGCCGACTATATACTACCCTATCTGAAAGACCGGCCACAGTCGCTCAACAGGTTTCCCGAAGGCATCAAAGGATTTAATTTTTACCAGAAGAATGTGGAAGATAAGGTTGCCGACTGGATTCCAACTTTTCCTTACACCAGCGAATCGGATGGGGAAACAAAATCATTTCTTGTTTGTAAAGACAGGGCCACACTGTTGTACATGGCTAACCTGGGATGTATTGAATTAAATCCCTGGCACAGCAGGATACAGCATCCTGATGAACCGGACTATTGCCTGATAGACCTGGATCCTGATACCAATTCTTTTAACGAGGTAGTTGACACCGCGTTGGTGATCAAAGATATTTTAGATGAAATTGGTGCGCCTTCTTTTGTAAAAACTTCGGGGTCTACGGGCATGCATATACTTATTCCGCTGGGCGCGAAATACAGCTTTGAGCAATCAAGGATGCTGGCCGAGCTGATTGTAAATATTGCCAACAAACAACTGCCGGATAACACCAGCGTGCTGAGAACACCGGCCAAAAGGAAGGGACAGATCTATCTCGACTTTATGCAGAACCGGCAAATACAAACGATGGCGGTGGCTTATTCGCTGCGGCCGAAGCCGGGAGCCACCGTGTCGGCGCCTTTGCGGTGGGAGGAAGTGAAGAAGGGTTTGAAAACGTCGGACTTTAATATTTATAATATGCCGGAGCGGATAGCGACGGAAGGCGATCTGCTGAAAGGTTTGCTGGGAAAAGGCATTAATATGAAAACGGTGCTGAACAAATTACAGCGTTTATTATAAGGTGGCCCGCATGTTATACGGGCCACCTTACTTATCAGGGTTTCAGGATTACTTTCACACAATCGTCTTCTTTGTGTTTAAAGATATCATAAGCATGTGCTGCTTCGGATAAAGGCAGCTGATGGCTTATAATATCATCCAGGACCACCTGTTCCTGCTCTATGAGGCCGAGCAGTTTATCGATATACTTTTGTACCGGCGCCTGTCCGAATTGCAGGATCAGACCTTTGTCGAAGATCCGGTGAATGGGAAAATTATCATATGGACTGCCGTATACACCTACTACCGATACCACGCCGCCTCTGCGCACGGCTTCAAAGCATTGTTCCATTACTTTGGCGGTGCCTTTCTCTACATTGATCACTGCTTTCACTTTGTCAAAGAAAGAACGTTCCGCTTCTGTGCCTACGGCGTCCACGCATACATCGGCGCCGCGGCCACCCGTCATGGCGCGAATGGCTTCCACTGCATCTGTTTCATGCGGGTTGATGGTTTCCACTTTGTTTACCAGCCGGGCTTTATCGAGGCGGTAGTTCAGCGGATCTACCGCAATCACCCTGCCGGCGCCCTGCAGCCAGGCGGCCTTTTGTGCCATGAGACCTACGGGGCCGGAGCCGAATATGGCTACTGTTTCCCCGCCCTGCAGCCGGCCCCAGTCGATCGCCGACCAGCCTGTAGGAAAAATATCCGTGAGGAATAATACCTGTTCGTCAGATAAATGATCCGGCACCTTGCGTGGATTTATGTTGCCGTACATTACGCGCACATACTCTGCCTGGCCGCCGCTGTAGCCGCCGTAAAGATCCGTATACCCGTAAAGGCCGCCGCCTTTTCCTTTCATCATATCTCCTTCCGGGCCGTAGTGTTCGGGGTTGGAGTGCTCGCAATGCACGGGCATACTATGCTGGCAAAAATAGCAGCTGCCACATGAAATGGGAAAGGGCACCACTACCCTGTCTCCTTTTTTTAAATGGGTGATGGCCTTTCCTGTTTCCTCCACAATGCCCATAAATTCATGTCCCAGTACCTGTGGTTTGGGTTGTGGAAAAAAGCCGTCGTAGATGTGCAGGTCGGAACCACATATAGCCGTTGACGTTACCTTCAGGATAAGGTCTGTGTCTTTTTCCAGTTTGGGGTCGTCAACCGTATCTACGCTGATATTGCCCGGGCGGTGAAATACTGCAGCCTTCATAAGTTGTGTCTTTTTAAAGTTAATGGAATCAGTTTACGTCCTGGTTCAGATCACCATCACTGCGACGGCTATCTTCGTTAATATATTCCCGTTCCTTGCGGGAAGCTGCATGTCCCGGCTTCTTTTCGCCGAGGGCTTCTGTACTGGGTTCGTTCAGTTTGCGGGCGTTGGCGGCTGCTTTGGAAGTTCCGAGCAGGTCGCTCATCCACACATGCATTTTTGTTTTTGAGCCGGAAATAATTTTGCGTTCTCCTTTCATCAGTGCATCATAGCCGTCTTTCGCCACTTCTTCCGGAGGAGCCAGGGATTTTTCACGATAGGTAACAGTGTCTTCCTGGTGTGCCTTGTGGAAGAAATCGGTATCTGTAGCGCCGGGCAACAATACCGTAACGGTTACATCGGTGTCACGCAGTTCTTCTGCCAGGGCGGCGCCAAAGGAAATAACAAAGGCTTTGGTGGCTGCGTATACGGACAACAGCGGCATCGGCGTGGTTCCTGCTTCTGATCCCAGCAGCAGGATGCGGCCCATGTTCCGTTTATGCATGTCTCTCAGGTAAAATTTGGTGAGCGACATTAACGCAATGATGTTTAACTGGATGATATCAATATCCCTGTTCAGGTCAGTTTCTAGGAAAGGCCCCCATTCTCCCTGTCCTGCGTCATTTACCAGCACATCGATGCTGATACCCATGTCTTTTGTTTCCGCATAAATTTCAGCCGCTGCAGATGGCATGAACAGGTCTTTTGTAATGGGCGTTACTTCCACCCCATAGGCCGCTTTCAGTTCATCCGTTACTTCCTGCAGCCGGTCGGGGTTCCGTGCCACGAGGATGAGATTGTAACTGTCTGCCGCCAGTAGTTTAGCCAGTTCATAACCAATACCGCTGGTAGCGCCGGTAATTAATGCGTATTCATTTCTGTTGTTAACATTAACGGTTGTCATAGCAAATGAATTAAGTGTGTATAGAATGATTTTTAAAAATGGCAGCAAAGACGGGGCCGGGTGTTGCTGAATGGCACAGCTTTAGTGATTTATAAAAAAAAGCAATGAACCATGGACCCATTTGTATCTGATACTGAATTACTGCGTGATATCCGGCAATTACTTACCAGCAACCAGCAAACCCTGGCGGTAGCAGAAAGCGTAACGGCCGGGCATTTACAAGTAGCGCTTTCACTGGCTGAAAAAGCGATGGATTTTTTCCAGGGAGGTATTACCACTTATAATATTGGTCAGAAAACGAAGCACCTGAACATTGACCCTATACATGGACAAAAGTGTGATTGTGTATCGGAGAAAGTAGCGCTGGAGATGGCAATAGCAGTGGGGCCTTTATTCTCGGCCGACTGGGGCATCGCTATCACCGGGTATGCTTCGCCTGTGCCTGAGCTGGGCATCACCGAACTGTTTGCCTATTATGCTTTCAGCTTCAAAGGCCAGCCCATGTCGCAGGGCAGATTAAAAGCGGAAGATAACGGAGATCCGGCAGCGATACGGCAATATTATACCCACGAATTATTATTACTTTTTAAAGATGCTTTACATCTTCCTTATTCTCCCGTAAAAAAATAATACAAGCGGTTACATGCTGAAAAATTACTCCCACTCTGTAACCGGATTTCCCATTGAATGGGTAAAGTGTTCCGCAACTGCATAACGGCAGCGATGTGGAAGCGCTGCTCCGGCACATGGCGTAGTCTTTGAACGATTTTAAAAAAAACTCAGACTATGGAAAAGCAAGCATCAAAACAAAGCACTCCTAACAAACAGGTTAGCGGAGGATTCAGCAGTCATGCCAATACGCAAAGTACTGCCGCACAAAATGCCCGTGAAGAAGAGGATCTTGACAGCGGGTTAACGTCAGATGAAGACGCGGATCTGGAAATAGAAGACACCGATCCGCCATTAGATGAGAATGACCTGGAAGAAAATGATCTTTCAGATGAAGAAGCAGATAATATTGAATGGGACGAGGACAAAGAGTCCGGCAGCTGATATTATTGCTTCCCTTACTAACCCGTTTTTTATTTTCATTTTAATTTCTGGAGATGTATACATTAGGTATTAATGCCGCTTTTCATGATTCAGCCGCCTGCCTGGTAAAAGACGGGCAGCTGATCGCAGCGGCAGAAGACGAGCGGTTTACCCATATCAAACATGGAAAAAGACCCATTCCTTTTGCAGCATATGAGCTGCCTTTTCATGCCATTGATTATTGTTTGCGTACCGCCGGCATTCATATCAACGATGTAGATCACTTTGCCTATTCTTTTGATCCGTACCAGTTGATGGAACCGGAAGTTGCCAGCAAGGAAGAGATAAAGCTGCCTTTATTTCCGGCGGGAACGCTTACCGCAGAGAAGTGGCAATCGCCCTGGGATCCTTTATTTCTGCAGGCGATTGTTAATGCCAGGGGACAATTGAATGATGGTTATCCGCATCACCTGCAGCCAAGTTTTTATCAGGGTAACAGTAACCCCGGGCAGTGGCACCATATCGACCACCACCTCTGCCATGCTGCCAGCGCTTTCCTTCCCTCTCCTTATCACGAGGCCGCTGTAATGACGATAGACGGCCGCGGGGAAAGGGCTACCACTACTTTCAGTACCGGGTCCGGCAATGTGCTGGAGAGGATCAGCCAGGTAAATATGCCGCACTCACTGGGACTGCTGTACGAAAAAATTACTACTCATCTTGGTTTTCTTCATTCTTCTGATGAATACAAGGTGATGGCGCTGGCATCATACGGCAAACCTGTTTATGTAAATGTGTTACGCGATATTATTTCGCTGTCTGATAATGGGCAGTACCAGATTGATGATGTGGACCTGGCAGAGATCCTGGGTCCGAAGCGGCGGAAAAATGATCCGTTCACGGCGCATCATTTCGACATTGCGCATTCCATGCAGCAGGTGTTGCAGGAGAGCGTGCTTTCGCTGGCTTCCTGGCTGAAACGGGAAACACAAAGCGACACGTTGTGCTTTGCCGGCGGGGTAGCCTTAAACTGTGTGCTGAATGCCACCATCCGCGATGCAGGTATCTTTAAAAACATGTGGGTACAGCCGGCCGCCGGCGATGCAGGCACTGCGCTGGGCGCTGCCCTGTGGCTGGATGCACGGATGCGGCATCCGGAAGGAAAGGACTTTGTAATGGATCACGCCTACTGGGGCCCGGCTTATGCGGATGCGGAAATTGAACAATTTTTAAAATGGACGAAAACATCCTACCGTAAGCTGGATAATATTGCAGAGGAAACCGCGCAATTACTGGCAGATGATAAGATCATCGGCTGGTTCCAGGGACGGATGGAATTCGGTCCCAGGGCGCTGGGCAGCCGCTCCATCCTGGCTTCTCCCCTGCATGAGGATATGCAGGCCCGCCTGAACGAAGTGAAAGACCGGGAAGATTTCCGGCCGGTAGCGCCGGTGGTGACCGAAGAAGATGCCGCTGAATGGTTTGAGGGAGCCAGGCAGTCGCCTTACATGTTGTTTGTATACCCGGTAAGAAAAGACAAGCAGGCCCTTATTCCGGCCGTTACGCATGTGGACGGCACCGCACGTATCCAAACCGTAAATGAAGCCCAGCATCCGGCTTATTACCAGCTTTTACAGGCATTCAAAAAGAAAACAGGTGTGCCGGTATTAATCAATACTTCTTTTAACACATTGGGTAAGCCTATTGTATGTACGCCCCGGGATGCACTGGAATGTTTCTGGTCATCGCCTTTTGATGCGCTGGTGATAGGCTCTTTCCTGGTTGAAAAATAAATAATACGATGAAGAAAGAAATGAAGATCTCCGTGGTGATTCCCACCTATCGCAGACCGGAGCTGCTGATGGAATGTATTCATGCGCTGGCCCGGCAGCATTTCGACCGGGCGGATTTTGAAGTACTCGTGGTAAGTGATGGCCCGGATGCTGCCACCAAAAAAGTGGTATCGTCGTGGAAGGCCACCGGCCTGCTGCAGTTGAAGTACCTGAGTTTGCAGCATAAAGGAGGCCCTGCGGCTGCCCGGAACAAGGGATGGAAAAATGCCGCGGGAAAAATCATTGCCTTTACTGATGACGACTGCCGGCCCGACCCTGAATGGCTGAACCGCATCTGGCAGCATCACCGGCAGGACGAAGACCTGGTGGCCTACACCGGCAAAGTGGTGGTGCCCATGCCCGAACCCGGCGAGATCACGGACCACGCGTACAATACCGCTCATTTGTCCGAAGCTGAATTTATTACGGCCAATTGCGCCTGCACTAAAAGAGCGCTGGAGTTGACGGGAGGGTTTGATGAACGGTTCACCATGGCATGGCGGGAAGACAGCGACCTGGAGTTTAATTTTCTCCGGCATGGCATTCCTATCCGTTACCTGCCGGTGGCGCGGGTGGTTCATCCCGTTCGTAAAAGTTCGTGGGGAAGCAGCTTATGGGACCAGCGCAAAGGAATTTTCAATGCGCTGCTCTTCAGGAAATACCCCTCCCTTTATAAAACCCGGATCAAACAAGCGCCCCCGCTGAAGTATTATATTATGGCCGGCAGCCTGGTGGCATTTGTGATTTGTTTGTTATTGGAGAATTTACCTGCAGCGGCGCTGTGGCTGGGTTGCTGGATAGCAACGTGGTTATATTTTACGGGTCAGCGGTTATTACACACCAGCCGGCAGCCATCGCATATGCTGGAGATGCTTTATACTTCTGCCTTCATTCCCATACTGTCTATTTACTGGCATTTTTACGGCAGCATTAAATACCGGGCTTTCTTCCTGTGAGTAATTAAACCGGCTGCAGCAGCTTGTTCACCGCTTTCAACACATTTTCCACGGTTGCTTTTTTCAGTTGATGCTTAGGGATCTGTTGATAAGCATATTGCAACAATACATTTTTACTTTGCAGCGACGGGGGAACATCAAAATATAACACTTCACTTCTTACCCGCCAGGGCGTGTGCTGCAAATTTGTTAACGCATACAGTACAATCACCGGCGTAGCCGTAGCTGCCGCGATATGGATAGTACCGGTATTTACAGAAATCACCAAAGGGCTTTTGCGGATCAGCAACGCAAATTCAGCGACCGACAATGCGCCTGCCAGGTTGATAGCGCCTTCGCCAATGGCTTCTTTCAGCGCTTCCGCATCTGCTTCTTCGCCGGTGTTGCCGGTAATCAGTAACTGGCACTGGTGGTGTGCAATGATCTGCTTACCTATTTCCACCCACTTATAAAAGTTATACTGGCGTTTTGCGTCCTGCACCATCGGATGCATTACGATCCAGGGTTTGAGGTGGTCAGCGCCGTATAGTCTCATTTTTTTGATGATGGCCGGCCAGTGTGTTTCATGTGTTTGCAGGGAAAGTTTTGTGCTGACCACTTTAGCGCCGGTAAACGCTACCAGGTTGATATCGCGTTCCACCTGGTGATGGATGGTATGCAGCGGTTCTTCGTCCGGAATCCAGTGCGTAAGCAGCTGGTAGGGATTTTCGCGGCAATAGGCGAGTCTTAAAGGAATGCCTGCCTCAAAAGCCAGCATGGCCGTAGGCAATGGATTCTGGCTGTACACTGTGAATATAATCGCCGCATCAAAATGTTCTTTGCGCAGGGTTTCCACCAGTTGCTGGTAGGTTTCCGGTGTAGCCACATGATCGTGTTTTACCCAAGGCGCATTAAATACAATCACCTGGTCTATTTCCGGTATGTCGGCTGTTACCGGTGCGGCAGCCGCGGAAGTGAGCAGGGTCAGGTGACATTGAAAGGACTCTTTCAATGCCCGGAAAGCCGGTGTGCTCATCAGCAAGTCGCCCATATTGTCGAGGCGGATGCACAGGATTTTTTTACAGTCGTTCCAGTTTATATTCATAATTATTAAGCGGGATGTGATAATTGCCGGGTAGATATTTTCCTGATAATAGCAGTAGTAGAGCGGTCTTTCACCAATGGCAGCAGTACTACCTCCCCGTGTAGCTCTTCCACCAGCCTGGCTTCCGGCAAATCTTCCAGTGAATAATCTCCTCCTTTTACAAACACCTGTGGCCGCAAAGCTGCAATCAGTGCGGCGGGTGTGTCGTCTGTTATATCCCCGAAAGGTATAATGTGCGTTACTGCTCCGAGACCCGACAACACCTGCATCCGTTCTGCGAGGGTGTTAACGGGTCTGTCGCTCCCTTTCAGGCGGCGGATGCTTTCATCGGTATTAATCCCTACGATGAGTACATCGCCCAGCTCCCTTGCGCGGCAGAGGTAATTAACATGACCACTGTGGAGGATATCGAAACAGCCATTTGTAAATACTATTTTGCTGCCGTTGTTGCGGTAGAAATTCCCCAGCGCTTCCAGTGTATCCGTATCCGTGAGAACCTTACCGTTGAGCGCTGCGGCCGCCAGCAATTCTTTGGAGGTACAGAAAGCGGTAGTAGCTTTGCTAACGGCAATGGCAGCGGCCATACCAGCTACTGAGGCTGCTTTAGCAGCATCTGCCCCATGCAGGCACGCTACTGTAAATGCGCTGATATAACTATCGCCGGCCCCGGATACCTGCGGATGCAATATTTTTTGAGCAGGCGTATGCAGCAAGAGTTGATCCCTTTCAAAGATCAGGGCACCAGCTTCGTCCAGCGTTACAGCGGTGATGCCAGCGCCGGTGGCGCTGAATATTTCTTCCCCGGCCTGTTGCAGGATTTCCAGCCGGTTTGTTCCGTTGAGGCGGAGTTGCAGCAACCGCGCAATTTCATCGCTGTTAGGTTTTACCAGTGATGGATGCAGGTCGCGGTAAGCGCTGAGGTTTTTTGCGTCTACTGCAAGGAATGGCTGGTAGCGTTGTTGCAGGCGTTCCAGGGCGCTGATGATGCGGGGCGTCAACAACCCTTTCTGGTAATCTGCCAGCAGTACGGCGTCGAAATCAGCGTATATCCGTTCCAGTTGGTCAATTACCTGGTCTTCGGTTTCCCGGCTGATATTGGTTTCCGTGCCGGTATCATACCGGGCGATCAGCTGTGTGCCTGCCAACAGGCGGGTTTTGCAGATCGTGCGCCGTTCAGGCGGTGAAAACAGTAAAGGATTGATGTGATGCCTGCTAAGCAGTTGTTGTAGCTGCCGGCCTGCGGCATCGTTTCCGGTGATGCCGAGGCAGGTAACGTTTACGCCAAAGCCAGCCAGGTTGATAGCCGTATTGCCGGCGCCGCCGGGAGCATATTGCCGGCTGTTGACTTCCACCACCGGTGCAGTGGCTTCCGGGCAAAGACGATGGCTTTCTCCTTTCATATATACATCAAGCAGCAGGTCGCCTATCACCAGTACGGATAGTTTTTTCTCCGCTGCACAAATCTGCTTAATAAGTAAGTCCATAAACGGGGTTCTTTGAGTGTTCGATAATAATATCCGTGGCCGCCGGCCAGGAGTTTGCCCGGTATAACGGTGTTCTGTTGACATCCATCCGCCATTCGGTTTCATTGCCATTATCCAGTAACACGGTTTTACATCCCGCCCGGTTGCCCGCTTCTATATCGTTGAGGATATCACCTATCATCCAGGACGAGGGCAAGTGGATGTTATGATCTTTGGCCGCGCCCAGGATCATACCGGCGTTGGGTTTCCTGCACTCGCAGTTGACCCGGTATTGTTTAAGTGTGGCTTCGGGATGATGCGGGCAATAATAACATCCGTCGAGCCAGGCGCCTTCATCGCGGAGCAGGCTGTTGATGTGGTTGAAAACACCTACCAGCATAATTTCGCGGAAGTAACCGTGTGCCACACCGGCCTGGTTGGAAACCAGGATCAGTGCAAAGCCCGCTTCCCGTAACCTCCGGAGAGACTCTCCCGCAAAAGGTTCCAGCGCTATCTTTTCAGGGTTTACGTTGTACGGTTCATCATGGATCAATGTGCCGTCTTTATCAATGAATATGGCTTTCTTCATACTGCTCTTTTTATGGTATCTGCTTCACTTCTCCTGCTGCTTCGCGCCAACACCTCACCATAAAGTTTGTGCATCCTGGAAGCTACCTGTTGCCAGGTAAACAATTTGCGTACTCTTCTTACTGCCTGCTCTCCCATTTCATTTAATTTCTCAGGCGCCTGTAACAGCTGGCTTACGGCGGCAGCCAATGCGTCCGGGTCTTTCGGGGGCACCAGTTTACCAGTAACGCCGTCGGCTACACTATATTTGATACCACCTACGTTAGCGCCTACTACAGGCGTTCCGCAGGCCATGGATTCCAGTGGGGTGATACCAAAGGGTTCGTACCAGGGTGTGGTGATAAAGAGATCTGCCGCCGAATAATAATACTTCAGTTCATCCCTGTTTTTGTGCCCTGCAAACTGGATGCCCGCGGTTACGCCCAGTTCCTTGGCCAGCATTTTCAGCCGTTGGGCTTCATGATTATGTTGTGTAGGGTTGGCGTCGCCGCCCACTACAATGAGCCGGACATTATGCTGGCGGCAGCTCAGTTTTGATAACGCCTGGATGACATTGTCGATTCCCTTCCGGGGAACAATACGGCCAAGCTGCAGCAATATTTTTTCCTCTTTGGGTAACCGCAACATAATGCGGGCCAGTTGCTTATCAATAGGAAACAGTTCTTCGAGGTTTACGCCACATGGAATGACGGCAATCTTATCTGCCGGTGCATCGTAGTATTTGAGCAGATCTTCCCGGTCCTGCGGACATTCCGCCACAATACCATCTGCCATCAGCATGGCTTGTTCTTCTATCGCCAGCCGTTCCGGCGGGAACCGGTCGTTTTCTCCCTGGAATAGTTGCCGGATATGACCTAAGGCATGGAAAGTAACTACATAAGGAATACGTAATAAACCTTTTATTTCCATTGCTACGAGGGCAGACATAAAGAAATTGGCGTGAATAAGCTGGTAGTCGATTTCTTCTTCCTTCATAAATCTCAGCATGTCCTCTCTGAAAGCAGCCATATATGGCAGCAGCTTTTCCTTTTCGATCACTTCCGGCGGACCTGCATCTACATGAATGATCCTGATCCCCTGCCGCCATTGTAAACAGCGGGGATAATCGCGGTTTTCCCTGCGGGTGAAAATATCTACCGCATAGCCTTTCTGTGTAAGCTGTCTTGCCAGTTCCGCTACGTACACGTTTTGTCCGCCTGCATCTACTCCGCCCAATATGGCCAGAGGAGAAGCATGCTCGCTGATAAATGCTATCCTTTTCATACTATTAGATTTTATCAAGGAATTAGTTGAATGCTACTTTCAAAAAATCAATAATAGCACCAACCGGATAAAGTGAACAGGTTAGCGTTTTCAGCGGCATGATAAGCGGATTTCCTGAGCCTGATTCAAACGCCTGTTTTGTAAAGCGCTTCAAAGAAAAATAGCCTGCTGGCGTAGAACATAGCAAGAGCGGGCATTGGGGCGTTTCCGGGATAGAATAAAATTCACACAACAAGCATTAATCTCTACAACGTTTCAAAACGGTTATCAAAAAAAATGGATGCATATTTAAGCATCCATTTTTTTTGCTACGATTTGTTGTTCTGTTTTATGGCCTCCCATATCTGCTGAACAATGTACCCGCCTTCCATTTCCGTAAGCCGGGGAGAACAGGTAAAGCCGTCGCCGTTTTCCATCAGCATGAGGTTATCAGGCACAGCATGATGAAACAGTTCACCCAGGTTATCGTTTAGTAAGTAGTACACGGAATGACCGTTGTAAGTATCCGGCTGGATGTCCAGCGAATACGAATGACCATTTACAGTGGCATTTAGATGCTGTATCATAACAAAAGATTTGTGAAGTAACCACAAGTATTGCACCAGTACAACTGGCATGTTTCTGGTCGTCAGCATCCATTAAAAAGTTGTATGAGCAACCAGATCAAAATGATGGCGGAATACGCGGACAGCATCCGATTCAATTCCTTGCCCGCGGCGATCACAAAACAGCTGAAGATACATTTACTCGACAGCATGGCTTCTTTTATATTCTCCACCCGGGAAGATCTTCCACAAAAAGTAGCGCAGGGACTCGGCAGGTTATCCGGTATACAAGCGGCCGACTTCCCGTTACAACTGCCTCCGAACCTCGCTGCGCAGTATTACACCACGCTGATCAGGTATCCTGATTTTATGGATAACTTCCTGTCCAAGGAATCTACCTGTCACCCCAGTGATAATATTGGCGCCTTGTTAGCCGCCTCCCATGTGAAAGAGATTAGCGGCGCCGACTTCCTCGCTGCCATGGCTTTAGCCTATGAAATGGAATGCCGGCTTACTGAGCAGCTGCCGGTAATGATCAGCGGGCATGACCATACCACGCTGCTGGCGTTTTCCGCCACCGCGGGAATTGCGAAGCTGCTGGAAATGCCGGTGCCACAAATGATGAATGCTTTAGGCATTGCCGGCTGCAGCTATCATCCATTGGTGACCTCGCGTGCCTCTTATACTACCCAATGGAAAGGGCTGGCTTCTTCTCTTGTTAATGAAGGTTGTATGAACATATGTGTGCTGGCACAGGAAGATATTACCGGACCGGTGCAATTGTTTGAGATTCCCGAAAAAGGATTCAATGCTATTTACGGGATGAAGCTGGAGTATGACTGGTCCAAAGATCAATTTGAGCTGATTCCGCGCTGCTGCCTGAAAACCTACAATGCGGAAGTACATACCCAATCTGCTATAGCCGCAGCTGTGGAATTAAGGGAACAGCACCGGATCAACCCGGCGGACATCCGGCACGTGGAAGTAACCACTTTTCTTACGGCGTATCATATTGTTGGTGGCGGCGAGTATGGCAACCGTACGCTGGTACATACCAAAGAACAGGCAGATCACAGTATGGCTTATGTAATTGCCGTGGCCCTGCTGGATGGTGAAGTAACGCCGGAACAATTTTCGCCTGAACGGATCACCCGGACGGACGTACAGCAATTATTGCAAAATGTAACCACCCATACTGCATTTCCTTTGCATAAACCGGTGAAAGTGGCGGGTTTGCTGGATCCTTACACAGCCGCCTATCCTGATAAGCTGAAAAGTAGTGTAGCCATCCGTATGAAAGATGGTACAATATTTAAAGCGGAAAAAGAAGCATACAAAGGATTTTACACAACACCTTTCACCTGGGACGATCCAAAGGAAAAGTTCAAAAGGCTTACGCAGGGGCGGATATCTGAAAGCACCGGTGAGCGGATTACGGCATTGATACAAGATCTTGAGCGCAGCAGCGTCCAACAATTGTTACAGCTAATTTTTACGTCATGATAACCAGCCATATTCAACGCATCGCTATTTTAAGGGCCTTACAGCTGGGCGATCTTTTATGTGCAGTACCGGCTTTCCGTGCGCTCAGGGCGACGTTCCCCAACGCACATATCACGCTGATAGGCTTACCGTGGGCCAGCACTTTCCGGCAGCGGTTCTCTCACTATATAGATGAGATGGTGGTGTTTCCCGGTTACCCCGGGTTGCCGGAGCAACCGCATGACCCGGTCGCTTTCAGCGAGTTTATGAATCTTATGAGGAAGCGATCGTATGACCTGGTACTACAGATGCAGGGTAACGGCACGCTGGTGAACCCGCTGGTGTTGGCTATGGAAGCGAAATACACCGGTGGTTTTTCACCAAAAGGTACTGTTCCTGAAAGCGGAATGTTTGTTCCGTACCCGGAGGACCTTCATGAAATTGAGCGGCACCTCTACCTGCTGAAGCAGCTGGGTATACCGGCGGCAGGCACTCATCTTGAATTTCCGCTGACTACCGCCGACCGCGATTCGTTCCGGAGCCTGCAATTGCCGTGCGAGGACTACCAATATATTTGTGTGCATCCCGGCTCACGGGCAGCGTGGCGGCAGTGGCCTCCGCCTTATTTTGCCGCCATTGCCGATCACCTGGCAGAACAGGGTTGGAAAATAGTGCTCACTGGCAGTAATGAGGAGCGGGAATTGACGCTGGCCGTAAAAAGTTATATGCGGTTTCCTGCAGTGGATACCGCCGGGGAACTGAGTTTAGGAGGCATGGCGGTGCTGATAAAAAAATCGAGGGCGCTGGTATCCAACTGCACCGGCGTATCTCATATTGCAGCCGCCACGGCGACTCCCAGCGTGATCATCAGCATGGATGGCGAACCGCATCGCTGGGCGCCGTTGAATACGCATCTTCATTGCACCACCGACTGGACACGGCACAATGATTTTGACCGGATGCTGATAAAAGCAGATCAGCTGCTGGCGCGTACAGATGACCGGGTGTATCACCGGGCTTAGTGTCCGTCCAGTGCAGGCGTGGCGGAAAAAAGGCTTTCAGGTTGCCACGCCACGCCGGTAACCTGCCGGAACACCTGCTCCCATTCTGTTGTGAAGCGGGTGATGTTAAACAGTGCATTGGCCGTTTCCTTTGCGCGCGCTCCCAGCCGCATCGCATGTTCGGGATCGTTTAACAGGAGTTGCATTTTTTCAGTGAGGTAGTTCACATCTGTATGGATATAACCATTTTCACCATCTTTAATAACCGTTACCAGTTCCGTGGTAGCCAGCGCTACCACCGGCATTCCCTGCATCATGGCTTCACAAACTGCCAGCGCTAAACTGGTGTGTCTTACCGGGTGAAAATAGAACCGGTACCTGCTCCGGAAAGCAGGCAGATCGGGGTGCAGCACTTCTCCCACCCCTTCCTGGTTACCCATGCCGGCGAGGTCCAGCGGCACCAGCCTGCTTACCTGGTCGTAAATATCCCATCCGAGGGTGCGGCCGCGTTGCCGGAGGTGATTAATGGTTACCAGTCCGCAAGGAAGATCGCCGCAATAAGGATAAGGAGAATCCGTAACCCCGTGCGAGATAACGGTAACGGGTGTACGATTATTATTCCACATCAGTTTATTGAAATGCGTGACGTGTACCAGCAGCACCATCGGGTCATCCACTACGTGCGACTGGTTCACGGGGTGGAGCGAGGGCGTGTTGTGTTCCAGGTAAATACGCGGCAGCCGCTGCTGCGTAGCGGATAACACATCAAACTGATCAGTGAGGTAATTCTTTTCCGACTGGAACAGGATACAATCGAACGTGTAATGTTTTACTTCATCGAAAGGAATTTCGTGTACATTATTGCCGAAGGGAAAAGTGGCTCCCCGGCCATAATACCCTTCCTCTTTGTTTTCCTTTACAGGAATATACAGTTCGTAGTTGCCCTGGGACAGGTAGTACAGGTAGCTGCCGTGTACATGCCAGGTAAATATTCTCAGTTTTTCAGCGACATGGTGCATAAGTTTTTTTTTATGAAGGCCATCAAGAATAACACCAAAACACCTGTCATTTTATTTCCGCGGCGCTTTCTTTTTGGTGGTTTTCCGGGTCAGGAGGTCTTCCTCATGTTTGCTCAATGCATCTCCGATCGCTTCTTCCACCGAGTGGGATTCTGTCATGCTCATTCTTTTCCTCGTTTCTTCCACCATCACGCAATAGTATTTGTGCAGCACGTCCAGTTCTTCTTCCGATAAATTTTCCACGTCAATCAGCCGGTTACTGGCTGCCTTGTTGGCTGCAATGAGTTCATTGAGTTTCAGCTGAACTGATTTGGCGTCTTTATTCTGCGACTTCTGGATAATAAATACCATCAGGAAAGTAATGATGGTGGTACCGGTATTGATAACGAGCTGCCAGGTATCGGAGTAGCCGAATACGGGCCCGCTGACTGCCCATATAATGATCACTCCCAGGGCTATAAAAAAGGCCCAGGGGCTACCGGTGGCGGCGATGACCTTTGTGGCCATTGTTTCAAAGAAATTGGTTTTAGGTTTTTTGTCGGTAAGCGCTTTCATAACATCGGACTGTTTGGTTTCTCTTCTTTTCCCATACAACTTTTGCACCAGCGCTTTTTAGAGGGATAAAACGGGTTTTCCGCCACAATCTGACCCAGGGGCGCCACAGGATATCCCCTGCTATACCGCGTCTTTCACGTATGTTACCAGTAATTCGTATATTGGTTTGAATTTACCACGGAAGACACACCAGAATGAACACCTTTTCTACGCCTACTACCCTCAAAAATGACGCATGCATATTTTGAATATTATTAAAAACGCTGGCACCCAATATTCCACGGAGCCAGAAAAGCGTACCATCCTCATTATTAATTCCCTGGCATTTCTAACCAGTATGCTTGTTTTTATACTTGGAGGAGTCTTTTACCTGCTGGTCCACAGTTTACTGATCCTGCTGCCGCTATTGCTGGAGGGTATCGGAATGCTTGCGGTTATTGTATTAAACGGTATGGGTAAAAGGGACAGCGCCAACTTCAGCATGTTTGCCATCCATTACATAGCGGCGGGTTACTGGACAATTTTATTAGGCAATGCCATCCCGATTGAAGTGGTGATTGTTTTTTTACTGATCTTCCTTATTTGCGGTTCTTTCCTGGTATATAAGCGTCACAAGGCAAGAATAGGTTTATTGCTGGCAATTGTAGTGTTGCTGGTGGTAACCCAGGTGAATACCTTTTTTGGATTCATTAAACCGATAGACCTCCATCCTACTTCTGCTTATATTATGCGGCTTTGTACCACCGGTGGTATGATTACTTTCATTTTGTTTGTCATCTTCGAGTTTATGAAGGAGATCATCCGGCTGATGGAGGATCTCAGCAAATCGAACAAAGTGCTGGCAACAAATGCTGCTTTCCTACGGGAAACATTTCACGAGCTGAAAACGCCGCTGAACAGCATTTACGGTATTGCACAGTTGCTGGATATGGTGCGGAAGGAAAATAAGCAGGCGCCCATCATGGAGGAAATAGGACCGGACCTGAAGAATTTACTGGGTGCGGGACAGCTATCGCGGGACATTGTAAACAATGTACTGGATCTGAAACGGATCGAGGCCGGCAAATTTTTTGAAATCAAGCTGGGGGCTGTTCACCTGCGGGATTGTATTGAGCAGTGTATGGCAATGAACCAGTATACCGGCGCCCTGCAGAATGTCCGTATTGTATTAAACTACCAGTTACCGCAGCAATTTATAGAGAGTGATGAAATCGTGCTGATTAAAATCATCAATAACCTGACTTCCAATGCCGTGAAATTTTCTTCCCCCGGCGGGCAGGTGGTGATCAGCGTTTTCCGGGATGATCACCAGATTTGTTTCCGTGTTAAAAATGAAGGGGAGATATCTCCTGAGCGGCAGGAAAAATTGTTTCTTCCTTATGAGTCGGAGCGGAACCACATTACATCGGGAACCGGCATTGGCCTGCACCTGACACAGCAGCTGATCACTTTACTGGAGGGTAGTATCCGGGTGTTCAGTGAAGATCATCATACCATCTTCGAGTTTTTTATTCCCTTCCGCGCTGCGCATCCGGAGGCGGCCATCGAAAAGAAATTTGACATCAGCAAAGACGAATTTGAGGGGATGAAGGTGTTGATTGTGGATGACAACGAGATGAACCGGTATGTAATCGAAAAATTTGTGACCAGAGGAGGTGCAAGGGCGTTGTTATGCAGCAACGGGCAAGAGGCGCTGGAAGCTACACTGGCGGAAAAGCCGGACATCATTATCACTGACTCGCAGATGCCGGTGATGAATGGCCGGGAATTCCTGCTGCAGTTGCGGGCCATTCCTTCGTTTGCTGATACACCGTTTATCGTTATATCGGGAGATGCTTTCAACAAGTACAGTAATGAATCCGAGGAGCTTTTAAAGGCAGGCGCGAACGCTTTCTTTAATAAGCCCTTTTCTTTTGAGGACCTGTATGCTGAAATGATGAAGCATCTCCCGGCTAAATCTGTAAAAGCCTAAACTTTACCTTTGTATCGTTCGGTATCGATGAGCGCCCAGTCGAAATAAGCCTTGATAGCGATGTACAATCCGTCGATGTACACATCCAGCTGCGCATTGATCTCCCCGCTCCAGAAAGGCAAGCTGGCGCGGTGCTCCTCCAGTGTAAGCAAATTGCGGTGGTATTCATCCGAGATCTGCTGAATGGCTTCTTCCAGGGAAATATTCAGCTCCTGTTCATAGATCAGTACGAGGTTCAGTCCCTTCGTTTTCAGTTCCCTTTCCCGTTCCAGGGAGTGAAGGTCGTTGGCCAGGTTGGCGGTGAGGTTCAGCAGCAGCTCTATTTTTTTTACCAGCCAGTGTTCATATACTTCTTCCGGCAAATCAATTTTACCGAAGATGCTTACCAGTGGGAACATAATATAGAAGCCGGTTTTGGGTCTCCACTGGAGATATTCCCGGATACTGGGGCTATATTCTCCTTCCTGCATTTCTGTTTCCCACAGGCATTCTTCAAAATAGGACACCATCTCTTTGCAGAACAAGGAATAGAGAAATGGCGGGCTGAGATGTTGGAAGCGGGTGCGGATGTTGATGAGCGCATCATTCAGGGGTGTTTCTACCGTGCTTTCCCGGTGTTCCATAATAGCGATAAAGCCGTTCAACATGCTGCGCAGCCAGGCGCCTTCCAGGGTGCCAGAAGAAAAGCGGTCGCATTTGTCGTCGATGGTAAACAGCCAGGTGATCAGATCGCCTACCAGGCATAGTTCTTCATAGTTTGCAGCGGGATACTCCCGGGCGGCATACCAGCCGAATTTACCTTTGTTAAACCGTTTGAGCTTTTCGGGCGACTCCAGGCGGAATTCATGGGCCCATTTATAAGTGTGTACCTGTACATCTTCTGCAAGCGGGCTTATGGCAGAAGGGGTTGGAAATTCCAGGGCAGGAATGTAGAGGGTGTGTGTTTCCATGTTTTTTAATGTTTATTAAGTGAAAAGAATCTGCATACGGAACCCGCCGGGTTTTACCGGGATAAGGGCATCAAAATGGATAAATGGTTGACATTCAGATATTGAGTATAGTACGCGGGTCAGCCGGCAAGGATGAGCGAATACACTACGACAAAAGTCTGTAAAAATGTTTTAGCGGAAGGCTTTCCAGGTTTTAGGGTTTATATATCTTACCAGGCCCGGACCAAACATATTTTCACTTTATATAACGTGATATTCTTTTTTTCAAAAAAAAATATGCTTATATTAACATTCAATTAACTCATTCCGATGCATATCTGGCTAGATTTACCTTAACCCAAAGAAATCTACTGCCTAATCCTCTAAATAACTATACATGAGAACTGGTATCTATCCTACAGCTGCTACCATTACAGCCACACTCATCAAACCTGTTTTTGCCGGAACCCAGCATTTTGATAAAGCGGAAGAAAAACGTCCTGTTATTATCATCAACGCGATGGCCATTGTGTTAAGCGCGCTGGTTGTCGGGGTTGGCAGTTATTTTTATTTTCTTAAGAATTCGGTGTTCTTTTTAATCGGGATTCCGCTGGAGACGCTTAGCTTTCTGGCAGTTATCCGGTTAAACCAGGTCCGGCAATATTTTAATGCCAACTTACTCATGCTGAGTACCAATGCTATCTTTATTGCTTACTGGTCTACCGTACTGGGGTCAAGTATTTCCCTGGAGCTACTGCTGGCATTCAATACCATCATTATATTCCATTTAAGTTCTGCCTTTTTCCTGTACAAAAGAAGCGGGGCGCTGCTGGGCTGTATAGCCGCAACGGTGGTATTTGCCGCGTGGATGGTGGCCAATTCCCATTATAACTTCATCCAGCCGATACAGCTTTCGCCTGACGTATCATTAACCATGAAGTGGTCGACCACCGTGGCGCTGCTGGTATTTATATTATGCGTTATGATGTCTTATGTGGCGCAGATCAGGAGTTTGATTGCTTCTGCACAGCAACTCCGGGAGGCATCTGAAAGGAAAAGCATTTTTTTACGGGAGGTATTTCACGAGATCCGTACGCCGATGAATGCCATTTTCTCTATCGGCCAGTTGTTTGAACTGCGGAAGTCCAAATATTCTATGGCCGAAAGAAAGGAAATTAACCAATTGTTTGCCTCCTGTTACCTGGCCCGCAATGTCATTAATCATGTGCTGGAAATGTCGAGGATTGAATCGGGAAATTTTTATTCCGTTATGAAGGAGGCCATCAGTTTAAAAGACTGTATATCCCATTGTATAGCGGTGAATAGCTACCTGGCAGCATCCAGGGGGATAAAAATTGAGATGGCGTTCGACAGGCAGCTGGGTGAGCCCATTAACAGCGACCCTCTTTTATTAACCAAGATCCTGAATAATATCCTTTCGAATGCGGTGAAGTTTGCCAGCGGTAACTCCCTGATCCATCTGAGTTGTACGAAAGATGCGGACCAGATCATTTTTAAGGTAACCAACCAGGGGGTGGTAGATCCGGACATTGCCGGCAAAATGTTCGACAGGTTTGTATCAAAACGCGAACAGTTTGAAGGCACCGGGTTGGGCCTGTCTATTACCAAGCACCTGATCAGTCTTTTCGGCGGACAAATTGCGCTGGCCCCTATTGATCCCTCCTCTCCTTTTACCACTACCATTACCTTCAATATCCCTTATGAAGCAGGCGTGGGAAAAACCAGGCAACAGCTACCTCCTAAATTTATGAATGGCTGCTTTATAGGCGGGAAAGTGGTGATCATTGAAGATGACCTGCTGAGCGCTGAATTGCTGATCAAATTCCTGAAGGAAATGGGAATAGACCCGGTGTTATGTAAGGATCATGCGTCTGTGACTGCTGTTATCCATACAGAAAAGCCCAACCTGGTTATTTCTGATCTGAATATGCCAGGCTTTGATGGCAGGGACTTGTTGCAGTACATAAAAAATGATCCTGAATTAAAAGGCATCCCCGTACTGATCATTTCAGGAGATGCCTTTTTGAAAGATGAGATGTTAGCGACAGGCGCCTGCGGTTTCATAACGAAACCGGTTTTCATCAGCGACCTACATCTCGAATTAGCAAAGTATTTGCCTCATCATATATTTTCATAGCGGCCGGTATCAATCACGGCCCAGTCGTCGTAACCTCTTACGATGGTATATAAGCCCTGTATGTAGCGGTCTACCTGCTCATTAACGGCCCTGCCCCAATAGGGAAGTTGCGCACGGAGTTGTTCAAACCGGAGCAGGTGCGCTTTATGTTCATTGATTACATATTGCACCGCTTCGTCCCTGCCCAGGTCCAGTTCCTTTTGGGCGATAAAGATGAGGTTAAACCCCGGCTTCTCCAGTTTTGCTTCACGGACAATCGAATGTAAATCATTGGAAAGGCAACCGAGCAGATTTAAGATGAGTTCTATTTCGCGGATAATACTGTGATCATATACTTCATCCGGCAGGTTCAGTTTTTCAAAAATGGCTACCAATGGAAACATGATATAGAATCCTGTGTAGGGCCGTTCTTTATAATACCGGTCGATGGACGGCATGAGTCCATCTATCTGCATATCGATCTCAAAGAAACATTCATTGAGATAGTCGGTCATGTGCATGCAGTATCTGCGGTATAAGAAGGGGCTGCTGATGTCGCTGAAACGATGCAGGATATCTTTCAGGGCCATACTAAGACTATTATCGTCCTCAATATATTCATCATTAAGGATAGCGATGAATATTTCCAGCTGACGTCTCATTTCCAATGCAGTTGCTGCGTCGGCAGAGCCGCGGTCGCAGCTGTCGTCTACTGTGAAGAGCCAGGACAGCAAATCTCCGGCGAGACTTACCTGGGCATAGGTGGCATCAGGGTATTCCCTGGCTGCCTGGAACCCGAAACGGGCTTTGGAGTACCAACTAAGGGGTTTAAATTTTGGGGCAATATCAAATTGCTGTACCCACTTCAAGGTATCATTCTGAACATCCTGAAAACAGGAATTAATCTTAGACTTTCCCGGGATAGTGACGCAGGAAGTTAAAGCATTTGACATAAATGTTAATTTTTAAAGTGAATAAAAGATTGATGATCTAATATTTAAGCGTAGTAATGGTTATTCAGTGCGGATACAACAACCAGTTTGCAAATATTACCATGTTCTACAGACAAAGCCCGGAATTATATTATGATGTTACCTGACGTTGAAGATTGGTCCAAAAAGCTAAATTGGACAAACTAATATTACGAAAAAGCACCCATTTGCGTGGATTGGATTTTGGGATGAGGCCACGGCAAAGGGGGCAATGCAGTACAAGGGAGGGAGGCGCATTACAGGCTATCTCAGCAACCGGCTACCGTAGCGGGCTGCAACGCCGCAACCCGGCCCGGATGGCCTCTTTTTTGTAACTTTATTATCCATTTCTTCACTCAAAACCGCAGCTTATGGCACCATTACAAACCAACGCAACAATACAGATCTCTAAACCCATCTCCGAAGTTTTTGATGCTGTTATTGACCCGCTGAAAATGTCCAACTATTTTATCGCCACCGGCTCAGGTCCCATGGAAGAAGGAAAGCAGGTGATCTGGAAATTCCCGGAGTTTGATACGGTTGTTCCTGTAAGTGTATTGCAGGTGAAAAAGGACGCGCTCATCTCCTTCCAGTGGGAAGGGGTCAAAGATCATCAGCTGCAGGTGGACATCCTGTTTTCCGAAAGATTTGGGCATACCACCCTGGTAAAGGTTACTGAAGGCAGTATGGAAAATAATGAAGAAGGAATTAAATGGCTGAAAGGCAATACGGAAGGCTGGGCTAATTTTCTTGCCTGTTTGAAGGCTTACCTCGAGTATAATATTAACCTGAGAAAAGGAGCGTTTGATTATATGAAAGCAGAACAATAATCGCACTTGCGGGCAAAAAGAAGGGCTGCTGAATAACCAGCAGCCCGGGTAATGTATAACGGTAACGGATATCCGTTACCTGAGCTTATATAATTTATATCCAAACAGGAAAATAACCACGTAGCATACGATGGGCAGGTAGTAGGCAGTAGCGATATTCGTATCTGCAATACGTCCCATGATAAAAGGGAATATGGCGCCGCCAAACATTCCCATTACGATGAAAGAAGAAGCCTGTTGTGTTTGCGGGCCCAGGTCTTTTAAACCAAGACTGAAAATAGTAGGATACATGATGCTGAAGAAGAAGTTGATCATCAGCAAGGCGATGAAGGAGGTCCAGCCCCAGCCCTGCGCCACCAGGATACACATGAGGATGTTGCCGAGTGCGAAAGCAGCGAGCAGTTTATTGGGCGCGATGTAACGCATCAGTGCCGTGCCAACAAACCTTCCGGCCAGCATCATACCCATAAACACCGTCATAAAGTAACCCGCTTTCTGATCAGAGAAGCCCATCACTTCATGTCCGTAGTTGATGAAGAAGGCCCAGGTACCTGCCTGTGCGGCTACGTTAAAAAACTGTGCCACCACGGCGAACACAAAATGTTTCTGCTGGAATAATTTTTTGCGGACACCAGCCACGCCACCTGCATTTGAAGGGCCATCGTGCGGATCGGTGAGCGCCGGTACTTTTACCATGGCAAATGCAATAGCGATGGCTGCGATCACTGCCCCGATATAAATGTATAATTGTTTTACAGACAGCAATTCGCTGCCTGCATCGTGGCCTGCGCTGAGGAGGAAGTAGGAACCAAGCGTTGGTCCTACTATGGCGCCTACCGCATTAAACGACTGTGCAAAATTGATACGCTGATCACTGGTGCGCTGGTCTCCCAAAGCAGCCATGAAAGGGTGCGCCACTGTTTCCAGTGTAGCCATCCCGCAGGCCAGTACAAAAAGGGCGATGCGGAAAATACCAAACGAGGCGGCATTGGCTGCAGGCACAAAGAGAAAGGCACCCAGGGCATACAGGGTGAGCCCCAGTAACACGCCGTTTTTATATCCCATCTTTTTAATAAACAACCCTGCCGGGATGCCCATCAGCGCGTAGGCGCCGAAGATAGAAAACTGTACCAGGCCGGATTGGGATTTGGATAATCCAAGTACATTCTGGAAATGTTTATTCAGTACATCGCCCATTGTTAATGCAATCCCCCAGCACATGAACAGGGAAGTCACGAATATGAGGGTGATGACATATTTATTCTCTGTGAATTTTGCGGGTGTGGACGCGGTATTTTTAGTGGTTTCTAAGGCTTCCTGTTCCAGGGAGTCAGGTGATATCATGATCAGAGTTTTTAAATTTTATTTATAACGTGGAATGATGGTTTGAGCATGCATCCGAAGCTCTAATATACATTTCCATTTTTATAAACTCCAATCCTCTGCCGGTTAAATCAGGCGGGTAATATCAGCTCCATCTGGATATTGCAACGCTCGTATGGCGTTGCCCTGCCGGCTATCTTTTTAAATCCCAGCTTATTATACAGGCTGATAGCCGGTTTCAGGATGGTATTGCTTTCGAGGTAAATATTCCGGGCCCCGAGTGATATTGCTTTTGCGATGATAGCCTGTCCCAACAAAAACCCAATACTTTTTCCCTGGGCTTTGGGAGATACCGCCATTTTAGCCAATTCGTAATCATAGTCCGGGTCGTCCATTTTTATTAATGCACAAACCCCTACCGGTTCATCGTTGTAAAGCGCAACGAAAATATGGCCGTTCTTTTTGAGAATATTTTCTTCCGGGTGATCGAGTGATTTATGGTCTGCTGCTTCCAGTTTAAACCACCTGGAGATCCATTCCTCATTCAATGCTTTAAAGGCCGCTTTATACTTGGGCTGGTAATCCACGATGGTTACTTTACCTGCTTCTCTTTTTTTATGTGCTTCCACTACACGGCTGAGCAGCGACTGCTGTTCCAGCAGGTATTCCCATTCTTCCATTGCTTTCCACAGGTCGTGTGTGGTTTGGGCAGAAATGGCTTCTATAGCGGTGTTCACGTCTGTGAGCTGGTCCTGTATTTTGAGGGTGATGTCCAGTCCTTTTTTAGTGAGACTGACGATATTACGACGGCCATCTGTTTTGTCTTTTTTCTCTACTACCAGTCCTTTCTTCCCCATTTCACCGATAATTTTACTTACCGAGGGATGGGAATGACCAATTTCTTTTGCGACGGCTGTAATTGTTTTCTCCTCTCCTACAGATAATACATAAAATACCGGGAACCACTTCGGTTGCATGTCGATGTTATACAACTGGTAAATCTTTGCGGCATCTTCTGTGATCTTTTCTGTGAGCATGCGCAGCCTGCTTCCGAGCGCTACCTTGCCTGTTTTATTGAAGAATTCCATATTGTAATAAATTACGTAATCAGTTACGCAAATATAGAAAATACTGATGAAAATACAAATAAAGCCTGCGGCTTTTCCCCGATCTTTATATTTTTATAACAAACGGTCATAAAATTTAGCTGATGGAATACAGACAATTAGGCGCATCCGGTTTACAGGTACCGGTGCTGAGTTTCGGTACTGCCACTTTTGGCGGCGGTAATGATTTCTTTAAAGCCTGGGGCAGCACACTGGCGGATGAAGCCACGCGCATGGTGAATCTTTGTCTTGATGCAGGCGTAAACCTCTTCGACACTGCCGACATTTATTCTGACGGTCTTTCGGAAGAAATTCTCGGAAAAGCCATTGCCGGCAAGCGGGAGCAGTTGCTGATCTCCACCAAAGCCACTTTCCCTTTCGGAAAGGGTCCCAATAACCAGGGTTCTTCGCGGTTTCACCTGCTGCGGCAGATAGAAGGAAGTTTGAAGCGGCTGCAAACCGACTATATCGATATTTATCACATGCATGGGTTCGACGGCAACACGCCCGTGGAAGAAACCATGCGTACGCTGGATGATCTCGTGCAAAGCGGCAAGGTGCGTTATATCGCCGCCTCCAACTTTTCCGGCTGGCACCTGATGAAATCGCAGGCCATCGCGGAAAAATATGGGTGGAACCGTTACGTGGCCCACCAGGTATATTATTCACTGGCCAACCGCGAATATGAATGGGAGCTAATGCCACTGGGCCTGGACCAGCAAGTGGGCGCCATTGTATGGTCGCCGCTGGCGGCAGGCAGGCTGGGAGGTAAATACCGTCGTAACAGTCCGCCGCCACAAAACGGCCGCGTAGCGCAGGGAGGCAGCCCTGTACCGGAGGCCGTGGTAAAGGAAGAAGTTTTTTACAACATCATCGATGCATTGGATGAAATAGCAGCTGAAACCGGCAAAACGGTGGCGCAGATCTCCCTGAACTGGCTGCTGCAACGCCCCACGGTGTCCAGCATCATTATTGGCGCCCGCAATGAAGAACAGCTGATACAAAACCTCGGCGCTACAGGTTGGAACCTCACTACCGATCAGCTTAAAAAGCTGGATGCCGCGAGTGATATACCTACCATTTATCCTTACTGGCATCAGCAGCAAAACCTCACGCTGAATCCACCGCCTGTTTTTTATTAGTTTTTAGCGGGGGAATTGTTTCCCTCGCATTTATTTATCCGCTGGTAGACGCATAAGGTTTCGTCCTGGTCAGGAAGGGAAAGGTATCTTTCTAAAAAGAAAATATCAGCGGGAGCAGATCAGCTGGTAGGTACCGGGGGTAATTCCTTCCGCGCTCCTGAAAAGGCGGATGAAATAGTTGGTATCATTAAAACCGCAAAGCATACTCACCTGGCCCACGCTGTTGTTGCGGTCCGCCAGCAGTTGCTTTGCCAGCTTTAACCTTTCCCGGTTAATATACTGGAGGGGGGTAATGCCAAACTGGTCTTTAAACCATTTGAAGAAGACATTGCGGCTCAGGTAAGCCTTCCGGCAAAGCGTATCTACTGAAATATTTTCAGTAAGGTGCTCATTGATGTAATGCAGCACAAAATGAAGCCTGCTGCTGTTGCTGTTGGTATCTTTTTCCTCTGCCACCAGCTGCAGGTGCTGGCTTTGCAGGATGCGGACCAGCAGTTCCTTTATACTGAGATCGGCGTAAATATCCCTGGAAAGATCGGTGCTGCGGCAGATGCGGACTAACTTATTGATCAGGTCTGTGAGATCTGCATCATTATTAAAGTGGTACTGGTTGAATTGCAGCCGCCAGTCGTTTTTATCGGCATACTGGCTGTTATAGTATTCATTGAGATATTGCAGGGTGCTGCGGATATAAGTTTCATCGACCGACAGCGCAATACACTGTGTCGGGTTTTCTGCAGAGGCTTCGGGGAAGTCAATCACCATGGTTTCGTTGGCCGGTACAATCACGGTTTCCCCGGGCTGGTATTCAAAGGAGGGCTGATCGAAAAGATGCATGATCTTTTTTCCCTGCACCATGCTGGTAATAACGAAATCTCCGAAAGTAAGGGGCACCCGGTAATCCTGCTGATAACTTTCAAATATATTCAGTTCACAGCTATTCAGGTTATAGACCCGCCTGTTCTCCACCAGGCGTTGTAGTTGCTTCGGATGTGTAAGGTCTATCGGCTGTACAAAATGTTTTACCGGCATGGCTAATGTTTTTAGCTACAACAAGTTAGTATAATTTAACCGAACTCAGAAAAACAGGTACGAATGTGCTAAAGATAAATACGAAATTTTGCAATTGGATGCCGAATGTTCACCATATTGGGTTTTCGTGGACGGAAACCATCTTTTTTCCCTCAAATAACATCCACCAGGTTAAGTACTAATTGCACAAAAAAGGCCGTCCCACCGGATGGCTTTTTTTGTGCAAACGCGCCGTTACACCAACTTATCCTGTTAAATTAATTGGCATCCCTCCCGGTTTTGTTCCTGAACTGCATTAAATTAGAGCCTACTAATCAAAACCAACAAACAGCATTATGAAAAAATTACTCCTCCTCGCCTTCCTGTTGCCATTGCTGGCGGCAGCGCAGGACAAAGGCATTCATTTCGAGCATGGCAGCAGCTGGGCCGATGTGCAGGCCAAAGCCAAAGCTGAAAACAAATACATCTTTATGGACTGCTTCACTACCTGGTGTGGTCCCTGCAAGTTTATGTCGGCCAATATTTTCCCGCAGGAAAAAGTAGGCAGCTTTATGAATGATAAATATATCAGCGTAAAGGTGCAGATGGACCAAACGGACAAAGACAATGAAGAAGTGAAAAGCTGGTACGCTGCCGCCAAACAAATTGAAAAGGACTATGCCATCCGTGCCTATCCTACCTTCCTGGTGTTTGCACCCGACGGCCATATCGTTGACCGCCAGATAGGCGGCGCCGAAGCAGACCAGTTCATTGAAAGATGCGCTGCTTCCCTGAACCCGGCCACACAGTATTACACACAGCTGGACCTTTATAAAAAAGGAAAAAAGGATACTGCTTTCCTCCGCGAAATGGCACTGCTGGCTCTGAATAAATATGACCAGGAAAATGCGTCTCTTATTTCCAAAGAATATCTTGCCAAGCAAAAAGATCTTTACACACCTGTAAACCTCCAGTTCATCGCCAAATTTACCAACAGCAGTAAAGATGTAGGATTTGATATGTTCCTGCACCATGCCGATAAAGTAAATAAAGTACTGGGCACCGGTAAGGCCGAAGAAAAAGTAATGGGCATTGTGGCACAGGAAGAAGTATATCCGGAGCTGATGAAGAAAGACGGCAGCAAACCCGACTGGGCTACCCTTGAAAGCGGCCTGACCAAAAAATATCCTGCTTTCGCGGAAGAACTGCTCCTGAAAACAAAAGTACAGTACTTCAGCTACGTAAAAGATGCCGATAACGCAGTGGCTAACATTGTTGCCTATATGAAAAAATATGGCCACAAAGCAGATCCGCAGGCATTGAATGAATATGCTTGGACCATCTTCGAAAAATGCAACGACATGCAATGCATAGAACAGGCGCTGGAATGGAGCAAACGCTCTTTCAAAGACAACGAAGTACCTGCATTCATGGACACTTACGCCAACCTGCTGTATAAATCCGGTAAAAAAGACGATGCCCTCGCATGGGAAGAAAAAGCCCTGAACAAAGCCAGTGGCGACGAAAAGAAAAACTACGAGACCACGCTGGAGAAAATGAAGAAAGGCGAGAAGTATTGGGAATAGCGCGAATTTTGTCTTACTCAGGATTACGCTGATTTTAATGATTAGCTTGATTTTTACTTTTTGGATTTTATAAAGGATTAAGGGAGATAGAAGCGGATATATTCGCTTTTATCTCCCTTAATTATTATTTTAAAAAAATCTAAAAATCTAAAAAAAATCCAAGAGTAAAAATCAAGCTAATCATTAAAATCAGCGTAATCCTGAGTAAGACAACCTCCGCGTTAAGGTGTTGTAATCCACCACGTATTTCCAAACGGATCTCTTACGCCGCCGGACTTGCCGTAGGATTGTTGTGTTACGGGCATTACTTCTGTAGCGCCTTCGGCCAGGGCCTTTTTAAAAGTGGCGTCGGCATCTTCCACGTAAATGAATAGTCCTGCGTTGTCGGCGCCCCAATTGTCATTTGACTGGCCAAACATAATGACGCTGCCGCCGATGCTGATTTCGCCATGCATCAGCTCTTTGCTGCCTTCCCGGTAGGTCCGGTGGTTTTCTTTTGCCCCAAATACTTTGCTGGTAAAATCGAAAAAGCCTTCTGCATTTTTCAGGATCAGATAGGGCATTACCTGCTGATGTTTTTCTGGTAATTTCATAACATTTTTATTTTTAGGTTAAACGTCTCTTGCACAAAATTGCAACAGTATGCCCTGATAAAATTGGAAGAAACCGACATTCTTGTTAGTCGCGCCAGTCGGTGGCCCCGGAGCGGCCAGAGAAATACTGTTTGGGATGCATACCTGAAAATGCGCGGAAGTCGCTGATAAAATGCGACTGATCATAATACCCGCACTCCAGTGCCAGGCGTCCCAGGCTCATTACCTGCCGGTTATAAAAGGCGGTAGCCGACTGGAAACGGACAATCCGTGAAAACAATTTAGGGGATAGTCCTGCATACTGTTTGAACTGCCGCTCAAACTGCCGTTCCGACAAATAGTATGCCTGTGAAAGGGACCGTATATTCATGGAGGGTTTGTGATGAATGATGTCCCTGATCGCCGCAAACACCGGCAAATCCGCCACACGGCTGGCTGCCAGCCGCTGCTCCGTAAACCGGCAGAGAATCTCACAACGCTCCCGGTTATTTTTCGCCAGCATGATTTTTTCTTCGAGGATGGTGCCTTCGCCTTTCAGCAGGTACCTTAATTCGGCGGCAGTATTGGTCAGATCGGCCGCGGAAATATTAAACAACAATGGAACTGCCTGTGGGTAAAAATATACGCCAAAAATACCGAAGCCTGTATCAACAGTATACTTCCTGAGGGTGTGTGTAACGCCCTGCACACCGGCGGTAAACGATGTATCTGTATGGCCGTTATCTGCTATTTCGCCGAACAGCCCATGATAATGAAACACCAGCTCTACGCAGGCATCCGCCATATTGTAATGCGTGTAACCCACCTCTCCTTCCAGCACCCAGAAGAACCGGATGACGTGCGCAAGATGAGGCGGTGGTGGAATTGTCTGGTAACGCATGATCCTAAATTTACAAAAAGCATTTAAGCTTTACGTGATTCGCTTTTGGTATCGCGTTGCAAACAGGCCATTACCAGCAATGCCAGGGCCATAATGCCTGCCAGGGTGCGCACAGTGTGCCAGTTATTCCACGGCGTGGCAAATGCCACCCGCATGCTGTGCAGTTGCTCCGCCGAAGCCCCGTTTACCTGGAAGGCCGCCAGCTTGTCATTGAGCGGAATATTGGCGATTATCGTAACCCCAAATGAGCCAACCACAAATACCACGGTCCCAGCCAGCAGGTACCAGCTGCGGCGGGTAAAAACCGGTCGGGCGCTGAGCCAGGTGGCCAGCGGCAATAACACCGGTGCGCCTAAAAAACATACCAGGAAGGCAGGGTTCACAATGGCAACGTTGATGGCCTGGGTAGCCGTTATATAAGCGGCATCCGGTAATTGCGCAAAAGCTACATTAACGGAAACAGCAAACGCATAGAACAAACCCGCTACCAGGGCCGTGGTGATAGTGGCAAGCGCCAGTACAAAATTCTTCATGATGTTCCGGGTATTTTTAATCCCATTGCAATATTACCTCCCTTCCCTTTCCGGAAATAGAACAAAACCGACACATCAGTCGATATAGTTGGCGGCCGCTTTACCCGACTCCTGGTGCCTGCCCGGCTGGAAGATATCAAAGTAATAAAGATGCTCCTTTGCATATAGCGGCAACTGCGCTTTTAAACGGGTTTTAAAGCCATTAAAGTCCTTTGCCTGGGTTGACGTCCAGGCAGTTTCCGCCAGCGCCGCAATGCGGGGGAAAAGCAGGAAATCGAGCCGGTTGTTGCTGTGAATGGTTTCTGACCACAGGCAGGCCTGCACACCGAGTATGAGGGATTCATGCCCCTGTGTGGCCGGAATGGCGGCGGCAGAGAAATTATACACTGCTTCCAAGGGATTGAATTCACCATCTTTCCACCGGCGCCCGATTTTGTGGGTGCTGTCCTGTACAAAGTCGAAATAAAACGGCAGCCGCGGGCATAACACTACGGAGTATCCTTTCTGAAATGCCATGGCCAGGTTTTCCGGTTTATCATGGCGCCACCAGCATACGATGGTGCTGTCGGCCGGCAGGGACGCCGTGGCTATTTCATCCCAGGCCATTACTTTATTATGCAGCTGCAAAACGGTGTCGGCCATGCGTTGAATAAAATAGTCCTCTACCTGTTTGCGGTCTTTCAGGCCGTGGGCCTGCTTTAACCGGATGATGCCGGTATCCTGGTCCCAGCCCGCATTGCCAAAGGTAACTTCGTCGCCGCCGAGGTGAATGAGCTGCGCGGGAAACAGTTGAGCCGTTTCCGTTAGTATATCCGCCAGGTACGAGTAAGTGCCTTCCCTGCCGGGGTTGAAGGTGAACTGCGGGTACTTTGCAGTACCGCCGCCGTCGAATGCAGGGTAAGCCCTGTTGGCGGCGCCGGCATGCCCCGGCATATCTATTTCCGGAATAATATCGATGCAACGCGCTTTGGCATAGGCCACTATTTCCCGGATATCATCTTGCGTGTAATAGGCTGCCGGTGCTTTGGGGTCGGCGATGTTGCTGATACCGCCAACGGTGGTGAGCAAAGGATACTTTTTAATTTCCAGCCGCCATCCGGGCATGTCAGTCAAATGCCAGTGAAAGCGGTTCAGTTTATAAAAAGCCATCCAGTCGAGCATTGACTTCACCTTCTCTTTACCAAAAAAATACCGCGACTCATCCAGCATTACGCCGCGCCAGGCGTATTGCGGAGCATCCGTGATGTTCCAGCAAGGCACCTGTAACACTTTCCCCGGTGCCGGCGCCTGTGCAGTGAGCTGCAACAGGCTGATGATGCCATTAAACACCCCTTCCCGTGCGCCTGCCGAGATAGTAGCCGTTTGCTTATTCATGGTAAGCGTATATGCATCCATGTTAGTACCGGTTATTTTTTTCAGCAGGATAACGGTGCTGCCTGATTTCCGTTGCAACGGTACCTGGATATGATAACGGCGAAGCAGTTCCTGCTGCAGCCAGGTGCCCAGCTGAACCAGGGAAGTGTCTTCCCAGCTAATAACGGATTGTGCGCTGATTTCAAATGTGCCGCGACCTTTGTCTGCTTTTACCGGCAATGGAATCACCGGGCAGATTTGCTGTGCGGCAACGGGAATAGCAGTTAATACAATGGCGATGGCCAGCAGGTATTTTTTCATGTTCAAAGCTGATTTTTAGGCGTGGCCCTGTCTTAACCAGGGCACCGGCAGCCAAAATAATAAAATATCACCAGTACTTCTCCATAAAATAATATATAAATATTTCTCCATTATTCAGATCCCCGGTTTAGTGACAGGTCAACAGCTTAATCCTACAGTTCAGCAGGTAATCAATGGCCAGTCCATTTACCAGTGGCATATTTGCTGTAAATGATGATGTATGCAACAGCTCTCCGTTTTAGTGATCAGCAGTATGATGTTCGTCCGGTCATTATTTGGTGATACCAGTGAATTTAAGCTGGTAAAACAGGATAACGCCATTTCGCTGTATGAAAGGTGGATACCCGGCGCAGATGGTGAAAATGTAAGGGAGATCAAAGCCGTCTTCCTGGTGAAATGCGCCGTACCGGCGGTGATCGGGCTGTTCAAGGACCAGGCGCATGGCCGCGACTGGAATACCAATGCCAGCGAATACAGGATCGCGGCGGCGCCAGATCCCCGCCACTGGATTACTTATATTAAATATGATATTCCCTGGCCGGTCGACGACCAGGACTGCTGCCTGTTATACCGCTACCAGGAAATTTCCGACGACGCTGCAGAAGTGGTGTTTGAAAGTATCACGGATCATCGCTTCCCTCTATACAATAAAACAACACGGATTACCGGCACGCGGGGAAAATGGATCATGGCGCCTTCGGGGAACGGGCAGCTGCGGATCACTTATATGGTCACCACCGACCGTAGCAGGAAAATTCCCCGCTGGGTATCCGATCCCATCATTCATGATAACCTGTTCAAAACAATGACAAAATTTAAAAGCCTGCTTGAAAATAAAACATATGCCAGACAATAAATACACGCTCATCACCGGCGCCAGCTCCGGTTTGGGCAAAGAATTCGCCATTCAATGCGCCAGGAAAGGCATGAACATCATTCTCATTGCCCTGCCGGGCAGCCGCCTTCAATCCATGGCGGAGAACCTGGAACTGGAATACCGCATCTGCGTAAAAGTGTTTGAATTTGACCTGTCCGACAGCGATGTACTGAAGCAGCAACTGCAGCTTATTATCCGCGACTATCCCATTAATTTCCTCATTAATAATGCGGGCATCGGTGGTACCTCTTCCATCACCCATACCTCACTGGAACGGATAGACGAAATTATGATGCTCAATGTAAGAAGCACCGTTTTACTTACCCACCTGCTGATCCCGCACCTGCTGAAGCATCCGCAGAGCTATATTATGAACATTGCCAGCATGGCGGCTTTCACGCCCATTGCCTATAAAACGGTATACCCGGCGTCCAAAGCGTTTATCTCGTCTTTCTTTCTTGGACTAAAAGAAGAACTGGCAGATACCAGTGTATCCGTGAGCGTAGTATACCCCGGCCCTATTATGACCAACTCGCACACGTCGCGGCGGATCATCAGCCAGGGATTGAAAGGAAAGATGGGCCTGTTGTCTACACCCGACATTGCAGACATTGCGCTGAGAGGAACGCTTGCCGGGCACCCGGTGATCATACCCGGCTGGATGAATAAGCTCAATCACATACTGATGCAGTTGCTGCCACTCTCCTTCAGGATGAGGATCGTATCCAGGGAAGTGAAAAAAGAGATCCCCTATAGTTTATCTGTCTAAAAAAAATTCATGAAAAAAGTACTGATCACCGGCGCCAACGGCTTCCTGGGTTCCAATTTAACACGGGAACTATATCGCATGGGGTTTGACATAAAAATTTTAATCCGGCCTTCGGCCGATATGAAAGGCATCGAGGACATTCCCTGTGAAATCTTTTACGGGAGTATCAGCAACAACGACGATGTACATGAAGCCGTGAAGGGCTGTGACATTGTGATCCATGCCGCCTGTATTACCGCACAATGGGGCGTTTCGTTTGCCGAATATGAACATACCAACTTTACCGCCACCAGGTATATTACCGCGGCCTGCCTCGAGCACCGGGTACAGAAATTCATTTATGTCAGCACCGCCAACACTATCGGGCCGGGCGATAAAAACAGTCCGGGTAACGAACTGAATGGCTTTACCCTGTTCAACGCCAACTCCGGCTACATCAACACCAAGTACCTCGCGCAGCAATACGTGCTTGAACAGGTGGCCAGCAGGCAACTCCCGGGCATCGTGGTAAACCCCACCTTTATGATAGGGCCGCATGATGTGAAGCCCAGCTCCGGTAAACTGATCCTGTACGGACTAAAACACCGGCTGCTGTTCTATCCGCCGGGAGGCAAAAACTTTGTGCATATCAAAGATGTATGCCGCGGTATTATCAACGCTATTGAAAAAGGCAAAACGGGCGACTGCTACCTGCTGGCCGGTCAGAACCTCAGCTATGCAGAATTCTTCCGGCTCTTGAAAAAGATTTCCGGTAAGCGGCAGCTGCTCATTCCGATACCTGCCTTTATCCTGAAAGCAGCGGGTATCATAGGTTCCCTGCCAGGCATCTCCGGAAAATTAAATTATACCACGGCTTATATGCTGTGCCTGGACAATTACTATTCCGGCAAGAAATCAGAGCGGGAACTGCAACTCAGTTACACCCCCGTAGAAGCAGCTGTTACTGGCGCATTTACGTGGTTTAAGGAAAATAACTACATTTAGTACTATACAACCCATCAGATGAACTTCCAGGAAAATGAAAAATTGTTCTCCAGTAAACTATTCCTGTATCTTTCCAGGATACTGATACTGTATACCTTCAGCATCATCTTCAAATCCTTTGACCATACCTTCGTGAAAGGTTTACGGATACTGGATTACAGGGGGCAGATGTTCAGCCTGTTCTATGTAATTTTTGGTCTTATTGCCTGGGAAGGCGCGACCTGGCTGGCCCGCACCACAGAGAGAAAAACAGCGAACAAACATACTTCCGGCAAACTGGTGTTCCTGTCGGCGGTCCTCGTGGTGTACGGTATGCTGGTAGCCTTCCTGTTTGGCTTTTTCTATTCAGTGACCGACATCCTGCTATTTAACCGCTATGAAGCATGGGATAGCTTCCGGCATTTCAGCTACGACCTCAACTTCGGCACGTTTATGTTTTACCTGCTGATACTGGCATTTAACGGCATCATCTTTTACTATTCCGGCTGGAAGGAATACCAGCTGCAAACAGAAAGACTGATGCGGGAAAACATCCAGGCGAGATATGACGCATTGCGCAACCAGATAGACCCGCACTTCTTTTTTAATTCGCTCAGTGTGCTGACCAACCTGGTATATAAAAGCGCGGACCTTTCCGCTGATTATATTACGCAGCTGGCAAAAACCTACCGGTATATTCTTGATAAAAAATTTGAAAACCTGGTGCCGGTGCAAACAGAACTGGATTTTCTTGACGCCTATCTTTTCCTGATCCAGATCCGCCACCAGCAAAGCATACAGTTTAGCGCTGACATTCCTGACAAGATAAAGACCAAAGGCATGATTCCCCCGGTAACCCTGCAGATGCTGATCGAAAACGCCATCAAGCATAACCGGTTTTCCGCGCAGGACCCACTGCTGATCACGATTAAAAGTGACGGCCATTTCCTGGTCGTGTCCAATCACAAGCGGCCAAAAGTTCACCCGGAAATATCTTCCGGTATAGGACTCGAAAATATTCAGAAAAGATATGCGCTGATCAGCAACAGCAATATTGAAATCAGCGAAACAGCAGAGATGTTTATTGTAAAATTACCCATTATCAGTGGCTCATGAGAATCGTTATTTTTGAAGATGAAATGCATAATGCCGAGCGGCTTACCCAGTTGCTGCACAAGTGTAATGCCGCGATAGAGATCGCTGCCGTTATTACTTCCGTGGAAGAAGGCATCCGCTGGCTGGAACAGCAGCAGCCGGTAGACCTGATGCTGATGGATATCCAGCTGTCCGACGGCAACTGCTTTGAAATATTCAGCAAAACAAAAGTACGCACGCCTATCATTTTCACCACCGCGTATGATGGCTTTGCCTTGCAGGCTTTTAAGGTAAACAGTATCGATTACCTGTTAAAACCTATCGACCTTGACGATTTAAAGAATGCGCTGAAAAAATACGAACAGTTCAGGCCAGCCAATAACTATACCGTAGACATCAGCAGGATTGCAGAAGAATTCCTGCGCCGCGACAGCGCCCGTTTTATCGGCCGGATCAACAACCAGCTGATCTATGTAAAAGCGAAAGACATTGCCTGGCTGCAGTTTGCACGGGGCGCCACCTGGGCCACCACCGTCACCAATCAGCGGGTGCCGCTGGACTACTCCCTTGACCAGATTGAACAGTTGCTGGACAAGCACCAGTTTTTCCGCATCAACCGGCAGTTTATTATCCAGATAGATGCCATTAAAAAGATCACCACTTATTACAATAGCAGGTTAATTCTTCAATTAGCGCCCGATGTTGATACTGATGTTATTATTAGCCGTGAAAGGGTTTCTGAATTCAAAAACTGGCTCGAAGGGAAGAGTGAGAATGCGTGATTAGAGCGAATTTTGTCTTACTCAGGATTACGCTGATTATACTGATTACCTGGATTTTTACTTTTGGATTTTTTTTAGATTTTTTAGATTTTATAAAGAAGTAAGGGAGATATAAGCGGATATATTCGCTCTTATCTCCCTTAATTATTATTAAAAAATCAAAGAAATCTAAAAAAATCCAAAAGTAAAAATCCAGGTAATCAGTATAATCAGCGTAATCCTGAGTAAGACAAAATCCGCTCCGATCACCTTCTTATTTAGAATTGAAGAAGATTTTAAAGACGCTTCCTTCGTGCAACTTGCTGTTCACCTCCGTCATGCCGCCGGAAGCATCCACAATTTTCCGGACAAGGAACAATCCGATGCCTAATCCTTCCATTTCCGGATGCAGGCGCTTATACATATTGAAGACTGTCTGGAGTTTATCCTGTTCTATCCCGATACCATTGTCTTTTACTTCCAGCAACAGGAATCCGTTTTCCTTACGGGTATTGATTTGAATTTGCAGCGGCCGGTCCGGCGACCTGAATTTAAGGGCATTGGTGAGAAGATTGTAGATAATGCTACGGATGTTTTTCCTGGAAAACACCAGATGGCTTTCTTCCAGGTTCTTTGTAATTAAGGCCCTGGCATCCTGTACTTTGTCCTGTATACTAAAAAGTACTTCATCCAGTATGGCGTTAATATCAACCTCCTGTACTTCCTTGAGTGATTCGCTTTCAATTTTCCCTACCTCCGCCAGCTCCCGCAGGTTTTCTTTAAACCTGACAATAGAAGACTGGATCATATCTGTATATCTGACAGTTTCCTTGTCCTGCATATCCAGTTTTTCACTCAACAATCTCATCAATCCTTCTATATTCGTAAGTGGTCCTAACAAATCATGGGAGGCAGCGTATACAAAATTATCCAGGTCATCATTGATACGTTGCAGGCTCAGGTTGGAACGATGTAATTCCAGCTGGGCTTTATTTAGCAGGGTAATATCGTTAAACGAAACAATGGCGCCATCCTGTTTCTGGTCCAGCTGCCGGATATAAGGCATTATCATCATCTGGTACCAGTTACCATTTAGTGATTCCACGACCTTCGACAGCACTGTACCATTTTTAATTACCATACGAAGATCATCTTCCAGGGAATTATTCTTAAAATTGACGGTAATATTCTGGATGGGTCTGCCGATATCACCTTCCTGAAGATTGATATGTTTTACGGCGGCAGGAGAAAACTTTTTCAGCTTCAGGTCATTGTCTACAAACAATTGCCCGTTGAGGTTACTCCTGAAATAATTATCCATATCATCGTTCAGCACAATGAGTTCTTTTATTTTCAGCTGGTAGTCGGTGTTAATCGTTTGCAACTCTTCATTTACCGACTGCATTTCTTCATTGGCACTTTGCATTTCTTCGTTGGCAGAAACCAGTTCTTCGTTAAACGACTGCATATTTTCATTGGAGGCTTCCAGCTTCTCTGTGGCGTCCTGCAACCGTTCGCGGGTATCTTTCAATTCTTCTTCCAGGCTTTGCAGGCCTGCATTGAGATATGTTTGTACATCAAAAGGTGGTACCTCCTTCTTTTGTTCTTCCTTGCTTTCGCTGAAAAGCACCAGCAAGAGGGAACGTTCTCCTTCCCTCGCGTGAAGCGGACAGATCGTAAGGTTAACAATCTTTACCGGGTTGTAATCTGCCACCGGGATACCACTTACAATTACCCGCTCATTGTCCTTTCTGGCTTGCCGGGCGGCTGTTACATATACTACCCCAAGCGATTTTGGCAGCAGCTCTACCAGGTCGAAACTGAAGATTTGCTGCAACAGGAAGTGCTCTACCTTGCCCAAATATTTAATTACCTGGTTATCCTGGTCCACACATATTCCTGCAACATTTACTTCTTCCAGCAACATTTCATTTACCTCGTCCAACATAATGCTTCTCTTACCGGCACTACCGGTTTTTTTTGATGGAATCAAAGGCGCCATATTACTATCGGCTATCATCACAGGTGTAAATATATCGAACCTTACAGACCTGGCCGATTCCTGGTTACGGTATATTTTCCATTTCTTACTAATTTCTGTGAGATAGGACAGTAACATCCCAGGATTTTCACTGGAACCGAGAAACAGGTATCCTTTCTGGCCAAGCCCGAAATGCAGCATTGAAAGCGCCTTCTTCTGCAGGGATATGTTCATGTAAATGAGCAGATTGCGGCAACTGATCAGGTCCATGTTACAGTAGGGCGGATTCTTTACAATATTATGCTGTGCGAAGATCAGCATTCTGCGGATATGTTGCCTGATACGGTAGCCATTACCTTCGCGGCTAAAATATTTCTCCAGTCTTTCTGCCGACAGCTCATTCCGGATATGCTCTCCATACAAACCTTTACCGGCGAACTCCAGTGCAGGCTTATCTATATCGGTGGCAAATACTTTTACCTGAATATCTTTACCGGCTTTTTCTACCTCTTCATGTAACAGGATCGCCATGGTATAGGCTTCTTCCCCTGTGGCACATCCTGCTATCCAGATCTTTATTTCTTCCCCGTTCTTTTTTCGTTGTACAATTTCCGGCAGCACTGTTTCAGCCATTACTTCAAATGCCTCCGGATTCCTGAAGAAAGCAGATACACTGATCATAAAGCTCTGGGCCAATGTTTCCACTTCGCGGGGATGCGCCAGCAGGTGTTGATAATAAGCTTCCACCTTATCTAAAGCGAGATATACCATACGCCGTCTGATACGCCGCAGAATGGTAGTGGGCTTATATTCTGAAAAGTCAAAAGGCAAACGCTCCCGGATGAGGTCAATAATAGCGATCACACTTTTATCTTCCATTACCTGCGTAACAGGGGGCAAAATACTTCTCTTCGCCTTGTTTACATATTGGGTGATCACCATTGGCATATCTGCGGGGGCCAGTATATGATCTGCCGCACCGGTGGCAATTGCCTCCAGAGGCATACTGCTATACTGGGCAGTATCCGGATCCTGCACTATAATCAATCCTCCCGCCCTGCTGATATTCACAATTCCTTCACTGCCATCATCACCGGAGCCGGAAAGTATGACGGCTATGATCTGATATTCGCTGTCTAATGCGAGTGAGTTGAAAAAGGTATTGATAGTTTTGTGGGGAGCCGGACTGCTGTTCTTGTCTTTCAGCAACAAGCGGCCATCCTGTATGGTCATGCATTGCTGGCTGGGGATCAGGTACACCTGGTTAGGTTCTACCAGCATATTATTGGCTGCTTCCGTGACCTTCAGCTGACTGTGCCGGGACAATATTTCCGCCATCCGGCTTTTATAATCAGCAGAAAGGTGCTGTATAATCACATAAGAAGCTTGTGCCAGTGGAGTATGGTCAAAAAAAGACTGTAGCTCTTCCAAACCACCTGCGGAAGCGCCTATGGCAATAATAAAATGTGGCTCCTGGTTATAATGAGTACTCATGCAAAATATTTAAGTCGACTTCTCTTCCTATTCTGATGAGACCACTGTTAAATGCCGGTTATATTTCATCTAATGTAGGAAATAATAACCGGCTGCCAATTTTTATTACTTGCCGTTAAATGTTAATTGTCCCCCACCTTTAAATATCTGTTAATCAGGGCGCCTAATTTTTCGTAGCCTGTTTCGTTGGGATGCAGGCCATCGGTAAATAGTTGCTCGTCAATTTTCCTGGATGGTTGAAGGAAGAGTTTTCCGGCATCTACGTATTGTATGTTTTTACCGGCAGTGTGTTTTGCGATCAGCTGGTTAATGCGCACTACCCTGCTTTCCATATTGCGACGAGGCAGAATGCCCATCAGTATGATTTTAGTGCTGCCTTGTTTGGCCTGTATTTGTTGCAGCAGGAACTTAATGCCGCCAACAATTTCTTCATCAGTGTTTACCTGCAGGTTGTTGGTGCCAATCATCAGTACAATATAGCGGGGAGTAATACCATCCAGTTCGCCGTGTTGTACGCGCCATAATACATTTTCTACCCGGTCCCAGCCGAAGCCCATATTCACGGCCTGTTTAGGCTCAAAGTATTTATCCCATGAGCTGGTTCCCCGGCGTACTGTGGCGACGGGGTTGCCGCCCCAGAAATGCGTGATGGAATTACCCATGAACACTACTTTCGGCTGGTGTGCTTTATTCCAGGCCATTACTTCCTCATGCCTGGTTTCCCAGTCGTAGTTAGCCGCATCGCGGCGTTGGGTGATCGGTGTGGTGGTAGCTGTGTTGCCGCCTTCCTCATGAAAGATTTCCCGGATCTTTTTCGCATAGGCATTGGCGTAGTGCATCATACCAATATCGTTGGGATGGGTGCCATCTACCATGCTTTCAATGTCCTGGCCTATTTCTTCTTTTGTGAGCAGGCTGATGTTTTTCACGCCGGCTTTCAGCAGGGAGTCCCTTACTTCCCGTAGGGTGATGTTCACCTGCGTATAGGCAGCTTTGCGGGTGGAATCCATTTCACCATCGGTGTAGCCGTCGTGTTCCGTTAGCAGGATGGGGGTACCGGGCCGCTGCTGTTGCAGGAATGTTACGGCGGCGGTTATACGTTTTTTGAGTTCCGCGCCGGCATATTGTGCGCCGGTGAGATTAGGCAGGCAATCCAGCACAAAGAGACGGGCATCCAGTTCGGCTACCCGGTCGAGCACTTCCTTCTCGAGGCGACCGTTGCCGGAGAAGGCGAGATTGATTACCGGCGTTTCCAGCTGCCGGGAAAGGATGTTTGTCCAGGCCATACCCGGCCGCGATGCGCAGGCGCCCTGTGCAATGGAGGTGCCATATACCACGATAGGCGCAGCTTTCCGGACCGGCAGGGGCTTGAACACGCTTTCTTCCGGAACATCTACAGATAACCATTTTACGGAATTATACAACGGGAGATAAAGTGTATAATCGATATTCTTTACATGGTGATCGTATTTCTTCAGCCGGGTGAACCGGTATACGATGGTATCCCGGAAGTCGTATTTCCCGGCGCACCACATCCATTGTCCGTCTATGCTTTTGGCGTAGAGGTCTACCCCGCTTACGCCGGTAGCAGGCATGTGCGGCATGGCTACCGGTCCGGAAACGGTGTACTTGATGACTATTTCGTCGGCGTCTGTTCTGAAGCGGAGACTAAGCCCTGCGCTGTTGTTCGACAAGTTCCAGACCGGTGGCCGCACTTCTTTTTCTGATTTCGCGGGCAGGCGGTCGTAATAGCTTTTCAATCCTGTTTTCCATCCCTGTCCTTCCAGCGCATAAACGCTGTCGGTAGTGGCCGGTGTCCATGTTTTAAAAACACGGGGTGTTTGTCCAAAGCACATACCGGCGAACAGTAACAGTGCGGCGGTGACGGGCATCATTTTCATCTTCATAACATACGCGAATTTTGTCTTTCTCACTGATTACGCTGATTATAGTGATTATATTTTAGTGGAGACGGGAAGCAGCTAGTAGCCCCACTTTTTCATTACGGCCAGGTCGTCGCGCACAGCATCCAGCGGCGCCTGTCCCTGGTAGGACTCCTGCTCAATAATAAAGTGTTTGGTGCCACCGGATTTTTTACCGAGATCAATCACTTCCTTCACCGGTATGATGCCTTTGCCTAATACGGTGCTTTCGTATTTACCGCCCATTTCTCCCTTGTCTGTTTTAATTTCATCCTTTACGTGCATCAGCTCAAAGCGGCCAGGGTATTGCTTAATAATATCCAATGCGATACCGCCGGCATGGTACATATTGCCAATATCCAGCTGTTGCGCCACCAGGGAAGGATCTGTGTTTTGCAGGATGAGGTCGAAGATCTTTTGCCCGTTCAGCTGCTGGCTGAATTCAAAATCATGGTTATGGTAGCCGAACTTCATACCTGATTTTTTACACAAAGCGCCGCTTTTATTGAATACGTCCATATAGGCTTTAAAGTCGTCGTAATTTTTACGGAGACTTTCATCCAGCCAAGGGCTGATCACATAGTGCTGTCCTACGATGGCGGCATCTTCCACGGTATATTTCCATTCGTCGGTGAAATCATTTTTTGCTGCATCCCAATGCTGTTTGCCCATTACTGTATGTCCGCTTGGCATCAGCAGGCCGAGATCATCCAGGAGTTTTTTAAACTCTTTGGCGGAATAGCCATAAAATTTCCGCTGGCTGTACCCTGCATGTTCCACATTTTTGTATCCCATGGCGGCCAGTTGTTTGAGCGTACCCAACGGGTCTTTCTTCATATCATCGCGGATAGAATATAGTTGTATACCCAGCACGGGCTTACGTACTGTGGCTGCCAGCAGATCGTTTGACAGCAGCGCGGTACCGGCGATCGCCAGGCTCCCTTTCAACAGGAAATTTCTTCTTGAAATACTCATAGTAAAAGATATTTTGAATGTTGAATGATGACTGTTAAAGTGCAAATGCCAGGTAAGTATCTCCTGATTTCTTTCCCAGCTTACCGCCACCGCAGGCGATCACCACAAATTGTTTTCCTTCCACTTCGTACACCGCAGGTGTGGCAAAGCCGCAGGCGGGCAGGTCGGTTTCCCACAGCAGCTGACCTGTTCTTTTATTAAAAGCCCTGAACTTGCTGTCGGCCGTAGCGGCAATGAACAGCAGGCCGCCGGCGGTTACCACTGGTCCTCCGTAATTTTCCGTGCCACTGTGAATGCCTTTTGCTTTCAGTTCGGGGTAATCGCCCAGGGTGTCTTTCCACAGCACTTTTCCCGTGTTAAGGTCAATGGCGCTCAGTGTGCCCCAGGGCGGCATTACGGCCGGGTATCCTTCTTTCGTTAAAAATTTATTATAGCCGGTGGTGCGGTAAGGTAAATTCGTATATGCATCTACGTTTTTCCGCGGTGCAGTAAAAGGTTGTTGTTGTTTCGACTTTACATCCAGTAAAAAAACGGCTAATGCTTTTTTCTCGCTGCTGTCCAGCTGTTTGAAAGCCGGCATCATTCTGCGGCCGGTATTCACCAGTTGTTCCAATGCTGTTTCCGTATACTTTGCCTGGATATTTAAGAGAGATGGAAAATTACCGCCGCCTTTGCGCTCCGGTCCGTGGCACGACATACAATTGGCGGTATACAACCGTTTCCCTGCCTGGAGTTGTGTTTCCGTAGCGGAAGGGTGCTGATCCTTTGCCTCCACCATGGTGAGCACCCAGGGCATTTCACTGGCGTTTACGTACAGGATGCCGGTTTCAGGATCTGCTGCGGGTCCGCCCCACTCGGCGCCGCCATCAAAGCCCGGAAAGATCACGGTGCCTTGCCTGGAGGGCGACAGGAAAATGTGGCCGGTTTTATACGATGCCAGCCGCGCTTTGATATCGGCATGGGACGAATCCGGCACCAGGGTGTTCAGGTCCTTCTCCGACAGCGATTGCCGCACAAATGGTTTAAAAAAGGTAGGCATGGGCTGCGTGGGCGATGCCCATTCCCCGGGTAAGGTGGTATCTGCCGGTATAGGCGTTTCCGTTACGGGGTATAGCGGCTGGCCGGTGCGGCGGTCCAGCAGGAAAATGAATCCCGTTTTCGTCACCTGCACGGCTGCTTCTACTTGCCGGCCGTCTTTCTTCACGGTTATTAGCATGGGCGCGGTAGGAAGGTCCCGGTCCCACAGGTCGTGGTGCACTGTTTGGAAATGCCAGATCCTTTTGCCGGTGGCCGCATCCAGCGCCAGCACGCAATTGGCGAAGAGGTTGTTGCCGGGTCTTTTGCCGCCGTAGAAGTCATCTGTAGCCGATCCCACCGGGGCATACACGATACCTTTCTCTTCATCCAGGCTGAATCCTGCCCAGGAGTTGGCCCCGCCGGTATGTTGCCATGCGTCTTTGTCGTTCCACGAATCATAGCCTTCTTCTCCCGGTTGCGGGATGGTATGAAAAATCCATTTCAACCGGCCGTTGTGCACATCGTAAGCGCGGATGTAGCCCGGAGCTGCGCCGGCGGCTTCTCCTACGCGGGTGCCTACGATCAGCAGGTTTTTATAGATGATGCCTGGTGTAGTGGAGGTAATATCGAGTTGATCCATGTTACGGCCCATATCGCGGTGAAGATCCACATACCCGCTGTCGCCAAAGGCTTTAACAGGCACCCCGCTCTGGGCATCTATACAATACAGCCGGCTGCCGGCCGTATAAAAAATGCGTTGTTCTTTGCCGCCGTTTTCATAATAGGTAATGCCCCTGCAGGGATTAAACTGGAAAGCATTCTTTTCGCCGGTTTTTACAGGGTCAAATGTCCAGTACGGCTTTCCCGTAGCCGCCTGCACGGCAAATAGTTTCAGCTGTGGGGAAACGCCGTACAGCCATTCTCCTACCACGATGGGGTTCACCTGGATCTGTGTGCGTTCTGCGGTGTCGCCGGTACGGTATGCCCAGGCGATCTTTAATTGTGATACATTACTGGTATCCAGTTCCGTTAAGGCGCTGTAGTGAATGTTTTCCTTACTGCCGCCGTATACCTGCCAGGTGCGGTGCGCAGTGTTTTTTGAGGTGCAGGATAGTAATAACGTGGAAACTATCAACCCGTAACTGAATTTCAGGAGCATGGGAACGAAAGTGATTTTCTGTTCCTTTAAAAATATACTTTTTAAAATTATTTTTTAATAAAACTACGGCAATGGTAAAAATAACAAAGAGAAGGCATGGCGCCTTCTCTCTGTTATTCCGTATGCCATTAATATTATCCTTTCATTTTCACCACCAGCAGCCCATCCGGCACATCCCCAGGGCGGAGGCCCGAGAGGTCTACCAGGCAGTCCTTTCCTTTCTGCTGCCACCTGACAGCTTTAGTGCTGCCCAGCACAGTGGCCACAGCGCCTTTTGCCGGCGTATAATCGCGGATCACCACCTGCTGACGGTAAGCCGGAACAAAGCAATACAAAGCGCCCGGCTTCCGGGTGAAAAACAATTCCACGTTGGCATGCTGATCTGATTTTTTCACCAGCTGCGAAATGTTGTAACCAGACATATAGCTGGCTTCCTTCGTTTCGGGGCGTTTACCGGTGCTCCACTGCTGGCTTACCTTCCAGGGTTTGGAGTCGTAGATGGCTTCCCCGTTTACTTCCAGCCATTTGCCGATGTCCAGCAGCTTTTGCTGCATGATCACCGGAATACGGCCATCTGCGGTGGGTCCTATGTCCAGGAGGAGGTTACCGCCCCGGGATACAATATCTACCAGCATCAGTACCAGGTCCGCGCTTTTCTTGTAGTCGTCCGCCGTTTCCATACGGTTATAGCCGTACGATTGCCCGATGCCCTGGCTCTCTTCCCAGATGACGCCGGGCTGCATGCCGCTGCCATACTCAGAAGTAAGATAGGTAGCGCCGTTGTTTTTACCACGGGTATTACTGCCCCAGCGGTCATCTACCACTACTTCATTTTTTACCGGCGACTCATTAAACAGCCAGGCCAGCAGCGACGGGCTTTGCCAGGCCGTATCGGTCAGTTCCCATTCTCCATCCGAAAATATAACGGAAGGTTTGTAACGGGTTACCAGGTCTTTAAACTGCGGCGTCATTACTTCCTTTACATACCGTTGTTTATCTTTTAACCAGAGCGGGTTAAACCATTCGTACAGGGAATAATAGTAGCCCATCTTCAGCCCTTCCTTGCGCACAGCGTCTGTGAGATCACCCAGCAAATCGCGTTTAGGCGTTCCCGTAACAGCGTTCCAGGAATGACCCCAGGATTCGTTTGCCTGTTTATTGTCCCACAGGCAATAGCCTTCATGGTGTTTGGAAGTAAGTACTACGTATTTAGCGCCGGAGCGGCGGAATATTGATGCCCACTGCTGGGGGTTATACAACGAAGCGGTGAACTGGCTTTCAAAATTTTCATACGGCGTATCCTTTCCGTAATTCTTATCATGAAAAGCCTGTACCTGCTGATGGGAACCTTCTTTAGTGCCTCTCAGGTTGTACCAGTACCATTCGGAATAACCACCGGGGCCTACCACGGCATAAGACGGCACTGCATACACACCCCAGTGAATAAAGATGCCGAACTTGGCATTGCTGAACCAGGCAGGAATGCCCCGCTTGTTGAGGGAATTCCAGTTGGCTTCATATTGCTGGGCAAAAACCAGGGAAGCGCTCATCAATAAAATGAGCATCCCGATACTGCGTTTTATCATAACAGGAAATTTAGATCTTAATGGCCATCAAAATTAATCAATGCATTCAGCTATAATAATGGTATTTTCTCTGAATATGATAAATACTTCCCTGTCGCGCTGCCTGCCGGTGTTGTCTGCACATTTACCCCGGACGTCTATTCTTCCTTAATGAACGCCGTTAATGCGGCTAGCTTTATAAAAATCAGTAGCTTTATCCGGACAGCAGATGAAAAAAAATATCTCCCTGAAAAAAATTACGATCGCGCTGCATATAGTGATATGGAGCGTAATACTGTTGCTGCCCTATATCGTTTCCAGTGCAGCCAGTGGCTACCGGATAGGCAGCCTGCCTGGCTTGTTCTTTACCCTTTCCGGTGTTATCCATATGGCTATCTTCTATATCCATGCCCTGGTGCTGTATCCCAGGTTGTGGAACAGGCGGTATTGGTGGCTTTATTTCCCTGCGGTTATACTGCTGATAGGACTGTCGTTCCCGTTAAAATATACGATCATGGCACATTGGTTCCCGGATGTTGCGCGGGACCTGGCAGCGTATAAATTTGTGTTCGGCCCGTCGGTGGCGGTATATTTTATCAGCCTGGTATACTGCCGGGTAACAGATATGCTGCGCGCTGAAAGACGGCAGAAGGAACAACAGGCGGAGCAACTCAGTTCGGAACTGAAATTCCTGCGTTCGCAGGTGAGTCCGCATTTCCTGTTTAATGTGTTAACCAACCTGGTATCGCTCGCCAGGAAAAAATCCGACCAGCTGGAACCGGCGCTTCTCATGCTATCCGACCTGATGCGTTATATGCTGTACGATACGGGGAAAAAGGTGCTGCTTTCCCAGGAGATCCTGTACCTCAACAGTTACATTGCCCTGCAAAAGCTGCGCTTCGGCAACGAAGTGGCCATTAACGTGAAAATGGCCGCCAGTCAGGCTGCCGGCAACAACAACATAGAACCTATGCTGCTGATTCCATTTGTGGAAAATGCTTTCAAACACGGTACCGGCTATACGCCGCATCCTGCTATTGATATACAACTGGCCATGAAAGAGGATGTGCTTATCTTTGAAGTACTGAATGAATACGATAACGATCCCAATGCCAGCAAAGACGAAAACTCTGGTATTGGTTTGGCAAATGTAAAAACAAGACTGCAACTGCTGTACCCCGGACGGCATCAGCTGCAGATCAGGGACGAACCACCGCTGTTTCATATTACCCTAACACTGAAGCTCACATGATACGTTGTATAGCCGTAGATGATGAACAACTGGTAAGGGAATTGCTGGAAGATAATATCCGGCAGGTGCCCTTCCTGCAACTGGTAAAAACCTGTCGCAATGCCATGGAAGCACTGGAGGTATTACAGCAGGAACCCATTGACCTTATTTTCCTGGACATACAGATGCCCCGGCTGAATGGCCTGCAGCTATTGCAATCGCTGCAGCAACCTCCCATGGTGATTCTTGTTACCGCCTATGAAGAATACGCACTGCAAGGATTTAACCTCCAGGTAGTAGACTACCTGCTTAAACCATTCTCCTTTGAACGTTTTCTGAAAGCGTGTAACCGTGCCAGTGAGTTGTTCCGCCTGAAAAGGCCGGCGATTGCAGAAGACCATTCCTTTTTTGTAAACGTGGAATATACCCAGGTAAAGATCCTCACCGCCGACATTACCTATATAGAAGGATTAAAAGATTATATCAAGATCCACCTGTCCGGTACGGCCAAACCCGTGCTCACCCGCATGACCATGAAAGCGATGGAGGAAAAACTTCCTGCCGGCGCTTTTATCCGCACGCATAAATCCTACCTTGTGGCCGTGAAGAAAATCACTACAGTGAAACGCGACCTTGTATGCATCGGCAATATTGAAATACCGGTGAGTGAATTCTATAAAGAGAACGTCACCCGGATGCTGCAATCCTGAACCGTTCCTGTTTTGTCGCTACACTTTCCCTTCCCGTCTACTCTCCAAAATAACAGTCACTCCTCCCGGTAGCTTTGCGGTTATAATACTAACCGTCATGAAAACAGGGTTATTTTTCATCGCACTCCTTCCCTTTGCCGCCTACGCGCAGAGCAAACAGGATACCACTATAAAAAGTAAACGTCCCTTGCAGGAAGTTGTAGTAAGCGCCGGCAGCTTTGAAGCCAGCGACCGCGCCAAAGGCGCCTCGCTCACTCCTATCGACGCCGTAACGGTAGCCGGCAGTAATGCTGATATTGCACAGGCGCTGCGCTCCCTGCCCGGCGCCCAGCAGATCGGTGAACAATCAGGGCTTTTTGTACGCGGTGGCACCGGTGATGAAACGCGGCAGTTCATCGACGGTACCCTGCTCAAAACACCCAACTACCCCGCTGTTCCCGGCGTGCCGCAGTATGCCCGCATCAACCCCTTCCTGTTCAAAGGCATCCTGTTCAGCTCAGGAGGATACTCTGCTTTATACGGCTCCGCCATGAGCAGCGCGCTCATCATGGAAAGCACCGACCTGCCGGAAAAAACGTCCGCCAGCTTCAGCGTGTTCCCCGCCAACCTGGGCGCGGGTTTCCAGCACCTCGCCCAGGATAATAAAAGCAGTTATGGCGTGAACCTTAATTACAGCAATCAATCGCTGTACAACAGCGTAGTGCCGCAGGTACCTGATTATTTCGCAGGACCGGCATATGCAGATGGCAACTTCAACTTCAGGATACGTACCGGCAAAACAGGTATGCTCAAACTGTACAGCAACTGGAGCTACAGTAATGTGGGTATGCGCAAACCAGACATCGACAGTGCCGTGCTCAATGCAGGGTACCAGGTGCGCGGCTGGAACAGCTACAATAATCTCAGCTTCCGCAGCTACCTGGACAACAACTGGAAGATGGACCTCGGCGCCGTGTACAGCTATAACCGCGAAGCTACGGCCAACAGCCTCACGGATGCAAAAGGTAATACCGCTGTTTCATCTCTCCCTTATAAAACAGGCAGCCACACCATCCGCACTGATTTTGCGCAGGCCAGGGTTGTATTCACCCGCTTCTTTTCCAAAGGACAAGCACTGCGCTTTGGCGCTGAACATTTTTATACCCGCGATAAAGGCTTCTCCAACGACAGCGCTATTGCCTTAACGGATCACCTGTCGGCCGCTTTTGCCGAAGGCGATATTTACCTCGCCCCCAACCTCGCCGCCAAAGCCGGTGTACGCATGGAATATGCTACCGTGCTCCGCAAGCTGGTGGCAGCGCCCAGGATAAGCCTTGCTTACCGCCTCCCTGATGCCAGCCAGTTTAACCTGGCCTATGGCATCTTTTACCAGGAGCCGGCCAACGAATTTCTTTACCAGTTCCGTGATCTCAATTTTTCCAGCGCTACCCACTATGTGCTGAACTACACCAAAAAAGCCAACAACCGTTTCTTCCGGGCAGAGTTGTATTATAAAAAATACCGCAACCTGGTTAAAATAATACCCGCATTGAGCAATAACGGGAACGGCTATGCGCAGGGAGTTGAACTTTTCTGGCGGGATAAAAAAAGTATCAAAGACCTGGACTATTGGATAACGTATACCTACCTGGATACCAAACGTAACTATCTTGATTATCCTTATGCCCTCCGGCCTTCCTTCACGGCGCCGCATACCACCACGGTGGCTGTTAAAAAGTTTTTCCGGGAGATCAGCACCAACGTGAATGTTTCCTGGGCGCTGGCAGCAGGACGGCCCTACTATAATATCAGTACCCACGGTATTACGGACCAGGGCACCACTAAGGCATATAACATCGCCAACCTGCACGTGGCTTACCTCTGCTCCTTCTTTAAAAACCGGAAGTGGAAAGACTTCTCCGGCTTTGCGATGGGTGTTAACAACCTCTTTGGAACCAAACAGGTGTTCGGTTATCAATACAGCGCAAACGGGCAATTCAGGGAGCCGGTAACGCTGCCGGCTACACGTGGTTATTTCATCGGCGTATTTATGAGTTTCGGTATAGACCGTACCGACGACTTTCTTAATAATAATTTATAAAACACTAAACACATCAACATGAAAAAGTTATTTATCTGCGCCCTTATGTTAGTATCAGGCTACAGCAGCATGGCGCAATCCAATGCATTACAGCAAGCCGTTAACCAACTGGACCAGGCCCAAACGGTGAAGGATTATGCGGCGCTGGAGAAAACATTTTCCGGTATCAGCGAACAACCGGCCTGGCTGCCGCCCTACTATGCGGCGCTGTGTAATGCAAAGACCGGGTTCCTCCTGCAGGACGACGGCGAAAAGATAGAACCCTTCGCCGACCGCGGGGAAGCAATGGCGCAAAAAGCGCTCTCCTTGCTGGACAGCACTAAGCAGAAAAAAGAACTGGCGGAAGTATACACCGTACTAAGTATGGTATACCGTACCAGGGTGTTCATCAATCCGATGACCTACGGCCGTAAATACGGCGTACTGTCCGGACAGATGCTTCAGAAAGCGCTGGCATTGGACCCTGGTAATCCACGCGCATTGTATGTGGCGGCGTGGGTAAAATACTACACCCCGAAAATGTGGGGCGGCGATAAGGAACAGGCAAAAAAACTGGCTACAGAAAGCCTGCAAAAGCTGGGCAACCCCGGCACAGATGTGTACCCGCACTGGGGCCGGACAGATGATCAGCAATTGCTGGGTAAAATTAAATAACCTTTAAAAAGAATGATTATGGGACTTGGAATTGTTATCGTGCTGCGTGTGCTGTTTGCGGCCAGCATGGTATTTATTATCGGTTATGTTTTTGGCGGATTTTCAAAAAAACCGGCCCTTCGCACTATCACTAAAGTAGCTTCCATACTGGTGATTGTATTATTTATTGCGGCCAATGTGCTGCTCACCCGGATGGCTATACGTCATTGGAATAATGATCCCGGGTGCCACCGCGGGCATGAGGAAAAAACAACCATTGTACGTCCGTAAAAACCAGCAGGACCGGCTCTATTGCCGGTCCTGCTTTTTACATCAAACCTGCCGCTTTTAACGACGTGGTTACTTTTGTGATCAATTCGTGGGTAGTGCGTTCATACGCATCATCCGATTCGTTGCTCACCCAGCAACTCAGGATCACTTTCACCGCGCCTCCATCAATACCGCTGTACCAAACTGTTTTGGGTTTATCCGGCACTACCTCTTTCATCTGCACTACAATATCTGTCATGATCCTTTCCGCCTCCTTCAGTTTATCCGACAATGGAATAGAGAAGGTGAGTGCAATGCGCCGCAGTGGTGTGAGTGAATGATTGATAATAGGTTTCTGGAAAATTTCCTTATTCGGAATAATGACATGCAGGCCATCTGCGGTGATCATGGTAGTGGATCTTAGCTGGATGGCATCTACCCTGCCGGTAAAACCGTTGGTTTCAATAATATGACCTACCTCAAACGGCTTTTTGAAAGTGATAAAAATACCGGAAATAAAATTGGCGGTCAGGTCCTGGAAAGCAAAGCCAAGTGCCAGTCCGATAATACCAGCGCCTGCCAGCAATGAGGTAACGGCTTTATCCAACCGCAATACATTCAGCGAAATAAATAAGCCCAGCAATAAAAACAGGATATAGAATAAGCTGGATACCAGGTTGGAGATGGCGGGTGTTTCAGACAACCGTTGCGAAAACCGGTAGGTGATTTTACGGGTAAAACGCGCCAGCAATAAAAACAGCGTAAAGATGATCACCGCCAGTATAAAATTGGGCGTCATTTTAACCGCGGTAATAAACCAGTTATGCAGTTTATCAAAGATCAGCTGACTGTAGCTGGTAAATTGTTCGTTCATACACTATAGAATAAAATGCACAATACCTGTAAATATCTCTACAAACCTATGCTTCATATAAAAAAAAGGCGGGTGAATAACCGGCCTCAGACAGAATGGGTTTCGCTACATTAAACACTTTCAGGCCGTTGATCTGGCCTTCGAGCTTCCCCACATGGGCATGCCCATGGAAGGCCGCCACTACCTTACGTCTTGTTAAGGGTTCTGCCAGGCGGGAGCAGCCCAGGAATGGGTAGATCTCCTGTGATTCTCCCACTACCGTTTCCAATACAGGAGAATAATGCATCAGTGCAATTTTCCGGATATCGGGATGTTCCTGGTCCAGCCGCGCCAGCGCCCTGTCGAGCCGCAAAGCCTCATCCACCCCCGTTTGCACGAAAGCTTTCATTTCATCTTCTCCGAACATAGAGAGCATATGACCATCGAATCCACCGCCGAAACCCTTTACGCCGGCAAATCCTATCCCGTTGATGATCGTGCATTCGCCATCCAGGATATGTACATCGTGGGTTTCCTGGATGATTTGCCGGATCAGTTTGTGCCGCCCTTTCTCGTAATCATGATTGCCTAATACGGCTACAACGGGGATGGTGCAGGCAGCCAGTTCTCCGGCCAATACCTGTGCTTCTGATTCATCACCGGTATCGGTCAGATCGCCCGCAATGAGCAATACATCTGCCTTAGCGGAGATGGCTTTGAAATAATCCGTCCACTTCCCTTTGTCGTTGGCGCCTATATGCAGATCGCCTACCGCTGCTATCCTCGTTGGTTGTGTAGCTGCTGCCATAATCAAACCGTTTTTATGGTAGATGATTTATAATTCCATTCTTTTATATCAGTGGCATACTGTGTCTGATCAATCACAGGTCCCCGGCAAACCCTTTCTGTTGGCGGTGGCAGCTCATACTGTTCCAGCGCCCGTTGCATTAACTCGGCGAAAAGCCAGCGGGGAATGATGCGGTGAAAATCTGCCGGGTATACAAACTGAAAATTGATCAGCTGCTGCAGTAACAAATGCCAGTGTTGATCCAGCCGGAATAAGATCCGCTTCCAGTTGAGTGGATTATGCCGCAGGATCACGTGGTTAACATCCGCGCCGTCGTACCGCTCCCTGTTCTGTACGTATATCTTGCACCAGATCAGTTCTTCAGGAGATATCAGTTTTACCGGCACCCCTTCAAAAATGGCCGGCACAGCGTGTTCATACCAGGTATCATCTACCCGGCAAATGTTATTGACTGTATCAAAAATGATATCTATAAAATATTCTCCCTTGAATACTTTAGCCAGCCAACGCACATCGGTTAATTCTACTGTATATCCTTCCAGTTTGCCGAAGTATTTCAATATTTTGGGGTATTCTGTCCACTTACAAAAGATATCAAGATCTTTGGTATCGCGGTAAATGCCGGTATAATGAAACATGGCAAAAGCGCCACCCAGCATAAATTCTGCCCCACTCTCCTCTAAGTGCAGCAAGGCCTCTTTATAAAAGGCGTGTGCTTCACTGCTGTGCACCGCGGCCTCAAAAACCATGTGTCCGTTAAGATTTGCCATAGCTGCTGGTATTTGGTAGATGAAGTAAAAACCAAACGCTATGCCATGCGCACAACATGGTTTGTTTTTTGGACGCCCTCTTATGTATACTCAACTTTTGTTACTTATAAATTCAGTACAATGGCTACTATGCAAACCACGAAAACAAATACACGAAAAAGTACACGTACTGCTGCCACAAAGAAAGCAGCGCCCAAAAAAGCGGCAGCCAAAAAAACAGGCAGCATCGCTAAAAAGAGTAAGGTCACTTCTTTCGATAAATTCAAAACCTTTGGCGATAAACAATATACAGGCGTTCAGATAGGCCGGGGACATCACTGGCACTATGACCAGGGCGACTGGAAAGAAACGAAGATCACACCCGATCTCTGGGAAATATCTTATGCTGTTACCAAGCGCAGAACAGGAAAGGCGCCGGAAGGATCCGGTGTGCCGGTGGGTACGGCGTATCACTGGTATATCCTTGCCCATCAAAGTGCGGTGAAGCTTGATGCCAACGACTATGCCACTACCATGACGGGCCTCAAATTCAAGATTGCGCACAAGCGTGCGGATAAAGGCAAATGGAGCACTTCGGGACCTACACAACGAAAGCACCTGATTGCCTTCCTGAAAAAATTTGTGGCACAGCTGGAGAGCACGGTGATCCCGATTGAATTTGAATTGAATGGTAAAAGCTATAAAGGAGAAGCGGTGCCTATATCGGAAACCTGTGCCAAAGGGGTGTGCTATGAAGCAGAAGTGATGCTCAATGATGAAGCCATTGGCATTATACGTTGCGCGAAAAGCGGGTGGAAAATGGATCTTGTAAAAGACAAGAAGCTGATTGATGCTATCGGCAACTGTATTACATTATGGTTTGAGTAGCGGAGGGAAATCGCTTTCCCTCCGCGGTATGATTTATAATTTGTAACCCGGGTTCTGCCCCGGGTTGGGATTGGCATCCGGTTGTGCCTGTGGCATAGTTCCTTATTAGACGAAAAACATTCCCCGTCAAAATAGCCAAATAATTATAATTTTCAAGTGCAGAAAAAGTAAAGATGGCATAAAGCCGGTTCATCAAATGTCAAAACGGCATCCGGAATAAACTGGAGATATATTTGAGCCACCTGTACATTATGGATAACTCAATTTCATTTCTCACACAACAGGTGTCGGACGATAAGAGTTTATTGGATGCCTATTCTCAAACCGTTACCGGCGTAGTGGGTACTGTAGCCGAATCGGTGGTACATATAGAAGTACAGAAAAAAGTAAGCGACCAGCGAACGCGGGAAAGGCGAACGCAGGGAGGCACTGGTTCCGGCTTCATTATTTCTTCCGATGGTTTTATTATTACCAATAACCACGTCGTAGAAAACGCCGACAGTATTAAGGTGTCGTTTGTTGACGGCAGGCGCGTAAACGCAGAAATTAAGGGGGCCGACCCTTCCACGGATATTGCCGTATTGAAGATCGACGAAACGGGGTTGAAAGCGATGCCGCTGGCAGACTCCTCCACGCTGCAGGTAGGGCAGATTGCGATTGCCATTGGTAACCCGATGGGATTGCAATATACCGTTACCGCTGGTGTGGTGAGCGCATTGGGGCGTACGCTGCGGGCCAGCAATGGCCGGCTGATCGACAATGTGATCCAGACCGATGCCGCCCTTAATCCGGGCAACAGCGGCGGACCGCTGGTCAACTCCCTGGGGCAGGTAATTGGCGTGAATACAGCAGTTATCGCTTCCGCACAGGGACTTTGCTTTGCCATTTCTTCCAACCTGGCAGCGCAGATTGCCGGTCAGCTGATCCTGCACGGGAAGATCCGCAGGGCGCAGCTGGGTATTGCCGCACAGCCGGTAAACCTGAGCAGCAGGATGATTGCCGCCAACAAACTCAATATTCACACGGGTGTATACGTGTTTGAAACCGTTCCCGATGGTAATTTCTACAACAGCGAACTGCATATCGGCGATATCATTATTGCATTCGACAATAAACCGGTTACTTCAGTTGATGACCTGCATCTTCTATTATCCGACAAACAGATCGGCAGGAAGATCCCGGTAGACATACTGCGGGGTGGCAGGAAGCAGGTAGTGGAAGTAATTCCCGGCGAAATAAAAAATTAATAGTGGCACCTGAAAGACAAGGCTGTTCCGGAACAAGCATGTTCCGGGGCAGCTTTTTTTATTATCTCCAGGAAGAAAGATTTCGTAAGTAAACAAACATTTACTTACTTTGCAGTAACATTTATTGCATGAGACCTAAAAACCTGGAGAAGGAGGAAGCCATCCGCACCATTGCATTGCAGATCATTGCTGAAGAGGGACTGGAAAACCTCACCATGCAGAAGCTGGCAAAAGCGGCCAACATATCGCCCAGAACGATTTATATAAAGTATAGGGATAAAGAAGATCTCCTGGTAAAACTTTATATAGAAGAAGTACTGGAGACGTATGAAAAAGCCGTGCTGGAAAACTTTCACGCGGGTATGGACTTTGCGACCGGCGTAAAAAAGCTCTGGCAAAACAGCTTCCGGTACCTGACCCTTAACAGGACGCATTTTGCATTGCTTCAAAACGGGAAAACCTCCCCCCTGCTGAATAAAGCATACCAGCAGGCTAACATACAACAGGGACAGTATTTTAAACCCATCCACCAGTTTTTTAAGCAACAGGTAAAACAAGGCGTGATCCCGAATTTTCATCCCGATATTCTCCGTGCCCTATTATTTGCCCCGCTGCTGGACCTGGTAAATGAATATTTTGATTATACCCAAAGACCCAAACAACTCATCACAGAAAAAGTGATACTGGAATGCTGCAACGCAGTGATCAAAGGAATGCTGAAATAAATTAAACAACAACATGAGCATCATTCAACACAAAAAAATAGCCATTGTAGGCGGAGGTCCGGGTGGATTAACACTGGCCAGGATACTGCAGATGAACCATGCAGACGTAAAAGTATACGAGCGGGATATTAACAGGGAAGCACGGGTACAGGGCGCTACACTGGATCTCCACGAGGAATCAGGATTAAAGGCACTGGAAGAAGCGGGGCTGACGGAAGCATTCAGGGCCAACTACCGCCCCGGCGCCGACCGGCTACGCATTGTGGACAAACACGCCGCCATTATCCTGGATGACCATGAAAATGGCGGAGAGGACAGGTCGCGTCCCGAAATTGACCGTGGTCCGCTCAAAGAAATACTGCTGGATTCGCTGGAACCCGACACCGTTGTATGGGACAGCCAGTTTGTGTCTATGTCGCCACACCTCCACGGCTGGCAGCTGGTATTTAAAAACGGCAGCACTGCCACGGCCGACATCGTGATTGCAGCAGACGGCGCCAACTCAAAGATCCGTCCGTATATCACGCCCATTCAGCCTTTTTATGCAGGCGTTACCATCGTGGAAGGCGCCGTATATGATGCAGCAACCACCTGCCCTAACATCCATGCACTGGTAAAAGGAGGAAAAGTATTTGCACTGGGTGACGCGCAATCTTTAATCGTAAGTTCCAAAGGCGACGGCAGCCTTGTATTTTATACCGGGATAAACACCGCCGAAAACTGGTATAAAACCAGTGGCCTCAATTTTTCAGATAAAACACAGGTACTGGCCTGGTTTAAAGCCACCTTTACCGGCTGGGATCCCGTCTGGCTGGAACTGTTTGAAAATGCCAATGCTAATTTTATAGTACGCCCGCAATACTGCATGCCGTTTGATCAAACCTGGGAAGCATTACCAAACCTTACTATGCTTGGCGATGCTGCACACCTGATGCCTCCCTATGCCGGCGAAGGCGTAAACATGGCGATGCTGGATGCCCTTGAATTAGGACAATTGCTTACCGGGGAAAACTTCCCGGATGTGCATGCTGCCATCGCCGCGTATGAAAAACAAATGCGCGCCAGAGCGGGTGAAACGGCGAGGATGACGATGGAGTCGACGGCGGCATTGCATTCGGAAGAGGCGATTGGTTTTATAATGGGGATAGTGGGGTAGCGAGATTTTCCTATCTTTATTTCTCCATAAAGCCCAACGATATGAAAAATTATCTGTTACTCCTCCTCGCTTTGTTACCGCTGGCTGCCTTTCAGCCAACACCACCTGTTAAAGCCATCCTGTTGAAGAACGTGACATTGATCGATGGTAACGGTGGCGTACCAACGGAACATACAGATATATTCATCAAAGATGGAAAAATTGCTGCAACCGGAAAGGATTTACCAGCCGGTGGTGCCACAATAATTGATGGCACCGGCAAAACCGTTATGCCCGCTATCACCAGCGGCCATGTGCATATTGGCATGATGAAAGGCAACGATAACAGCACCGATCCGTATACCCGCGAAAACATATTATCACAACTGAAAAAGTACGCGGACTATGGCATCACCAACATCCTCGTGATGGGATCTGATCAGCCGATGCTGTTTGCATCCGGGTTACGCGACTCCTCTGTAAACGGCTTGCTGCCAGGCGCCCGCCTGTTTTCAGCCGGTTATGGATTTGCCGGTACACAGGGGGGTCCGCCGATGAAGTATGTATATCACCCCGCTACGGTGGCACAGGCTACTACACAACTGGATAGCGTGGCGCTGGTAAAGCCAACGGTAATAAAAATGTGGGTAGATGATTTTGGCGGTTCTGCTCCTAAAATGGACCCTGCTATTTACAAGGCGCTCATCACCCGTGCCCATGCACATCATATCCCTGTGGCCTCACATCTTTACTATCTGGAAGATGCGAAAGGTCTTGTTGCCAGCGGGCTGGACATCATTGCCCACAGCATCCGTGACCAGGAAATTGACGCAGCATTACTACAACAGATGAAAGCCAAGGGAGTCATTTACATCCCCACCCTTTCACTGGATGAATATGCGTATATCTATGCCCGTAAGCCGGAGTGGATCAATGATCCTTTCTTCAAAGCGTCGTTAGAACCAGGCGTATATGAAATGATTACTTCGCCTGCCTATCAGGATAAGTTAAAGAACTCCCCCTCCTACCAACGGAATGTCCATGCATTTGAAACAGCGATGAAAAATGTAAAGAGAATAGCGGATGCCGGCATCATCGTAGCACTGGGTACCGACTCCGGCGCGCAACCGGTGCGCACACAGGGATTCTCCGAACACCTGGAAATGGAACTGCTCGTACAGGCCGGCCTGACTCCCTTACAGGCCATTACCATTGCCACTAAAAATGCAGCGGCTGCGCTGAAAATAGATCAGCACTATGGCACTATAGAAAAAGGTAAAACGGCCGACCTGATCATCCTGGACGCCAACCCTGCACAGGATATTAAGAATACCCGGAAAATAGCAGCGGTATACAAAGCAGGCGAAGAAGTAAGTAAAGGGCCACTGCACCCGTAGTGTAGTGCGCCTGCGTACACCCGGTGTTCATTTTCGATACAGGTATTTTTATTTTAAAATATATAAGAAGATAACAGTGAAGGCTGTGCCAAATGGCATTCTCTTAGGATAAGTGTTTTCAAAAAACCAACATGAAACATTTTATCCCCGCATTTCTTTTATGCTTATCAACGCTTCTTTCGCAGGCGCAGGTAACAACAGATAATCTTCATAAAACAAAAGTGGACAGTCTTGTTCAATCTGCGCTCACCATTTTTATGCAGGACAACGCCCGCGTTAGTGCAGAAGTAGGGGTATATACCGGCGGACAGACCTATATCTACCGTTACAGTAAAACAAACCTCCCCGCTCCCAACACACCCTACGAAATAGGTTCCGTTTCCAAAACATTTACCGGCTATTTACTGGCCAAAGCAGTAACAGATAAAAAAGTGAAACTGGATGATGACATCCGCTTTTACCTGAACGGCGACTATCCCAACCTGCAATACAAAGCACATGCTATCCAGCTGAAACACCTGATTGCACACGTTTCCGGCTTACCCTTCATGCTGCCCGACCGTCGCGATCTTTTCCAGCGCCCTGATGATTCCATCCCAGGCGTGATCGATAGTTTGCAGCACGACTATTCCATGGCTGCTTTCCTCAATGATCTTCACCAGGTACAACTGGATACCATTCCCGGTTATCATTTCAAATATTCCAATGCAGGGGCACAACTACTTGGGTTCATACTGGAACGCATATACGGCATGCCGTACGCCCAACTGGTAAGAAAATATATTACCCGTCCGCAGCAGATGAAATACACCACTGCGGCACTTCCTGATAATGCGGCGAAAGGCTATAATCAACAGGGACGGATCATGCCATACAATCCCCCGCTGTTGCTGGCTGCCGGCGGCATCTATTCTTCCGTGGCCGATATGCTGCAATATGTCCGCCTGCAAACCGATGAAAACAACCCGGTAGTAAAATTAACACACCAACCTGCCTGGGGCGATATCAATAGCTATGCGATGGGGTTAAGCTGGCAGATGAATAAAACCAGCAACGGTATAAGAAGGATCTGGCAAAGCGGCGGCACGTTTGGATTTTCCAGTTACTGCGTCGTTTACCCTGAACGGAATACCGGTATTGTGATATTAACGAATGAAGCCGACCGCACTGCACAAGATGCGTTGAGTGTGGCCGCAGGAAAAATATTTGAAGGACTGGAGTAGCAATAAAGGTATTCTAAGTCAGAGATAAATACTAGTCAGCCACTTGCCGATGCTGAAAAATGTGCCGCCTGAAGCACAATTCCATCTTAAAATGGCTGGCTATTACTTTATTTCTGACTTTCTTTACTTTTTAAAGTCTGTAAAGGTCTTTCCATCATAACGATGCACCCCGCCTCCGGATCCAAACCAAATACTTCCATCGTTAGCTTCTAAAAGTCCCAAAAAAGCTGGTGGTCTTGACAAGATTTCGGTTACAGCAGGTTTTTTGTTGTACAAGGACTTTGCATCATAACGTGAAAGCGCCCAGACTGACCCACCAGGAGGATTTATGCTACCTGTAGTCCAGATGTTTCCTTTTTCATCTTCGATTATTGACCAAACGTTTTTAAACACTTTGCCATCTTTGTCTTTTAAAACGGTAAATGTTTTTCCATCATAAAAACAAGGCCCGTCCCATGTGGCAATCCATAATTTCCCTGTTTTGTCTTCCATGATAGCCTTAATACCATTATTGGGAAGTCCGTCTTTCGTTGTAAAATTTTGAAAGGATTTCCCGTCGTAACGGCTTAGCCCATTTCCGCCGAACCAGATATTACCTCCTTTATCTTCATAAATAGACATAACCATGTTATTGGCAAGCCCCTCCCTGGTTGTAAAATGTTCTGGCCTGCTTTACATGCCGAACCTGACTCATAGGTACCTTGGAGGTAGCCAACTCTTTAAGTTGAGACTCGGAGTAGCCATTATGTTCTTTACTGAAATTATCCTGTGGTACGTTTGTTTGGTTTTGTCCGCAGGAAGTATGAAAAACAAGCATCCGGAAGAGGACATATACGTGTGCATATTTCATAATTTTTTCTATTTAATTATCGGGAACAGAAACATCGCTGCATTGCTTTCATAGACATGTAGCCAGTTAACGACATCCTTAGCGCCATGTTTCTGTTGAGCCTGTACAGAAGAGTGAATTAGTTCAGCGGGCATAGTGAGCAGGCTATTCAAAAAGGTTCCTTTATTTTTCATATCCTATTAAAGCTTGATACAGCGAACCTACTTTAATCCTTTTAACTTCAAGGATCCTGATTGTAACTTAAAATGTAAACTTTGTAAATTGTTGTGGGAAGAACCCAGTCGCAACGGTAGTACAGCATCCTTTATACCGCTAAACTAAAGGTCCTTATAAAGAAGTAAACCCTCTTTTTATATGGACCTGATTCCTGCTATCTTTTTTTTCCCGATTGAGTAAACCAAATTCCCGATCCGATTCCTTTGTGCCCCTCCTGCCTCCTACCTTTGCGAACATAAATACTATGTTCGTCTGTTGTAGCATTCCCACTATTCCCTAAATCTTAAAAACTGATCATGAGAGTTATTGCATTGGCAATGGCATGCGCGTTACTGGCCTTGTTAAGCACGGCTGTTAAAGCGCAGCATCCGGCACACGGCGCCATCAAAGGCCGCGTTACAGTGGAAGACGGCACACCGGTTCCTGGTGTGGGACTCCGTTTGAAAGATTCCCGCAAACAAACTACCTCCAACGAAAATGGAACGTATACACTCCGCAATATTACTCCCGGCACATATACCGTGGAGGTTTTTATAACCGGCCGTGATGTGATCAGCCGTTCAGTGACCGTAACAGCAGGAGAAACTGCGGAAGCCGATTTCCAACTCAGTGCTTCCAAACAAACTTTGCAGGAAGTGATTGTAGCAAGCGGTCGTAATAAATTTGCAAAAAAAGAAACAGATTACGTAGCCCGCATGCCGTTGAAGAACCTGGAAAATCCCCAGGTATACAGCATTGTAGGATCCGAGTTGATGCAGGAGCAGGTTATCGTGGATTATAAAGATGCGATCAAGAATGTAGCCGGCGTGAATTCCACTGAAACGGTGAGCAATGGCCGTACCTCTACTATTATCCGTGGCTTCCGCACGCAGAACTATATACGAAATGGTATGATGGCCAACCAGCTGGTAACGGTAGACGTATCCAACCTGGAAAGGATTGAAGTGATCAAAGGTCCTTCCGGCACATTATTTGGCACCGGCGCCGTATCTTATGGCGGGCTGGTAAACCGTGTGACCAAAAAACCTTTCGATACCTTCAAAACAGATGTTAGCCTGACCGCAGGAAGTTACAACCTGAATCGCATTACCATCGATCTGAATGCACCACTGAATAAGGAAAAAACAGCACTGCTGCGCGTAAACTTCGGCAGGCATGCCCAGGAAAGCTTCCAGGAAGCAGGCTTCAAAAGAAACTATTTCCTGTCTGCCGCCTTCTCTTACCAGGCTAATGAGCGACTGAGCTTCCTCGTAGACCTCGAAACGTTCCGTAACCGCGGAACACCGTCCATCGCCTATCTGAACCCGGCAGCCGGTGTTACTGATTACAAAGAGGCAATGGGTAAATACTATAAGCGGACCTTTTATACCAATGATCTTATATCTACTTTCCCCGGATATAACGTATTCGCACAAATGAATTATAAGATCAACAGTAACTGGAACACCACCACCGTATTCTCCACCGGCGGTGTGAACGCCCGCGAACAGTACCAGTTCTCCGGCAACTGGCTGCCGGGAAAAGATAGCATCACCCGTCAGCTTCAGAAGTATAGTCACAACTACAATACTATTCAGCTCCAGCAGAACCTGAATGGTACTTTCCATACCGGTTCCATCAAACACCGTATACTGGTGGGTCTGGATTACCTGGCTGATATCACGCAGCCAACTTATACTTCCCGCTTCATCCTCGATACGGTGAGCGCTTCAGCACCTACCAGGTTCCTGATGATGGAAAAAATTTATCCTATGTTCCCTACTCCTACTGCACAGGCGAATAACTTCTATAAAAGCCATCTTGACCGCTACGGCATCTATGCTTCAGATGTGATCAATTTTACGGATCGCCTGCTGTTGATGTTAAGTCTCCGTTGGGATAAAGTAGATAACCAGGGCACCACCAACCTGCTGAACGGCAATGTAACCGGCAGCTACAGCAAATCATCTTTCTCTCCAAAATTCGGCGTAGTATACCAGCTGATCAAAGACCAGCTGTCTGTTTTCGCCAACTACCAGAACGGCTTTACTTACAGCGCCCAAACAGATAAACAGGGTAACCTCTTCAAGCCGGAACAGGCCAACCAATGGGAAGGCGGCGTGAAAGCAGAACTGTTTGAGCGCAAATTAAACGTTACCCTCAGCGCATACGACATTAACGTGACCGACAAGCTGCGCTCAAATCCCGAAGACCCGGCCTTTTCAATACAGGATGGATCGCAGAAAAGCAAAGGCTTTGAAGCCGAAGTGATCGCCAATCCTTTCCCTGGACTTAACATTACAGCCGGTTACGGGTTCAATGAAAGCGAGATCACCAAAGCCAATGCTAACGTAGGGAAACGACCTGCGCGCTCCGGCGGTAAGCATATGGCCAACACCTGGATCAGCTACCGGCTGGTGAAAGGGAAACTACAGGGCCTCGGCATTGGCGGCGGATTGTTTTACAACAGCGAAACGCCTTTTGACGATGCCAATACCTTGTTCTTCCCTGCCTATGCACTCGTAAACAGCACCGTGTTCTACGACCGGCCTGGTTACCGCATCGGTATAAAACTGGATAATGTTTCAAATACGATGTATTGGGGTCCATGGGGCGAGCCGCAGCCGCCACGTAACTATGCGGTGAACCTCGTGATCAAACTATAGGGTTTTCGCCATTCATACATCCATGAAAGCACGGTTCGCTGTGCTTTCATTTTACATTTTAACACATGCGCATCAAAAAAATATTCGGTTGGCTGCATCTCTGGCTGGGACTCGTTTCCGGGATCATTGTATTCATCATTTCCATCACCGGCGCCATTTACGCCTGGGAACCGGAATTGTCTGAATACACGGCTTCCTATCAGCACGTAACTCCGCAGGACCAGCCCTTTCAGCCTGTAACCGCCATCCGTACAGCGGGAGAAGCCAGCATGGGTGGCGAAAAGGCATTCCGCATCCTGTACCAGGGGAAAGACAAAGCGGCCGTGGTTCAGTTCTTCCAAAAGAAACCCTATCACTACTACAACGTATACGTAAATCCCTATACGGCCAAAGTGCAGAAGGTGCTTAACCGCGACGATGAGTTCTTTCATTTTATCCTGCAAGGCCATATGCACCTGTGGCTCCCGCAGGAAACCGGCGGCGTTATAGTCGGATGCAGTACATTGGTGTTCTTCCTGATGCTGGTAACCGGCATCGTGCTGTGGTGGCCGCGCAACAAGGCCCGCCGGAAAGTCAGCTTCCGCGTTAAGCTGGATGCTTCACCAAAAAGACTGAACTATGATCTCCATAATGTGCTGGGATTTTATGCCAGCTGGATCGTTATTTTCGCCGCCTTAACCGGCCTGGTATGGAGCTTCACCTGGATGGCGCAGGCTGAATTCTGGGTATTCAGCGGCGGCCAGAAAAGGCCGGGTGCCGTGCCGGTGAAATCCGGTAATCATGCGCCGGTGAAAGACAGCACCCTCATTAACCAGGTATTTGGATCCTTTATGGACCATTATCCGCAGGCCGCAGGCTACAGCATTTCCCTGCCCGCCAACGATTCCGCAGCCATCATTGCCAGGGCCTACCCTGGTCGCCACCAGTTTTATGATGCCGACTACCTCTATTTCGATCAGCATACCGGCCGGGAAATTACGCCTTCCTATCTCGGTAAGTATAAAGACGCCACCGTGGCAGAGAAAGCGGTACGCATGAATTACGACATCCATGTGGGCAGCATCGCCGGACTCCCGGGCCGGCTCCTGATGTTCTTCGCCGCCCTGATTGCCGCTTCTTTACCTGTTACAGGTTTTCTCATCTGGTGGGGCAGAAAGAAAAAATCAACACCGAAGCGTCCAGCAAAAAAAGAAAGCATTAAGAATTTTCACGCCGTGCCGGATTGATGTATCCGGCTTCTGACTTACCGGGAAACTTATTAGTCTTATCAAACAGGAAGTTGTAACTTCATTAACAATACAACAAGACGCTTTAGCAATAAGACATTGTGATACAAGAAAAGTAGCAACCGTGTAAAATTCCTCTTAACTGATACTGTTATGAAAACACTGCTCTTTCTATTCCTGCTGCTTCCCCTGATTTCATCAGGCTTTGCCACAGATACTGTTCCCTACTTCTACCTCACTCCCGCAGACGCCGCCAAAATACTGGGCCAGCCTGCATTACTCACCCTGAAATCAGAAAAACAGGAACGCGATGCACTGAAGTACCGCTGCGCTTTTACAGCCGTGGAATCGGACCCCGTTTCCGGGAAAACCGGTAATGTGTACTACAACTATGAAAAGTACCGTTCAGTAGCTGCTGCACAAAAAACCTACACCGGTATATTGGACGACAACCGCCGCAATGGCAACATCCAGCTACTCGATAACACCGGCGATGAAGGCTTCTTTCAAACCGACAGCGATAACTTCCAGCTGATCATGGTAAGAAAGAAGGATAAAATTATCCGGATGAAAGTCAATAAGGTGACGAGTACCTCTTCTTTAACAGCGCTGAAAGAAACCGTTAACAGGATAGCCGCCACGTTATAGTACCCTGCCGAAAGTTTGAGATTCGAAGTTACTCTTCTGCATAAATGCATAAAAATAAACCTGCCGGTTTTGCCGCTTTTTGCCGGATTATGCCGGAATCTGTTGCGGTCAGAAATAGTCCCAGTGTATGGGGAGTGTATGGGGAGTGTATCATGAGAGTATTGTGAGAGTATGGGAACTGTATCGGGACTGTATGGGGACTGTATGGGGAATACGACACATAGACGAGTCCTAAGTATCTGAGAAGTATTGGAGATGTATCCGAGAAGTATTGGAGAAGTAATAAAGAGACTTATTAATCGGCCACTGAAATTCAAATTTACCATATTAATTCTCTTTCAACCGCAAAATAAAAAAACTGCCTCATTTATAAATGAGGCAGCTCCTTTGGGTAACACCACTTCTCTACAATCCCTTTCCAAAATCCGGCGCCTGTTTATCATACCAGATCCTTTGCGAACTCAGTGTAGGCAAATCCTGCGCATTGGGCGTAAAGCCCTGCTGCTGCATCGCCGTATTCCAGTTGGCCCTGTTTACTTCGCCTGGATCTGTTAACCAGAACCGGCGCGGTATCAGCTCATTAAAAGTTTCCCTGCCATAGTAAGCAGAGCCCGTTTTAGGATACCCGGTGCGCCTGCAAAATACATACGCTTCATTAGCCTGCCGGTACATACTCAGGTAAGCCTGTATGTAGATCCGTTCGAGGTTATTAACGCCATTGAATTTCACCTGCGCATTATTCAGATAGGCATTGATTTCAGTTAAACCGGTGCCCGTGTAGGCGGTAGTAGAACCGGCTGCCACCGCAATCGCATTCATAGTTTGAATGGAAGATGTAATACCTTTCTTATACCAGTCTTCCGCCGTTCCTTTGGTATCCGCTCCACCGGCATATCCTTTCTGTATAAACTCTGCTATATAAAAACAGGTTTCGGCGTAGGTAACCGGTACATCGAGGAAATTGCCCGTAGCCGAGTTCAGTTTGGGAGAAAAGAACCTGCGGTTGATGGGCGATATCAGGTTGTATTTGGTATACTGACTCACAATAAATCCATTCCCGATATACGCTGCCACAGCGGGATTGGTGGTCCAGTCGGCCGGACCGCCCTGGTACATGATCAGCGGATCGTTGGGATTAATGAAAGCAGGCAATGTAACATTGTATTTTGTCAGCGAATCTTTATAACCGCCTACCAGGTCGTTCTTTTCAAAATATACCGGTAAACGCGGGTCCTGGCTCTTTTTCAGGAACGCCATGATGGAAGTGGTGGCATAGCGGCGGCTGCGGTAATCTATGTCTCCCCCGTTGCCAAAGGGCGTATAGGTGCTGTTGAGATACTTCACCTGTGAATCGTCACCATCAATAGGCCCGGTAGCGTCTTTTAATACCTGCTGAAAAATGGCCTGGCATTTTGCTTTATCAGCGTTCTCTAACCTGGCGGCTATACGAAGTTTAAGCGTGTTGGCCAGCTTCACCCATTTAGTCCAGTCGCTCTGGTAAAAAATGTCCGATTGACCGTAGCCTACCTGCGCAGGCAGTGAATTATTGGACAGCACCGCAATGGCCGCATCGAGTTGTGAAAGCCAGTTATTGAACAGGGCGGGCTGCTCATCGTATACCGGTCCGTATTGCGCCTGGTAACGGCCTTCAATGGCTTGTGAATAAGGAATGGAGCCGTTCATATCCGTTACTTTAATCCCGTGGAGCACCTGTAATACGTAGGTGGCCATAGCAACCTTCTGGTACGCATCTTTATTCGGCATCGCCTCTACCTGCTTTCTTATCTCAAAAAGATTAGGTAAGATTTGCAGGTAGTAGTTATTATAGCGGGTATTTACATTGTTGGTGATTTCGTACGGACTGGAAGTAACATGCTGCGTAAAACGCATCAGCTGTTCCATGCTTTCCCACACCCATTCTGTACCCTGGTAGGTAATGATCTTATCCTGCGAATAACTTAAAAGGAACTTCACATCCGGCTTGGAAACGAGACTGGGGTTGGTATTGATATCCCCGAAATTTTTAGAGCACGAACTAACGCCCAGCAGTGCCAGCAACAAACCGGTTCTTATATATTGAAATGTATTTTTCATGATCTTGATTTTTTGTTTGTACAATTTAATTCCCCTTAGAACCCAACCCTGATAGTGCCTGCAATGGAGCGTACCATCGGCAGAAATCCTTCTTCACCGGAGAAGGCCGTGTTATTGGAGTTGTTGGAAGCAGGATTGTAATTAAAAGGCAATGAATTGTACAGGTATAGTAAGTCGCGGCCAATAATCGCCACGCTGAGATTATTCAGCATCAGCTTCTTGCACAGTGCCGGTGAAAACTGGTATGCTAAAGACACCTGTCTTAATGAAATCCAGGAATTCTTTTTGATCCAGTAATCGGAAACACCGGTGGAAGAAGAACCATAGCGATAATAAAACTGCGGGGCGTGCGTAGGTTCTACAAAACCTTTTTCATAAGCCTGCTGATAGGTCATGCCGCCTACATTTACCTGAGAGCCATCGGGCATGGTCACCATCTGGCCTTTGGCAAATACGCCGTCTGGAATAAGTCCGTCGTCGTAGGTTTGCTGATCATACTTGCTCGTCCAGGTGATGCCGCCATGTTCTGCATCCCTTCCCTGGAGCGTGTTGGGCAATACACCGGTATGTGTGCCATAACGGTAGGTAAGCAGTACAAAGTCGCCGCCAAATTTGCCATCCAGTAATACATTCAGCGAAAGATTTTTAAACCGGAAAGTATTGCTCCATCCTGCACGGAACTTTGCATTGATATCACCTACATCCTGCAGGGTATTGCTGCGGGCAGGAAATCCGGCGCGTGCATCGGAGCGCCAGGCCAGTTCAGGTTTGCCGTTATTGGGATCGGCTACCGGGTTGCCATTGGCGTCGGTGGCCTGGTATGCTTTTGAATGGATGGTAGTACGGAGGGTACCGTAGGATTTACCTACAATAGCCCAGGTACTGATTTCTCCTACATTGGCTTTCAGGTCGTACTCTGTTCTGCCGGGGTACAGCGATTTAATGAGGTTCCTGTTAAGGGAGTAGTTCACGCTGGTGTTCCATTCAAAGCTGTTTATTTTCACCGGTGTTCCATCGATCATCACTTCCAGTCCCCTGTTCTGGATATTTCCGGCGTTGATGATAATGCCTTCCAGTCCGGATTCCGGCGGAGTGCCAATATCGAGGATCTGGTTTTTGGTATTATCCTGGTAAACAGATACATCAAAGCCTACCCTGTTTTTGAGAAAACGCATTTCCGCACCCAGTTCCTTTGCTACTTTTCTTTCGGGTTTCAGATCGGGTACCAGTGCAATAAATTTACCGGTAAGCGGATCGGGGTACCGGCTGTAAGTAGAGATGGGCAGATCCAGGCCGCCGGAAGAAGTGTAACCGTTAAACGCAAATCCGGGGTTGATATTAAAAGGATCGGTGTCATTACCCAGTCCGGCGATATTACCTCTTAACTTACCATAGGAAATCCATGCAGGCAGTTTAAAGGTTTCGGAGAACAGCCAGGAAACGCTGACAGCCGGGTACTGGTAAAAGAAATTACCGCTGCCATCGGTATAGGTAAGTGCGGATGACCAGTCGCCGCGGAAGGTACCCTGTACAAACAGCTGGTTTTTCCAGGCCAGGTCCACGCTTGCATAAATAGAGTTAAAGGCTTTCTTACTTTTCAGCCCGCCTTCTGCTCTTGGCTTCTCTACAGAGTTTGCCAGGAAGTAATTGCCGGGGTAACTGAGTCCGCCTACTGTTTCGCTGTAATTGTAGGTAGTTTGGAAACGTTGGGTTTCACCGCCTATGTAACCGCTGAGGTCAAGATCTTTGGTGAGGGTTTTATTAATGGTTCCCATCCATTTAAAGAAATAACTTTCTTTGCTCGTATGTCCGAGACCGTATAAGCCACCGGTGAAATTCTGTCCCTGTCCCAGTTCCTTGTTTTCATTTTTGGTGTACAGGTTATTTACGTTGCCTTCCAGTACCAGGTTAGCCCAGGGGGTGAGCTTAGCGGTAATGGCTACACGCCCGCGGATGGTTTGCTCATTCTGGAAATAATCGTTTTCATATAAATTAAACCAGAAGCGGGATTCCGGCGACTTGTTCGTTTCATTAGGATCTGCCGGGTTGGGAGCGCCGCCGAGTGCGCTGGTGTAATGTTGTTTTTGCATCCAGTACCTGGTATCATAGTTACGTGGCAGGATCCAGGTAAACAGTTTACCGAAGTTATAGGAAGCAAAGGCATCCAGGCCACCCAGCCGTGGCGGGTTCCTTCCGGTGAAGTAGGTGTAGTTGGTGCTTACATCAGCGCTCAGGAATTTATTGATCACATGGGTAACGCGTGCTTCCACGCTGTTTTTGAGCAGGCTGTTTTTAGCTACAATACCTTCGCTCTGGTCGCGGGTGTAAGACACGCGGAAGGTGGAGCGGTCGTTACCGCCATCTAGCGACACGTTGGTAGCGGAACCATGACCGGTTTGAAATGCGTCGAGGAAATTATTGGGTTGCGCTACATATTTTGTGGGGGTGCCGTCGTAGTTGATAACGTCCTGGCCGGCAAAGCGGGGTCCCCAGTTCTCCAGTTCCCGTCCTATCTGCCGGTCGATATACGGCTTACCGGTGGCCGGGTCTGTGGGGAACACTTTTGTTCTCCATTGTTCGTTCGGTTTGTAATTGGGATCGCGGTTATCAGTAAAAAAATTGCCTACGGTGCCACCGCCGAATTCATTCTGGAAGTCGGGGCCGGAGTAAGGTTTGAATACATTAAACGTCTGACTAACGTTAATGCCTAAACCTTTTCTTTCATGCCCTTTTTTGGTAGTGATGAGGATGACCCCGTTGATAGCGCGGGAACCGTATAATGCGGCAGCGGATGATCCTTTCAGCACGGTAACCGACTCAAAGTCTTCCATGTTCAGGTTCTTCAGGTCATTACCAAAGTCGCGGCCCGTACCGCTGAACGTGCCATTATCCACGATTACGCCATCGATCACAAAAATGGGCTGGTTGTTACTACGGAGGGTGGAGTTACCGCGGATCACTATCTTGGTGCTTCCAAAAAGTCCGCCTGCGCCCTGGTCGATCTGCACGCCGGCTACTTTTCCCTGCAGGGCATTCACCGGGTTTACTTCATTGGTCATGGCCAGGTCGCCGCCTTTAATTTCAGTGGCCGAAAAGCCCAGGCTCTTTTTAGCTTTGGTGATACCCAAAGCGGTGACTACTACTTCTCCCAGCTGTTTGTTGTCTTCCACTACGGTGACGTTGATAGTGGTTTGGTTGTTAATGGGAATTTCCTGGCGCAGGTAGCCGATGGCATTAAAGACCAGTACGCCGTTGGCCGGTGCGTTGATGGAATAGTTACCGGCTGCATCGGAAACGCTGCCTGTTTTAGTACCTTTCAGTAATACAGAAACGCCAGGTATCACTTCCTTTTTGGTGGAAGTAATTGTTCCGGTGACTTTAATGTTTTGGGCAAAGGCTGCAGCAGTACAGCAGAGCATGAGGTATAAAGAAAATGTTCCGCGTTTGCAGGAACGTAAACAAGTCCACATACATGTGAGTTTTAAGGTTGATAATACTTATGCTATTGACTGATTTGAATTGCGCGATTTGTTCACTTGCTTATGATGGTTGATTACAGTAACGGTTGATAATTTGCTTATAACTATAACGGCTGAATTGGTCAATTGTTCATTGTTGCAGAAGCGTTCCTGCTATTTTTTCACACGTCGCCAGGTACATTGAGATTTTTGTAAAAGTAATCGAAAGCCAGCTATCAACGTCAACTTTTATCTATTCACTTTTAAATACAATGTGTCATGTTTACAACTATTTCCCGTCCGGACCTTTATTGTCCCTATCCTCAGCGCCTGCACCCGCAGGTACATGAAGCGGATGCGCATACCACTGGTTGGGTGCATACTTTTCATCTTGCTACAGACGAAAGCTCCTGGAATGCTTATCATGATCAGAAGTTCACCTGGATGGTAGCCAGGATGTTCCCGGATGCACCTTTCTTTTCTTTATGTATTGCGAGCGATTTTAACACGCTTCTTTTTTTGTGGGATGATCATCTCGATGCGCTGGCGCCTAATGAATTCAACACCGGCTTTGAGCGTATGGCGCATCACATGATGCAGATACTGCAAACCGGCCGGACGTTTACGCTGGAAAGCGGCGGTCCCCTGCTGGCTGCCATGAGCGATATCTGGCAGCGGATGTGCCGGATCAGCAACCGGGCCTGGCAGACGCGTTTCGCCCGCAGCCTGAAAGATGCCTTTACGGCCAATTTGTGGCGTATGCAACACGTAGATCATGCCCGCAATATTTCCCTGAAAGATTATATGCGCTTCCGCCCCCAGATCGGCGGCGCCAACTTTTTCCTGGAACTGGCTACCCTGATGGGCGCCATCCATCTGCCCGCCGATCTGCGCGCCAACCCGCAGGTAAAAAACATGGGATTATATTGCAGCCGTACCATTTGCTGGGCCAACGATCTCTACTCCTTCTCGAAAGAATCAGAACTCGGCGATGAACTGAACCTGGTTATGCTGCTGAAACATCACCAGCAGCTTACGCTGGACCAGGCGGTAGAACAGGCCGTGAAGATCCACAACTCCGAAGTTGCATTGTTCAACAACACCGCCGATGTGCTCACCGCTGTATGCGCAGCTGGCGTACGGCCGGTACTGGAAAAGTATATTTTAACGTTGGGACAAATGATGAAAGGCAACATCGACTGGAGTGGTAAAGATACTACCCGCTATCAGTACGTATATGCGTAACTATTGGAACAACACTTTATTTACGGTGCTGTTCAACAGTTTAAGATCAATAGGTTTAGAGATATATTCCCTGGCGCCCGCGCCAAGCATATCATCGATCGACTCCTGGAATGCATCGCCCGATACGGCGATCACCGGAATATTTTTTAAAGCAGGTATATCACCGAGCAGTTGAAGGGTATCTTTCCCGCTAAGTCCCGGCATATAACTATCTATGAAAATAAGATCCGGTTTTTCATCCATTGCTTTGTTAATACCTTCTGCCCCGCTGCCGGCCACTATGGTAGTGAAGCCGAGCCTGCGCAGAAAGCTGGACAATACCAGCTGGCTCATCTCATTATCATCAATTACCAGGCTTTTCAGCCCTTTATGGAGCGTTAACTCCATCCAGCCTCCCTGGGCAGGCGACGGCGCCGAACTCACCGTTAATGGTAACCGCACAATAAAGGTGGCTCCTTCTTCCGGTATACTGGTAACAGTAATCTTTCCACTCATCATTTCCACATATTTTTTTGTGATCGGTAATCCAAGACCCGTTCCTTCAAAATCGCTTTTACCTGATTTAAACGGTGTGAACAGGGTCACCAGGTCCGCTGCTGGAATACCCTGGCCCTGGTCCTTTACCATGAACTGCCACTGTGCTTCTTCGCACAAAACGCCAACTGAAATCAGGCTGTTGGTGCGGGTAAATTTGATGGCGTTAAACAGCAGGTTATTCAGCACCTGTGCGAGCTTGTTTTTATCTGCCAGTATATAGCAGGGCATATCTTCTGCAATATCTGCCCTGATCTTTATTCCCCGCAGATCAGCAATGTATTGGTATACGATGATCTTGTCGGAAATCAGTTCGCGGATATTAAATGATTCGGGGTGAATAGCATGGGCTGCGCCGTCTTCTATTTTAGAAATGGCCAGCACATTATTGATGATCTGTAAAACATTATGCGTAGCGGAATACAGGTGCTCTATTTCCGGGCGGATATCACTATAACGTTCCTCTTTCTGCGCTTTCATCATCAGGTCCTGGCTGATACCATAAATGGCATTCAGCGGGTTCCGGATTTCATGGCTGGTTTCCCTGACAAAGATCGTTTTCTCATCCGTTGCTTTTGCCAGTTTTATATTGAGCGTTTTTAGTTTTCTTACATACAGGAAGATAGTAGCTACATCCAGCAGGAGGATCGCCGGTAGCGTTATCCAGCGGATCATAAATTGCTGGCTATGCCCCATTTCCATGGGAGTGATCAGTGTATAGTAATAATTGATTTCGCAGGCCGTTACCGACACCACCGCCACCACAATACTGGCCACCACCAGCGCGCGTGTTCTGAAAATCATGAGCGACGCCCCGAGCAGGAACAGGAATAACAGGTGTACTTCCGTTAACATGCCCATTACGGCGCTGAAATAAACGATGGCGATATTGTTAATGGCAATGAAGGCGATGCTGGCTAAAACGGGTTTATTTACAGCGTTAAGGAAAAATACGCCGAGGAAAAGTCCGGCTTCTATATAAGCAGGGATCAGCAGGTCAAATTTCCCGGTACCCATGTAAGCAAGGATGCCGAATAAAAGGCAAAGCGTGGTGGTAACAACAGAAAAAGTATTAACCATCCTGGTCACCTTTGCCAGCGATTCCTCCTGGCGGAAGGTTCCGGTATTTACAACACGGTGAAAAAGTTGACCGATGTTCATATGGCTATATTTTGAGAGGCATTCGCGGGATAGCTGACAAAGCAATACAGTTGTAAAATCAGTTATATCACATTCATAATCCTATTGCAATTTAGTGATTATTTATTTCCCGGAACCTTTCACTTTCAACAGGCTGGCATTAATGGCTACCACCACGGTGCTTACTGTCATCAACACCGCTCCTGCAGCGGGGCTCAGCATAATTCCCTCTTTATAAAGCACGCCGGCGGCCAATGGCAGCGCCACAATATTATAACCCGTTGCCCAGGCGAGGTTCTGGATCATTTTCCGGAAAGTGGCCTTACCAAATAAAATCAGGTTTACTACGTCTTGCGGGTTGCTGTTCACCAGTACGATGCCGGCCGTTTCTGCCGCCACATCGCTGCCGCTGCCGATGGCAATACCCACGTTGGCCTGCGCCAGCGCGGGGGCGTCGTTGATACCGTCGCCGGTCATGGCTACAAATTCGCCCTGTTGCTGCAATGCTTTAATCTTATCCAGTTTCTGGTGCGGCAGCACTTCAGCAATATAGCTGTCCATACCAAGCGTCTTACTTACGCTTTCTGCTACCACTTTGTTATCGCCGGTGAGCAGCACCGTTTTGATCCGGTTTTCCTTCAGCGTGGCAATGGCGCCTGCCGATTCCGGCCGGATCTGGTCCGCCAGCGCAATAAAGCCCGCTACCTTGTTGTCCTTTATCACATATACCAGGGTTTCTCCCGGCTCAATGGAGGCGGTAGCGGCATCCCTGAACTGTTCGGCCACATAACCAGGACTCACCACCTGCACTTCTTTCCCGGCAATATTGCCGGTGATACCTTTCCCGGTGATGGCCGTTACATTTTCCGCCGCCGGCGGGGTAAGCTGCATTTCTTTTGCTTTACCTGTAATCCCCGCAGCAATGGGATGTTCGGAACTGCCTTCCAGCGCAGCCGCCATTTCCAGGATCTCTTCTTTGGAAATACCCTGCTGCAATGAATCAAACCTCACCACTTCAAAACGGCCTACGGTGAGGGTACCTGTCTTATCAAAAACAATAGTGGTAATCTTCCTCGAATTCTCAAAGTCGGTGCGGTTTTTTATGAGCAACCCATGCCGTGCGGATAAAGCGGTGGATTTCGCAATTACCAGCGGCACCGCCAGGCCCAGCGCATGCGGGCAACAGATCACGATCACCGTTACCATGCGCTCTATGGCAAACGACAACTCCCGGCCGCTCAACCACCAGTATAAGAAAGTGGCAATACCGGATAAAATGGCAATTACTGTAAGCCAGCGCGCGGCTTTGTCGGCCAGCAGCTGGGTTTTCGAACGGGATTGCTGCGCATCCTGCACCAGCTTCACTACCTGCGAAAGATAGGAGTCGGCCACACCATGCGTAACAGTGACCCTGATAGCGCCATTGCCGTTGATAGAACCGGCAATTACTTTATCGTTCGCCTGCTTTTCCACCGGTTTGGATTCGCCGGTAAGCATACTTTCATTCAACGACGTGTTGCCTTCCAGGATGGTACCATCTGCCGCCACTTTCTCCCCGGGCTTTACCAGGATAACATCTCCCGCTTTCAGTTCCGCGGTTTTTACATCCATCACATGATCGCCATGTACCAGGTGCGCTTCATCCGGCATCAGCTGCACCAGCAGCTCCAGCTCCCGCGAGGCGCCCATCACCGATTTCATTTCAATCCAGTGTCCCAGCAGCATGATGAGAATCAGGGTGGTAAGCTCCCAGAAAAAATCCATGCCGGGCAAACCGAATACGGTAGCCACGCTGTACACATAGGCTACTGTAATAGCAAAGCCGATGAGCGTCATCATGCCCGGCTCCCGGCTTTTCATTTCTTCCCACCACCCCTTCAGGAAAGGCCATCCGCCATAAAGAAACACAACAGAAGATAATACCAGCAAAACATATCCATCTCCCAGAAATGTAAAAGAAATGCCCAGCCAGTGCTGAATCATTTCTGATAGTAACATCACCGGTACCGTCAGCACCAGCACTACATAAAAACGTTTCCTGAAATCGGCGATCATCATGGCATGATGATCGTGATGTGCACCGTGATTCATGGATGCATGCGCATGCTCCATTTTCATGGTGTTGTGCTGATGCTGATGTTCCATTGCTGTATATTTTAATAGCTTAATGTAATACCTGCTCCAAGTCCCATGTCACTGTCATAGTGTGTAGAAAATGCAAAGTTCTTTGTAACAATGTACCGGAACCCCGCCATGTATTCTTTATCGGTGTTCACCATAAAACCAAAACGTAACCTTCTTGTAAGTGGCACATCCTCTCTTGTTAACTGCACCCTTATTTTACCATCTGTGTCTACAGAAGCATCTGCCACGATCAGCATGGGTAAAGTGTATTCCACGCCCACATGAAATACCTGCCTGAAATCCTTTGTATTTTTCTGGCTGAAGAGATTTTTCTCCGGTTCATCCATTTTGCGGTAACGCACGTCCCAACCGATGTAAGGGAACAGCCACTGGTTCTTACCGAGATATCTCCCGAAATGGCTTTCACTTTCATAACCATCCCGGTCGTTTAATCCTACACGCCATTCGGTAGACAAACGGTAACGGCTATTCGCTACTACGATTTCACCATCACTACCGGTGCTTTCCAGCCCTACGCGCGCCATCGGGTACAACATACGGTCGTCTTTCTTCAACATGCGGTAGGCTTTAACAGGGTCCGGCACTTCCGGATTCGACGGTGAATTTTCGTAACTAAACACCCGTCCCATGCCACTCATCATGTGATATAAAATGTGACAGTGGAAGAACCAGTCGCCGCTTTCGGTAGCGGCAAACTCAATCGTATCCACTTCCATCGGCATAATGTCCAGTACGGTTTTCAGCGGCGAGTATTCGCCCTGTCCGTTCAGCACCCGGAAGAAATGCCCGTGCAGGTGCATGGGATGCCGCATCATGGTGTTGTTGTACAACACGATCCGTACAATTTCGCCTTTCTTTATTAAGATCTTGTCTGTTTCAGATACTACTTTGTTATTGATACTCCATACATAACGGTTCATGTTCCCCGTTAGTTCAAAATGCAGGAGTTTAACGGGACCGGGCGGCAGCGTTGTTTTTTCCGGCGCCCGCAGCATACCGTAGTTCAGGGTTACGATATCTCCGGCAGTGCTATCCATTTGCATGTTTTGCATATCATGACCTGCGTGTTTCACCCGCTTATCATCACCGGTGATTTCAGGATACATGACCGTGTTCATATCCATTACCTGGTTACTCATTTGCATACCAGTGCTGGTATCGAGGTTGCCATCCATTTTCATCATATCATTCATCATCTTCATGCCTTCGAAATATTTCAGGCGGGGTAATGGCTTAGCGGGCATCTTCATGCCCTGTCCCAGCCACAGCGAAGTGGAGCGGGTACGGTCTTCCGCAGTAGCAAGGAACTGATACTGCATATTATCCGGGATGGTCACTATTACGTCGTAGGTTTCAGATACGCCCACGAGGAGCCTGTCTACTTCCACGGGTTCCACATCGGCGCCGTCATTGGCCACTACGGTGAGTTTCCCGCCGGCATAGTTCAGCCAGAAATAAGTGGAGGAGCTGCCGTTTATGATGCGTAACCTTACTTTATCACCGGCTTTAAATTGCGGCTGTTCATCTGTTTCTTTACCGTTCGACAGGAAGCGTTCGTAATATACATCGCTCACATCCATTGCATTCATGCGTTTCCATTCATTGGTCACTTTTGTTTTGAAATGCTTATGCTGTATGGCTTCGGCGTAGCTCTGCACCGATCCTTTTTTGATGGCGAACCAGTCGTTGGCGTTGTGCAGGTACCGGTTTACGGTATGCGGATGCATATCGGTCCAGTCGCTCAGCAATAACGTATATTCTTTAGCGGTAGTTTCTTTCCGTTCATGGAAAACAATTGCGCCATACATACCGCTTTGTTCCTGGAACATCGTATGGCTATGGTACCAATAGGTGCCGTGTTGTACCACGGGAAAGCGGTAGAGGTGTGTTTCACCGGCTTTAACAGGCCGCGTGGTCAGATAGGAAACGCCGTCGTACTGATTGGGTAAGATGAGCCCATGCCAGTGTATAGACGTTTCTTCTTTCAATGTGTTGTGTACATAAATCTCTGCAGTGTCTCCTTCTGTAAAGTGCAGGACGGGTCCGGGGATGGTGCCGTTGATAGTAAGTGCATGGCTCATTTTACCGGAGTAGTATACCATGCTGTCGCCTACGTATAAATCGTAGCGGACTACCTTTGGCGCAGTGTTTAAAGAAGCCTGTGCAGCAACCATACTACACAGGCTCATCAATGTTATATACAGGAATACTGCTTTCATACGAATGATTAAAGACTATTTAATGGTATCGCTTACTTTACCACAGGTAAGCATCTGGTTGCCGTAGTAAGGATTTTTAACAGCATTGCTGCTGCTTAACCAGTAAGCCTTTTTCATAGGGCAGTATTCCTGGTATACCGGCTGTGCGGAAAGCGGTGTAGCTTTTGCGAGCTGATAGAAATTATCAGAGAATGTTTTGAAATGTTCGCGTTGTTTACTGATACCTTTTGCTTCAGCTATTGCTTTTGCATCCGCCGTGAGCTTTGCTGCCAGCGGCATGTAGGCATTGTGAACAGCAGGCGGCATGGATGACATATCAACCTGGGCGGCGGCTTTTACAAACTCATCTGCTTTGGCGGCTGCTACTTCCGCATTGCTGCTCACGAGTGCATCTTTAATATTGTAGTATAAAGAAAGTAAGGGAGATAACTGTGTGGAAACAGTTTTATCCTGTGCCATACCCTGTTGCATAAATGCAGCTACCAATACGATGCCTGCCATTAATATTTTTTTCATGTCTGTTAGTTTTTACTTGTTGATAATATACTCCATGCTGCCTGTTATTACGATAAGGCGTCTGCCTTGTAACCGGCTTTTTCTATCGCCACCCTGATTTCGCTTTTATCCAGGTTTTCTTTTGTAACGGTGAGTATTTTGTCGGGGCTGGCCAGGTCTACTTCCCAGTTATCTGCGCCCACCAGTTTATTTAATACAGGCGTTACCGTTGCAATACATCCGGAGCATTTGATGTTGGTTTTGAATTGTGTTGCGTTCATGTTGATTCTTTTATCTGGTGATGAATAATTAATTTGATGATGTAAAATTACGATGCCCGGGAGGCGGGACTGTTATACAATTCATGCTATCTTTTACATAATTCTTATGGCCGTGGCTGGGCCTCTTTCAGGGGTACATGCGTCATTTTTACCGGCTTCTCCTGAAAAATTATAAAATAATGCCTGTCTTCCTTACATTTATACGCACATGATTCAACAGGGGCGTACCCCACAATACAGACAATACCACAATTATGAAAAAAACAGTTTTATTGCTGGCGGCAACCATGATAAGTTCCTTCAGTTTTGCCGACGTTCGTTTACCCAACGTTTTCGGCGACAACATGGTGCTGCAGCGCGACAAGCCGATCCCGGTATGGGGTTGGGCTGATAAGAATGAAAAGGTCACTATCCGGTTCAATCAACAGGAAAAAACGGTAAAGGCCGATAAGAACGGTAAATGGAAGGTATTCCTGCAGCCGGAAAAAGCAGGCGGCCCCTATACCCTGTCCGTAAAAGGCAAAAATGATATCAGTTTTCACGACATCCTGATGGGCGACGTATGGATCTGCAGCGGGCAATCGAACATGGAATTCCATGTAAACGGCGTAACCAACGCCAACAAGGAAATTGCCCAATCCGCCAACCCTGCCATCCGGCATTTTTACCTGCCCAAAGCGATGTCGGTGACGCCGCTGGATGATGTGAATAAAAGCGCCTGGTTACCGGCCTCACCGGAAAACACGGCCGATTTCACGGCAGTAGGCTACTTCTTTGCCAAAGCATTGAATGAACAAACACACGTACCTATCGGGTTAATACATACTTCCTGGGGCGGCACCATCGTGGAAACCTGGATCAGCAAAGAGGGGCTGACCAGCAGCGACGAGTTCGGCGACATGATGCAACGTATTCCCACGCTGAACATGGACTCCTCTGCCATCGCCGCCAAAAACAGGCAGCAACAGCTTATCCAGAATTTACAGGGCGGCCTGCCCAATGCCGCCACCGTGGCCACCTGGTCTGCCGCCAATACGGATGACCAGTCCTGGAAAAAAATGAAAGTCCCCGGCCTCTGGGAAGAGCAGCTGCTCCCCGACTTCGACGGTATCGTATGGTTCCGTAAAAGCTTCCAGGTATCTGCAGCAGATGCCGGCAAACCAGCAGAACTCAGCCTGGGCACCATCGACGACAACGATATTACGTACATCAACGGTACACAGGTAGGCAGTACCAAAGGCTATGATGCCGCCCGTACCTATCACATCCCGGCCGGTGTTTTAAAAGCCGGTACTAATGTAATTGCAGTAAGCATAGAAGATAATACCGGCGGCGGTGGTTTTTATGGAGATGCAGAGAATATTTTTCTGCAAACAGGCAGCCAGAAGCAATCCCTTACGGGCGACTGGTCCTTCCGCATCCAAAAGGCGCTGAACCCCGGCACCGCCGTTGGCCCCAACAGCTACCCATCGTTGCTGTTTAACGCCATGATTAACCCGGTACTGCCTTTTGCCATTAAAGGCGCCATCTGGTACCAGGGCGAAAGCAATGCCGACCGCGCCTACCAGTACCGCAAAGCGTTCCCGCTGATGATCAGCGACTGGCGCCGGCTGTGGCACCAGGGCGACTTTCCCTTTTACTTTGTACAGCTGGCCAGCTTCAACTCCAGCAACGGCACCAGCCAGAAAGGCAGCAAGTGGGCGGAGCTGAGAGAAGCCCAAACCCTCACCCTGCAGGTACCTAATACCGGCATGGCCGTTACTACCGACATCGGCGAATCCAAAGATATCCATCCAAAAAACAAACAGGATGTAGGCAAAAGGCTGGCAGCCGTAGCATTACATGACACCTACGGACAAAACAACGTTTTCAGCGGCCCCATATACCAATCCATACAGGTAAACGGCAACAAGGCAACCCTCAGCTTTACCAGCACCGGCAGCGGCCTTATGGTGAAAGATAAATATGGCTATATCCGCGGATTTGAAGTAGCCGGCGCCGACAAGCAATTCCACTACGCCAAAGCATTCGTTGACGGCGATAAAGTAGTAGTGTATGCAGACGAAGTAAGCACACCGGTAGCAGTACGCTACGGCTGGGCAGATGATAACCTGGAAGACAACCTCTTTAACAAAGAAGGCTTCCCGGCAGCACCTTTCCGCACCGACACCTGGAAAGGCGTGACCGAAGAAGTGAAGTACAGCGTGAAATAATGCAGCGAAGGTTGTCTTACTCAGGATTAAACTTATTTCACTGATTACCCTGATTTGATCACTTTTTGATTTTAAAGGATTCGGGGAGATAGAAGCGGAAACGCGAAGGTTGTCTTACTCAGGATTAAACTTATTTCACTGATTACCCTGATTTGATCACTTTTTGATTTTAATGGATTTTGGGAGATATAAGCGGATATTTTCGCTTATATCTCCCAAAATCTTTTAAAAGATATAATCAGTAAAATCAGCGTAATCAGTGAGAAAGACAAAATCCGCGTTTCCGCTTCTATCTCCCCGAATCTTTTAAAATCCAAAAGTGATCAAATCAGGGTAATCAGTGAAATAAGTTTAATCCTGAGTAAGACAACCTACGCGCCGAACGTGATTCAGAGCAGCGACGGCGCCGGCAACAGGTCTGTTGCTTTGCCGGTTGCCACATCGGCCAGGGTCTGGATCAGTTTTCGTACCTGCATTTCCGTGGGTGGGTCGGTGATCACGCCCTGGTCGTTGATTTTTGTTCTTACTGAGGAGATAACGAGTTGCGCTGCCTCAGCGATCTTTGACTCGATGATCAGTAAGGTGCCGAGCAGCGACTGGTGCGCTTTATGGCCGGAAGTACCTGCGGTGATCAGGGCGACGGGCTTTTTGGAGAAGTGCATGGAGGAGACGGTCCAGTCGATGGCATTTTTAAGTGTTCCCGGCACACCAATTGCATATTCCGGGGTGCATATCAGCACGGCATCGGCGGCGGCCAGTTGTGCCCGGAAATGTTGCACTTCCTCCGGTGCGCTGTTGGCGTCCATGTCCTGGTCGGGATTAAAATGCGGGATGGTGGTGAGACTTTCCACCAGTTGTACCGTAAAGGTGCCCTTGCCCAGTTCCGTGATCGCTTTTATAAGATGGTGATTGGAAGAAGATTGCCGGGTGCTTCCACAGATAGCCAGTAGTTTTATCGGTTGTGTCATATAAGTATTGTTCATTGGCTTGCAAATTAAGCGGATTCTCCTGATATCGCCTTCGGCGATTCTAAATTGTCTCGGAGCAGGATTACACTGATTTTACTGATTACGTTGATTTTACTTTTTGGATTTTATAAATGATTTTGGGAGGTATAAGCGGATATTTTCGCTGATATCTCCCAAAATCATTTATAAAATCCAAATGATCAAATCCGAAAAATCAGCATAATCAGTGTAATCCTGCTCCAAGACAATTTTAAAGTCGCCGAAGGCGACGCGGCCATCTCCCCGAGATTTTAAAAATTATTCTCCGGAAAAAAAATATATTTGTCGAACCACGTTCCGGATATCAACTAAGAGAAGAATTCCATGTATAATGAAACTGAATTACTGACCAACATCGCGGCAGGAGATGAAGCTGCCTTCAAACAACTTTTCGAACACCATAGAAAGAAGCTCTATCACTATGTGCTGGCTGTTACCAAATCAAGGGAGGTAGCGGAGGAAATTGTGATTGACGTATTCCTGAAGTTGTGGACGGGCAGGGAGCTGATCACCCATATCCAAAATATGGACGCGTTCCTGTTCAAGGTGGCTTACAATAAAGCGATGGACTTCTTCAAGCTGGCCGCTAAAAACGCCAGGTTGCAGAAACTGGTGAGCGAACAAATGGAGGCCCACCAGGAACAAAGCGCCGACTACAGCCTGCTGAACAACGAATGCCGGGAGATATTGAACAACGCCTATAAACAATTGTCGCCCCAGCGCCGCCTTATGATCACCCTGAGCCGGGAAAAGGGCATGACGCATGAAGAAATAGCCACAGAACTGAATTTATCCCGTAACACCGTTAAAAATACCATCACCGACAGCCTGAAGATCATTAAGCAATACCTGCTGAATAACCATATTACCCCTTTTGTGTACCTCCTGCTGCTGTCAGATTTATTTTCTGACTGATTAGTACTACCCCCTCCTTTTTGTCGTCATTGCAGTTATATAACTGGCATATGTCGTCTAATCCGTTAAGATTAAAACTATTACTGCAAAAATACCTGTCCGGCGACTGTAGTCCGCAGGAGCTGGAAGAGTTCTGGGCATTGATGGCGGAGCTGTCGGAAAACGACCTTGTTTCGCAGGAGCTGGCAGCGCTCTGGGAGCGTACGCCCCGGCCGGCGCAGGAGCCTGCGTGGGAACAATTGTATACAAAGCTGCAGGGAAAGATCCGGGAGGGGGAGGTTGATATGCTCAAGGTAATGACGGTAAAGCGCAATCCCTTCTACAAAAGGATGGCCGTTGCCGCCGCTGTACTACTGGCGGTGCTCAGCGCCTGGTGGCTGCTGCCGGTTACAAAGCCCGCTCCTACCCTTACCGCGGCACTTCCCAAAACGCAGCAGTCGTCCAATAAAATAATTACCCTCCCTGATGGCAGCGTGGTGACGCTCAATGAAAACAGCCAGCTGGATTATCCTGCCGCCTTTGATGGAGGTAGCAGGGAAGTATACCTGAGAGGAGAAGCTTTTTTTGAAGTAGCGCACGATAAAAACAAACCGTTCCTGGTGCATACCGGCGCCATAGTGACGCGGGTGCTGGGAACCTCCTTTAATATCAGGGCTGCGGGGGATGCCTCGCCAATAGCCGTTACCGTTACTACCGGCAAAGTACAGGTGCAAAAAGCTAATAACGCCGTGGTAGCAGAACTGCTGCCCGGTGATCAGTTAATACTGGACAAGGCCGCCATTGCCCCTTTGGTGACCAAAGCCAATATGAAAGAAGTGCTGGTCTGGAAAAAAGACGAGCCGGTATTTGAAGATATTTCCTTTGAAGCAGCGATTCCACTTATCAACAAATATTATGGTATTGATATCCGGTTCAGGGATGAATCCCTGCGCGTTAAAAAATTCACCGGTAATTTTATCAACGATCCCATGAAACAGGCGCTGGATGTGATCTGTGAGCTAACGCACGCTCAATGGGAAAAAGGACAGGACAGTATAATCTGGCTGGATAAACGATTTTAAAAAAAGGCTATACTAAGGACTAGTTAGTATAGCCGGTTGTCTTAAACATTTCGGTAAACATTTAAAAACTACCCAAAGGTATGAAATTTCTTATCAGGGGAAGGCTACGCCTTTTCCCAAAGCGAACGTTTGCGTATTATATGAAACTAAGTTGCTTACTCGCCTCTGCTTTTCTTTTCGGCATCAATATGCTGATTGCTGCTCCCGGCAAAGCGCAGCGATTGGAAGAAGTAGACGTCACCGTAAACCTGAAACGGCAATCCCTGAAGGAAGGTATTAAGCAAATCCAGCAGCAAAGCGCCTTTAAGTTTGCTTATGTTGCCGCACAGCTCTCTCCCTATGATGATATTACTTTGCCCGCGGAACGAAGATCCGTGCTGCAAACACTCAACCTGCTGCTGGAAAACACCGCCCTTACCTGGTCGCTGAATGCCAATACCATTGTGATCACCGAGAAGCGGGTGGCAGATCCTACGCTATCCTCTGCGCGCGTGATCACCGTTAGTGGAAAAGTGACCGATGAAAAAGGCAGCGGGCTTCCCAATGTCACCATCACCATCAAAAACGGTGGTGGCGGGGCTATTACCGATGTTAACGGGCATTTTACCGTCCGGGTACCGGATGAAAAAACCGTTCTTGTTTTTAGTATGATCGGGTATACTTCCGTGGAAATTGCCGCCGGCAGCGCTACCCCGCTGAACATCATCCTGAAGGAAGAAACCCGCTCGCTCAATAATGTGGTGGTAGTGGGATACGGCACCCAAAAGAAACGGAATGTTACCGCTGCCATCGCCTCCGTGCCTATGGCCGAAATGCGTGACATGCCTATTTCCAATGTGGCCACCGGTATGCAGGGAAAAATTCCCGGCGTGATCGTGCAGCAAACAGGCGGCGCCCCGGGTGCTACCCCCGCCATAAAAGTACGTGGCTTCGGCTCTATCAGCGCAGGTACCAACCCGCTGATTGTAGTGGATGGCAATATTGTGGACGCCAGTGTGTTCAGCAATTTCAACAGCAACGATGTGCAAAGCATTGATGTGCTGAAAGATGCTTCCTCCACTGCGATCTATGGCTCCAAAGGCTCCAACGGTGTGCTTATCGTAACCACCAAACGCGGTAAATCCGGCAAAACAAGGTTTAACGCCGACGTATATACGGGATTCCAGGAGCTCTCTAAAAAGATAGATGTGCTCAACTCGCAGCAGTTTGCAGAGTTCTCCAAAGAAGCCTCCAATAATGCTTACCTCGATAACGTACCCGGCGCCAATATATCAGACCCCAACAGTGCGCGCCCGTCTTCGTATTTGCGTTACCGTTATCCACGCGGCGATCTGTTTGAGTGGTTCAACTTCGACGATCCGCAGAAGGTAGCCGCCATGCCTACGTATGATTACCAGGATATGATTTTTCGCAAGGGAATGATCAACAACTACCAGGTAACCGCCAGCGGCGGCAATGATAACGCGCAATACCTGGTAACCGGTGCCTACCTGAAACAAGATGGCATCATTGAAAAATCCACACTCGACCGGTACTCCATCCGTGCGAATGTAGACATCAACGTGACCGACCGTTTCAAGCTGGGCGCCAATATCAACCCGGTATATAAAATCCAGAACGATGTAAACAGTGATGGTCACTGGGCTAACAACGGTATTATCAACGCGGCTTTATCTGCAGTACCAATGACACCTGTCTGGAACGCCGACCATAGCGCTTACACCTCGCAAACCGCGCTGGCAGTGCCTTATGGCTGGCCTGGCATCACCAACGCCGTAGCCAATATCACGGAAAATCCGAATGAGCTGATCACCACCAATTTGCTTACCAATGTGTATGCATCGTACCAGTTCCTGAAAGATTTCAGTTACCGCGCTACCGGTAATTTCAATGTAGGCTCCACCAGGAGAAATGCCTATAAAACATCCCGCATGCCGCTGAACCAGATCTTGCCGCCTACACAGGCCGTGGGTGAAGCGTCTTCTGATCAAACCACCAGCTGGCTGTTTAACCAAACCGTAAACTATACCAAAGCCACCGGCCCGCATAACATCGATGTGTTGCTGGGTATGGAGGCCTATAAATACCAGTACCAGAGAAGCCAGGCGATTGGTACCTCTTACGCCAACGACGTAGTGCCTACACTGAATGCTGCCGGGTTACCGAGTACCGTCACTTCTTTCAGAACTGCCAATACTTCCACCTCCTACTTTGGCCGCGCTACCTATAACTACAAAGAAAAGTACATCGCCAATGTATCGCTGCGTGCAGATGGATCTTCCATCTTCGGCAGCCAAAACAGGTGGGGCGTATTCCCCGCGGGTTCTGTAGGATGGGTGTTGACAGAAGAACCATTTATGAAAAACATTCCTGTCATCTCTAACGCCAAACTGCGTGTGAGCTACGGACTGGCAGGTAATAACCAATACGCTGAAGATTATCCTTACCTCGCTAAACTGGAAGCAGATAACTACAGTTTCAACAACTCGCTCGTAAATGGTTTGGGTGCAGTTTCGCTTGGCAACGATGAACTGGGCTGGGAAAAAAGCAAACAGTTCGACGCCGGCATCGACATCGGCTTCTTCCACGAAAGAATTGGCATTGGCATCGACTACTATAAAAGAAATACCAACGATCTGCTGCTGGCAGTAAATGTGCCTACTATCACGGGTTTCAGCACCGCTGTTAAAAATATTGGCGCTATTGAAAATAAAGGATGGGAATTTTCACTTGCCACCCGTAACCTAACCGGCGCCTTTACCTGGAACACCAACGCCACGCTTTCCTTTAACCGCAATACCGTGGTGGCACTGGGTCCTACAGGAGATCCCATCCGCAGCAATTCCGGCGTAAACGAAACCAACATCACGATAATCGGAAAACCGATCGGTAACATTTATGGATACAAACAGATAGGCATCTTCCAGAACCAGGCCGACCTCGATAAATTTCCACACGACATCACTTCCAGACCCGGTGATGTGAAGTATGAAGATGTAAATAAAGATGGAAAGATCACAGCTGACGACCGCACCATCATCGGTAACAGTCAGCCTGATTTTATTTACGGCCTCACCAACACTTTCCGGTATAAAAACTTCGACCTGATGGTGGCCATACAAGGCCAGCAAGGCGGAGAGATACTGAACCTCAGCCGCCGCTTCTTTGAAAACGTAGAAGGCAGCGCCAACCAGCTCACCACGGTGTTGAACCGCTGGCAGTCGGCCGACAAACCAGGCAACGGCATCATTCCCCGCGCCAACCAGCGCACCACCGGCAACAACAACGCCATCTCCAGCCGCTGGGTGGAAGATGCTACCTACCTGCGTATCCAAAACGTAAGTATCGGTTACCAACTGCCGGAAAAAATATTACAGCACATCCGCCTGCAACAGGCCAGGATCTATCTCTCGGCTCAAAACCTCTACACGTTTACCGACTACCTGAACTATAACCCGGAAGTAAGTAATTACGAAGGCGCTTTAACCAGCGGCGTAGACTATGGCCGGTATCCGCTGGCCAGAACATTTGTAGTTGGGGTAAATATTGGATTCTGATCTTGCTAAAAAATTAACGAACATGCGCACAAATTATATATACATATTCCTCGCAGCAGCTGTTTCATTTACGGCCTGCAAAAAGAGCTTCCTGGAGCAGGTCCCGCCTTCCACGGCCACTACGGAAAACTTCTACAAAACAGCAGACGATTTTAAAAATGCACTCAATGCCAACTATGGCTCCCTGCAGTCGGGCGGCGTATTTGGCAACGCTTATATTTATGGTGATATTCCATCCGATAACAACTTCCCGGTGCCTTCCGGCTCCGTGACAGACCAGGATGAATTTGACCGCTTCTATATCAAAACTACCAATCCTTTTGTGGCCGCCCGCTGGAACGACAGCTACAAAGCCATTTCCCGCAGCAACACCATCCTGTCGAGGATTACGCCGATAGCTATGAGTGATTCACTGAAGAAGCGCTTCTCCGCAGAAGCGCAGTTTCTCCGTGCGCTGGTATACTTCAACCTGGTGCGTTCCTTTGGTGATGTGCCTTTGGTGGTGACAGAAATCACCAATGCCGACCAGGCATATGAATATACCCGTGATCCTGCAGCCAGCATATACGCACAAATTGAAGCCGACCTGAAAGCTGCTGAAGCCGCATTGCCGGTGAGTTATACCGGCGCCGATATAGGCAGGGCTACCCGTGGCGCCGCCAAAGCCTTGCTGGGAAAGGTATTGCTCACGCAACATAAATACCCCGATGCTGCTGCAAAGCTGAAAGAAGTGATCAGCTCCGGCACTTACGCCATATTGGATAAATATGCCGACGTTTTTGATGTAAGCAAGAAAAATAATAAGGAATCTGTTTTTGATGTACAATATAAATCAGGTGGCGTAAAAGAAGGCAATCCGCTGCCTAACTCGTTCGCGCCCGAAAACTCCGGCGACGCCGTAGTGAAGTTTGGCGGCGATGGCAATAACCAGGTGACCCCTGATATGGAAAGCGCCTATGAAACCGGCGACACCAGGAAGAGCTTTTCCATGGCTACTTCTTATGTAAATGCCAGCGGGGCTACCGTAAATTATTATTTTGTAAAGAAGTACTTTGATGTACCTGCCACCAAGAACGATAATGGTAATAACTTCCCGGTAATCCGTTATGCAGATGTATTATTGATGTATGCGGAAGCCCTTAATGAAATAGGCTACCAGGGCGGCGGTGAAGCATTCACTTACCTGAACATGATCCGCAAAAGAGCAGGACTCGCAGAAAAAACGGCCGCCAACGTGCCCGACCAGGCATCGTTCCGGCTGGCAATAGAAAATGAAAGACGGGTGGAATTCGCGTTTGAAGGTCACCGCTGGTACGACCTCGTCCGCACCGGCAGGGCGATTCCGGTACTCAACAGCAAAAAAGCACAGATCAGGTTAGTAGCGGACCTTACCAGCGACAACCTCGTAATACCAGTACCACAAAGCCAGATAGATATTAACAAGGATAAGATCAAACAAAATAAAGGATATTGATGGTACGTAAAACCGTTTGTACTTTTTTATGGTTAACAGCTGGTATGGCAAGTGCTTTGGCACAAACCAGCCAGCTGTTGGCTTATGTAGACCCGTTCACCGGCACTTCCAAAAGTACTACTCTCACCGCCCTGGCACATGGCGCCGGCACCGAGCAGCTGGCTAATACCATTCCCGCGGTGGGCACACCTTTTGGCATGACGCAGTGGACCCCGCAAACCAGGCTCACCGAACAGAAATGTGTGGCGCCGTATTATTACACGGACTCACTTTTCACCGGCTTCCGGGGCACACACTGGCTCAGCGGCTCCTGCACACAGGACTATGGCAGTATGACCGTTATGCCCGTTTGCGGCGAACTCAAAACCACACCTGACGGTTACGCCTCAACGTTTTCAAACACCGGTGAAACAGCCTCGCCCGCCTGCTACAGCACATTACTGGGCAAAGACAAGATACACGCAGCCATCACTGCCACCGCGCGTTGCAGCATGATGCAGTTCAGCTTCACCAAAGAGGATGACTGCTATATAGTGATCAGGCCTAACAGCGACCGGGGCAAAGGCGCTGTGTATATCGATCGCCGGCGGCAGGAGATCTCCGGCTATAACCCCGCGTTCCGCATTTACCAGGGTCAGGGACAGCCAGCAGGTTTTAGCGGATACTTCGTGGTGCAGTTTGAAGAAGTGTTTAGTGATGCAAAAGTCTTCCGCGACAACACCGTTCTGGCGGAAGACAGCATCAAAGACTATGCAGGTATCGGCGCTGCTGTAAAATTCAAGGTGCATAAGGGCAGTGTAATAAGGATACGTGTAGGCACTTCTTTCACCAGTATTGATGCGGCCAGGGAAAATCTTGCAGCAGAAATCAATCACTGGGATTTTACCGCACAAACAAAAACAGCCAGCGATATATGGAATAAAGCGCTGGGGAAAATTGAAGTAACCGGTTCTTCCGAAAAAGATAAAACAATCTTTTATACGGCATTGTATCATACCATGCAGCACCCGCGCCTCTTCAATGATGTAAAAGGCACCTACCCTGCTTTTGCGCAATCCTACCAGGTGAAACAACTGGCTTCCGGCAATTACTACGACGACTTTTCCATGTGGGATATTTACCGCGCGCAACTCCCGCTGTATGAAATTCTGGACACCACGTTGATCAACGACCTGGTACGTTCGCTGATCCTGAAAGGGCAACAGGGTGGCTGGCTGCCGATCTTCCCCTGCTGGAATAATTACACTGCAGCCATGGTTGGTGATCATGCCATTCCGTTTATTGCATCTGCCTATAACAAAGGCATCCGGAATTATGATGTGGAAGAAGCGTATCGCCTCATGCGGCAAAATGCGTTTGACACCGCTGCTATAGCTGATTATAAAGAAGGCAAGGGCCGCAGGGCTTTATCTTCTTACCTGAAATACGGATATGTACCTTTGGAAGATAACGTGCCGTATGCCTTTCATAGCCGTGAGCAGGTATCGCGCACACTTGAATATGCGTTTGATGACTACGCGCTATCTACCATTGCGAAGGCACTGCATAAGCAAAAAGATTATGCAGCCTTAACAAAAAGGGCCGGCAATTATGCCAATGTATTTGATCCGCAGCTGGGAGATGTAAACGGCCGGTACGCCTCCGGCAAATGGTATGAGCATCCCGACCGGGACAAGAAAATGTTTTTTATTACCGAGGGAACGCCACGGCAGTATGGGTTTTATGTACCGCATGATATTCCCGGTCTTATTAAAATAACCGGTGGAAATAAAAAATTTGAACAGGCGCTGGATAGTCTTTTTTTAAACCATCAATACTGGCATGGCAATGAACCCGGTCACCAGATCCCTTTCCTGTATAACTACGTAAACGCGCAAACGAAAACCATTGCGCATACCCGTGAAATCAGGGCCATGGAATACGGCGTAGGTCCGGGAGGGTTATGCGGCAATGACGATGCCGGCCAGATCAGTGCCTGGTATGTATTTGCTGCGATGGGATTTTACCCGGTGAACCCCGTGGCGCCGGAATATGCCATCACCATTCCCACTTTTGAGCGTATTGTCATTCATACCGGTGCGCATACCACTACCACCATCCGTGTGGAGGCTAAAAGCACGCCTGTATCTATTGGCGCCATAAAAAAGGATGGAAAGCCATACAGTACCACGCGCCTGTTGCACACCGACCTGATGAAGGGCGGCGTATTTGATATTTACTCAATCCCCGGCGGGCAATAATCCTTACTCCCAGCGGAAACTACTCCATAGCCCGTCCATCTGCTTCCAGATAGCATGGGACGCCTGCTGCGGGGAAATTTCAAAGAAGAGGGCGGTACGCTGTTGCGATTCGCAATTGCTTACATGTATGGTACAGTGCAGCACAATGGGGCGCTGTACCATATAGTTTAACATCCGGATAGTGCCACCGTAGGTTTCCACATCTCCTTCCAATGTTTTTACTTTTTTGATATCGACGACCGTAGGAACCTGTTTTTCCGCGGGTATCCTGCGGCCGATAACGTTACGTTTTACCAGGCCATTGTAATAAGCGGTGAGATAGGTATTCAGCGTAGCCGCGTTTACCACGGGCTTATCTTTCAGCCACCAGAGGAAAGCATACGACCAGTGTTCCGCGCTGGTGCTGTCGCCCCATCCTGGTGCAAAGCGGATATCTTCCACACCTTTATAGCGGATCTCCGGGGCAAAGTCCACCGGCACCTGGAAATGTTCTGTTCCCCAGCCCTTCGGCTTGTTCAGCTTATAAGGTGGTTTCCAGTTTACCGGGTCAAAAATATCCAGTGTACGTTTGATCCATTGGATACATTCCGTTTCATCTACAATAGAAAATGCCTCTGCGTAGCGGGCGCCGTTGATGCGTTTGCCGGGTTGCGGTGAAGCGATGAACTCCGCGTCTCCGTTGCCGGCCAGCAGCAGCCTGCTTATCAGTTCAGTGGCATCGGGAATATAGGTATCATACAAACTGTTGCGGCGTTCCTTCAACAGCCACGCGATGTCCGTATCATAATACACGCGCACGGGCATACGTTGCAGGTATTGCTCATTGCCTGCGGCCGTATCTTCCCGGTTGAACGGTGAAAGGGCGCGGTAGCGTTCCGGGCGTGCCGCTGGTGTACCGATTTCGCGGGTCATTTTATCAAGAATATAACCTGCGTCGCCCATTTGTCCGTCGTTTGTTTTTTTCCGGATCACCTGTTGGCACCACTGCCACAATCCATTCAGATCTACCGGGCCGCTGACGGTAAAAACGGCTTTGGGATGTATGGCATAGGCGGCGGGGAACTGCCGGGTTAATTCCGTATAGCGCAGCGCGATATTGCTGGCATACTCGTATCCGGCCAATACAAATTTCGACGTATCGGCTTTGTATTTATTGGCTACATGCTGTATCACGGTGCTGATGCGGTTTACCACGGCGGTATCGGCAAACAGTTGTTCCTGCATGGAAACAAAAACAGTAAGCAGGTCGTTGGCACAGGCCACGTTGTGCAGCTTTGTTTCCGGTACCAGGTTATCCAATTGGTAGAAATTAGACAACACCACCACCACGCCTTTTATCTGATGGGACAGCGGCGGTACGGCAAGATAAAAATTGCCGGTACTATCTTTTGTATCAAAAACTACTTTTTCGATATACTGCGCGTTTGCGGATGATGCTGTAAAAAAAGCAACCATTACAAGCAACGAAAAAAAACGGTTACGCATGATAGCGGAAATTTAATGGTGAACGGTTATGGCAGGGGATCTCCGGGCGCCGGGTGCTTTGGATCAAATACAGCCATCCCTACCCGGCTGTCGGCGCAGCCGTAGTATAAAAACCATTTCTTCTTAAAATATACCAGCCCTTCTATAAACACGGTACCTGCGGCATACTGCCCGCTTTTCTCAAATGCTTCCATGGGACGCAGGAACGGCACATCCAGGCGGGCAATAGCTTTTTCAGGGTCCTGTTTATCAAAAAGTACCTGCCCGGCGCTGTAGCTGTTTGCGGTAAAGCGCCGGTCGCCTCTTTCACCCGGCTGATTCTTCCCGTTATACAGCAACAGGATGCCTTTATCCGTCATAATAGCCGGCGGACCACACTCCGTCAGCCCGCTGTCGAAATAGCCCTTCCTGGGCCTTATAAGCGCCTTTAATGCACCGCTGCTATCGGTAACGGGTTGCCAGTCCACCAGGTTATCAGAGGTAGCGGCAAATACGCCGGCTTCGCCCCAATACATCCAGTACTTTCCATTTACTTTTGCAATCACCTGCTTCTTTCCTTTCAGCATGGTAACGATGGACGCCGATTTATGCGGCTGATCCACGAAACGGCTGCCGGCTTTCCGGAAAATGGGCCCGTGCTTGGTCCAGTTGACCAGGTCTTTACTGGTAGCCACTCCCAGGCGGGGTACCTGCCGGTTCCACTGTGTATAGAAAATCACATAGGTGCCATCAACGGTAACAGCTACACGGGGGTCTTCACAGCCACCCGGCCATTCATAGGTTTGCTGAACATCGTTACGCGGATATAATACCGGTATTTTTTTTCTTTTGAAAGAAGCCCCGTTTTTACTTTCTGCATAGCCGATCCTGGATGTACGCGTACCTATCTTGATACCGGATTTATCTTCTGCGCGGTAGAGCACTACTATTTTCCCGGCCTTCACCACAGCAGCAGGGTTAAAGGTGTCGTTCGACTCCCAGTCGACCTCCCTTTGCAGGAGCGAATCATAAAAATGCGCTGTGGAATCTGTGCGGATCACGGGATTTACGCCGGCGGGCCTTACAAAGCCGCCCATTGCCCAATCGGGTAAACGGTTGGTTTGGGCTTTCAACGGGTGCTGCGTGAGTACTATTATTGCAGCGATCAGAGGCAGAATCTTGCTATTCAAGGTAGTTTGTTTAAATTGAGTATGGAAAGGATAAAGATAATCTCCGCTTTTGACTCATTCAAACAAAACTATATGTGCCCTATTACCAAACGCCTATGAAACATCGGGATCAATTTTTAGCTCGTGGTGGAGAAATGGGCAGGCTGATTAAAAGCATGGACTGGTCGGCAACATCCTTAGGACCTATTGAATGCTGGCCCCAAAGTTTGATAACAACGGTCAGTCTGTGTCTTGCTTCCACATTTCCCGTTTTAATCGCCTGGGGCCCCGATACTATACAGATCTACAATGATAGCTACCGGCTTGTCTGTGGTGATAAACATCCCATGTCTATGGGTCAGAGCTTCCGGGTATGCTGGGAAACAGCACTGCCCGTGGTAGGCGATGCTTTCACCCGCGGACAGTCAGGAGAAGGAACCTATATCAAAGACCAGCGGATGTTCCTGGACCGTAACGGCTACCTCGAAGAAGCGTTCATGACTTTCTCGTTTGCGCCCATACGGAATGAAGCCGGCGAAGTGGGAGGCATTTTTCACACGGTTACCGAAACAACAGATAAAGTGCTGGCTGCGCGCCGGACGCAGGTGTTGCGTGATTTGTCGACCCTGATAGGCAAAGCAGAAACTACTGAAAAGATATGCGAAGCAATATTGGGAAAGACGATTGACTTCAGCTGCGATATCCCTTTCCTGCTGTTATACCAGCTGGATAGCAAAGTAAATAACCATTGTGTGATAGCCGCCGCGGGGATTGATGCGGATACTGCAGGAGTTAACTGGTCTTTCGACGAAGCGTTACAATCCCTGCAACCGGGAGTGATAACTGACCTGGGCAGCCACTTTGGCCATATTCCCTTTGGTCCCTACCCGGAAGCGCCACACAGCGCTGTTGTGCTGCCGGTAAATATCGCCGGCGAGCAGCGGCCATGGGGATTTGTTGTTGCCGGCGTGAGTGCCAGACGAACGCTGGACGAAACTTATTTGAATTTTTACGAATTACTGGGTAACGCTTTCAGCATCGCTTTTTCGAATGTACATGCATATGAACAGGCACAACAACGCAACGACGCATTAGCGGCTATTGATAAAGCCCAAACAGCCGCCAACAGCCCTGAACGGGCACACGTGCTCATCGTAGACAATAACGCAGATATGCGTAACCACCTGGCAAGGCTACTCGAAAAATATTATTATATCACGACTGCCAAAAACGGACTGGAAGCACTGGAGCAAGTGGAGCGCAAAAAGCCGGATCTCATTCTCAGCGATATCATGATGCCGGTCATGAATGGAAAAGATCTGCTGGAACGTTTACGTGGTAACCTGGCTACAGCGCAGATACCTGTTATCTTCCTTTCTGCACGCACCGGTGGCGAAGCACGTATCGATGGATTGGAAGCCGGTGCAGACGATTACCTGGTGAAACCCTTTTCAGCCGTAGAACTGCTTACGAAAGTAAAATCGCATATTAGAATTTTAAAGTTGCGCAACCATGCAGAACAACAACTGAAAAATTTATTTGAACAGGCGCCGGTAGCCATCTGCTTATTGAAAGGACTGTTAATGAATATCGAGGTAGCCAATGAAATACAATTGCAATACTGGGGCAGAGCGGCGGAAGAAGTAATGCAGAAACCACTACTGGAAGCCTTACCAGAGCTGAAATCACAGGGAATGGAAGGCATGATAGAGAAGGCATACACCAGCGGTAAAAGATATATTACCGGTGAACTGCCATTAAAGATCATCCGCTTTGGCAAACCAGAAGATATTATTGTCAGAATTACATTTGAACCGCTGTATGAAGAAAATGGTCATGTTTCCGGTATTATGTGCGTTACCAATGACATTACCTTTTTTGTGGCAGCGCGTGAAGCTGCCAGGAACTATTCGGATAAGCTGGAACAACATGTGGAAGACCGCACCACAGCATTGAAAGTAGCCAATGAAGAATTGAAACGGACAAACAGGGAACTGGAAGATTTTGTATTTATGTCAAGCCATGACCTGCAGGAACCGCTACGCAAAATTCAAACCTTTGGTAACCTTGCTATGAGCGCAGAAGCGGCACGGCAACCGGTAAGAGAATACCTGGAAAAAATGATTGCTTCGGCTTCGCGTATGTCCGGGCTGATCAAAGACCTGCTGACTTACTCCAAACTGAATAAAAATGAAGATCTGTTTATTGAAACAGATCTGAACGTTGTTATGAAAAACGTATTGCGTGATCTTGAACCCGATCTGAAGAAAAGAAAAGCCCATATTGAAATATCACCGCTTCCACGAATAAAAGCTGTTCCGTTACAGATGAATCAGCTCTTTCATAACCTGCTTGATAATTCCCTGAAATTTAATGACCAGGAACCGGTGATCCGGGTAAGTGTGAGCATACTATCACCGGAAAAACAGGCTACCGTTCCAAAGCTGGAAACTGACAAACGTTACTATGAACTGGTATTCCGCGACAACGGTATTGGCTTTGAGCAAAAATACGCGGATCAGGTATTCACTATTTTCAAACGTTTGGTGAGGGTTTCCGACTATCCCGGTTCAGGTATTGGGTTAACCATTTGCCGGAAAGTGGTATTAAATCACGGAGGATATATTTACCCTGAATCACAGTTGAATGAAGGTTGTACGTTTTATGTATACCTGCCGGTTTTGTAAGTGCCGGATGAAATAAAATAACCATCTTACCAAATCAATTTTTAGGAAATTTTTAATGATTTTTATCATGTCCTGGTAATAAATTATCGGCTAATTTTGCTAAATTAATAGTAGCACCAAAACAAACCGATAGACATATGCAATACTGTAGCAGAATTTTTTACCTGATCTGCTTGTTGATGTGTATCAATGTAGCAGCAGACGCGCAAAAGAAGATTACCGGCATTTATCGCAGCATGGATGATTACCTGTCCGGCGGGTTGAGTTATACCAAGGATAACAGCAACAAAACACCCAGGATTCATCTGCATACACTTGCGCCTAAAAGTTATGTCACCCTGGAGCATAATGGCAAAAATATTCATATCAACAAAAATGAAATATTTGCTTATCAGCTCACCAACGGTGATGTTTACCGGGTAGAGGGCAACCACAGTTACCAGATCCTGAATAAAAACCCGCAATTATTGCTGTATAAGAGAAAAATACCCACTTCTCCCAAAGCCGGTCCGGAAGATCAGTACAAAATGTACTTCTCCGCTCCTAACGGTAAAATACAAACGCTGACCGCCTGGAATGTAAAACAGGCCTTCCCTGCGCATGAAACACTGGCCGATCAGATGGATGCCCTGTTTAAACGGGATGCAGAACTGCTGACTTACGACAGGTTCCGCGGGATGTATAAGCTGGAATGGCTGGTAAAATAAACGCATGACAGTTAGCTTTCTGCGTAAAGCGGAAAGCTAACTGTTTAACTACTTTGCCGCTTTTAAAATAAAATCTACAATAGGTGTAGGGTCCGGGAAGCTGTGAGGATGATGGGCGAATCCCGGTTTATGCATCACTATTATATCTCCTCCGAGCGCTTTTATTTTCTCTTCAAACGGCAGCGTATTTTCTTCTGGCGGTACATCCGTATCCGCATCTGCCAGCACATGCAGCATTGGGTACTTTCCTTTTACTATTTCCCTTATTTTATAGAGCGGGCTTCCCTTAAACAGCATAGCAGCGCTATCGGAAGTAAAACCGTAATCCTTTTTGAAAGCTTCCCACTCGTTACGTTGCGCGACCTGTTTTTTAAACTGGCTTCCCGGCCAGCTGCACAGGTCTATCACGGGATTATCTACATATACAGCCGCTACTTTATCCGGATTTTCAGCCGCCCAGTTGTACACGTATACCGCTCCCCTGCTCATGCCTTCCATCACTGCTTTATGTGCCAGTCCGGCTTTGCGCAACAACGAATAATACCCGTTCCATAATTGTATAGCCTCCTTATTGCCAAACAATTCAGCCACATCACAGTATACCACATGATAACCCCGTTCCAGCAGGGCGATATCCGTTTGCGGTTCATGCCCCCAGAAACGGGCGCGCCAGATCCACGGATGACCGGCAGCCGCAAACTTAGGCGCCACCACTTTACAGGCGCGTCCCCTGAAATTAAAATCCGCGCAGCAGTAGCCATAAAATGAGGAGATCTTTTTATCGCCGGGTAACGGGCCAATAGCGTTAAAAGCTGTATCCCGTACCGGGTGCAGTACCTCAAAAAGTGTTTTAGCTATCAAAGTAGTGCCCTCCAGTTCAGGATGAATTCCATCCGGCATGAGTCCAGGTTTACCCATCAGCAGTGCGTTCAGGTTTACCAACTCCAGGTTTTCCTCATAAGCCACCTGTCTTACCTTTGGTAAAATCTGCTTTGTAATCACCGGGTCCCAGATCTGGGTAGTGTCTTTCACAAAAGAAACAATGGGCTGAAGCAACAGGATACGCGGGTGTGAAGGCAATGCCCGGAATGCACGGATCATGTCGTGATAATCCCGCTCGTATTCATCCAGATATACGCGGTTAATCAGCTTGCTGTCGTTGCCGCCGAGGTCGATCAGCACAATATTTGGTTCACTTGCCAATGCAGCTTTATACCCGGAAGTATTCCAATAGGGATGATCGCCCTTTTTCAGTAAAGTGGTACTGCTTACGCCGTAGTTGGTCACCTCAAAGTCCGGCCCCAGGAGCTTTCCCAGCTGCGCGGGATAGGATTCGGTTTCAGGATGCTGCAGCCGGGCGCCGGCACAGATGCTTGCGCCCAAACAGGCAATCTTTACCCGCTGTGCAAATAATGGGACCTGATACAGCAGGATCAATAATAAAATAAAACACCTGGACCTCATGGGTAAAAATTATACGTGGAATAATGGGTTGTTAAGATAATATTTACTTTTATCATTCCACGTATCCCTTACTGCATCTCTTTTACAAGATAGCCTGCTGTTTTCACAAAGCCATTTGCTTCCAGGTAGCCCGGCGCTACGGAAAGCTCTGCCCACATGGCATCCCGGCCCTTATATACCGCCAGGCATTTTTCCAGCAATGAGGCTGCTGCTGTTCCGCCGGCATGCGCCTGCAATATCGCGAAAGCCGACAGGTGTACGATCCGCTTCCCTTCCAGGAATGAAGGCCGCACGCCGCCATCGGTAAGAAAGGCGAAGCCCGCCGGTTCCTCCCCCGCATATACGATGAACCACTGACTTGAAAAACTATTCATACTGTTCACCAGGATTTTTTGGGTGTATTGCCCTTCCATCTTTATTTCGGGATGCTCTGCCAGCCAGGTGCGGGTAAGGTATAACAGCTCATCAATCATCTTGTCTGATGCCACTGCAAACTTTGTAATGATAGTACTCATGTCCGGTTGTTTGAAAGAATGAGCCACGAAAGTAGCAGTCCGCCGCTGCGCAGCGAAATACAGGGAGCCGAAATATAACCGGTACAGGAATGCTCAGCTGTGGGCTACCGCGTAGCTTCCCGCTTTTCGTATAGCCGCCACCTTTGCCGGTGTATATTTATCGGCAAATACCAGCCGGAAATAATGGTCATAAGCGCCTGTAAAAGAGAAGGCCGATCCCGGTGTAAATCTCACCCCGGTATCTTCACAAAAGCGGTAAAAGGCGGTCATATCCAGCGTTTCCGGTAGCTGCACCCACAGGTGATAACCGCCGCCCGGACGACTTACTTTGGTCCCCGCGGGGAAACATTCCCTGATCAGTTTCAAACTCTGCTCACACTGTGCGGCCAGCTGCTTCCGGAAAACGCGCAGGTGTTTTTCATAAGCACTGCCTTCCAGTATTTTATTCATCGTTTCCTGGTACACAGGCGATACGCTGCTGCCCACGGCAAACCGGATCTGTTCTGCCTGCCGGAAAAAGCGGCCGGCCGACAGCCATCCCAACCGGATACCCGGCGCCAGCGATTTTGCAAAAGAGGAACAGGTCATTACCAATCCACTACTATCGAAGGAGCGGATGGTGGAAGGACGCTGGCCGTTGAACGGCAGCTCACCGTAAATATCGTTTTCTATCAGCGCAATGTTGTGGGCTTGCGCGACTTTCAGCAGTTGCTGCTTTTGATCATCCGTTAGCAGTGTGCCGGTAGGATTATGAAAATTCGGTGTAACGACAATGGCTTTAAAAGCATGTATGGCACAGGCTTCCTTCAGCACATCCAGATCAAATCCTGTTTGCGGGCGCACAGGAATTTCCACCACTTTCAGCCGCAGTACACGGATCACTTCTAATACAGAAAAGATACAGGGACTTTCAATAGCAATTACATCTCCTGGCTCACACACCGCTGCCAGCGCAATATATACTGCCTGTAAAGCGCCGTCTGTGATAAGCAATTCATCAGATTGTAAACGGGTATTGTGATGTGCTGCGCGTTTGGTAATGCTTTCACGCAATGTGGCCAAACCATTGGCAGGATAATATTTTAAGAGCGCCGCTCCTTTTTCGCGGATCACCTGCTGCATGGTTTTCAGCAACAACTGCTGCGGCAGCAACAAATCGCCGGGAGCCGCCACGTTGAATTCAGATAGTGCGCTGCGTTGCCGGTTTTCAGAAGAAATCGCCGCCAGGTTATTCCTGAAAACAGGATCCCTTACTATCATGGTTTCAGTTACTTTACCGGTAGCAGCCGGCCGGGCGCTTACATAGTAGCCGGAACGGGGAACGCTTTCCACCAGGCCCCTTAACAGGAGATCGTCATAGGCGCTCTGGATGGTACTCAAACTGGTGCTGTAGTGTGCCTTCAATGTTCTTACTGAAGGTAACCGGTGACCAGGTAAATACTGGCCACCGGTGATCTTACTTTCAATGTTCGCTGCTATTTCTTCGTATTTATATTGTTTCATTTCTTTACCGGCTACGATGACCCGGTAAAGGTAGGCGAATTTCAACAGCTAATTCAACAACAGCTCGTCTGCAAATGCCCATCCGCGGTTTCCTTTACCAGGATGCCAGCCCGGTATTTTCAGCAGGGGTTCCATCACTACTTTTACACAGGAAACGTTGGTAACGGGGAAAGCTGCCGCTATTTCCATAGCGGCGGCGGGGTCGTCTTTTTTTCCTGCTGCCGGAATAATCCGTTTCAATAGCTTCAGGTGTTGTGCATCTGCCCCACCCCATATTTCTATTTTGGCGGGTGGAAAAATATACCCGTTAATATTTCGTAAGATGCCTACCGATACTGACTGCAAGGGTATGGCCTGCTTGAAAAGCAGCATGGCAGACATAGGTTCTTTTACATAGCCCAGCCATTTTCCGTTGCCCTGATCCATACCGCCTTTCTGCCCATCGCATAAGGTTTTGGCGCCACTACCGGCATAAGTTCCGTCCGGCTGCGTGAGCAATACCACACTGTCAGGGATATACGTAGATTTATAAAAACTGAACTGCACCGGGTCGCTGGCGTACCAGCCTTTTTTGCAGGCAATGGCACGGATGGTGGTATTGTTTTGCAGCAACAGGCTGTCTTTAAACAGCGGCGAGTTGATGCTGTCTGGTACTGATCCATCAGTAGTGTAGCGGATCTCCACCCCTTTTATGGGATGCTTCAGCAGCAGTTGTGCCGTACTGTGGAAAACAGAAGCGGTATTCAGTAATAAAGGCTGATTCAGTTTTAATAGTTGTTTACCATCGTCTGTAAATCCTTTGATGATGGCTACCTGTTTAAATGCAGCAGGGAGCTTGTCCAGTTCAGCAGCAGTGAGTCCCGTGTTCCAGAGGTATAACTCCTTCAACGCAGGTGCTGTTTTCAGTACCTGTAGCTGCTGTAAGGTAACGGGGGTGCCGGACAGCGAAAGGCTTTCCAGGTGCGGCAGCTTTGCCAGGGCCGACAGCGTTTGTCCCTTTACGTTAGTAAAGCTCAGGTTCAGCACGCGCAGCTCCGGAAACTGTGCAATGATATTCAGATCGGCATCCTGTACCGGCATCTTCTGCAGGTGCATTTCTATGATCTGCTTTTTCAGCGGGAGCAGTTCTTCAATGGACTTGCTGTTAAACTGATCTTTATTATAGCAGTTAACTACAAGTGGGGCTGCATTTAACGCTACCGGGTAAATAACACGGTAATTGTTATTCAGCTTTTGTACCAGCTTTTCATCTGCTGCGGCAAAGTTGTATACAGGAGCTGTCGATGCGGCTGGCTCTAACATGGCTGCGGCCAGCAACCGCAGGCTATCCTTTGCAGGTAATGCGGCTACTTTTGTTTTAAAATCAGCGCCGCCTTTGATCCAGTAATACAACAGGTCCGCTTCTTCTGGTGTAAGCTGCGGCTTTCCTGCCGGCGGCATATGTTTTTTGGCATCCAGTGGCAGGTGTAGTCTTTCCATCAGCAGGCTCATGTCCGGTTTACCGGCAACAAACAGTTTACCACTCTTTCCACCTTTCAGCAGTTGTTGCGGCAGCTCCATTGCCAGCTCCCCTTTTGCCTTGCCCGCATTGTGGCAGTTCATACATTTCTCCTGCAACACCGGTTTCACCAGGTGTTCATATACCAGCGCCTGGTCGAAGGGCACCTGTGGTCTTTTACCCGCCGGGTTTACCGGCGCCAGCACAAAGTTTTCGCCGTGCGTGATATCAGCTCCCAGGTGACCGGTGATCACCAGCAATGCCGCGGTGATGAGCACACCGCCCTTCTGTAACAGCGGCCGGCTTTTCTCCGATTGTCCAAACCAGTATAAGAAAGAGGCCAGCCAGCACATTGTCACGCCGCTCCATTTGTGCCACTGTAAAGTGCCACTGCCGTTGTATCCTTCTTCACCTGATAAAAACAGGCCCATGATAACGGTAACGACTGCACTGAGTGCGCCGGTAAGCAGTAACACAGATGCCAGCTGTTGTTTCCACGCTTCAGCAGCAGGCTCACGCAAACGGATAAACGTTAAAATGCATGCTACAAGAATCAGTACAATTGGAAAATGCAGCAGCAAAGGATGCATGCGCCCCAGCACCTGCAACCAGGGAGGTAACACCACCCTGTTGCCAAAGATCACGAGGAAAAGGATAAAAATATTTCCGGCAAATAACAGGCTGCTGCCTGCGCTTTGCCATCTGGATGTCTGTTTCGCGGTCATTATACCCTCCTGAGTTTATAAGGATACACCTTCCCCGAGGCCCATTGTGCCACATAGAGGTTCCCGTCGTTATCCACACATACGTCATGCGGATGTACAAATATTTTCTCTGCCTGCTGCATGGGCTGCAGTTTTCCATCGGTATATACCGGTGCGGTGCCACCGATATTGGAAACTACCTTGTTGTCTTTATCCAATATCGTTACAAAACCACTGCCTTCCTTATCCATATTAGGCGAGCGTAATACGGCTGCATACAGGTGATCGCCTTTTATAACCGCGCGGCATACGCAGGCGCCGGGCAGCGCAATTACTTCCTGTAGCTGTCCGTCGAGGCTGAAGCGTTTAAAGCAATTCCGTGTTCTGTCGGTAACAATGAGCGTAGGCGTGCCTTTGCGGTGATCTACCACGATACCGTGGGCATTGTCCAGGTGTTCATCTCCCTGACCCCTTCCGCCAAAATAACCCAGCAGTTTACCATTGCGGTCATAGCGCATTACATATTGCGCACCATAGCCGTCGGCAATATAAAAGTCGCCGTTGTCTGCCACGGTTGTTTCTGTAGGTACAAATTCCTCTTTCTTCTTATACACGCCTGTTTCAGCGGGATAGTCGATAGTCAGCAGAATTTTACCTTCCATCGTTGTTTTGTATACCTGGTGTTTCTCGGTATCCGTAATGAACAGGTATTCGGTACCATTTTCATTGCTGAGTGTAAGTCCGTGTGCGCCGGGGAATTCATGGCCCCAGTTTTCCAGCAGTTTGCCGGATTTATTATAGATAAGAATATTATTTTTTGTTTCGTTGGTCAGCAGGATGATGCGGCCTTTTTTGTCCTGCACCATTTCATGGCAATCTTTCACCGGGTACCGGCTGCTGTCGAGCGTTCCCCATTTGGTGTCCAGCGCATACCGCATATTATTGTGGCCGTATACCGGTCCTTTTGGTTTGGCAAAAAGATCGCGGGAAATATAAAAGGAGGCGGTTACTAACGCCGACGTCTGTATGAATTTTCTTCTTTCCATTATAACAGTATTTATCAGGCCATCAATCCGGGGATTACTTTGCCGGCCACATCTGTGAGGCGGTAACGGCGTCCCTGGTGTTTAAAAGTTAATTTTTCGTGATCCAGTCCCATCAGGTGTAGGATGGTGGCATGGAAGTCGTGCACGTGTACCGGATCCTTTATAATATTATATCCGAATTCATCGGTTTCACCGTATACGATGCCGGGTTTTACGCCACCGCCGGCCATCCAGATGGAGAAGCAACGGGGATGGTGATCGCGGCCATAATTATCGGCAGTCATTTTACCCTGACAGTAGTTGGTTCTGCCAAATTCACCGCCCCATATTACCAGCGTTTCATCGAGCAGGCCACGTTGTTTCAGATCAGTGATCAATGCCGCGGAAGCACGGTCTACATCTTTTGCCTGTCCGGCCATTTCATTGGGCAGGTTGCCATGCTGATCCCAGCCCTGGTGGTACAGCTGGATGAACCGCACGCCGCTTTCAGAGAGCTTCCTGGACAACAGGCAGTTGGCAGCGAAAGTGCCGGGCACCAGGCAATCCGGTCCATATAGTTTAATGATATCGTCCGATTCTTTGGAGAGGTCCGTCAGCTCCGGTACCGCCGTTTGCATGCGGTAAGCCATTTCGTACTGCTGGATCTTCGTATTGATTTCCGGGTCGCCAAATTCTTTATACGACTGGTCATTCAATGCGGCGAGCTGGTCCAGCATCTGGCGGCGATTAGCCATGTCAATGCCTTCAGGATTATTCAGGTACAGCACAGGACTTTCACCACTGCTGAACTGAACGCCCTGGTGGATGCTGTCTAAAAATCCATTGGACCATAACTTGGAATATACGCCTTGCCCGTTTCCTTTACCTCTCGACAGCAGCACGCAAAATGCGGGGAGGTTTTTATTTTCGCTGCCGAGGCCGTAGCTCATCCAGGAGCCAAAGCTGGCGCGGTTACCTTGTTGTGCCCCGGTCTGGAAAAAGGTAAGGGCCGGATCGTGGTTGATCGCTTCCGTAAACATGGAACGGACAATACAGATATCGTCCACTATTTTGGCGGTATGCGGAAACAGATCACTGACCCAGGCGCGCGCTTCGCCATACTGGTGAAAATCGTAGTGCGAACCTACCAGCGGAAAAGACGACTGTCCCGATGTCATGCCTGTTAAGCGCTGCCCCATACGGATGGAAGCCGGCAGTTCCTGTCCCATCATTTCCCGCAGCTTCGGTTTGTAATCGAAGCTCTCCAGTTGTGAGGGCGCGCCATTCTGAAACAGGTAAATTACCCTTTTGGCTTTGGGTGCAAAGTGCGGCATGCCGGGAATGAAAGGCGCTTCTTCCCCGCTGTTTTTACCAAAGAGGTCAGGTACCAGTAATGAACCCAGGGCAAGGCTGCCTACGCCAAGGCTCAGGCGCGACAAGAACTTGCGGCGGTTCATATTCAGGTGGTGTTCTATGAATTCGTTTTTCATCGTCCTTTATTATGCGTGACTATACGATCGTTATGTTTTTGAAAGTGTTTCCTCCAGGTTATAGATGGTGGTGATCACCTGCATCATGGCAGCCCATGAGGCATTGTCGAGGTGTTGCGCCATCGGGTATTCTCCATGTTGCAGCAACTTTACTGCGCTGGCCGGCTGTTGTTTATACAGCTGCTGTTGCTGGTCATAATACTTCTCCAGCAAGGTTAGTTCCTGTGGTTGCGGTGTACGGCAAACAATTAAACGGAAGGCCTGCCGGATATTCCTGGAGCTGTTATTATCTTTTTGCAGCAGCCTGGATGCCAGTACCCTGGAAGCTTCCAGCACGGTAGGATCATTGAGCATGATAAGCGCCTGCAAGGGCGTGTTGGTGTTTGCTCGTTTCACTTCGCACTGGTCGCGGTTGCTGGCGTCAAAGATCATCATGGAGGGCGGTGGCACTGTACGTTTGATAAAGGTATACAACCCTCTGCGGTACAGGCTTTCACCATGGTCCTGTTTGTAGCTGGCCAGGATTCCCCTGCCAGATGTAGCCATTTCCCATAAGCCTTTAGGCTGATAAGGTTTTACGCTGGGGCCACCGATCACCGGTACCAGCAGCCCGCTGCTTTTCAGCACCAGGTCGCGCACTCCTTCTGCGGGTAAACGGAACCGCGGTCCGCGGGAGAGGTAAATATTTTCGGGATCTGCTTTTAGTTTGTCTTTGGAAATGGCGGTCGATTGCCGGTAGGTGGTGGTCATGACCATTTGTTTCATGAGACGTTTAATATTCCAGCCGTGCTGCATAAAGTCCACCGCGAGCCAATCGAGCAGTTGCGGGTTGGTAGGCAGATCGCCCTGCATACCGAAATCGCCGGTACTTTTAACGATGCCCCTGCCGAATATTTCCTGCCATTGCTGGTTCACGAACACTCTTGCGGTGAGTGGATTTCGCTTATCGAACAGCCAGTTGGCCAGTCCGAGGCGATTGGCCGGATATTGTTTCACATCAAACGGCAGCACCGCATGTGGCGTTTCAGGTTGCACTTCCAGCGTAGGGTTGTCATAGTTACCACGGCCAAGGATATACGTTTTCCGGGTAGTGTCTTTCTCTCCCATTACAGATACGATCAGCCTGTTGCTGTCCTGTTTATTAATAAATTTCAGCACTCCTTTGAGATCGTCTTTCGTGATCTCCATATAGGGCGTTTTGGCGTAGGTTTCCGGGCCGCCCACCGCCGATTCCAGTCCTACTTCCTTTACGTTATTAAAGAAGGCAAAGAGTTCATAATATTCTTTTTGTGAGAACGGATCATATTTGTGATCGTGGCAGTGAGCGCATTCGATGGTGATGCCGAGCATGCTTTTACCAAATGTATTGGTGCGGTCAGAAACATATTCTATGCGGTATTCTTCGTCTATTACACCTCCTTCTTCCGTAATTTTGTGATTGCGGTTAAAGCCGGAGGCCAGCAGTTGTTCCCGGGTAGCGCCGGGGATCATGTCTCCTGCGATCTGCCAGGTAATAAAATCTTTGTAAGACAGGTTTTCATTAAATGCGTGGATCACCCAATCCCGCCACGGCCACATGCTGCGGTAGTTATCGTCCTGGTAGCCGTGCGAATCAGCATAACGGGCCACATCCATCCAGTGCACTGCCATCTTTTCGCCATAGGCGCTGTCCTGCAGCAGTTCATCTACCATACGTTCGTATCCGGCGTCGCTGGTATCTTTGGCAAAGCGCTCCATTCTTTCGGGTGATGGCGGCAGGCCGGTAAGATCGAGGCAAAGGCGTTTGAGCAATCTCTCATGATCCGCAGCGGGATTGGGTTCCAACCCTTTCTCTTCCATGCGGGCCAATACAAAATGGTCTATTTCATTACGTGCCCATTTCTCTTTGTTTACTTTGGGCAGCGGCGGTGTTACCGGCGCCACAAAGGCCCAGTGTGGTTTATACTTTGCGCCTTGTTTGATCCATTTTTCAATCAGCTTTACTTCATAGTTGCTAAGCGACATATTGGAGGATGGCGGAGGCATGCGCATAGAAGTATCCGTGGTGCTGATGCGCTGGTACAATACAGAAGCCATAGGATTACCGGGTACGAGCGCATGTGCGCCCGGTGTTTCACGGAGCGCTTTATAGGCGCTGTCGGCAATATCCAGGCGCAGACCGGCTTCCCGTTTATTGGCATCCGGACCATGACAGGCATAGCACTTATCCGATAAGATAGGCCGTATATCAAAATTGTAATCTACAATTTCAGGCAATTTTTCCTGCTGTTTACCGGGTGTATCGCCATTATTACACGCGTATAAAAATGCAAGAGAGCAGATGGTGAGTCTGACACAACGTTGGAACATAATTTTCTGCAATTAATTGTACACTGTACTTATACAACGGGGAGGCCCGTGAATTTTTACTATAGCTGTCTGGTTGTTTAATAATGGTAAATATCGGCTATAATAACATGCCATTTTGATGCTATTTTGCTCCATAATGGTGCTTTCTTAGCATTATGTATATACATACCTACAAATTGATCATGATGAGGGGTGGAGACCTAATTTAATGACTGGTTCCGGGTATTGTTTGTTAGGGAGGAGGCCGGGCGTCACCTGGTTACCGGTAGGCTAAAATCCACCTTTAGGATTCCGCAATATTGCCCGTGATGACTTACAGAAACAGGAGAGCGCCTGCCATTTTCACGGTGAAGGATATACGGTATTCCATGATCGTCTTTATAAAAAAACTCCTGCGGGGAAAGTACTTCCTGCATAAAATTCAGATAGTCTTCGCCGGCAACCTGCTTTATAAACACAGCTGCATCCTGCACCGGCCGGGGATTTGTGGCCGCACAGGTATGGATGTAATGATCTGTGATAAAACTCTGGTAATAATAGGTATGCTGTTCATATACCACCGTGCCGGTATAGTTGCCGGCAATCATATCGGATGTAACATCCTGTTCCACCTGGCACATAAATCGCTGTGGAGCGTATCGTCTTTCGCAGGTATTACGGTTCACTATTTTATACGCGGCTTCCTTGCAACTCCACAACAACCAGGTGAGCACTGCCGGTGCGGCAGCATTACGGATCATCCTGATTTCCTCGGGCAGGAACAATTTTTCCAGGAAACCTTTCCGGTGAATACGGCTTTCCATGGCGGCTGCCCGGAGATCTATAATGTCGTTGCCGATCATTTTTCTTTGAGCTTGGCTTCCACGATATCGAGGGCCGCCTGCACGTTCAGCATGCGTTCCATTTCTTCGTTCTGGATCACGATATCGTATTTCTCTTCTACATCCAGTACCACATCTACCAGGTTGGCAGAATTAATTTTGAGATCGTTGATAAAATCGGTGGAAGTACTGATGGTGGCCAGTGCTTCCTGATTTTTAGCATAGGGCCTTACTATTTCTCTTAACTGCTCAATGAATGTTTCTTTGTCCATGTTATTTCGTTTAAGGTTGCGGGTATTTTTGCAGAATAATACAAGCGTTTACATCTCCAAAACCAAAACTCGCTTTCGCCACTAAATTTATGTCTTTATACAATAGCTGTTCCGGAATTCTTTCCCGGTCTACCAGTGCCTGAATATCGGGGTGCAGGTCTTCGCAGTTGATATTGGGAGATATAAAACCTTCCTTGAGCTGCAGTGCCGCCGCTACCAGTTCAATGCTCCCGGAAGCGCTCAGGCAATGCCCTACCATCGATTTCAGTGCATTGATGTAAGGAAAGTTTTTCCCGCTGCGCTGAAGAGCACTACACCAGTTGGCTATTTCTTCCGCGTCTTTTCCGGTGGCGGTAAGGTGACCGTTTATCAGGTCAATATCAGCGCCCTGCACACCGGCCTGTTGAAGCGCCGCGGTAATGCAACGCTGCACCGCAGCGGGATTGGGGGCCGTCATACTGCCGCCGTTCCGTTGACCGCCGGAGTTAATATGACCGCCCAGTACTTCCGCATAAATAGTAGCGCCGCGTTCCAGCGCGCTGTCCAGCGACTCCAGTACCAGCGCTCCTGCCCCACTACCGGGAACAATACCGCTCGCGGTGGCGCTCATGGGCCTGGAACCGGCTTCCGGGCGTTCGTTATATTTAAAGGTGCTTACTTTCATGGCATCAAAGCCACCCCAGATATAGGGACCGCTGTCGCTGGTACTGCCGGCCAGCACACGTTTGGCATGACCGTACTTAATCCGTTCGCAGGCGAGCAACACACTTTCTGCACCGGTGGTACAGGCAGAAGAGTTGGTGGTTACCTGGTTGCCAAGTCCCAGTTTGCCACCGAGGAAAGCGCTGATGCCACTGGCCATGGCTTGCGTAACCGCAGTGCTGCCTAAACGGCGAACCTGTAAATCATCTACCTTATAAACGGCTTCGCGGAATTTCTCCACACCGGAACTACCGGCGCCAAAAATAGTACCGCTGTCCCAGTCGGGCGTTTCCTGTGCTATTGGCAAACCCGCATCTGCCCAGGCCTGCATACCGGCTATTACGCCGTAAATAATACCGGAACTGCCCAGCTGCCTTAATTCCAGCTCTTCAAAATATTGTTGCCGCAAGCTTTCGGAAACCTCCGGCTTACCTGCAATCTGGCAGGAAAATTTCAGGGCAGCCAGTTGTTCATCATAACGGATACCGGATATACCTTTTTTGATCGCTTCGCGGAAAGCGGCGATGCCGGTGCCGTTTGGCGCTACCACTCCTAAGCCTGTTATGACAACCCTGTTATTCATTTTTGTTATTGATGATCATGCCTGCCATCGTTCCGTCGCAGACTAATGCGCCGGCAGCATTATACAACGCTACGCGGCATTTCAATTTGTTAAACCTGAAGTATATTTTCGTTGCCTCCGCCCTCACCGTTTCACCGGGTGGCACAGGCAAATAAAAGTCGATGTGAGTGGAGGTCATAGCTACCGTGGGCAATTGCTTATGGATCTCTTCTCTCAAAAGATAAATACCTAAACAAGCCAGCCCCGTTTGTGCCATTACTTCCGTTAGCAATACACCCGGCGTAACAGGCAACCCTTTAAAGTGGCCTTTATAGCAAGGCATATCTGCGTGAAAAGTATATATACCCGTTACCTTTTCTTCATCGATGTATGCCAGTTCATCCACAAACAGGAAAGGCGGTGCATATGGTAAGTGCTGCAGGATCTCTTCTTTTGTCATACGCTAATGAATATGTGTTCCTCCGTCGACCGGTATAATGGCGCCATTGATCCAGGCGGCTTCGTCCCGGCACATCAGGTATACTACATTCGCTACATCCTCCGGTGTGGTGAGCTGCCCGAAAGGGTTTCTCTTCCTGCTGTAATCCAGCAATGCCTCACTGCCCGGAATTTTCCGCAATGATGCGGTGTCAGTCACCCCCGCACGGATGCAGTTGGCCCTAACCCCGTGCGGCGCAAATTCCAGCGCTATGCTGCGGGTAATGGATTCCAGTGCCGCCTTCGCCGCAGATACCGCCGCATAGTGCGCCATTGCTTTGTAACTACCATCGCTTGTAAAAGAGAGGATACGTGCATCTGCAGCAAACAGTTGCCTGTTCAATATATCTGCCGACCATTCATACAAGCTCACCGCCATGTGCCCGATGGTGGTATTGAAATCATCCGCCTGCAGGTCCGGCAACGCTTTGAGGTTGCCCCGTGCGATGCTGTGCAACAGGCAACGGATACGCCCCGTACCCATAGCTTCCTGCAACTGCTGCAAAATTTCTGCACGTTTTTCAATGTTGAGCACATCTGTATTAAACGTCAGCAGCTGCACGCCTAATGACCTGATCTCCTCAAACTGCTGCTGGATATCCGTTAATTCCACGCGGGTGTTACGGTGTACAATGCAAATGTTCATGCCATGTGCCGCCAGCTTACGCGCGGATGCCAGTCCAAGCCCGCTGCTGCCTCCCAGTATTAACGCCCAGTAAGATGCAAACTCTGTTACCATTGTAATAATATTCTTTGTGCCGAAAAGCCCGGTCCAAAACTCAGCATCAGTCCTTTATCGCCCGCAGGCAACGACTGCTCCATAAATCTTTCCAATACATATAACACCGTAGCGCTGGACATGTTGCCATACAACCGCAGAATTTCCTTGGTATCGTCCAGTTTCTTTCCCATACTGCGGAACAATTCTTCCACGAGGGTAATGATCTTCTTCCCGCCGGGATGAAAAATGAGGTGGTCGATATCTTCGATCGTAAGATTATTTTTTGCCAGGAAAGGGTGTACGATATCTCCAAAGTGTGCTTCTATTTTTTCGGGTACTTCTATATCCAGCACCATTTTTAAACCGGTGTTGGAGAGATGGAATCCCATCAGGTATTCCGCGTCATAGAAGTGATACATTTCTTCTGCGATAATTTCCGGACCGGTATCCTGTTCATGGGAAGAGAGGATCGCACAGGCGGCGCCATCGCCGAAGATGGCTGCACTAACGATATTGGCCATCGAATAATCGTCCAGCTGGAACGTGGCGGTAGGCGATTCCACTGCTATTACTGCGGCTCTTTTACCGGGGTTTGCTTCCAGCATTTTCTTTGCGTAGATGATCCCCGACACACCGGCTGCGCAGCCCATTTCAGTAACAGGCAGGCGTATAATATCCTGACGCAGCTGCAGTTCGTTGATCAGGTATGCATCTAAAGAAGGGATCATGATGCCGGTGCAGCTCACGGTGATGATATAGTCGAGGTCAGTTCCATTCAAACCGGCTTTATCCAGCGCGCTTTGCAGGCAGGTCCGGCCCAGGGTAATCATCTCCCGCTGGTAGATATTATTTTTATCTTCAAAAGAAGTATTGGTAAATACTTCTTCAGGTCCCATAATAGAATAGCGTTTATCCACGCCGGCGCTCTCAAAGATCTTGATCACCTTGCGGATAAATCTTTCTTCCTGGCCCTGGAGCCATAATGATAGGAAGGGAATAATTTCGGCGGTGGTTCTTGAGTAAGGCGGTAGTGCTTTTGTGACAGTCTGAATTTTAACGCTCATAATTTATTGATTATCCATTGATACCGGAACGCCCATTTCCATTTAAGGGAATACTGATCAATATTAAGTTCTGCCGATAAATGTTGTAATTCTCTTTTTTTAAATCCCCGGAGAATGGATACCAGTCCATCTTCCCTGACCATCCTGTTTAAATTGAACACAAAGCATACCAGTTGAAACAGGCGGTATGCCAATGCGCTCCTGTGCAGATCATTGATCACTACTCCTTTCCGGGCCTGCCGGTAAAAGATTTTCATCAGCTCCCTGATTTCTGCCTCTTTAAAGTGATGCAGTGTAAGCGTACATAAAACAATATCATAGTGTTGCTCCCGGAAGGATAACTGTGTAATATCCTGACAATAATACTCAATGTGCGGATAATCTTTTGATAAATTCCGTGCATGCGTTACCGTGGCCTGGTTGGCATCGATGCCGGTTAGTTTTATTTTTCTATGGGAACAAAAGGTGTCCGACAGTTGCCGCAGCATGTCACCATTACCACAGCCGATATCCACGATGGTAACTTTCTGATTGGCAGGAATATCTTTCAGGAGGGCCGCAACGCCTTCAAGGGTGACGCGGTTGCCGCCCAGTAAAGCGTTGATTTGTGCGATTTTATCCAACGTAGCCTTCAGCAGATCGCCTTCCATACTGAAATCGTCCATGATTTCGGTAGCCTGGCTCCGGTGCCGGGTGTTTACACGCATTCCGGTACGGCATTTAACGGTTTCCCATGAGTGCGACGGATGATTCCCGGCAGCAGGCCGGGGAAGAGGATCAGTCCTTTCATCATGGTAGCAGAAAGCTTTTCATTGCGGAACAACCGGGATAGTACACGACCGGTGCGCATACGGCCGCTGAACATTTTGTTCCAGGCTTTCGTATAGTTCTGTTCCATCAATAAACGGTTCCGGGTGGGAGCTGAAAAATATTCCAGCACCTTATCGGATGCTATCTGTGCGCTTTGTATGGCCATAGCCATGCCGTTGCCGCAAAGCGGGTGAATAAGACCAGCGGTATCGCCGATCATCAATATATGATTCAGTACCTTTTCTTTATCTGTGAAAGACACCTGGCTGATGGTTAAAGGTTTGTCGAACAACGCGGTGCTGTTTTCAAAAATATCCTTCAGGTGCTGATTACGGTATAGCACCTGCTCCCGGTGTGATTCTATCTGCTTGAAATTCTTAAAACTCTCGTAACTCACCAGGTAACAGATATTCAGGATATCATCCTCCACTTTTGATACGCCGCAATAGCCGCCGTCGAAATTATGGAGTCCTACAGTATCGGCCGGAAAGCTGCCACGGTAGTGGGATTTCACGGCCAGCCAGGGCGATTTCTCATTAAAGAACGGACGGGCAAGCTTACCATCGAGTGCGGCTCTTTTGCCATAAGCGCCCAACACCACCGGCGCGGAAAAAACGCCATAGCTGTTGGTATCAATGAAGAAGCGGTCGTTTTCAAATACCACGTTGGTGACGGTATCTTCAATTAACTCCACCCCGTTTTCGGTCATCTTCTGCATCAGGAACTGGTCGAACGCATACCGGCTTACCCCGAAACCTCCCAATGGAAGCGTCGTTTCCAGCGTTTTACCATAATGATCTGAAATGATTAACCGGTTGATCCGGGAAGGATGTAATACCGAAGGATCTGCCCCGAGTGACTGCAGATATGGTAATACTTCATTGGAAACATATTCCCCGCATACTTTGTGCGAAGGATATTTACTTTTTTCGATTACGGTTACCTGTAATCCTGCTTTCGATAAATGAATAGCACTGGTGAGACCCGATAAGCCCCCACCTATAATAATAACATCTCTTGAACCCATACCCCTATGGTTAAAACAATAACAAGCTCCGACACAAGGAAGGTAGCCTACCCCAATATAATGAATTTATAGCTGATTTCCGTTTCGCTAAGATCAGAATATTCTTTATAAATCACGGCATTATAAAACTTAACATTGCCAATATTATTTAATTGTTAATTTCGAATATAATTGTTTTTGTAAATAAATAATGCTCCATGACTGATTCGAGTAAACCGACCGGCAAGCATCTTAAAAAAGAAGCTGGTGTAAAAGTAGCCGAAGTATTAACCGCATTAAGCGAACTAAAAGAGAAGCTGGGAGAGAAAAAGTTTCTCCGGAACGTAAAAAAGGCCACTAAAGCGATGTTAGCAGGACTGACAGATAAGCCAAAAGGACCTGCCAAGCCGAAGAAGAAAGCTGCTGCCGAAAAAGCTGCTGCACCCAAAGCTCAAGCCAACACTCCCAAAGCCGCCGATAAAAAGGTGACGCCTAAGAAAGCTGCTCCCAAGAAAACTGCCGCTAAAAAAGCTTAATCCTACATCTGTAATTCCTGTGAGTGTCTTTATTGTTCCTGTTTACAGGAACCCGTATTGCTGCGTCCTGAACCGCGGACAATAAAGATGCTTACAGGTCGGGCGCTTTGTAATCCCTTACATAGCGGTTAACATCATATCCTTTGTCGTCCCAGATCATCCCCTTCACCACCAGGGCCTCATGATGGAATCCTGCTTTAGTCAGCACCCTTTCCGAGGCTTCGTTGCCGGGTAATACATCTGCAACGATTTTTTTCAGACCCAGTTTGGAGAAGCAATACTGCACCACGGCCTCAATGGCTTCGGCCATGTAGCCTTTGCCCCAGTATTCCTGTACCAGCGCAAACACCAGCGGAACCGTATCTTCTGTTTCATAATTATTGAAACCGATGAAACCGATCAACGATGTTTTTTCTTCAAGGGCAATACCCCAGCGGATGCCCTGCTTATCGGAAAAGCGCTTTTTAAAAAGATCAATAACCGGGCGAACACTGGCCACCTCACTCAACGGGATTACATGATAATACCGGGTCACCCGTTTATCCGTGAGCAGGTAAAACAGATCCGGCTGATGCGAATGTTCAATTTCAATCAGGTGAAGGCGGGGCGTAGACAGGACGGGGAAAGTATCCGGCAGTAAACTCATATGCTGGCTGGCTCGTTTTAATGACCCCAATATAAAAACAATTGTACCACACAACCAAAAATGTTATTCCCGGAAAACGAAAAAAAGTATCTTGTTTTCAAAATTTATTCCACGACATGTTAGCATTCACTCAGCGTCCGGCAGCAGCATTGCTGGCTGCAGGCATTAGTTTGTGGGCCATGACCGCCCGCTCACAACCACCCTCCTTCAACGGAAAAGGCATTACCCGCCCCGCTCTGGAATATTACCTGGATCATGCGGTTACCATGACTGAATTTCTTTCAGTAGATCCTTACGCCTCCGATGCGCCCTATCCCAACAAGGAAGATGATATCCGCCTGATCAGGAACATTGGCGCAAAGTTCATAGGCAGGGCCATTTACCGCTGGGGCGGGGAATCGGTGCTCAACAACAAAGATTTTCTTCACCAGGCCAAACGGCTGGTGCAGGAAGTACAGAAAAATGACCCGGAAGTAATTTTCCAGGCCGCCCTGTTTGAGCAAATCAGTGAACAGGTAAACACCATTCCTGTTCCGGCATGGGCATTCAAAGCACTGGGATTACCGTCGGAAGACCGGCGTTTCCGTTACGACAGCATGCTGAATACAAAAGGGAAACTGGTCAATCACTGGAGTAAAGGCAACAGCGTACCCGATATTACGCGGGTGGAAACGCAGCTCTGGTTTATGTTCCTGGCCGGCACCTATATGGAAGTAGGCTGCGAAGCGCTGCACCTCGGGCAAATTGCCCTGATAGGCATGGAAGATCCGCAGCTGACGGAATGGGCGGCCTTCCTGGAAAAATTACGGGCCTATGCAAAAGATCACACCCGCCATCACTGGGTGTTACTCGATGCACACACGCCATCGGGCGGTATGGTGGTAAATGGCAAAAGCTTACTGGATTTTAACTCGTTTCCGTTGCGTATTAAATCGGTCCCTGCGCATCCACAGGAAGGTATCCTGGAAATGGGTTTTACAGATGCCCTTTTCGGGAGAAGCAAAGGCGGTATTACACCCAGTGGCTGGAAAGCCGCGTCAATGCCTTACCTGGTGGAGTTGGATAATTTTGGTATCAGCGATCACCCCGGTGTGCCGGATACCACTACCATTTACCCGTGGGGCTTTGATGAAATCAGCTGGTTTTATCAGCAACCGGAACAATACCGGCACAACTGGTTGCAATATGCACATCAATGGGTAGCAGCGCATGACGCCAATGGCCATTTGCAGATGCCGGTTACCCGTGTAGTTACGTTGGGACGCAGGATGCCAAGATTGAAATACCGCGCCAATACACGCTCCGCGCAGTGCCCGGACGGGATGAATGATGAAGCAACGATCAAATCCATCTGGCAGGCAGCTGATGCCCGCAAAAAATAAGGATCATCACCGGTTATCTTTCTTCCGGAAAATAACCGGTGACTGTTTTATTTTTGTTTTACCAGCTTCATCACTTCAAAACCTGACATAACAGCGGCAGATTGTACCTGGTTAAGATTGATTGTCAGCAACAGCGTATCTCCGCTCCAGGAAATTTTTCCGCCTGCCGCCTGTACTTCTGTAGTGCCGCCTCCATAGGAAGGGGTTTCCATTACACCTGCGCTGAAATAAATGGAATCTGCTCCCACCAGTTTATAAGGGTTGGATGCATTATATGGATCCATATCCATCTGAAAAGGCATTTGCATATCGCTTACCAGTACGCCATCCATGTAAAGGACATTCCGGATCACCGCATCAATGGAATAGCTCAGGCCTGTAATTTTGAAAGTACTTCCATCAATCACCATTACCCCTTTATTATTGAAGGTGGTGTAGTCGTTGTAGAGCGTGGCTTTGGCGCCGGATTCCGATATGGTGGCGATGCTGTTTACACGGACGCCTGCAAAGTTCCAGGTACCTTCAATTTTATTATTGCCTGTTACAGGTGGTGTGGTAGGCGGTGGTATTACCGGGGTAACGTTATCCGGTCCGGCCATTTCAAGGCTTCCGCAGGCAGCGAGTGTAGTGCTCAGAACTGCCACCAGCAGCAGGGATCTGTAAGTATTCATCTTCATAAGTTTAAACAAGGGATAATGCGCGTAAAGTTACCATCAATTGACGAACGAGTTTCACTAATCTTTCATCAAGTTATCATGAAACAGGTTACCGCATTCTCATTTCTTCAAAAAACGGGGTACGTCTTTCTTCCACACATTTCGCGGCATACAGGTACAGTGCTGCGCTCCAGGTTTGCCACTCCTGCCCTTTTGCGGTACCATCCTGGGCTTTCAGCCATTCGTTGAAACCATAATCCACCGTGCCGCTGTTGGAGATAGTTATAATCCGGGTGAGCTCCAGCAGTTTTTCTTCTGCCAGCCGGTATTTTTTTGCCGCTACCAGTGCAGCTACATAAAAGCCACAGATAAAAGGCCAGATGCCGCCGTTATGATATTCCCCTGGAAGATTAAAAGAAGCATACCGTTCGTGCCAGTCGTTGTCGCCCGGTTTCGTATAGGGGAAGAAGTTAGGCGGCAGTTTTACAGCCAATTGGTTATTCTTTATCAGTTCCGCGCACTCGTCTTCGATCCAGGATACCATTTCCGCTGCCCTGGTGGGGGCTGCAATGCCGGAGAGGATGGCCAGGCTGTTGCCCAGCAGGTCGAACCGTTCGCTGCTCAATACCTTATAAGACCACATGGCGTAATAGGGTTTGTGTTTTACGACCAGTCCTTCGTGTACATGCCGGTGCTGCACCCCACCGGTGATGGTAAATCTGCCCATTGCCTGCCGTACTTTCTCTGCGCGTTCATGATGCCCGAGGATGCGGAGATAACTATACACGAGCGTGTTTACAAAGAGGCCGTAACCAAGCACCCATTGTTCATCGCGCCAGTCGCTGGTAGGCTGTTGGGCCACCAGGTAACGATCTGAAGGACTTTGGTATTCCATCCACTGCAATGATCTGTTCACCGCTTCTTCGAGGAACTGCTCATTACCCGACAGCTTGCGATACATGCCTGCTGCCAGCAGGAAGAGCGGCGTGGTGTCGCTCGCGCCCAGGTCCTGTTTGTCGTGTACGAGAGAAGGGATATGTCCGTGTGGCGTTTGATTTTTCGCCAGTGTTTCAAGCACCTTCCGGATGCTGTTGATCAGCACGGGGTTGCCGGTAACGCCTACGCCTAAAAAGGACAGCAGCAGATCCCTTGTATATGGCTCAGGATATCCACATCCCGCAGTGCGGGGGAGGCCGTGAAACGGTCCGTTTACATTATGCAGCAATACCTTCAGGGCGGCATCCCTGGCTGCGTTGATGGTTAACCAGGAAGAAGCTTCCATGTTCAGCGGATATTAAGTTTTTCATGCATCAGCTGCACAAACTGCCTTGCTATCAACCGGTAATCAAAATTTGCTATTACTCTTTTCCTTGCAGCTTTTCCTAACTGTTCCCTGTAGGCGGCATCTGTCATTAACCGTTGCAAATGCTGCCTGATATCGTTGATATCTGCCCGGTAGTCCACTGTACGGGGCGTAGAAAATACGACCTTCTTTTCCGTCTCGAAACCCGACTCTTTACCAACCATCACTTCATTCAGCACAATTTCTTCTGCCACACCGGCCAGCAGTGCGGTTTCGCCATCTACCAGCGTATCCAGCATGCCCATTGCGCGGATGCCGATCACCGGCTTTTCGCAGGCGCCAGCTTCTACCTGTGGCATCCCGAAGCCTTCCAGCCGCGATGGGGCCACATAAATATCGCAGGCGTTGATGAGATAAGGCATCTCCTCCCTTGAAACAATGCTGGTAATATATTGCACCTTGCCACCCAGCCCCAGTTCTTCCGCCAGTGCCAGGTCGGCTTTATTTTGTATGCTGGTGCGCGGCTGCGGCCATACTTTACAGATATACTTCCAGTTGCCGGGCACTTCACTGCTGAGTTGCGACAGCGCCTGCATGACTTCCCTGGCTCCTTTTGAACAGGCGTCGCCGCCTACGGTGAGCAGCATCAGCTCATCCGGCGCCACGCCCATTGATTCCCGCACGGCTTTCACCCGCGGATGATCTTTAGGCAGCGGCGCGAACCTGTTGGTATTGCAACCAACCGGCAGTACGGCGATTTTATCGCCGTTGATGCCGTCGCGTATATACATTTCCTTTACCCACTGCGAGGTAACGAGGATCAGCGGCAGTTTATTCAGCACCTCCTGGTAGTTGGCGATATATCCATCGGCCACCAGCCACGGAACCGGCTGCACACCAAATTGCTGCGGATGCAGGATCAACTGCGGGCAATATCCCCAGTAACCTACGCCCACCACCACATCCGGCTTAAACGAGTTGTAGTACCATTCCTTTTCCAGTGGTGAGTCGTAGTGCACCGCCAGCGCAGTTACACCTATTTCCAGCAGGCCATGGTACAATAAATTTCCTTGTGTTGCCAGTCCACCGGGAGCCGGCGGATAATCAAATAACAAAAGTACTTTCATAATTCAAACGGTAAACTGTTGAGCCACTGATGGGCTTCCATGCTGTTATTAAAACACCAGAATGATTCCGCCAGCGGCGTGGTGGCTGCTTCCCAGCTATCGACCTTAAATCCGTACGTTTGAGTGATCACCTCGTATTTTCGTTGCCAGAGATCTTTATCCAGCACATGATAAATAGTTGCTTCAGGAATAGCTTCCGGGAAATAGGACTTTAATCCGTCTTCATAAGCAAACGCCCAGAGCTCATCTGCTGTGATCCTGCCTTGTTGCCACAGCCGGATCACGGCGCTGCTTACTTCTTCGTGGCGGAGGTGCCGCGTATATTCCCCGCGCGGATGATGGGTGATGACCAGGTCGTAATGCTGCACCGGCAATAACGCCAGCACCTGGTTTTCCACCACCTCTTCCGGCAATGGCGTTTGTTCGGGACCATCGTCCATATCTCCCATAACTCCTTGTGCTCCGTACAATTGTAATGCCTTAAAAAATTTAGGGGCTCTGTCTGTATCACTGGCGCGGCACAGGCTGATGATGGTCCAGTTCCACTGCGGATGAAACAGGATGGTACCTCCGGCCCACAGCGTTTCATCATCGGGATGGGCTACAATAATGGCAACAGACTTTCTTTTTGTTACTTGAGGGTTTTCTTCGCGCATATTCATAACATTTAACAGGCGGGTTAAAGAGGGTTCTTAAAGTTAACAAATCCGGAGCAGCTACCCATCACTAAAAATTACCCATTCCGGAGAATATTTATCATCTTACAGAAAATTTTTACGGAAACATGATGAAAAAACTGGTAGCATTATCCGCTTTCATAGCGATGAGTATGGGACTAAAAGCACAAACAATGCAATGGTATAACACTCCTCAGAAATGGTCAGCAGACCACAACAAGATAAACGTGACCGTTGACCCCGGTACCGACTACTGGCAGGTAACCCACTACGGCTTCATCCGCGATAACGGCCCTTTTTATTTCCAGGAACAGGAAGGCGATTTTACCGCCACGGTAAAAATTACCGGACATTATAAAGAGTTGTTCCACCAGGCCGGCCTGATGATCCGCAAGGACGCCAAAAACTGGATTAAAACCGGTATCGAATATGTAGACGGCGTACAGAACGTAAGCGCCGTGGTAACCCGTGAAGTATCCGACTGGTCGGTAGTTCCGCGCCACGATAGCCCCAAAAGCATGTGGCTGAAGTTACTGCGTAAAGGCGACTATGTACAGATTGAATATTCCTTTGATAATAAGAAATTTGATATGCTGCGACTGGCCTATTTTCCTCCCGGTGGTAAAGTGCAGATAGGCCCTGTGGCCGCTGCACCGGGGAAGTTGCCGTTTGAGGTGGTGTTTGAGGAGTTTAAGGTGGTGGCGGAAAAGTGATTTTTTTGAGATGCGGTCGCCGGAGGGTGGCCGCTAAAATATCTTTGATAAAACCACGGAACATAACCCGTCAAAAGATAAAACTTTGAACATGAAATTCTTCTCCGCAAACTATCTTAAAAAAACCTGGGGATTATTACTCCTCTTCACTGCCAGCAGCTATGCGCAGCAACAACGCCCTAATATTATTTTCATTTTCTCCGATGACCATGCCTACCAGGCTATCAGCGCCTATGGCAGCAAACTGGTACAAACACCTAACATCGACCGGATTGCCAGCCAGGGGGCCATTTTCAAAAATGCCCTGGTCACCAATTCCATTTGCGGCCCCAGCAGGGCTACCCTGCTTACCGGTAAGTATAGTCACATCAACGGCTACACGCTCAATGAGAAAAGGTTTAATGTAGAACAGCAACTATTCCCTGCCCTGCTGCAGGAAAACGGCTACCAGACTGCCTGGATAGGTAAATGGCATTTAGGCAGTTTGCCAAAGGGGTTCGACTACTGGCGTATCCTCAACAGCCAGGGCCAATACTACAACCCTGATATCATCGGTCCAAACGACACCACCCGCATAGAAGGCTATGTAACCAATATTATTACCAACCTTTCTGTTAACTGGCTCAACAAACGCGATACTTCCAAACCCTTCTTCCTGGTAGTAGGCGAAAAAGCAACACACCGCGAATGGCTGCCGGATGTCCAGGACCTCGGTGCATACGACGATAAAACATTTCCCCTCCCGGCCACTTTCAAAGATGATTACAAAAACCGCCTGGCAGCACAAAACCAGGACATGACCATCGATAAAACCATGCGCCTGAAAGAAGACCTGAAAGTGCATGCCAATTACGAAAAAGGGATCTACGGCCGCTTTACGCCGGAACAAAAAAAGGCATTTATTGATTACTATGAAAATAAGATCAGCAAAGAATTTGATGAACAAAAACTAACAGGTGATGCCCTCGTAGAATGGAAATACCAGCGCTACCTGAAAGATTACCTGGCCACGGCAAAATCGCTCGACAGGAACATCGGCCAGCTGCTGGACTATCTCGATAAATCAGGCCTTTCAAAAAATACAGTCGTCGTATATGCCTCTGATCAGGGCTTCTATATGGGAGAACATGGCTGGTTTGATAAACGCTTTATTTATGAAGAATCATTACGTACACCTTTTGTGATCAGATACCCCGGCGTAATAAAGCCTGGTACCTCCATCAATCAGCTGATGCTGAACATCGACTGGGCCCCCACTTTCCTGAACATCGCCGGCGTAAAAGTACCCGCTGATATACAAGGCACCTCCTTTTTACCGCTGCTGAAAGCAAATGCCGGAAATGTTCCCTGGAGAAAAGAAGCCTATTACCACTATTACGAATTTCCGGAGCCCCACCATGTATACCCGCACTTCGGTATCCGTACAGAACAATACACGCTGGTACGCTTCTACGGGGAGTCCAACAGCTGGGAACTGTATGATCTGAAGCAGGACCCGCACGAGGTAAACAATCTTTATGGCCGGAAAGGCACAGAGAAACTCACCGCTACCTTAAAAGAGCACCTGAAACAACTGATGGTTCAATATAAAGACACCGGGGCGCTAAAAATCCTCACGCAGCTATAACGCCGCCAGCCGATGGCGATCAAATCTTTTGACAATTAAGCCAAAAGGGCTATTTTTGAGCCCTGATTGCAGTTTTTACTGGTGATCTGCTGGCTTGAATGTGCGACCGAAAAATATTCTTTAAGTTATTGATAAAAAGGAAATTAAAACTTAAGGAACCGCATCAGCAACGATGCGGTTTTTTTTATGCACCGTCTTAATCATTATACGATTATTATTAAAATATGAAGACATACTTCCGATTATTATCATTTGCTAAACCTATTAATAAATTTGCGATCCCCTATATCATCTGTGTACTGTTGTCTGTAATATTCAGCACGCTGAACCTTGCATTGCTGGCGCCTTTGCTGGAAACGTTGTTCAACAAGGACCTCAATCAGAAAATTGTTCCCATGCCGGACAATTATTTTGATATTTTCAAAGTATTTAAACATTACACCACCACTATTGCCAGTGAATATGGTAAAATCAAAAGCCTGGAATTTGTTTGCGCCTGTATTGCCGCCTCAGTATTAATAGGCAACCTGTTCCGCTATTTCGCAGATCGTACCATGGAAAGCCTGCGCATACAAACCTTGCTGAACCTGCGTAAATCAGTATTCAACAATGTAATGAACCTTCACCTCGGTTATTTTAGCAATGAAAGAAAGGGAGATATCATTTCTAAGATTGCATCAGATGTCCAGGTAGTACAGTATACAGTAACCGGTACCCTGCAGGTGTTATTTAAAGAACCGGCCCAATTGATCTCTTTCCTCGTCATCCTGTTCCTTATCTCCTATAAATTAACGCTGGTATCGATGCTGGTGATTCCGGTAGCCGGCCTCATTATATCGCGGATTGTAAAACGACTGAAAGAACAGGCTACCGCTTCCCATCAAACTTACGGCATGATGATCAGCTACCTCGATGAGGCGCTGAACGGCATCAGGATCGTAAAGGCATTTAATGCCGTTGGATTTATTACCAACCGCTTTGATGAACAAAACCGCAAGTATTCCAAGATATCCCGCTCAATGGCTAAAAGACAGCAACTGGCGTCGCCCGTTTCTGAAACTTTAGGGGTCTTAATGGTGGCCGGTATCGTGTTTTATGGCGGTTCGCTTATTATCAATAACCAGGGGGATATGGACGGATCTACCTTTGTTGTATATATTGCCCTCTTCTCCCAGATTATGCGCCCGGCAAAAGCTATTTCCACTGCGTTCAGCAATATCCATTCAGGCGTTGCGGCGGGCGACAGGGTGCTGGAGCTGATCGATCAGCAATCGGCTATCACCAACGCACCCGATGCTGCTACCTTAAACGGCTTTACCAATGAGATTCGTTTTGATGGCGTTTCTTTCGCCTACGGCGAGAAGAAAGTACTGAATAACATTCACCTCAGCATACCCAAAGGCTCCACGGTGGCGCTGGTGGGCCCTTCCGGCGGCGGAAAATCCACCTTGATGGACCTGATCCCCCGTTTCATGGACCCGCAGTCAGGCAGCGTCCTGATAGATGGCAAAAACCTGAAGTCTGTTACAATGGAATCTTTACGGGCACTCATGGGCGTTGTAAACCAGGAGTCCATCCTCTTTAATGACACCATCTTTAACAATATTGCTTTTGCCAAACCTGACGCCACCATGGAAGAGGTAGAGGCCGCAGCCAGGATTGCCAACGCACACGATTTTATCAGCAAAACCGAAGACGGCTACAACACCAATATCGGGGATAAAGGGTCCAAGCTCTCCGGCGGACAACGGCAGCGTATCTGCATTGCACGCGCCGTGCTCTCCAATCCGCCGCTGATGCTGCTGGACGAGGCCACTTCCGCCCTGGATACCGAATCCGAGAAAATGGTGCAGGATGCGCTGAATAACCTGATGAAGAACCGCACATCCCTGGTGATTGCCCACCGCCTGAGCACTATTCAGAACGCGGACCTGATCATTGTACTGGATAACGGCCAGGTGGCCGAGCAAGGCACCCACCAGGAACTACTCAGCAACAACGGTATTTATAAACGGCTCATTGAAATGCAAACGTTTAGTAACTAAATAAAAAAAGGCCACCGATTGGTGGCCTTTTTTATGAAATATCTTTTTTGATTATTTACTCCGTCGTTAAATGGTGCCTGTAGCCGTTGGAACAATAGGCAATCCCGTGGTTTAAGGTATCCAGGTAAACCCTGTAGTTGATGTTTTCGTGTACACGGGAATTAAAAGGATGATGCAGGTGATAACATACCGCTTTTAATTTTACCTTTTTCTGGTATAAACCGGAATTGATAAAACGTGCTGCCAGTTCAATATCCTCGTGCCCCCACCCTTTCAATTCGTTATTATAACCATTCACTTTCAGAAAATCTTCTCTCCAGAAAGCACAGTTACAACCGATCCAGTTACGGGAACGCTGACTCTTTTTAATCAGCAATGGAGCCAGGAAAGGAATGCGAAGTGAATTAATCCGGTTTCTCACGTCTCTGCTGAAAGAAGATACCCGCTCAAATTGACCATTGTTCAGGTATTTCCTGGTAATCTCTTCCTGTAACAACACCCTGCTGCCACGGATAAAATATCCTTTTTCCGCTTCACTGATATGGTCCCTGATGAAAAGCTCATGCATCACAATATCGCCATCAATCTGGATAATATAGTCGGAAGAAGTACCGGTAATTGCCTGGTTAATGATGATAGTTTTACGGAAACCTTCGTCCGGATGCCAGAAATGCTTCACCGGAATATTGGTTTTTCGTCTGAATGCCTCTACAACATCCCTGGTAGCCTCTCCGGAGCCATCATCAGCTATAATGACTTCGTCGGGGAGAACGGTTTGCACCAGTACACTATCCAGCACAAGCTTTAATGCTTCCGGCCAGTTGTATGTAGTAACAAGTAAGGCCACCGACACTCTTTCACCCATATTAGTTAGATATAAAATTAATGTTTAAAAAGCTCATATTGTTAAGCTTCTCTAGTATAACGCCATTTTACCCCTAATTATTTTACGCCATTTCTTTCGTTGTGTACACAGTATTTGTCTTGTTATATGTACATATAATCAAGAAAAGTGTAGGTTTATTTCCATTAATAATCGGCCAGTTATACTTTAAGTTAGCTTCTAATTATAATAACGATCTAAGGCTTCAATAAGTTACATGTAGCTACAGTACTTTCAATAAAATTATGCCAATCTGGTTTTTATAGGAACTTATCATGATTTATTTTTTGGATATTAGTTTACAAACTACAAAAACATAATAATTTTATGCAATTTATAATTTAATTATCAGAACAACATAATATTTTTTTTAACGATACATTCTCTCCTGTCCTGCATCTATTTTCTTTACTAATTCCTGTCTTATCACCAGCGGTACCTTGTCAAGCAACTTATACCTGGTAGCCTTTTCTATCTCTTCAATAGATGTCAGGTAAGCGCTCCACCTCGCATTTACATCGTTTTTATTTGGTGTGTTCACTGCAATAATACGGGTGTTCTTATTAATTCGCTGCAAATCATTGTTTCCTTCCGGTAAAATTACGAGGACCTTCCAGATATGGTCCGGCACGGTAACCTTACGCCCGTCTATTGTTTTGGCCAGTCCCTTGCTGCCGGCTCCCCCGCTGCCATAGCTGCCCATGATCACATATACTTCGTTCCCTTTCATCACCAGCTCCCGGGTATATTCTTCCAGGTTCTTCCATAAATGCTGGTTGTGGTTAGGCGCCTGCGGGATCATATTGGTCATCAGGAAAGTGGATTCATTGGCGGCACGGGTGGCCGTCCGGTCGCCCGACGGACAATTATGCCCCCTGTCGAATCCGCTGCCCATATAACTAGTTTGGGATACCTGGTACCAGTTCCCAGGAATATCGGCGTCCGGCCTGAAATCATTGGCCCTCGACATTTTGCCCAGGTCCTTCCGCGATACATGCCAGGCCACCCAATTGGGCGTTCCCCTGTCACGGTTATACGACAGCTTGTAATATTCCTTATCCATCAGGTAATTATTCGCCATCACCAACGATCCACTGGCATCGCTGGGATTGCCCAGTAACAGGTTGTCGTCGTCGCTCCCTGCCGGTTTCTCCACCGGCTTAACCGATGTGTCCTTTCCGCCGGCAGTGACCCGGAACCGATCAAAATTAATCCTGCTGCTGCCGGGATCTGTTTTCCGGATATCAAAACGGATAGTGCCCGTACTTTTCGCGGTAAAAGTGGCTGTTTTCAGCACACCGGACGTAACACTAACGGGATCCCCCACACGAAAATAGCTTTGCCCGCGGTTCACTGATGCCCACAACTCCCATGTGCCCATTTTGTCGTCCCCGTACCCGGCAAATTTTAGTGTAACCGTTACCGTTCCTTTTACAAGGATATCGAATTTCATCCCGGCCATACCATTGTCCCGGATACGCAATGCCTGTGTACCTGTTTTATGATCTTCCTCCAGGTTGCCGGTGACGGCATCCTTAAACTTCCAGGTACCACTGGATAATGCCACGTCCCCGCTGTTATAATTTGTTTTGGATCCCGGTTCAAAATCTTCTGCCAGTAAAAATGCACTGGTGCCGGAAGTAGTATTTTTTTTGTGAGATGATTTCTTTGGAGGAGATTTTTCATTGTCTCCGGTAATTTTCCGGGAACAGGTAGTCACCGCAAATGCAGCGATGATCAATATAACGATAACGGCTAAACTGCTGCTTCCCTGGTGCTTCTTCTTTTTTCTTCTCTTCTTCTTTGACATAGAATGGTAACGAACGCCCGCGAAGATAAAGAATAAAAAACAGGAGGACAAAGTTCATCGTTTACACGAGACCGTTAGCCAGTTCCTTATTAATTCCTGGTAGCCCCGCTGATCATATATTTCCACACGGCTATGAAGTCTGTTCCCAGCGTAGATCCGTGTTTATCTTTACGATCCACATCCGTAACAAGGATACTATTCCTGGAGTGAACGGGCATTCCCGGCTGCACCATCGTGGTATCGGTTACCGCCTGGTGGTTCACCGCACTTACATCCTGCACCTGGTACTGGTAATTAAACGGGTCTGCAACATGCAGAAACGCATAATACCTGTTCACCGGCGTGCGACCACGCTCCTGCTGCCAATGCGCCGGCGCATTAAAATATTGCAGGTAATCCTGCGGGCCCGAAAACATCAGCACTCCACGCAAACGGAACTGCTTCCCAAAATATGCTGCATGCCCCGCTCCCTGCGAATGACCTGCAGCAATAACTTTATCCCAGCGCACTTGTCCATTACGTACAAACTCACTCCAGCCACGATCCTGCGCAGCCAGGTACACCACCAGTTTTGTAAAACGGTTCACCAGGCTGTTGGCAGAATCTACATCTACCTTATCACTCACCGGCGTACCAAACATAATTTCCTGGCGGAAATGATCAAAACAGGTACTGTCTTCACTTTTGGAACACGCTGTGGTGATCACCGTGTTCATATAATCCGGGGTGATCACATAATAGCCCATGGCAGCAAAAGAACTGTCGAATGTACGGAAATCAGTGGCCGTGCCGCCGGTACCGGGAATCATCACTATCAGCTGATGGCGGTTGTTTCCCACAGCGGGTTCTGCGGCAAGATGCGGCGAATGCACTGTCTTTAATCCCGGCTGGGTGACGTTGGGTGCTATTGTCCGGAACTTTACCTGCGCCCGGGTTGTAACGGAAAAAAGAAGCGCTGCGGCAATGAGTAAACGTAGTTTGATTGGAAGCATGCGAAAAATATAAATGAATTGATGTCAAGATACAAATTTTGAGCTTCTTTAAAAGCCCGGCTATAATCGGAATAATCACCGTAATCAGGCAGAAAGACAACCTCCACAGGATGAAAGAAAATTTATTGCGTAAATTAGTAGTATGATACCCTGGATGGAAATATTGATAAGATTATCGCTGGCAGCGGTTTTTGGCGGTATAATAGGTTTGGAAAGAGAACGGAAGGACTGGGCTGCCGGTCTTAGAACCCACATGATGGTGTCTGTAGGTGCGGCGTTAACCATGATGGTTTCCGCTTACGGATTTTCCGATATCCTGGGGCAGCCTAACATTGTACTGGACCCCTCCAGGGTGGCCGCACAGGTGATCAGCGGTATAGGATTTATCGGCGCCGGCACCATTCTTTTTCTGAAAGAAGGCGTGGTTCGCGGGCTCACTACCGCCGCGGGATTATGGACGGTAGCAGCTATCGGGCTCGCCACCGGCGGCGGCATGTATTTCGCCGCATTTATTGCCACCGCTATTGCCATCATCATCCTGTGGCTGCTGCAGCCGGTAGAAAAAAGATTCCTCAGCCGCTTTGAACAAAAAACTATCCGCATCATCACTTTTGAACGGAGCAAATCCATTGAGGTAGCAGATAAATTATTTCAAAACACCGCGCTCAATATTACTTCCTGCAACATCGAGCAAACAGACAGTTTCTTCTTTATCACGGTACGTTTCAGAAGCATGGATAAAACCATTGTAGGCAAGCTGATCGCAGATATACAGGCAGATACCGGCGTAAAGGAAGTATCATGGAACAGTTGATCTACAGCATAGGAAAGCCGGCCGTTAACACGGCCGGCCCGATCCATCAACCTATATCATTTAATACCGGAACGACTCCCAGCCGGAAATAGTGGTACGGTTGCAGGTCATAGCCTGCGTGCCGTTTTCGCACGACACATATCGCCCATTATTTCCGCGGAGGGCGATGCTGCCGTCTGTATTTACTATCCAGTCAAATTTTTCCCAGTCGCCCACACTGGTACGGTTACACGTAATGGGATTAACGCCGTTTTCTGAAGAAACATACTTACCCTGGCTTTTCAATGCCACCTTACCACCGCCGGCATCTTCCACGGTAAACTGTTCCCATCCCTGTGCAGTAGTGCGGTTGCAGGTCATGGCCTGTGTGCCGTTTTCACTGCTCACAAAAGCATTATTAAATCCTTTGAGCGTAATGGTGCTGCCAATAGGCGCATTGCCACCGCTGTTGGAAATGGAGTATACCCGCACGTAATCCACGTACATATTGGCAGGCAGTTTACTTTCATCAATCGTTTGTCCGGGGAAATCGCCTCCCACAGCCATGTTCAGGATGATAAAAAACTGGTTGTGGAATTCTTCTGTGCTGTTGATATTGTTCTGGATATTGGCTGTTGCAAACTGGTTACCATCCAGGTACCAGCGGATTGCATTGGCATCCCACTCCACCGCATATACGTGGTAATCAGTAATAGTGGTACTGGAAGTGCCGCCATAGGAAACATGACCGTTGGCATCCCAGTGAATAGTGCCATAAACAGTGTTGCTGGTATTTACCTGCTCCATGATATCTATTTCACCGCATTTCGGCCAACCCACGGAGCCAATGTTATTGCCCAGCATCCAGAAGGCAGGCCATAGTCCCTGCCCGGAGGCCAGTTTAATCCGCGCTTCAATACGGCCGTACTGCGTGGTAAAATGCCCGGCGGTGTTCATTCGCGCAGAGGTATAGGGCCAGCCGTTCACGGACTGCTTCTTCGCGGTGATTACCAGGTTGCCGTTGCTCACACTGGCATTGGACGACTGGTAATACTGCTTTTCATTATTAACACCCGGACCGGTTTCAAAAGACCATTTGGAAGTGTTGACACTGGTGCCGTCAAATTCGTCAGACCAGATCAGCGTGTACGCTGCTGCTGCCGCCTGCACTGCTACTGCAGCAGGCCGGGCATCCAAAGGTTGCAGATTATTGGTTGTTTTCGCCTCTTTTTTGCAGGCGCTCATCATTACCACTAACAGGACGGAACCTACGCTAATGGAGATCAGTTTTTCTTTCATGGAATTTACAATTAAAGAAAAGGTGAACAAATAAGGCTAATGGATCAAACGTGGAGTTAATTTTATGCGTTCTTACTTTCTTTCAAAGGTCATCCCGGTAAACACACCGCCACCCTGCACAAAGGCTATCCGGATCCGGTGTTCCCCTTTTGTGAGGCGGATATTTTTCACTACCACCTGCTGCCCCGCAGATGGCACGGCAATATCAGCCGCCAGCACGTTGTCATCGCTGCTGATCTTAAACCTGGGGGCAACACTACCGGTATCTGCTTTTATTTTTACGGTAAGGGTGTAGTTCCCGGCAGCGGCAACCCGGGTAGTGTACTGCAGCCATTCGCCGCTTTCAATATGAAATACCACAAACTCATCATCCTCCTTTTTTATATCCACGCCATCGTTGCGGTAAGCGTGTCCGCGGTTCCCCTGTGTATTAACACCCGGCGTATAATGGTAGCTCGCGGTATCCAGGTCGTTATACGCTGAAAGGTTTCGTCCCAGATCATAGTCTACCGCGCGGATCACAGCCTTGTCTTTGATGATATGTTCCCGGAAAGGAATGGCCTTACCGGAAGCCACCTGGCGGAACATGGCATCTGTCACATCTTTATGGTAAATATTATTTTCGATCCCGGTATTGCCTGCAAATTCCATGAGCGCGCGATAGGCTTCATCCTCCGCAGGTGCGGGCCCTTTGCCGTTCCAGTAATCCAGGAGCGCCTGGTAACCGGGCGTGAGCTTTATTTCCAGGGGATTGTTGCCCCCCATCTTTTTCAGCTGCCACCATGCCCAGCCGATATCATTGCTTTCTGCCATACTGATAGTATGGGTGAACCAGTTATTGGAGTTTTCCCCCGATTCCCCCAGCCACAACGGGAGGTTATATTGCGCCCGTAAATCCAGGAAATTCTGGATAGAAGCGGTATTGGTGAAGTTGCCGTATTTGTGAAAGCTGATCACCATGTTATTATCCCACGCAGGCAGTATGCCCTTGTAATTATTCCCGAAACCATTTCCTTCTATAATGATGATATGCTGTTGATCTACTTCCCGGATGGCTTTGGTGATGGCTGTCATCAGCTGTTTCAGGGGAATGTTCTTTGTTTCTTTGGTGCCCCTTTTATCCCCGGCGTCTTCAAATCCCCAGTTAGGTTCATTGATAATATCATAACCGCCTATCCAGGGTTCGTTGGCGTAACGCGCTGCCAGCTTGCGCCATAAGGCAATGGTTTTATCCCGGTTAGCCTGGCTTTCCCAGAGAGATGGCTTTTCGGGGTGCCTGTCGGAAATAGGCAGATCGTTCCCCTGCCCACCAGGTGCAGCATGCAGATCAAGGATCAGGTACATATGATTGGCCTTACACCAGTTCAGTAGGGAGTCGGTCAATGCAAACCCTTTTTCCAGCCAGGTATTTTGCCCGGCAACCGGCTCCTCATCTGCCGGCAGCGTGTACAGGTTGAAGTGCATGGGCAGGCGAACGGAATTGAACCCCCATGCCGCCATCGAGTCAATATCCCTCCTGGTGGTATGATTGGTAAGCCACGCATCATAAAATGCCTGTGTTTTTTCAGGCCCTATCAGTTCCCGGATCTTTTCGCGGATCCTGTATTGCTGGCCGATATTACCCAGGCGGAACATATAGCCCTCCTGCAACATCCAGCCTCCGAGGCCCATTCCCCGGAGGATCACCTGCTCGTTTTTTTCATTAACAATAATGTGGCCGCGGGTTTTCAGATATCCCTGCCCGTTACCAGGCAGCACAGAAGCCAGCAATAAGGTGAGTGCTATAACGTGGAATTTCAGCATGTACAGTGTCTCTTTAAAAAGAAAAATAAGAATATCCAAGATCCCTATTTAAAAGCATAAAATCATTTCCGGCACTACGTCATTTCTACTTCAAAGGACATTAAAACATTGATAGCTAATCTATCTTCATTACATCTTACCTACATCAGCAAAAAAATTTTACATTTAGTAAAACGCTTTTTAGATGAAGCATTTGTTGTTGCTGGCCCTTTTATTCCACGGAAAAATATTATTAGCCCAGAATACAATCGGACTACCCGCTGTGGTGAATTTCAGTAAAGCCCAATACCAGGGAAATGGGCAAACCTGGGACATTGATATTGACCATAACGGTATCCTGTATTTCGCCAATAATGAAGGGCTTCTTACCTTCAACGGCAATTACTGGAAGCTGTACCCCGTACCCAACAACACCCGCCTGCGCGCGGTAAAGGTGGCGCCGGACGGGAAGATTTATGTTGGCGCACAGGACGACTTCGGGTATTATCTGCCCAATAAAAATGGTATCCTGGAATATACTTCTCTCAAAAAGTATATCCCCGCCGGGCAAACAGAATTTGCAGACATCTGGAATATTGCATTATTCAACAATGGCGTTTACTTCAAAAGCAACAATAAAATATTCGGCTGGCGTAACCGGCAGATAGACGTGTACAATGCTCCCGTAGAATGGAAAATAATGGGCAGCACGGCCCACGGCCTTTACGCGCAGGACCTGAAACAGGGACTGCTGAAATTATTAAACGGTAAATGGCAACCTGTTTGCACCGGCTTCCAGGGCAAATCTCTCCTGGTCACCGCTTTCCTGGAAGAAAAAAATGATACCCTGCTGGTTGCCACCCTCAAGGATGGGCTTTTCCGTATCACCGGGCAACAGTTACTCCCGCTGCAAACAGCAGCAGATAGTGTTTTCCGGAGCAGCCGTATTTATTGCGCCATCCCGCTGGGTGACGGCCAGCTGGCGGTGGGCACCTTCTCCAAAGGATGCTTTATCATCAATGCCAATAGTGGCAGCGTGATCCAGCAATTCAGCATGGACGAGGGTCTTCAGAATAATAATGTGCTCCGCCTGTTTGCTGATCCCCGCCATAATATCTGGCTGGCGCTGGACAACGGTATAGATCAGCTGCGTTACAATACCGCCATTAAACAGATACTACCCGCCAAACATAATTCGCTTACCACTTATGCGGCAAAGGTGTTTAATCAGCGCCTTTACATCGGCACTTCTGATGGACTATACAGCACACCACTGGACACCGTTGCAGACCTCAGCTATTCCAAAGGCAACTTTCAGCCGGTGGCCAACACCCGTGGCCAGGTATGGAACCTTTCTGCTATCGGCTCCCACCTGCTGATGGCCCACCAGGAAGGAACGTTTGAAATCACCGGCAACAAGGCTGCTGCAGTGCTGAAAGACCTGGGCTGCTGGGCTTACCTGCCGCTTTCCAACAACATACTTACCGGCTGTTATAATGGCCTGGCTATTATCCGCTATAACGGCCCACAGGTGCGTGTCAACCGGCACGTCTCCGGTTTATACGAATCCCTCCGCTTCCTGGCGATGGACCCACAGCAACGTATCTGGTCCTCCCACCCCTACCGAGGTGTATACCTGCTCACCCTAAAAAATGACACCGCCCTGAGCTACCGCTTGTTCACGCAAAAAGACGGGCTGCCGTCCACCTACAATAATTACGTTTTCCGTATTCAACAACGGATGGTAGCCGCCACCATGAAAGGCATCTATGAATTTGATGAAGCCCGGCAGCAATTTGTTCCGTCGCAGGGATTGTTTGCCCCGCTGAAAAATGCAGCGGTGCAATATCTTTCGGAAGACAGCAGCGGCAACATCTGGCTGGTGGCAGATAAAAAGCCGGGAGTATTGAAACCCCGGCAGCAAACAATTACCTGGTTCCCCGAACTCACCGGGAAAATCGTTGGCGGCTTTGAGTTCATTTATCCTTTTAATGAGGAGAATATCTTTTTTGGCGGCGACAAAGGCATTTATCATCTCAACTATAAAAAATATTCCCGTCATGATGCCGGCCTGTCAGTATTACTCGGACAAATAAAAGCCACCAGCCGGAAAGACACCCTGCTGTATGGCGGCTACCAAACGGCCGGTGCGCAGCCGCCAGTGGTACTCCCCAATGCGTTCAACAGTTTTCATTTTGAATATACGGCTCCCCCGGCGGAACAAGGCAATCATATCACTTACAGCTATCAGCTGGCCGGCTTCGATAAACAACCCGGCGAATGGACCGCCAAAACAGAAAAAGAATATACCAATCTCCCTTACGGGAAATATACTTTTTGGGTAAAGGCAAAAGATAACCTCGGCAATATCTCCGCTCCCGCCAGTTATTCTTTTACCATTTTACCCGCCTGGTATCAAACCTATATAGCGAAGACGGTGTATATACTGTTGCTCGCGGGGCTGACCTGGTACCTGTACCGGCGTCAGAAGAAAAAATTTGCTGCACAGAAAGACAAACATCTGCAGGAACAACAACATCTCATTTTTCAACACCAGCTGGAGCTGGAAAGAAACGAGAAACAGCTGATCCGGCTGCGCAATGAAAAACTGGAATCAGACGTACAACATAAAAATAAAGAGCTGGCCACCGCCACGATGCACCTGGTACAAAAAGGCAAACTGATATCCAATATCCGTGAAGAGCTGATACAAAGCGTAAAGAAAACCAATGACCCGGAAGCGCTTCCTTCTTTCAAAAAAGTGATGCGGTTATTTGAAGAAGCAGAGAATAACGAAGAAGACTGGGCGCAGTTCTCCCAACACTTTGATGAAGTGCATAACAACTTCCTGCGCACCCTTAAAAAACAATACCCGGATTTGACCACCACTGATCTTAAACTTTGTGCCTACCTGCGCATTAATCTTACCACCAAAGAAATAGCCCAGTCGATGGGTATTTCCGTACGCGGCGTGGAAACCAGCCGGTACCGGCTTCGCAAGAAACTGAACATCCCCGGCGAAACAGGACTGTATGATTTCCTGATCAATATTACACAGGAATAAATACGCGAATGCTTGTCTCCCCACGGTAAAATCAAAAGAAGATAACAGTCACATCATCCGAAGGGGCGTATTTCTTCTTACTTTTGCAGGGAAATTTTTTAAAGCCATATTATTTTGACCAACGAACTTTCAAAATCGAAATATTTCTTTCTTATCCTGATTCTCGGTACGCTCACAGCACTAGGCCCTTTCTCGATCGACATGTATCTTCCCGGCTTTCCGGCTATAGGAAAGGATCTGGGAGTAGATCCTACCAGGGTGGCCTTATCGCTTTCGAGCTTTTTTATTGGGATTTCAGCAGGACAATTACTATATGGTCCGTTGCTCGACCGGTTTGGCAGGAAGAAGCCGCTATTCATAGGACTCGTGCTGTATGTGATTTCTTCTATCGGCTGTATGTATGTGTCTTCCCTGAACGGGCTCATTATCCTCCGCTTTATCCAGGCCATAGGCAGCTGCGCCGCGGCAGTAGCTTCTGTTGCGATGGTGCGTGACCTCTTCCCCGTGAAAGACAATGCCAAAGTATTTGCACTGCTGATGCTCGTAGTGGGAACGTCCCCCATGATTGCCCCTACCGTGGGCAGTTATGTAACCAGCGCCTTTAGCTGGCACGCAGTATTCCTGGTACTGGGCGTTATGGGCGCACTGATCCTGATAGCCACCATCCTCTGGCTGCCGGAAAGTTATAAGCCGGACACGTCGATGTCACTGAAGCCTGGTCCCATTATCAGCAACTTCCTGTCGGTGGTGAGTGAACCTCAGTTTTATACCTACACTTTTGCAGGCGCAGTTTCTTTCTCAGGACTGTTCGCTTATGTATCAGCTTCCCCCCAGGTGTTTATGGATATTTATAAGCTCAGTGACAAAGCGTATGGTTGGATCTTTGCGGGCCTTTCGGTAGGACTGATCGGTTCCAGCCAGGTGAACAGCCTGTTGTTGAAACGGTTCAGCAGTCAGCAGATAGTACCGGTGGCGCTGCTTTGTCAAACCATCACCGGGCTTGTTTTCATTGTCTGCGCCTGGAATAACTTTTTATCATTACCCGGTATCATCGTATTGTTGTTCATCTACCTTTGCTGCCTGGGCTTTATCAATCCCAACACGACAGCATTATCGCTCGCCCCGTTCAGTAAAAATGCGGGCAGCGCATCTTCCCTGATGGGCGCCACACAAATGGGAATAGGTGCGCTTGCCTCCACGGTGGTAAGCCTGTATAACACGCACACGGCTACGCCGATGGCGATCACCATGTGCGGCACTTCCCTGCTGGCACTGTTTATATTACTGGTATGCCGCCGGAATATCAAAACGGCTGTGGCAGCGGCGCCTGGCGCCGCTACCATTGCGCATTAAACCAGTACGGCGCCGCCATCTGCCACTACTATCTGCCCCGTGCTGAATCCATTCTGCATCAGGTATAAATAAGTTTGCGCAATATCTTCCGGCTGGCCCACGCGGCCTGCCGGAAGCATGCCGGCAGCCTGTTTATACATGGCTTCGCGATCGGCCTCCGGCATTCCTGCCCAGAGTGCTGTTTTCACAATACCAGGCGACACCGCGTTTACACGTATAGGCGCCAGTTCGATGGCCAGCATGCGGGTGAAGCCCTCCATAGCGCCACAAATGCAGGCGCCGGCGGCCCATCCCTGCTGTGGCCTTAAGTTGGCGATGCCGGTAGTCAATACCACTGATCCCCCCGGCAATATATTTTTACTGCCATACTTTACGGCATTGAATGCACCGAAAAAACGTAATTGAAATGCTTCCTGCAATTCCGCGGCTGTAAGGCTTTCCACCTGCCCGAACGGGAAGGCGCCACCTGCTGTAAACACCAGATGATCAAAGGCGCCTGATGTGTGAAAGAAGTCACGCACCGCTGCTTCACTCCCCAGATCCAGCGCAAAGCCCTGCGCGGTTCCGGGTAACGTCGCCAATGCTTTATTTACTCTTTCAAGATTACTGGAAACAATGATCACCGTTGCACCCGCCACCGCTGCCGCCTGTGCCGTTGCCAAACCAATGCCGGCCGAACCGCCCAATACCAATACTTTTTTTCCTGTCAGATCCGTATTCATAATTATAATTTTTTATGAACACAAAATTCGGCAGCCGGCAGCAGGCGTCATTTAACAAATGGTAAAAAGCATTAAAGGCGGCCATTTTTCCTGATCCGGCTGAGCGACTGCTGCGTAATACCCAGGAAAGACGCAATAGTACTCAATGGTACACGGGAAACAATATCCGGTTCCTTTTGCAGGAAATACCGGTAACGCTCCGAGGCATCCAGTCCCAGGTATTCGTTCCGGGCCAGCACCTTTTCCAGCAAGCCTTGCCGGGTAATCTGATCTATCAGGGATCTGAGGTAAGGGATCTTTTCGTATAGCCTCATGAGGTATTCCTTATGCAATACAATTACAGCCGCATCACATACCGCCTCCAGTACGTAAGGCGAGGGCGTTTCTTCGAGGTAACTGCCCAGTATGGTGGCACACTTATTTTCTTTCAGAAAAAATATGGTAATATCCTCTCCGTCATCCGTATACTTTACCAGGCGCAATATACCTTCACAAATGAAGAACAGCTCCCGCGGCACTTTGCCCTCCGGCAATAACACCGCTCCTTCCTTCACCTGTTGCACAAATAACCCTTCGGATAACAGCTGCCAGTCGTCATCAGACACCGGATGCAGCTGCTTCAGGAAGCGGTAAAAAGTATCCAATCCTGCCATAGTTATAAATTTCATTACAATATTATGGTAATTAAAGGAAGTCGTACCTTCATATCTCCCAAAAAATAGCTCAATGGCATTCAATGAAAAACTCGCTGATCGCGTACGCGAAATCCTTTATGCTTCCACCGATAACATCACGGAAAAGAAAATGTTTGGTGGCCTGTGTTTCATGGTAAACGATAAAATGTGCGTGGGCGTACGGCCCGATAAAATGATGGTAAGAATTGATCCTGCTAAATCAGACGAGGTAGTCGAATCCTCTTCCGGCGCCGAAGTAATGATTCATGGGGGCAAAGAAATGAAAGGATTTATTTTTGTAGATGAAGGTGAGCTGCACACAAAAAAACAATTACAATACTGGATTAAAATGGCATTAGAATTTAACGTAAATGCTAAGTCTTCCAGGAAAAAATAATCCTATAATGCCGGTGGGACTTTGATTTGCTACATTTTTTTCTACCTTTAAAACTACTGTAGCAACAATAGGAACCTGATTTTTTAACCGGCATTATTCGATTACTTATGAACACATTTACGCTGATAACGGCTTTAGTTACCATTAGTGCATTAATTTCCTACATCAACAACCGATTCATTAAACTTCCCGGAACCATAGGTGTGATCGTGGTTTCGCTGTTATTATCTTTACTGATTTCCCTGACGGGTAAAATTTTCCCCGGCGCATTCACTTTTATTAAAGATGTCACCAACGGTATTGATTTCACCGGTACGCTGCTGGACGTAATGTTAGGCTTCCTGCTTTTCGCCAGCGCATTGCATTTCGATTTCAATAAACTAAAAGCACAGCGGTATCCCGTGCTGGTATTGAGTACCGTAGGGGTTATCGGCTCTACTTTTATATTCGGATTCCTGTTGTACTGGGCCACTGAACTGCTGCACATCGACATCCCGCTGGTATATTGCCTGTTGTTTGGCGCACTCATTTCACCTACCGATCCGGTAGCGGTATTATCGATCTTAAAAAAATCAAAAGTCCCGCCCGCCCTTGAAACCATTATTGGGGGCGAGTCTTTACTGAATGATGGTACTGGCATCCTGTTATTTGTGATCCTGAAAGAAGTAGCCGGGCAAACAGATAGTCATGTTTCTCTATCACATGCTGCCGCCCTGTTTTCGCAGGAAGTATTCGGCGGGATCCTGCTGGGTGTTGTTTCCGCTATTGTGGCTTACAGGACCATGAAGCGTGTAGACGACTTCAATATCATTGTAATGGTATCCTTATCCATGGTAATGGTAATTTCTGTGGTAGGCGCTATACTGCACGTATCTATTCCACTGGCGGCCGTTTCCGCCGGATTGATATTGGGTAATACTTCCCTGGGAACAAAAAATGCAGAAGAAATACAACACTATTTTCACAACATCTGGAGTCTCATCGATGAACTGCTGAACACCATCCTCTTTGTGATGATCGGGTTGCAGATTGTGATCATGCCCTTCCTGCAAAACTATTGGTTCACCGGTTTAATGGCCACCGTATTTGTACTGATTGCGCGGGCGCTGAGTATTACCATCCCCGCCATTGTATTAAAGCGCTCCCTGAAAACAAATTATAAAAGCATTACCATATTGGTTTGGGCCGGACTGCGTGGGGGCATCTCCGTTGCACTGGCGCTGTCGTTGCCGGAATCTCCCTATAAGGAAATTATCCTCTCTGCCAGCTACTTTGTGGTACTATTCTCCATCATAGTGCAGGGACTCACGCTAAAGAAAGTAGTTGACCGCATGGCGTAGAGCGGATTTTGTCTTGGCTCAGGATTACGCTGATTTTACTGATTAGCTGGATTTTTACTTTTGGATTTTTAAAGGATTAAGGGAGATAAAAGCGAATATATGTACTGCCCCCTAAAAGTTAGACACTTTTAGGGGGCATTTTTATGGATAAACGCAGAAAATACAGTTTTGAGCAAAAATTAGCCATTGTGATGGCAGTTGAGAATGATTATCAATCCGTTA
>NZ_JBKIXB010000007.1:0-472903 GCF_051362515.1 Chitinophaga sp. ARDCPP14 | reverse complement strand
GGGTAGCGAAGGGATGGCGGGCATAAAAGCCACCAATGTTAGAAGCAACCCTTAGCCAGACTGGGAGCTACCCGAACGGAGGCTGAGGGAGTGCGAAAAGGGTGACAGGGTGGAGCGCAGACCCTGAAGCGCAGCGGAAGGGGCAAGCGGAAGCCTGGCGACCTTTTTGCCGACTGAGGCCGCAGTGAGACCTTCATCCAGCCATTGTCTGTTTTGATCCTGATAGGCGCCTACGTATGCCTGGCCTATATTTGGCATTTTGTTATCACAGCCTTTGAATAGGTAACAGCTTCAAAGAAGTAGGACGCCCGCTGATAGAATTCATCATAGTCTGCTGCCCGTTGGGACGAATCGGTCATTACTAAAACGTAGTCCCACCTTCAATCCGGCCAATGCTTATTATTGGTAATCCATTTCATCAAATAATAAACCAGTGGATGCAGCACTTGGCAACTCTCCTGTCATCTCTACCTTAAAGGAGGAATTCAATTCCTGCTGTTCATGGTTACCGGTATCATGTGTTATTATAGTTGCTGTTGGCAAGCTGCTATCATAAATAATAATACTAGGTATAAACTTATTCTCTTCATGTCGCTATAGTTATGTATTACAAGGTGAAATGAAACACAGTTTTTATTTTACCGGTTCAATGTCCGGCACCACCCAATTTTTGTTAAAGAATGGTTCCAGCGGACTATAGAGACGCAACAGCACAAACCAGCCTTTTCCAGGAACTGTTTGAATCCAATTGCCATCTGACACGTTTGCAGGTTTGCGCGGTGAAAAGTAAATTGTGTAAGTTCCATCTGCTTGTTTTTGCGCAGCTGGTGTGGGGTAGTTCTGACTACCAGCACGCGGGAAATGCTGTTCGGTTTGTAACATGGACCTAGTTTGATTATCATAAAGTGTCAATGACCAGAATTTTGCTGCGGGTATATTAGCAGGTAGTACTAATTTATAGGTATCAGCACCATCAAAGGCTTGCCCGGCTGCATCGAAAAAAGCACCCAGATATTGTGAGCCAATGTTCGTCAGGCGCATACACATGGCGGGAGTTATACCGGTGGCAGCATAAAACATGGCAATTCTTGCATTGAGTTTTCTTGCTCCATCATCAGGGTACTGCTCTATGCCCTGTTTTGTTACTTCAGGTGGTGGCCTAAGAAACTCATAACCGCCAATAAACAGGGGATTCACCCAATGACTATTGTCGCCATAATAATTGAAACCTTCTGATGTTCTGGGCCTGAAGGAGATCGTCCGGCTGATCGCATTCCCCATAGTTACGGAACGCTCCAATACTTTGCGGGTATTAGCATCTGGTTGAAATGTTTTTCCTTTGACAATGCCAATAGCAGCAAAGTGACCAGCAATTTCCGGTTCCAGTGCAGCAACTGGTTGGTTCTGTACGGCGTCGTTCAACATGGTGAAAAAGGAAAAATCGGCAGGAGGAATTGTATTTATACTTTTCCCGCTACCTTCTACAAACCGTAATGCAGGAGGAGTTGCATTGGCGCCCAATTTGGCGGTACCATTCAGAAAAGCACCAATACTGGTTCCCAATCCGCCGGGAACATAGGGATATATCTTTAAATGCTCTTTTACATTTTTATCCGCAGGTTCCGGATCATCATTTTCAAGAAAAGCCCTGCCCAATACTCCTACCTGGTTAGTTCTGCTATGACATACGAAATAGCCGCCTTCGGGTAACTGTCCTTTATAATCCGGAGGAATAATCAGGAACTTCCCTCCCTGGCCCCTGTCTGGCCCTGGCAGACCAAAATCAATAACCCAGCGCCACCACATATCATCTATTACCCCAAGTGTGTTCGGTGGCGTTTCAACCACCATAGGACCTTTGGATAAATCCACATAGGTCCAGAAGTAATACGTATCTGCATTGGCTGTAAGAAATAGTGAACTCGCATCCATTAATTTGGAAAAGACCAACACATCATTATCCTTCACTCCAAAATCATGAAACCCTTGCCTGATTGCCCATTGAGATACAACAGCATAGCCGTTTACAAAGGCATCTACTCCATGTAAATAATCTGATTCCTCATAAATCCGCTGTGCAGATGAGGCGTCCGGGATACCATCCTTAAATACCAGGTCTCCTACGGAGGTTTTCACTTTGGGTGGAGTAGAAATGGAATTAATATGCGTTGCACTGATTTGCGCTACGCTTCGGAGGATTGATAGAATCAACAACAGAAAAATATAAGCCGATCTGAGAGAGAAAATAAATCGCATAAACCTAATTAGTTATGAATTATCAAATCATTCAACTTAGTTTGTTTATGCAAGGAAAAGGAAGTAATATCATTAACAACAAAAACCAGGATTAAATGTTTATTAATCGTGCTCCTTGAAGAAGATTCGTTTGCCTAAAGCGCTAGTGCAAACAATATATAATTTTTACAATTCCCTCTTACTACTGTCGAATTCACCCTTTCACCTTACGCTCTTTTTCACAAATGAGAATTAAATTGGGTGTTACAGTTAAAGAAATGAACTTTTTCAGCATTGGGGTGTTTCATCTCCAAACCGGTAAAAAATATCATTAAATGCTATAAAGTTGAATGTTTCGATGACTATGCTTAGTATGAGCGGCCTTTATAGGCCGCTTTATTTTTGGATCGATGTGCTGATAAGGTCTGAAAGTCCCTTTACAACTATGATTACTGTCTGTTGATTAGCGGATGTTCTTCTTCCGAATAACCGGCACCGCTTATACAGGGGTTACTCCTCATCTATTCTAACCTCAACCCTTCTGTTCTGCTGATGTTCTGCCTCTGTACATATTACCCCATTCACACAGCGGTTTACCGGATTACTTTCCCCATATCCCACTGCCTTAATTCTCGTCGGGGATATTCCTTTACTCTCCAGCCAGGAGGCTGCCGCTCCGGCACGCTTCTCAGAAAGTACCTGATTATAGATATTACTGCCACGGCAGTCGGTGTATGCGCCCAGTTGGACACGGATAGCAGGTTGCTGCTTCATAATAGTCGCAAGCCTGCTTAAACCAATAGTGGCATCCGGACGGATATTCCATTTATCAAAATCAAAGTAAATGTCTTCCAATATCCATTTTTCCGGCAAAGGAACGACTACCTTTTGAACGATGACTACTGGCTTATCAGGTAAAGTCTCTTTCTGCGATAACGGTGGCCGGTAGTTTTCCAATGTCAGAGAATATAAATCGTCACTGCCTTTACCCCCTGTCCTATCTGACGAAAGATAACCGATACTATCTGTAAATACAGCCGCAAAATCATCCTGTGGACTGTTTACAGGATATCCCATATTTACAGGCATAGATACCGCATTACCGAAATCCGCTACCTTATAAATGTCCAGTCCTCCCATGCCGACCCGTCCGTTGCTGCTAAAATAAAGATGGCCACGTGTGCTGATAAAAGGAAATCTTTCATCACCTGTGCTGTTGATGCTGTCCCCCATATTCACGGCATTTCCCCATGTATTGTCCGCCTGTTTATCTGCATAATAGATATCTGTTCCTCCCAAACCGCCAGGCATATCAGAAACAAAATATAATCGGCGACCGTCCTCAGTAAGAAAGGGGTCTCCTACCGAATATTTCAGCGGATTATTGTATTTAAAATTGGCAGGGAACGTCCAACTGCTGTCAGCTACACGGTAAATACTACTGAATATTTCCATATTCACCGTATAGGGCTGATCCTTCTTTAAAAAACTGTTTTTCCCTTTTATGTCTCTTGTACTGGTAAAAAATAAAACATCTCCATTGAGAGATAAATATAATCCACCGGAGTGATAACCACTGTTGATATTTTTATCTGGTAAGATATTTACGCTATTGCTATCAGCCGGATTTCCGGTAAATAACTGAAGATACGGCCTGCCAGTCCACCCTGAAGTATGCAAACTTATATCGTTATGGTTATACCAGCGGATAAGGGTTGTATAGCCATTACTGGGATGCGCCCTGTCGGATGAGAACATGACATGATTATTTTTATAAGGGAAAGCGCCCCATTCTGCGGCCGCTGTATTAAACGCGCTGAGTGGTTGCAGCCTGGCATCCACCGGGTGAGCCATCCACCAGGCGGCGGAATCACAGGAGGCATACCAACGCGACAACAATGGTGCAGGCAGTGAATCAGCATACTTGTGAAGCGCCTGCCGTACGCTGTCGTATTTCCCATTATACATCTGCTCATTAATAAACTGACGGATGTCATCTGCGATATAACCTGGCAAATTCAGTGTTTGGTCATACCATCGGGCAGCCTGCTCATGATTACGCATCGATGCATATACCGTTGCCAAACCACGTGCAGCACGCGAGGAAGGCTTATTCCTGTAAGCCTTCTCATACAAGGGTATTGCCTCATTGAAACGATAAACAGCTGCCGCTTTCTCTGCTTCCTTTAGAACATACTGCGCCTGTAACGACAGGCTGCCCATTATCAGGCAAGTACAAAATATATTTCTCATCATTATCATCACCTTAAACTATTTAGAAATACCGGGGTGTTAACATCTTCCCTTTCCGGCTACCAAAGAAGTAGCCCACTGATATTTCATGGGTAGAATAATTGAAGTCTCCTATCCTGTTTAATGGAAGATCATATGCATATCCCAGCCTGATTTTATCTGCGATAAAAAATTCTGCCATAGCCACAAATGCCGCCGGTTTCGTAAGTGACCTGTCCAGGTACGACTTATCGTACAAACGTACTGCTGTGCGGTAAGAAGCCCCCAGCCAGAGCTTCTCAACAAAAAGCGCAAAGAGGTTAAGATCAAGACTGGTAGGGCCGGCCAGATCATCTCTCAATAAAAAAGAAGGTTTAAGCTGTATTACTTCCGATACCGGTAACAACATGCCAGCGGTAGCATACCAATGCATTTTCTTATCAGGAAGATAGTGTTCAGGATCCTGTTTATTTTTTACATATTGTACTACCAGGTTATCTACAGAAACCCCTGCATAGAAGCGATCAGAACTATAAAAAATACCAGCCTTTACATCAGGCGCCAGTACCGTCTTTTTGCGATACATCAGTGATGGATCTATAACCGTTTCCGGATCAAATTTAGACCCATCCAATCTGTACTGAATAAAACCCAGACCGATACCAATAGCCAGCCGGTTGTCTTTTTCAAGGTCGCCCACCGGAATACGATATGAATAACTGCCATAGGCAGAAGTGTTGCTTTCAGCACCTAGCTGATCACTCATTACCTGGAAAGCCAGTCCAACCCTTGCATTGTTGGCACTGGCATCAATGGCCGCCGACATCGTGCGGGGAGCACCCGGGAAATTCCGCCACTGATCCCGGTAAAAGGCATGCACGTTTAACTGTTCCCTATAGCCTGCATATGCCGGGTTAATGTAAATGCCATTAAACATATATTGACTAAAAAGTACGTCCTGCTGCGCCCGAAGCGCTTTCGTGTACAATAGCAGAACGATAAAAATAATCATCTTTTTCATAGTCATTTGATTTAACGCAAGACAGTAATATATCCTTTAAGCGATTGCACTTTACCATTGCTGTCTGTTACTTTCAGTACATAGAAGTAAGTGCCTTCATTAAGCCCGTGCGCATCCCAGTCATTACCATAGTTCTGTTTTTCATAAACCATATTACCCCAGCGGTTAAAGATGCTGACTTCATTTTGCGGATACGATTCTAATCCGATGATCCTCCATTTATCATTTGCACCATCTCCATTAGGCGTAATAATATTGGGTATCCGGAGTCCAAGTAATTCTTTGATATCAGTAGAGGTATTATTAGATAGATCTGTATCCTCATCGGTTGTGCTCACCTTTGCCGTATTGCGTACTTCACCTGAACTAAGCGCCTTCACTGTAATGCGAATATCCTGCTGCGCCCCTGCCTCCATTTGAGGTAAACTCCAGGTGAACACACGTGTAGCACTATTATAGCTGGCACCGGCGCCGCTGGTGCTTACATACTCCAGTTGCTCAGGCAGTGTGTCAGTGAGTATTACATTATGAGCGATATCCGGCCCATGGTTCATAATAGTGATAGTATAATCAAAAGTTTCTCCCCCGGCTACCTGTCTTGATTCAGACACTTTCTTCACTGCCACATCCACTTTATTTTCAGCCGGTGCACTTACTGTTATGTGTACAGAACGTGCATCAGCAGGACTGCTCTCGCACACACCCGAGCCTGCTACGGTTACATAGAAAGTGGTGTCGGCAGTTAATGGCGGGGTAGTGAACCGGGGGCCTGTAAATACGAGGTGTGTGAGCGTTGCGTCACTATACCAGCGGAATACCGGGTTGCTAACGGAATTGCTGGAGGCGGTAAGCACGGCAGCGGTATTATAAGTGACAGTAACATCATTGGTAATAATATCCGTCAGGCCTGCCCCTGGGTTTACAGTGATGGTAAATGTCTGTATTGTGCCATCGCACCCATTTAGTACAGGCGTCACCGTTATTACACCCGTTATAGGGGCATTGCTATTGTTAATAGCGGTAAACGTAGCAATATTACCATTTCCTGATGCCGGCAGACCAATAGCCGGATTGCTGTTGGTCCAGCGATAGGCCACACCGGATACCTGGCTGCTGAAAGCAGGCAGGGTTACCAAAGTCCGGTTACATATTGCGGTATCTGCCGGTTTGTCCATGGTAGCCGGTGGAGATACAATAATATCAAAATTGACTGACTTACCTGCACAACCGTTGCCGGCTGGTACTACCGTAATCATAGCCTGCGTGATTGCGTTATTGTTATTGGTGGCTACAAAGGCCGGGATATTTCCTACTCCTGCAGGCGCCAGCCCTATGAATGGATTGTCGTTGGTCCAGGAGTAGTTGCTGCTGTCGGCTCCCATGCTGAAAACAACAGGCTGTGTAAGTGTATTGCTACATACACTTTGATTTCCAGGTGTAGCCATCGTTGATACAGGATTCACTACAATTGTGAATATTTGTGATTCGCCATTGCAGCCATTAGCAGATGGAGTAACCCTGATATTTGCTGTTACTGGTCCCGTAGTATTGTTGCTGGCAGTAAAGGCAGCAATATCTCCACTACCACTGGACGCCAGGCCGATGGCCGGATTGTCATTAACCCAACTGAACAAGGCGCCGGCTACGTTGCTTTTAAAAGTAATAGCAGCAGCTTTATTTCCGGCACATAATTCCAGATCCTGTGGCCGCTGTACATATACCTGTGGATAGACAGAAATTGTAAATTCCTGCGGCAAACCACTACAGCCATTCAATACAGGTGTTACTATAACCCTTTCAACGAGTGTGGTATCGCTGTTATTAAACGCCTGGAAGGCAGGGATATCCCCGGTACCGGCAGTAATAATACCATTTGTTGGTGTGGCTGAATTCCACTGGTACACAGTACCATTCACTGGTCCGCTAAAATGGATACTGTTTACAGTGCCACCGCTGCACACCGCCTGCGATGCTACCTTAGCCACCAACGGTGTAGGATTCACGGTAATCCTGAATACCTTACCGGCTCCGCTACAGCCATTGGCTGCCGGCGTTACGGTAATGGTAGCCGTGATCGCCCCGTTAGTAGTATTCACCGCTCTGAAGGCTGCTATATTGCCTTTGCCGGTTGCGGGCAATCCTATTTCCGGATGATCATTCGTCCAGCTGTATTCCGTTTGTGTTACCGTGCTGGTGAACAATACAGGCGGCAGGCTGTCGCCATTGCACACGGTTTGTACTGCTGGTGCCGGTATGGTTACATCGGGTACCGGACTTACTGTGATGATGAACATTTGTTCCTGTGACGTACACTGATCCGGTGTAGTAGCCACTACAGTAATGGTATCCCTGATAATTGAATCCGTATTATTTATTGCTGTAAATGCAGGCAGGTTGCCCGTGCCGCTCGCAGGTAAACCAATGGAGGCGGTATTTGTCCACCTGAACGTAGTGTTGTTTACATTACTGCCGAATGCTGCGGGTGTCAATTTTTCATTGCTACAAGCAGATATGCTGGCAGGTACCGTAATCATCGCCGTAGGATTGACAGTAATAGTGAACCTGCTGGCAGGGCCTTCACAGCCGTTATAATTGAGCCGTACCAGGATAGTAGCGACTATTGGCGCATTGGTAGTGTTAACTGCGGCAAACGGTGAAATATAACCTATACCGCTGGCAGCGAGACCAATTTCCGGATGATCGTTCGTCCAGCTGAAGAAGATCGCGTCCTGCTCCCTTGCTGCAAAGTCTTTCCGGGTAACGGTATCTCCATTGCAGACCACTGCATTGCCAGGCACCACTACTCCCGGAGTAGGACTAACCGTCAGGGTTAAACGTTGTGGTGTACCCGGACAACCATTGGCTACCGGTGTAACCGTAATAATGGCCTCCAGCACAGAGTCGGTAGTATTCTTTGCCAGGAATGCAGGAATGTCGCCGCTACCGCTGGCCGCCAAACCTATTTCCGGATGGTCATTCGTCCAGCTATACGTAGCGCCTGTTACATTACCTTCGAAATGCATGGGTATAGTCATCACATTATTACAGAGCCCCTGATTTTCCGGCACAATTACCCGTGGTACAGGATTCACGGTAATGGTGAAAGTGCCGGAAGTACCCGGACAACCATTGCTGACCGGCGTTACAGTAACTGTTGCCGTTACCGGCACATCTAAAGTATCCACCGCAGTAAAATCCGGAATATTACCTACCCCGCTGCCGCCTAATCCGATTTCCGGATGGTCATTCGTCCAGGTAAAAATGGTACTGTCTGCATTACTGCTGAAATTCAGACCTGAGATCTGACCTCCTGCACAAACCACTTTATTTACTGGTACTGTTACCACAGCTGTAGGATTCACGGTAATGGTAAAGGTCATTGCCGGACCGTCACAACCGCTCATCACCGGTGTTACTATAATGGTAGCTACTACCGGCTGACCGGTAATATTGTTAGCGGCAAAGGCAGTAATATTACCTGAACCACTTGCCGGCAGCCCTATTTCAGGATGATTGTTTGTCCAGTTGTAGACCGTGCCATTGAGACTGCCGCTGAAGGTTACCGCCTGCGTCGTACTGCCGTTGCAAACCACCTGACTGAAAGGTAACTGCATCTGCGGTTGCGGATACACGGTAATAGTAAACACTTGAACGCTACCGTTACAAGCGCCTCCATCCGGTATTACCGTAATGTTAGCTACAATCGCTGTATCAGTATTGTTTTGCGCAGTAAAGGCAGCAATATCGCCGGTACCACTACCAGCCAAACCTATTTCCGGATGGTCATTGCTCCAGCGGAATACGGTACCGCTTACACTACCCGTGAAAGTAATTGCAGCCGTGTTTTTGTTGTGACAAACTACCTGGTTAGCCGGCTTGCTTACATCCGGTGTTGGCAGTACTTTGATGGTATATTTTTTAGAGATGCCATCGCAACCTGCCTGATGAGGTGTAATCGTAATCACAGCACTATCGGTTGTACTGCCATTGTTAACTGCTTTAAACCGCGGAATATTTCCTATACCTGCAGCGGGTAATCCTATAGCAGGATTACTGTTAGTCCAGGTGAATGTTTCAGTAGCCGTATGTGCGTTACTGGTACGCACCAACGAAAGTAATACAGCAGGTAATGTATCGCCATTACATGCCTGTTGATCCACCGGCTGATTGACTTCCGGTGTTGGATTTACGGTGATGACAAACCGTATGGCAGCCCCTTCACAACCACCTATAAATGGCACTACCGTGAAAGTATCCACCACTGGAACCGTCGTATTATTCACTGCCGTAAAGGCCGGAATATTGCCAGTGCCACTAGCTGCCACGCCTATCTCAGGATGACCATGACTCCAGGCAAAGGCAGATGCCGGTGTAGCACCTGTAAAGGTGATTTTTTCAATGGCAGCGCCGTTGCATACTTCCTGCGATGCCGGCGCTGTTACCTGCGGTATTGGTTGTACACTGATAGTAAAGGTTGCCGCTGCACCACGACAATCACCCAACACCGGTGTTACCGTAATGGTGGCCGTAATCGCGGTGGTTGTAGTATTCGTCACTACTATACCATTGATATCGCCGGTATCTGCAGCTGGTATTCCTATTTCAGGATGATCATTGGTCCATTCAAAACGGGTACCTGGTACGTTACTGCCGAAAGCGGCTGTTACGCTGCTGTTATTGCAAACGGTATCGTTGCCGGGAACGGTTACTACCGGTACCGGGTACACGGTAATCGTAAATGTTCCCACTGTACCGCTAACGCCGTCCGACACTGGTGTTACGCTGATGGTAGCCACTATCGGTGCATTGGTTGTATTTACTGCGGTAAATGCACTGATGTTACCGCTTCCTGTGGCGGCCAGTCCTATTTCCGGATGGTCATTACTCCAGTTATAAGTGGTACCGCTCGCAGCACCGCTGAAGACTGCCGGCGCAGTAGTGGATCCGGTACACAGCTCTTGATTACCCGGCACCACTACACTGGGTACTGGCCGCACGGTAATCGCAAATGTTAATATCGTATCCGAACAATTATTCGCCGTGGCCCTTACACGGATATTGGCGACGATTGGTTGCGCAGTAGTATTGCGGGCGGTAAAGGATGCAATATTACCGTTGCCGGTAGCAGGCAATCCTATTTCCGGATGGTCGTTAGTCCAGCTGAAAGTAACGCCTGCCGGCGAACCGGAGAAGTTAACAGCTGCGGTGACGGCACCACTATCTACCGTTTGACTGGCAGGCTGATTCATTGTCACCGCCGGATTCACAGTGACCGGTATCGTGGCAGGTGTACCGGCACAACCATTACCTACAGGCGTTACCGTTATAATGCCAGTAATAGGCGCTGAAGTATTATTGGTGGCCTGGAATGGCGGTATATTTCCGGTACCGCTGGCAGCGAGGCCGATAGCAGGATTATTGTTGGTCCAATTAAATACGGTGCCAGGTTCGGTGCCGGTAAAAACAACAGGATCTGTACCCGCGCCCGCACAAAGGGTTTGCGCAGTATTAGCCGCTACATCCGGCGTTGGATGTACCGTTATCAGGAAGCTACCGGTGACTCCCGGACAACCGTCCACATTGGTGGTTACCCGTATGTTTGCCTGTGTAGTGGAGGCGCCGGTGTTCACAGCTGTGAAGGCCGGGATATTGCCTGTACCGCTGGCCGCCAAACCAATAGCAGTGTTGTCATTGGTCCAGCTGAAGGTAGCGCCTGGAACATCACTGCCAAAGGTGACAGCATTCACAGTGCTGTTATTACATGCCACTATATTATCCGGTATGGTGATACCGGCGGTTGGCGCTACGGTAATCGTAAATGTTTCCGGACTACCACTACAACCGTTATTAACCGGGGTTACTGTAATGGTGGCTACAATTGACGCGGCACCGCCATTAACAGCGGTAAATCCGGGTATATCCCCCACACCGCTGGCAGCGAGGCCAATAGCCGGATTACTGTTCGTCCAGGTAAACGTGGCACCAGCCACGTTACTGCTGAAAGCAGGGACATTTGCACTAGCCCCATTGCAGAATTGTTGGTTGGCAGGCACTGTTACCTCTGCTATCGGATCTACTGTAATAGTAAAGGTTTGGGAGATACCATTACATCCGTTTGCACTTGGCGTCACCGTGATATTAGCCACCAGTGTAGTATTACCATTGTTCACCGCAGTGAACGATGGTATACTACCGGTACCTGAAGCCGCCAGTCCTATGCCGGGGTTGTCGTTGGTCCAGTTGTACACCGGTACACCTGCAGGGAGCGAACTGCTCACGGCGCTGCTGAAAGCAATAGCCGGTACTGTTGCGCCACTGCATACTTTTCTGTCGGCAGGATCTGCTACTATCGGTAACGGATCTACGGCAATCGTAAAAGTAACCGGCGCCCCTGTGCAACCATTCGCAGATGGCGTTACGGTGATCTGTGCCGTTACTGTTGAAGTCGTGTTATTCTGCGCAGTAAAAGCCGGAATGTCACCGGTACCGCTGGCAGCTAATCCGATACTGGCATGGTCGTTGGTCCAGCTGAAAGTAGTACCGGTTACACCGCCGTTAAAGGTTACTGCACTCACCGTGCTGTTATCGCAAACAGGTATATTGGCCGGTTGTGTCACTACCGGTTCAGGGTTGACAGTAATGGTCAATGTTTTCGATGTACCCGGACAACCGTGTAACACCGGGGTGACAACAATACTGGCAATAACAGGTGTATTAGTAGTATTCACCGGAACAAAAGCGGCAATATCTCCATTACCGCTGGCAGCCAGGCCTATTTCGGGATGATCGTTCGTCCAGTTAAATACCGTTCCAGGCACATCTGTGTCAAAGTCGGCACTTACACTGTTACCGTTACATACAGTAATATTTGCGGGTACCGTTACCACCGGTGAAGGATATACGCTGATGGTAAATGTTTCAGGTACACCCGGAACGCCGAGGGTAACAGGTACCACTGTAATACTGGCTACTGCCGTTGTTTTACCATTATTTACAGCCGTGAAAGCGGCAATATCGCCATTGCCACTCGCGGCTAGGCCAATAGCCGGATTAGTATTTGTCCAGGAGAAAGTTGTAGCCGGCGGGAACCCCGTAAAGATAACCGCCTGGGTTTGCGCACCGTTACATACCTCCTGGTTATCCGGGGCCACCACGCCTGGTGTAGGTTCTACTGTGATGGTAAAGGTTACCGGTTCCCCTTCACAACCATTCGCATGGGGCGTAACAGTAACCGTAGCCACTATAGCCTGGCCGGTATTATTGATACCTGTAAAGGCTGCAATATTGCCACTGCCACTGGCAGCCAAACCGATATCCGGACGGTCATTCGTCCAGTCGAAAGTCATGCCTGCTGCTGTACCACTGAAGGTAACGCCGGTGGTAGCAGTTCCGTTTACTATATTTTGACTGGCCGGTGTAGTCATGCTAACAGCAGGATTCACCGTAATATTACCTGTAACCGGCGCGCCGGCGCATCCATTTAATACAGGCGTTACCGTTATTACTGCTACGGCTGGTGTTGTACCCGTATTTACCGCAGGGAACCCGTCGATATTTCCGGTACCGCCGGCAGCCAGCCCAATGGAAGTGTTACTGTTTGTCCAGTTAAACAATGTGCCGGCATTGCCGGTGAAAGTAATGTTACCTGTTGGAGCGCCTGCACAAACTGCCTGTGGAGTTCCCGTAATACCGGCAACAGGCGTTGGGTTCACGGTGATGGTCATTTCACCCGCTGCGCCTGCACAACCATTCATACCTGCTGTAATGTGAAGCGTGGCTATAATCGGGCTGCTGCCACTATTGGAAGCGGTGAAGGCAGGAATATTACCGGTACCGCTGGCGGCCAAACCTATTTCAGGATGATCGTTGGTCCAGCTGTAAACGGCGCCGGAAGTACCGCTTCCAAAGGCAATGGCCGTAGTGGATGCGCCGCTGCATAATTCCTGTGACGGAGGAATAATAAGAGACGCATCCGGAGAAACAAGGATCGTAAATATTTTCGGTGTACCTGTGCAGCCGTTTCTCACAGGCGTTACAGTTATCGTTGCCGTAATTACTCCATTGGTATTGTTTACCGGTATAAATGCCGGTATATTACCGGTACCGCTGGCGGCAAGGCCAATTTCCGGGTGGTCGTTGATCCAGTTGAACAGTGTGCCGCTTACCAGGCTGGTGAAATTCAATGTCGTACTGGTGTCTCCGTTACAGAACGACTGATTAGCCGGTACTGTTACATCCGGTGTTGGATCTACCGTAATAGTGAATGTTTGCGGAGTACCGCTGCAGCTACCGTTTTGCGGCGTTACTGTGATGGTAGCTACCACTGGTGTTGTGCCGGTGTTAACAGCAGTGAACGATGGTATACTACCGGTACCGCTGGCAGCGAGACCAATAGCAGGTGTATTATTCGTCCAGCTGTAATTATTTGCAGCGTGCGGCAGAGAGCTGCTGACGCCAGCAGCAAAGGCCACCGGTGTTGTAGCAGCACCATTACACACGGTTTGACTCGCAGGCCTGGCTACGGTTGGTGACGGTTCCACCACAATCGTATAGGATTTGGCAGCGCCCGGACAACCACCGGCATCCGGCACTACCGTAATGGTAGCCGTGATAGGTGTAGCCGTATTGTTTACCGCAACAAAGGAAGGAATATCGCCTGTTCCTCCTGCAGCCAGCCCAATTTCAGGATGATTGTTTGTCCAGCTGTAAACTGTACCGGTAACAGTGCTGCCGGGTATTCCTGCTGGTACCGTATTGCCGTTACAGTAAGCCGTGTTAGCTGGTACCGTTATAACCGGTAACGGATGTATAGTATACTGAATCGTTTGTGCCTGCCCAACGCATCCTTTATAATCTGCCCTGAAGGTGATATTTGCTACGATGGCAGCGTTGGTATTGTTTTGGGCATTGAAGCGGATAAAGCCCTCTCCTGCTGCCGGCAGTCCGATTTCAGGATGATCATTCGTCCACCTGATCACTGCTCCAGGCACATTCGAAGTAAGCGGGTTATCGACCCAATCACCGGCACACACATCCTTAGAACCATCTCCCGAAACTACAGGTATTGGATTTACAGTAATGGTAAAAATCACCGGCGCCCCTGCTACACCCTGGAAAACCGGTGTTACCGTAATGCTGGCTACAATGGGCGTATTTGTGGTATTGACCGCCGTGAATGCAGCGATATTTCCTGTGCCATTGGCAGCGAGACCTATTTCAGGATGATCATTGGTCCATGTATATTCTCCATTTACGCCATAAGTACCATCAAAAATCACTTCCTGCGTTATTTCCTGCGCACATAATTCCTGGTTTCCGGGTACATATACCATTGGCAATGGCAATACGGTCACAATCATTTCTACCGGGTCCCCATCACAACCATTGGCATGCGGAGTAACGGTGATAACGGCTTTGACAGGTGATCCTGTGTGATTAAATAATGGCATTGCCGGAATGTTGCCGGTACCGGAAGGTGGTAGCCCGATATCAGGACGGTTATTTGTCCAGGTGTAGGTGGCATTTGCAGGAGCGCCGGTAAAGTTAATGGGCAGCATCATGCTTTCACTGATCACCGTCTGTTCCGGCTGTGGGCTTACCTGCACTTTCGGATTCACCGTAATAGATGCGGTAACCGGTGCACTGACGCAACCATTTAGTTCAGCCCTTGCCGTTATAACCGCTGTAATAGGCGCATTGGTGTTGTTCACGGGGGTAAAGGCGCTGATATCACCCCTGCCGCTGGCCGGCAGACCTATTTCAGGATGATCGTTGGTCCAGGATAAAGAGGCATTTGCTAAATTGATGCTAAAATCTATTCCCGTAGTGGATTTACCAGCACAAGTATTCTGTGTTGGCGTATTTACCTGTACCACCGGCGTAGGGTCAACAACCAACACCATATCGGCAGTACTACCTCTACAGTAGCCGATACTGGCGGTCACTGTTATAATGGCGAATACTGACTCTGTGCCGGTATTGATAGCCGTAAAAGGAGGAATCGATCCTATACCGCTTGCCGGTAAGCCGATGCCCGGGTTACTATTGACCCACTCATACATTACATCTTCCGGTGTGGTACTATGGAACTCAATGGGGTCTATCATGCTACCATTACACACCATTTGATTATAAGGCATAATCACATCCGGCCGGGCGCCAATTGGCAGTTCAAAGGTGGTAGTCGGGCCGGTACATCCCCTAAAGGAAGGTGTGATCATAATACGGCCTATATCCGATACTGGCTGGTTATAGACGGTAAAAGGCGGAATATCGCCTGTACCATCCGGAGGTAAAGTAGAAAAAGCGTGATCTGTTTTCCAGGCGAAGGTGCTGCCCTGAACGTCTGATTCCATTGGACTCACATTTATCAATTGACCACCACATGCTCCCGGCGGCAAATTAATATTCACCGTTTCCGGTACAGGATTCACGGTGATGGTCATTGTTTTCATAACTGAATTACCACAGGCATCATTGGCATACACGTTGATAGTGGACACCATCGGTCTACTGGTAAGGTTAGTTGCGGTGAATGAAGGAAGATTGCCAGTGCCTGATGCAGGTAATCCAGTTCTGGGGTCGTTGTTCGTCCAGGTTACATTTGAGGAACTAAACGGCTCCGGCGTTACCAGGCTGCCCACACATGCCTCGAGTGATTGCAAATCATTGAGCTGCGCAGCGGGATTAATAGTGATCGTAAACTGATGTACCGGACCCACACAGCCGGATACGCCGGCAAGACCAGATGATACATCGATAGTTGCCTTTATAGGTGCACCCGTGTTATTTACCGCAGCAAATGGTGGGATGTCACCCACCCCATCTGCCGGCAGGCCAATTTCCGGATGATCATTATGCCACTTAACATAAGCGCCATTAGCTGTAAGCTGTAAGGGTGACACAGATACATTGCCCCCTGCGCAGGTAATGATATCATTGGGCGGTATTACATCCGGGAAGGGTTGTACTTTAATATTAAAAGTTTTAGCATCCCCTATGCAACGTCCTGTATCCATAGCAGGCAATGCGGTAATTGTAGCTGTTACGGCATCCCGCGTATTATTCATGGCATTGAAGGCGGGCAGGTTATTAAAGCCATTCGCAGGGAGACCTACTTCAGGATGATCATTAGTCCACCTGACAGTTACCGCCACATTATTCTTCTGAAATGCGGGCGCCTGATACGGTTCACCGGAACAGATCTCTGCATTTGCAGGAACCGTAACCTTCGGTACCGGGTAAATCACCACTGGCTTGGTAACGGTAAGAGAGCTATTACATCCGTTTACCACTGCCCAGGAAGTAACGCTTACATTCCAGATATTATCAGTAGTATTAGTACCGGTAAAAGAAGGAATATCACCATAGCCATTGGCAGGAACTCCATTAGAAGCGCCACTGTACCAACGGATATCCACTGTTCCCGCATTTGCATCTGCATCTGTTGTGAGGTGTGTAATGGGTGCCGTTTCACCATTACACAATTCCGGGAAAGAAAGCCCCAGTACATTGACATCTGGATTCACGTTTACTGTAACCGCCTGTGAATTGGTACAGCCGTTAGCTGCTATTGTAAATATATACCGCACCGTTTGTATCGCACGGGTGGTATTGATCAACTGTTCATTCGGGTTGCCTGTTCCACTGGCAGCTGGATTGCTGATACCGGCTACGGCTTCCCTTGTCCAGCTAAACGTGGCGCCGGTTGCATTGCTTACAGGGCTATAACTGAATTTCTGCCGGTTGCAAATAGCTTGCGGGGTGAGAGACGAAGTCAGTACAGGTAAAGGTGACACAACCAGGTTGACAATGAAATCACTGCCACATCCGTCAGCTGTTTCCAGATGGTAGACATATGTTACGCTAACCGGGTTACTGGTTGTATTGATCAGCGTTTCATTTACCGGACCGCTGCCATTGGCGGTGGGGTTACTGATACCTGCGACCGCGGCGCGGGTCCAGGTAATTGCAGTCACCGGTATATCTGTTTCCGGGTTAAAGCTGAAGGGCGTTCCACTACAAACCACGTTACCGCTAAGGTCACCCATCAAAGTGGCTGACTGATATATTTTTACAGTCACCGGGGCAGTTACCGTACAGCCGTTTGCGTTAGTAGCTACGATATAATATATACCAGGCACACCCACTTTCGATGGATCAGGAACCGGGTTGGCGCCTGCTGCATCCATGAAGTATTCCAATGAGCTGAATCCACTGCTACCGGCAACTACGGCCGGTGCGGTGAGGTCGGCAGTTTCCGGTGTGCATAGCGGTTCAGGGTCTGTGATATTTAAGTCCGGAGCCGGTACTGCCACTATCGGCAGAGTATCCTGCAACACGCAACCAGCGGAAGAATAAGCACGAAGGATATAATTACCGTTGTTTGAAGTATTAAAATGTGGTATCCGGATCACCAGCGAGTCGCGTATTGTGGAATCCCGTGGGATATTCCATCTCAGGGAATCAAGCGGTCCCACTGGAGCCGCAGTAAGACTAACGCTGTCGCCCACACATACATAGGAAGTATCCCCGGTTGTTTGGCGGATGCCAAAAGGCTTAATCAGAGAGGCCCCCGCGCCATCCACTACTTTTACCTGTTGAGAGGAAGTGGCACTACAGCCATCTATTACCTGCACCGTATAATTGCCTGCCGGCAGATTGTTAAACACATTGGAAGATTGCCATGCACCAGTACCATAGTTGGTAATGCGGTACTGGAAGGGACCGAAACCATTAACCACTATAACCATTCTACCTGTAGCTGAACCAGGACATACAAGGCCATAAGTTTTATTCATATCAAATACCGGCGCACCATAATTTGGCACCTCTACAGTATACTGGCTAACAGGTGTACAGGCATTACCATCTCCATACCTCGGCACTAACCCGACGGTATAAGTTCTGCCGGAAGTGATATTATTCAGGACTGTAGTATTATACACCGGTGAACTAGCACCCATTATCTTCAACGCATAATAATCCATCGGAAGCGTAGAAGATGGTGTAGAATAGGTCTTACCAAGTGTATCTTTTACCTGAATTCTGAAATTAAGATTAACTAGTCCGGAGCTACAACCTGTAACCGGAATGGTTATCCAGGCAGAATCAATTTTCGGCGAATTTACGGGGATCTGCGTTTTGATAGGTATGTTAGTGGTAACTGTTCTGCAGGGAAAAATAGTTTGTACAACGGCCGTACCTCCATTCACCGGAAGCCCTGTCCACGCGGTGACATAAGATGACACCTGGCTATTATAGGTCAGGTCCGGGAATTTCGATAAATCTGTTACCCCGGGGTAAGACACCAGGTGTAGCTTTACGGGAAAGGGCCCCTGGGCTTTGATATTGTAAAACTGGATTGAACCTGTAATTGAATCGCAACCTACATAACTGTTGCTGAAAGAAAGGTCGTTAGGGTTACCGGCAATAACAGTCACCTCCTGTGAGATGACATTATTTTTTCCGTCAGTGAGCGTAACAACATAAGTTCCCGAAGCAGCGGGATAGGCCGACTGATAAGCAAGCCCCCTGTTAGTCAGGGTAGTATCAAAAATATAGCTACCTGGAGTGGCCTTATTAGCCACCGTAATATGTACCGGATAACAATAAAACGGAGAGGAACTACCCGGGCTCAATGTCGGAAAATTCAATTGTATCACCGGATATACGGAATCACAGTTATTAACCGCAACATAATTAGTGGATATTTTCGCACTGAGTCCGGAAACAGGAATATTCACCGTAGTCGTTTGCCACAAACCTGTACACGGATGCTGTATCCATAATTTATACTGCTTTCCCTGTAATTGATCAGGGGCTACATAAGGCAGCGGCACCTGTGTACCAGAGCCGGTAATGGTATCTGTAAAATTACCGGAACCTGCCGGATACTCCATATACCACCGCAATTGCCCAACACTGTTTACTACAGCAAGACTTGCTGTAGTACCACAGTTTGTGCTCTGATTCAAAGTAAAATTAACAGGATTGCTTCCCAGGACTGCTATCAGATTTGCAGGATATGCACTCGCATTACCATTTACCGTCACGCTATTTGTAACAGCTGTATTTCCACAGGCATCTGCCACCTGCACAACGTAACTTCCCGAAGAAAGTCCGGTAATAGGAGTTGATTTATTATTGGTGATGATGGGTGCAGGAATTGTAGGCCCCGAAATAACCGTTATAGTATATGGCGCCACTCCATAATTGAAATAAATATCTAAAATACCCGCGCTATTACTGGCCGTACACAAATAAGGCAAAGGAGTGCGGTTGCTGGCGCTTGTGATCGCCATTGGTACATACGTACTTTTCAATACTACTTTATTACTCAATATTGGTACGGTACCATTATTTGCATCATACACCGCCACTTGATAAGTACCCGCCTGGAGATTATTAAATACACTATCCGACTGCGACAGTCTGATCACAGCGCCTGTAGTGCCATTGCGCAGTTCAAATGCAATGGGAGCAACAGCTTTTACGGTATGCGTGGCTATGCTGCCATTACCGGAGCAGGTAGCATCCGTGGCAGTTGCCGTAACAACAAGCTGCGCGACTCCCTGCACCGCAATCAATTGTAAACAAACAAAAAATAACACAATCAGGATAGTAAATATTCGCCTCATCTGTGATTTTGATTTTGAGGGTGACTGAGGGCGATTGCGAGATGTTGCTGCTTAGGAATGCGGGTATTACATGATTTAAAAGGCCCTTATGATACCATTAAAAGGGGATAATTACTTACAATTTGAAAGGGTTTCCAGGAATGACCACAAAACAATATTTTAATATAATGACTGTTAACAGCTATTCTTTTCAAATTGTTTTAGCTTATATCGAACTTTTGCCTAAAAAAAGCATTTCCCTGCTTAATGAGAACAAAACCAAAAAAATTGATTAGTCAAGTCTAACGCCTTTTATCTTTTGTTGAGGAATCAAAAGCGACGAGATTGAACATTGCCCGCATTCTACTCCTTAGCCTGTTGCCGTAGACATCTTCAAGTTCCTGGTTATTCAGGTTTGTGGTTACATGTGTCAACATTTTATTTGAAATCAGCAGATCATACCGTGAAAGCAATATTTCCCCCATTACATTGCAATTATTCCCCCAAAAGTTAATCTGCTGTTCCAGTCCCAAATCGTCAAAACAATGTACCCTTGGAATACTCGAGTAAGGGAAAAAAGCGTTCCTGCTATATCGGGCAATGACATCATACCCTATCTTCCCAAATTCAAAACTGATATCTCTACAGGAAATCATCTGCGGCCTGTACAAATCTGCCGCTAAATTTCTCGTCAGATTCATGAGGGAGGTCTTGCCACATCCAATGGGACCGGTAAGCAGTATGCCTTTATGCAAATCTACGCCTTCGACGGTGGCAACAGCGGCGTCATGGAGGAAATAAGCAAGTAATTTCACTACTACCGGCCGATCCATATCTTCAATTCGGAAGTGGATTCCATAGATATTCTTTCCGTGTTCTTCCAGCTGCTGCATTAACAGGTAGTAGTCATAAGGGGTCTGAGTAGCTTTTGTTTTCATTGACATGGAGCCTTCCTGGCCCGGTTGGTTGTTTGGTGTTTCGGTCATGGGTTACGGTTTTAAGAGAAGGAATATTCAGTATCCATTTGTGGGCGGCAGACTGCCAGTCGATAATCAGCGTCCCACCGCCTTGTTGCCAGCCATTGGCCTGGTAGTGGTGGAAAAACTTGCCTGCTTCCATCGCCGGGTAGACGTTGGTATTAAAAAATTCCTGCACCTGGGACAAGGTGGGGAGAACACGCCCGGCAGCATCTGCATTTTCCGCGCGGGGTGTATACTGATCGAGTTGGGGATTTTTAATTTCATTTTTATAATTTTTTTTTGAGAGCGAGAGCCTCTTTTCTCTCTCTCGTTTATAATTGTTTATTTGTTTATTATAAAAGCGTCGCAAAATTGCGACTGGTATAGTATCACTTTTGCGACACGGCATAGTCGCATTTCTGCGATACGATCCAGTCGCAATTTTGCGACACGGCGTAATCGCATTTATGATACAAGTATCGGTATCACTTTTGCGACCGGAACGGCTACTGCTCATGCCTGATTCACCTCCTTTTAATTCATCAAATAATTGAAGCTGGGTAGTATCGTCATCGCAAGAGCCAGGGAATGAACGGATGGTAACAATTCCAGGGAGTGTAAGCCTGCCCTGTTGATATATAATATACCCGTAGATGTGGAGTTCTTTTATGCAGCGGGTATACGTGTTCATAGAGCCGATACAGCACAATGCAATGACTTCTTCGCGCAGGATGGGAAAGGATTTTTTAAAGTGATGCTGGTTCCATATCTGGAATAAAGCCATGTACAGGCTGACATGATTGGCATGTAACCGATCATCTTTCCGCACCTGTGCGAAGAAGGCATTCATATGCCTGATATAGTTGGTATGAGCTGATGTCTTCATCAGGAATGTTTTACAGGTTTCTTTTTGCCATCCAGCAGCTTTAATATTTCGTCCTGATCATAGAAGATCAAGCCGCCAATTTTGGTGTAGGCAAGTGTGCCGTTAATACGCATGTTTTGGAGGGTACCGGGAGAAATGCTAAGGAGTTCACGGACTTCGTGAGATTTGAGCCATTTACGGGATTTAACGGCTGGGGTGTTGAATAATTTACCTAATTCCTGGAATAATTCGGCTTTGAAGATTGCAAAATCTTCACGGGTTAAAATTTCTAGTGCCATACGTTTGGGGTTTGTTTGGTATGGCAGCAAAAGAAAAGTTATTCCCTACGCAAGAACAGTCACGGGGGTAACAGTACCCCCTGTAACTATTTGATTATTAATAAGAAGAATTTTATAGAATTATATGGCGATAGCGCTTTCTGCAAATTTAGTATCGCCATAGGAGATACTCCAATGCAAAGAAAATATCAAGGCTTATTCATTTATGAGAAGACTTAATAAGATCGGTTAGAATATTCCGGACTGCTTTGGATACAGCTGCATCATCTTTATAAAAGTTTGAACGCAGGCTTCCTGCGGAAATGGTATCCTGTTTAACAGTAGTAAAGAAATGAGAAAAGAAGTCCAGCACTTCTGTTTTGTTCTTATTGAGATATAAACCGTTATCCACCAATAGCCTGATTATATTACCAAGTTGTGGAACAGAAAAACCGGTAAGTACTTTAAAATCTTTCCAGCGGCCTAATTCATCCGGGGTATGACTACTATGAGCTAAAGCGGATTTCTCCTTCTGATAAGTAATTTCATCGGCCAACCAGGACAATAACTGACTTTGAAGTGGAGCGTACAGTCTTTTAAAAATGAAACCGGGTTTAGCTATTGCCTGGCTGGCTTTTTTCTGAAGGAAAATAAGCCGATCAAGCTTTTCCCGGATGGTAGGCAGATTGTCAATTTCTGCGTTTATAGTCTCCGTCCAGTAGTGGAAATATTCTATACTATTGAAGTTAAGATACAGCAATAAATCTTTCACTTTCTCTGTCAGATCAACTTCATCGTCCACGTCCTCCAGTAATTCTGACAGCTTATCCCCCATTTCCTTTAGAAAATACAGCTGCTGGTAACTTATCAAAAGCCCAGTCCGGTCAGCCTTTACCAAGTCCGTAAAAGGCTGGAATACTATTGATATCAAGCGCTTTTCCGTGGCCGTTTCTTCGAAATCGTCCTTTAGCCTCTCAACATCATTGAAGAACTTATTCTTTGCTCTCAGAAGATATGATGATGGAACCTTACAGTCAATGTCCAGGTAGCGAACAAACTGACACTCCAGGAATGATAGAAGTTCGCTGAGGCTTAAATAAATTACCTTGTAAAGATTTAACCAGGTAATGTCTGTTAATGATACCTCACTATCTATAACATCGGCTTCCGGTAAGTAGATTGCCATTTGGTCTAAAAGTAGCACCAGCTGCTGTTGATGCATGCTGATATACCACTCGATCTGTTTCTTTTTGCCAAGATCATAAAGGTATCGGCCAAAGCTTTGCAGCATGCTTTCCTTTTGATTAATGACGTCGGTGGTGGTGAAAGCAAAGAACTTACTGTCAGGTTCTTTTTGCGTGGCGGATGCATTTTTAAGGTCAACACGAATTAATTTTTCAAAATAGGATAATTGGTAATGCTGGTATTGCATATCAATGGATGATTTTGAGTAAGCACGCGTCAGGATTGTCCAAATGATTGGCCGTAACCTTTCACATGACTTGGGTTAATATTCCGGGATTCAAACGGTGCCTGCAAGAAATACTTTTGGGTGCATTGTTGTTGTTATGCATTTGTTATGCAAACCATTTTGTGACATTTATCAATTTTGATTCTTGATATATGTCAATACTAATTCTTGATAAATATCAAGAAAGTCAGAGCAGAAACTAAACAACATTTCTGCCCTGACAACTCAACTAAGCCACAGCTGCGCACATGAGGGAGTCCGGCAGTGCAAGGTTAAAGATATTTTTCAGGGTTTTCATGTCACTACTCACTTTACCGGCGACAATCTTAGCGTAGATCTGTGTGGTACGTATTGATTTATGCCCCAGCATCGCGCTTACTGTTTCCAGCGGCACACCGTTGGCCAGCGTGACGGTTGTTGCAAAAGTATGCCGGGCGGTATGAGTAGTAAGATTTTTGTTGATACCGCAAATGTCTGCTACCTCTTTGAGGTAACCATTGAAACGCTGATTGCTATTGATTGGTAAAAGCACATTGTTGGCTATACAGTAGGGATGATTTTTATATTTGGCAAGAATTTCCTTTGCGATAGGTAACAAGGGAACATTTTCACGGCACCAGGTCTTTTCTCTATTTTTAATGATCCAGTCTTCTCCGTCAAAGAATTTGGCGATATTATCAGGGCTCAGCATCAGTGCATCCTTGTATGCATAGCCTGTAAGTGCCATAAAAAGATAGGCGTCTTTGGTTTCCTGCAGGCGAGGAATCTTGAAATCTTTATAATATAAAGTGCTTAGCTCCTCCATGCTCAGAATATCTCGTTCTGGGTTTACATAGGTACACACGTAATCCTCCAGAGGATTCACACTAAGCCATTTTCTTTGGACCGCCAGTTTTAAGACCTGTTTAGTATTTTTCAGGTATTTCATGGCGGTATTATCCTGGATACCTTCTGTAAGGGTCATGTGATCGAAAAAGTCCTCCGCAAACGCATACTCAATTCGTTCCAGCGGAATATCGGGCATTTTGAATACCGCCTTCAGGAAAGCAACCTGCTTTTCCTTCGTGGTGTACCATTTCTTCAGCGTACCGTCTGAGCGTTTTTCCTTTTCTACTTTCTCTTTGAATTTTGCGTTGTGGTAGTCGATCACCTGTATCAGGGTCTTTTTCTCGATGTGAACACCCAGATAGGCGTTCTTTAACATGGTGGGAGTAATGGTAGGCCCTTGTGCCTTCAGAAGATTATAATGCCGGATCAGCTCTCCCCTCACATGGAGAATATGCTTGTTAATCTCAATGGCCTCCATCGATTTGCCGGCAACTTCGGCCGCTTTATTATTGAACCGTGCCGGTTCCACCTGGTACCCCAGCGAGAAACCGTCGCGCTGTCCGTCGATGGTGATCCGCAGCATAATAGTTGCCTTGCTGTCGGGGTTGTTGTTGTCCTTCCTTAACCAGAATGAAATTGATAATTCTTGACTGACTTTCATGTTCTTTGTGGGTTTAGGTTAACGCCTTTGGTGTTGTTTGGTGTTAATTGTTTTGGTTTGAAGTCCTAAAACCCTGATCAGTGAAGCATTACAGAGAGAAAGGTTACACTAAAATTAAGTATTGCAGGTGTAACCTTTTATGTTACCATTCACCTTCGTTTTGAATGATAAACCTTTGTAGCCGGAAAACAGAAAAGCCGCGTAAATCGTGCGATTTATGCGGCTTTGATACTGTTTGTATTCTTTATGGTGATCCCCTTGGGACTCGAACCCAAGACCCATACATTAAAAGTGTATTGCTCTACCAACTGAGCTAGGGAATCGTTTCATTTAATGGGAGTGCAAAAGTAGGAATTAATTTAAAACTTCCAAATAATTCTTAAAAAAAATGCTAACCCCCATGCATACACGTACATCAAATCCCTATCTTTATACCTATGGCAACTCCTAAAGAACTACCCGAACTTTTCTTCGAAACCCAGCAGCAGTGGGAGAAATGGCTCGCAAAGAATCATGCCCAGGAAGATGGCGTATGGCTGCGCATGTATAAAAAAGATACCAAAATCCCTTCTATTAATTATGCCCAGGCACTGGAAGAAGCGTTGTGCTACGGGTGGATCGACGGCCAGTCGAAGTCCGTTGATGAAAAATCCTTTATACAAAAATTTACGCCGCGACGGGCTAAGAGCATCTGGTCGGAAAGGAATACAAAACATATAGAGCGCCTTACGGCGGAAGGGAAGATGAAGCCTGCAGGTATCCACCAGGTGGAGCTGGCAAAGGCCGATGGCCGCTGGGAAAAGGCCTACGCTACGCAGAGTGAGGCAACGGTGCCGGACGATTTTATGGCGGCATTAAAAAAGAACAAAAAGGCGGCGGCTTTCTTTGAAACGCTGAACAAGCAAAATAAATTCGCTATTTACTTCCGGTTACAAAACGCGAAAAAGGCAGAAACAAGGGCGAAGCGTATCGTCGATTTCATCGCAAAGCTGGAACGGCACGAAAAGTTTCACTGACCGGCCATTCCAGCTGTAAAAAAACTATATCATTCCATTACTATGCGGCAGCTTTGCGGGAATAGCCTGTGCCACCCGCCAGTGCTCGGCCAGCAATCCTTCATGTAGCCGGTATATATCGTAACAAACTACATCTGCAGTGGAACATTGCGCCATTACAAAGTTCCCCTCTCCTATGATGCGGTGAACCCTGGGGTTTTCCAGTACTGAATAACCCATATCATGTGAACGATAACCGGGCGACAGCAGCGCGGCATCAGGCTCCCGGAGGTATTGTTCTACAATGATCTTGTTACCGGCAGTGAGATGCAGGTCAGTGATGGCAGTGGCGCCCTCCGTTATAGACGCATTTTGCGGCTGTTCCTGCGTGGCATCCCAATGCTCTGCCAACTTCCCCTCTTCGAGGCGATAAAGATCCACAACCGCCACGTTTTTACCCATAAAAGCCACATCCATATGCAGCATTACGTAATCGCCATCTTCGATGGCACGCACTACGGGCGATTTTGCCTCTGCAGGAGCGGGTTGCTGCTTCAGGTACGCCAGCGCCTCCAGCAAACCGGCCTTGCCGTCTTTTACCATAGGACTGTGCTGGATGTAGGAACCATGAAGATAAGTATCTATTACACCGGTGTTGCGCTCCCCGGTGAGGTGTTTGAATGCGGCCAGTACAATGGCCTTATTGGATATTGATGACATGTAATTACCTGGTTAAATGTGCACATAAGCACCTGTTTGCATTAAAATAGTGTGGAAATATTAAAGAAAGGAAACCCTGTCCCTTTCCGGGGAAAACCGGTTTTTGGTAACCGGGAGGAGATATGTGGTGAAAATACTGATGCCGTAAACCTACTATTTTCCCGGCAAATCAGCTGCATTTAATTTCGACTGGATAAAAAAAAGCGCGTCCCGTGACAGGACGCGCTTTCAAAAAGTTATCTGGATTACCCCATTGCGTTACTATAAATTCCATTGGCCTCTGCCTTTGCTTTACGCACGTAATCACGCATCGTACCGGCAGATTTCTTTACGGAATCTTTGGCGTCTTCCAGCAAATCCTGTCCCTGTTGACGTTTTCTGAGATATAAGATAACCAGGGAGGCTGCAGTACCTACAGCTGCTGCTGCAAACAATATCTTTTTCATATTTCAGTTTTTAGTCCGAAAACAGAAATCCAATAGTCATGCCAATAGCGGCACACACAACCGTTAGAAGATTTCTTTCCCAAAAGGCGTAAAGCTCAGGCTCATCAGCTTAAAATGCTGCCGGCCCCAGGGAATGCCGATAATGGTGATAGTAAGCAGCAGACCGAAAACCAGGTGCGTGAGCGCTATCCATACACCGCCGATAAGGATCCAGATAATGTTGAAGATCGTGGCCAGGCAACCCGTTTGCCCCGGCACGTCTCTCACCTGCCGGCCAAATGGAAACAAAGTAAAGAAACCAATCTTAAAACACTGCAATCCAAACGGAATACCGATAATCGTCAGGCAAAGGAGAAAACCGCTGACCATATACTGTATAAATGCAAAAAAGCCCCCGAAGATGAGCCAGATGATGTTACCAATTAAGTTCATCTTTCAAATGTAAATAGGTTAAGGCACATTTGGAGGACGCGGAACAATTTCTCTCAAAAAAATACCCTCCTCCTTTTTAACCCGGCAATAATACCGGGATCAGAGAAATACCGTCCCAGTTTTTCGCCAATACCGTTTTCCCTTTACTTGTTACGGTCACCTTCCATTGCCCGCCCAAACGTTTCACGGTAATATCCATATCCGCGCCGAAAGCCCTGATATGGCGCAAAGCCATCTGGTTCCAGGCGGCAGGCAACCGCGGACACATGTCAAAACTCCGCAGCCCCGTGGGAACAATACCAAAAAGCCCTTCAGTAATCACGCGGCAATACAACGCGCTCTCGCCCGACAAGTGACGCTGATCCCCCTCCGGCCAGGCCTCCACCGGGTATGGCACATGCTCACCCAATAAACGCTGACGGGTATAATACGCCAGGTATTTCAGGGTGGTATCAGTAGCCCCCGCAAAAAATAACCCACGGAAAGCATACAGTGTGGAGCGGTCCCAGAAAGTATGATCACCGGCCGCAGTGAGGATACCGTTCCGCGTCCACAAATAAGGCGATAACAGCGCTTTCATGGTCGCATCCCGGCGTTGATTAAGCCCCATCACCAGCGGCAAACAGATCCAGGAGCGCAGCACAGTGTTCTCTTCGTAATAACGGTAGGTATCAAATCCCTGTACACGGCGACCAAAAAACAATTCCATGTCGCGGCCAAGCTGCGTAGCCCGTTTGTTATACAATGCGGCCGTATCGCGATAGCCCAGTGCTTTAGCCAGGTAAGCCGCACCCTGGTATGCCCCGTAAGCCAGGGCATTGGTGGAAAGATTAGCCTTGCCCGCAGGGAAACGTCCCTCCAGCTCATCGGCATCGGAAGTAATGATCCCATCTGCCCTTTTGTGCAGCTCCAGGTATTGCAAACACCAATTAATCAATGGGTACAACTGCCGCGCCATAGCAGTATCGCCGGAAGCCAGTGCAAACCTGGCGGCTCCGTAAGCAATCATGGCCTGATCACCCCGGTCGCCAGCCCCGTTCCAGTACCCATCCCCTTCCGCAATAATGGAACTTGGAATGGGCTTAAAAGCGGGGTTCATATAAGTGGCAAATAAACGGAAACTGTTGGCGGCCGATTCATTGCCGTTGAGATTTCCCAGGAAAGGAAAAAACGGGTTGGCATATTCTGCCTGATCATTGGCCCAGATAGCGGCATAATAGGCCCCTCCACCCGGACCGTGCATCAGTCCGGCCTTGGTGTCATAAATACTTTCCGTTGCCCGCAACTTCGCAAAATCGAAGCCGCGGTTAATAGTATCATCAGGTGTTTCCAGCACAAGGTTCCGCATCAGCTCCTGCACAAAAGCTTCCCGTCTTCCCAACTCATAACCCGGCGAAAAATGGTAAGCAGGCATACTCATTTTACGGGCGGAATAAATTATCGCTACGGAATGCTTCTCTCCGGGCTGCAAATCAAAGCTGCCATACCCGGTTACTTCCGAACGGATGGCATATTCCCCGTACACGCCTTTATCAGCCGCAGTATGCTGTTCTTTCACAAGGCTGTCCACCTGCACATGGCAAACACGGCTGCCATTATTCACCAGCTCACGCAATTGTATAAAACCAGCCTTATCTACAGAAGGGGAAAGCAGATCTGTTACCCCCATCGCTGTATTACTGCGGGAATGAATGCGGAGCATTCCTTTAAGATAAAAACCAACAGGTATAGACCGGAGCAGCACACCATCTACCGTCACCGGCGGCAGCTCACTACCAGTAAAATCAACTTTCAGGCTGGCATGGGTATTATTGGGAATGGTGCGCAGCATCGGGAACACCAACTGTTTTTTTAACAGCAGTTCCCGCTGTTCGTTTGTGCCATAGGTGATGATGGCCGACAGTTGCTTGCCGCTCATTTCAATGTGATCGGTATGCGGCCGGGAATCTTTTACCGTCCAGCGGATACCGCCATCTGCGGCCAGTTCCCAGCGGGCCTCCTGCGCGGTTGCGTAACAGGAAATGCCCGTTAACAGGCAGCTGAGTAATAACGTGCGAATACGATTCATGTATCATCAAATTAAAAAAAAGGGGAAACAATGGACGAAATATTTATCAATAGCCTGGATTCTGCACCAGTAAATTATTCTTATTCATCTCCTCTTTAGGTATGGGAAACAGGTAATTATTTAAATTAAACTTGCGGTTTTGCAGCGTCGGGTAGGTATACGTAAAAGTACCATCGGCCTTTTTGTCAATGCTTACCCGTTTCAATGGCTTATTATCGGTGATAGCAGCAATCTTCCAGCGCCTGACATCAAAAAACCGGTGCCCTTCAAAGCAAAGCTCAATCATTCTTTCATGATAGATCCGGTCGCGCAGCGCGGTACCTGTAGCGGTAACGTCCGGCATATTCACACTGGCGCGGGAACGTACCAGGTTAAGGTATTTACGCGCGTTCACTTCATCGCCAAGCTCCCAGGCTGCCTCCGCATAGTTAAGGTAAATTTCCCCCAGCCGGAAAATAATCCAGTTCTGCGCGCTGCCGCCATCGATATTCGTATTGGTTTCATCCGCATATTTGCGCCAGTTATAACCGGTGAGGCTCGCATTCCAGTTATCCACGTTGCTTTGCGGGCTGTCCATGCCCCCTGTGAAATATTCTACCGTTCTGCCTTTGAACGGGGCGCCGTTAAACAGGATATCTGCATAAAAGCGTGGGTCGCGGTTGTCATAGGGATGTGTGGCATCGTACCCGGAAGCCGGATCTGTGACAGGTTTCCCGTTCTTCATTTCAAACTCGTCAACTATATTCTGCGAAGGCACATACGCGGAATATCCATGTGAACCGTTAGGATAAATATAAACATCAATATAGTTATCGCCATAAGTGGCATTCATGCCGAAGGAGAGAATTGCTTCCGGTGTTTTTTTATCAAGAAAGAGCTGTTTATAATCTGTCCGTTGATCCAGCTGGTAATATCCCTGCGCGGCCAGGTCTGTCACGGCTTTGGCCGCATCTGCCGCCAGCTGCCACCTGGCTTTGTCACCGGCAGCATTATTCAGCGCACTGGCAGCATACAACAAAGCCCTGGATTTGAAAGCCAGTATGGCGCCTTTCGTAATGCGACCGGTATTGCTGCTGTTATAAACGTAGGGCACCAGTGGCAACGCCTCATCCAGCTCCTTTATAATAAAATTTATACCTGCTTCATAAGTATCACGTTTTACCAGGAAACTGCTATCGGCAATAGTATACGATTTTGTAATCAGCGGCACACCGCCATAGCGGCATAGCAAATCAAAGTAACACCAGGCACGGATGAACTTCATTTCACCGGTCAGCCGGTTACGCAGGTCTTCATCTCCCTTCACCCCTGCTATTCTTTCAAAAAAAATATTACAGCTGCGGATATATGCATAGTCATCGGTCCAGTTATCCAGGCCGGTGTAATCCGGCGTAATTTGCCCGAGGTTAAAGCGGAATTCGCCTTCGTAGTTCCAGTGGTCATAACCTTCGTCGGAAGCGCCGGAAAGACCGGTAGTACTGGCTTTCGTGGAAGCGTCGATAAAGTGGGGCAATATCCAGTACCTCGAATTCACATAAGCTTCCACCAGCCGCAGATCAGACCACATCACTTCATCAGAGTAGCTCATCGGAGGTTGCTTGTCGAGGATATCTTTATTGCAGGCAGATAAACTTACCCATGCACCTATGCCCGCTGCAAAAAGTTTATATATCGTTTTGTTCATGATTATTAATTATGATAATTTAGAAAGAAAGATTCACGCCCATATTAAAGATCCTCGTTTGCGGATAGTAGTTGCCGGTTACGTTGTTCAACTCCGGATCATACTTTTTCACCTGGCTGAACACCAGCAGGTTAAAGCCATTGGCGTATACCCGCAGCTGCTGCAGCTTGAAACGGGAAAGACTGGCAGCCGGGAAAGTATACGAAAGTTCTACTGTTTTAAGCCGGAGAAAGGAAGCGTTCCGCAACCAGAAATCCGACTGGCGGTTGGTAATGTCATTATCACGATCGAATGATGCGGGCATACTGCCATTCACGTTAGTGGCCGTCCAGCGGTCTTCGTACATCCATAAGGGTGGTGTTAAGGCGCCGCCGTTCTGCGACGGAAGAATCAGCATCTTTGCGCCTGCCTGTCCCTGCCACAGCACGTTCAGACCAATTCCTTTATAGTTCACGCCCATGGTAATGCCATAAATACTGGTGGGCGTAGTGCTTTCAAAAACCCGCACCTGGTCGTCGGAAGTAATTTTCTTATCATCGTTTACATCTATATAGCGGATATCACCAGGCTGGGTTCCTGCCGGGTGTACGGAACCATCTATTTCAGATTGGTTATGGTAGATGCCCGTAGTTTTATAGATCAGCCAGGAATTCATCGGGTGGCCCTGGATCCGCTGCCAGGATGGGATGTTGGCCGCTTCATCATTAAACACCACTTCGTTTTGCGCGTAGGTATAGTTAAATCCTAGACTATAGCTCAGATCTTTACTCACGCGGTATTGGTGTGCTGCCTCCACTTCAAATCCGTGGTTATTTACAATACCAATATTCTCCGGAGGCAAACTGCCCGTTAACCCGGTAGATGCCGGCACTGAGGCATTCCGCGCTACCAGGATATTGGAGCGGCGGGAAGTAAAGTAGTTGCCATTCAGGGTAAACATCCCTTTCAGGAAAGATGCTTCTATGCCCACATTCTTTGTTTCAGCCACTTCCCAGGTGATATTGGGGTTGGGAGAAATGCCGGCAGAAAGCCCGGGTACTCTTTGCGGATCATTTCCGAAATACACCCCGTTATCTTTATTATACTGTAAAATATACTGGTAAGGATTAATTTTATCGTTCCCCATTTGCGCCCAGGATGCCTTTATTTTGAGCTGATCCATAAAATTCACCGATTGCTGAAAGAAGGGTTCCTCTGAAATACGCCACCCTACTGAAACACCGGGGAAGGTACCCCAACGTTTGTTTTTAGGAAAATTAAAAGACCCGTCATGTCTGATGATAATTTCTGCCAGATATTTATCCGCATAACCATAGCTCACCCTTCCAAAAACATTTCGCCTCGCCACCTGCGCTGCTGAACCGCTGTTGTCTTTGTCTTTATCCGCACCTAATGAAATCTGGTCTACCTGGTCGCTGAGAAAATTTTTGCGCATAGCGGTGATGCCTTCGTTATATCCTTCACTTTGTTCATACGCCACAAAACCGCTTACCTCATGCTGATGGAATTTTCTTTCATAGGCCAGCCGGAGGTTATAGGTTTTATTATTGTAATGACGGAATCCTTCATCCAACCGCATGGGGCTTTCTGCATCGCGTACGTTGTTATATTTCTGGGTGGCAGGATCGTACCGGTATGCATCCCAGTTATTGAGGAATGTTTTATCGTTATGGAACTGGAAATCGTAGGCTGCCAGTCCGCTCAGCGACAGGCCGGGTGTGAGGGCGGGCAATTTCAGATCAAACGATAAATTAGATTGTACGAAGAAATCCTTCACCTTGTTATAGCCGGTAGCGCCGGAAGCCATCAGCACAGGGTTGCGCCCGCCAGCCAGCCCGGGGCCTGGCAACCCGTTGGGATAATAATCAGGTAACGTGGGATAAGCGGATAATGTTTCGCCGAAGATAGTGCCGCTGCTGTAGTTGGAATATTTCCGGTCTTCCATCCTGCCGGAAACATCCACCGCTACCTTCAGGTTTTTGGAGATGCTGGCGCCTACATTGGAGCGCAGGTTATACTGGTGATAGTTGGTAGCTGATTTGCGATAGATCCCGTCCTGGTAAAGGTATTCACCGGAGATAAAATAATCCACGCGGTCGCTGCCGCCGTTTACCGACAGGGCATGACGGTTTTGCGGGGAATATTTTTTGAGAACCGAGTGGTACCAGTCGGTATTAGGATGACCCAGCGGATCGCTGCCGTCGGTATATTTTCGTATATCCTCGTCCGTGAACAAAAGGGGTTTATTGGACCGGGTATATTTTTCATTCATGTAGGTGGCGTACTGCCCTGCATTGAGTAATTTGGTAATATAGGTGGGCTGTGCAACGCCATAGCTGCCATTGTAGGAGATAACGGGCTTGCCAGGTTTGCCTCTTTTTGTGGTAACGAGGATAACCCCATTGGCGGCTTGTGCGCCGTAAATAGCGGCGGAAGCATCTTTGAGCACGGTAATGCTTTCCACATCATCGGAGTTAAGGCGTTCGAAGGAGCCCCTGTTGGCTACACCGTCGATCACTATCAGCGGGCTGTTATCGTTGAGGGTGCCTTTGCCACGGATAAGGATCGACGAAAAATCGTTTCCCGGCTCACCGCTGCGGTTGTTGGCAATTACACCGGTAATGCGGCCTGCCAGTGCATTCGATAAATTGGGGGAAGGACTTTGTTTCAGTTCTGTTCCTTTTACGCTGGATACAGCGCCGGTGACATTTACCTGTTTTTTAGTACCATACCCAATCACTACTACATTGTTCAACGCGGAAATACTGGCTTCCAGCTCAACGTTAATTTCGCTTCTTGTGCGGATGGCTTCTTCTCTTCTCTGGTAGCCGATAAAGGAAAATACGAGTGTGCCGGTGTTTTCTTTTACCCGGATGGTGTAGTGTCCGTTCTGATCGGTTTGTGTGCCATTGGCGGAATGTTGCAGCCCTACGCTAACACCAGCCAGCGGCTTTCCTTCTGTATCTTTCACGATGCCGCTAATGGTGTGTTCCTGCTGAAGCGGCATTTTTTCAGGCGCTTCAAATACTACTACCATTTTGTTAGTGATGCGGTAGCCCAGTGGTAACCCGTTGAAGCCGGCATCCAGGATTTGCGGAATGGTGGCATCATGAAGGGAAATAGTGATGACCGGCATCTTCTGCAGGTCTTCATCATTGTAGAGGAACTGGTAGTCGCTCTTTTGCTGAAGGAAATTAAACAGGCTTGAAATTTTTGCTTCTTTCAGGGAAACGGATAACTTAATTTCCTGGGAGTAGCTGGCTGCGCGCAGTTGTAAGATGCACATCAGTGTAAGGAGTAAGGTAATACGCATTGTACGGGAGATGAATACCAGCAATAGTTTGTCGTCCGGGAGGTACCCGGAGCATCCAATTTTTTTCATAACTTTGTTTAGCATAATAGTTAGACAATACCTGTCTGTTCCCTTTTCACAGTACATACAGGTTGTTTGGCATTATAAGCCGGGAGTGTTCGCGCATTCCCGGTTTTCTTTTTGATCCTGCTTACATGGAATAACTGATTTGGTTGTATTAATCTGTTTTTCTGCGGCCAGCGCTTACCCTTAACAGCTGGCCTTCCCGGGAGAAATGTACCTTCCCGGTTGCTTCGAGGAATTGCAGTATATCATCTAATTGTTCACTTCTGATAATGCGGCCGGTGAAATGCGCGTTACCATCTACGGATGATTCGGTAACAATCACTACGTTGTACCAGCGGGATAATTCTTCCAGGATGTCCGATAACTTTTCGCTGCGGAAAATGAACACTCCCCTTTTCCAGGCGAGGGCAGCGTCCACGTCGGTGGATTCCACAGCGATAGCGCCATTGACCACCGCCTGTTGGCCCGGGGCCAATAACCGGCTGTTGGTACTGTTTGCCGCGGATACTTTTACGGCGCCGGATACCAGCGTGGTGCGTTCATAACGTTCACCCTTATACGCTTTTATATTAAAGGCAGTGCCGAGCACCTGCACAGTTGTTTTGCTGGTATGCACCACAAAAGGGTGTTGCGGATCAGCAGCTATTTCAAAATAGGCTTCTCCGTCCAGTTCCACGCGGCGTTCCTTTCCGCTAAAGGTGGCGGGGAACCGCAGCGAGGTAGCGGCGCCTACCCATACGTGGCTGCCATCGGGAAGCACAACTTTATCCTCCATTCCTTTTGGCGTAACAAGCTGTTGCCATGCTGCCGGCGCACCTTCCCTGCCGGTGCCGTTCACCGGGTACACCGCTGGCGGAGAAGCCTGTTTCCCACGCAGGTACCATCCCATGGAAATGGCCGCCAATAAAGGCATGGCAATGGCAGCGTATTGCAGCCATCTTCGCCGGCTATTCCGGGTAAGCACTGGTATACCTGGTGCGGCATCCAGGTGGCGTACCTGCATCATTAGTTTATCAAATGCGGTTTTATTTTCCGTTTCACCAAGCGCCGTCACCCGTTCATCCAGGTAACCGGGATGGGTGAGTTGCTGCCATAATTGCTCATGAGCCGGATCTTCTTTTTTCCATGCCTGCAGCTGCTGCTGTTCCGCGGGCGTAATGTTTCCCGCCAGCTGCCTGGCTATCAGCTGCGCGATGACTAGGTGTTTGCTGGTATTTTCCATAACTGGTAGTACATAAACAACCAGTTTTAAAAAGTGGGTGAAAGAAGAAGTGGATTTTTTTAAAGATTTTTTTTCTAAAATACTTTGCCTAAAAAGACGAGCAGGTGTAACGGCTGTTTTTTCAATAGTCCGCGCATTAGCTGCAAGGCGCGTGTTTTCTGCGTTTTCACGGTATTAACGGATACCTGTAGCCGTGCTGCTATTTCATGATTACGCAGCCCTTCAAAGTAGCTGAGATAAATAACCTTCCTGCAGCCGGCGGGCAGTTGCTGTAATGCCTGTTGTACTTCGCCTGCCACTTCTGCTTCTATCAGCCGGAGCATCATGTGTTTTTCTTCCTGTTCGGGGAGTTGACGGTGCTGGTACCTGCGTATTACTTTTTCATGTTTGTAAATGTTCAGGCATTTATTTTTAACGGTGAGATAGAGGAATACTTTGATAGCCGATGTGTCGCTGAAACTTTCCAACCGTTGCCACAACGCTACAAATGCCTCCTGGACAAGATCTGCGGCTTCTTCTCCTGCCGGGAGCATGGATTTTGCAAAGAGTACCAGGCGCGCATTAAACAGTTCAAACAGCGCCGCAAAGCGCTTCTCTTTTTCCTGTTGCGTTGGTGCGGCGCTGTTGTTTTCGGTCATGTGGCAGGTACTTTCGCCGTGAAGTTACCAGATTGCAAAATAAAATACACGCAGATATTAACCTGTTTTACGAGAATATTAACTACTAATGATGCTAAATCTGTTTATTCCCGCTACCTTCACCGGAATGGGAATAATTCTGTTCCTATAAGCACGCCCCTTTTTGCAACAGGCCTTTGACACATTAATTAACAGCTTCATTGAAAGCAAAGTAGGTATCTCAGAAAATTTTTTAAGCAGTCAGCTTTCCAACGACTTAAAAGAAAACCTGTTTCATCTTCACTCCGAAAAAAATATGCTGGCCGCAGGTACCGGTAATCAGTCACTGGTGAACCAGGACAAATCCGTTCGCGGGGATGTTATTTACTGGCTCGACAGGCAACACAACAACGCGCATGAAAATGCCTTTTTTGATGTGATGGATGCCTTCGTAGCTTACCTGAACCAGTCGTGCTACACCGGCATTACCGGGTATGAGTTTCATTACACCTTGTATGAAACAGGTAGCTTTTATAAGAAACACCTGGATCAGTTCCGCAATAACGACAGCCGTCAATATTCCATGATCATTTACCTCAATACCGGCTGGTTGCCCGCCGATGGGGGGCAGCTATCTATTTACCATGCCAATGGCGATGCGCAGCAGGTAGATCCCAGCAGCGGCAAAACCGTTTTCTTTAAAAGCAGTGAACTGGAACATGAAGTGCAGCTCACCCATAAACCCAGGATGAGTATCACCGGCTGGCTGAAACGCTGAGGCCACTTTCTCCAAAACCATTCATTTTCTCCTGCATGGCCATGTCCTCCCGGTACTGCGTGTAAAGCTCATGCTGGTATCCAATCATGTTTATTCAAGTATACCCATAGTTTACTTACGCATAAGCCATAGCTAAGCCGTATCTAATAGATACGAGTTATCTAAGGCTTAAATACGGCTTATCTATGGCTTATCTCAAAATCGGGGTGGCAGCAACACTGCCTCGGACCTTATCCGGAGATAGGTTGCTCCTCCATTCTATCGTTACATAGTTAATATATATAATATTATTAAATATAAGAGTATAACTGGGAAGCAAAATTTTTCCTGGTCCTCCTATATTATCTTACAACATACTATAAATCAACTTACTTAATCAAGTAAAAAACAGCCTCAACAGTTATATTATAATAAATTATATGTACGTTTATTATCAGCACATCACACGATTTTTAATACTTTTTCTAAAAATTATATGAATTAAGTAAATTAATCTTCTACTTTTATACTTAAGTATACTGATCGATCAACCAAAAAAGTACTTAAGTACATTATCTAATTTTTAATTACTTATTTTATGAAATTGTCAGCCACATTTATCTTCATACTTGCCACTGCTCCATTTATTGCGAAAGCCGAAAACAACGATCCCCCTAAAAAGAAAAAGAGAGGCGGTTACTTAATTGAACTGCCCGCTTCTTTAAATACCAGCAACGACAGCGCAAAAGCTATCACCCTTTTCCAGGCTTCAGACCTCCCCTTTAAACCTTCTATCCAGGTAGGCGCCATTGTTCATATGTTCGCCTCCGGCGAGCAAACAGGCTTTGGCACCCCCAGTAACGATAAAACGGCGAAGGACTGGAACAAGGGCTTTTCCATTTACCGCGCCAGGGTACTCGTGGGCGGCCAGCTTACGAAAAAGGCCAGCTTCTTTATGGAAACGGAAATCCCTTCTCCCATCGGCATACAATCCAATGGCGAGAAGAATGTAAAGGTGTCGCCCATCATACTGGATGCACAACTGGAATATACTTTCACCAATGCCTTCCAGCTGGTGGCAGGGATGCAGCTGGTGTCCAACAACCGTAACGGCTTACAGGGCGCCGCCGGCTTAATGGCCAACGACTTCACCTACTTCCAGTACCCTTATAACCTGTTTGCCAACAGCCCGCTGCAGGGAAACTTTGGCCGCGATCTCGGGATCAACGCCCGCGGATTCCTTGCCAACGATAAACTGGAATACCGGCTGGGAGTTTTCACCGGCCGCAATGTAGATGGCGGCGCACCACTCCGTACCGTAGGCCGTGTTGCCTACAACTTCCTCGATGCGGAAAAGGACTATTACTATGCCGGCACCAAACTGGGCAATGGTAAAACACTCGCATGGGCCGCAGGATTCGATGCACAGGCCACCTACTACAACCTCAGCACGGATGTATTCTTTGACCACCCGCTGGGAAATGCAGGCTCCATTACAGTAAATGCAGCCTTCCAGTACATGACCGGCGGCACCAAACTGGATTCCAAATACTCCTTTGCTACCCTCATTCCTAAACAAACCGTTCAGTTCCTGGAACTCGGCTACTACTTCAAAAAAACAAAACTGCAACCCTGGATCCGGTACGAAAACCAGGATGTAAGCGCCGAAGCCGCACAAGCCGGCACCGTAAAACCCACCAACTTTGATAAGATGAACTCCAGCACTGTAATGGGGGGAGGACTAAACTACTTCTTCAATGGCACCGGGACTAACCTGCGCCTCTCCTATACTACCCGTACCTACAACGTGGCCACTGCTACCGCCGACGACTACACGAAAAAAACATTCGGACAACTCTGGCTGCAGGCTCAATTCTTCATTTTCTAAAGGACATACGCATTCATTCATCTTCTTTATAAAATAATACAACACATGAGAAACGCTTTCCTGAAACAACTACCCATCCTGCTCCTCGGCGCCACCGCACTCTTTTCATCCTGTAACAACAGCGCCGGAAAAGCCGGCAGCAGCGACTCTGCCACTTCCAAAGAAACGGTTAAAATAGGCGTGCTCCACTCACTCAGCGGCACCATGGCCATCTCTGAAGTATCTTTAAGAGATGCCGTGCAAATGGCAGTAGATGAAATCAACGCCAAAGGCGGCGTACTCGGCAAACAAATAGAACCGGTGATCGTAGACCCGGCATCCGACTGGGACCTGTTTGCAGAAAAAGCCAAAGAACTGCTGATCGATAAAAAAGTATCTGCCGTATTTGGCTGCTGGACTTCCGTATCCCGCAAATCCGTACTGCCGGTTTTTGAACAGAACAACGGCCTGCTCTTTTACCCGGTGCAATACGAAGGAGAAGAATGCTCCAACAGCGTGATCTACACCGGCGCCACCCCCAATCAACAGCTGATCCCAGCCGCGGAATACCTTATGAGTGAAAAAGGCGGCGGCTATAAAAAGTTCTACCTGCTCGGAACAGACTACGTATTTCCCCGCACTGCCAACAAAATCCTGAAAGCATACCTGCTCTCCAAAGGCATCCCGAAAGAAAATATCATTGAAGAATATACGCCGTTCCATCACCAGGATTACCAAACCATCATCTCTAAAGTAAAACGCTTTGCAGCAGATGGTAAAGCCTGTATCCTTTCTACTATCAACGGCGATTCCAATGTGCCTTTCTATAAAGAATTTGCCAACCAGGGCCTTTCTGCCGCTACCTGCCCCATCATGGCATTTTCTGTGGCAGAAGATGAACTCCGCTCTATGGACACAGAATTCCTGGTAGGACACCTCGCGGCATGGAACTACTTCCAGTCGAACGACCTGCCCGAAAACAAAAAGTTTGTAGCCGACTTCAAAGCCTTCTGCGCCAAAAAAGGATTACCCGGCGGCGATAAAAGAGTAACAGATGATCCTATCTGCTGGGCTTACACCGGTGTTTATCTCTGGGCAAAAGCCGCTGAAAAAGCAGGCTCCTTCGATGTATCAAAAGTGCGCAACGCACTGTACGGACTGGATTACCCTTCTCCCGACGGACTGGTTAAAATGGACCCGAGAAATCATCACCTGGCAAAGCCCGTTGTGATCGGCGAAATAAAACCCGACGGACAATTTGATATCATCTGGAAATCCGAAGGACTCGTGGATCCGCAGCCATGGTCGCCGTTAACGTCTCCTGATAAAGACTGCGACTGGGTGAACCACAACGGTACTTACGCTAAAAAATAAGCGGGTACTTTTTAAAAAGACAGGCTATTTCCAAATTATCAAATACGATGCGATGAAAATCTCCCTACGGATGCTGATGTGCTGCTTACTGCTGCTACCCCTGAAAGTAGCGGCACAGGACAGCGCCTCCATCTACACCGCACAGCTGCTGCAACCAACTAACGACTCCGTGCGAACGCAGGCTATTGGCAGACTGGCCGCCCTCCGGATACCGGCCACCTTTCCTTTGCTGATGGCGATCAATGATAAAAAGCTGTACCTGCTGGATCATAAGGCGGTAACGGTGGACAGCAAACCGACCGGAGAAGGAACCTACCGGCTTTACTCCCTTTATCCCGATAACAGACTCCTTACCAACAGCAGCGGGCAACCGCTGTTGTTACCATTGTCAGCCCTCCAAACGGTAGACATTCCCCGCGCCGACCGGCTGCAACTGGCAGGGATAGCCCCGCTGCTGAACCTGTTCAGCAACGATGCGCAAAAACGTATCCTCGCTTATACTCAGCTGAAAAACGCGGGCGACAGCGCCACACTCCCTATCCTGCAGGCCGCACTGGCAAAAGAAACCAATGCGGATGCGCGGCGCACCGGTAAAGATGTGTTGTACGCCGCCCGCTTATACAGCGCCGCCAGCACCGCTGCCGCCAAAGCGTATATTGACAGTATCGGCGACAACTGGAGCGACAATGCACCCGTGCTGCTGAGAAACTATGCAAAAGCCGGGTTCTTAAACCAGGAAACAGCCCACTATGCCGCAGCACAGGCCATCAGCCTGGAGAAACGCTACGACAGCCTGCAAAGGATACAGAACTTCTTTAGCGGGCTGAGTCTTGGCAGCATCCTTATACTGATTGCCCTGGGACTTTCTATCGTATACGGACTGGCAGGTATCATCAACATGGCGCATGGCGAGTTTATGATGATAGGCGCCTATACTACTTATTGCACGCAGGTATTTTTCACCCACACACTGGGCATTCCGCAAACAGATCTTTTCTTCCTCGCCGCCCTGCCCCTTTCTTTCATGGTAGCAGGCGCAATGGGGTGGATACTCGAACGGCTGGTCATACGCCACCTGTACGCCAAGCCGTTGGAAAGCCTGCTGGCTACCTGGGGCGTGAGCTTAATACTGATACAAACCGCCCGTTTGTTATTCGGCGATCTTACAGCGGTGAAAACGCCGCAACTGTTATCCGGTGGATGGCAGGTATCGCCACATCTTACCTTACCCTATAACCGCATTTTTATCATTGTACTCACCCTGTTGATGGTGGTGTTCACTTACCTGATGCTGTACCGCAGCAGGCTAGGATTACAGATCAGGGCCGTTACACAAAACCGGCAGATGAGCGCCTGCCTGGGCATAGAAACCAGGCGTGTGGCATCCATTACTTTCTTTATTGGCTCGGGGCTGGCCGGCCTCGCTGGTTGCGCCATTACGCTGATTGGCAACGTGGTGCCCGACATGGGACAAACTTATATTGTAGATTCTTTCCTGGTAGTAGTAACAGGCGGTGTGGGCAAACTCGCCGGCACTATCTTCTCCGGGCTGGGCATTGGCTTCTTCACCAAAATATCAGAATCCTTTTTCCAGGCGGTATACGGCAAAGTGTTTATCCTGGTGTTTATTATGCTGTTCATGCAGTATAAACCCAAAGGCTTATTTCCTGACAAAGGCCGCGTTGCGGAAGATTAAAAACCGGGCATATGAAAACGAAAAACAATCCACTGTATTATATATTGTTCATCGCAATTTTTGCGATCCTGTTGCCGGCGGGTTACCTGTCGGGGCTCCTCTCCGTGAATACCATTTCTGTATGGGGGCGGTATTTCTGCTTTGCCATAGCGGCACTGGGTATTGATCTCATCTGGGGGTATACCGGCATCCTTTCCATGTGCCAGGCTTTCTTCTTTTGTTTGGGCAGCTATGGCATTGCCATGCACCTGCTGCTGAAGAAAACAGTGGCGGCGGGCGCTGTATTGCCCGATTTTATGGCGTGGAATAAAATAGATACGTTACCGTTATTCTGGCAACCATTTCATTCGTTTGGCTGGTCGCTGGCGCTATGCCTGCTAATCCCTGCCCTCTTTGCTTTTGTAGTGGGCTTTGTGTTGTTCCGGAGCCGGATCAAAGGCGTGTACATGGCTATCATCACGCAGGCGCTTACGCTGGCGATGTGGCTCATCTTTTTACGGAATGAAACCAATCTTGGTGGTACCAACGGTCTTACCGATTTCAACACCCTTCTGGGTTATAACCTCTCTTCATCTTCCGTAAAACTTGCGCTGTACATGATCTCCTTTGCAGTATTGTGTGCCGCTTATTTTTTCTGCTACCGGATCACCAACTCCAAGTTCGGGAAAGTATTGCAGGCGATCCGCGACAGTGAATCGCGTATCAGCTACGCCGCCTACAAAGTGGTGGATTACAAGCTGGCGGTTTTCGTAGTGGCGGCACTGTTAGCCGCGGTAGGCGGTATGTTATACCTGCCGCAAACAGGCATCATCACACCCGGCCGTATGGATGTAAAAGCATCGGTGGAAATGGTGATGTGGGTAGCGCTCGGTGGCCGGGGCAACCTGAAAGGCGCAGTGCTGGGGGCCTTGCTGGTGAACTTCCTGTATAGCATCTGCACCAGTTTATTCCCGGATTCATGGCTGTTTATACTGGGCTTCCTGTTTGTGATCACGGTATTATATTTTGATAAAGGATTTATGGGCCTGCTGGAGACTATCAAACAAAAGATCTCCGCTGCCCGGTTTAAAACGCCTCAAACTACACACTGATATGCTACTCAACGTAAACAACCTGGCGGTATCATTTGGCGGTGTACATGCACTGAACCTGGATCATTTCAGTTTGCGCGATAAAGAACTACGTGTGATCATTGGTCCGAATGGAGCGGGCAAGTCCACCTTCCTCGATATCATCTGCGGAAAAACAAAAGCCGACAAAGGCGAAGTATTTTTCAATGGCAAATCCATCCTGGGGAAAACCGAAGTAAAGATCGCGGAATCCGGCATAGGCCGGAAATTCCAGAAGCCCTCCGTTTTCCCGGGATTAACGGTGCACGACAACCTGTTGCTGGCGGCCAAAATGAAGAAGGACATCTTTTCTTCCCTCTTCTTCAAATCCACACCGGCGCTGGCAGAGAGGATACACAGCGTAGCCGTGAAGCTGTCGCTCACCAACGTAATGTATAAACTGGCCGGCGATCTTTCGCACGGGCAAAAGCAATGGCTGGAAATTGCCATCGTGGTATTGCAGGACCCTACACTGATGCTGATAGACGAACCTGCTGCCGGCATGAGTGATGAAGAAACGGAGAAAACCGGTGCGTTGTTACTGGAGTTGTCCAAAGCGCACAGCATCATTGTGATTGAACATGATATGAAATTTGTAGAACAGATAGCCAACGAACTGGTGACGGTACTGGTTCGTGGCAAACGATTAATGGAAGGCACTTTTGCGGAAGTTAAGAATGACCAGCGGGTAATTGATTGCTATTTAGGCCGTACTAACGCTCAACTTGAAACATTATGATCAGCACACCGGTATTGACCATCAACAATATCTCTGCCGCTTACGGACAGAGCATCATTTTGCGCGGCACTACCCTTGCCGTAAAAAAAGGCGCCGTTACCACCGTGATGGGCCGCAATGGCGTAGGGAAAACCACGCTGCTCAAAACGATTATGGGACTGCTGCCCGCGCAGGAAGGCAGTATCGTTTTCAACAATGAAAACATTACAGCATTGCCGCCGCATAAAAAAGCAAAGGCCGGCATCGCTTACGTACCACAGGGCAGGGAAATTATCCCGAAACTATCGGTATACGAAAACCTGCTGCTGGGACTGGAAGCGCATCCCAACCGGAAAGCAAAGATCCCGGAAGAAGAGATCTATAGCCTGTTTCCCATCCTGAAAGATTTCCGTAAACGCGCGGGTGGTAACCTGAGCGGCGGGCAGCAGCAACAGCTGTCTATTGCCAGGGCACTGGTAAGCAACCCCTCCCTCCTGTTGCTCGATGAGCCTACAGAAGGGATACAGCCTTCCATTGCGCAGGAAATTGGCAGTATCCTGCAACAGCTGGTACAGCAAAAGGGACTGTCGGTATTACTGGTGGAGCAGAAAATAGATTTCGCCAACCAGGTAACGGATCATTACTATTTCATGGACCGTGGCCGGATGGTGCTGGATGGCACCGCGGAAGAGCTGAAGCACTCGGAACTGGAAAAACATATTGCGGTGTGATGCCACCGGGCGCGGGTTTTATTTATCTTTAACATTATGCATCCTGTATCCGAAGACAGAAGTATTTTTAAGATCTTCACCATCCTCTACGCGGTGGCGCTCACTACTATTGCGTTGTTATCTGTATTCAGCCAGATAAAGATCCAGCAGGCGCTGAACCACCAGATGAATGATTCGCATGTAATCAACTTTGCAGGAAAGCTGCGAACGTACAGTCAAACGCTGAGTAAACTGGCGCTGCTACTGGAATCCGGCAGGGATATAGATGATAACCGGAAAGAATTTATCAATACGCTGAAGCAGTGGCAGAAATCGCACGAAGGCTTACAGGCCGGCAGTAACTTTCTCAACTTACCGGCAAACGACCAGGATGAGCTGAAGCAGATGTTCGAGATTATCCGCAATCCCCACCAGGAAATATGGGATGCCGCCAGTAAAATGATTACGGTACTGTACAGCGACAGTGCCTTTAAACCGGAGCGCATCCGGCCGTATGTGCAAACGATACTGGCCTATGAAAAGTCGTACCTGCTGGGTATGGAGCTGATTGTATTCGACTACGACCGATTTTCTAAAGAACGCATCCGCAACCTGAAGGAAATTGAATACATCGTGCTGGGACTGGTGCTGTTTACGCTGATGCTGGAAGCAGGGGTGATCTTCTACCCGTTATCTACCCGCATCCGGAAAATTATCCGCGGGCTGGTAGATGCCGAAGAGCGCGCACGCAAGTTAACAGAGCAGGTGCAACTGGCCAACCAGGAGAAATTGCTGCGACAGGAAACGGAGCAGCGCATACGGTCGTATTCCATTATCAACGGGCAGGAAAAAGAGCGTAAGCGGGTGGCCGCTGAAATACATGATGGCATCGGGCAAATGCTCACCAGCCTGCGTATGAAGCTGGAACAGATAGAAGACCGGAGTATGCAGCACGATCCTGAAATTGCCATGGTGAATACCATGATGTACAGCATTATCAATGAAACCAAACGGATTTGCGCCGACCTGTTACCCAGTGTGCTGGAAGATTTCGGCTTGCGGGCCGCCATTGATGAACTGATTAAACTTTGCCGGCAAACAGCCCCTGGTATAGACTTCCAGCTGGAAGACACCTTAGCGGCGGCGCCGCTGCCAAAGGAAGTAAAGACAGGCGTTTACCGTATCTTGCAGGAGGCATTGAACAATGCCATCAAACATGCTGATGCAGATACCATTGAAATAGATATTGACGGTACGGCCAATTTCCTGCAGCTGACGGTGAGGGATAACGGCAACGGTTTTCATTTCGACAGCCAGCAGCTTTACTCTTCCGAACAGGCCAAAAAGGTGAATGGCATCCGTAATATGAAAGAGCGGGCGGAATTGCTGGGCGGAACGCTTCAAATCAATTCAACACCCAACACCGGAACAATTGTACAGTTGGCAATAACTTTTTAGCAATGAAAAAAATAGGCGTTTTTTTAGTAGATGATCATGAAATATTCCGGAACGGTCTTAAACAGCTCATCAACAGTGAAGCCGACATGGAAGTGACGGGAGAAGCCAGCAGCGGCGAAGATGCACTGCAACGGTTAGCCGTTATCCAACCGGATGTTATTATCATGGATATCCGCATGCCGGGTATGAACGGACTGGAAACCAGTACCCGCCTGCTGGAAAAAAATCCCCGTGGCAGGATCCTTTTCTTTAGCCTTTTTGATGAACCCGACTACGTAGCAGCAGCCCTTGAAATGGGCGCCAGCGGCTATATTTTGAAAGATACGAGTAATAAGATATTCCTCAGCGCGATCCGCACCATCCACCGGGGGAAATATTATTTTATCGGGGAAGTCAGTGATGTTCTCGTAAAAAAATATCTTGATGCCAGGCAAACGCCCGGCAACAGCGGCACGCAGGAGATCTCCCTTTCCCGCCGCGAGGAACAGATCATGCGGATGATCAGCCAGGGACTCAATAATAAAGACATTGCTGAATCGCTGAACATCAGCATCCGCACCATTGAAGCGCACCGGATGAACATCCTGCGCAAGTTCCAGGTAAACAGTATTGAAGAAGCCGTGGAGTACTGTAAAATAAACGGCTTACTGAAAGAGGAATAAGGGAATCGCGGGATGCGATCCCCTCCTGTTATTATTTTTTCCAGCTATTATCTTTTGCATTGGCATCCATGAACAGGTTGCCTTCCAGCCGCACAGCAGTTACTTCTTTCTTCACCGCCAGATCCAGCACAGTAGCTTTGGTATTGGCTTTCCACACAGCGGGTGTTTGATGCCAGGTAGCCGTACTGCCGTCGGCAAAAGTAGCTATCACGTCAAACGGGATAGCGAAACCACCCGTATTATCTATCTTCACTTTTATACTTTTCTTCTCTTGTTTTACATCTGATAGAGTAAGATCGATGTAGTTATAACTGAAGAACCAGTTATTCCAGAACCAGTCGAGGTTTTCACCGGCCGCCGTATTGAAGGAATAAAAGTAATCCCAGGGGATGGGATGTTTGCCATGCCAGTTGTCCATATAAGCATGCAGGCATTTTTTAAACCGCTCATCGCCCAGCAGGTCTTTTACCGCGAGGTAGGACAAGGATGCTTTGCCATAGGAGTTGTTGCTGTAGCCCATTCCGCTTACCTGGTTGGACATGGAAATAATCGGCTGGTCTTCTTCCGTGGACGGGTCAAAGATATACTTGGTGACCCTGAATTTTTTGTAGAAGTTATCGGCTACCTCCTTCCCTTTTTCCGCAATGCCAATAAGGTATTCAAAAGTGGTGGCCCAGCCTTCATCCATAAAGGCGTAGCGGCTTTCGTTGATGCCGATATAAAAAGGAAAATAGGTATGCGCTATTTCATGGTCCTGCACTAATTGCGCAAAGCTGAGGTCGTGCCCGGCCGAACCATCATTTACCATCATGGGGTATTCCATATCTGCAAAGCCTTGTACGGCTGTCATTACCGAAAACGGATACGGTACGCCCGGCCATTGGTGCGAGAACCAGCCCAGTGCATTTTGCGAAAACGCTACCGAGTGATGGAAGTCTGTGGCAGTATCGTTATAGGCTGCCTGTACGCTGGCGCGGCGCATGGTGCTGCTGTCCACGATTACGCTGGCAGCGTCCCATACATAATGGTTGCTTGCCGCAAAGGTAACGTCTGCGATGTGGTTGGCTTTAAACTTCCAGGTGTTCGTGTTGTGCTGGCGGGTAACCACTTTCCGCTGCATTTCATCGAGGGTAGCAATGTGCATTACGTTATCAGCGGTATAAGATTGCTGAAGGCGCTTTGCAAACCCGGGCTGCAGCACTTCTGAAGCATTTTGCAGGTCGCCGGTACCCCACACCACGAAGTTCTTTGGTACAGTTACCGATACGTTGTAGTCGTTGAAGTCGCTGTAAAACTCTACCCGGTCGGTATGATCCAGTCCGTCCCAGCCGTTGTAATCGTCGTATACACATACGCGGGGATATGCGTAGGCCATGAAAACCGAGGTACTATCCAACATGCCTTCCCGGCCGCTTTGCACGGAGAGGTCGTAGTGCCAGGCGATTTGCAGCTGTAGGCTGTCTTTCGGCTGCAATGGCGTTGGCAATACTACATACGAGAGCGTGCCTACATCATTATTAACTTTTAGCTTCACGCCATTCACCAGCAATGTATCGATGGTGATGCCATCCGTTAAAAAGTTTTTGCTCACATACCCGGAGCGGGGGGCCTGGTATTTATGCAGGTTAACGATGAGGCGGAGTACTATGTTTTTTAATGCATTGGGGCTGTTGTTCACATAGCTGATGGTTTCGCTGCCGGTTACTTTACGGTCGGGCGGGTTTACTGCCAGCCGGATATCGTACACGCCTTTGTTCTGCCAGTAATACTTGCCGGGTGCGCCGCTTTTGTCCCGGGTTCCGTTCACATATGCCTGTTTAATATTGCGGGGCATATACAATTCCTGTGCTGATGCGATGGTGTTTACTCCCATCAGCAACAGCAGGCTATAGATAATTCTGTTCATACGCATCTGCCAATTTGAAAACGCTAAAATTAGGGAAAGATAAGGAGAAAGGTTGTTTTCAAAACCGGCCGCCGCCTGTATTGAAAACGGACACATTAGAATATCTGCAAAAGTATAAATTTGTTATTTATAAAAGAATCCGGTTCCGGCATTATTTTTCCGGCACCCATTAAAAATAGCGGCTGCATGCAATTGTTTAAATTTACCTTCCGTCATCTTATAAAAAATAAAAGTTACACTGCCATCAATATTATTGGTTTGGCTACCGGTATGGCAGTTACGCTGCTGATAGGGTTATGGATATGGGATGAAGTGTCATTTAATCACTGGCATGATCATCATAACCGGCTGGCACAGGTAATGGATGTACAAACCATCAACGGTGAAACCACTACCGGTGAAGCTATTGCCATTCCACTCGCAGATGAACTCCGGAATAATTATGCAGGCGATTTCAAGCGGGTGGCTATTGTTTATCCCAACTTCACCCATACGATTGCCGTGGGTGATAAAAAGTTATCGCAATCGGGAGTGTGGGCAGGCCCGGATTTGCCTGAGATGCTCACGCTCAAAATGATTCAGGGCAAAAGGGATGCGTTGAAAACGCCCGCCGCAGTGTTGATTAACCAGTCGCTGGCCACTTCCCTGTTTGGCAGTTCCGATCCTATGGGGAAGGCGATCCGCATGGATAACCGCACTGATCTGCAGGTGGCGGGTGTGTATGAAGATCTCCCGCAAAGCACGGCTTTTTATGGCACACAGCTGTTCCTTCCGTGGGACCGGGCCGTGACTACCATTCCGTGGCTGAAAGAGGAAGTATCCAAATGGGATACCCATTACTGGAAATTATACGTGGAGCTGAATGAGGGCATTGACATGGATAAGGCCAGTGCAAAGATCCGCGGCGTTGTGCAACAGCATGTAAAGGCGGGCAAGGAAACGCTGTTGCTGCATCCGATGAACAAATGGCATTTATATAACGAGTTTAAGAACGGGCAGGTAAGCGGCGGGCGTATCCGCCTGGTGTGGTTGTTTGGTGTTATAGGTGCATTGGTGTTGCTGCTGGCCTGTATCAATTTCATGAACCTGTCTACCGCCAGGAGTGCCAAACGTGCCAAAGAAACAGGTATCCGCAAAGCCATCGGCGCTTCGCGGGGACGTCTTGTCCGGCAGTTCCTCGCCGAATCGCTGCTGCTCTCCTTTTTATCCTTTATAGTGGCGGTGGGCATGGTGTGGCTTTTATTGCCGCTGTTTAACCGGATCACTGAAAAACAGATCACGATCCCATTTGACGCGCCGGTGCTATGGTTGGCAGGAACAGGGTTTGCCGTGTTTACCGGCCTGCTGGCCGGCAGTTATCCTGCTTTTTATTTATCCTCTTTTCAGCCGGTAAAAATATTAAAAGGAGGTTTTACTACGGGCCGTTTTTCATTGCTCCCCCGCAACGCCCTGATGGTAGTACAGTTCAGCGTATCCATTGCCCTGATCATAGGTACTGTAATTGTGTACCAGCAAATTCAATATGCCAAAAGCCGTCCGGTGGGCTACAGCCGGGAGGGATTGATTAACCTCACGATGAACACCCCTGAAATGTTTGGTGCGCCTTACAATGAATTGAGGGCTGCTTTACTGGAAAGCGGTGCGGTGGCGGATATGGCGAAGGCGTCGCATCCTACCACGGAGAATCCCGGCAATAGTGACGACCTGAGTTGGGAAGGTAAAGTACCCGGTATTGCAGCGCCTTTGGGCTTTGTAACGGTATCGCATGATTACGGCCATACTATTGGCTGGCAAATAAAAGAGGGCCGCGATTTTTCCAGGAGCTTCCCTACGGATACGGGCGCACTGATCTTAAATGAAGCGGCGGTGAAGCTAACGGGATTTAAACATCCTATCGGGCAAATTATACAGGCGGGTGGTGAGCCGCACATGATCATTGGCGTGGTGAAAGACATGGTAATGGAATCGCCATATGCACCGGTGCAGCCGGTGGTTTTTTGCCTGGAATACGGCGTATATAATGCGTTAACTGTTCGCGTGAACCCTGCAATGCCTATGCGGACGGCATTAACCGGGATTGCCGGCGTATTTAAAAAGTTTAACCCCGAGGGACCCTTTGATTTTACTTTTACAGATGAGGTTTATGCGAAGAAGTTTTCCGATGAAGAGCGCATTGCGCGGCTGACCACTGTATTTGCCGTGCTTGCGATTTTTATTTCCTGCCTGGGTATACTTGGACTGGCTGCTTTCATGGCAGAACAACGCACCAAAGAAATCGGGATACGCAAAGTGATGGGCGCTACGGTGTCTGGTATTTTGTTGCTGCTGTCGAAAGATTTTGTGAAGCCGGTGATCATTGCTTTACTGGTGGCTACTCCCCTTACCTGGTATTTTATGCAGATGTGGCTGAATCACTATGCATATCATACACCCGTATCGATCTGGCTTTTTATAGCCATTGGCGCCGGTACAATCGTCATTACACTGCTAACGGTCAGTTACCAGTCGGCCAAAGCAGCGCTGATGAATCCTGTAAAAAGTTTGCGGACGGAATAATGCTTAATTCATCTCCACGCCGCCGCGGGAGTACTTTCTACGGTATTCCTGCGGGGTTAAACCGGTGTACCGTTTAAATATCTGCCGGAATGCTTTCTGGTCGTTGTACCCGGCATTGTACATCAGTGTGCTGATATTGATGGCATTTTTCTCCAGTTCTTTTTTGGCGGATTCTATTTTTACGCGTTGCAGGTATTCCATGGGCGTATTGTGTGTGGCGAGTTTAAAGCGTCGAACAAAATTACGTTTACTCATATTAGCCTGGCTGGCGATCTGTTCCACAGAGATCTGCTGATCGTAGTTTTGTTCGATGTAGGCCTGCGCTTTGAGGATGTCTTCATCTTCATGACGGCGTTGTCCCTGGAACACGGCGAAATGGGCCTGGTTAAAGCGGTCCATATCTATCGAAAACATTTTACTCACCCAAATACTTGTGTCGCGGCCACTGAATTTTTCTATCAGGTACAATACCAGGTTCAATGAAATAAAGGCGCCGCCGCTGGTATAAACGCCATCGTCGTCGGTCATTACCTTATCCGGCAGGATATGGATATCCGGGTAGCGCCTGCGCATATCGTCGAGTGCCGCCCAGTGGGAAGTACAGGATTTGCCGGTGAGCAGTCCTGCTTCGGCCAGGAAATAGCTTCCAAAGCACAGGCTGGCTACCTCTGTGCCACTGGCATGCATGTTACGGATCCAGTTCACCAACGCCTTATTCTTCTCCAGCACCGTATCCGGCGGGCCTTCAAAGGCCGGCGCCAGGATAAGGTCCGTATGTTGTACTTCATCGATGGTTTTATAGCAGATAAACTGCGCAGGGCTGTGCAATTGGATATTCTTCATCTTTTCGCTGACCAGCTCCAGTTTAAAGGCAGGTTCCTTTCCGGCTCCAACCAGAAAGCGGTTAGCGCCCAGCAGGATATCTATCACGCTGGATACGGAAGATAAAATGGCATCTTCATAAATAAGCAAAGAAACAGTCTTCATGGCAGTTTGTGTCTGTTACAACACGAATTTACTACTTTCCGGTGGCACAATCACCCCCTAAATAAGTCGCATTCACCCATCTACATTTACATATTAACTCCGGAGATTTGTAAGACATTAAAATCACAAAATCATGAGTACTCCTGTAACGACTGGTTTTAAAGATAGTGCTGTTAAACCCGGTCCCCCGCACAAAGTTGTATCCTCCGAAGAGTGGCTGGAAGCCAGGAAGAAGTTTTTGCAAAAAGAAAAGGAATATACCCGTTTGCGGGATGAGCTTAGCCGTGAGCGCATGGCATTACCATGGGAAAAGGTAGAGAAGAACTATGTATTTGATGGTCCGGAGGGTAAGGTCACCCTTTCTGACCTTTTTGAAGGCCGCAGCCAGCTGATCATCCAGCATTTTATGTTTGGTCCCCATGAAAAAGAAGGTTGTGTGGGTTGCTCATTTGCAGCAGATTCCATTAACGGCGTATTGCCTCACCTGGAGCATCATGATGTGTCCGTTGTAGTGATATCACGCGCACCGTTGCCTGCGCTGGAGGCTTTCCGTAAGCGTATGGACTGGCACTTCAAATGGGTATCTTCTGAAAGCAGTGATTTCAACTACGACTATCACGTGTCTTTCCGTAAAGAGGACCTGGAAAGCGGTAAGGTGTATTACAACTACGATATCGTGGAAGGATTGCCGCATCATTTGGAAGACCTCCAGGGCATCAGCGTTTTTTATAAAGATGAAGCAGGCGATATTTATCACACCTATTCCACGTATGGCCGTGGTGGCGAATTACAGCTCGCTACTTACAACTACCTGGATATAGCGCCGCTGGGACGTAATGAAATCAACGAACGTGGCGATTTAACATCGTGGGTACGGCACCACGACAAATACGAAGAGAAAGGACATGTAGATAATACCGGCAGGTATCACAAAGAGAAAACGCCGGGTTCCTGTTGTTCAGAAGACTAAGTATTATGAAAACACATTGTTCCTGCGGCGCCGCTACGGGCAGCGGCGCCCGCAAAACAACCGCCGCGCAAACCACCGGTCCGCTTACTTTGAGGCAACGCTTTGTAAAAGGCGTACGATGGCTGATACCGGGCATCACTCTCGTACTGCTGCCAAAGTGCCCCATTTGTTTCGCTGCCTATGTAGCCCTGGGTACAGGAATCGGGTTGTCTGTAACCGCTGCTACATGGCTCAGATCAGGACTGGTGGTATTGTGTGTGGGGTCGTTGCTTTACCTGGCGGGAAGCAGGATGATGGCCTACCGGAAACGGCGGCAGTCAGCTTCCTAATTCAAGATCAAATAACATCAGTTCTTCCGCTTCTCCGGGTGGAAGGATGGTGCCCTGCCGGGTAAATCCAGACCGCTCCAATAAACGAACCGACCGGTGATTATCCGGTTGGGTAATGGCAAACAGCCTTGGAAACGGCAATTGCTGCCGGGAATAGGTAATGGTACCGGTAGCCGCTTCGTAAGCATACCCCAGGCCTTCAAAGGCCGGTAAAAAAGCAAATCCCAGGTCGGGCTGATCAAGGTACTTTCTCTTAAATAACCCGCAGATACCAATAGGATTCCCTGTTTCTTTCAGCACTACTACCCATGCGCCATAGCCTTGTTCGACGTATAGCTTCAACAGGTTATTCATGATATAGCGTTGTGCATCTGCAAGGGTCCGGATCTGCCGGTCGCCGATGTATTGCAGCCAGGAGGGCGTGTTCAGCAATTCCAGGACGAATGCGTCATCTGTAGCGGCAAAAGTGCGGACCTGCAGCCGCGGCGTTTCAAATAGAATTTTCATGCCTTCATTTTAAAGCCTCTTTAATTCATCAACACCCTCCAAAATAAAATTTTCCTGTGAAGGCAACAAACCTGATTTAACCGGTTTATTGAACAAAAGCCACGAATGGTGCGTTTAATAAATACAACAAGACCACCGGCTTATAGCGGTGGTCTTGCTGTATCATCCTGTAAACGTATACTGCATGCTTACTGCGCCATATCGCCCCATACTCATAACGATGCTGTTGTTATGCAGTTATTCGTTGGGCCTGGCGCAAGCAGATACTTCACACATCCCGGCGGATACCACGCAAAAGAAAATATCGAAGTTCGATCAATTTAATAAAAAGGCCGAAGCACTGTTCAAGATCATCCCGGTGCCGCTCTACTCCTACACTACAGAGGCCGGGCATATTTTCGGGCTGGCCAAATATAACCTGTTACATTTCTCCAGGAAAGATACCGTTTCAAAACCCTCCAAATTATCGGAAGTGTTCACTATTTCCAGCAACGGCAGGATTAACGCGTCTGTATCTACCGAAATGATCTTAAAAGAAAACAGGTATGTGATCATGAGCTATGTTAATTATAAAAAACAACCGGAATATATTTACGGGATCGGAAATGATATTTCGAAAGACAGCATACAGGAAGTAGAATACAGCCGGTTCCAGTTTTCCGCTACCGCTTTGCGGCAGTGGTTTAAAAATTTCTATGGCGGTGTAGCCGTTACCGTATCGGATTATTTTAGTGTGAAGCCCGACAGTAACAGTTTCCTGGTAAAGGAAAACTATCCTGGCCTGGAAGGTGGCTTCAGCACAGGTATTGGGCTGAGCACCGCGTACGACAGCCGTGATAACCGCTATAATCCCTATAAAGGCGCTTATGCCATTGGCACTGTGATCTGGCACCCCGATTTCCTGGGAAGTGTATACCAGTTTACCCGGGTGGATATTGACCTCCGCAAGTACTTCAATCCCTGGCTGAAACATGTGGTGGCCTTACAGGCTACTACTACATTTACCAACGGGGATGTACCATTTTATGAGTTGGCCCAGATGGGTGGCGATAGTAAAATGCGGGGCTACTATATGGGCGCTTACCGGGATAACGTGCTGGTAGATGCACAGGTGGAGTACCGTGCGCCTATATGGAATATTTTTGGCGCGGCTGCATGGGTGGGCACCGGCCGGGTAGCAGATAGCTATAGTGATCTGTCGCTGGAAGGATTCCATCTCAGCTATGGCCTGGGGTTGCGGATAAGGGTGGACTCGAAGAACAATACCAACCTGCGGTTTGATATGGGTTTCGGGCCGGGCAACTGGCAGGGCTTTTATATTAATTTTGCTGAAGCATTTTAGTCCTCGCCTGTAAGCCGTTTCAGCTGCCGGAGATAATCATACTGCAGGTCTTCATGCAGTGCAGACACTATTTTGGTGATCTTTTTCACCTGTTGTTCGTAGAGGTTATTTAACTGAACACTATAGGAAGATAATAAACCGGACAGTTTCATTTTTGTACAGAAATAGATCAGTAGTTCTACTTCGGCGGTTTTGGAACCAGTATATCGTATATGCTTGTTCGTTATCCGCAGGATTTTCCTCAGCCTTTTTTTGGCGTGGTATAATTTATCACCGGCCATTTCAATAAACCCTTTGTCGATTTCTTCTTTCACGGCGGCGATGTACCCTTCTTCGTTGTGGGCTTCAAACAGCAGGTAGGTAAGCAGTTCCTTGTTATCGTTCTTGAATTTGGCCAGCCGCAAACACAGGGCCGACAGCTCTGCCGGAGGCAGGGTAGTTAATTCTTTTTTTATATCGCTGATACTTGCCGCTTTCATAATTCATCTGGTGCTTGTGGGCGAAGATACTACCTATTCCGCAGCATGTGAAGCGTGGGCGGCGTCTTTACGCAACAGCCAGGAATTAAATACGGTATAGAATACGGCTACAATGATAGCGCCCTTGAACATGCCGGTGAATCCCCATGCAGCCATACCGCCAATTACACCGAGGAATAATACCAGGAAAGGCAGTTTGCCGCTTTTAGCGATGAGCAGGGGTTTCAGGATGGCTTCCCCTATCAGGATGCCGGTACCGTAAATAGCCAGGAAGAGCGTCATACCGGGATGACCTTGTGTAGCCATCCAGATGGTTAATGGGATCCAAACCACGAGCGGGCCTATCTGGATCACTACCAGGAAAAAGATAAACGCGGACAAGCCAAGCGCAAAGGGGATGCCTGCAATTTTAAGCCCGATAAACGCCACCACCGCTGTGATGAAAGCCGTACCCATTACACCGATAGACACGCCCTTGATGGCCATCGTGGTAGCGTTCAACAGATCGGCGCCATCTTTACGTCCCAGCAGGTGCTGTGCAGTAGCCCTGATAGGCCGTACTGCTTTTTCACCGCTTACCAGGAAAAATGCAGATATAATGATGCCGAGTATGAGTTGGCCGGCTGCACCGAGAATACCTGCGCCGCTGGTGATAATATGATGCAGCACCACTCTTACCTGTTGTTCATGTACGCTGGTGGACAAAGTTTCGCGGGGACTTTCCTGCAAATGCTCCCAGAAGTCCACGATATCGCTGCCAACATATGGCATGGTAACCACCCATTCGGGCAGCGCCGGCAATCCGTTTTCCTTCACGTTACCAATCCAGTGCAATGCTTCCCGGATATGTGAACTCAGCGCGGCAATGAAATAAGTAACCGGCAGGGCAATGATGGCAACTAACGCCACCGCATATATGGTGGCGGCCAGTTTACGGCGGCCTTTGAACCAAACAACCATGCGCTCAAACAGGTGATGGAAAGAAACGGAAAAGATCAGTGCAAATGTGAGAATACCAAAAAACAGCCGCAACACATCATACAGTGCCAGCAGCAAAGCCAGCAACAGCAACAGCACCAGGATGGATTCAATCATATTTTTAGAGGCAGGGCGGTGGTGATTCATATGACAGTATTTTATACAGGTTTCTTCCTAAATATACTTAAAACCGGTTATAACAGCGACAGGCGCATAAACTGTTGTATTTCTTCATTAATATCTTCCGGGAGATACATACGGAAATGATGATTAAACTGCCGGTTATCGCCCGGTACCTGCGCAATTTTCTGGAAGCATAAATTGTCGGGATACGCCTTTTCAAAAGGGAATACGATGTGCACAAAATTCTTTCCCAACTGTGTGATCCATGCTACCCGCCTATCGCCAAAACCGATACCCATCATAGATTTGGTGGGATACAGGTATATCTTTCCCAGTTTTTCATATTGTGAGACAAAGTGCTGCAACAGCATCAATGCGGGATCTGATCTACCGGCAATGAAAGTTTTGAGCAGCGGATCCTTGCTTTGATCCAACAGGGATGTCGACATCTTCCAGGTTTTATCCTGCAATATAACAAATAAGCCGGCCACGGGGCCGGCTGTAGATATTGAAAACCTGTTGTTATTTACAGCAGGCTGTAAATAGTAGTGAAGTAACTATTGGTACTGAAAGAAGTAGCGGTGGGATTAGTGGCCCAGGAGGGTGTAACCATATTCAGACTGCCACCATCGCCATTCCATGCCCATCCCAATACAGTCCATCCTTTGGATTTGGCATAATTCGTTAAGCCGGACCAGTTGGCGCTGCCGGAGCCGGTGCCGAACTCCCCTACCATACAAGGGCGTCCGGAAGTAGCCATTTCATCGAGATCAGCATTGATGAGGGTACGGTTTCTGCCCTGGTTCCAGGCGCCGGGATAAATGTGTGTAGACAGGATAATGTTCACATCATTTATTTTGGTACCATTCGTTCCCTTAACGGCTTCGGCGGCGGTACGGGTTTCCTGTCCCCAGCCGGGAATATCAATAATAATAGCTCCGCTGTATACCTGCCGTACCAGCGCAATAGCGGAATTATACGCAGCAGCGTAGGCATTGGAACTGATGTTATGACTGCCCCATTCATTCATCAGGTTTACAGTAAATGATCCCGCCTGGCTCAATGCAGCGTAGTTATTCTTCCACCAGTTGGCGGCCGCAGTAAGTTCGCTGGCATTGTCGCTTCCCAATACACTCGCTTTGTGATAAGTGGCGATCACCGCAAAGCCGTTGTTCTTTGCCTGCTGAATCCAGGATTTCGCCAACGTAATACTTACGGTTGGTTCAATTTCAATGCGCACGGTTTTGATCTTTGTTTGCTGTTTCATCAGCGCCCATGCGAAGTTTACATTGCCGCCGTTGTAGTAGGAAGGCTGCAGGTTTACGCCATTCCCAATACCGTTAGTTAGTTCGGTGGTTACCGGGCGCGGAGTCGTTTCCGGTGTTACTGCCGCTTCTTTGCGGGAGCAGGCTGCCAATAGCAGCAGCATTAATGTTCCTGTAATCATGTAGTTCCGGGTGATTGTTTGTTTGTTCATTAGTGGAATTTTTATGGTTGAAAAGACGGGAAATGCTATGCAGACATAAAGGTTCCTTTACCTGTTGATGCAGCGCATACAGGGAGTTATTGTGTTGCTGTAAATGTTGAATAAAAAGGGTTTCGATATTTCGCCGGCGATAGTATAAAATTATTGCAGGGAGTTAGCATAAAAGCATACTTTTTTATCTGATTACGATGAATTACCACACTTTTTTGGCAGGCGTACCCCAAATGCAGAAATGAGCGCCCGGGGGAGGCGCTCATTTCTGCATATAGTCGTTATTGTTATTGATCAGTCTCTCCGTTTACCCGATACCACCAGTACCACACCTACAATGGCTACGATACCGCCGGCATAAGTGGGCCAGCCTATCCATCTGTTTTCTTTCTTATTAATTTCAACAGGACCAATGTCTACCACTTTCTTTTCTGTTTGAACAGAGAAGCCCCTGATAACGATCATTGCAATACCAGCAATAATGAGGATGATGCCAAGTACTTTCATAATGTTGCGTTTATGAATATACCGGCAATCCACATGCCATTGCTGTGGCAGCATTTTTAGCGGTATAATGGGGAAATAGCACCCCAATAAGTAGGATTATTCCATTTTCAGGCTTTTCACGGGATTCATGGCCGCCGCCCGGATGCTTTGGAAGCTGACCGTGACTAAAGCCACTATGATGGTGATGAGCCCAGCCCCGCCAAAGATCCACCAATCGAGGTTTACTTTATACGCGAAGTGATTCAGCCATTGGTTCATGGTATACCAGGCAAGCGGGAAGGCAATGAGCATTCCTATAAATACCGGCTTCAGGAAACCGGTCGACAGCAACAGGAAAATACTGGATTCGGAAGCGCCGAGCACTTTTCTCACGCCTATTTCTTTAGTACGTTGCGCGGCGGTGAACATGGCCAGTCCGAATAAGCCGAGACAGGAAATGAATACAGCGAGACAGGCAAAGTAGTTGCACAGCTGACTTACCATCTGTTCACTTTTATAAAGCTTGGTATATTCTTCATCGGAGAACTGGTAAGTAAAGGGGAAGTTAGGATTTAAGTTTTTGCAGATCCCTGCCAGTCCGGCCAGCACCGGTGTTGTTTTACCCCCGGCGACCCTTACCAGGATATTGCCCCACTTAGGTTTTTCATCCAGGCGGATTACCAGCGGCTCTATGGCGTCGTGCATGGAGTTGAAGTGGAAATCCTTGAGCACGCCCACGATGGTACCGGGAACATTTCCGAGTGTGAATGGCTGTCCTACCGGATGCTGGTAACCAATCCTTTTCACGGCGCTTTCATTCAGGATATAACTCCCTGAGTCATTCCCGAATGCACGGGAAAAGTCGCGGCCCTCCAGTAAGGTGAGACCCATGGTTTTTATAAAGTCGTATCCCACTGCCGCATCCGCAAAAGAGGCGTCATCATTGGGGTCTTTCCCTGACCAGCTGATACCTCCTTTATGATGTTCTATCACCGTTGGCGACTCTTTCATTTTAGAAATAGCCAGCACGCCGGGCAGGTTGGTTGCCGCTTCCCTGAATACATCGTATTTGGAAATCAATTCGCCTTCGATAGGAATATAGATAAGGTTCTGCCGGTTGTAGCCCAGGTTCTTTGTTTGCACGTAATCCATTTGGCGGTAAATCACAAACATGCCTATCATTAACAGGATGGACAGGGTGAATTGAAACACCACCAGGCCCTTCCGGAAATTGGTAGCGCCGGAGCCAAATTTAAGGCTGCCTTTAAGCACCCGTACCGGGTTCAGGGACGACAGGAACAAGGCCGGGTAGCTACCGGCCACGAAGCCGGTGAGTACCGTGAGGCCCAGTAAAGTACCCCAGAATACTGGTTGTGAAACGGGTAATGCCAATTGTTTTCCACTGAGCTGGTTAAACGCGGGCAGCAGTAATATCACTACCAACAGGGCAATAACCAGTGAAAAAAATGCCAGCAGCATGGCTTCTCCGATAAACTGGATGATAAGGGAAGAGCGCAGGGCGCCTACTACTTTTCTCACGCCTACTTCCTTTGCTCTTTTTACCGACCGCGCCGTCGCGAGGTTCATAAAATTGATGCAGGCAATGAGCATAATGAATATGGCCAGCAGGGTAAAGAGGCGCACGTATTCAATACGCCCGCCATCAGGTATGCCGTTGCTGAATACACCGTGCAGGTATTTTTCGCTGTAAGGCTGTAAACCCAGTTCAGTATAGGAATCGTTGTTGCGTTGCTGATAATTATAAACGAAGTCTTTTATTTTGGCGGCTACTTTACCTGCATCGGCATTGTCACGGAGACGGATATACGTCAGCGGGTTAAAGCTGCCCCAATTTCTTGCCCAGGCATTGTCCCTGGTAAAATCTTCCCAGTTGCGGAGGTACTCAAATTGTTGTGATGAATTGGCCGGCACCTCGTACACTGCAGTAACAGAAAGACTTACCGTGTCTTCATAACGCAGTGTTTTCCCCAGCGCCTGTTCCGGGCTGCCAAAAAATAATTCCGCGAGGTGTTTGGAGATAGCGATGGTGCCTGGTTTATCGATGGCAGATGCTTTTGTGCCCTGTAATACCGGGTAGCTGAACATCTGCAAAAAATCAGCGCCTGCATAGGCGCCGGTGATCTTCATTACTTTATCATCTACGCGTAATGTTACTGGCAGAAAAACCTCGAAGCCGCTGGAGTATTCTACTTCGGGCACTTCCTTTTTCAGTTCTGCCGCCAGCGGCCCCTGTGTGAGATAGCCGGCGTTCACTTTGCCACCGGACGACTGGCGCACATATACCTGGTATAGTTTATCGCTGTTGGCATGAAATCCATCCATGCTTTTTTCATCCTGTACCCACAGGATCATGAGGAGGCTGCAGGCCAGTCCGAGCGCCAGTCCCAGGATATTGATAAAAGAAAATGCTTTATTGCGGACAAGGTTGCGCCATGCAATCCTGAAGTAGTTGCTTATCATGATAGTCAGTATCAGTTACAGCACCTGTTGAAAAAACATGCCATACCAAAAGTTACATACGTTCCAATAGTTTAAAAAGTTATTTTTTAAATAATATGTCCGCTTTTGATACAGCAGGTGACCGCTTGTAAAACTTGAATAAATATACAGCGATTATTGCGGTGTTAACAGACCTGCACCGCCTCCACTCCCAACAACTCCGCCAGCTTTTTTATTTTTGACGCTATATGCCCTTTGCCTACTGCGCAATGATGCGCCGGTCCGTGCGCATTCCATGCTTCCACGAAATTCCTGGCGCCTGTGGGAAACCGGTAACGGCTGTTGGTGTTGCCGATTTCAAGGATAGGGCCGGCTTCCGACATCCCTTCCGCCAGGAGGAACTGCAATTTTCCATCGGCTGTTTCCACTACAGACAGTAATGTTACCGGGCCGTGTGCCACCGACATTTCCACGGACAATCCTTTTCCTACTTTTCCATGATATACCTGTAATGGTTTCAGTTTTATTTTACCGGCGGCGATTACAGGATGGCAGGGCCCATCGTGTCCCATGAGCACAATATCATCTTTATAGTCCATGGCATAGTACTCTGTGAAGGAACCACCTGCACCAAAGCTGTCCATGATTTTCATGGCCTGCGCATTTTTCACTTCGTACTCCCCCGCTACCGGGATGCCTTGTGCCGTTAAGAGAGAGGTACCCATGATCACGGAGCTCATGGTATCTTTATTGATAGCGTTGCCACTTCCTTTATGGTAATACGCCAGGGAACCCAGTTGGTGCTTTGCCACCAGTTTATCCAAAGCCACCGCTGTTTTGGCAGCGCGGTGCAATTCTTCCGGTGAGCAATCGGGTTGTATGTCAAACAACTGTTGCGCTTCCCGGAGCTTCGCGGCAATTTCCGCTTCGCTGACCGTATTCCGGAGTCCTGATAATTCATCTACCTCAATAATTTCCATATGTCCGCCTAACACGGCTGCGTGCAGGGTAAGATTGGAGTAAATATCCAGCATGCCGCCGTAGTAGTTACCCATCAGGCCCAGCCTGTTGTGATACAGGGTGTGGGCTACTTTTGCGGCGGCGATCCATTCTTCCACTTCTTTCCACACCACAGGATCATCCTGCAGCATACCAGTTACCTGGTAAAAAGGAATGTGTGCACGTTTGAATACACTGGCTATTTCCGGCACCGGGCAGGCGGCGCAGAAGGCGAGCCATTCGCCGGTCATGGTGGTGCGGTCCGGCAGCTGATTAAATGCGGCATAGTCGATGGCCGCGGCCGGAGAGAGATTTAATACGATCACCGGTACCTTTGCGCGTTTCACCACCGGTAAAACCGTGGAAGATAACGCGTAGGTGGTTACATATAAAAAGATCAGATCAACGTCTTCTTTCCGGAAACGGCTGCCCGCTTCAAAAGCTTTCTCCGGCGTGTCTATCAGGCCGAGGTGAACGATATCGGCGCCGTAGTGCTGCAACTGCTGATGCACAATATCAATATACCCCGACAACCGCTGCTGCAGTCCTTCGAACTGTTCCCAATAGGCAGCGAGGCCTATCCCAAACAGGCCCACTTTTAATGTATTCATAACGCAATTTTTTGAATGGTAACCGGATCCTGTGATAAAGCTAGTCGCGGTGCGATGAATTATTTGATATTTCGGTTGTACTTTATGATACAATCCCGGCGGGTGGCGGAAATTCTTATTACTTTCCGAAACCTTTCCGGCTTTTTATATTTTTATATAAAGAAGAAAGCGTTATGATGAACTATTACAAGTATCTGCCCGTGAGCAGGGAAGATGAGCGCTGGGGCATTTGGGTACTGAATACCGGTTGTACGCAGGTGGCAGCAGCGGGCATTTACCCGGGGAAAGATCATCCGGCGCATCATCATTTTAATTGGAAGAAAGGAAGGGTATTGAATGAATACCAGGTTATTTATATCACCGGCGGCAAAGGCATTTTTGAGTCCGACAGCTGCCGGCAGCAGGAAATAAAAGGCGGTACCATTATCCTGCTGTTCCCGGGAGAAAGGCACCGCTACCGGCCACTCGCCGAAACCGGCTGGGATGAATACTGGGTAGGCATGAAAGGCCCTGTGCTCGACAACCTCCTGAAGGAAAACTTTTTCACCAGGGAAAAGCCCTGTTTATATATCGGTTACCAGGAAGGTACCCTGCAGTTGTTTCATCTTATTATAGAAAAAACAAAACAGGAGCGCCCTGGCTACCAGCCGCTCATTGCCGGCGCAGCGCTTCACCTGATGGGAAACATCCACTACCTCGTGAAGCAACAGGCAAGCGGGAATAAAGAGAGAGAAGAACTGATGAACAAAGCACGGCTGTTATTCCGCGCCAACATTTCCCGGCATTATTCCCCGGAGCAGGCCGCAGAAGAGTTGCAGGTGGGTTACTCCTGGTTCAGAAAAGCGTTTAAGCAATACACGGGGCTATCTCCGTTTCAATATTATATCCAACTTAAAATAGAGAAAGCGAGGGAGCTATTGAATGATCCCGCTGTATCTGTAAAAGAAATTGCGTATGATCTCAGGTTTGATTCTTCGTTTTACTTCTCCAGGATCTTTAAAGAGAAGACCGGATTTACGCCCACGGAATACCGGAAAAGAGCGCAAGGCGATATTTAACATGGTTTGCTGCCTGTTGTTATTGATGTATAACGTGCATGCGCAAACGAATTCGTCGCTTGTTAACTTCAACCCGCAGCAACAACAAACTATCCGCTTCAGTACTGCCGGCGCAGCCATTGATGCGCACGACGGTGAAATCGCTTATTTCAACGGTACCTATTACCTCTATGGTACCAGCTATGGCTGTGGATTTGAATGGGGCAGAAAAGAGGCTCCCTTTTGCGGATTTAAAGTATATACTTCTACAGATCTTCAGCAGTGGACCGACAAAGGCTTTTTATTTAACGCCCGCACACCGGTATGGCAAACCCGCTGTAATGGCAGTACCTATGGCTGTTTCAGGCCGCATGTGATCTATAATAAAAAAACAAAACAGTATGTACTGTGGATCAATGTATATGATAACCGTACCGGCTTCCGCGTATTTACCAGCCAGCAACCCACCGGTCCGTTTACAGAAGTGGCGGAGCCCCGGATGGCAGTGAACAGCAACGGCGCTATCGCCGGGTTGAACAACGGTGATCATGATACCTTTGTAGATGAAGATGGCACCGCTTATATTGCGTATACCGACTGGCAAACAAAAGGCACCATTGTAATTGAAAAGCTCAGTGCCGATTATCTGACTGGCAGCGGAGAGCATGTAAAAGCAGTGACGAAAGGCAATACCGAAGCGCCGGCGCTCTTCCGGCGCTTCGGCAGTTACTACCTGTTGTACTCCGATCCTAATTGCGGCTATTGTGCAGGTACTGGTACTTCTTATCGCCGTGCGGAATCGCCGCTGGGCCCATGGTCCGATGGAATAAAGATCAGCGATCGATCCTGCGGTGGACAACCGTCTTTTGTATCTCTTATTAAGCTCAACGGCGACAGCGTTTTCCTGTATGGCAGTGATCTGTGGAACAATGCGGCAAAAAATGAAGCGCTGGCTAATTATTACTGGGCGCCGCTTTCCTTTGCAGCAGACGGCGCTATTGAACCTATTGTTTGTAAAGACAGCATACAGCTGCCCTTGCGCGCTGCTTCGACTCCTGTTATGAAAGTGAAGCCCGACAACAGCAGCGGGCAGGAAGGCTTCCGGTTCCAGTGCGACATTAACGGATGTATGCAGCGTTCGCAAAGCTTTACTCCTACCCGCTCAGGCGTGCTTACGGCTGTAAGCATCACTGCTTTTAAAAGCGGCTATCCGGACGACGACCTGCATATCAGCATTTACCCGGCAGATGATAAGGGATTACCGGCAACAGGAAAAGCGCTGTATGAGGCGGCCATTCCCCGCGACAGCCTGAGCTGGTCGCCGGAGCCGGTTACTATCAAACCGCATATAACGGTAGCGGCCAAACGCAGTTATGTGATGGTGATCCGATCGTCCACGGCCAGTGGTTGCTATGGTATTACCTACAAGGACGAAGCCCGCGGTGGTGTTTCCGCTTACAGCGCCGACTGCGGACAGGCATTTACCATTGAAAAGGACCGGGTACTGAAGTTTAGTGCGTATGTAGGGGAGTAATCCGTGCCTGCACATCTTTCAATTTCATCACCATCTTTTGCGCTGACTCCGCGATCCATACCTGGTAATCCGTGACGACACGGATGCGCTCCTCTTCTGTGATAAAACCACTTTCCACCATCTGCGGGCCTCTTAGTTCCGCTACTTTGGACCAGATGCCTGCCTTTTCTGCGAAGTTATTTTCGCCGCGGGTGTATATTTCATCGGCGTTCAACACGGTGATGTGATGAAAGCCCAATTCTTCAAAAAGCCCCGAGAGGTGATCCGCAATTTCATTATCCATGCCTGCATCTGCACGCCAGGAAAGGAATGCTTTATAAAAGCGCTGCATGCTTTCCGGAGGCGCAGGCGTCCATTCCAGCTGGTGATGGTTGTAGTCTAAAATAGAAATATAGCCGCCCGGGTTTAGCAGGGATTTAAATTTCAGCAGTGCTTCGCGTGGATTACTTAACCATTGCAGCACACGGGCAGAAACGATGACGTCAAATTTTTCTGCCGGATTGTAGGCGAACAGGTCTGCCTCCAGCAGTGTTAAGTTGGAAAGATCCGCGTGATCCGTGTTTCCTTTAGCAATCAGGTGCGCGCTGCTGTCGATGCCCACAACGCTTCCTGTTTTACCCACTGCGCCGGCGATACCGGCAGATATGGCGCCTGTACCACAGCCAACATCCAGCACCCGCATACCTTCCCTGAGCAGTGGTATCAGCGTGGCGTAGCTGTTCTGCAAACTCCTGCTGTCTAAAACGCTGCTATCTTTTGGCATGGCGGCTCTTTCATTCGCGGTATTACTCATGGAGGATTTGTTGTTTGTTCAGGAAAAGATGAGTTTAAATATAACATTTTGTAAACAGAAATAAGTGATACTTTAGAATGTATCTAAATTCACAGCCATGACCCGTTATGTTACTCCCGTTATTGTATTGCTGCTAATGGCCGGATGTGCGCCTGTGGCAGACGAGCAAGGCAAAACTGCCGTGATGCGCCTGTATTCAAAAGCGGTGGCTGATTCCTTTTCTATCTTCGTAAACCTTCCGGATGATTACCATCCGGAGCAATCTCAAAAATACCCGGTGGTATACCTCCTGGATGCCAACCTGTATTTTGATGTGATGGCAGTTACCCTGAATAAATATGCCGGAGTAGGATTGGCGCCGAATGTGATTTTAGTGGGTATTGGTTATAAAGATTTTCCGGAGATGGATTCCTTAAGGAACCGGGATGACACCTATCCTGTTGCCATCCCGGAATATGAAATGAGCACCAGTGGCGGCGCCGATAAATTCCTGTCGTTTGTACACAGGGAGCTGATACCGGTGATAGACCGGCAATATCGCACCGATACCACGAAGCGCGTACTGATGGGACATTCGCTGGGCGGTTATTTTACGGCGTATGCGCTTTACCGTGATCTGGCGGGCGCTTCCACCGGTTTCAGCGGGTATATTGCGGCGAGCCCGGCATTACATTATAACCACTACTATTTGCCGGAGCAACTGAAAACAGCGCGGGGAAAGGACAGCATGCGGACGAATGTCAGGGCTTACTTTACATTCGGAGGGCAGGAGGAACCGGAGGCCGGGGATTCCGGGGCGTTATCCCTGCAGATACTGATGGTGCAACTAACGACTTCTATCTCCCCAAAGGTTACTTACCGGGGAGATGTTTATTCCAACCTGGGACATATGGATACGCAGCTGCCTACCTTTATAAAAGGATTACAGTGGATACTGCCATCGGAATAATGAAGCGCTCTTTCAATAAATTAGCGCCTAATTTTTCCCGATTGCGTAAATAATATTCCCTTTTCGCTTACCGGCCGGCCCTCTGCCGGCATAGCTTTGCCGCATTGCAGATGATGCGCCATTTATAAATTAAGATATAATGAAGAAATTCCTGTTTTCTGTTATTTTATGCTGTAGCCTTCAATCACTTTTTGCCCATGCTATCTGGATCGAAACCGTTACTACCGGGAAGATCGGGCAGGCACAGGAAGTGAAAGTTTTCCTGGGAGAATATGCCGATAACGAGCGCGATTCTATTCAGCACTGGTTCAGTAATATGAAAGATTTTACACTGTACCTGGTAAAACCCGACGGACAAAAAGAGAAACTGACCTGTACCGCCAACGGCAATTACTTCACCGCCACCTTTACGCCTGCTGTTGCCGGCACACACCTGTTAGCTATTGATCATACCGTGCAGGAAGTATACAGCGGCAGTAAGATCCATTATTATGCGATGGGGCTGGTGAAAGTCAACAATACTTTAACCGGCGCAGACAACGCAAAAGAACATACGGATTTCTCCATGCTGACGAATCTCAAAAAAGCAAACAAGCTGCATCAGCCGGCCACCGTGCAGTTAAGCTATAAGAAGGCTGTTCCTGCTGCCGGTGAAGTAATCGTACAGTCGCCGGAGGGATGGACTAAGAAATTCAAAGCCGGTCAGGCTGGTGATGTTACTTTTTCACCCGCATGGGCAGGCCGCTACCTGCTGGAAGGTACTTTTACCGAAGAAGCCAGCGGACAACATGAAGGCAAGGATTTTAATAAAGTATGGCACTGCGTTACTTACTGCATGGATGTAGATAAGTAAACGTAAAATGACTCAGAAGGGCTGGCAATTTTTGCCGGCCCTTCCCGTTTTATTTAGAGAATATCCTAATTTCATATCCTCTTAATAAGACCCATGAAACAACTGTTCTGTATAGCGCTTCTTTCCTTTTCCCTGTTTAGTATTCACTGCGGCCGGGGAACCGTGATCCCTCCTTCCTCCCTTCCGGATACGCTGCCCTCCATCACACAGGAAGGTAAAAATACTATTGGCAGCCTGGTAAACGGGAAGGTGTTCATTCCACGCGGAAGTGTAGGCCTGCCCAATCCCTCCGCATATTATGACCCTAGTACCAGGAACGGAAGTTTTAATGTATCCATGACCCGGTTCGACTTCGGCGACTCTGTGCAGCGGAGTTTCCAGATTATCGCCACCAACTTAAATAAAACGGGAACTTATCCTGTTACCACGCCTGCGACGGATGTAGCCTTTGTATATACCCGGCTGCTAATGCGCACCAATACCGGTTGTGAGTATATTGGCATGGATGCGGCAAAGGTGCAGCAGGAAGGACAGCTGGTTATCACGAAGCTGGACACCGAGCAAAAAGTCATTGCCGGCACCTTTACCTGTACGCTGATAACAGCAGGTTGTGATACCGTTCGTATGACCGACGGGCGGTTTGATATGAAGTACTAACCTTTATCCGTTATGATCTCCGCATAGATTTCTTCAAAATCTTTTCCTTTGTGCGATTGCCAGATACCGGCGAATTTTGTTTCCACGCCTTTCAGGAGCTGCACGCATAACTTACGGTCATCATCGGTCATGTCGTGGAACATTACTTCCGCGAGCTGGCTGATCCGCCGCCTGCATTGGATCAGTACTTTCTCTCCTTTGGGCGTTACTTTTAACCGTTTGGAGCGCTTGTCTTCTTTATCGTCATATTCGGTGAGGTAGCCGAGTTTTTTCAGCCGGTTTAACTTATCCGTGCCGGTAGACAGCTCCTGCAACGCCGCGTAGATAGCTTCTGTTTTCCGGGGTTCTTTTAACTGGGCAACCGTATTGAGCAATGAATATTCATCGATTGTGTTGATACCGGTGCCGTCCAGCGCCGCCACCGTGTAAATAGTGTGTAGTTTAAAGATTCTTCCTATTACCCGCATCAAAACGCCTTCGCTTTGTACCGGCAGAAACTTCCCTTCCGGCGGAACCGCTTTCCGTGTTTGTTTGCGTGCCAGGTAATGCCTGCAAAATTCTTCAATGCTGCTTTCCGGATGCTGATCATCAAACGCTCCCCATTCAGTCATCAGTTCTACGGCTTTATTCATACCAGATATTTTATTTCCGAAGCAATAATATAAAAAATACTCCGGATTTTTTGTTTTTACTATATTTCCGTTATACATTTACTTATATTATTTCGATTCTGTCATATAAAAATCATAGTCAGATGTCAACACAGATTATTTTCCAGGGCTTCGTTGTGCTCCACCTCATAGGATTTCTTCTCTTCGCCGGTACTTCGGTAGCGGATTTTGTAGGCTTCCGGCAGTTCTGGAAGCAGTACGACGTGGATAAAAGCAAAGCCGCCACGGTAATGCAGGCCATCTCTGTTTTCCCGGTATTAATGAGAGTGGGAATAGGGCTGATCATTCTTTCCGGCATAGGCATTATGTACATGACGCATGGTGTTTTTGGCGAGCAGTTGTGGTTCCGGGTGAAGTTTGGCCTGGTGATCGTTATTATCCTCAACACCTTCCTTTTCGGACAGCGGCAGAAAAAGCAGTTAAAGAAATCCTTTGAAACATCTGCCGGCACTGTTCAAAAGATCAGGGGCAACATCCGTTTGTTCCACACGATACAATTACTTTTCGTTTTCATCATCATCCTGTTGAGTGTTTACAAATTCAACTGATCAAACTGAACATCATGAAAAAAGATAAAATCATTTACTGGACAGCCACACTTATCCTTACCGGCGTAATGTTATGGAGCGCCTTTAATTTTGCTTTCAATCCTGAAATGAAAGGCGCCTTTGCTCACCTGGGGCTGCCCAACTGGTTCCGGATAGAACTTACCATTGCCAAGGTGCTGGGCTCACTGGCGCTGTTGTTGCCCTTTACGCCGCCGAAGCTCCGGGAGTTCGCCTACTTCGGGTTTGGCATAACCCTGATTTCCGCGGCGGTGGCGCATTTATCAAGCGGCGACAGTGTATTGCTGGAAATAGGTCATACTTCTTTTTTTGTAAGCCTGGTGGTTTCCTATGTTTACTATCACAAACTGCATCCACCCGTGGTGGTTGCCTGATAACAGAAAGCCTTCGGACCGTATATGTCTGAAGGCTTTCTATTACTATTGTTATATTATTTCACGCCCAGGGCTGCGATTACTTTTTCGCCTGTTAACTGTGCGGAAGCAGGGTTCTGCCCGGTGATAAGGTTACCATCGGCTACTGCAAAGGGCTGCCAATCGGCCCCTTTCACATAGTTTGCTCCACGCTCCTTCAACATATCTTCCAAAGAAAAAGGTACTTCAGCGGTGGTTTGTCCGGCTACTTCTTCACTGTTGGTGAATGCCGATACTTTTTTCCCTTTTACCAAAGGCGCGCCATTCTTATCCTTTACATTTTTCAGTGCAGCAGGTGCATGGCATACCAGTGCCACGGGTTTTCCGGCGGCATAAAATGTTTCTATCAGCTGCGTGGAGGTGGCATTATCTGACAGGTCCCACATGGGGCCATGTCCGCCGGGATAAAACACAGCATCATAATCCGCTGCCTGCACGTCTTTCAACAAAACAGTATGATTCAATCTTTCCTGGGCTGCCGGATCATTGAAAAATCTTTTTACTGATGCCGTGCTATAATCGGGTGCGGTGCTTTTTGGATCAATGGGCGCCTTTCCACCTGCGGGTGACGCAATGGTTACCTGGAACCCCTTATCGGTAAACAGGTAGTAGGGTGTGGCAAATTCTTCTATCCAGGTACCGGTTTTATGCCCGGTGCTTTTTACTTCGCTGAAGGAAGTCACCACAATAAGTATTTTTTTCATAGACTGATGATTATTTGTTTTTGTATGCTGGCTATATGCCTGAAAAGCCAGAAAGGGCAACAGTAACAGCAATAAGCCCGTTTTTTTAGTTTTCATTTACCTGATTTTTGCACAAAGTTGGTATTTATAAATATGTTGCAAAAGGAAACAGATCACCATTTAATTGTGATACAGGTCACAGCTTTTATGTTAATTTGTATCTTATGAGTAATGCGCTAAGGCAACATATTGAAGTAATCTCCCCACTCACCGATACGGAATTCGATCATATACAGTCGTACTTCACCGAAAAGAAATTACGTAAGCACCAGTTCCTGGTGCAGGAGGGCAACCTGGTGGGACATGAATATTTTGTGGTAAGCGGCTTGTTAAAAGCGGCATATTTTAATGAAGCCGGTAAGGAGCATATTATCCAGTTCGCGATGGAAAACTGGTGGATCACCGATTACCATGCGTACGTAAACCAAACAACTGCAAAGCTGAACATTGATTGTATTGAAGCATCTACCCTGCTGTGTTTATCTTTCGAAAATAAAAAAAAGCTCTGTGAAGCTTCCCATAAAATGGAGCATTTTTTCCGGGTAAAAGCCACTTCCGGCTATGTGGCGTCACAGCAGCGGATCCTGTCGCTGCTCAACAATGATGCGCAGTCGCGCTACGAACAGTTGCTGGCACAATACCCGGCGCTTTTTCAACGGGTTCCCAAAACATTGATTGCCGCCTATCTTGGCGTATCGCGTGAAACGCTAAGCCGTTTCTCAGGGAAGTAACTATTCCTTTTATTTTCTCCGGAAATAATTTACTATATTTGTAAGGTAAACTTATAACTTTACCTTACTATATGGCTTCCGGAAATCCGCACCAACTTGCCGCACAACTCCGTCCACTTCTTGCCAGGCTGGTGAGAAAGCTGCGAAAGCTATCGCCGGCAAATGAGGAGCTATCGCAGAGTGAGCGTTCTGTGCTGGTATTACTGGACCAGCACGATTACCTGCTGTCGGCAGAACTGGCGGTAATGGAGAAAATGACGCCGCAATCGATGGGACAATTACTCCAGCATCTTTTCCAGCTGAATTTAATCAACAGGACGGCCTCTCCCCACGACAAGCGGAAGATTCATATTTCCTTGTCGGCAGCGGGCAAAGCGCGGATCGAGCGGGTACGGAAAGAGCGGGACGAATGGTTAGGCAAGGCGATCAGCGAGGTTTGCACTAAAGAAGAGCAGGCGATCCTGCTGGCAGCCATCGGGCCTTTATCCAAATTGGTGGAGTACGAATAAAAGCGGGGAACTAACATGAACATCAGCACTTTTAATGCTTTCAAGAGTCGTAATTACCGGTTATATTTCAGTGGTCAGTCCATATCGCTGATAGGCACCTGGATGCAGAAAACTGCGGTCAGCTGGGTGATCTATTCGCAAACACATTCCAAGTTCATGCTGGGGCTCACCCTTTTTGCGAGCATGTTTCCTTCCTTTGTTTTTTCCTTCCTGGGCGGTGTGGCTTCGGACCGGTATAACCGGTACAAGCTGTTGCTGATAACCCAGTTTGCATCTATGTTCCAGGCTGTTTTGTTAACGGTGCTGATTTACTTTAAGCACTACGAGGTGTGGCAGATCATTGGACTAAGCGCTTTCCTGGGGCTCATCAACGCATTTGATGTACCTGCGCGGCAATCGCTGGTATATGAAATGGTGGAGAACAAAGCGGACCTTCCCAATGCGCTGGCGCTGAATTCCTCGATGGTAAATTTGTCGAGGCTCATTGGCCCCGGCATCGCCGGGCTGGCGCTTGAAAAATTCGGAGAAGACATTTGTTTTGGTATAAACGCCATCAGCTTTATTGCCGTAATAGGATCGTTGCTGTGTATGAAGCTGCCCGCTTATACGCCCAAAGTGCGTACTACCAATATGCTGGGAGAGCTGAAAGAAGGGTTTGCCTATATCCGGGCCACTCCGGCTATTTCACTGATATTAGTCACACTGGCTTCCGTGAGCCTGCTGGTATTGCCTTACAGCACGCTGATGCCGGTGTATGCCAAAGATATTTTCAAGGGCAATGCTTCCACCTTTGGAGTGATAGACAGCGCCATCGGGATGGGCGCATTTTGCGGAGCTCTTTTCCTCGCTTCCCTGAAACCAGGGAAAAACCTGCGGAAGATCCTGGCGTTTAACACACTGGTATTCGGCGCAGGACTTGTGTTGTTTTCCCACTCCACCATTTATCCTGTTGCACTGATATTTGCCACCGTAGCTGGTTTTGGCATGATGTCGCAAATCACGATCAGCAATACCCTGATACAGACAACCGTAGACCCTGCGATGCGGGGCCGGGTGATCAGCTTTTATGCGATGGCATTTTTCGGCATGCAGCCACTCGGCGGACTGCTGGTAGGCGCTATTTCCCAATGGATAGGTACCCCAAACACCGTTTTGCTACAAGGCCTGGTAACCATCGTTATTGGCGGGCTCCTTTTCCGGCAACAACGGTTACAACCAGTAACCGCATTGCCGGCGCATGCGTAGAAACCTTATCTTTAAGGCCATATGTTAACCAACCGGATGAAAACAATATTGTTGACCTGCTGCGGACTCCTCCTGTTTGCCGCACTCCGTGCGCAAAATCTCGAAGGCGTATGGAAAGGCTACGCTGCCGCCGAATCACAGGGATGGTTTTATGGCACCGGCAGTTACATTATGGATATAAAACAAACCGCCGCCGGGAAATACACCGGCACTGCCTGGTTTTACGAAACACCGCAATTGTACGGCGAACTAACGGTGACCGGCCAACGAAACGACAGTGCCGATAACTGGCGTTTTGAAGAGATAAAATTCAACCAGCTCACCATCCCCAAAAATCATAGCGCCCGGCTGGCAGTCATGAGCCTGAAATTGTTTGATATTGATGGAGAAACAGTGTTGCAGGGAAGCATGATCAGCTATTCAAAGTACACCGGGAAAGTGCATACGAAGAGGGTGCTGCGGTTATCGAAGCTCAGCGGAGCGAAAATTGCTGCCCTGGAAATTCCCGGCAGCGGGAAAACATTTCCTCCATCGGAGGCTACTCCTCCACCCAAACCAGATACAGTACCACTTGCAGCGAAACCAGCGCCGGAACGGAAAAACCGGGTACAGGGAAGCTATGATATCAGCAGTCCGGGTATAGATATCAGCCTGTATGATTACGGCACCGTTGATCACGATACCGTAACCGTATTTTTCAATGGGGTAAAAGTGGCTGACCGGCAGGAGCTTACCGGCAGCCCGTTGCGCATTCATCTTACAGCAGATAGCACACAGGAATACCAGGAGCTGGTATTACATGCCAATAACCTCGGCGATATTCCGCCCAACACCTCTAAAATGGTTATTTTAACCAGCGACAAGCGCTATGAACTAAAAGTTACTTCTTCAGAAACAGAAAATGCGATGATCCGTTTCCGTTATATGCCGAAGGGAAAGTGATTGCCCGGAAGCGGACAACCACAACATTTATTCTCTACATTTATTTAACCGGTATTTCCCGGAGAATATGCAGCAGGTAATCGTAGAATTTTCCAACGGACGAGATCTGCACCTTTTCATCCGGGGAATGTGCGCCGCGGATGGTAGGCCCGAAAGAAATCATATCCGGGTTGCCCAGGTGTGCGCCCAGGATACCGCATTCGAGGCCGGCATGACAGGCCCCTACGTTAGGCGTGTGGCTGAAATGATCTTTATACAAGGCCAGTAATAACCGGAGTATTGCAGAATCGGCATTGGGTTTCCATCCGGGGTAGTCGCCGCCCTGGTTTATTTCGCAGCCGATGATTTCGAATGCGGCGCTTACGGCAGTGGCTACATCGCTTTTGGTACTTTCCACGCTGCTGCGTTGCAGCGACTGTGTGATAAAAACACCTTCTTTTGCCTGTACCCTGGCGAGGTTGGAGGATGCTTCCACCAGTCCGGCGATATCAGGACTCATGCGGAACACACCGTTGGGCACTGCGTAGATGGCACGCAACAGCTGCGGGAGATAGGCAGGGTCCATTACCAGCGCAGGCATCGCCGTTTCCTTACATTCCAGTACGAAGGAGGGCTCTATGGTTTTATACTCTTCTTTTATAGTGGCTTCAAATTCACTGATAACGTTCATGAACTTATCCTTATCCGCAGCCTGAATAGCCACAATGGCCTGTGATTCGCGGGGGATAGCGTTCCGGAGGCTTCCGCCATCTAAACTGGCCAGCTGAATGTTTACCTGCCCTGCTGCTTTATACAGTAACCGGTTCATCACCTTATTGGCGTTGGCCCTGCCCTTATGAATTTCCATACCGGAGTGGCCGCCCAGTAATCCTTTAATGCTGATTTGAAATGCGATGGCGTTTTTACCTGCGGGCACTTCCTTATAAACGCCTTTTGTATTGGTGTCGATGCCGCCGGCACAACCGATGGTCAGCTCATCTTCCTCCTCTGTATCGAGGTTCAGGAGGATCTTCCCGGAAAAGTTAACGGGGTCCAGTTGCTTCGCGCCGGTCATGCCCGTTTCCTCATCGATGGTAAACATGGCCTCAATAGCGGGGTGCGGGACATCCTTTGCCGCCAGTACCGACATGATAGCCGCTACACCGATGCCATTATCTGCACCCAGTGTGGTACCACGGGCTTTCACCCAGTCGTTGTCCACGTACATATCGATGCCCTGGGTATCAAAGTCAAATACGGTATCGCTGTTTTTCTGATGCACCATATCGAGGTGCGACTGGAGGATAACCGTTTGCCGGTTTTCCATGCCGGGGGTTGCAGGCTTTTTGATGACTACGTTACCGATGGCGTCTTTTGTGGTTTCCAGGCCAAGACGTTTTCCGAAATCCATCATAAAAGCGATCACTCTTTCTTCCTTTTTGGAAGCGCGGGGAACGGCGTTCAGTTCAGCAAAATGCTGCCATAAGTGTTTTGGTGATAAATCTTTTATTTCCATTGAAATATATTAACCGTTGATAAAGGTATTTGTAAAGATAATTCATCCCCGGTTGCTTTGGTACGGTTTTTAAACTTTTATCCCGCGTCAATAATTACATTTAAATTAATTTTATGGAACATAATCTTACGAATACCACGCCCAAACAGAAGCTCCTGATAGTGGAAGATGAAGGGGAAATGTGTTTGCTCATCAATTTATTGCTCGACGGGAAAGAGATGGAGATAGAGCATGTACAAACAATTTCCGATGCTGTGGAATATTTTCAACAGCAGCCACCAGCCATTGTATTGCTGGATAACCGGCTGCCGGATGGGTACGGACTGGACTTTATCAGTTATATCAAGGAAAAATATCCGGCCACCAGGATTATCATGATATCAGGGATGGATGCGGCTGCAAAGGATGTGGCGCTGGCTAACGGTGCAGATCTGTTCCTGGAGAAGCCTTTTAATAAAACAATGCTATACAATTCTATTGAGAAGCTGATGAACTAAAATAATTTCACCCGGTGCTGCTTCATCCCGGCGCCGGGTGAATAACCCCACCTACTTTTTGGTAGGCGCTTGTTTTGCATTGTTACTCCTGCTAACTTGGCTGCTTAATTATTATCTTTAGCATAATCAAGCACCCGGTAATGACTTCAGAGAAAAAAATTCCCACACTATACGAATGGGCCGGCGGTATGCCCGTATTTGAAAAGCTGATGAATGCCTTTTATGAAAAGGTATTGCAGGATGAATTATTAGCGCCCGTATTCCGGCATATGTCGCCTTCACATCAATTGCATGTAGCGCATTTTATTGCGGAAGTTTTCGGCGGACCAAAAATGTACAGTGAAGAAGATGGCTCTCATTTTAAGATGATCCAAAAACACCTCGGGAAACACCTCACTGAGCAACACCGGAAAAGATGGGTGCAACTGCTGATAGAAACGGCCGACACGCTGAACCTCCCGGATGATCCCGAATTCAGGTCTGCTTTTGTGGCGTATATCGAATGGGGAACACGTATAGCCGTAATCAACTCCAGGGAAACGGAAGTGCCCCTGAAGCCGGATGAACCGATGCCGAAGTGGGGATGGGGAGAACCGGGCGGACCTTATATTCCCTGAGGCCGACCCATGCCCTTTTCCCAGTCCTTCCTGATCCTTAGCAGGATCATGAGATAAGGGATATCTACTAACAACCAGAAAATATTCGTGGCCACTACCACGTAGCCCATCATCCCGTGAGCCATACTAATGTAAGAGCTGTAGCACCCCACCAGTATGGAAATCGCCACCGCTACCAGGGATAACAGTATAGCGTACTTCTTCTCCAGCAAAATTAAAAGATTAGGCAGGAACCTTATCAGCGGAAGCAACACGGCAGTGGCAATAGAAAATATTACGGTAAGACTGAATTCATTCAACTTAAATACATCAGGATACCGGATATACCGGAAACAGTTGCCTAACAGCGAATAAATGGAAGAAACCATAAAAACCCAGGCATATATTCTCAGCGCAAGCGGCATTATATCGCGGCGGCGAACGGCTGATTCGCCTGAAAAATCTTTGTCAAAAATGGAGGAAATATCGTTGGTCACAGAGATGATTTAAGCTGTAAGATATTAAATTTCTTCTCAACAGGTTATAGTCCTCCCATGATGATCAGGTCTGTTGTAGTGCTTCCATCAGCGGCGGGGTATTGCTTCCGTTGAAGATCCATTATCTTAAACCCGTTTTCTTTCAAAGCATTCACCAGGTAATCAGCCTGATGATAGTACATATACAGCTCATCGCCCGCACTGGAGCGCTGAATGCCGGATCTGGCATAATCATCTTCCATCGTGCTGATATAAAACACGCCACCCGGCGCCAGTAAGCGGACGGCATCCCCGATCATTTTCACGGCCTCTTCCCGGCTAAGATATGGCAGGCAAAACCCACACATAATCCCCTCGAACAATTTGTTCAGCCGGAGGATGTCCCTGGCATCCATCAGCATAAACTCCGCGGACGGATTATTGCTGCGGGCCAGTTCCAGCATATTGGGCGCCAGGTCTATTCCCAGCACGTGAATGTTTGGCCGCTGCTGCAGCAGGTATTTGGTGATATTGCCGGGACCACAGGCGATCTCTAAAACAGCCGCCTCTTGTTTGGGAATACTGTTGCAGAAAAGATCAAATGAATCGTGGTATAATGCTACGTCCATAAATTTATCCTGGTATTGGACCGCACGTTTATCAAAAACGTTGATGGCCTGCTGTAGCTTGTCCATACCTGAATGTATGAAAATAACAGGCAACTGCCTCAACGAGGGCAATTACTCCGTAAGACCATTGGGATCCATTGTAAGCGCTTCGCTCATGTAATCTAAAAACGGGCGCATGGCTTTAAAGGTCAGGTTTACTTCTTTCAGAAAATCTGCACTCAACACCTCTTTATCAGTGAACTTCCTTACCAGTACAAACTGCTTATGACGCAACAGGTCGATCGCTTCATGATCCGGGGCAAAACCTTTCGGCGCAGTTTTCAACTGTTCTCCCTCCAGTGTTTTAAAATAGGTTTTGAAAGATTTACTGTTGAGGATCTTTCTCAGCGGTGCCGGATCAAACGCGATTTCTTCCCGGATCCGCTTCAGGTCTTCCGGAACGGGACCCCAGAATCCGCCTGCAACGAAGCTGTTGCCTTCTTCTATATGAAAATAATATCCGCCCCTGCGGAATTTGGTGGCGCGCCGGAAGCTCCCGCTCCAATGTGTTTTATAAGGGGTTTTATCGTTGGAAAAACGGGTGTCCCTGTAAATGCGGAACAGGCTCTTTTTCCCGGAGGGCGTTTCTATCAGGTCATGCACCGAAAGTTTGGCCAGCAGTGCTTCTGCAAATTCTTCTACCAGGCCCAGCTCTTGCTGATAAGTTGTTTTGTGGGCATTAAACCAGTCCCTGTTGTTATTCTCTTTTAATTTACTTAAAAAATGAAAGCCCGACTGGTGTATGTGTGGTTGTGATGTATGCTTCTTTGCCATGATGTTCCGTTATTTATAAAACCTGCTACCCCTGTTGATAACAGGTTACAAAAGTAAGTTTTTTCCCTTTGCCGGGGCAAACGGAAACAGATAATTGCCTATATTCACAAAGCACATGGCAGCGTGATTGTGTTGCTAATTACGAACCCAAATGAATAAACAGCATCCATGAAAATAGCCACTTATAATGTTAACGGCGTCAACGGACGTCTCCCGGTATTACTTCGCTGGTTAAAGGAAACGGCGCCTGATGTGGCCTGTTTACAGGAATTAAAAGCACCTCCTGAAAAATTTCCGGAGCAGGCTATCCGCGATGCGGGTTACTCCCCCATCTGGCACGGACAAAAAAGCTGGAACGGCGTAGCCATCCTTTCCCGGATAGGTGAACCCAAAGAAATAAGAAGAGCGCTCCCCGGAGATCCCGAGGATATCCACAGCCGTTATATAGAAGCCGAAATTAATAACGTTACCATTGGTTGTCTTTATTTACCAAACGGCAACCCCGCTCCCGGTCCTAAGTTCGATTATAAGCTGAGCTGGTTCAAACGCCTCACGGCGCATGCCAAAGAGCTGCTGGCGGCCAAAACACCGGTGGTACTGACAGGCGACTATAACGTAATGCCCACGGAACAGGATGTATACAAACCGGAACGTTGGGTGGATGATGCCCTCTTCCGCCCCGAAACGCGCGAAGCATTCAGGAACCTGAGGGATCAGGGCTGGACTGATGCCATCCGGAAACTATACCCTGATGAAAAGATCTATACCTTCTGGGATTATTTCCGTAATGCATATGGCCGCGATGCAGGCCTGCGTATCGATCACTTTTTACTGAGCCCGCAACTGGATAGCCGTCTCGTTGCCGGTGGCGTGGACCGCCATGTGCGCGGTTGGGAAAAGAGCAGTGATCATGCGCCGGTGTGGATAGAGCTGACAGATGTATGAACATCACCGTTATCCCACCAAATATTAGTACCTTAAAAGACAAATACCTGTAGACTATGACCACAAAAGAAACTTTCACCCTCCACGGCGAAAACCTCTTAAAAAAGATCAAAGAGCTGATTGCTGAAGGGAATGTACGGAAGATTACCATTACAGATAAAGAAGGAAAGGAGCTGATGACTTTCCCGCTAACCATTGGCGTAGTGGGTGCATTACTGGCGCCCGTTTTTGCAGCAGTTGGCGCACTGGCGGCACTGATCGGCGAGTGCAGCATTACCGTAGAAAGAGAACCCAAAAAGGAATAGCAATTTCACGATTTGATAATATTGCGGTAACATAGTCTTCATACGGAAAGGGCACATTTGCGCCTTAAACGTATCAACCACTATGACTGTAGTACGCTACTTTGCTCCATTAGGATTTGTGTTCCTTTTTGCCTGTCAGAAAAACGACACCCCTCCTGATAACAACAATACGTCTTATCCTGCCAAAGCCACCCTGGCTGGTGCTGTAGTAATGACCACCAACATGGCCGGTGTGAAAGTTTACAATGGCGGTTATGGATCTTCTATTGCAAACGTGCCCGGGCAGCCTGGTTATTTTTACCTGATGACCGACCGCGGTCCGAATGCGGACGGTATCATCAAGGACTCCAAAGTATTTGCCGTACCGGGGTTTAATCCACAGATCGGAAAATTCAAGCTGAATGGCGACTCGCTCGTACTGGTAGAAACCATTCATATCAAATCTGCTGCAAACGTACCCGTAACGGGGCTTCCCAATCCTGCAGGATCAGGCGGTACCGGGGAAACGGCGTTGGATAAGGATGGCAAAACACTTCCTGTAGATGCAGAAGGCATAGACTGTGAAGGGCTTACGGTAGCAGCTGACGGTACTTTCTGGTTGAGTGACGAATACGGTCCGCACCTGGTGCATCTCGACAGAAGCGGCAAAACACTGGAAAGGATCAATCCTTTTGGTACAGGCACCGGCGGCAGGAAGATCCCTAAAGTATTTGCGATGCGCCGCGCCAATCGTGGCATGGAAGGGCTTACCATTACCCCTGACGGCAAAACACTGGTAGGCATTATGCAGTCGCCCTTATACAATCCTACCAAAGATGCGGTGAAAAACTCCCTGTTTACCCGCATCCTCACCTATGATATCGCCTCCGGTCAAACTAAGCAATACCTCTATAAACTGGAAAACAAAAATACCGCTAACAGCGAAATCACCGTGATCAGCAATAGTACCTTCCTGGTGCTGGAGCGCGACGGTGAATTCCCCGGCGATCCGGTTAAACCATCGCTGATCAAAAGAATCTATAAAATCGACCTTTCGGCAGCTACTGATATTTCTGATGCCGGCGACGGCGCGGGCGGCAAGCTGGTGAATGGCAAAACAGTAGAAGTGCTGACCGATGAAGAACTGCAGGCTGCAGGCATCAAAACCGTTTCCAAATCGCTGGTGGTTGACCTGTTGAAAGATATCGCCGGTTACCCGCATGATAAACCGGAAGGTATTGTACTGGTGAACAGCACTACCCTGGCAGTGAGCAACGACGATGACTTTGGCATCGTTCCCCCCGATCCGGTAGACAATACCTATATCCAGAAAATACTGCCGCTTACCGGCAAAACAGATTTTAATACTGTTTATTTTATTAAACTGGTTACACCATTGTTTTAAACGATACATTACCATAACCTGCAACGCCTGCGCCAAGCGCGGGCGTTGTACTTTTATACAAGGCTGTGATCATTATTCGCTTATCTTTCCGGAAAATAAAACAATGTTATTTGCCGGATTGTTAGCTTATACATGCCAAGCATTCCGTTAATCATCTAAAAAAAAATTATGAAGATACCTGCAAAATTATCTGTTATCATGCTCCTCTTGTTGGTATACGCCTGTGGCAACCCGGGCAACGAAAAAGGGTTACAACAAGGCAGCGATACCAGCAGTACAAAAAAGGAGGTTGCTATAGACAGCACCGATGTGTTGGAAAATAAAGTACTGTCGTCCAACGAACAGCAGTCATTGACGCCGGAAAGAGTGCTTGATATTTTAAAAGAGGGAAATGAGGACTTTGTAAATGACCGCTTAACGGTCAGGAATACTTCTTCCAGGGTAAGGGCAGCGGCATTGAGCCAGTTTCCTAAGGCGGTGATTCTGTCGTGCCTGGATTCAAGGGTACCCGTGGAAGATGTTTTTCACAGGGGGATCGGCGATGTGTTTGTGGCGCGTGTGGCGGGGAATATTGTGAATGAAGATATGCTGGGCAGTATTGAATACGGTTGCAAAGTATCCGGTGCAAAGGTAATCCTGGTATTGGGCCACGAGCATTGCGGCGCGATTAAGTCGGCCATCGATAATGTAAAACTGGGCAATATAACCGCGCTGCTGTCAAAAATACGGCCGGCAGTTACCAGCATCAAAGAATTTAAAGGAGATATGAACAGCAAAAATGAGTCGTATGTACATGCCGTTTGCGAGCAAAATGTAAGGCTAACGGTAGAGAATATACGTAAAAATAGCCCTATTATTGCAGAAATGGAAAAAAAGAAGCAACTGATCATTACAGGCGGCGTTTACGATATGAACAGCGGAAAGGTTACTTTCTTTTAACAACTACACTAACAGGCAAGGCTATGCTTACACAAAGGGGATTAACGGCCATTACACTCAACAGGGACAAGATCACCACACCGGGGGAATATCCTTTCAACATACCCGCGTTAAAAAACTTTTCAACCCTGCAGCTGCATCCGAAGGTTACCTACCTTTCCGGTGAAAACGGCATGGGAAAATCCACCCTGATAGAGGCCATTGCGGTGGCCTGTGGTTTTAACCCCGAAGGCGGATCATTGAACTTCACATTTTCCACGCGTGCTTCCCATTCCGTGTTACATCAGTACATCCGGGTAGCCAGGGCGGCAGTGCGCGCAAAGGATGGCTTTTTCCTGCGAGGGGAGAGTTTTTTCAACGTGGGTACCAACATTGAAGAACTGGACCGGGAAGGCATGGGCCGGCGGGTGATTGACAGTTACGGCGGCGTGTCCCTGCACGAGCAATCACATGGGGAGGCGTTCTGGTCTTTGCTGGTGCATCGCTTTTCCGGTAATGGCCTGTATATACTGGATGAACCGGAAGCCGCGCTTTCCCCTACGCGGCAAATGGCCATGCTCACAAGAATGCACCAGCTGATCGGGCAGCAGTCGCAGTTTATCATTGCCACGCATTCCCCTATTGTAATGGCTTACCCCGATGCCCTTATTTACCAGCTGACAGAAAACGGGATCCAAAAAACCAGTTATACCGCCACAGAAAATTATAAGATCTCTCACCAGTTTATCAATAATTACAAGAACATGGTGAAAATCCTGCTGGAAGATGTTTAATCTTTAAAATCAGGCACCACATAGCTATAGGCGGTATAACGCAGTTCACTCCATGCGTTTTTCCCCGGGAATTTAAATCCCGGGTATAGTTCCTGTTCTACCGGTACAAATACGATCCTTACCCTGATGCGGCTGCGTCCTTTTGTAAGGGCGGCCGGAACCAGCCATTCATCATCGCGGAAGCGGCGGTTACTGGTTTGCACTTCGTACACCCTTTTATCCAGTTCTTTTGGCGGATTGCTATGCATGCAGGTATTGGCGCCGGCCAGGTACCAGGTGCCGGCGGGCTTCCATTTAAGATGGGTGGTGTCTCCGTTGTCGTCTGCGATATATATTGCCGCCTTTTGATTAGGGTGACTGTAATCCAGTGTACGCCGCAGCAGCACACCAACGTTGGTGGGATCGAGGCGGATGGTGAATTCCGACACCCCGGTGGTATAACGGCCATCTTCTGTGTGTACGGGGTAGATTTCCTTTCTGCCCTGTCCTTTAATGATAAGCGAATCAACACCCAGTTCGTAACGGGAAACAATGGATTCTACCGGAGATGCCTGCAGGGAATAATAGCCATGTTGTTGTTCACTGCCCGGATCACCGATATCCAGTTCATCTGTTTTTATCAAAGAGGGGGCGGGCAGTCCATACCAGTAGGTAACAGATTCATAGTGTTCGGTAGAGCGATTGTCCACACCATGTTCCAGCTGGATGCGGGCATTGCGTCCAAAGGGCATGAGATCAGCGAGGAGGAAACGGTATGCCGAGTGGATGAGGTCTTTTTTATCTTTTGCCTGCTCCTTCCGGGCTACGCCGCAGGGATGCCCGGCAAGTGGAAGCGACATATTCCTCCCGCCCCAGTAATCGCCGCCACCACCCCACTCTTCCGTACCGGTGCCCTGAGCCTGCGGCGTTTGGCTGTCGTCGAAGAAAAAACGCGGGTCTCCCTCCAGCGTGCCAAGATCGCCGCTATGTGTAAAAATAAAAGAGGTGCCAACAAAATTGCCTGACCATTCGGATTTGCCTTCCATTCCACGTGTATCCAGCAACGTTAGATCTTCTCCCAATTCCGGTGATGGAAAATTGCGGTAGGTAGCATGGAAATAGCTGCTGAATGCGGGCCGCAATTGCTGTTGCTGGTAGCGAATCTCATAGTTAATGAAAGTCTCCCCGGGTGTGATACCAGCCAGTTCAAACTTTGCTGCCTTGAAGAATGGCATCGGATAGTAGCAGGCCAGCACTACATTTTGCCGGATACTATCATAGCGGATATTGATAGGAAAGCCTTTTACAAGGTATTCCCGGGCGCCCGCGTTGTGCAGGGTACCTGCGCCAAAGAACAGGCTGAGCGGCGCATCTATAGAAGGCAGGGAGGCATCGTCCCAGGTAACCAACAGGCGGAGTCTTTCCAGTTTTTCCGCGTCTGCAAGCGGAATAATGAATTTAAGGGCCCTTACTACCGCCATACCACGTATATCCGTCAACGTTACCTTTTCCTGGTTGAGCGCTACCGTTCCCTGGCTGGTTGGTATATGTACCGGTGCAATATCCTGCCCTGCTTTACTGAGCAGCGCTACTACGTCTTTGTCGGGTGCTTTTTCTATATCCCAGCTGTTGATGCGTTGTGAAAGATTGCGGGGGTTGGCAAACAACTGGTAAATGTAGTATCCTGTGCCGTAGTGTGTGCGGGAATACGCGATGCGCAGGGATTCCCGGAATGGAATAGGGGTCCAGATGAGGTCTGCTCCTTTGGTGTCGCCCCAGGTCCAGGCCAGCGGGCGGGGAAACGGCGCAGCCGGGATGAAGGCGCTTGCTTTAATGTTCCGGAGGGCATTTACAGGATCTTCGGTAGCCGTTTCTTTTATGGTATGTTTCTGTCCGTCCGTAGTGAAATGCCAGGGACTTCCGTGCCAGTGGTTGGTACGAAAAAAATAAAGTATACCCGTTCCCGTTACATCCAATGTAACGTTATCCGTTTCGCCGTTCATGAAAAGATAGTGGCTGGCGTCGGCCGCTTCATTACTGCCGGAGCGGTCGTAGGTGCTTCTCATATAAGTTCGCATTCCGAACCGTTGGGAAGGCCATTTGTCCCACATCCGGTATGCATCGGCGCCGGCAGGTATCACGGGGAGGCGCTGGGCCTGAAGCGGCAGCACGGATTTACAGAGGACAAGCACCAGCAGGCAGGTATACCGTAAATACGTTGTCACGCATGATTTCAGCGGGTGTATGTGTTTTGCAACTATCATAAATTGTATTAGCTTCATTATATAATTCCGTTGTATGAAACCGATTCTGCGTAAGGTTGACACCGGCCATAACTATTCGTTCAGCATCCGGGAAGACATCTACCCTTACCTTTATAATCACTGGCATTACCACCCGGAAATTGAACTTACGCTGATCCGCAAGGGCAGCGGTATGCGGCTGGTGGGCGACAGTATGGAAAGATTTGAAGATGGCGACCTGGTGCTGCTGGGCAGTGAACTTCCGCACATGTGGCGGAGCGATGCCATTTACTTCCAGGATCAACCCGGGTTGCAGATAGAAGCCATTGCCATACATTTCGGGGACCACTTCTGGGGCGCCGGTTTCCTTGACCTGCCGGAACTGACAGCAATAAAAGAACTGCTTGCAAAAGCCAGGCACGGCATCCGGATTCATGGCGTTACCCGTGAACTGATCAGCCGGGAAATGGAGAACATCCTCAAAGCCGGGCAGGTACAAAGGATCACCTCCCTGCTCAACATACTGGACACCATCGCCGGTTCAAAAGACTGTACCCTGCTGTCGAGCATTGGTTTTGCCAGTTCCTACAACATCATCAACACCGATAACATCAACAAGATCTATCATTATACCTTCAATAACTTCCGTAACAAAATCACCCTCAAAGAAGTGGCTGCGGCGGCCAACGTAAGCCCTAATTCCTTTTGCCGGTATTTCAAATCCAGGACACTGAAAACGTACTGGCAGTTTTTAATGGAAGTACGCATTGGCTATGCCTGTAAACTGTTGATAGAAAACAACCTGCCTATGTCGCAGGTAGGCTATACCTGTGGATTCAACAACCTCTCCAATTTCAACCGGCAGTTCAAACTGCTCACACACAAAACGCCGCTGCAATACCAGAAGGTATACGTGCAGGCCAAAACGGGCTAGTTTTTTCCATAACGCTTTACGCGCAGGGCAGCCTGTGCTTTATGTCCTGCAAATCCTTCCAGTTCACACAGCCGCATGGCATATTCACCAATCATAGCGCTGGCTTCCGGCGTGCAACGCTGATAGGTACAATTCTTCAGGAACTTACCTACCCATAGTCCGCCGGTATACTTTGCCGCTTTACGGGTAGGCAGTGTATGATTGGTACCAATCACTTTGTCGCCGTAAGCTACATTGGTTTCAGGACCAAGGAACAAGGCGCCGTAGTTGGTCATTTTTTCAAGGAATACACCGGGGTTGCGGGTGAGCACTTCCACATGTTCACTGGCCAGTTCGTCTGCTACGGCGATGGCTTCTGCTTCGTCTTTTACCAATATCACGGCACCATTATTTTCCCAGGCCACCCTGGCGATGTCTGCAGTGGAAAGAAAGGTGAGCTGTCTTTCTATCTCCACCAGGGTTTCACGGGCCAGCTGTTCAGAAGTGGTGATGAGCACACCCGGAGAGGTGGGGCCATGTTCTGCCTGCCCTAATAAGTCGCAGGCCACCATTTCCGCATCGGCGGTTTCATCTGCAATCACCAGTACTTCCGTAGGACCGGCAAACAGGTCGATGCCTACCCTACCATAGAGTTGCCGTTTGGCTTCTGCTACATAGGCATTTCCCGGCCCTACAATCATGTCCACCGGGGTGATGGACCCGGTGCCTATTGCCATGGCGCACAGTGCAGGCACGCCGCCTAAAATGTAGATTTCATCGGCTCCTGCAAGGTGCATGGCACAAACAGTGGCTTCCGGCACCTGGCCGTTGATCGGTGGTGTGCAGGCGATGACCCGTTTTACGCCGGCTACTTTTGCGGTGAGGATACTCATGTGCGAAGAGGCCACCATCGGGTATCTCCCACCGGGAATATAACACCCTACGCTGTTGACCGGGATATTTTTATGCCCCAGGAAGATGCCCGGCAGTGTTTCTATTTCGATATCAAGGATGGAAGCGCGTTGCTGCTCCGCAAAAAAACGGATCTGCTGTTGCGCAAACTGGATATCGCGGATCACCTGGTCCGGTGTGCGTGCTATAATCTCCCGGATAGCTTCTGCCGATAACAGGAAAGCAGGTGGCGACCAGCGATCCAGGGAAGCGGAATACTTCACCACGGCAGCGTCGCCGTGCTGTTCTATCTCACTGATCATTTTCTCTACCGTTTCCTTTACCCGGGCATCGGTAGCTTTTAATGCCGCTTCGCTCTTCCCTTCTTTTAAAAAAACAGCCATAGTATTATTCCCCTGAGGGCTTTTTGAGTTTATAATAAGGATTAAGGGCTTCCCCAAAATCGGGAGTGCCATCGGCGCGCCAGGTAAACGGCTGGATACGCGGACTCCGTGCGCCGCCGCAGCCCTGGCCGGCATGAGGATTTGCATGATAAATGATCCAGTCTTCTTTTCCGTCTTTCGATTTGAAGAAGCCATTGTGACCGGGACCAAATACGGTGTTGATAACGCTCTTCGTGAACACCGGCTGGCCGGCTTTGGTCCAGTGTGCAGGATTGAGCGGATCACCGTCTTTCTTCAGGCGCAGCATACCGAGTGCATAGTCATCTGTGCCGCAACTGCTGGCAGAGTAGATCAGTATGATCTGTCCATCAGGGCCTTTCAGTATTTCCGGGCCTTCATTTACCGGTGAACCGTGTTTTTCCCAGTCATAATCCGGCATGGAAATCTGTACCCTGCCTGTTTTGAGGGTCCAGGGATTTTCCATTTCGGCGATGTAAATGCGTTGGGTGATATCTTTCCCGGAGATCTGGCCGCTCCAGATAAAATAATTTTTGTTGTTGTAAGTCAGCACCGTACCATCGATAGAAAAAAAATCGGCCTGCGGATCGCCTATTTTTCCCTTGTCTTTCCAAACACCCTCCAATGGTTCCGCGGCCTCATTTTCCAGTACAAACAAACGCTGCGTAGCCAGGTCGGATGTAGCGCCGGCTGTATAATACAGGTACCATTTGCCTTGCAGGCGATGCAGTTCCGGCGCCCAGATATTTTTTGAATTAGCGCCGGTGGCAGGAGGCGTCCATACCACTTTGGGAATGGCATTTCTCAATTCCGACATGGCGGCGGTTTTACGGATGGTAATATTTCCGCCATTGGTACAAAGGAAGTAATAAGCATTGCCGTTTTTATACACCCAGGGATCCGCGCCGCCATCCAGCAGCGGATTGGAGAAGGTGGTATCCGCGGGCGCCGGTGGCGGCGCCACGGTGGAGTCTTTTGCTTTGCCCGTACAAGACATACTAAAAAGCAGCAGTAATAACCAGGATATATTTTTCATTTAGTGAGATGTATGATGATGAAATAGTTAGTTCCATAACTTCGGATCCTTGCCCCTGTTTTTCCGCCACTCATTGCGCCAGCGGTGGATATCGTATGAGTTGATCGCGGGCATGGGCTTTCGGGCTTTGGCATCCGGGATGTCCGGTACCGGCAACGCTTCCTTTGTGTACCAATAGGCTACACTGGCAAGATCGAGTGTCATCTCGTTATTATGACCATGTTCGATGGTAAACTTCAGCGACTTATTAAAATAGATAGGATCGGTGATGTGAAAGCGATAAAGATGCGTGCGGCCAAGTGTACCGATATCGTTGTTCACCCTTGCATACCCGAAATACGGGTGCATATATAATACTTTGGGGCCCCAGGCGGTATTAAAATAATCTTCCGTACCGGTACCATTGAGGGACGGTATTGTTTCTCCATCTATAAAAATCATATCATCCCCTTCTCCATACCATAAAGGTGTGGGCGATTGCACATAGTAATTTACGCCGACGAAATGCCCTTCGCCTTTGATATCTGCTATTACATAATTATTGCGGCCATCGGTATTTTGCCCTTCGGGGCCAAAGATCCAATGCTCGTTTTCTATGCTATCCTGCGATCCCATGAGCTGTTTATTGTACCAGGCATGAAAGCGGCCGGTATTGGCGGGCAGTTTGGGCATTTCCACATAGTCCACGCAAAAATAAAAAGGTTGTATTTCCGTGCCCGACTGGTTCTCTATTTCTATTCTTGCCCCGTTGGAAAAAGGCATTGCAAAATAGCTCACCAGGCTGGTACCATCCATTGGTGCAGCGGCCAGTGGCAATGATGTAAAAGGGTAAGATTCGTTCCAGCCTTGTCCGAAAAAGGGACCGATGGGCGATATCACGGAAGGATATGGTTTCCCGTCCCAATACATGCGGATGATCACATCGTTGCGGCTCAGTTTATCCGGGGCGGGCCACATCGTGATCCAGATATGATTAATAATGCCGGCGCCTTTGATATCCACAAGGGTCCTTTTACCGCCGTTTTCAATGTGTTGCAGGTTGTCGTTCGGACCACCGGCCTTGTCGTAACTGCTGATCCGTTTTGTGGTTACATGCTCTTTGATGAGTGTGAGACCGGCGAGGTCCTGCGCCTGTAAACCAGTGAATGATATCATGAGTAATAAAAAGACAAAATGTTTCATGCGGATAAATTTATTTTGTTGGCACCTCCCAGTGATCGGTGCGGAAAGGCGCTACGGGCAGACCGTTTTTACTGAACAGGTTACCGATAGCGGTGTTACTGAAAGCGTAGCGCACGGCCACGGGTTGTTTCACTTTATTGTTCCATACCATCAGTGTGTTTTCTTTCACAGTAGCCCGGGCGGGGTAAAACTGCCGGTCGTTTCCTGCAATAAATAACTCCGTCAGGCTATCGCCTCTTACTGATAGTCCCTGTTGCGCATTTTCAAAGGAGATGATCACTTTATCTTTCCTTATCATCATCTCTTTAAACAACGGATTTTTGTAGCTAAATCCCTGGCGGTGATAAGTTTCCCCCAGCGCCCAGTCGGCCAGCCGGTAGCCTACATCATGCTTATTAGCCGGATGTACATCGTATACGTTGCCGGTAATATCGGTGGTGACGACCATGCCGGTATTAGGATGTTGCATGCTTTGTTGTTGCGCTTCCCTGAGCAGTGCGCCGGTATTTTTTTCGCGGTAATTAAACGGGGCTATCTGCACAAAATAAAAAGGCAGCAACTGACGCCATGCCTGCCTCCATGCATCTATCATAGCCGTAAATAAAAGGTGGTAAGTGGCGGCGGTGCCGGTATTATTTTCTCCCTGGTACCAGATAACGCCGGCAATGGCATAGCGTGTAACCGGCGCCAGCATGGCGTTCCAGGCCACACCCGGCAAATGCGGACACATGCCGTTGGGCAATATATGCGTAGCTGCCTCTTTTAACACCGGGTTGTTGCTTACAATGCTGTCTGGTGTCCATACTTCTGCAGCGGTACCGCCCCAGCTGGCATCTATAAGCCCGATGGGCACCTTTAGCTGTTCATTTAATTTCCTCCCAAAGAAATAGCCGACAGCGCTGAAAGTATTCAGTGCGGCGCTGTCGCACGCAACCCATTGGGCGGTCAGGTGATCCTGTGGATGTGCGGCGGTTGCTTTGGCAATTTTAAAGAACCGGATGTTGTTGTTATCAGCAGCCGGCTGAATGGCTTTGATGTCTTTCAGTCCCCAGTTTCCGCACATTTCCATATTACTTTGCCCGGAACATACCCATACTTCACCCAACAGGATATTTTGCAGCGTGATGGTATTATTTCCTTTCAGCGTAATGGTAAAAGGGCCGCCTGCTGCCGGCGTGGTAATAGTAGCTGCCCAGCTGGCATCGCCGGCTGTGGTGACGTTGTATATCTGCTGATCCCATGAGGTGGTAATGGAGATGTGTTCCCCCGGATCGGCCCATCCCCATAACTTTACCTGGCTTTGCTGCTGCAGCACCATGTTGCTGCTGAGCACCTTCGGCAAACGGATGTTTGCCCGGCAGGATAATGCACAACCGGTGAGGCACCACAACAGCAAAGATATTTTCATCTTCATACAACTATTTAAGCATGGTATTGATCAATGATTTTGCGGGTTCGCTGATCGCTGACTTTTGTGTTACTTCCCAGTAGCTCTGCTGTTGTTCTATCAGGATTTGTGAGGTGATGATCCAGCTTTGTATCCAGCCGCTCAGCGTGCACCAGGCGCCCCAGCCTGCATCTGAATTGGAGGCCCAGTAGTCCCACCGCCCGTAGTCGAATGCACGGAACCAGGCGCCGTCGAGATCTTTATGTTTATTGCTTTGTACCTGTATGCGGGTAAGATAGGCCGACAATTTACCGGCGGCTTCCTGGTACTTTTTATTGCCTGTTGCGCGCGCGGCTTCATTCAAACTAAACAGTGCAAAATTGCAGGTGTATAACTGACACGACACTTTTTCCCCGTTTTTAAAAATGAGGGAGCCTTCGTCGGAACCATAGGCAGAATTGGTGTTCAGCGGGTTGAACATTCCTTTCCCTTTTACGCCCAGTTCTTCCCTGATAGCACCGCTTTCATCCTGGTACTTCATAATTTCGGTCACCATTTTGTCGAGCCACTGCCGGTGTTCCGGCGTGTCCTCCACTCTTACCAGCCAGGCTAAAGGAAGGATCATGCGTGCGCGTTGTGTTTGCATGCTGCTGCCCCAGCGCCAGTTGCCGGGATAACTTTCCATGGTTACCCGGATCGCATTTTTTGTTTTGGTCAGCAGCGGTTCGTACTTCGTTTTGTTATAAAGCCACAGGTACAGTGCCCACATCCACGATTCAAAATGCGGGGACGGATGTACGAAGGAACGGTTGCTGTAAAACTGCCAGCCGTTTTTAATGATATCTTTTTCTTCCAGCCGTTCGCCGCGGAAGCCATCTTTGCCCGTGGTTCTGAAATTAGCCAGTATGGCGGCAGCCATCTCCTGGTCCCACTGGTTGGTATTCATGTAAGCGGAAGCGCCAATAATACCGAGGATGGCCCTTGAATTATCATCTCCGTAAAAAGTTGTGGGGTTAGGCGTTGCCCAGCCTATAAGGCCGTAGGCGGGACTGTTGGGATCCCGTTTTGGGCCGGCCCTCATATTGGAGGTTTTCAACGTATAGTTAATAAGATTTACGGCGTTCTGCTGATAGCTTTTAATATTCAGCAACCTGCCTGCGGCAGAAAGGGCCATGCTTACTTCTCCCTGTACATCTGCGCGCATCCAGTAGCGGTATTGCTGGGTACCGTCGTAATTGATGGTGGAGGTATGTCCCTCCATGATGCCGAGCGAGCCGTCGCCATCGGGCTTATCGGCACTTATTGGCGGGCCTGTTGGCATTTCGCGGGAGTTGTATTCTTCCCATTCTTTTTGCCAGGCCGGATGCACAAAGAAGCGGCCATGAAAGAACCAGGCGGTTCCCTTCCGGATGGCGTTGAGCCTTGCGTTGCCGGGCAGTGTCGCGTTGCGGCCATACATGGGTTTTACATCCATGGGCCAGTGCTTTATAACGAGGTGCGGGTTGCCGGTCATACGGGCAAGGATATACGTCCACACCTGTTTTATGGAAGCCGCGGGACCGTATCGTCCGCGCTCAAAGTTACTCAATGCAGTGGTGGCAATAAAAGCGCCGTCCTGTTTAAACAGCAGCGGATATGATTTGGTGCTGTCCAGGCCATATTCTGCTTTATCGAACCCCACTACTTTAGCCAGTACAATCAACGGATCATTGGCACTCACCGGCAGGATATAACAGTTATGGATACCCAGTATGCTCATGGGCTGTAACGGCGCACCGAAATCGCCGGTAGTTACCACGCCGCGTTCCAGCCTCGTTTCCAGCGGTTTTGCAGGAATATCGAGACCCGGGAATGCAGCGGGATATTCAACATATAGCTGCAGGTGTTTTTGTTTGGCGGCCGCCAGCAACGCTTCCGTAATACGCTTTTCCGGATCAATTGCGGGGTAAGTGTCTGATACGATGAATACCGCCGCGCCATCGGTGGCAGCAGTAATGGCAGCAGCGGGAGTGCTGAACTGTTTCAGTTTATATCCTTCCTGTGTTAAAAGGAAATAGAGACCGTTTTTATTGCTGCCGCAGAACAACAGCGTTTTATCTTTCGCATATACCTGTATGCAGCTGTACAACAGGCATACCAGGGCACTCAGCAGTATTTTCTTTTTCATGTGTTGTTTTTTAACTGGTTCAGCAGGCGGAGGGCGGTAGCCTGTAACATAGCAGCGGCCCCGGTTTCCAGGAATGACCACTTACCGGGCCCGGCTTCATATCCTCCTTCGGCGAATCCTTTTATATCCGGAATATAGCCGATGGTATTTTCGGCATATGCCGCGACGAGTGTATGCGTAAATGGAGACGCGCTTTCTATTTCCAATGCGGTAGTGGTAAATGGTTCACCCGGGAGAAAGACGATGGCCAGCTCCCCGATTGCGATCACATTTACCCTGGCGTGCGCATCTTCTTTGTTGATGACGGCAGCGGCACGTATTCCAAAAGTGATTTCATCATGTGCGAACAGCAGCCTATTGCCTTGCAGCGATTCGCTGTAGGTATCCTGTTGCGCCACTGCGGCCAGTGCGGCGCCATGTTGCCTTGCAGTGGCGGGCCCTCCGGATACCGTAGGCGGATTGATATCACCGGCGGCGCCATTGATAAACATCACCATGCCGTTATTGCCGGTGGCTTCCAGCGCGTTGCAGAGCTCCCCCGGGAAATCGGGCGATACATGCGGCAGGCACATTTCATGCACCGGGTGACAAACCGCATGCACCACTGTTGCGATGATCCCGTTCGCCCCGGTAAACCGGAGCGTATGCACGCGGCGGTCAGCCGGTTCGCGGCGCATCAGTTCTGGTGTAACGGGCTGCATGGAATCGGACATCACGATGCCCTGCGGCGTGGGTATGCGGCGTTGCAGCGAGTATCCTTCCAGCACACCGCTGCTGATGCTGATGGTACCTGCGCGCGCCTCTTTCAGCGCTGTATGAATAGCACTACGTATTTGCTGCTGTACTTCGTGTAACCATGTACGATATACCGGTGTTAAATACAATTGCGATAAGGCTACCGATTCCGGTGCATTGTGTGTATGCGTGCACGTTATAATAATGTGCTCCGGCAATATTTCATCCGACAACCCCTGCTTGAATACTTTCCACCCGCCGGTAGCGGTATCGCTTAACCCTAACAGGTCAAGCGATACCAGTGCGACGGTAGTGGTTGTGGTGGTAAGCGCCAGCACCCTGGCTTTCAGCGGCAACCGCACCGCCGTAAACGGATCGTAACGCCCTTCTACTGAAGAGGTAAGCAATCCGGCTTCCAGCGGCGGGGTGATATCAGCTACGGCTGTTCCTGCGCGTAAAATGGAACGGTTCATCAATTACCTGTTTTGTTTCTTTACCCATTGCAATGATTGCTGCCAGAAGGCATCATATCCTTCCCATAATTCAAAGTTGATTCCCCAGTGCGGAGCGGGATCAGACATGTAGGTCAACACCCTGCCTTTTCCATAGCTGCCGGCTACCACCAGCGGGTGACCGGTTTCTTTTACACGCACCAGCACTTCCCCGGTGCCAACAGCACTTACTTCATTGTAACCAAATATGGGCGGGAACGCATGCCATGGCAAGCCTTTCACCGCGGGATGATCAGGCGCCAATACTTCTGCAGTAAATCCAGCGGAGGACTCTACCAGGTCTTCAGTAACGAGGCATTTCACGGGCAACGCATCCGTTAGTGTACACCTGCCCCACCCTGATTTGCCCTGCACACCGCTGAACGACAACCATCCGCCGAGCATCATCAGTCCGCCGCCATCATTGATCCATTCTTTAATAAGGCTAAGCCTGTCGGGGAATGTAACCACTTTATTTTCCCGCCGGGAGCGGTCGAAAAAGCTGGGGTAAAGATGGAAACATTTTGCCTCCACATCGCTGATAATAAGACTTACAGATTCCTCCAGGAACGCTTCCAGCTTACCCGGCGCAAGGCGGTACAGCTCCCAGTTGGCAAGCGTGGTAACATCCGCCACATGTTCCAGTGCTGCTGTTAAGCGCTCGCCATAGAAATGCAGATCTGCATCTTTTGTTTCTGTGCCAAACGGCGTTTCTATAAACGTGGGCCCCAGGTGAAATACCCAATCGCCCAGGTATAGTACGTGTTCTTCTTTTGTCCTGACTTCTTTTCTTACAGACATAATTATTTTTTTATACTTTTTGAGATAAAGATTCGAAGGATTGCTGCTCCAGTACAGCCCTGCTCACCGTTGCCCTGGCGGCCAGCCACGACAGGTACCTGTTGGCCATCTTTCTAAAAACAAAAAATAACACCAGCGAACCAGACAACAGCCAGGCACATGGCCAGTAACGTGCAAACCATGCCTGTGTTAACCCTGTGATCAGCATGGCTGTAGCCCCAAAACCAATTACGGCAATACCCATTCCGCGCACAATAGGTTGTATCATATTGCCGCTGTGTTGCTTCCACCAACCCAGTGGACGTGCGCGTTCATAAAATGAATGCAGCAGTTCGGCCGGATCAGGTGGTGTCATCAACGCAACTGTAACCCACAGCGCGGTGGTAAGCGCCATCACTACCAATGTTTGCCACCACCACGGCAGCACCAGTTGCGGCGCCCAGGGAACGTGCAGGTACATTAATAGTTTAGGCCCCAATACCACTATGCAAAAAATAGCAGCGCCACCGAAGGATGCAGCGATACGCGCTGCCCCGTTGAAACGCCACCACCACCATTGTGCCCAGTTAGCCGGCAGTTCCGCCGCACTGAGTTGCAACATAAAAATGGCCACATCAGTGATAATGCTCACGTTGAATACTACTGCCACTGCCAACGACAGGATCAACGCCATTCCAATTTTTCCGATGAGCATGTAATGTTTTTCGCTGGCCTTTTTTACAAACCAGCGGCGGTAAATATCACTTACCAGCACCTGGCTCCCAAAGTTGAGATTATCGCCAACGGTAGACATGGTGGCGGCCATCATCGCAGCTACCAGCAATCCCATAGCGCCGGCAGGGAGCATTGTTTTCATGAGTTTTCCATATACCAGTTCCCGGTCGGCGCCTTCCACGCGCAGTTCGGGCCATATAACGGCAGCGGATATACTGGGAAGCGTAACCAGCAGCAGCAGCAGGAACATGCTGATGGCAGTTACCACGTACATGGTGAGCGCTTCAGCCGGTGTGCGGGTAGACAGGATCCGTTGTCCTTCCATTGCGCCGCCCATTGGCGCCGCATCGCCGCCGTAACCAATGCTTTGCCCCACCATCCAGGCCATTGCGGCGGCCAGTGGGAATACGGGATGTTCACCTGGTGGCATGAGTTGTAATACTTCCGGATGTGTGCCATTGAAAGCATGACCCAGCGCGGCCGTCATAGCGGCAGCGCCGCCGAAATGCGCCAATGTGAGCGCGGCCAGTGTAAGCGTGCCTGCAAAAAATATCACCATCTGGATCAGGTTGGAAATCACTACTCCCTTGTATCCTGAAAAGAAAACAAACAGGAAAGAGATGGGCACTACCAGGTAAAGTGTTTCTGCCTTTGTAAGCCCGAATGCAGGACCCATAATTTTATACGCCGCCAGTAAAGTGATGCCTGTCCAGGCCGGCATGGCTATCATAGAAGTCCGGATGGCTATCCATAAGCGCATGGCTGCTGCCGCACGCGGGGGAAAACGAAGATCATAAAACTCCAGCGTGGTGAAGAGGTTTAGCCGTCGCCAGAAAACAGCAAACAATACGCCGCCAAAAAACAAGGCGAGTCCAAACCTGCTCAGGTACCACCAGGAAATAAAAGCGCCCGTTACCACGGCGAGGCCGCCATAACCTGTAGCAGCATCCGGGCTTACCAGGGCAGCCGTGTAGGAAATTCCATTCAACCAGCCGGGTATTTTCCGGCCGCCAAGGAAAAAGTTTTCCAGGTTGGAGCCCGAGAAACGCCGGTGCCACAAAGACATTCCCAGCATGAGCAATAAATAACTGATGACTATCCACAGATCCAGTTGGTTCCAGTTCATAACATTCATTTACCTGTTGGTGACAGTATACCCGCCAAACGTTCCTTCAACGGCGCCAGCGCCGGCAGGTTATTTTCCGGTTTATCGAGATAGAAATAAGCAGTGGCGGAATAATTATCCAACCGGTAAAAATTAACCCAGCCGTTGGGGAATTTTTCATCGAAGAGATCCGGGTAGCCAGGTTCTTCCAGGATTTTAACCAGGGTGGCCGGTGTAGTAACGGTTACCACTTTTAAACGCGCACCGGCTTTTACAATTTCCCGCAGCTGGTCTCTCCCGCCACCACCCATTTGTTGTATCACCACGCGGCAACCACTATGGAAATAAACCGGATCCGGAATATGATAACGGTAAAAAGCGAATTGTTTTTTTGCCGCATCTGCAATAGGACAGCCCTGGTACAGGTGCGCAAACACACCCTGTCCCCAGCCGGTGCCTATGTAATCCTCTGTGCCGGTGCCCGCCAGTGTAGGGTACTGCGTATCATCATCCAGGTACATTTTCACCTCGCCTTCACCAAACCAGGTGTTGCCATACACAGTATCCGCTATTACGCTCATATTGCTGCCCAGGTAACGGCCCTTCCCTTTGATGGCAGGCAGTATTTCAAAATCCTCTCCCAGTTTGGTTTGTTGATTACTGCTCCAGTAAGCATGAAAATACAGCAGGTCTTTTTGCGGCTTTTTCAGCGCGGTGATATTCACATCATAAAACAACAGGTGCGTTTCCTTTGATTCATTCACCAGCACTATCCTTGCATGTTTATTAAAAGGCATAGGGATATAGCTGTTAAATGACCGTCCTTCGGGATCGGAAAACAGGGCGCACTGGAACGGCGTTCTACGTGCCAGCCCGATGCCGAAGAAATCGCCCAAAGGCACGGATACCGCGGGTTTGGACGCACCTTCCCAATACATATCGATATGAATGGACCGCAGCGCTTCCGGTTTATGGGAAGTGGTGAGCCATATCCTGTTAATGATTCCGGCGCCGGCGTAATCCAGTAAGGTTACACTCCCACCTGCTTTCAGTGTATCGCATGCATGTCCTTTGGCGCCTTTGTTTTCTATTCCTGCCCTCCCTTTGGCGCCGGAGCGGTTCTCGAAGCTGATCCAACGGGTATCTGCATCCGCGGGGAACTTATACAGTTCCTGCGCCGCCACGCTCAGTGGCAGGAGGATTAACATCATCAGTATTATTTTCATCCGGTTTATTTTATTACCATCCTGGGTTTTGAAGTAGATTAGGATTTTTATCAGTTTCAGATTTCAGCATTGGCCACAGGTAATGTTTCTTTTCAAAAACCCGGCGTTCAAAAACGGTTCTTTTAAAGAAAGCAGGATCTGTTTTTGATTCTCCTGCATAGATATTTAATCCATACATGTTGGCGTTATCTGTTGTTTCAGAAATCTTCCAGCGGTGGCAATCGAAATACCGGTGCGATTCAAACGCCATCTCTATTTGTCTTTCATGATGAATACGTTCCCGCATTTCGTCCTTGCCTAATCCGCCTGGCAGGGCGGGCAGCCCGGAGCGGTTCCTGATCAGGTTTACATATTTATATACATCGGCCACGGGGCCCTGTGCTTCATTCAACGCTTCGGCGTAGTTGAGGTATTGTTCTCCCAGCCTGAAGAAGATCCAGGTGCGCAGCGTTCTTTTCTCCTGTGGTTTAAAAACAAAATTCGGGTCAGATAATTTCTTCAGCAGGTAACCTGTTACGCTGTAATTGCCTCCGCCTGCACGTTGCTTTCCGTCGGCCCCCTTGAACCAGAATTCCAGTCCGCCGGTACGCGTTTTCCACACCGACCCCGAGAAGTTAATACTGGCATAAAACCGTGGTTCGCGGCCTACATACATATTGCTGGTACCGGCTACATACAGGTTATCCGGTCCGGGAGTATCGGTAAAGCCGGTTTCCGTATAACCAGACAGCGGGTTGATGATGGGCGAATGATCGCCGGTGTAGCCGGTGATAGGGCGTTGTCCGTTTGCCATTTCATACTGGTCCACGATATCCTGGGTAGGCGCATGCAAAGTAAATCCGGCGAGACTAAGCGGTTCGTTATAAACATCCAGGCCATCGTAGGTACCATCATTATAGGCAAAGAATACTTCCTGGTTGTTGTTCATGTAAAATATTTCCTGGTAGTTTTTCACCGGGTTATTACCGGGAGAAGTATAGAGCGCATACCCGGCGGCCTGTGTCTGATCGATACAGGCTTTTGCGGCATCTGCAGCTGCCTGCCAGCGGCTGGCGTCGTAAGCCGGGAACAGCGACACGCCTTCATGGTCTTTTACATTCACATAGTCGGGGTTACCATTAAACAACGGGCTGGCCATGTACAGCAGCATTCTTGCTTTCAGCGCCAGTGCAGCAGATTTGGCGGGCCGTCCGTATTCTGTTTCGGAGGTAATACGGGTCGGCAGCAGTGCAGCTGCCTGATCGCATTGTGATACGATGTATGCCACGCACTTTTCCAGGGGTTGCCGCCGGATGCTCTTGAAATCGGTATCCAGTGAAATGCTGCTGTCGGCGATGGGTACCGGGCCGTATAATCTTACCAGCAGGAAATGGTAGAATGCGCGCAGGAAAATAGCTTCTCCTTTCTGGCGATCACGCGCTTCCTTTGTATAGAATTGATCCAACGGTACTTTGTCGATATTTTCAATAAAGATATTTGCTTTGCGCAGGCCCGCATAATTCCTGGCCCAGGGATTAATCACGGTGGAATTAGGGTCCCATGCGCCGGAAGTCATGCTGTTGCAAAACGACGGCGGGTAGAACTGTTTCAGTTCATCCGCGGCGCCATGAAAGGGATTATCTTTATTATCTGCCCATACCATTTCATCCGGCAGGTGTGAGTATACGTTGGTGAGATAGTTGTTGGCGTAATCGCGGTTAGAGAATACGTCGGCAATAGTGAGATCATCATCCGGCGCTTTATCCAGGAAGTCTTTCTTACAGGACACGGCTGCCAGGAGAAGGAACAGGAACGTACAATATGTTGTGATCGTTTTCATCCTAATGATTTTAATGCTTTAAAAATTTACCTGTACACCTGCATTGATGCTGCTTTGCAGCGGGTAGAGACTTTCCCCGTTATCAATTTCAGGATTCGCTATTTTGATATGATCCCATACGGCGAGGTTGGTGCCGTTGATAAATGCGCGAACGCTGCTGATACCGACCCTTTTGGTGAGGGTTTTGGTGAATGTATACCCTATCTCTGCAGATTTCAGGCGCAGGTAGTTGCCGTTTTTCATGTAGAGCGTGCTGGTTACATAGTTGTTGGTATTGTTGATATCAATCACCGTAGGATATTTGGCGTTGGTGTTATCTGCACCCGGTATCCAACGGTTGTCGTATACTTCGCGCATCACGTTGTAATTCCCTACTCCGCCTGAAAACGCATACGAACTGCGGCCGCTGAGCAGGTAGCTTGTTTTGGCTGCGCCGGTGAAAAATATGCTCATGTCCACTCCTTTCCACGCCACCGTGCCACCGAAGCCATACATGATTTCCGGGTTGCGTGCGTAACCGAAATAGGTTCTGTCGTCGGGTGTTATTTTACCATCTCCGTTGAGGTCGCGGTATTTGATATCACCTGGGCGTATTACCGATTGCAGCGTCGATTGCGAAGGGCTTTTGTCGATATCTGCCTGGTCTTTGAACAGGCCGAGGGCTTCATAGCCGAAGGGGCGGTCGATGCTTTGCCCGCGGCTGTTCTGGTAGGCCAGTGGTCTCAGAGGTGAATCATCTTCTACTATTTCATTGTGGGCGTAGGTGAAGTTACCCTGGATGGAATAGTAGAAGCCTGATTTTGTTTTGTTTTTTATTTCGATGTTTCCATCTACGCCTTTATTGTTCACTATTCCGAGGTTGGCATAAGGTATGATCCCTGACGGGTAACCTGCTGATATGGGTATTTGTTGCCGTGCGATGAGGATACCATTTCTCCGTTCCTTGAACGCATCTACGGTGAGGGTAATTTTTCCGTTGAGCAGTTCCATATCTACCCCGATATTTCCTTTGGTAGCTACTTCCCAGGTCACGTTCTGATTACCGATGCGGCTTTCCATGAAAGCGCCTGTCTGGTAGGTTTGATTGGCGCCGAACATATAGTACGGATCAAACCAGGTATGGCCGGGGGCTTTATCGATGGTTGTCTGGAACAGGAACCTGGCGCCGCCTATCTGGTCGTTGCCTACCTGTCCGTAGGAGCCTCTTATTTTCAGGAAGCTGATGATATTTTTATTCCAGAAGTTTTCGTTGGACACGAGCCAACCGGCAGCTGCGGAGGGAAAGAAGCCGTATCGTTTTCCTTTGGGGAAATTCTCCGAGCCATTGTAGCCCACGTTAAACTCCAGCAAATATTTGGAGTTATAATCGTAGGTTATGCGGCCGGCGAGTCCTTGTCGCCTGAAAGGGATATTCCCGATAGAACTTCCTGCGAGCAGGTCTACATATTCACGCCGGTTACCTAATATAAGCCCTCCTATCCGGTGATCGCCAAAGCTGCGGTCGTAGTTGGCAGATACTTCCAGGTAGGCGGCGCGGTTGGCGCCGGAGTTGGTATAGTAGCCGAGTGCCTGCTCTGTTTTGATGAGCTGATACTGGTCTACGCCGTTGGCATCCGGGCCGAGGTACTGGTAAGACGCCGGGCTTTTCACGCGCACGGTGGTCATGGCGCCGTAGTAATCGTATGCAAAGAGTCCTCTCAGTTTAAGTCCTTTTGTAACCAGCGACGACAAATCCCAGGTAGCGCCGAGCGAGCTTTGAATCGTGTTCCGGAACCTTTTCTGGTAGCCCGTTTGCGTACTTTTCGTAAAGGGGTTTTCATTCAGAAAAGTGCCTAATCCGGGGATGGATCCGTTTGGATTTTTTATGGGGTAAGCGTTGTTGGGCGTCCATCTCAGTGCATCGAATAATTCCGGGGCGCCGCCTTGCAGGCCGGGAGCGTTGCCGTTTTCAATGATGCCGCCAAGACTGAGGTCCATCGTAAGATTCTTGGAGAGATTGGCATCTACATTGGATCTGAAATTGTAGCGTTTTAAGCTGGTATTTGTTTTATAAGGAACGGATTTGTCTTCTTTATAAAGACCATCAACAAACGTATAACCTACATTGGTGTAGTAGCGGAATGTTTGGTTACCGCCTCTTACGCTGAGGTTATTGATGGTTTGTATGGTATGTTTCTTCAGTACTACATCTATCCAGTCTACATCCGGGTACAGGTAAGGATCTGAATGATCTTTGTATTTCTGTACCTGTTCATCCGTATAGAAAGGAGGCTTGCCGATATTTTTCATGGCTTCATTCGCCAGGATTGCGTATTCGTAGCTGTTGATATAACTGGGAAAGCGCATACCGGTGAGACGGGCGGTTTCTGTACGGAAAGAAACGATGGGCCGGCCTTCAGCGCCGCGCTTTGTATTGATGAGGATTACGCCGTTGGCGCCGCGGATCCCATAAACAGCGGTAGCTGACGCATCTTTCAACACTGAGAAGGTTTCTATTTCCTGTACGTTCAGGTTGTTCATATCGCGTTCGATACCATCTACCAGGATGAGAGGCGACTTGTTACCGGTGAACGTGCCGAGGCCGCGGATAAATACGCTGGCGGCGTCAAAACCCGGTTCCGCGGAGTTCTGGCGGGTAATGATACCGGGAAGCCGGCCACCGATGGTATTTGACAGGGAGGCGGTGGAAGACTGCTGCAGTTCGCTCACCTTCACAGTGGATACGGCGCCTGTAACAGAGATTTTTTTCTGCGTACCAAAACCTACGATCACAACGTCATTGAGTTTTTGGTTTTCGAGGTCAGGCAATAATTTTACGACGATCGTTTTCTGATTGCCGGGGTGTATGATCTGTGTTTTATAACCGATGAAGGTAACCGACAGGGAATCGTTTTCGCTGCCGATTTCTACCAGGAATTTTCCAAACACGTCTGTTACCACGCCTTTGGGTGTGCCCAACACCTTGATGGTAGCGCCGGGCAGGGCTTCTTCTTTTTCGTTGATCACCTTCCCCGACAGTACCCAGCTGATAACTGCCGTTGGTGCGACCGTTTTTTCCTCTGTCTTTTTTCTTCTTACAATAATGGTGCGGTCCAGCATTTCGTAGGTAAAGGGCTGGCCTGCGAAACAGGCGTCCAGGGCTTTATCTACCGGCGTGTTGGTGATGTCAAGGTTGATACGTTTGGCTTCGTTGAGATAACGGGCATCGTAAAAAAAGGTGTAACCGCTTTGTTTGCTGATCTGCTGCAATACCTTTTTTAGCGGCGCGTTTCTCTCTGATAAGGTGACCTCCTGTGACCAGGCCGTTGCACTGACCTGCAGGCAGATACCTGTTAAGAGTAAAGCAGTTAGTTTCATAACCAGGAGTACTTTGGAATGGTTGATAAAGCAATTCCCTGGCACCGGTTTGGATAGGCGCAGATGGTCCTTGCGATGAATGATAAAATTCATACATTTGCGATGTTAAGGTTGAAGGATTTTATTGATACGAAGTCCCCATTAGCCTGACGATAACCGGCAGCGTTCCCGCGCTTCCGGTTTTTTTGTCTTTTGCTTTGCTTATTTTGTCATGTAGATATTCCTGTCGTTTATTTTATAGTGGATATTACTGGTGAGTTCCATCATCTTTAATACTTTCGAAAGACTTACATTCCTTGATATTTCGCCGTTGAAGCGGTAGTCTTCCATACCGGCATAGTCAATATTTACATCGTACCAGCGTTCCAGCTGGCTCACTACTGTTTTAAGTGAGGCGTCGTCAAAAATGAATTTGCCATTCCGCCAGGCGAGTACTTCATCCATGTTTACGCCGGTGGCCAGCCGGATATTGCTATTGCTGCTGGTGTTCACGAGCGATTGCTGGCCGGGCTGCAGCACTTTGGTATATTTACCGGCGGCGATGCGGATACTTCCCTGGATTAATGTAGTGGTGATATCTTCTTCTTTCGGATAGGAATGGATATTGAATTTTGTTCCGAGTACTTCCACCGAGTGTTTGCCGGAAACAACGATGAAAGGCGCTTTTTCATTTTTTACTATTTCAAGATACGCTTCCCCGTTAATTTCCACCTTACGGGTATTGCCGGTGAATGCTGCCGGGAAACGGATCACCGAAGCCGCATTCAGCCAAACGTGCGAGCCATCAGGCAGTATTACTTCGTATTCGCCACCATTTGGTGTGGTAATGGTGTTGTAAGTTATTTCTGTGGTAACGGATGCGGATGCATCGTATACCAGCTGGCCATTACCCGATTTTTTGATCACGGTTTTGCCCTGGTTGGCGATTACGCCGTTCTGCGCGTCGTCGAGGATAATGGTAGCGCCGTTGCCCAGTTTCAGCGTGGCTTTGCGGCTACCAGGCGCCACATCGGTGGTATGGATGGCCGCTATTGGTTTACTTTTCTCTTTTGCCAGCTGCAGGCCGGCGGCGCCGGCAACAGTAAGAACAAGTACGGCAGCGGCCCATCTCCAGGTTCTCCACTTACTTATATATATACGTGCTGGTCCGGGTTTAATGCCGGTGGCCAGGTATACTCTTTCAACAGATGCCTGCAGGTTAGCCGGATCGGCTTCGTTGCGCGTGATGGCTTCCAGATCCTGACTGGAAAGTTCCCGGAACAGCTGCCTGTTTTGCTCACTGGCTGCCAGCCAGTTGTCCACCGTTTCCTGCTCGGCTTCATCCAGTTCCCCCGATCGCTGCCGGTAAATAAGTCCGGCGATATATAATAGCTGTTGTACGTCTTTTTCTTCCATAGAAAATAATAGTATGCAGCCATGACCACTGCGACCACACATTACAGGGCCACGGGCTGCACATCTTTGCTGAGAAAAAATTAATGCCGTTATATAGTGGATACACTGCCCGGATCATTTCGGGTTAGTGGAGGAGAAAGTTTTTTTTTATTTTTTTTGAAGACGGGGATTAATCTTTGTGAAATGCCGCCAGTATTATTAATGCAAAGGGAAGAATATCTTTTCCCTGGAGTTTTCCCTTTACCAGTTCCAGTGCGCGGAATTTCTGCGCCTTAACGGTATTAACGGAGATCTGCAATTCTTCCGCAATTTTGCGGTTGGGCAAGCCCTCGAGGAAGCCGAGCTGGAATACTCTTTTCATTTTTACGGGTAAACTGTTCACTGCTCTTAATATCTCTGCTTTTACTTCTGCGCGGATAATTTCGTTGGCTACGAAATCGGCTTCGCCCGTCATGCTGGCGGCATAGGCATGATGGCGGTATTGCAGGTTTTTCTCTTTTCTCAATTCATTAAAACAGGCATTCCTGGCGGCGATGTACAGAAACGCCTTTATAGATTGAAAGGAACCGACCTTTGCATGATCGTTCCATAATTTTATAAATGTTTCTTCTGCTACATCTTCCGCGATAGCATGATTCACGACAATCCTCTTCGCAAAATTAGTAATGACCGCAAAATACCGGTCCATAATATAACGGAAAGCCACCTCGTCGCCCTGCTGCAGGCGGATGGCATAACATTCTTCGCTGATGATTTCAGTTGTTTTCATTAAATGACCTCACTTTAAAACCACCCTGTGGGAACGGGAATACAGTGAGATCAAATTATAATATCATTTGCTAAAAAATTCAAAGTGATTAGCAAATTTTGATACTATATTGGCATCTGATCATTTCTATGGCTGAGACCGGAGACAAGGCTGTGGCAAACGTGCCACATACCGTTTCATGGTTTCATCTTGTCAATGATTTCCTGCCAGATAAGCCGCGCAATCTGCTCCTGCTCTACCGTATGCAGCCGCTCTTTCAGGGTCACTTCCCCGTCTTCGTTAAACTGCAGGTGTGGCGGCATAAAATCGAGCTTTTCGCTGTGCTCCTCATCGGTGGATACCCGGTAGGTGGTTTTGTCATTCTCGTAATCCACGTCGATGTGAAAACGGTAAGGCTTATTGTCGATATAAACGGTGATATCTGTTGTTTCCATACTATATATATTTTATAGTAACCCCGTTCACAAAAGGCACACCAGCTTTGATTGTTAGGAAATTTAGAAATAATGTCATTTATTTACCGCCCTTTAGCGGCTGTAAAGCAGCCAATCATCTATATTATATATAACAGTATTTAATGAACGTGAACAAATTGAACCCGGACCTGCTAAGAACCAAACAGCATTTTGAAATATTGGATGGATTAAGAGGAATAGCCGCTTTAACGGTAGTTGTTTTTCATTTTATGGAAGTAGTTTATACTGATTACAGTAAGAACTTTGTGGGACATGGTTTCCTGGCGGTCGACTTCTTTTTCTGCTTATCCGGGTTTGTGATTGGATATGCCTATGATAACCGCATTGGCAAAATGGGGGTCAGGGAGTTCTTTAAATCGAGGATCATCAGGTTACATCCCCTGGTTATTTTCGGGTCTGTATTGGGGCTGTTGGGCTTTCTTTTTGATCCGTTCGGCGGTCACCCGGAATTATATGGATTTGGCAAAATAGCGTTGTTCTTTCTTACCAGTATCCTCCTGATTCCCTTTCCACTTATGATGGACCGGGGTTTTAACCTGTTCAGTTTTAATGCGCCTGCGTGGTCGCTGTTCTGGGAATACGTGGCCAATATATTGTATGCGCTTATTCTCGTTAAACTAAGCCGGCGCTACCTGGTCGTATTAGCCTTGCTGGCTGCCGCGGGTATTGTCGTAGTCGGTTATCACGCAGGGAACCTGATGGGTGGCTGGGGAAAAGATAACTTCTGGGATGGCGCTGTGCGTATTTCCTATTCCTTTCTGGCCGGACTGCTGGTGTTCCGTTTCAACTGGATGATAAAGAACCGGCTGGGCTTCATCGGGCTGTCGGTCTTACTGATGTTGCCGTTCCTGATGCCTCATTTTCAATGGAACTGGCTGGTGGAAGTGCTGGTGGTATTGTTTTATTTCCCTTTACTCATTGCACTCGGAACTGGCGCGAGGCTTACTTCCGGATTAAAAAACTTGTGTGTTTTTTCCGGGAAGATATCTTATCCGCTTTATATGACACATTATGCAGGGATATGGATCTTTGCCAATTACTATGCGGCGTATAAACCCGGAACCATGCAGCTGGCATTTATCATCACCGCCGGCACCCTCCTTTTGGTGGGCTTCTCCTACCTGGTGATGGTATTGTACGATATTCCCGTGCGGAAATATTTAAATGCCAGGAGAAAAATGAGTGCCTAAAGTATCTACTGCTGCTTTGATAAAATAGTATTCGCAAATGCGCTTACATCCTGTGCAAAAAGTTCGGGCTGTTCCATGGCGGCAAAATGTCCCCCTGTTGGCATCTCTCTCCAATAGCAAACATGATATCCTCTTTCAACATATTTCCGCGCAGGAAAACTAACGGGATAAGGATAGCGTGCAATGCCAACAGGTACTTTTATGAAATCACTTTCTCCGAACGCCAGCGGTTCTTTCCGGATCTCATGGTATAAACGCATAGAAGAATGGATCGTTTGTGTGATCCAGAACAGGGTAACATTCGACAACAGTTCATCTCTTGAAAATAACTGCTCCAGCACTGCGCCGGGATCCGAAAAGCTGCGGAAGATCTGGAGTATCCATGCACACAGTCCTACCGGAGAATCCTGTAGGCCATATGAAAGCGTGAGCGGTTTTGTTGTTTGTACCTGGGCATAAGCGCCTTCCGCCTGGAAGAACTGAGCGTTTTTTTGCTGTGCAGCCGTTTCTTCTGCTGTCAGTTTTTCACCAGGCGGTATAAACGGCTTATAGTTGAACGGAATATAGTTCATGTGCAGCCCGGTCAGCTTGTCCGGGTGCCGCATGGCGATATGCGTAGCGATAATGGCGCCGAAATCGCCTCCCTGTGCTATAAATTTGTCATAGCCCAGCCCTTCCATCAGCTTCACCCAGAGGTGGGCCATCAATGAGGCGTTTATGCCTTCTTTTGCCGGCTTATCTGAAAATCCAAACCCCAGGAGTGACGGCACCACTACATCGAATGGCAGTGTTTCATTATCCGTGAGATAAGAAATGGTTTTCAGCATTTCCAGGAAAGAACCTGGCCAGCCGTGGGAAATGATGATAGGAATGGCATCCGGGTATTTACTTTTTACGTGGAGGTAATGAATTTTATAGCCATCAATTTCTATGATAAAATTGGGCCAGGCATTGATGGCGTCTTCAGTTTTTCTCCAGTCAAAATCATGGGCCCAATACGTAGCCAGCTCTTTCATGTAGGAAAGGCTCATTCCGTATTCCCAGCCGGCTGGATTTATTGCGTCCGGCCACCTGGTGGCGAGAATGCGGGCTTTCAGATCATCGAGTACCGGTTGTCTGATGGCGACCTGGAATGGTTGTGTCATAGAAGATGTTTTGTACCAGGGGGGATGACACAAAAAGAAAGCCGGAATGAGGGGATGGTGGAGGATTTTCAGACAAAGTTTTGTTTCGTTTATTTCGTTTACGTATCTTTGTATACGTATCAACAATAATTGCATTATGGAAGCCATTACACAAAAAACTACGAAATCGGATCAGGAAATAGCCAGGTATTTTATTAATGAGATGTATGAGATTTCCAGGAAAATATTACAAACCAAGAGTAAAAGTATTGCTATTACAATAGACAATACCAAGAAAACGAGGGCGATTCCGGCAAAGGCATTTAGGTTACTATACACGATACTCGACAATATGGCAGATGGAAAATCAATTACCTTACTTCCCAGCGACGCGGAAATCAGTACTCAACAGGCGGCCGACATATTAAACGTATCAAGACCTCATGTGGTGAGCCTTTTGAATAAGGGAGAAATTCCATTTACTAAGGTAGGTACACACCGGAGAATCCTGTTAAACGATATTATTGCTTATGATAAACAGCTACAAAAGAACCGGACCAATAAACTCAACTTTTTAGCTAAGCAATCACAGAAACTTAATATGGGATACTGATGATCAATTCGACCGGATTGGTAGCTGTGTTAGACGCAAATGTGTTATACCCTGCTCCTTTGCGAGATATTTTATTAAGCCTCGCAGATATTAAACTATACAGGCCCAAATGGACGAATCAGATACAGGAAGAATGGATGAGGAACCTGTTAATAAATAAACCTGAAATACCATTAAAGCGTTTAAAAAGTCTACAGGCTGCCATGGATAGTGCATTTCCGGATGCCCGTATATCAGCCTATCAGCAGCTTATAAACAGCATAGAACTGCCCGATCCGGATGACCGGCATGTACTGGCAGCAGCTATTAAAGGCGATGCGAAGTTGATTATAACTAATAACCTGAAAGACTTTCCTTCAAAACGGTTACAACCTTATCAGCTGGAAGCGCAAACACCTGACAAATTTATCAAAAGCCTGATCAGCCTGGATGAAACCAGGGTGCTGAAAGCATTCCACGCACAGGTAAACAGGTTAATGAGTCCTCCGCAATCAGCAGAGCAGGTACTGGCTACACTGGAAAGATGCGGCCTGACGGTTAGCGTGAATATATTAAGGTCCCTGCTCAAACGTTAATGATTCATCTCCATTCCCATCATAAAAAAGCCTTCAAATCCTGCGATCTGAAGGCTCTCCATACTTATGTTATAGGAATAAAAAGGAACACTCCGTTAATAGCAACGCACCGCAAACAATGCCGCCGGCACATTGGCAGACGGATGTTCCAGTTCAATGACCAGCGTATCCGTTGTAACAGGTTGCTGGAATTGAATACGGTTGTGCGTCTGGTAATTACCTGTTTTCTCTGCTACTATATTTCCAGCTGCATCTTTAATCCTGTACTGCCTTACACAAAAAGGCATGACCGTTTCAGGATGCGACATCAATACTGATTCCATCGGATGATCATAATCTGTATCGAGGAACAGATCGATGGTACTGATCTGTTGCGGCGCATTCCATTTCAGCGTCAGCCGGGGTTGCGGATCGTTCCAGTCGGCTACCCAGGCATTGGGCGTGGATGCAGGCCGGTCGGTTCCGTTGCGGATATTTTCTGCTTTGAATAAGTTTATGCCCTGGTGATATTTTAAATCGATATTATGCCCTTCCGGCCGGCGTTGCGGACACCAGAACTCAAATGCTTCCATGCCAATATCTTCGGGCGGTGTTTGTTTGCCGTAATTGGAGACGGCTTTGTTTACGCTGTTGAACACCGACAGTATCCCCGTCACTCTCTTCTCTGTAAAATGCAATTGCACCAACGGGTTTTTCATGAAAGTAACAAATGCGTAGGCCGTATTTTCTAAAGATGTATTAAAGCGAAGGTCCACACAGTTTCTGCCAGGATGTAACGGAATGGTTTGTTTTGCCAGGGTAATATCCGGCGTATAGTTGCCGCGCTTACTACTCACGCGTAGTTCCACTTCTATTTCAGTGTTGCTGGTGGCATCTGCATGAAAAATAAAGGGCGCCACTTCTCCTTTTTGCAAAGGCAGCATTTGTGCAACGGAGAGGGTTAAAGGTTTCAGGAGCGGCTTGCCGGGAAACTCTTTAAACACCAGCTCGCTGGATGCGGTGATCAGGGCCGATTGTACCAGGTCCTCATGATCCTTTAGCGTTAACCCGGGAATATATTGTCCCGTTTTAAGTAAGCGTTGCTGTAAAGTGGTGATGTGCCCTTTATTAAAAATGTCTGCCGGTAAAATATGTTGCTCTTTACAAACCGCCGCAGCCACTCCAACAGCCTGCGATACATATGCTGCGGTAGCCATTACACGGGTAGAGGCAAAGGCCACATGCGATGCGCTGATGATGCGCCCCGCCAGGAAAAGGTTCGTGATATTTTTGCTATACAGGCTCCGGTATGGAATCTGGTAGATGCCTTTGCTATGCCACTGATTGCAGCCAGGCTTCTCACTAAAAACGCCGTCGGCGGGGTGCAGGTCCACCGACCAGCCGCCGAAAGCTACTGCATCTTCATGGGTACGTTGCTCAATCACATCCTGCTGTTTCATCATGTAGTCACCTTCGAAGCGGCGGCTTTCCCTTTTACCGGGAATAGCGCCCACCCATTCCAGGGTAAGTGTGGCTGCTTCCGGGAAATTGCCGGAGTTCTTGATATAATCCCATACGCCGTATATCACCTTCCACAGCTCCCATTTGATGTCTTCTGTGTCGTGAACGGTATCAAGCCGGCCGCCATACTCCACCCACCAGAGGCGGCAGCCGAAATCCTTTGCATTGAATGTTTTAAAACGCGGGATCTTTGTAATGTCTTTCAGGGCAAATTCAGGAGGGATGAATGTTACAGGCTTGCCGGTATCTTTACTGTAGAAATACAGGGTATGTCCGAGTAGTTCTCCATACGTGGCGGAAGGAGCAAATTTTTCACCGAATTCTTCACTGCTTTCAGCGCCCATGCGAAAAGCGGCGCCTGAAAGGAAGCCCACTACCCCATCGCCGGAGGCATCGCAAAATAAAGGAGCGCTTAATAAATATTCCTTTTGGTTCTGGCTGCAAAAAGCTTTCACCGAACGAATGGTAGTGGCATCCTTTTTTTCCACTGCATATACGGCGGTATTTAACAACAGGGTGATATTAGGTTCTTTCTTCACTTTATCCAGCAGCACCATATCAAATATAACGGGATTACCCTCCGGGTTCCGGTACGTGTTTTCTACCAGGATCTCATCTACCAAGCCACCTTCTCTCGCCCAGCGGTTGTTGTTGCCCATATGTGAGGTGGCGCCCAGTATCCATAAACGGATTTCGCTGCTTGAATTTCCTCCAAGTACCGGCCTATCCTGCACCAGTACTACTTTTAATCCCTGCCTGGCCGCTGTAATGGCACAGCACACGCCTGAAAGGCCGCCACCGGTGATAACCAGGTCCGCGTTAAGCGCTATGCCGGGAAAAGAGCGACTGTTTGTTTCTCCAGATTGTATCATGATTGTACGGTTATAATTTTATTGATCGTGTATTATTCCTTTATACTTTTTGTGACTACTACAAACCCGCCGGGTTTCACCAAGGCTACTGTGAGTGCCTTACCGGTAACAGGTATGGTCACCTCCTGGCTTTCACCCGGTTTCAGCGTCCGCAGCTCCAGTGAATTATTACCATACCTGAGCTGGTAATTGCATAGTACATAAGAAGGAAAATCAACACGGGCAGTGATCTTAACAATGGCTTTATCTTCATTCATCTTTACCAGTTCAATAACAGCAGGAGAAAATTCTTCCTGCCATACAGGATACACCGCACGCAGTGTCCTGTCGGGCGCCACCAATCCCCATGCACGGTAACCGTTTGCATCTGTTCCGGGATACCGGCTCAGGTAATCATTAAACGTCCATACAGAAGCTCCTATGAGATAATCGCATTGGCGGAAGATCTGCATGGCCCTTCTGAAATAAGTAATACGGTCTTCTTCTTTTCCACTTTGCGGCAGCCGCATACCAAATTCACTGATATAAACCGGCTTGTTGGGATATATTTCATGAATATGCTGGAGATGTGGCAGCTGATCGTTGCCATAAATATTGGTACTGATAAAGTCCACATACAGGGACGCTTCATCTTCCGGACGTTTTACAAATTCGCGCCATACATTAAAGCTGGCAAAGGTGACCAGCCGACTGGCATCCAGTGATTTTACGAAAACGCCCATATCTTTCACCCAGGAAATACCTTCCGGTGTTTGCGATTGAAACTCATTTCCCAGGCTGTAGGCGATTACGCTGGGATGATTCCAGTCGCGCTCCACCATTTCCTTCAACTGCGACTGATACTTTGCCCGCATCAGCGGATCGGCCATCTGGCGTGGCGTCATTTGCCAGTTACCAGCTTCGCTGATGATAAGGAGACCATGCTTATCGGCCCAGTCGAGCATACTTTCAGATACCGGGTAATGACTGATCCGCGACAGTTCCATGCTACCGCTTTTGATCAGCTGCAGGTCCTTCTCCAGCACCGTATCCGGATCAAGGGAACCGTATCCGGGGTAATCCAGCGGCCGGTTGCAACCGCCCATGCGGACAGGCTCACCATTCAGCAGCAGTTGCGTGCCTTTAATTTCCAGCCGCCGGATACCGAATGTTTTCCGCATGGTGTCTGCCCCTGCAATCACTTCAGCTTCGTAGAGATTCGGCGCATCCTGGTTCCATAACTTCGCAGATGACAGTATGCCTTCCAGTGTTACTTGCGAAGCATTGGCAGATATTTGTTTAAAGCGGATGTTATTTTTATTACCTGATTGATAGATGTTCACCTTTACATCGGGCGACAGGTAATCTTTCAGCGAAGCGATTACCTGTATACGGGCATTCCCTTTTTTCAGATCCGGTTCGGCCACTACCTTTATATTTTGTATAAAGGCTGCGGGCCGTGTAATAAGATGCACCGGCCTGGTGATGCCGCCATAATTCATCCAGGCATATAGCTGGGTGGCATTTGGCGCTTCTTTGGCGTCGCTGGCCTTAGCCCCGGGAATAGTGGTAGTATCCCACGCATTATTCACCGATACGGCGAGTGTATTTTTATCTTTTAGTAAGCCGGTTACCTCTATTTCAAAAGGCGTATAGCCGCCCTCGTGCCCGCCGGCCACCTGCCCGTTCAGCCAGATCTTTGCTTTATAAAACACGGCATCAAACTGCAGGAAGGTGCGTTCGTTTTTCTGCACAACAGGCGCATTGAACTTCTTAAAATACCAGGCCGTTCCGGTATAAAAAAAATAGCGCTTATCCACTGAAAAGCTATGTGGCACCTGTACTTTATCAAAGCCTGCTGAAGCAAAATCCGCAGCGTACCATTTATCCTGTATGCCCCTGCTCATGGGGTCTAACGCAAACGTCCATACGCCACTGAGCGGCGCCTTTGAAGTACCCTGCGCCATCACCAGGAAAGGGCTCAGCAATAACACGAATAGTATATTCTTCATCTTCATTGTTCAGTATTATTTTCAAAGATCACCTGGCCGGTGTTACTATTGTTTACTTTATAAGATTGATTCACCGAGATGAAATGATTATTGGTAATTTTCAACACCTTAATACCACTGGCATTAATGCCGATAGGTGCATTGGAAAAAGAACAGTGATCAAACTGTATGGTTCCTATTGCCATTGCTTCCGTGCCGCTGTTGCCAATCCCCACCAATCCTGTTTTACCGATGCGCGACACCCAGCCGCTGGCGTTAAAGTTGCATTCCCGGATCATCACATCCTGCGGAAAAGTGGCTTCATTATGCGTGGTAATTTCCGTACCCAGCACCAACGCAGGGTACATAATATGATCGTAGGAAACCTGCTGCAGCGTAGCTTTGGTGCATTTGATAACACCCGCGCACCCGGCGATGTTCCTGAAGGTGCTGTGCGACAACCGGTAGTCATCAATGTCCCACTCGTACACCGTGATAAGCGTTCCCGCCTGTACAAAATCAGGCAGTGAATCCTGCAAGGTGATGATACCATAAATACCGCCGTCTCCCGCTGGTTCCAGCTGCCAGCTCACCGGCATTTTACTGACAGCGTTATTTCCATTCCAAAACCCGATGCTGTCGTTTAAGAAAGGCGCTACGCCGGTATATCTTTTCCACACCCTTATTTTATTATATGCGAGCCGTTCCTTCACCTGGAAGAAGGCGCTGTGTACATTCTGTCCGTCCCAACGAACACCTTCCACATACATACTATCTATTGCTACCAGGCCATCGCAGCTGTTTATTTTCCAGGCATCGCGCGGACCTACTGCCAGTTGTCGGCCGGTGGCTTTGAATACCACCTGTTGCCCGGTAATGTTTTTGCAGGCGTAAGTATGGATACCAAATCCTGCGATGTTAACCATCGAGATATTTCTGAGAACAAGATCATCGCAGTTGTTTATTGCCAGCTGGAACATGGTTTGCCCGCCAAAGTGCCACGACACTATATCTCCCACGGCAAGCCGTGATGCAAAGGCAGCGTTGTTCATCCGCATATAATTCTTTTGCTCCCTTGTTTCCAGCTGCCAGTAAAGTTGCTGCGTGGCTATCTCATCAACGAAAGTAAGACTGGGCACCTGTTTCAACATACGTGTCGCACTGTCCCATATGTTAGCAGTATAGCAACCCATTCCGTTTACAGCCGGCAATCCGTCAAACACCTGCACCACTACATGCGAAGTATCTTTCTCCACCACTGTTCCCGCGGTAGCATACTGCGGATCGTTATCGAATACCAGGTTCTCCATCACCAGGTTATTGCACTGGTCGAAACGCATATGCGGCGGCAGTATCGTGTTATTCTGCTGCGGATTCTTCTTCACCAGCCACGTAGCCGGCGTATGATCCGCTGCTGCAGCTCCCTGTAAATGCAGCCCTGCATATTCCTTCAGACCAGTGTAAGCGTTCAATGCAGTGGCGCTTACCTGTAGCAGATCGTACCGGCCGCTGTCAAATAATATGGTAGGAATGCTATTTGCTTTTGCATAATTCAGTGCGTCCTGTATGCCTTTGGCATCATCCAGGCCATCGTTGGGGATGGCATGAAAATCTTTTACGTGTACGGATTGAGCGGACACGTGGATGCTCGCAGCCAGTAAGATGGCTGCTGTGGTCCTGAAAATTTTCTGTGCCGGTGTATTGTACATAATTATTCTTTTTCTCCCAGTACAACTGTTTTACTTTCTGCTGATTTTCCATCTATACCGGTTACGGCTAAACGGAATTTCACCGGTTGTTGTTCCGGTAATGGTACCGTAAACTCAAACGGGTAGGTGGTATCCGTGATTTTTGCTTCTTTCTTGGTATTACTGGTATAATACAGGGAGACATTTTTCAGCTTGGTATCATCGTCTTCCAGGTAGATATACAGGCGCCTGCCGTAACTGCCGAACTTAAACAGCATCGCGTGTGCGTTGCCGGTGCTGAGCCTGGTATAATCCCGGCTGCGGTTATTGGTCCCTGATAATATTTGTTGCTGAAACCCGGCACCTGCATAGGTTACATCCGGAAGCACTACGGCGGCTATGCCGTTGGCGGGTACGGTAACAACAAAGGTGCTGTCCTTGGTTTGTTGCGGCGCCGCGCCGGTGTATGAAATCACTTTACTTCCGGCGGCCGGTTTTACCAATGCGGGGTTTACTGTTACTGTGGCGGTAACGGGCTGCGCTGACTGATTGGTAAAAGCCAGCAATAGTTTATGATCCTTCCTTGCAGCGATGTAATTCAGCTCTGTATTGCTGATGCGCAGTAATCTTGCAGGCATCCATAGCTGCACGTTCTTATCCTGGTAAAAAGATCCTTTCTGCATACCATACATATTACTTTGCAGATAGGCGTATCCTTCAATATACGCTGCGGGAAAATGAATACTCCCTTTGCTACGTATATAGGTCTCCGTTACCAGGTAGTCGAGCAGCATGGAAGCCATAGGCAGGATATGATTATAATGAAAAGAATTTACGCTCTGTTCTTTATGTTCATGCAGCGGGAAATCTGCTTTTTCATAAGCTGTAGTTCGCGCAGTGTTGATATGATACCCGGGGAAGTTCCTGTAGCGGCCTATCACGGCCGCTTTGGCGACATTGAGGAGAAAGCTGTCTTTCGCATAATACCCGAGGCGTAACATCCACGGGGCATAGTTGGCCATGAAAATAGCGCGATGCCCTGTGGCGGTACCGGATGATTCCGGCGTCAGTCCTGTTTCCGAAAGCCGCCAGGCCGGCGCATTTTCCTCGGGGTAATACATGGGCTGATGTCCTTTGGATTGCAGGTACCAATACATGGGCGCCTTCCCGCCTTTATTCACGGTGATCAGGCTGTCGGGCACTACTGGGCACATCCAGGTGAACATGGTATAATTCCGGGCTCCCTGCACTGCTGCATCGAGGAATATTTTATTGCCGGTGAGTTCATACAGCTGTAAAAGCTCTATCCACCTGTTGGTATAAGTGGGCCAGAAAAAGAAGCTGCCGGAGAACGTATCATCAAAAGCAGTTTGTGGCTGGTACACCCGTTGTTCCAGGTATTGCTTTGCCTTTGTTACTGCGGCATCCAGGTAGGTTTTATTGCCGGTGGCGCGGTACAGCTGCATCGCGTTAATCCAGTTGTTACCTTTTTCTTTTACATCCAGATTGCGTATGCGGTCGTTGTTATATTCCCGCTGCATCATTTGCAGGTAAAAATCATTAGTGCCTCCTGAAAGCTCATAGAGCGCCGCTAACTCCGACAATGGCGCTACCGGACCTTTTAACCTGCGGGAAGGACTCTGGATCTTCTGGGTGCTGTCAAGGCTGAAAAGAAACTTCTCCCTCGACAACATAAACTCCATTAACGGATACGCCCTCTTTTCAAACATCGCTGTATCATCTCTTATCAGCGCCAGTTCCAGCGGGTTAAGACTGGAAACATTTTTCACAGCGCCCGGTACATCTGTGGAGTAAGCGCAGCCTTTGAGGCTGTCGATGAACCAGGCGTAGCCGGACATGGCATAGTCCACCATATTATCCAGCGTACTATTAAGCGAAGAGATATCATTGTGCCGGTAATCGCGGAAGCCAAATACTTTTTCCGCAATCCGTTCATAAGTATTGTTGATGGCAAGTGGTTCCGCTACCAGCTGAAGTCCGAAACGGAATGTTTGCCCGGCATTCATGCGGGAACCGTAACCTCCCGGTATAGGTGCATATACCTGTGGCTGCAATTGTTGCTGCGGGTTGAGCAGTGCAATACCAAACTGGCTGTTAGCCAGTACGGGCAACGGCTGAAAAGGAAGGTACTCCGGTGCGGCCAGCACACCAATGGTAGCAGCGCCGTCGTATACCATGGTAGTGGGCAGTGTAGCCATAAATGCCGGCGTAAGATAGGCGGCATCCGGGATCCGCTTTTCCTGCCAGATCAGTGGCTGCCATATGGCAGTGGCCTTCTCCTTTACAGATGCCGGCGCGCCGGTATAACCAATGCTGTAATAGCCATCCTGCAAAGGCTGGAAGCTGTACTGCAATACGGGGTAAGGTTTGGCGGAGGTGATAACATAAGCCGTTAACCGGAATTTTTGGGAAGAGGGGAAACGGAAGAAAACCGTGTCATTCTTTTGTTCAATGCTATCTGCAACGACCTCCATCCTTTCCCCGGCGTTAAATATATTCGCGGTTCTGTATTCTTTTTTGCTGCGCAGTATCCTGTCGTCGAAGCCGTCGCCGGCAACCGAAGCACTTATTTTCTTTTGTTTGAAGTCGGCCTTCGCGCTATCGGCTACTTTCCAGGTAAGCACATTGTATTCAACTTTTTTAATACCGGCGGGCTTTAGCGCCATACCGGGATCCGTGGCGTTATATAATACCACAAATGACGGAGCGAATGCGTACGACCGGCCGGCAGTGGTGATAACAATATTCTGCTGGTTTACAGACACCCGGCTTTGTGCATTCACCATGTTAGCGGCGATGCACAACAATCCGATATGACCATATAGTTTTCTAGTCGTTTTCATTATTATGTGCTGCTAACCGTAAAACCAAACCGCCTGTTGCGGGTATCATTATTTTCCTGTAATATTTTGCATTGATCTCCGGAGATGTGGATGCAAAAGCGTTGCCATCAGGCGTGTCTGTGATCAGTGTTGCTGTATATTTTATTTTTTTACTGAGAAAAGATGGCTGCAGGGTAAATGTGCTGGCACTGTCAGTTCCGTTAATCACGGCTATGTACCAATCGCGCCCCTTCCTCCGGGCGAAAGCGGCCATCCTGCCTATATCGCTGCCAGGCAGCACAATGGTTTCATCCCAGGTTACCGGCAATGTTTTCAGCAGTGGGAGAATGGGTTTATAAATATCATTATCCAGCAAAGTGGCCGGGTTTTCCGCGATGCATTGAAACGGCGAATTAAACAGGTATAGCAGTGCCAGCTGATGCGTATTGGTTGTATGTCCGCGGTTGCTAAAAAAGCCGGGGGTATAATCGCCGTGCCCGCAGAGGAACCGGGTGAAAGGCAACGCCGCATTATGCCATGCCGGGATCGGTTCTTTCATAATATTCAGTTCCATGCCGCGGATACCTTCGCGGGTCATTTCATTGGGGTAAGTTTTGCTTTCTCCGGTAGGCGCCTGGCAGCCGTGGAAGTTAACCATCAGTTTCCTGGCGGCCGTTGCTTTTAGCAGGCCCTCTTCAAACGCGATCAGTGTTTGGGCTTCGCTGTTCATGAAGTCGGTTTTAATGCCTGCCGCACCCGCCATCACTACGCTGTCGAGGAAAACATCCCGCTGCGCGGTGTCTCTTATCTCTTTAGAGTTTTTCCATACCCATATACGTACCCCTTTCTTTGCTGCATCACTGCACAGCATTTTCAGCTGTTCCCATTTATGGGGCCATTTGGTTTCCCAGCCTTCATCCAGCAACGAATATTCAAAGCCCAGGGCAGCAGCGGCGTCTATAAACCGCATCTCTTCTGCAGGCTCCATATAGTGTTCATCTCTCGTAATCCAGCTCCATACGCTTTTACCGGGCTTTATGTAGGTGATATCGGTAAATAAACGGCTGTCGGGCTGCGGATTCAGATTTTCAATCACCTGGTTATTCACCATTGCGTTGAGGTTATCTGCATACAGGATCGTTCTCCACGGGGTAACTAATGTACCTTTCACTACAAAACCGGTATCGCCTTCTGTGAAGTTCACCTGCAAGCTGCCATTGGCGGAGGCTTTGAGCCGCATGCCACTATAGCTATACAACGCAGCTTCAGTAATCACTGCATATTTTTTTTGTGGCAGTTCAATCACTAGCGGCTTTCCCTGAATGGGGCCTTGTGCTGACACGGTGGATAACTGACTGATGGTAGAGCGTTGCCATAACCCTGCATACGACTGGAGTTTCCAGCTGTTGTTCCGTTCAAAATACCATACACCGTATGAAGCCGGCACAGTAAAAGCAGTTAATTCTTCCTGCACGTGTTTATCTGCTGTTCCATCTATTATATAACGGAAGGCGCAGCCGTTATCAAACATCCTGCATTCTATGGTATAGGTGGTACCAGGCTCTTTTATGGCGATCGTATAGGCAATGCACTCCTGTTTAGCTACAGCTGCATTCAGCCGCGTGGGATGTGTTTCCCGGATTATCTCCCTTTTGGAGATGGTCATTTGTTGCACATGGACGCCGGTGGTTTTGTTGTTTACCCTGATGCCCATGCGCGATGGCATGATCACCCACTGCTTGCCAGCCTGCAGCTGGTACAGGAGGGCGCCGTGTGCTGTAAAAAGTTTTGTGCACAGTGTTTTATGCGGACTTTGCAGCAACAGGGTATCAGTTGCCTGTGCAATCTGAACAGGCAATAATAGAAGTATGATTAACAAGCACCGCATATGAACGTGAAATAATTAATACCGTATCAGTTTTTAATCCTTCAAATTAACAGCCTGCGCATCGTAACTTCAAAATATAGGGCCGCTAAAAAAGTTGGGAACATTCCCATTTCACGGGAATGTTCCCATAAAAAGTTGCTGTTGTTACAGGGGCTTTCCCCTTAAAAGGATCTTCCCGATATACACCGTGGTTTTATCGTACTTAGCGGGGTTCCTGGTAATATCTTCCAGTTGTTTATCTCCCAGGATTTTTACTTTATCTGCTTTTTCGGAAGATAGCCGGATGGTGACGGTATGAATACCGGGCGCCAGGGAGATGAACTCGTATTGACCGCGGTACCTATTATTGCAAAAGTTATTGAACCGGTTAATTACGTTACTGCCATTGGGATCTGTTGCGTTCACTATCTTCAGCTGGCGGGCGCCTTTTACACCGGCGGCGGCGAGCCTGGCCGGCTTACCATCCACTATTACTTCCAGCTGCCCCATTTCGGGACCACCGATATCAAAAATGCCAAACATGCTGCCGTTGAATTTAAAGGTAAAGGAAGCGCCTGGCTGCGTTGCTTTCATAATATAGGGGAACCATCCTGTAAACTGTTTTTGCGGGGAATTGGCGGTATTAACGCGGCTCCAGTCAGCACTGAATGCAGCAATATCCTGCGGGGCATACATGCCCGCGTCTTCCCAGTTATTTGCTATCAGTGGTGCAGGTAATGTGGTGGAAGAAATAGCGGTGTGTTGCTTCAACTTATTCATGCCTCTTGCAATAGCCGCTGCATACAGGTTGCCACCGGCTGTTATCGGGTGTATACCATCGCGGGAAAAAATAATTTTGCCCGGTATAGCTGTGCTGTCACTCTTCCACTCCACCTTCCCTTCTTTTACCAGCACGGATATTTCCATACCAAGATGTATGGATGGCAGCTGGTAATGATCCGCTATTTTCTCAAGGCCCTGGATGTTTTCAGGGATGCTGCCTTCCAGGTAGATTTTCGTATGTTCGTTATGGATCGTATAAATAAAGCAGATGTCGATAGTGGGATCATACTTTCGTATCTGTCTCACAATACCTTCCATTCCATCTGTATAGGCGCCGTTCACCGCAAATTCCACAAATACCAGGTCGGGGTGATATTGCAGCAGCTGATCCCGGAGGCGGCAGGCGCCAAGATCAGTGCCTGTGCCGGATACCCCGGCATTGATGCCTTTCATGGTTACCGATGGATACATCGACTGGATATAACGGGTGGCCTGTGGCCGGTAGCATTGATTACCCTGCGTAATGCTTCCTCCTATAAACCCGATCGTCACCGGTTTTCCTGACGCAACTTTTTGAAAGAAATGAGGCGCTCCGTTGCGCACGGTGGATTCCGCCGGGTTGTTGAAGTTGCCGGGGGCTATTAATGGCACAGTATCAGCCGGGTAAAAATATAAAGGCGAGGCGCCTGCCTGTGAAAGGGCAATGAGCTTAGCTCTTTCCGCTTCTTCTTTATGCTGTGCAGCTATTTCCAACGACATTCCCATACATAGTACCAGGATAAAATAATGCTTCATATTGCGATCAGTTGTTATCAAATGTGACAATCCCTTCTTTCACTTGTCCGTTTCCGGTGGTGACCTTTACTTTCAGCACCGCTTCTGCTGATATTTTCACGGGATAAAACGAGCTTTCATAAGGATAGGCAGTAATAACACGGCTTTCTCCATTCAGTTGGAAGCTGGTCTGCAACCCCGCTTCAGGCGGCGATTCCAGGTAGGTGTATATGGCATCCCATCCAAAGGGCGAACGTATCCTGAATGCATAACATTTGCCAATCCCTGTACCCAGATCCAGCACCTGCATACCATTCTTTACCGGCGGTATACTTTTCACTTCTCTCTTTATCTTCAGCGGGAAAGAGATGGCAGAAAATCCCTTACCGGTAACGGGCACACGCAGTTTGCGGTTGTTCACGGGAACAGTGGCCGGCGGAGCAGCGGCAGTGGCATAACAGGCAGCAACTACGTTATCCTGCACCGCGACTTCCTTTCCAAGAAGAATATCAGCGGTTACTTTTTCCTGCGATTCATTGAGTAAAAACAACCAGAAGCGGTTGTGAGAAATAGCGGTGACATAATTTACGGCCGGGTTGTTTATTTGCACCAGTCCTCTTTTCATCCAGAGGCGCACGCCTTCATCATCGAATACTTTGCCGCTGCCTCCTCCAAATACCCGGTTATTAAACCATACAAAGCCGTCCTGCTTGCCATAGGGGAAACTCACTTTCCCGTGGGAACGCTGTATTGCTTCGGTGATGAGGAAATCCAGTGTAAACGCCAGATGCGGCGGAATATGATGATAATAAACAGAGCTCACATCCGGACCTTTATAAGGGAAATCCGGCTGCATCGTAATATCAGTAAACCCGGTGGCATAGTAGCCGGGGTAGTTTGAAAAGCGTCCTATCACGGCATTGCGTGCATAGATTTCAAAAATCGTCCGGTTATCTTCAGCAAATAAACGTAACAGGTGAGGCGCCCAGCTGCTCATGAATACCGGTCGCACCAGCTTGCCCGGATCAAAGAATGTAAAGGGTTGCTCAAATCCGAGTCCAACGGGAGATACGAGGCTTTGCGGCACCTGTTTCTCCGGTGCATCGCCTTTCTTTCTTGGAAACCCGAGGCGGTATTTCTCTCCGCCTTTCCACCACAACGTAGTGTTGCCATCGTAGGTACTGCCCGGATGAATCGTTTGCAGCTGTTCCTTTACTTCCGGATACACCCTTACTCCCGCCAGCGTCTGAAAAGCAGTAGTTTCCGCAGCGCGCAGGAAGAACGTATCTTTTGTGATGTCATAAAGGTCTGTGAGATCCCACCAATAGGCGTAGAAAGATGCATTATAAAAAGGCTGCTTGCCTAATGGTGCGGTTTTAGTGCCATATACTTCCGTTGCAATATACTCCTTCGCATGTTTCTTTGCGGCCTCCAGCCAGCTTTTATCTTTGGTGAAACGGTAAGCTGCCAGTTCCTGTGTCCAGGCGGGAATGTTCACTGAATAGCCTTTCGCTGACCTGATATTATTTCCGGGAAGCGCTATTTCTTTTAGCCAGGGATTGGCTTCACCAAGCAATTGATGCAAGCCCTCGTAGTATGCCGTGGTAAACTGCGAGTGGTAGGGGCTCAGCACCAGCGACTGTTTATCTTTGTTAAACGGTGTGCCGGCAATGCCCCTCGACCAGCGGAACCCGCTGCGGGACAGCGTATACTCGATAGTGGGCAATGCCCTGCTGATGTAAAACGCTTCGTCCTTTTCCAGCACTGCCGCTGAAACCACTGCCAGTGGCGCAGCCTGCACAACGGTGGGCGTCACTTTCGGATCTGCTTCGATATCGTAAAAGCCTTTCAGTTCCGGCGCCCAGCCCGCTGCGGTGTCGTTCCGGATCAGGTCTGTAATATTGAAAACAGTTTCTGTGAGAGAAACGGGTCCCTGTATGCGATAGTCCTTTACTTTATAGATACTGTCTGATATATACGCCAGTGCATCGTTCCAGCCAGAGGGCAATGCACCCAGTGCAAATTCACGGGTGACAGCCTCACCGGCGGCACGCCTGGAATCATCCAGTCCCAGCACCGGCGATAACGCTACCGGCTGTACGTTATTCTCTTTATTCTTAATGGTAAATCCCATCGGCGAAGTACCTGCTTCTCCCCAATCCAATGGGAAATCGGCCGGTGTTCCGGAAACAAAAACAGCGATCCTCTCCTTCGTTTCCATGATGGCCAATGGCTGCGGCATCATGGCAGAAGGCAGCATCACCGGGTGATCCGGGATGCGCTGGTATTGAAACATGGGAGGCAGCTGTATGGCGGTTACCTCTTCTTTTTTTACTCCTTCAAAACCGGTAACTGCCAGGCTGTAATATCCCGCCTGTTTTGGTATATACGTTAACGTTAGCAGTAAATGATTATTGCCAGGCGCCAGTTGCCAGGTACCTTTCAGGGTATCTCCTGCGGCAGTCTGATAGGTGACATCCAGTTTTTTATCCGATAACTGCTTCACGGCAACCGGCAGGCATTCCTGTAGTGTGCCCGCAAGAAAGGGATTGGTAAGACTTTCAGCAGCCAGTACCGTGAACGTTTTGCCGCGGCTTTGGAAACTACCGGAAGCTGCCGGTCCGTTCCAGGAAGGGAAGAAACTGCCAAAGCTGATCTGCGGATCTTTGGCGGTAAGCAGGAATATTTTGCTTCCTTCGCCATGCGTTTGCATATCGATCCACTGATCGCCTTTCCGGATACTGTTACTGGCTACTATCTGCCGGTCAGTTGTTTGCAGGAATTGCAGGCGGAGTTTACCGTTGCTAATACCAGCGATAACAGTGCCTTGCCCGGAAATATTTTTCACACCGGCTGCCGGTGTAACCGGAGCAGGTGGTATATACTTCACCGTTAGTGGCCTTATTTTAAAACGCTGGAGTGATGCCAGCGGTTCTGTATTTGGATCAAAGCCGGCAGTGGCCAGGAAGATGGCATCACATCTTCCAAAATTACCCTTTGTATCCTGCAGCGCAACTACATTTTCGCCGGCATCAAGCGTAGCAGTACCAGCCTTTTCCCAGTAGTAGCCTTCCTTGCCATGCTGCCCTGGTTCTTTTTCCAGCGGTTGCTCGTTGATGGCTACCTGGAACAAACGCGTGCCGGGTTTATTGGCGGGATAATCCGGGGTACGTACCCAAATAGTAAATGTGCCGGCAGCTTTGCTGTTGATCACGGTAAGCGCATCCGCGGCTTTTACTTTACCGGAAAAAACGCGGAGGATAGTATTACCGGACACTTGTTCGCCCGGCACCTTTTCCACCTGCCAACCGCCTTTGAACTGGAAATCTTCTGCTTCCAACAAGTAGCCGGTTTGCGCTTGTACTGATGATACGCTGCACAGGCATCCTATGGCAGCCAGGAATAAATATCTACTTAGCCAACAGCTCATAATTTATTTCTATTACATTCAGTCCGTAAGGCGGGATGTCTTCCTGGAATGATGGCGTTATTTCAGTGGTCTTTTTACTGCCGTTTTTACTGATCCGGTAGCAGGCAACCGGCTTTATGGTTTTACCGGGCAGTACTTTGGTGTAATCAATGTCTATCGAACACTTCAGCGGATCGTCGTCGCTGTTCAGCAACAGCAGGAACAGCTTATGCTCTTTAAGATTAATAGCGCAATAGTAATCGAGGTAAGGGTTATTTGTTTTCAGCAATCCATCTTTCAACAACAAATCCGCACTGGTACCATACACTTTCCCTGCGGCAAAACCATAGGTTTGATGCGGCCCTACTTTCGGTGTAATAAATCCTCTCGGGAATTGAACTTTCCCGGATGAACGCATCTCCATTTCAGCCAGCAGGTAATCGGTGATCCATCCCACCTGCCACCAGGCGTGGTGCGGATAAGGACCGGCGCCTTTATTCATCACATCCCAATAGTAGGAGGCTACGCTGGTAGCGCTATCTACAAACGCATCTCTTCCGAGCACGGCGGCGCGGGCCATGTTCAGGAACAGGGAATCGCCGGTGAGGGTGAACATGCGCACAAACATACCGGCATGACTAGCCAGCAAAATAGGTCCACGATGATTGGCAGAACCAAGGATACCACCATGCTCGAAGCTGAGCCCTGCCTGGCTTATCTCCCAGTCCTGCCGTAATACACCGTTCACCTTTTTACTTTTGGCGGAAGGAACAGGGTGAGTATAAATAGAAGTCGTGTACAATTGCGCGGTGCGCACGGCGGCCTGCAAATACTTGCGATCTTTTGTGATATCGTAAAGATCCAGCAGTGCCTGGGCGCTTTGCCCGGTTGCAAAATCCGGCGCAAAACGGGCATCGCCGCAAACGCCGAGGAAATGTCCTTTCGCGGTGGCATTCCGGATGAACCAGTCGGCGCCACGTTTAGCCGCATCAAGGTATTTTTTATCTTTCAATATTTTCCAGGCTACTATCAGCCCGTAAAAAGTAGGACGCAGGTCCTCCACTTCCGTAAACATTTCCTTTTGCGAAGCATGGTCGTAAGCCACCGCCCATTTCCCTTCGGGCGCCATCCAGGCGAGCAACCTATCGGCTGCAGATTGCAGTTCTTGCTTTAATACCGTATCGCGTGGATTAAACAGCAGGACATTACCCATGTCCATCATCATGTAATAGGTGAGACCAATGGGTTCTACATACGGTCCCCATTCTTCTGTAAATCTTTTACTTTTTGTGAGATAATATTGTCCTGCTGCGGCGCCGTGGAAAAAGCCGGGCGTATTATCCTGTTGCTGTAATTTAAAGTTGCGGGCATAAGGCAGGCGCGTTTGCTGCAGTACGCTGTCGCCGGTGATGCCGGCCAGCATCCACATAGCGCCATAATCGGAATTCTTCATGGCATCTTTTTCCGATCCATACACACCCCCCAGGTAAGATTGTGCGCCGATATCGATCCCTTTATAATTTTCGATGTTCCATAATGATGTCTTATTATTCACTACATATTTATGCATGGATAAGATGCGGCTGGTGAGTGATTGTCGCGTCTTTTTCAGCGCCAGGAAATCGTTGAAATGGTAAATATCGTTCACGGCGTGCTTGAACACCGTATACCAGCCGGCCTTCTGCAGCGAGTACCTGAAAGAAAAAGTCACCTTCTCTCCTCTTTTCAGGAGGGAGCCTTTTTCTCCCAGCACCGGGTGATAGAGTGTAGGCGTAAGCGATGCCTTCCTGTTCATAAGGGAAAGACCAAGGAGCCAGTCACTCTGCGTATTCGTGTCATCTTCCCAGGGATCCCTTCCGGTACCGGGGGTGGGTATTACCGCCAGCGTGAGGTTGTTTTTGGTTTGGATGAAAGGCGACAAGGTGGCCGCCGTTCTCTCGCGGACAATCACCGGTTTATCGGGGATGCCCTGCATATAGGCGTATGCTTTTATAATATCTTTCTCCACCGCATTACTTTGAAAGTATCCCGGTATGCCTCCCCAGGCCAGTTCATTTTCCGGAACAGTAGCCAGCGTGGGTGTTGCCAGGGAATAGTAGCCGTCTTCCTTTGCCTGCAATGATATTTCCACCAGGATATCTGTTTTAAAGACTTCATCCAGTCGCCAGGAGGAAGTAACCGTAGCCTTATTATTTTCCCCCGTGAAGACCAGCTCCCCGTTATTTTTTTTAACGGAAGAAGGATAGAAATAGATGGCCTCGCCGGCAGTATTCATGGGAACGGGTTTCAGGGCTGCTTCCCATAAAGGAACAATGTATTTGTATTGCGGCTCCAGGAAACTGCTCTTCTTACCCGACTTATCGTATAATGTGATGGGTGTATTTCCGGGCTTCTCTTTCGTATACAGCAGGGTGTATTCGCCACTGGTATGCGGCAGGGATTGCCCGTGAACGGCCACCTCTTTAATATGCCATTCCCCGTTTTTGCTGGTCCAGGAAAGCCGCAGCGCGTTGTTGGCCAATGCGGTTTGTTGCTGTGCCGGTGCAGGTATACAGCAAACGCACACTGCATAGTATAAGATACCGGCTGATAATATTTCTCTCAAAGGATCTGCTTTTTAATTTACCAAATGTGCTGACGGTGAGATTACCGGGTCTACTTTCACCTTGCGGGATGCCCGTAGCGGAATGGCTGCTGTTAACAGGATCACCGTGGCAATACCAGCTACCAGCGTAGCGCTTTTCCCGGAAAAGAAACACAGTCCGAATAACAGCAATGCAATAAATGAAAGCGAAAAAGCGATTACTTTCAGGCCGAATTTGTTTTGCTTTCTTATCTCCAGTTCTTCTTTCTCATCTATTTCGCGAACGGTTTCCCTGCGTTGTGTTCTCAGTGCTTTGAGCTGTATATATTCATTGCTGGTGAGTCCTCTATAATAAGCGTATGCTTCGTACAGCGCCAGCATTACAAAGGGCAATCCTACACCCAGCAGCATTTCGTTGGCGCGGCTTAAACCGGTGCCATACGCCAGTGGAAGGATAATCTTAAATACAAGATTGGTAGCCAGGCTGATACCCGTGATATATAGTGTAGCCTTTCCTGTTAGCCGTTTTGAAAACAGCGCCCATATAGGTGGCGCCAGCAACGGGCCACCGGTTACAGCGCCTATGCTCAGTGTAAATTCAACGATGCCGCCGATATAAGGCACAATTAAGGCGATGCATATCATACCAAGTCCGAAGAACCAGGAGGATATGCGTGCAACACTCATCAGTTTTTTATCAGATGCTTTTGGGTTGATGGAACCTTTGTAGATGTCATTCGTAAAAACGGCCGACACCACGTTCAGCGCGGTATTGGCAGATGCGGACGTAGAGAAGTACATGCCCGTAAGAATGAGTCCCATAAGGCCGGCCGGCAATACATGCTGGCACATCATCAGGTAGGCATTTTCTGTTTCCAGTCCCTGCAAACCGGGGTTGATACTTTTATATAACATGGGCGGCAGCATCCATAGCACGGGGCTGATGATATACAGTCCTGCGAAAAGATACGCCACCTTGGATGCAGACCTGGGAACATCCACGCTGGTATAGCGTTGCACAAACGTCCAGTTGCCGCCGATATAAAAAACGTGGTACAATGCAAAGGCCAGGATAAAGCCCCAGGTATATTCCCCGTTCACTACGCTGAAAAAACCTTCGGGTGAAAAGTGCAGGAAGTGCTGCACACCGCCGGCGGCATCAAAGGCCAGGGGGATAATAATCAATATAGCCGCCGTGAGGATTACGAACTGCAATATATCTGTTACCATTACTGCCCACAGTCCGCCAACGGCGGTATAAGCAATCATGAACAGGCCCAGCACCACGGTAGACGGCATCAGTGGCAGTCCCAGTGAAGCGCTTACCAGCCTGGCCACAGAATACAGCACAGAACCTTTGATCAGTAACGATACCACCATAAAGATGTAGATATAGATCTTCTGCACATCTACCCCCAGGCGTTCGCGGATAAACTCCGCCGCGGTAAGGTTGCCGGTAGCCTTCCACCGGGGCGCCAGATATAATCCTGTTACGAGTCCGCCGATACACATGGTCCATTGTATGGTAATGGCTACCCATCCGTATTTATAGGCGATAGATCCCCATGCCACGAACGTGCCTGCAGAAAAGAAGCTCATGAAAAGTGAGAGCCCCCCAATGAACCAGGGCACTGATTCGCCTGCGGCAAAAAACGACTTGAGGTTTCTTCCTGTCCTGGAAAAGGAAAAACCCACCAGCATAATAAATAAGGAAAATACAATAATGACTGACGTATCGATTACAGTGTTCATCAAATGTTTCCGTTTAACCCCCGCTTTTCAGCTATGGGGTGATAGTTAAAGTAAGTTCTTTTGTTATTCTTTTTTCTCCATTATAACGTACCGCGGACGCATCAAATACTACTTTGTAAGTACCCGGTTTAGTGTAAACATATTTATACGAAGGCAGTACGGTACTGATATTTTTCAGTGCAACACCCGCATCCGGCTTAATATAAAAAGGATCCAGCCCTTTGGTAATTACCCAGTCTTCATTATCATCCGCATTCTTATCACCGCCAAACATCAACAGCTGCGCGGTAGTAACCGTCCACACGGATGCCGGGTTTTTAAAATCGAATGCTTTCCATCCTCCGCTGGATAGTACCGCCACCGGCGATACTACACCATCTGCTGAAATGTTGTTGGCTTCAAAGGTCCGGACTACCCAGCGGTTTTGTCCCTGTGTTTTTTTATAGTCCGTGTATTTAAAAGCAACGTAAATGCGGGCAGCCGTATTTTTCGGGTCTGCAAAATCTTTCAGGCTGATAGTCCCTGACGGTGTATTGTCCTGCCCGGTGGAAAAAACGGCTCGGTCAGAAATATCTGTCCAGGTAGCGGCCCTTACATTGGTGGTATCGGCTACACCGGAATAGTTGTTAGACACCAACAACTGCAGATTTTTATAGATCATCCCAAATTGTACCCATGTCTTGAAATTTATCTGCAGATCATTTTCTGCGGTGGTACGGTCTCTGAACGCATAGTTGTGGCCGGGTTCGCCGGAATAGAAAGTAATATTATCCGGGTTGCCGGTAAAGTTAAAGGTAACGGTATCTCCTGCTTTATAAGTAAGTGAAGAAGTAGTTATTTCCAGCGACGGTGTGACTACTTTCTCCTTTGCACAGGAGATAAATATAATAACAATGATCAACAGGTATAATGAATTTCGCATATTAAATACTTTTTAGCGCGGCGTTACCAACCTTTGTTCTGTTCTGCCAGGTGATTAATGGTGGTTTCTGTAGTAGGAATAGGCAGCAGCACGTTCCTGGCTGTTGTATTCTTTGCCGCGTTCCCTGAATATTTCCATGCGGAGGGCGCTGTTGCTGCTACTTCAGCCGCCAGCGATTGCATTTTAGACAGGAATAACCCCCAGCGGATCAGGTCGTGCTTGCGTGCCCCTTCAAAGCTAAGTTCCCGCGCCCGTTCATCCTGCAGTGCTTCGAGGAATGCGTCTTTCCCTAAACCGGCCGGCAGGTCAACGGTGGCATCCGGCGTTGCCGGAGGTTTGCCGTAGCCCCTTCTTCTTACCATATTAATAGCTTCATAAGCTGCTGCTACCGGCCCGTTCACCGCATTCTCCGCTTCGGCTTTCATCAGCAGTACATCTGCATAACGGATCACCGGGAAGTTGGTAGAATTATACGACCTGTTTTTAGGTGTCTGCGTTTCGTATTCACGGCGCCATTTGCCGGCGGTGCGGTCATATATCTGCGTAGCGGTATAAGCCACTTTGGTAACAACGCCATTCACGAGGGAATATTTGTACGGTGCAATGCTCCAGTCCCTCCGCTTATCGGCGGCATCATACAGGTTGAACAACCTCGCGCTGGGGTGTACCGGCCCATTTGAATAACCAACGTTATCATCCGGTGATTCCACGCCGTTTTCAATACCTATGCCGCCTGCCAGCTGGGTGGAACCCTGCTGGTTGCCATACATACCTATTTCCCAAAGGCATTCTTTCGGCTCGTTAATATCTTTGGAGTGATTGATGAAGATGGCGCTGTAATCGGGATTCAGGGAGTGCTTACCGGAGGCGATCACTTTGTCCACATAAGTTAATGCGTCGGCATATTTTGATACATCTTTCAGCGGCTCCCCGGCCATTGTGAGGTACACCTTTGCCAGTATGGCCTGCACGGTGGTGGTGGTTACCCTTTCATTATTGGTGTAGGTGCTGATATCGTTCACCAGCGGCTCCGCCGCTTTCATATCATTGAGGATCGCCGCATACACATCCGCCACGGAAGAGCGGGGCAGCGCGACTTCTACAGGCGATTGGGTAGACGACAATTTCAGGGGCACGCCGCCGAAATTATCTACCAGGATAAAATAATAGTAAGCTCTCAGAAAAAGCGCCTGCCCTTTAATAGCTGCCCGCTTTTTTTCATCCATCTTTGGCTTGTCTACATTTTCGAGTAACAGGTTGGCGCGGTCGATGCCCTGGTAGGCAACTTCCCAGAGTTTGCCTACATCCAGCTGACCGGCGTCAAAATCCATCACCTTTAAATTATTCACGGTAATATTCTTGTAGAAAAAATCATCGCTGATGGCCAGGAAGCTGTACAGTCCACGTGAATACATCCTTCCGAAGTTATCTATCAGCCTGTTGTATACGCCGTTCAGGGCTCTTTCGAGATCAGCCTCTGTGTTAAAATAATTTTCCGGTGTTACGAAATCTTCCGGCTTTGTATCCAGGAATTTGTTACAGGCGCTGAAGGTACTGCCGGCCAGGATGCACAGCAGGAAGAGCTTTGTTATTTTTCTAACGGGAGATAATCTGATATTGTTTGATTTCATAATCGCAGCTTTTTAGTTTCGTTAAAAGGTCACATCCAGTCCGAAAGTGATGGTTCTTGCCTTCGGATACGCCGACCAGTCGAAGCCCGGTGTTAAAGCCGATTGCCTTACAGAAACTTCAGGATCGAGTCCTGAATAATTGGTCCAGGTAATAAGATTTTGCGCGGAAGCATACACCCGCAGTGCTTTTATCCTGGCCTGTTTCAGCAGCGGCGCCGGTAAATTATACCCCAGTGCCACCGTTTTGAGACGCAGATAAGAGCCATCTTCAATAGTGCGGGAAGAATATACCAGTGGTCCCTGTCCGCCTACTTTATACAATTTGTTGTTTTGATTTTCCGGTGTCCAGCGATCGGCATAACTGGCGAACATATTCAGGAAAGACCTGGTGACATCGCCATTTTCAAATTCTATGCGGTTGGCATTCAGGATATCGTTGCCATAGCTCCACTGGAAAAATACGTTCAGGTCGAAGTTTTTGTACGTAAAATTATTGGAGATCCCACCGGTATGTATAGGATTAGGATTACCGATGATGGTGAGATCGCTGTTATCTACCTGTCCGTCGCCGTTGATATCTTTAAACTTGATGTAACCCGGTTGGATGCTGCTTCTTGGATTCCCATTATTCGGCACTTTATCTTTCAGCACATAGGTACCGTTGGATTGATCAAAGTCGCTGTACTGGTAGACGCCATCAAAAATAAACCCATAAAACGATGCGATCGGATGTCCCGGTATAGCGATATACGGATAAGCGTTGTTAAAATTACCCCAGGTGATGCGGGAAGCGTAACTGGGTTCACCTTCGTTCAGCTGTATTACTTTATTGCGGTTGAATGAAATATTGAAACTGGTAGACCAGGTGAATTTTTTATGTTGCACATTCATACTGTTCACAGAAAATTCCAACCCTTCGTTAGACACTTTACCGATATTCCGGATACCGCTCAGGTAACCCAAAGAGGGCGCCAACGTTGCATTTAACAACAGGTCTTTTGTATTCTTCTTATAATAATCGGCGGTAAACGTGATCCTGTTTTTCAGGAATCCCAGGTCTACCCCGATATCTGTTTGCGCGGTGGTTTCCCATTTCAGTTTAGGATATCCCAGGTTGCTGGGAATAGTACCCTGCGCAGGCGAGTTACCAAAGCTGTAACCAGAGTAAGGGAACAGCTGCAGGGAAGTGAGATAGGCAAAATCGCCCACCCGGTTATTCCCGGTGGTACCGAATCCTGCCCGTATTTTGGCATCCGACAGGAAAGATAAATTTTTCATGAAAGATTCTTCGATGATCCTCCACGCCACGGCGCCGGAAGGGAAATAGGCCCAGCGGTTGTTAACAGGAAACTTGGAAGAGCCATCTGCGCGGAACGACAGTGTAAGCAGGTAGCGTGATTTATAGCCGTAGTTAACACGGCCAAGGAAAGACATCAACGCATTAGATGATTTTGCCGTGGGCGCGGTATTGATAGTCCCTTCGTCCAGGCCGCTCATACCCAGCGATTCGTTTGGCACCTGGCTGGCGGAGAAACCATAACTATAAAAGGCTGACTTCTGCATGGTGAAACCACCCAATACATTCAGGTTATGATCTTTGTTGATCACCCTGGCGTAGGTGAGTGTGTTTTCATTGAGCCAGTTGGTTCTTTCCAGATTGCTTACCGAGCCATTGATGCCCAGTACACTGCTCTTGGGATTTCCGAGGCGGGTATTGGAATTATTGAATATTTCTTTCCGTTGTGCTTCTTTGGTAATACCACCGGCCACTCTTAATGTAAAATATTTTGCAGGTTGGTATTCCACATACGCGTTGGTGATAAGGGTATTATTGAACAGCGGGTTATATTCATTCCTGGTAGAAATGATCGGGTTCATGCGGTATTCATTCAGCGGGTCCACATCCGGATCAAAGGGCTGATCGATGAGAGAGGCGTCGCTGGCGGAGTCGCCGGTTACCGGCCGGTAGCCCCAAACGCTGTACATCAGGCTGGAGGTTGGACCATTGGGTGTTGGCGAAGCTACAGCGCCATATGTTTTGGTAGCTGTATAGTTAACGTTGATGCCGGCTTTCACTTTATCATTCAGCCGCTGATCCACCACTGCCCTTCCCTGGTACCGTTTAAAGCCGCTATTAATGATGATACCGTTCTGGTCCAGCAGCGAGCCGGAAAGGGAGTAGGTTGTTTTATCGTTACCACCTCTCAGGGAGAGGCTGTGATTTTGCATAAATGCTTTTCTGAAGATTTGATCCTGCCAGTCGATTCCTTTTACGTTCTTATAGTCGTCGAGTGTTTTATCTTCGCCGAGATAGATGGGCGTGTAAAAAGCTGAATTTTGTTCCAGTTGGTATTTCACAAATTCGTAGGGGCTCATCATCTCCTGTTTCTTAATATTTTCCTGTAAGCCCATCCAGGTTTGATAGGTAACGGTTGGCGCGCCGGCCTTCCCTTTTTTGGTGGTGATAAGGATAACGCCGTTGGCGCCCCTGGCGCCATAAATGGCTGTTGCCGAGGCATCCTTCAGTACTTCGATGGAGGCTATTTCTTCAGGATTGAAAATGTTGTTGGACGGATTTTCCATCGGGAATCCGTCTACCACGTACAATGGGGAGTTTTCCTGGGTTACGGAGTTGTTGCCGCGGATAACGATGTTCAAAGCGGATCCGGGCTGACCATCGCTGGCAGATACCTGTACACCTGCCACGCGGCCACCCAGGGCTTCTTCGAAGGAAGGTACCGGTGCTTTTGCCAGGTCGGCTATTTTAAATTCGCCTACTGATCCGGTGACATCTTTTCTTTTTACAGTTCCATAACCGATTACTACCACATCGTTCAAACCCTTTATGGAAGGTTCCAGCACGATGTTATATACGCTTCTTCCACTGGTTAGTTTTACTTCCCTGCTCAGAAATCCTACATAGCTGAATACGAGTGTGGCGCCGGGTGCGTTATTGGCGGAGATGTGATAGATCCCGTCTTCATTAGTGATGGCGGAGGTTTTGTCATTTTTCACGCGGACCGTTACCCCTACCAGGCCGGTGCCTGCGGCTTCTGTTACTTTTCCGGTAACTGATATTTTATCAGCAGACCCCGTGGCAGGCTGCTGTGCTGCTACATCCGTAGCAGGGAAGATGATAAATAGCAGGGGCAATAAATACCCTGCTGATAAGAAACCATTTTTATGCATACCCCCAAACGTGTTTTTTAGATTAAAATCTGTTTAATTCATTTTTATTTTATCGAGTGCCGGTTCAATTACCGGGCGCAGGAAGTTACTCCATGTAATCGTGTAACAGGTGTAATGCGGATGATTGGCATAAGGCGACAGGTACAGGCACGGTTGGTGCAAAAGAGGTTGAGAGCAACAGTTCTTTCATATCGTGAGAATTTATGTGTCCAAAGATTATAACTAACTGTTACCCGATGGTAAAAAAAATGATGATTTTGCCATTGGGAACATTCCCATAAATTGGGAATGTTCCCATTTTTGATATAATTATGTTTCTTTACAAGAAAAAAACCTGATGAAGCGACACCAGATCACCATTGTTGACATTGCGAAGGAGCTTAATCTTTCTAAATCAACCGTATCGCGGGCTTTAACAGGGCACCCCAGCGTGAACGCAGTAACAAGGCAGGCGGTGCTGGACCTGGCGGAAAAACTCGACTACCAGCGTAACATGCTGGCGATCAGCCTGGTTACCCGGAAAACAAATACTATCGGGATCATCGTTCCGGAATTTACCAGTTCTTATTTCCCAAATATTACCATCGGCGCGCAGGAAGTGGCCAGCAAGGCCGGCTATAATACCGTCATTTGTCAATCCAACGAAACTTATGAAACGGAAGTAGCCAACACCAAAGTGATGCTGGCCAACCAGGTAGATGGTGTATTGGTATCGATCACTAAAGAAACAAAGAACTTTGATCATTTAAAGATATTCCAGCGCAAGGGGATTCCCATCGTATTTTTCAACCGGGTATGCGATGAAATGGATGTGCCCAAAGTAATTGTTGACGACTATGACGGCGCATTCCGTGCGGTGAATCATTTGATTGAAAGAGGCAGGAGAAGGATTGCACATTTATCCGGCCCACCTTCTCTCAAAATAAGTGAAAAAAGACTGAACGGCTATAAGGCTGCTTTAAGAAAAAACAATATTGAGCTGGATGATGACCTGGTAATTCCGTATGACCTGAACCTCGATAAGGTGCATATTTATGTGAATCATCTTTTAAACCTTCCTCATCCGCCGGATGCGATTTTTGCGATCAGCGATCCTACTGCCATTGAGATTATACAGGTGGTGAAGAAAAGAGGTTTGCGGGTGCCGGAAGATATTGCGGTGGTGGGATTCAGTAACGACTTTGCATCGGGGCTTATTCATCCTTCTTTAACCACGGTGTCGCAGCCGGTAAAGGAAATTGGCGGCACTGCCGCACAGCTGCTCATAGACCAGATCAGCCGTGATGTATCGGAATGGAAGAGTATTATCAGGGTGTTGAAAACGGAACTGATTGTGCGGGAATCCAGTTAAGATTTCCTTATATCCCCTCCGTCGCCGCTTTCATTTTCGCCAGGCCGGTTTTCGCTACCAGTAAAGCATCCTGCTGATAATAATTGTTGTTAAAAACCTCCAGTGAAATAATCACCGGTTTCCCGGGGTGCTTAATATGTTGCAGCATCTGCTTCAGCGGTGCAATGCCATCTCCCGGGTAAATACGATCCGGCTCAGAAATTTTACCTGGCGTGATCCCCGCCGGGTAGTCGTTTATATGGAAAATATCCACGGCATCCTTACCTACAAACGCCATGCTGTCGGGGTTTGAACCACCTTTGAAAATATGAAAGGTATCCATCAGCACGCGGGCATCTTTATGGCCGCTTTCTGTGATCACATACAGCACCTGGCTTATTTTTTTTAGATTGGGAGATCCGCCCCACATTTCAAGGATGGGCATTACACCGGTGTTCTTGCCCATTTCAAGGATAGTAAGATATCTTTCCGTTACCACGTTCAGGTCAATTAACGGGGCATTGCTGCCGTTAGCGCCCATTGGCGGCGCCGCTATCCGCTTACAGCCAATTTGCGCCAGCTGCTCCATTTCGCGCTGCAGCTGTTCCAGCCCCGCTTTGCGGGTGGCTTCATCATCCACAATCCATTTGGCAAATCCAATCGCATTCTCCACTTCAATGCCTAAATCATGAATGATCCTTCTGGCTTCCGTTACCGAGCCCCCTTGCTGCAAATACCCCTGAAAAGTATCTATCCATATCTCCACCGAGCTAAACCCTGCTTTGGACGCCGTTTCCAGTTCTTTAACAAAACCTAATTTCTGCCCCCGGATGGTACTCATGTTCAGTGAATACTTAAAAGCAGGCGAAGGCTTTTCAACAGGCCCCTTTGCTGATGCCGGTAATTTCAGCAATGCAGCGCCGGCTGATAAGCTGAGCGCTTTTAAGGCTGTTCTGCGATTAAAGGAAAGGTCAATCATTGTGTCCGAAGCTTTTAGCATAGCGTTAAAATATACATTCCATTCTGGAACTGCAAATCTGCTGCGAAAATATAAGCGGGCAACGGCATGAACAAGGTTCTGCATAAAGGAGGCTGCCTTGAACAGGCATTCTCCTTTATGCAGACTTGCTACAGCTTACCGGCTGTTGCATTTATTGACCATGTAGTAGGAGTAAGTCTTCTACATTCGGCGGTGTTGGTGACCGCGTCAGACAGGTTGGTAAATATTACCAAAGATCCGGCGGGATATGCAGCGGCCGGGTAATTAGTATTGAGAAAGGTATTGGTAATGGCTGTTTTAGCCACAGAGGTATTATTGAATACATTCGTATTGGCATTCACGCCGGAAACCACCCGGTATATTGAACTGCCATCAGACATTACCGTGATTGCTTCATACTGCGCGGTGAGTGTTCTGGAGCCCGCGCCGTCCATCAAACTGGTGGAGGTGATGGTAACAGGATTCGCACTGGCATCAATTTTCTTGATGGTGATTGTCAGGCCCGCAGGAACAGTGGAAGCCGCCGGTAAAGGAATAGTAATGGCCGCATTGACAGCGTTCAATGGAATAAAATAGTCCTGTTTTATCTTTGAGAGATCGGGAATTGTGCCGATAACGGGTGGTATATACAGGCTACGTGCTCCCAGAATATATTCACCTTTGGTATCTTTAAAACGCAGGTTATCCTGTATGGCATCATACCATAATCCTCCGGCTTGTGCCAGGGTAGGATTGTATGGGCCCAATAATAACGGCTGCATAGGTTCCGCGATGCCGATGCTCCTGTTCCTGACTACAGATACACTTGCGGCATTACCTGGCAGCGTAACCACCAATGGGCAGCATTCCGTGAGATCGTTCAGTGGAGCCGGACCGGTAATATATCCCCTTACGGAGGTATCTATATTATATCCCGCTGCTGTTATGTTCTGGATATTCACGTTGTGACAGGAGACGCCTGCCGTTCCGGACCCGCTAATGATGCCGGTAAAGTCCGCAAAATAGGGCATTGTGAATCCATTGACATAGCCGCCATTGACGTATAACCCACGGATGTTCATCACACCACTTACGTGTTTAATAGTAAAGGTGGGTTTATTAGGCGTACAAGACTGTTCTGAATAAAGATCATTTATAACCAGGCTTCTTATTGCACCGGGCACTCCTTCCGCCGCGTAGAACTGGATATGACCTTCTTTATTCGCCTCTAATTGCGGCGCGTCGATCACCATGTTATTAGCCTGGGAGATGGAAATACCACATCCGGCTTTTGTATTCAGGATATAACAACTTTGCAGCTGAATGCTGTTATTTCCTTCATTGCGGAACCACCAGCCATCACCTGTTTGTATTTGGTTCGTCCAACAGCGGACGAACCTCGTGCTATAACATGCTTCGCCAACGCGGATACCACACTCTGTATAATATCCGCTTACATAAACATCTTCCACCAGCGTATTGGGTGAACTATTCAGTAACAAGCCGTTCACACAACCGGTACCTCCCGGTGCTTTAATCGTAAAGTTAAACAGCTGTGCGTATTGGGTATTGTTGGTCGTTACTTTAGCTCCATTGTTCAATATAATCACAGAGCCATCACGCGACTCTCCCTTAATGATCTGATGGTCCTGCGTAAGCGCAATATCCTGCGTGGTTGCATACTCGCCCTGGGGCAAATACAATACATGTATACCCGTGGCAACACATGCTGCCAACGCATTGGCTATTGCCTGGGTATCGTCGTCGGTCCCGCCAACGCCTTTTGCGCCAAAACGCTTTACATTAATAACATCATTCAGGATGGCTTTAAACCGGCCAACCGCTATGGCTGTTCTCTTAATAACCGATCCGCCGTTATCAGTATCTGTGCTGGTGGCATCCCAGTAAAAATCGCCACCACCACCATCTCCGGGTGAATAATAGCCAAGTAGATGGATCAGATCATTTGGATTAAGTGCAGTTACATCTGCCCGCAAATCAACCATGGAATTAAACTTCATAATTAACATTTTAATGGATAAAAATCGATGAAATGAAGTTATTCCATGGCTACGCATTGAACATGCGTGTCCGTTTTACGGAGGTTGCAAAAAAAAGCCGGCTTTTATCAGTAATTGCTGCGAAGCTGAAACGCCTTAGATAGCATCAGTTCATGATCAGGTCCAGGTAATGCCGGCCATCATACGCAATGCTGATTGTTTTGGAGAACCAGCCCACACCGCCTTTCATGGTACCCTTGAAGGAAATATGCACAGAGTCCTCCAGGTTAATGCCCGTTTGACCCAGTTTATTAAAATCCGGTTTCACTGTTACGGGGATGGTGAACAACGCATTTGCCGGCACATTTATCAGGGTATCGATGTGCACATGCCCCAACAGGAAAGTATCCAGCATCAGGTCCAGGTCGCCGCCTTTAAACGTGAATCCGAAACTGTTAGGATTATAGTAGATCCCTTCTATTTTCAATGCCGCCTGTTGCGGCGTGATATTGAAAACCCTGACAGCCAGTTTTTTCGGAAGCCGTGGTTCAGGTGTTTTAAATGCTGTACACCCGGAGAAAAATATCGCGGCAGCAATTGCCAGCAACAGTGGTAATTTTTTGATGATCATATTCTTGTTATTGCACCAGTTTATCCAATTCTTTTTCCAGCTGGTCTTTTTTATAAAAGTCCAGTGATTGGGCAATCTTTCCGTCTTTTCCCACTATCACCACATGTGGTATGGAGGTGATATTAAAATTCTGTTGCACACCTATACCTGCTTTAAAGCCGCCTTCTGTAAGCCCCTGCAGCCACTCCATTTTAGTTTCGTTCACAGCGGTCAGCCATTTGGCTTTGTCGTCGTCAACAGACACTGCAACAAATACGACTCCCTTCTCCTTAAACTTGTTATAATGATTGCGCATCTGCGGAATGTAAGCACGGCAGGGAGCACACCAGGATGCCCAGAAATCGAGTACCACTACTTTTCCTGCCATGTCTTTGATGGAAAACGCATGACCATCAGGATCCGTCAGTTTTAATTCCGGCAATGCTGCGCCGGCGCCGGTACGTTTAAATGATTCAATCTTTGCCAGCAATGCTTTTCCATGCCAGGTGCTTCTGCCGGCGGGAGCCAGGAGCGCATACCCTTGCTCCGCTTTATCAGCTGTGGATGCGTTTCTCAGGGCAAGCCAGGCCGAGAGTTCCAGTTCGGGGTTATCTTTCACATATTCCATTTGTGGCTTACTATGCTGCTGATACGCATAAAACTGGTCGTTCATCCGGCCGCCTTTAAAAGAACTGCCGGTCAGTGAGTCGAGGCTGGATTCAACTGTATAGGTAGTGTTTTCCAGGAACAGCTGCACTGTTTTTGTGCTCACTTTAAGCTGTATCAATTCGGGGTGATCCAGCTTACCGGAAAAAGTAAACTCTCCGTTGATGATACGAACCCTTGGTGGCAGCACTGCCGGCTTCCCGGCTTCATCCACATGTTCAAGAATGGCCACGTATCCGCTGATGATGCCCGTTACTTTTCCTTTGATTACAAACCCTTCTTCTGCCAGGCTGTATAAAGGCAGCAGCAGGAAGATGATTATTTTAATGACAGGACGCATAAAGTTGATATCTTTTTTATGTAAACAAAAAAGGGCAACAGCACAGCGGTAGTGTGCCGTTGCCCTGGCGGAAGTTATGCTGAGGTATTACCGCAAACAACCTATTTGATTGTTTCCATTAATTTTTTATCCAATGCCTCGCCATAGAGATCCCTGGCAATAATTTTCCCATCTGGTCCGATCAATACGTTGGAAGGAATGTAGCCGGCGCCATAAGCCGCTGCGGCGGTGTCGCCCCAACCTTTGAGACTGGAGAGATTGAGCCAGTTCAGTTCATGTTTTTCCATGGCTTTTACCCAGGCTTCTTTTTTGGAATCCAGTGAGATGCCCACCATTACGAAGTTCTTATCTTTGAATTTGTCATTCGCCGCTTTCAGGTAAGGGATCTGTGGTTTGCAGGGACCACACCAGCTGGCCCAGAAATCCACCAGTACATACTTACCTTTAAAATCTCCCAGCGACACCACTTTGCCGTTTACATCAGGGATACTGAAAGCCGGCGCAGCGTCGCCGATCTTCACCTGGCCAGGTTTACCGGGTACTTCTCCTTCTTCATTCATCTTTAAAGAGAGGGGAGATGGATCTACTTTACCTGGATTTTTCCAGCGTTGCAGTATCCTGGAAGCTTTTGCATGTTCACCAAGACCATCATAAAGCGCCTCCATTTCTTTCGTATTCTTACTAAAATATACCGTGATAATATAACCGGTAACGCCCGAATTCGGATGGGCCAATATCCACTTCCGGAGTGTATCCTTCATCCGCTGCTCCACTTCGGAGCCCTGTTTATTGTAGGCTTCCGCTGCATCCTCATCTCCTATTTCCATCGCTTTATGGTATTTTTGCTCCAGCTCCGCAAACAGCTTACCATCGCCTTTCTCCGGGGAAGTCATTTCCATTACTTCCTGCCATTCCTTTACCCAGGAATCGCCGGAAAAAGTGGCGTCGTTAAAATATCCGCCTTTTCCTTTGATGTTCATTTTCCCTTTCTCCAGGTACACCAATGCGCCTCCCAGTTCCGGATTACTGCCTATCTGCATAATATATACGCTTCCTCCTTTGGCTATCGGCATCGTTAGCCTGAACTGGTGATTCTTAATGACGGCGGTGGCGGTATCACCGGAATAGGGCTCGTACAGGTTCACTAAGGTATCATTCGGGGATTTATCCAGTTTGGCCGTAATGATGGCCACATCCTCCTGCGCATACGCAGCAAAGCTTCCCATGCAAAAAGTGAATGCAAACAGTTTTCTCATCATGATTAAGTGCGTTTAAGTATTAGGCAATCATTACCGCAAAACGGGTGAAGCCTGTTGTTAATTAATTATCATTTTTTCGGCGAGGCCGGGTTAGTCAGCATATCTTCCAGCACCGATACTGTTTCAGCGAGGTAAACATCTTTCCCCAGTTTCTCCAGCCATTCTTTGTAAGAAGCAGTATTAACGGCCTCATTCTTTTGCATGGCCGGATTGATGTTCCTCAGCATCGATGGCAATACGGTCAGTACTTCCCTGCCTTTCAATTCTTTCGCCTGTTGTATATTCTTCTCACATCCGGATGTTTGCTTATAAACTGCTCCAAACGACAACAGTTCCAGCGGTGTGGGTTGCTCCTGCAATGCTTTTAACTGGCGGGTGTTGGCTGCGATAGTGGCAAAGGAAGGATGCTGCTGAACCCGCAAGCGTGCCTGCTGCACTACTTTCTGATAATCAAACCCAAAGGTAAGCCGCTGATAAGGAGGCAGTCCGACGGTATCGCATACGAGGGCAGACGAAAAATCTTTTTCCATTACGGATTGCGAACTCATTCTATCCTGCAGTACAACATCAGGGATTACGCCCTGCAGCTGTGTGGATGATCCGTTAATGCGGTAAAACTTCTCCGTGGTAACCCGCATGGTGCCATAGTTTACATCGGCAATGCCTTTCGCAGCATCACCCATTTTACCGATGGTGATATTCACCTGGGCAGTGCCTTTTCCAAAAGAAGAGGAAGTGCCTACAATAAGCCCGCGGCCACGATCCTGCATAGCGGCGGCAAATATTTCAGACGCAGAGGCGCTGCCTTCATCTACCAATACGGTGAGCGGCCCATCATACAATGGTTCCACTGCCGGAGAGGAATACATCCGGATACTGTCTTTTCCGCGGAGCCAGGTAATAGGTCCGGAGGGCACAAAGCAATAGCCCATGGTGACAACTTCATCGAGGGAGCCACCGCCATTGCCGCGCAGATCCACTACAATGCCATCTACTTCCTGTTCCTTGAGCTTTTCTACTTCCCTGGCTACATCGTTGGCAGAGCCGTTTATTTTGGTACCGGAAGGATCCATGTAAAAGAGGGGCAGGAAGATATATCCAAAACGTTTTCCATTCTTTTCAATCACGGCGCTTTTCGCCCTGTTTTCCAGGTCAATTACTTCATCTCTTTTTACGGTCACCGTTCTTTCTTTTTCACCTGGCTGTTGCAAGCGCATGGTAACGGAGGTTCCCTTTTCACCGCGGATCAAGCCGGCTACTTCGTTGGCGGGAAGCCCGTTCACCGGCAGCATCTCTCCTTTGCTGTCGGCAACGGCGATGATATTGTCGTTCTCTTTTACCTGCCCGCTGCGGTAAGCGGTACCACCTGGCAATAATCTTTTGATATAGTAATCGGATTCTTTTACGCCCAGCTCTATGCCTAGTCCGAAGTAACGTTTATTCAGCTGTTCATTCATGAACCGGTCCTGTGGTGCCGCATAGGTAGTATGCGGATCAATTTCAAACATGGCGGCACTTACATACTGCGCAAATTTGTCTTCCGCTCCGCGTTGCCCGGTCGTCTGACGGAAATAATCGCTGTACCATTTGCGTACTTTTTCCCGGGCTTTGGCTTCCAGTGCCGGGTCGGCAGCTGCGAGGTGTTTGGCGGTGTCGCCACTGGCGGCGCTCATCTCCATATAATGCCGCAGGGTGTAATATTTCAAGAGCTTGCGCCACAGTTCTTCGCGCGTTTGTTTACTGGTGCAAAAGGGAAGATCTTTCCTGAAGGCCATTACTGTTTCTTTCTTTTTCAGATCGAAGGGGGTAGCCAGGATCTGCTGGCAAAGCTGGCTGGCTTCATTAGCGCGTTTCTCATATATCGCGTAGGCGGCATCAAAAAAAGTGGTAGCGCCTGTGTTCAGCTGATCGTCGACCTGCGTTTTATACACCGCAAGGGCAGCCACATCTTCCTGGAGGAACAGGTTACTGTTAGGGTCCAGGGTGTGCAGGAACCGGTTCCATACTGCCGCGGAGTAGGCGTCGTCAATTGGCCTTGGATGGTAATGTTTTTTCGTGACCTTATTGATAGCAGCAGTGATAACGGCGCTGTGGTACGACGGCTGCGTAGCGTTAGCAGCGGGCGTTTGGGCTTTAACCGTAAAGCCGGCAATGGCCAACACGCCTGATAGCAGGAGTTGCGCTCCTTTCAATGTTTTCATACAAAAAATATTAATGCGAAGAATATTAACGGCTCCGTACAGGTTATGGCCTGTTGCCGATCGCCTGGAGATCTACCTGGTATCTGTTGAGAAATGTGCTGACAACAACATCGTATTTCTTTCTTATCAATCCCTTTTCATCCACCTGGCTGCGCAGTACGCCCGCTTCCAGTTCATCTTTGGTATGACTGGTAATCAATTGAATAAATGCCAGGAAATCAGTGGCCACATTCAGCTGGTTGTTGTATGGCTCCACGATGCCTTCTGCCAGGAGCCTGGCAGGCGGTACCTGTCCGTAGGAAGGCGGCGCCAGGGCTTTGAATGCATCAGGAACAATAGTGCCGTCTGTCCGAACAACGCGTTCCATATAGCTTCGGTGCAGCCAGCCACGCATCTGCTTGCGTTCTGCCGGTGTTTTTTGCCACAGCGTACTATCGGCCCAGCCAATAGCCAGCATACTGCTGGTGGCAGAAAATCCGGTTGCTGAACGGGTATTCCCTGCGCCGATATAGGAGGCAAGTAAAATTTTGTAAGGGAGCGTGGTCTTTAAAAAAGCCTCCGGGTATACGTCCAGTAATTCTTCTCTTATATACTGTAATGTGGATGCTACATAAGCGGGATTAGCATTAAAGGCACTATCTGTTTTCTTATCGGAGTAGTTATAAGCATAATCCAGCTGTGTAAATTTATACAGGACAAAAGTGTTGTATTTTTTATACCAGGCCACTATCGTATCATCATACTCATGATTACCCTGTGGGAGCGTATATAAGGGCTGGACAGGATCCGGTGTTAATGCCGCCTCTTTATTACAGGCTATTCCCACTAACAGCACTATCAGGAAATATAATCTCATATATGATTATTTACAGTTGAAAGAAATTATTCCGGTAAACGCTTACCTGCGAATAAGGGATTTTGTGTCAGTGCCGGGTTCCTTGATAGTACATCGGTGGGTATCGGCATTATATACTGCGGGTCGCGTGCCGGCAACCGGAACACCTGCACCGTTACCTGGTTGGGTGTAAAGATGTGTTTGATCGATGGCATGCCGTAGCGTCTCAGGTCAAACCAGCGATGTGCTTCTTCGCGGTATAGTTCCCGGCGACGTTCTGTTCTGCACATTTGCAGCAATACATCTCCCGGTTTTACGATCCAGGGGGTGAAAGAAGCCCGGTCAATTCTATTGGCGCGCAAGGTATTCAGGCTTACCAGTGCCTGTGCGGCGGCGTTACCATCGCCTGTTTTCCTGTATTTCTGGATGTAGGCTTCTGCACGGTTCAGGTAAGCTTCGGAACTTCTCCACGAATTGGTTAATTCGGCAGAATGCCCCGAAACGGATGGCACATTCTTCATCTGTGAAAAATCGGGCGTCAGGAATTCTTTCATAAATTCCGGATTGATGTAAAATCCTGTTTGCCTGCGCAGGTCATTCTCTTCAAAACAGTTCACCAGGTCGTACGAAATATCATATGCCTCTGAATAAGTGTTTGGTAACTGCTCCTCTCCCTGTCCATAGTTCCAGATACTTTCAATATTAGACGGTCCTATCAGCATTTTATTTTCTGTATCCGGCATCCCTCCCCAGGTGTTCAGGTCCATTAACTGCGGGTGATAACGCAGCACTTCGTCGGCATGACTGATCGCTTTGTCCCAGTCTTCCATATAAAGGAAAACCCTGCTGGCCAGCAGATGCGCAGCTACATGGGAAACCCGGTAGTATTCACGGTTAACTTTGTATTTATCCAGCAAATAGATACCGCTGTCGAGATCACTCACGATCTGGTTGTATACCTCTTTCACGGTGTTCCTGCGGAGAAAAGCATCCGAGAGGTCGGCGGTTTTCCTGATGGGCACACCCGGGCTTTTATCGGGTATAGTGAGGGAATCATTATAGGGTTTTGCATAAATATTCACCAGCATAAAGTGATAGAATGCCCGTAATGTATAGGCTTCTCCTTTAAACTGGTCTTTGTCGGCCTGCAGGCCGGTTGAATTATCCATATACTGAAGCGCTACATTTACGCCCAGCAGCAACTTGTAATAGGTACTCCAGGTATTGAAATTGATGGCATTACCGGTAGCGGCAGTGGCGGGCTCCATGTCTGGTTGCCACTGAAAGATGGGCGCCGGCAGGAGTGGCGCATTTGAGTGGGCCATGAGTGGTCCTGTATAGCCCTGGGTGTCGTCATCCAGGAATACCATCCAGGGCTGCAGCAATGTGGAAGCGGTAGGATATCCATCATAATATAATATTTCCCCGAAATCATGGGTAGATTTAGGTATTACATCTGTTGGAGAATATTCCTGCAGGAATTTCTTACAGGACACTAAACACAAGGCGCCTATGATTACAAGCAACGATTTCTTCATGCTGTATTATTGAAATTAGTTACATTAAAAAGTAGCGTTCAGACTGAAAGCATATTGCCGGGTAAGCGGCAATGCAGTGGTGCCGATGCCATCAATTTCAGGGTCCTGCCCTTTCAGTTTCCTATTGGCAACCGTAAAAACATTATTTACTGCCGCGCCAACGCTTAAATTCTTAATCCCGCTTCCCCTCAGCTTAACAGCAGGAATGGTGTAGGTAAGATTTAGATTGCTGCATCGCACATAGTTGTTACTGACTGTCCTCAGATCAGACATATTATAAGCCTGGAACGGATCCACCGATGTTTGTCCGGAGTTTCCAGCGGAACCGTTACTGATCACTTTGTATGGTACTATAAGCCAGTCCCGGGTGGCTAAAAGATCCATCACTACAGGAATATCTGTATGTAATTCGTCACCCGGTTTACGCCAGCGGTTCAAATAATCTTTGCTGAGATTGGTAAATGGCGCCGGCACCCCATTCAGTGCATTTGTACGCGGGAAAGGATCATTGAGCCGTTTGCTGCTGCCAATACTCACGTAAAACAACATCACCGCTGAAAAGGATTTGTACCGGAACACCGGCTGAATACTCCCGGTGAAAGAAGGTTGAAGTTGGCCGGAATACACCAGGAAATCATCCGGGTTATTGGTCTTTTCCTTGAGATCTAAATTCCTGAACATCGGCAAACCGCTGTTATGATTCAGACCATTATAAATATAAGAGTAGAAACCACTCACGGGTTTTCCGCGTAAATGTCCGCTGCCATTAAAAAAGGAATTGTAGTCGTTGGGAATAATTTCGTCAGATACCCGGTTGCTGTTCCTGCTGGTAGTCAACGTAAAGGAGAGCGATGTGTTCCGCGATCTGATGGCATCTACATTGATCATCGCTTCCCATCCCTGGTTATATAACTCGCTTCCGTTCCTGTACATCACATCCATACCATATTCAAAAGGAATCTTTATCATGTCCAGTACATCCGTTGTTTTCTTCGAGTAATAATCAACATTCACCCGCAGGCGGCTATTGAACATGGCTACCTGGGTGCCCAGGTTCCACTGGTGGGTTTTTTCCCAGCGCAACTCCGGGTAAGGCATGGTTTTTATGTGCAGGTAAGGTTTACCGGTAATGGGACTTGTTTCTCCCACAACGGGGGAATAAGTGGCTACCAGGTTAGGACCCACTGCGCTCACCACATTTCCCTGCGTGCCATACGAACCTCTCACCTGCCAGTCGCTGATCAGGGAGCTTACGGGAAACCAGTTTTCTGAAGAAGCATTCCAGCGGGCAGCAATACTGTAATTAGGTAAGAACCTGGAGTTGGAATACTGTCCAAACCTGTTGGAGCCATCCGTCCGGATGGTACCGCTCAATACATAGCGGTTCATCATGCTATAAGCGGCCGTACTGTAATAGGAAACGGAGTTGTCGATAGCTTCGTTGATTGTTTCTGAACTATATAATTTCCTGCCCATTACAGTCGGAAAGAATGACTTTCCCCTGCCCGGAAAGTACCCCGGTTCCCTGGATGTAAGGCCATTGGCAGTTTCACTTCTCACCTCGTTACCCAACGTAAAATTAAACTGGTCGCGATCCTTCCGTACGCCTGTATTGTAATCTATACTGTTCCGCATTCCGAGCGACATGCTCTTCTGGTTCATCATATAGGCCATGCCTCCTGTGGGCAGCGCCGTCAGCATCATCTCCTGTGTAGGCACCACCTCCGCGCTCCATCCGCGTTCAACCGCAATAGCATATGTTTGCTCATCGGCTGCGGTTAACCCATCGGCTCCACTCACAATAACGTTGGAAGAATGGCGAAAAAACAATCCCTTCCTGATCTTATAATCCAACGATAAATTCAGGCTGGAAGAATGTGTGCTGCTGTTGTTTTCCGAGTGACTGATTTCATTTTGTATGTTATAAACATACGGTGGCCATACTAACTGTACGGGCTCATTAACCCTCAGGTTGCTCGGCGTGCGCACCGGGTAAAAATCGTCCGGGCTGTAAATACGGCTTGTTTGCAACGCGTAGGTCAACGGGTTTACCGACTGGTAATACCCCGTGGATTTTATATAATTGCTTTGCATCGACAGGTCCAGGTTCAACCGTTTACCAATCTGCGTGCGCACACTTACATTCGCTGAATACGTTTTCTTGCCATCCTCTTTCGCTGCGCCGTTAAAGCCGCCATAGCTCAGGGAAGCGTAATAGGTGGTTTTACCCGCGCCGCCACTCATGCTGAGCGCATGCTGCATGCTCATCTGGTTCCTGAACAACACCTTAAACCAATCCGTATTCCGGGTTTCAATAGTGCCTACCCCCGCCCGGAATTCCGCTTCCGTAATTTGCCTGGCATATAACTGTCTTAATAATCCTTCATACGAAAAACGTTCTTCGAAACCACTTTCACTTCCGTTAAAGACCACGCCATCTTCTATCAGTGATTTTGAGAAAGCCACCCGTTCCTTCGAATTCATGAGGTTCAGCTGGTTGTAGGAAGGACGCGCCTGGAAAGATATATTTGAATTGTAGGTTACTTCCACGGGACCCGCCTTTCCTCTTTTAGTGGTTACCACGATTACGCCGTTAGCCGCGCGGGTACCATAAATAGAAGTAGCGGCGGCATCTCTTAAAAATGTGATGCTTTCAATATCATAGGGGTTCAAACCACTGATGGCGTTTCCCATCAGTTCATAGTTGGATTGGGAAGGACCGCTGAGTACATTATTCAATAGTGCGGAGGAGATATTAACCGGGTCGGGGCGTATCATACCGTCGATCACCCACAGCGGGGCAGCGTTGCCAATTAAGGTGGAGGTACCGCGGATACGCATAGTAGGCTTTGCATTCACGCCACCGGAGGTGTTGATTATCATTAGTCCCGGCACTTTGCCCTGCAGCATCCTGTCTACAGATGGCTGACCGGGCTGTAAGATATCGGCTGCATTCAGTTTTAATACGGAGCCCGTGGCTAAACGGGGATCTATTTTCTGATACCCGTTCACCACAACTTCCTGGATTTCCCGGGCAATGGTATCCATTTTAAAAGGGATCAACGGGTCGTCTGAAAACTTCACTTTGTACAGCAGCGTTTTCATTCCTACCAGGGAGAGGCTTACCTGTTCCTGCTCCCGGGCAACCAGCATAAACATCCCGTCGGGCTGTGTTACGGTCATTTCTTTTGAGGTAAGTCCTTTAATGCTCACCCCTGCCAAAGGCGAGCCCTGGGGGTCGGTTACCCTTCCCCTGAGGATCACCGACTGGCTGGTTGCCTTTTCTGCAGACACCTCCTGTTCGTAGATAATGATCCCGCCCATCTCCACCATAAATTGCAGGCCGGTATTAAGCAACAGTTTTTTGAGTAACGATTCCAGTGAAACCGCATTTACTTTCACCGTAACCGGTGGCTGACGCCGGATTAGCTCACTGTTATAGGTAAAGCGTATATGCATCTTCGTACGCAGATCCTTCAGCACTTTGCTTAAAGATGATTTATTGGCCTCGTAAGAAATCTTTCTCGATAATATTTCCTGTTGTATACTATCCTGCGCCAACGCCCCATTGCCGGTAAGAAGCAGCAAAAGCAACAACTGGTAAGGTAACCGCATGACATAGCGCCGCGCTTCCTTCCAGGCGAAGGACAAGCCCAATAAATTTCTCATTCTGGTTTGGTATTATGGTTTAAGCAGTAACCGGTGGCTACTGGCAATCTGATTGACTCCGGTTGATATTCTTAACTATTGACGTTTCATGATGTGCACTGTTTTGCCTTCCACCCGGAACCTTAAATTACCCATGCTATGGCTGATCTGGTTCAGTACATCCTGTAAAACCGCCGGGCGGCGCATATCTAAAGTAAAACTTATTTTCTCGAGCGTTGGATCTTCAAAAACAAAAACGTAATCATAATTCCGGGCCAGGTAGCCGGTAATATCCAGCAGCGTGGCATCTTCAAAAAAGAGATCGCCTTCCATCCAGGCGGTGAACACCCTTGCTTCTACGGTCCTTTTTTGCAGCGAACCATTTTTATCATTATAAACGGCCTGCTCATCGGGCGCCAGTATGGTATGCTCCTGGCCGGCGGTGACCAGCAGCTTTCCGCTGCTTAAAGTGGTTTGTATACCCGGTCCGTAGGTGTTTACGTTAAAGGCAGTACCCAGTACTTTCATGGTCATTTTGCCTGTATGTACCAGGAATGGGCGTTCTATATCGGCGGCCACATCGAAGTAGGCTTCTCCCTGCACATACACTTCCCGTGACGGGCCGTTAAAGGCAGCAGGATAGATCAGCCGGGAACCGGCGTTGAGCCATACCCTGGTGCTGTCGGCCAGCCGGAGGGTGAATTGTAAGCCGCGGGGCACTTCCAGTGTATCCATCGCCGTTACTACTGCACGATCGGCGCCGGCATCGTATACCAATGACGACTGACCTGCTTTGATAGCGGCGATGCCGTTGTTTTGAATGACCTGTGTGTCGCCGCCAAGCGTTATTTCATGACCGTTGGATAACTTGAGGCGCACCTTGCCCACGGGCATTTCGTTGGCCAGCTGCGGCGTGTGCTGCCTGGGCAGGAATGTCCATAATGCTGCCCCTATGGCCAATACCAATATTGCTGCAGCGGCCAGCTTCACCAGTGTGAAACGGCGGGCCTGCCTGCGGTCCCTGGCCTGTACAAAACTCTGCCATCCCTCTTCTTCCGGGAATTTTTCCGCGCCCAGTCTCGACTGCATCTCTTTGGCTGCAGCCAGCATTGCCAGCTCTTCCTCCGTCAGGGATTCCCCCGTTCTGTTCCCATCCATCAGGTCCAGCAGCTTATCCCAGTCTATTTCTTTATCTTTTTCATTCATAACTTCGGTAATAAGGGCAAACAATTATGAAAAAAGGGTGAAGGCCTGTCAGTTATTTTTTAAGAAAAAAAGGAAAGCGATGAAAATATTCATCCACCGGCATTCTTTCCGTAAAAACTGCAGTGCCAGTTTTATCTGCGTTTTCACCGTATTAATGGAGATACCGAGCGTTTCGGCGATATCCTTATATTTCAGTCCATCCCGGTTGCTTAGCAGGAATATCCGGCGGCGCTGCTCCGGCAGCCGGGCTACAGCCGCCCACAGCGCTGCATTGCGGTCTGCTTCCGCTTCATTGTCTTCCAGCGGAAAATGCTGCGTCATGTTTTCAATGACGGCTATTTCCTCCAGCGACGTTTTGCCTGATTTCTTTAAATAGTTCAGTGAAGCGTTGCGGATGGCGCGAACGGCATAACTCTTAAAATCGTGGGTAATACGGATGACATGCCGCTTACTCCAGCAATAAAGGAAAAAATCCTGCACAATATCCCTGGCCGCGTCCTCATCTTCCACCACATAGTACGCGGCAGTGCACAGGAAGGTGTAGTGAAGTTTGAACTGTTCTTCGAAAGAAACTACTTCACCTGATTTTGGTTGGTACATAAACCACTTTGTAACTTCATTGTTATCCGCACAAAGTATAATAAAATCCGGATTTATTTCCATCATCTGTTGTCCCGCATTATGCTGTTGCTGTTTTTTGCAGATAACCAACGGCCGGCTGCCTCATTTAAATCACCACTATCATCATAGGCAACAGAAAAGTGAAAAAGGGTGAAGCAGGAGGAAAATTTTTTTCGGGGATGTAATCCCGGCCATCAACAGGAGCGTCTGTATTTATTAATCTGAACTTTTTAACAAAGCAGTTTGCACGTTTCAGCAAACCGGTCTTACCCGGTTAATCCGACCTTTGATAAAACTAAAATTATGTCCAGCGTTTGGTTTATTACAGGCAGCTCCCGCGGATTGGGAAGGAGTCTTACAGCAGCTGTACTGGCGGGTGGCGACCTGGTAGCAGCCACCGCCCGGCGTCCCGGCCTGTTAAAAGATCTTGCAACAAAGTATCCCGGCAATATATATCCGCTGCAGCTGGACGTTACCAACAACGCACAGATCATCGCCGCCATTGAAAATACCATTCAACATTTTGGCCGGATAGATGTGCTGGTCAATAACGCAGGCGCCGGCATCTTAGGCGCCGCTGAGGCCTACAGCGATGAGCAGGTACTCAGCCAGCTGGAAACGAACCTGTATGCACCTATCGCCATCACCCGTGCAGTGTTGCCATATATGCGCCGGCAAGGTTCGGGCAGGATACTGCAAATCAGCTCCGTAGGCGGCAGGGTGGGCAGCCCCGGCCTCACCATTTACCAGGCCGCGAAGTTTGGATTGAGCGGTTTCAGCGAAGCCCTGGCTAAAGAGGTAAGACCATTGGGCATACTGGTGACAAGTATTGAACCGGGCGGTTTCCGCACCGGCATGACGGCCTCTTTGCCCTGCGCGCAGGAGATAGCGGGCTATGAAAAGACAGTGGGCACCCGGATAACACTGTTTAAAAATAGTAACTTTAGCCCCGCAGGCACGCCTGACAAAGCCGCAGAAGCAATCATTAACCTGGTTAAGCATCCTGCGCCCCCGGTACACCTGGTACTTGGAAGCGATGCCATATACCGGATAAGGGAAGCCAATGCGGAAAGAAATGAGGAAATGGAAAAGTGGCTGCCGGTAAGCGTCTCTACAGATGCAGCGAATTTTACACAAACGGATTAATACAATTGAATAATGCCTTCACTCAATAAACGACCATCCCCTATCGCGTATTCCTGCTACACCACCAGTACCCGGGAGGGAGAACAGTTTATACCGGACTATGTATTCAGCTACCAGGTGTCGGGAACAATGATCATGAATGATGGCAACAAAGCATATATTTTTAAACCCGGTGATGTCAGACTCGGCAGGCGGAACCGGCTGATGAAGTTCAACAAGCTACCGCCCGAAGGCGGCGAGTTTAAATCGTTTTCCGTTCACTTCGATCAGCCCTTCCTGCGTGAGTTTAGTATGGAAGCGGGGTATAAAGCCGAAAAGCAGGTGAAAGGCAACGCTGTCATTGCCCTGGAACCCCATCCTTTGTATAAAAACTATTTTAATTCACTGCCGCCCTACATGCAACTGAACGGGGAAGATGATGCCGCGCTGGTTACGTTGAAATTAAGAGAAGCAGTGCTGCTGTTGTTAAAAGTAAATCCCGGCATGAAAGATATATTATTCGATTTCAGTGAGCCGGGGAAAATAGATCTCGAAGCTTTTATGAATAAGAATTTTCATTTTAACGTGGACCTTAACCGGTTTGCTTACCTGACCGGCAGGAGCCTGGCTACTTTCAAGCGCGATTTCGAAAAGCTGTTTCATTCAACCCCCAGCCGCTGGCTGCAGCAGCGGAGATTACAGGAAGCCTATTATCTTATTAAAGAAAAAGGTAAAACGCCTTCCGATATTTACCTGGACCTTGGCTTCGAGGACCTCTCGCATTTTTCATTTGCTTTCAAGAAGCAATTCGGGGCAGCCCCCACAAAAATTTAACGGGTGCGTGCCCGCCTGTCCGTAAGCATCCGGAAATACCCCAGCATCCCGGCAGATAACACCAGGCAGAAAAAAGTACATACTACCACCGCCCATACCGGCATATCGGGCCGGAGTCCCATGAAATACTGCACTACCGCGTATCCCATGCCGCCTAACATAAACAGCATGGCCAAAGGTATGATGAAATACAGCAGCAGGATCATCCCGGAATTAAAGAAAGAGGCCATCCGCCAGCCCATTGCATATAAAATACCTCCTATTGCAAAATATCCCATTACCAGTAACATAACAGCCGCTCCACTCATTAACAGGTATTTACTTGTGGAGAACTCGCCGGCGGCAGACATACCGGGTTCATAGCCCACGGTAATCACCTCGCCGATATCCGGTTTGCCGGAGGAGGATACATCGGTTTCCATTTCCACCGGTGTGCCGTCTTTCGTTGTGAAGGCTACCGTGGAGCGATACATGATAGTGTTTTTATTTTTACTGTCCTTCGATACATAAGAGGAAAAACTGACCACCTTCGCTTTATACCGCGGCAGGGTAAACGCATTCACCACAAAGTCGCCCAATACACCCGCAAGCGTGGCAGAGAGACTAAGCAGGCAAAATACCACCAGCGAAACATAACCTATCCCCATGCAGCCAGGTTTGCCGCCCGGGTTGTTTCGTTTTAATATTTTAACCGCTAACAGTACAGACAATACTACAATCGCTATGGCCGCCCAGCCATAGCTGGTTATACGCAATAAGATGATCAACATAGATTCCGGTAAACACCCTTTTTTGGGATAAACAATAATTTTCAACTTGTAATATAAGAAGGCATTTCTAATATTTAAGATAAACTATTGCAGGTGTTCCAATGCAAATTTAAAAATGGCATCCCTCCCGTTACTTTCATCATCCAAACTATTGGATACAAAATGATCCGGGGCAATCCCTCCTTCTATATTCGTTCCTTCAACAGAAACAGCCATAGAAGCAGCGTATTTCAGCACCCAGCCATTGGGCAGCTCATAATCAAACGGGGTACCGCTTCCACCGCCTGTTTGATCTCCGATTATAACAGCGTTTGGTAATTCCGACATATACAGCACAAAATCATTGCACGAACTGAAACATCTCCTGTTTGTCAATATCAACAATGGCTTGCCTGCCAAAACAGGATGCCTGGGCGCCAGGTATTTGGCCTCCGGCGGAAGGAAGTCATCATGGCCCGGTCCGCGCTTATAAATATCATACTTCAGCAACATCTTTTCCGGCAGCAACTTCTCCACGATCCTGTCTACTTTTAAAGAACCGCCGCCCCCATTATCCCTCACATCAATGATCAGCCCTTCTACATCTGCCAATTTCTCAAACACCCGGTCGATATCCGCTAATGTCAATTCCTCCCCAAAGGACGGAATGTGCAGATATCCAAACTGTTCTATGAAAGTATACGCCAATGTACCCTGGTAGTTAATTCCCGGCAGGTACTTTTCCTTTAACAGGCCGAAATTAAAATTGTGGGGATATGAATTGTAATAACCGGTGTAAGTGTGCTTCTGCTCCCCGTTGATAAGGGCCACATGGCCATCCATCAGCTGATCAAGCATAGCTGTGCAAATATCAAACAATTCCCCGGTGCTGGTTTTGTCAGATACCATCGGCCGGTATTTCCGGTAGGCTTCTTTCCAATCCACTTTCTTATAGCTGAACAGTGCATACCTGGTATCCATCGCATGCCAGAGGCTTTCAAAAACAGCAACAGGGTTTTGCTTGTCTTCTTTTATAATCGCCTTTTCACAGGAAACGATAAATAGCATCATCACCATGCATATGCTGACAACATTCCTCATAATAAAAAAATGTAGTTGATGGTTAAACTATGCATAGCTGATTGTACCCCGCTCACCTCTTTAATCCGGTAGTACTCCCATTGATAGTGCAAAGACAGGCCCCTGCTTTTACACATCTTCACCTTTATGCCGGTGTTCCAGTAAAACCGGTTAAGCTTGTTCCAGCTTGTCAGCTTAATATCCCGGGTAATGGTCCGCAATGAGGGCGTATGCAAACCGGTTTGTCCTTCGTATGCCGAGTACGCTGTGGAAAGCGCAGCAGCCACCGGGCAAAAGATGCGGGTGCTTAGTTCCCAGTTTTTGCCGGCCTGTTTATCACGCCATGAAAATACATAGCTGTACCGGGCAGTGGGGCCAATGGAACTGATAAACTCATAGTAATCACGATTGTTTACGTAATGCAGCTGTTCCCTCAGATGGAGATAATTATCCAGGGCAGCGCCAAATTCAAACCGGGTTCTGTCTGTCTTTCCCAGCGTAAATAAAATATTGTAATCTAACCCGAAAACTTTTGATCGCATGGCGCCAGATCCTTTGTTGGCATATAATTTCCCCCATGCCCCACGGGCGCCCACTTCCTGTGTTACCCGGCCGGTATGCGAAAAACTGGCGGCCATACCGGGATATGTTCCCTGGTAAACAAGGGCAGACATCCCGGCGTCTTTCACCGTTTGCCTGGATAAAAACACGCCCATTGATACCATCTGCTGCGCCGGGCTGCGATGGCACCATAATATCATGAAAAGGCAAAAACAAAAGCCCATTTTACGACCCGGTATGTTCAAACAGCTGTTGATTGCCTTAATATTTAATGGTAAAAGGATAAAAATCTGTCCAGTTTTGCATCCAGTTTTCAGTTCCGAAAGCGCCTACATAAGTTACCTTTTTAAAGAATCCCTGGAAAGGCTCCCCGCTGAAATCGGCGCCCGTTAAAGCTGCCGCACCGGTGGTGGGCAATAGTTCTGGCAGCGCAAATTTGAAAGGGTTGGTAAGGCCGATTTCTTCCGGTTTAACGTACATTTTGTTATGATGATTTACCGCGTAATCCGTAACACCGGCTGCATCTATTGAATAAACAGCCCCGGGATCTACGGTAAAAGCATCTGCGGAAATATTACTATGCACCAGGTTGGTGGAAAATTCGGAGGTGCCGTCTATTAACCGTTGTGCGGCGATATCGTCGCTGAATTTAATCCCGCCTTTTGGCATTCCCATCAAAATAGAATTTCTCAAAACAAACGCCCCGCTATAACTTACATTTAAGGCGGCGTTCCAGGGTAAAGCGCTATTGTAACCAGGATTGTTATACGGGCCAACAGCGGTAACGTTTGACAATACCGGGCGTGTATCCGGCGCTACCGGGTACCCCTTGGTATCGTTCAGTACCAATAATGCATCGCAGGTGCTGATAAAAGGTCCGGGGGCAGCAAAATAAGGATGTTTATAGCTCACTATAAACTGCTGCATGCCGGTATAGCCATTTGAATAAACAAATCCAGCCAGCCGGTTATTAAATGCCACCAGGTTCTTTGCATTCACGGTTCCACCGAAGAAGCCAAACCCTGAAGTTTGTGTATAGCTGGTTTGCACATTTTCAATGGTGGTGCCTGACCCTACGCCAACACAGGCCAGTCCGTATGATTCGGCAGATCCCACTCCTGCAAATTCGATACGCACATACCTGAGCACACCGGAATTATCCCTGGGATCATTTCCGCCGCCGGAAGGTAAAAGCGCGCCTAACCCGGTCAGGGTCATTTCTGTACCGGCCCCGCCGGTATTTTCATCATAAGCGCTGACAGGCGCTTTGCCAAAAATATACAGTCCACCCCAATCACCGTGTTGCTGGAACCCGGAAGGTGTGCCGGAAGTAAATACGATCGGCTTCTCCGCAGTGCCTTCGGCCATAATTTTCGAACCTCTTTCTATAGCAATATAACCGGATCTTCCGGCGCCAGCTGCTACGCTCCTGCTTTTAATAACGGTGCCCGGCTCAATAGTGAGCACGGCATTGTTTGTTACATTCACGGATACCGCAAAGGTGTAAATGGTATCGCTTTTCAGGGTGCGGTTTGCGTCGATTTTTTCCGGCAGGGCCACGACTGGCTTTTGGGTTTCTAACTTATTATCATCCTTCTTACATGACAACAAACAAATGGATAGAAAGGCACTGAGCATCATCGGCAGGCAATAGTTTCTGTTCATTTGGCTTATATTATTTTGACGGTGGTATATTACAAAGGTGAGACTGGCATGATATGCCAATCTCACCATCATTAAATGTTCTGAAAATTGCTTAGAATCTTGTCCATCCGAGAGAACCTGATCTTACAGTCGCCCAGTTTGCACCACCTGAAACAGGGAATGCACCACGGTAAGTAACTGAACTGAATCCAGTTGAGAATGCACCGGTGAAATCAGCACCTGTAGCAGGAGCAGCACCGGAAGTGAGGAAGAACTGAGTGGAGTTAACGCTGCTCAGGTTAAACGGATTAACCAGGCCAGCGCCGCTCGCAGCAGCCAGTTCAACATTTGCATTGGTAGCGTTTGTCAGGAAGGTCTTTAAAGTTGCATCTGTGTAGGAAGTAGTTCCTGAAGCAACTGCAAAGGCTTTTCCTGAAGTATTGGAATGAACGAAGTTCTTCCTGAATTCTGACGCACCGTTAGTCAGGGAATCTGCAGTAACGTTTCCGTCAACCAGTAAACCAGCAGCCGGGAAGCCCAGGAAAATGGAGTTACGTACAGACAAGCCGGTATTTCTGCGGAAATGCGCACCAGCCTGGAATGATCCGTCAACACCAGTGGCTGAAGTTACAGGGAAATCAGGGTTAGAATCAGCCACACCGTTGTTACCCAGTACGGTTAAGTTAGAAATGATCGGATGTGTGCGTGGTACGTTAGTAGCTACGCCGGTATTGTCGTTATCACATTCGATACCATTAGACTTAGACTGGTCATTAACTTCAGGATCGCGTAAAGCAACCAGGAACTGTAATCTGCCACTGTAGCCGAAATCAAAATCAAAGTCATCATCAATTGCACGATAAGAGATCAGGTGGGTAGGGTTTACTGTACCACCAAAGAACTCAAAGGAATCATCGCCGCTATAGCTTACCTGTACGTGATTAATCACAGTACCGGAACCAACGCCGCCTAAAGTCAGACCATTTACTTCATTGTTATTTCCGAGTGCACCCTGGAAAACACCACCAGCATACTCAATACGTGTGTAAGTGATAGTACCGCTGTTATCTGCAGGCGTTGTACCACCATACTGGGCATCTGATGTGTTAGGAATACCTTCGATGAAAGTTGTCGCTGGTTTATTGGTTGGCGCCTGGCCGAGAATAATGATACCACCCCAATCGCCGTTGGTAGGAGTAGCTTTAATAGAGGTAAAAATAACCGGGTTGTTCAATGTACCGTTTGCGTTTAATTTACCGCCTTTGGCTACTAACAGTACGCCTTTTTCTCCAGCTACATCATAACCTTTGATGGTTGTTCCGGCTGGAATATTCAGGATCGCTCCGCTTTTTACGGTTACCAGGCCTTTTAAAATGTAAGTTTTGGTTGCGAGTAAATTTACAGTACCTACAACATTTCCTTTAATGGTGTCAACGTTGGGATCTGGGCCGGATACTACGTCACGTTCAATGTTTCCGTCTTTTTTGCACGCTGCAAAAGATGCCGTCAGGGCTGCGATAGTTAACAGTTTACTGATCGTTTTCATTTTTGTTGAAATTTTTAATGATAAAGTGGGTTTCATAAAATGGACATCAGCGCCTTTACAAGGGTTAAGACAAGGCATGCCCACCAGCAACTGTGTTTAGCAATTGCCGTTGTTTGCAGTACAAAAATCAATTACGGCTTTACCTGCTTGTGCGCGCACACATCAAAAAACCGTTTTCTTTCTCCGTGCTACTTTTTAAAATTGTAAGAAATTGTGAATGTGTAATTACTGAATGATTTCCTTGAAAAAGTTGTTCCGTCAAAGGTGTTCCCTGAATACTTGCCGTTCAAATCAAAATCCTGGTATTGTATGTACCTGTCGTTCAGCAAATTGGCTGCGTTCAACCTGAGTTCCAGTCGTTGTTTCAAAAGCTTTTGCGAAAGTTGTATATCCAGCTGGTTACGAGGGTTTTCATATATATCAGGATAGGCCCCGATTTCAGACCTGTCTTCAGCGGTAGTTCCAACAACAACAATGCGCCGGCCGGTACGATTAATTGCTGCTGAAAAGCTGAAAGTATTTTTAAATGCGTTAACAAGCAACCCTGCATTGAGCAGATAAGGCGACTGCCCCATTAATGGCCGCTCCCGCAATTTCTGTGTAACCTCCAATCCGGAGCCTGCGGTTTCTCCCATTATTTTGGAATGTATCCGGGAATAATTACCAAAGATGATAATGTTACGGAGCCATTCAGGACCGGTTCCAAAATAGAGGCTTTTACGCAGCTCAAATTCAAGTCCCCATACCAATGCCTCATCCACATTCCTGTACGTGCGTACAAACCTCGTTGTGGATGTTGTTGCCTGCGTGGTAAGTTCCACCGGATCATGCAAATTCTTTTTGAATATAGATGCCGAAATAATTTCAGCGGCGGAAGGAAACCATTCTACCCGGAAGTCGAGATTCTGTATGGTTCCCCTGTTAAGCTCCGGGTTACCGATGGTCATATACCCGCTTACAAAATCAAAGTAGTTATAAGGGCTTATTTCCCGGAACTCGGGCCTTGTCAGTGTTTTTGAATAGGCCGCCCGTACGTTCATCGAAGTAACCGGGCTGTAAATGATGGTCGCCGAGGGCAATACATCCGTATTATAACGGATATAATCTATAGGCGCCTGGTCATCTCCTGTTCCACCGCTTCCCGGTAATTTGCGGTTCAGCTCCTTGTTCGTGCTCAGGCTCATGGCATAAAACTCTACCCTTGCGCCATAGATCAGTTTAAGATTGTCGAGCAGCTGGCTCTCCACGTTTACAAAAGCAGATGCCAGGTTAGCCCCGCCGGTGTATTGGTTTGCAGGCAACTCATAATTTACCGCTACCAATCCGCCGGGCCTGAAGTTTTCAGGGCTGAGTATTTTATCGATTGGCTGTCCGAAATTGACAGCAGAATCACTTGGGAACCCTTGTGTATCATTGCCGGTGGTTAAGCCGCGGGCGGCATCAAAATACCCAAGATTATAGGTGATATATTCCCGCTTCCGGAATTGTGTAAAAGCGCCTGCTTTGATAATCTGCGGTTGCCCTGCCACCTTAAACGGAGTGGATACTGCAAAATTGATATTGTAAGCATCCTCCTTTAAATCGGAATACAGTTTACTTGAATTTTCAACAGAACCAAATTCCGGTACAAAGTAATCCTGGTCTTTATATCTCACCGTATCTGCGCGGTACAGGTTTACATAACCTAACCGCACCTGGTTGGGCTCATACTTCCTGATTTTGTTATAAGAAACATTCCAGGTAAATGTAACCGGTGCTTCTATCCCTAACCGGTGCTCACCCTGGAGTTGCGCACCCAGCAAGGTTTTCTGTGTAGGATGCATATCCACTACCCTGCTGTTTACAATATCGCCAATTCCTTCTCCTAATGTTTTCTCGCCATTTTTGATGGTGGTTACTGTTTCAAAGTCCTGGTTAAACATGCTTTTAATGCCTATCTTGTTCTTTCCAAACTGGTAGGTGATGTTCAACAAAGCTCCCGTATTTACCAGGTACCGGTAGGCTTCTTCATTAAAATAGGACCGCATAAACTTCACCGTGTCTCCCGGGCCGGCAGTGCCCTCGTATTTACTATACCGTGCAAGATCATACCGTTCCACCTGGTCTATGGTTTGGTCTTTGCGGTAATTTGCCAACGCTACGATGCCAAACTTCGTATCATTTTTGAAGTTAAAGGTTTTGCCATAGCCAATCTGTACCTGTTGTATGGGCTCTGCTTTCCCGCTGCTTACCGGCTCCCAGCCTTTGCTCAGCGCATTGCTGATCCGGAACCTTTCTTCCGGATAGAGCTGGGCCAACTCGCTGGCTTTCATTTTAAATTCATCGGGGACCGCGCGTTTACCATCATCAAAGCCTATCCAGTCACGTGCGCCATTGCGGTCCTTGAAAAATGCTTTCCCTGTTTGCCCGTCATAAAAGCCGGTTCCGAGCGACAGTGTAATAAAATCCTTATCCGGAAAATCTTTCGTGTTCACCTGTACCACGCCACCGGCAAATTCACCGGGCAAATCTGCGGTCGCTGTTTTTGTTACTACAATGCTTTCCACAGCCAGCGCAGGAATCAGGTCCAGGCTGAAAGTGCGCCTGTCGGGCTCCGTGCTGGGAAGCAGCCCTCCGTTTAACAGCGTATAATTGTAGCGGTCTGCAAGTCCCCTTACCACCGCATATTTCCCATCGAGCACACTTACTCCTGTTACCCGCTTAATCGCATCTCCTGCATTCCTGTCGGGTGTTCTGCGTATCAGCTCTGCAGAAATCCCATCGGTGATGGCCGTACTTCTTTTCTGAAGGGCATACAATGCTGATTGCGATTCCCGGCGATACGAGCTGGTGATTACCACATCTTTCAGCCGCTGGGAGGTTTGTTGCAAAACAATATCTAAAGAAGTGGTTCCATTTTCTTTTACCATCACCTCTGTGATCACCTTCGCCTGGTAACCGATGTACCTGAACTCCAGCTTATATTGTCCGGGCTGCAGTTTCAGCACATAGTTTCCCTGGATATCTGTACTGCCGTATGAGGAGCCTCCTGAAGCGATGATGGTTACACCCGGAATGGCTTCACCGGTTTTCCCATCTGTTACCTTGCCCGATACACGTCCTGGTTCCGCACGCTGATTCCGTTTATTATTATCTAAGCTGATAAGAATATTGTTATTAACAACCTGGTAAGAAAAATCTGTTTTCTCCAGCATCCTGTTCAATATTACATCCAGCGGCGTATCCCTGAACGACATGGCGGCAATGCGGGTTTCTTTAAAAAGATCTTTATTATATGCAAAATATAAACCGGTTAATTCTTTCAGTTTCTCAATGCCAGTCGTTAATTTCTGGTGCTCAAAATTAACCGTCAGTTTGGTATCGGAAAGTTTCTGTGCCCTCACATCCGCTGCGCCAAGCAGAATGCCGGCATTGAGAATGTAAAGGAAACACAATACGGAAATACGTAAAAATCGCTCTAAAGATGCTACAGTTATTTTCATTCGTTTAAACAGGATTACACCGGGTTATTAATACATTACGATTGTCTTGTCGGTAATAGAAAACTTGGTCTTATTGATGGAGCTCAGGAGTTTCATCACATCTTCAATACGGTCTGTTTTTTTGATGGTTGCCGAAAAATGAAGATGATTTAAATCCCGTTTGCCTGTTTTCAATACGTAGTTATAGTTATTAAAGAGAATGGCCTGAAGGCTCTCAAAGTCAACATAATCAAGCACAATAATGCCTGTCCGCCAGGAGCTTACCGCTTTTCCATCGCTGGTGGATTTGATAGATTTATTCAACAGCAGTTTATATTGAATCTCTTCGTTAGGGGTTAAAAAACCAATCACTTCCTTGCCACGGTTCACGCCAACCTTACCGGTGGCCACTGATATTCTCACACATTTAGAGAAATTATAGGCGTCAATATTAAAAGAGGTGCCCAGCACCTGTGTGCTCAAGCCCTTGCTGTGCACAATAAACGGCCGGTTAGTTTCATGCGCCACATCAAAGAAAGCTTCACCTTCCAGCAGGGTAACTTCTCTTGTTTTCTCTGAAAACTGTTTCGGGTAACTGAATTTCGTGGCTGCATTCAACCATATTTTAGTACCGTCCGACAGCTCCACCAGCTTCATTTTACCTTCGGCCACTTCAATCGTATTCATGGCAGCCGAATCTATAACAGCAGCCAGTTGTTGTTTACCACCTGGTTTGCTAAGAAAAAAAGTGAGTCCTGCTGAAATCAAAACAAGTCCTACTGCCGCTGCTATTTTTATCATGTTGCCCATCCTTCTTACCGGTGTTCTTTGCGGCTGGGATTTTATTTTACCATGAATACCTTTTAAAATAGCCCGATGCGCTTCTTCCTCTTCCTTTTCAGTAGAAAATGCTGGTGAAGCAGGATGGCTGATATCATAAGATGAATACCAGGCCTCTACCTGTTCGCTCTCCTCTGGCGATAGTGTACCATTCAAATACTGACCTAGCAGCTCCCTGATTTTTTTTTCGTTTAGATCCACAAGTTTGCCTTTATGCTATATACTTCTCTTTAAACGGGGTGAAGTACCATAAGGCAGGTGCGAGATAACAATTCCTTAATGTGCGGATCAGAGAATATTAGCATTTTCCAGCGACTCCCTCAATCTTTTGAGTGCCATAGAGATCTGGTTTTTAACAGTTTGGGAAGATATAGAGAGTTGTTTGGCAATTTCATCATTGGGGAGGTAATGTTTCCTGCTCAGCAGGAAAACCTGTTTCATTTTCACCGGCAAATTATCAATCTCATTATTTAAGAACGTTTCAAGTTCTTTGGCGAGCAGGGGATCATGGCTCTCCTTTATAAAATCAATTTCGCCGATATCAGTTAAGGATAAGTGTGCATTACTTTTATTCTTATAAATGGCGTCTATCACCTTGTACTTGAGCGACTTGAACAGATATGGCCGGAGTGACAGGTTTTCGTCGAGGTTTTCTGCATTGTTCCAGATAGAAATAAAAATATCCTGGATAATGTCTTGCACATCATCTTTAGAAAGGAGTCTTTTATAGGCGGCATCATAAAGCTCTTTACAATAACGAGAATAGAGCTCATTAAATGCAGGGATATTTTGGTTTTTGAGCAGCGAGATTAGGGTCTTTTCCGAAAACGTTCTCACATTTTTCTGTGTTTAGAAGATGTATGCAAACATAGTACGGAGGGGTTATGTTGAAATGAAAGTAATATTAAAATAATGTTAACAATGGCCATATTCCGGACACAGCGCGGGTTTTCATGAATCTGTTCACCTGGGTACAATGGCCTTTTCACCTGGATTACAGGCGCTTATAAATCGTTTGCTTTATTGAATCTCCCGATGGCTTCCTGGAGCGCTGTCCTTTTTTCATTCCTTACCCCGGACATCGTCAGTTTTTCTTTTTGCAGCAATAATAGTTTGTCCTGCGCATTCTCTATCGAGTCTGCATTGGTTTGGTGCATGGCTTGTTGTGTTGCAATTATCCTGCGGTCAAATACCTGCAAATCTTTTACGGACATGTAATAGTTTATGGCAGCTGTTTTTAATGCAGCTCCTTCGCTGATCCCTTCTGCCGGCAATGCGATTATCTCCCGGATGATACTGTCAAATGCCTGTTCCTGTTTATCTACCGCACGCAGGGCTCCACTGAAATCGTTATTTACCAGGCATATCAACTTCTCTTCCTCGGGGCCTCCTTTGCCTACCAAAATCTGGAATGCAGTCCTCTCCTTTTGAGCAATTGCTTCTCTGAATTCCGTTGCCTTCTTCGATTTACAGGAAACCAGGCTTACCATCAAAAAAATTATAATAAAAATATGCCGCTTCATGTTTAATTTCTTTTAGTTTTGATTAACCTGTTGCTTGTTATAAATATAAAAAAGTTATCCCACACCCGAAAAATTGCAAAGGATCAGTTACGCCAGGAAGTACAACACAAAAATATTCACAGAAGGGAACAGAAAAAAACAAATATGCCGCTTTTGCCGCTTTTTGCCGGATTATGCCGGAATCGGGCGACCCGGAAACGGTCATAGTGTATGGGGAATGTATGGGGAGTGTATCATGAGAGTATGGTGAGAGTATGGGAACAGTATCGGAACAGTATGGGGACTATAGGGGGAGTACAGGGGGACTATATGGGGAGTATATGGGGAGTATAACATATACACGACTCCTAAGTATCGGAGAAGTATCGGAGAAGTATCCAAGAAGTAACCCCCCGGTTTGTCACAAAAAAAAGGAACGCCCTGTAAAGCGTTCCCTGGATTTATTGACGTTAACCGCAATGAAAAATTATTTTGCTACGTAAGTATATTCTTTATTATAAGATTGACTGGCAGCAGTCGCCACATTTTGCACATTCGTTTCCACCTTGCCATCTACTTCGGCCTTATAACTGATCGTTACCGCGCCGGGAACCTGGGCGTTATTCACGACACCTACACTTAATCCGCTAAAATTAAACGGCTTAACGGTTTCAACTACATATGTTTTTACGCCTCCTACAAAATTATCAATATCGAGTATCATCACATTTTCATTTCCCTGGGTAACCCCATTTATTTTCCAAACAGGTGATCCGTACTGGCTGGCATCATGATTCCCTGCGGATACGCGAACATCCACCTGATCCTTATCATCAGCGCCTGCTACGGTAATAGTAAATTTAAAGGTTGCTTTTTTATTATCGGGTGCAGGATCGTCTTTACCGCCGCAGCCTGTAAATGCCAAACCTGCCATCATTACCAGGCACAAACTAAAAAAAATCCGTGTTGTCCTTTTCATCTCTTTGCGTGTATTGGGTTAATTAATACCGCAAAGTTATGCTGGTTGAATACCCCCGGCAATACCTGGAAACAAGTATTTTACCATCCTGATTGCCAGGTATATTAATTTATAATCGCTGCTGCTTTAAAGTGCTAAATCTGCTTTTGTTGCGGATACCCAATCCGGTGCATCTTTCACCTCCTGGCGCAATAACAGGTTCAGTTGCGCGGTATGGTGCTGCACATGGCGCATATTGTAAATTAGTATTTCCAATATACTATAATCCTTGTACTCACTAACAAACCGCTTCGTCAAAATATCTTCAGCAGTTAACCTTGTCAGCAGACCCCGTAACTTCTCACGCCCAAACCGGAGGTATGTCAGCAACTCCGTTTTATCATACACCCGTTCCGGCATCCCGGTGCCAAATTCAGATAACGTAAATGGCTCCGGTGGTAAAAAGTCCTTTTCCATCGGTGTTTCATCAGACAAATAAAAATCCAGGAAAAACAAGGTATGATACCCGATATACCAGAACTTAGCAGGGGTATCCCATAGTTCATCCGGGCAAAAAGTTAACGCATTTTCGAGCATGTCAATAGATGCTCCGAACTGATGCCACAATGTTATTTTTAATGAAGAATCCATAAGAGCTACTTTTATAGATTACCTGGTTTCGCTTATCTTATCACCCTTAATGGGTGAATAATCTGTTTTTACAACGCCGTTTACGTTGAGCTTTTCAAAATAGCATTTTACACCGGTTGCCTGGTTGGTGTTCTCCACATTCTGAAGGTGAAAATGCAAATGAGGCTCAGAGGAATTTCCGGAGTTACCGCATAGTCCTATCAATTGCCCTTGTTTTATTACATCGCCTTGTTTTACCTTAATTGAATGCTGCTTAAAGTGTGCAAAGAAAACATACTCTTTGTTTTTGGTTTTCAGCAAAACAGTATTGCCTGAAACAAACATGGGATTTAGCTCTCCCGGCACATTATCTTTAACCCCATCTACTGCTAAAACTACTTCTCCATCACATGGCGCAATGATGGGTTGTCCAAATGCATAGTAGTCCTCATTTGTTTTCCCATTGGTTTTAAAACTCTTTCCCTCCTGGTTATTAATTACAATATCAAATGCATTCTTCTGGAATTTAACCGCTACGTGATAGTTTAATTCTTTTGTATCCCCGCCCCAGAACACCGTCCATTCCCCTTTAAAAGGCAGGTGCATGGCAGTGATATTCCGCGGCAATACCGGCAATGTATCCGGCACATATGGCTTTGCATATAACCCGTTGATAGTGCTATCCTTGTCGGCTGAAATGTTAAGAAGAATGACACCTTTATCAAACGCTGTTTTGTATACGGCAAATGAAGACTGGTATTCCAAAAATGTACGCTTTATGATATTCCCGTAGTTGCTTTTCAAATTGGTGAGAAATGCTTTTGTCTTATCTAACGGCAAAGCGGTTTTTGTTTGTTCAGAAAATGTAGCAAAAATGCTATCAAACTGACCGTTGTTGTAATACTTTTCAAACTTTGCCGATATATACCTGCTTCCCGGGCTTTCTGCTTGAGAAAAGGCGGCGCCAAAAGTTAAGGACAGCAGTATTGTCAGGATGGATTGTAGTTTCATTTTCAGCGTTTGCACTATTAGTTGCTGAAAGTATTCAAAATATTACACATTGGCGTAAATAATAAAAGAGGGGCAGCCACGGATACCCTGGCTGCCCCTCTTTTATTATTTACGTGATTATGGAAAAGTAAAGCTGACGTTTGCCGAGCTTATCCCGGATGGAAAATTAGTTCCTCCTGCGGTGATAGAGAATATCCATGTTTTACCCTTTGCGATGTCGCCTGTAAAGCTGGTAGAGCCCAGCGGAACAACGAATGGCCTATCGTTGTATGGCCTTCCGGTAACAGGATCTTTAGCAAAAAGATTGATAAAGAAGTTCATACCGGGAGGACAGGTAAAGTTGACGGTAAACGTAGTTCCAGGCCCGTTTACAATACTTGTAATGGCCAGTCCAACATCGCAGGTTCCATTGGTATTGGCATTTGCCTGCCCCTGCAAATCGATTTCCGCCTGAGCCAGGGCATTTGCTTCTTCAGGGGATCCTGCTGTATATTTTCCTGCCGGAACAGTATAGGGCACCAGCGATCCCTCACCGGTGGTACACTGCTTATAAAAGTTTTGCGTAATGGCTACATTGGGATAGGTGGTAGAATTATCCTGACCTAAAGTAGCGGAATAGGCGTAGTTGAAGGTTTTCATCACATAACCATCCTGGTCGCGGATCATGGATAACCTGTTATACGCGTCGTAGCTATAAAAAGAAGTATTACCGGAGGGCGTAATAATGCTGCTGATTCCTACCAATGGCAAATAAGTGTAGGTGGTCATTTCTCCGTCCTGCGGATAGATGCGGATATCATCCACTACGCCCGATAAAGACTGCCCGGTATATGGTTGATCTATATGTTCCCAGACAGTTCCATTCTGTTTGAAATAAGAAAGGCGGTAAGTTCTGCCTGCTGTGGTGGCTGAAAACTGGCTGGCAAGCGCAATGGATCCGTTGTAACCGCCTTTTCCCGTGTGTGCCGTGCTGGTATTGGAGACAAGCGGGCCGTTCCCCTCAAAATCTTCATAATAAAACTGCGAAGGAACTGCATTTTTACATTCTGCTACCGGGTACATCTTATTGTAGCCCCATTTATAGCCTATGCTGATATTGTTATTTGATTTGGAATAATTGAGGTTTCCTTTTGCATCATAGTCCAGTTGTCCGGCGGATTTATATTCGGCCGGCAATGTGCCGGAAGGCGCAATAAAGGCCACCGTTGCCGGGGTTAATGTTTCCGCAGCAAATACCTCATTGGGGGTTACAATATTATCATGCAGCGCAAATGTTTTATAGGTTCCTTCCACCAGTTTACCATTTACCTGGGTCACCGCTTCAATGGGCATACTGATCATATTGCGGGTCTTTAACTCTCCAATCCAACCGGTAGTCGCCGTAAAATCGCCGGGATACCGGTAGTGTTTAACAACCGGTGTTCCATCGCTGCGGGTCAGTTGTTCCGATTGAAGAAAAGCGCGGTCGTTATACTCAAAAATTTTGCTGGTGGTGATACCGGGCGTATTCACATTATCGTACATCGTTTCCGTACTGGTGGCTGTGAGCAGCTTGCCTGTCTGGATAGGATAAAAAGACAAGTGCAGGTACATGTCAAAGTTTGCTGTATTAACCGTTTGTGAATTCATTTGCTTACGTTGTTTGAAAGCCCAAAAGGTTTGGGTCTTTTTTACCACTGCCGTGTTGGATACTGATTTCACTAACCTGTTAGCATTATCGTAGAAGTTCACTGTTTTCAGGAACCCATTTTCCAGGCTGGGGATAGGAGGAGTGCCGGGAATAAGATCAAGGTTCGACAAATGCGGATATTTATCCGGGATCACGTTGTACAGATATTCTGTTCTGCCCAATGCTTCTCCTGTAAAATTTTCTTTTATTTTACCATACCCAACATGACTTCCGTTCGCGGAAAACGTGTACGGTTGGCGCGGATTAGCATAAAGTGTGTGCGTGATATACTCATCTATTACTTCAGTGTCTGTGCCGGTCAATACATCCGTCTGTTGGTTTTTCAGGCCACTGTAATAAGTAGGAAAATGCATCATCATGCCCTGTTCGTAAGCATACAATTTCTTCGATGTGATTTTACTTACCGGATCAAACCTACTGCTGGAAGTTAAACGCAGCCCGCCACCTATTCCGTAGGGAGCCACATTTGTAGTAACCGGAATTTTAAGGGAGATATAGGCCATTTTTTGCCCCGGCGCGCCCACTTTATTGTCGGGGTAGTTAGCCGTCAACTTATATCTGCCGGCTGTAAAGTATTGATTGGTTAATACAAAATTGCCGCTTTGATTCCTTACGATATCTTTGGAAAAATCATATTCCCATTCCGTGGGGCTCACCGCACCGGTGGCCGGGTCTACTCTTTCTATCGTTACCCACATCGCATTTTGCATATTAACGGGGCTACACGGCGGGAATATGCAGGAACAGTCCCAACCTGTGCCTGTTGGATTTGCGTCTGCAGGCTGATTACAGAACAGGTTCACGGTTATATCCACATAACAATTCGCTGCTATGTCCACCGTGGTGGTAGTAACGCCTGTTGTGGTATTTAATGCGCCCACGTTGTTATAGTTAACAATGATATCTGCTGGTGCATTGTTAAATTCATGAAGGCCGTATTCAAACTCCGCCAACCCTTTGGTAGGATACATGATTTTCTTCAGCATCCCTTCCTGTGCCTGTGGAAATTTTGCGTCGCGGTTAGCGCCTATCCAGCTCCTTAGTACCTGCGGAATGGCAGCCAGGAAATTATATCGCTTAAAATCCGGTACCAGTGTGGTATTTGAAGCTGCCCCGTTATAATATCCCCAATAATCCTGTTCAAAGGAACTTTTGTAGGGTAATGTAAATCCGTCGGCGCCTTCGTAATAATAACATTTATATACTTCTCCCTTTACCGTTACACCTTTCAACTTTAATCTTTTCCGCCGGTAAGACTCATCATACGGCAATTTTATTCCCGGCCGGGTGCTCGCGGTAGTATACGATTCGTTCCCGGGCCGGGCGGTGAAATAATCATAGTCAAACCCGGCTGTCATCACAGCGCTACCGGCTTTATTAAAAACAGTGATCCCATTCAGCTTTACGCCAAATAAATCTTTCCGGCTGTCTGGTATAAACTGCACGGCGCCATTTTCAAAAAGGATACTATCCAGGAAAAGCGTTCTGATGGTAGAGGTGCTGAAAGTGCTGTTCAAGCCGACATTGGTGGGCATGCCCATTGGCCCCCGCATGGAAACAGCCTGGTATTGGATATACTCTTCAGTGAGGTCGGGCATTTGAGTTACATAGTCCACGTTGGTGAATGCACTGGAAATACCGGTATAATCCGTGCTATGGCCGGCGCCCGTTGCAGGATAAACGTACTCGCGGAACGTTTTATATTTCAGCGTAAGAATACGATTAGCCGGACTGGTGATTTTTGTGAGATAGTAAGCCGTTTTAGTAGGCCCGGCCGCCGTCATCGACATTTCTATCGCCATAAATTCGTACCGGAAACCCTCCGGATCGGTGGCGATAATTCCACCGCCTGATTTTTCAAACCGGACATTGTTGCCACTGACATCCACCACTTCAGCAGTAGAAAACCCGGTGAATTTACCTGTATATTTCCCGAAATTGTAAACATACAGATCCGGCTCACCATCAATATCTCCAGGACAAAGGAAAGGGCAAAGCTCCGGCTTCGTATAAGCCTGGCCGTTAGCTTTATATAGCAGGTTAAATTGTAACATAAAATTCCGCGCCTGGGCGCCGGCCTGATAGGTATTTCCCAGTGCGTCCGGATAATATTGCTTAAACGTTCCGTTAGACACCAGATCATCATCCGCTCCTTTTATCTGCCTGGAAATAACTCCTCCCACATTTAACGTCCACCCCAGGCCTACCCAACTGGCCTCTTCAGACACCCTGATGCCGCCTCCGTTGTAGCTCAAACTGATAGGAAACTCCAGATCGCCCGTACGGATGGTGTAAAGGGGAATAGATACTTCCGGCCTGCCATTGAAATAGGTAACGGGAAACTCTGCTGCCTTAGTCAGCGACGCGACATCCGGAGAAGTAATCGGAATTTTTCGCATTTCATCAAAGGCCGTATTCTGTGAGGATACGATGTGCGGATAGAAGATCCCGCATACAATAAGGGCATAGCAGGATCTGATTAGTTTATGACAGCCAGGCATAAGGAAAATTCTTTTATAGATATTCAGGATTTGTTGTGATATATTACTTTGATGCTATTATCTTATAGCAAGTAGGGATAAAGTTCCTGATCTTATCATCATATTCAACTTTATATAAAGTGTGCTTTCCTCCTCTAACCTTAAAATCCAGTTCAATCATACCTTTTCTTATGCCCCAATCGCTAAAGTTCCAGACAACTGCTTCATTCCTTTCAGTGTTAAACATTACAGTAGGTTTATCCTGATTAGCTGAAGACGGATTCAAATATTCAAATGATGCTATTATACAATCTCCGTAACCAGCAACTTCCATAGAATCAATTTTTAAAAATCGTAATTGCTCAACCTGAAAATACTCCTCGTTCTCATTCACTGTTTTTTTATAAAACGCTGTTACAAAGGAAGAATCACTAAGCCCCCCCCTTATATCTCCCTTATAATTAAAACAAAGAATCTGAGTTTCGAAAAATCTGAATTCGTCTACAATTTCCTCCTCTTTTAATGCAGTATAATCATTGGAACAGGTTATTCTTTTAGACATGCTCTTTAAATCAATAGTGTCAACAATTTTATCCTGTTTAACAAACTCAATAGCATCTATTTTAAAACTATCAGTACTGTTCAACATATTACTATCACCTCCTTTCATACTAACGGCGGCACCTTTATCCGGGTTATTGACTTTATTATTACATCCTAACGACAAATACACTATCAAAAATATATAAATACATATGCTGTTTCTCATAGTTTAATAATTTGAAGGATTAGGTTCTTTTGAATCCATTTTCATCTTAAAAACTTTTTCTTTGTAGTTATCTACTCCACCACCATTGTACCGCCTTACTGCTTCTCCCCAATCTATTCCACCAGTCCATTTTTTGCCGTCAGCACCTTTGAGGCCTTTCTGATATAAAATACCTATACCTGCTTTCACACTCTGTGTTGCATCGGAAACACCTTTCCCTTTTTCTAAGCCAAATTGAGTCTTGGAATCACTCCAGTCATTAGATTTTGCACTGTAGTATACATTTGATTGCATAATGTCTGTGGTTGCATCATTATTGTCCTTCTTGTTTCCATCATAGGTTCCCATTACGGTTTCCTGCATAATCATAGCTTTTACCAGTGTAGGATCCAGATCCGGAACAGATGATGGATCGCCAAGAGTAGTCCCGTTTGTATATGTCGGAACTATCCCGTTTTCCTTATTCTTATTAAAAAGGAATGTCTCGGCGGCTATTGCATAGTCATACTTTTGATATTTGGGAGCTGTTGTACTGCTTTCTTCTCTTGATGTTATTACATTAGGCATTGGTGCTTCCGTAAATGTCTTCCCTGACACAAAATTACCAAATGTCAATTCTCCTGTTTGTACGAATGTTCTATACTGGGTATTTGATTGTATTCTATGGATCTCCTTCCCTGTTTTATCAAAAAACACAATATCCTCGGGGCTTCTGCCATCAGGATCAATAAGTCGTACCGGATTATTGAGCGTATAGTTATAGGGAGAATAATTAACCATCTTATCTGCATCAGGATCCAATACATGCCACCGCCCTATCTGCGCATCATACATCCTCGCGCCATAGTCATACCACTCCAGCCCCGAACCATCTGTAAATTCTTTATTCTGCAACTCCTTCCCGTTGTACTTCATCCTGTTCTCCGGATAAGCTGATCCTTTAAGTGCCTCTGAAGATATCCCTGCCATTGTCAACCCAAACGGATAATAATGCGTTTCTTCTATCAATGGCCCCTGGATATGGTTCACTGCCAGGTTATCAAAGAACGCGGCAATATTGCTTTCGTTGCTGGTATAAATATAAACATATCCGCTCTGCAATACCGGAATGGCATTTCCGTTCGCGTCGAGCCTTGTATAGGTTTTATAGGCATCGGCGGCGCCCAGCGGTTCAGCACCGCTGCCATTGGTGCTGGTATAGGCAAACTGTTCATTGAGGAAAATCCAGTTCAGGTATGCTTTAGGCTTTGTGGTTTGCGCCGGGTTGCTGTTACTCATAAATCCGGTGACCGCCGGGTTGAAAAAGCTGCCGTTGGTACCTGTTTGTGGCAAAGTTATTTTACCGGCTCCTGGTCCGCTTGTAATGGTGGTTGCGAGGATAGATAAAATATCTGCCAGCGGACTTTGCTGCGTTGCGCCGGTGGCAGATCCCCGCCACCACATATCACAACGGAGTTCAATTTTATCGCCGGCCATTACTTTCAGTAATATTCCGGGACCAACTTTCCGGTCGCCGGCCACACTGCTTAGCTTGGTCCAGTAGTTATTCGGATTCGTAGTGCCGTTGGCGGGAGGATTTGAAGTGTTTGATTTCAATTCACGCACGGAAGACGTTACGGTATAATCCGTGTTGGAATAATAGGGTATATAGTTATTGGGATCCGCCAGGTTATTCTTGTCGGTTACGTTTTCCATGCCTGCTATCGGATAATTAATCCGTTTCACTTCTTCCGTAAGTACCATCCGCACATTTCCCAGATGATCTTTCAGAAAATAATCAAATGCCAGGGTGGTTCCACCTGTGGGAATAGTATTACGGATGCGGCCTTCTTCATGACCCATGGATTGCAGCACCAGCGGGCCTGTTCCTTTCTGCTCATATACTGCTCCATTTATATAGTAGGTATTGGTAATGGTGCTGCCTTCTGTCACACTTTTCTTCCATTTATTTCCGGAGGCGTCGTAGGTATAAGTGATGGTTCCTTTTCCTGCTACCGGTATTGCAGCCGGGAGGTTGAGATGATTGTAAGAGATGGCGCTGGTAATCCCTTTATTTTTATCGATGGTAAGATTACCGTTGCCGTCGTACGTATAGTCTGTGGTAGTTTTGGTAGCCGCATTGTATTTAAAATCACCCAGCGTGCTTGTATTATCGTTAAATACGTCTGTAACTGCCTGTATACGGTTTGTATTGGGAAGATAGGTATAAGACAGGTCGTCGAGCTGACTGCTGGCATTTAATTTTAGTCCCCATTGTTGCATGCGGAGAATATTTCCGTTGGCGTCGTAGGCGGTAGCGGGGTCTGCACCGGTGCTTCCCATTTTAACGGTATAATTGACCAGGCTGTTGTTCCAGGCGCCATCGCTGTTTCGCTGCTCAAAGCCGGCCGACAGCAGGCGGCTGAGGGGATCGTAGCTGAAATCATATTTCCGGGGAATGCCATCTCCTACTGACCGCCAGACGGTTCCGCTGATGTTACCGTTTAATTGTTGGCCCAGGTAATTCCGGGCGGATGCGTTTGTAAGCTTATCGTATCCCAGGTCAAAGCCAAACCAGTTACCTGATCCTGGTGTTGATGGTGTGGCCGGGTTGGTAAATTCCCTGTTTACGCCCAACAGCCACCCCCTGATGTTATACGTTGACTGCTGCGTTTCCAGTGGTGTGGATGCACCTGGCTGTATGCCTATCTTTTTACTTTTTATTTGCCCCAGCGCATCGTAGGCCATTTCCGAAATAGTTTTGTAGGCTGTCATGGCCCCGCTATTCACGGTGGTATTGCTGATAGCCTTCTCCACTTTTACAAGTCTGCTCAGATCGTCGTAGGTGAGTTTAGTTAACACAATAGTGGTTTGCGCACCGGCGCCGGCGATTACCTGCCGTTGTACAGTGATCAACGGCTGATTGTTAAATGTATATTGGGTAGTCGCTATATCAAGGCCGCCGGTCACATTCTTACTTTGCACCTGTATGGTTCTTCCATCGTTATCATAGTAGGTAGCCGTATAAAGCCAGGTAGCGGTTCCAAGTACTTTTACCCTTCCCCCGGTAATCATTCCCTGTGTGGCGGTTGTTGAAGTTACGGCCTGCGGATAGGGCCAGGCGGTATTGCTGGCTGCAGAAAAATAACTGTTATCTCCTGTAAAGAAACCTGTATTCAATCCATGCCCGGCGTAAGCGGTGGCGGTCAGAAAATCGTAGTTATCGTAAAAGGTGCTGCTTAGCTCTTCGAGGCCGGAGGTTCCTGCCGCGGGATAATTAGCAGCGGTTCCACCCGGGATGAGCGCGGCTGCGGTAATGTGAGCTGCAAAAGTAGTAGCGGTGGTCCAGATACCGCTGGCAACCGGCCTGTTGCGGCTGTCGTACTGGAAATATTCCCATTTCCCGCTTCCCAGGATGGCATCCTGCCGGAGCACCAACCTATCGCGACTGTCATATACCAGGTATTGCGCGCCTGCGCCGGGCATCTTTTTTATTATCTGTCGCCTCTTTGCATCGTATTCATACCGGAAGCACTGTTCTGCCAATATGGTAACATCCGTCAGTAACCAGTTGGGAGAGATCAGTTCTACCCCCTTGGGTTGTATAACGCAGCGCAGCATTTTAAAATCATCATAGATGTAATAGGTGTTCAGCCAACCGGCATGACCACTTCCCGTTCCCGCATCGGATGCCGTAAGCTGCACTTTTTTCAGCACTACTTTACCTTCTTTGTCTTTGAATTCAATAACCTGCTTGCCATGTTCATTTATCCGGATCGTTTTGAATAAGGTTCCCGGAGGATATGTAGTTGAAGTGGCGTATGTGCTTAGTCCTCCCACCGGCGCTATTGTTACGGTCCAGTATCTGACGGCATCGGTCACTGTATTTACCAGGTACCTGGTGGTTATATTTTTCTTTGTGGCAGATTCTGTACCAACCCAGTTATTCCCTGGCGCATACACCTCCGTAGTGCGGCTCAGGGGAGATGCTTCAAAATTCGTTTTACCATAAAAATAGGTTTCTCCCGGGTACATTGCCTGGGAAAAGATGGCCTGCTGTTCAAATGGATTTTTTTTGAAGTTTCCATCGGAAACAGAAGTATTGCCGTTCGTATTATTGGCAGCAAAAGGCAAAAAGGAATATACTTCTCTTCCATACACGTCATATGTTCTGGCGGTCACCAAGTCTACGGCTGTGGTGGAAGACAGCGGACTGGCAGGGTCCGTGATGAGAGACGCTTTCTTCTGCACCAATTCAAATGGCCGGCCAAGGCCGTCGATATACTGCGTTGCGACTTTGGCATCTCTCAGCGGAAGCGTATTCAGAATAGTGGGATTCGTTTGGGGAGAAGTTGCCGTGACAGTATAAATAGTATTCCCATCCTGTACGGTATAGGGGGCGGGTGCTTGTGCCAGCGCTTCTTTTGTGGGGATCATTATTAATAATCCGGTCAGAAGGCCGAGGCATGTTTTGAATACGTTCATCAATACAACTTTTATTAATTTCAAATCGGTATGGGCGATATAGCGTTCAGTGATGTGTTCCTGCTTTTTGATCTTTATGATTCCTGTCAGAAGTTGTATCCCCACCGGAATACAACTGCGCGATTTCCGGCAGGCTGTAGAAAATCCCACAGCAGCTGCAGTTTCGCCGTCTTCTTCTGGTATTGGATCTTTTTAGCTACTCCTATCAAACCTGATGTTTGCCAGGCGAGACTTCTCAGTTCCGCTATGTTCTCAAAACGTGACCAATAGTTTTGTTCAATACCACCGCTGATCCAGAGATTACCCAACAATGCGGTCTTCCCTTTGCCGGGCGCCGCAAGCTTCCAGTCCAGGTAGCTGCGCAAGCCGATCCCATCATGAGTGAAGTTTATTTTGTTCCATGCTTCGCCCATACTAAATTTATAGGCCACGCCAATACCTGTAACCAGACGGTCGTTCAACCGGTACCCCAGTGAAACAGCCAGGTCATTGCTGGCCGGAAACTGATAAGCACTACGCTTGCCGGTTTGCAGATCAAATCCATATTCCAGTCTTTTGAGAAAGGGTTTTATACGCTGATCATTTTTTTTAAAGGCAGGCATTGCAGATGCTTCATCACCGGACATTCCTGCTGACCTCAGTGAGGTTATTTTATTCCGGATATCTGTGAAGCCTGTGCCTTGCGCCACTGCCTGACTGGCCAGCTGCTGTTCCAGGTTTCCGGCCGCGGGGCCAAGCCGCTGTTGTAATAATGTTTGCACAGTAGCGCGTGTTTGCATCCCGTTTACAGTTACTGCCGCTACATTCGGGCCCCCGTTGGACTGCATACCAAACAAGGATGACAACTGACTGTTTTCCCGTAAAAATTGCTGGAATACCGGAACTTTGCCAAGTGCCTTCAAGGCCGTAGCTTCCCAGTCTGCGGGGGTATTCAGTTCCTCTTTCCATTGATCGAGGCGGCGCTTATAATAGAAAAGCTCCTTTGAGTACTTCGCCGCGGCGCCTTTGATGCCCTTTAGCTGCGGGAATTTCTCCCGTAAACTATTTAACATCGCAGCCCTTTCTGCCAGGAAACTTTTTACACGTTCTCCCCTTAGCCAGTCGGCTTTTAGCCCGTCTATACTTTTTAAGGCTTTATTTAAATGATCTTTTCCATCCGCTGTGGCACCTAAAAAGTTTACCAGGCAATGAAGAGAATCCAGACGCGGAATATATGGGCTCTGCCCTTCTTCTTTTGTACCATTCAATTTTCCCAGCAGGGTTGCATAGGCGTCCTTTGTTTGTTGCAGGTAGGTCATAGCTGCGATGGTATCCACTTCTTTTAACCGCCGGCCGGCTTTGCCTTCCATTAGCTGCAGTTTTGCGATCAGCTTCAGTTGCCGGCGCTTTAGCCTGTCAGACATGTCCCCTTGCCCTTCAATAGTTTTAGCTATGCGATGGTGGGTTTTCTGCGGGAATGCAGCAACAGTGTCCACCCTTTGGCTATAGGCAGGGAGCCCCCATAATAAAATCAATAACCATTTTATCCGTATCATCATAACGGGAGTGGGTAAAGGGTAAAATATGGTTTAATCGTTGTGGGACGACTAAACTTTTTATATAGGGCAAACGACATCTACAATAACCATACAATCAAGTACCAGTAAATATTGTAATCATTATAAGTGTTTAACTGACGATTAAAAAAATTCCGATATTTTTTCCAATCTAAATTCCAAACTTCAAAAAAACGAATTGAAAACTGCAGAAGGCTTCAGACAAAGGTTCAGGACACGTTTGTTATGATCGGGGAATATCAGGGATAACACTTGCTACGGTACAAATTCCCTCATAACACAACAAATGAAAGATTAATTTTTCATATTTACAACACCTTGCCCAAGGATTTCCTGCAATAGTTATCAAGATGCTGCAGATCAGGGAAAATCTGTTTATACGCAAGGGTAGTGCTATCCGGAACTTTATTACCTGAAAGGACCCCGGTACCTGCCTGCCGACAAAATATCCTACAAAAAAGCCTTCAAACCGAAATGATTTGAAGGCTTTTTTGTATGGTATAAGTTCAGCGAAGTGCTACCATTTGATCCGCAGTTCGGTGCGCCTGTTCTGCTTATAGTCTTCTTCCTTACATGGTACACCATCCTTACAGCCGTTCACAGGATTGTTCTCCCCGTTATTGGTGTAGTAGAGGCGTTTGGAATCGATCCCTTTATTAACGAGGTAATCTATTACCGCATAACAACGTAAGGCCGACAAATCAGTGTTATATTGGTCAGAGCCACGGTTATCAGCAAAAGATGCAATTACGATCTTCCAGTCGGGGTGACGTTTCAGCACCGCCGCTACCTGGTCCAGGATCCTGCGGGACTCGCTGAGCAGTGATGCGCTGTTATAATCATAGAAGAACTTCAGTTCTTCCAGCTTCTTTCTATCCTCTTCTTCTTCCGGCGTATGTCCTTTCTTTCCTCCACCAGGCTGGTCGCCAGTTACAGGAGGGGCCGTATGATCTGTTATCACCGGCGGGTTTTCCCTGCGGTTGATCCTGGTAAAATATTCGGCGTCTGAGAAATAATAGATATCATCTTTGCCCATGCTGCCTGGTTTGTTCGAAGCCAGGTAACCTTCATAGCCGTTACGTTTCAAAATAAGCCCTAAATCGTCTGCGCCGGAGTTGAAAGGTACTTTCATGTTCTCCGGTATTTCCCAGCTGGATTTGCCGCCTTTTATGCGGTAAATGTCATAACCACCCATTCCTGCATATCCCCTGCTGGAGAAATAAAGAATGCCGTCTTCGTTAACGGTGGGGAAGGTTTCTGCTGCCACGGTATTTATCTGGCTGCCACAGTTGACCGGCGCGCCCCAGGAACCGTCTGCCTGTTTTTCGGCGTACCAGATATCTGTTTGTCCTTGACCGCCCGGGCGGTCAGACACGAAATACAATATATCGCCACCGGTGCTTAATACCGCGTGACTGGAAGAATATCCCGTTACATTGATGCCGGGCATCAGTACCGGTGCTTCCCATTTGCCATTCTTTTTTACAGATTGATAGATCTGCAACTGGCGAACACCATTTACCAGTCCTTTACCGGTAACGGGAACCCCTTTGCCCTGTATGTTGATGGTGGCATAGAGCGTGTCTTCTGTGGTGTTCAAACACACCGGGCCAATATGATAATCGTATTTGGCCAGTAGTGCAGGCGCCAGTTCCTCCAGGAACATGTCGTGGTTGCCGCCGGCATATTGCTGGTAAACGTATGCTTTATAGTAAGGTTGTTCCGTGCGTTTATCGATCGGAGGTTTTGCCTGCGACCCGTTATTCAGTGCCATAGAGCGGTACCCGTTTGACATCAGCAGTAAACCTTTCTGTACCACGCCGGTTACCAGGTCGGAGCCTTGTGTGTTCAGCTCTTTCACCGGCTTTAACTGTATAGGCGCTGCCTGTTTAAGCCATACAACGGCGCTGTCGCAACCCTGCAGTGCAATCTCTTTTAGTTTAAGACTATCTGCATTGGAGGTGGTGAACAACGCATACTGCTGCTTTGCGGCATCATATTGCTCCAGTTGCCGGAGCGCTTCGCCATATGCAAAATAGGCAGACGAAGGCCGGTCGGCCCGCTCCGTGATTTCCTTGTATACATCCGAAGCTTCCTTAAAGTAGCCGATCTCCTGGTAGCTATGGGCCATCTTCATCAGCTGATCTACCGGCATCTTACTTCCCTTGCTGCGGGCAATCCTGTTATAAAGCGCTCCTGCCTCTGCATACTCCTGCCGTGCATAGGCTGCTTCAGCCATTTGCGACATGCTTTTCTGCTCCTGGCTGTACAGGTTGAAGGCAATAAGAAACAGCGGGATGGTAATTATAGTGCGACGTATCATACGGGTAGTAAACTATGGTTAAAAATACCTGGGATTCTTTACAGTGAAATTTTTCGAAGGAATTAAGAAGCCTAGTGATATTTCATGCGATCCTCCCTGGTAACCTGCCATTTTATTAATACTGAGGTCGTAGGAGTACCCGATGCGCAGCGTTTCTGTAGCGTAGAATTCCACCATCACGCTGGCTGCGTCCAGCTCACTCAGGTCCTTCTGGAGGTTGGTTTTGTTCCACACGCCTACACCGGTGCGATAAGAGACGCCCGTCCACAGCTTTTCACCAATCAGCAGGAAAGCATTAATGTCTACGTTGGTAGGTCCTTTAAAATCTTCCTTGATCAGGATCGAAGGCTTCAGCTGGAGGTTGTCGCCCAGCGGAAACATAGCACCCGTGGTAACATACAGGTGCTGTGTTTTGCGGATCGTAGAATAGTTGTTTCCTTTCCAGCTGTAGCGGGTTGCATCGGTATAGAGCGAAAACAGGTCCATGATGGAGGCGCCTGCATAAAAGCGCGGTGTGTAATAATAAACCCCGAAGCGGGCGTCCGGTACCCATACACTTTTCTTTCCCAACGGAAGGGCGGCATCATCGTTATCGATGTATTGCAGGGCCGAACCGTCGATAGAGTACTGGGTAACGCCTCCTCCCAGCCCGAAGCAAAGCCGGCGCGTATCCTCATCATCCAGCGGAATCCGGTAGGAGTAAGAACCGTAAAGCGACAAGGCATCCTGCGGACCGAGTTTATCAAACAACATCTGCAGTCCCAGCCCCACCTTGTTATCACTGGCCGGCGTCACCCCGTCTATCGACACGCCGCCCGTACGGGGCGCGCCGGGGAAACCGGCCCATTGATGGCGGTATACGGCATTCACATACAGGTCTTCTTTATAGCCTGCATAGGCAGGGTTAACGCTTAACCCGTTGAACACGTATTGGCTGAACTGTATGTTCTGTTGCGCTGCTCCACGCATTCCTATCGCCAGCAGCATCACCATTATTCCTGCTCTGAGTACTGTTTGCATCTTTTACTTTTTTTGTAGCAGATAATATTTTTGTCTTTTACCGCAGTATTGTTATCCAGCCTTTATACTTTTTGATTCCACTCTCCTTCTTCACTTCCAATATATAGTAGTAGGTGCTTTCGTTCAGGTTAGCACCGTTCCAGTCGTTACGGTAATCCTTCGACTGGTACACCTGTCCGCCCCAGCGGTTGAAGATGTACAGCGATGAACCCGGATATTTCTCCAGCCCGCCGATGATGAACCTTTCGTTCTTACCATCGCCGTTTGGCGTGATCACATTCGGGAAGGATAAGTCTGAACCTTCTATTCCTACTGCAGATACCCCTACGTTATTGGCACTGTCGGCGTCCGGCATGTTTGTACTGTAAGCAGTTGCTTCGTTGATCAGCTGTCCGCCTTCTATTACGCGGGCTGTCAGCGTCATTTGTACGGAAGCTCCCACTGCCAGGTCGCCGATGTTCCATTCTATCAGCTTAGTGGCTGGCGTTACTACTACCTCTCCTCTTTCTGCGGAAGTATGACTAGGCACATCCAGTTGTACCGGTAAGCGGTCTTCTGCTTTCACGGCGGTTACCGGGATATTACCTGCATTCCTTACAGTGATGCGGTAGGTCAGGTTCTGACCCATGCGGTAAGGACCAACTGCCGGTGTCACGATTTCTTTGGTAACCACCAGGTCGCCCGCCAGTTTATCGGTGTCGGTGATCGTAACCGTAGCGTCGCCCGGAGCACCTTTTGTGAAGGTGTAGCTGGCTGATTGTCCGCCGGTGAGCATGAACACCACTGTTTCCGGTGTTTCTACTTCACTGTCGTCCAGTACACTCACCGGTATGGTTACACTGCTGGCGCCGGCCGGGATGGTGATTGTTCCGGTAATGGCGGTGTAGTCAGCATCCGGTGTAGCGGTACCACCTATCATGTATTGTATAGTGATCGGTTCGGCTGTGCGCTTGCCGCTGGCCAGGCTGATCGTGAACGCCCCGTTGACATTCGGTTCAGTAGCATCCGGTTTGCTGGCGGTAACGAGCAGGTTCAGGTTAGTGTGATCGTCGTCTGCAATGTTTACAGTGGCAGTACTGCTGGTACCTACAGTGTAGTTAATGCTGGCCGACTTACCACCTGTGATGGTGAACACCACTGTTTCTGCTGGTTCTATCAGATCGTCGTCTGTTACATTTACCGGTACTATCACGCTGCTCTGGCCTGCAGGAATTACTGCGGTGCCGGTGAGGGCGGTGTAGTCGGCGCCTGCTGTGCCACTACCAGTTACTGTGTAGGTAACGGTAATGTCTTCCACAGGTAATTTGCCACTTGCCAGGCTGATCGTGAACGCTCCTGGTGTAGCTGGTTCTGCCGCATTTGGTGTGGTAGCATTTACAACCAGGTCCAGGCCCGTGTTATCATCATCTGCTATGTTTACGGTAACGGTGTTATTGGTACCCGGTGAGAACACAAGGCCATTGGCGGTGCCTCCGGCTACTGTGATGATCACTGTTTCATTTCCTTCAATCAGCTGGTCGTCGGTTACGGTTACCGGTATGGCAACGCTGTTCTGACCTGCCGGGATGACTACTGTACCGGTGAGGGTGGTGTAGTCGGCGCCGCCTTTAGCCGTACCTGCAATGGTGTAAGTGGCAGTGATATCCACAGCTGCGGTAACACCGGCTGGTAAACCAATGGTGAAGCCGCCGTTGGTAGCTGGTTCTGCGCCATCTGCATTTTTGGTGACGTTCAGTACCAGGTTGCTTTCATCATCGGTAATATTTACGGTAGCACTACCGGTACCTGTGAGGGTAAAGTTGGCAGATGTGCCACCGTTCAGTGTCAGGATCACCGTTTCTGTACCTTCTATGATCTGGTCGTCTGATACGGTTACCGGTACATTCACGCTGTTCTGACCGGCAGGGATCACTACCGTACCTGTAAGGGTGGTGTAATCTGCATTCGGCGTAGCGGTACCGGCTATGGTATAGTTCACTGTGATAGCTTCTGATGAAGTAATACCAGCAGGGAGACTGATAACAAAGTGGCCGTTAGTGGCAGGTTCTGCACCGTCTGCACCTTTAGCGACAGTCAGCGCCAGGCTGGCTGGTGTGCTGCTTTCATTATCGGTGATATTTACGGTAGCGTTACCATTTCCGGTGAAGGTGAAGTTAGCAGAAGTACCGCCGTTGAGGGTGGCTATTACTGTTTCTGTTACTTCTATGATCTGGTCATCTGCAACAACCACGGGAACGGCTACACTGTTCTGACCTGCCGGGATGATCACGGTGCCGGTGAGGGCGGTATAATCTGCGCCGGCGGTGGCAGTACCTGTTACGGTATAATTCACCGTGATGTCTTCAGATGAAGTGATACCTGCTGGCAGGCTCACCTTAAAGCCGCCATTAGTAGCTGGTTCTGCGCCATCTGTATCTTTGGTGATGGTCAGCGCCATGCTGGCTGGTGTGCTGCTTTCATCGTCGGTGATGTTTACAGTAGCATTACCGTTACCAGTGAAGGTGAAGCTGGTGGAAGTTCCGCCATTGAGCGTCATGATCACAGTTTCAGTTACTTCTATGATCTGGTCGTCTGCCACGGTTACGGGAACGGCTACACTATTCTGGCCGGCCGGGATGGTGATCGTTCCGGTGATGGCGGTATAATCTGCCCCACTGGTAGCCGTACCACTTATCGTATAATTCACGGTGATATCTTCGGAAGAAGCGATGCCTGATGGCAGGCTGATCGCAAACGCACCGTTAGTGCCTGGCTCAGCTGCGTCTGTTGTTTTCACAACGTTCAGTACCAGGTTTGCAGGTATGTTTTCATCATCTGTAATATTCACGGTAGCATTACCTGTACCGGTGAAGGTGAAGCTGGTGGATGTTCCGCCGTTCAGTGTCATGATCACGGTTTCCGTGTTTTCAATCAACTGATCATCCAGTACTGTTACCGGTACACTCACGCTGTTCTGACCTGCCGGGATAATTACGGTGCCGGTGAGGGCGGTATAATCTGTACCACTGGCAGCAGTACCGGTGATGGTGTAGTTCACAGTAACATCTTCAGAAGAAGCAACACCTGAAGGCAGGCTGATGGTAAACGCTCCATTAGTGCCCGGTTCTGCTGCGTCGGTAGTTTTCACTACGCTCAGCACTTTATTGGCCGGATCACTTTCATCGTCGGTGATGTTCACGGTGGCGTTGCCGGTGCCGGTGAAGGTGAAGCTGGCAGATGTTCCGCCGTTCAGTGTCATGATCACGGTTTCTGTATTTTCTATCAGCTGATCATCTATTACTGTTACCGGTACGCTCACGCTGTTCTGACCTGCAGGGATGGTGATGGTTCCTGTGATAGCGGTATAATCTGTACCGCTGGTAGCCGTGCCGCTGATCGTATAGTTAACGGTGATATCTTCAGAAGAAGTGATACCGGCTGGCAGGCTGATGTTAAAGCCGCCGTTGGTAGCTGGTTCTGAGCCGTCTGTTGCTTTTGTTGCGGTGAGCACCAGGTTAGCCGGTATGTTCTCGTCATCTGTAATATTCACGGTAGCATTACCTGTACCAGTGAATACAAAGCTGGCAGCGTTACCACCGTTCAATGTCAGGATCACCGTTTCTGTATTCTCTATTACCTGGTCGTTCATTACAGTAACCGGTACATTTACGCTGTTCTGACCGGCAGGGATGGTGATCGTTCCGGTGATGGCGTTATAATCTGCACCACTGGTAGCGGTACCACTAATCGTGTAGTTAACGGTGATAGCTTCAGATGAAGCGATGCCGGCAGGCAGGCTGATGTTAAATCCGCCGTTGGTAGCTGGTTCAGCTGCATCTGTTACTTTGGTGACTGTCAGCACACGGTTACCCGCTGTGTTTTCATCGTCCGTAATATTCACAGTAGCATTACCTGTACCGGTGAACGTGAAGCTGGAAGAAGTGCCGCCGTTCAGTGTCATGATCACGGTTTCAGTGTTCTCAATCAGCTTGTCGTCGATCACGGTTACCGGTACGCTCACGCTATTCTGACCGGCAGGGATGATGATGGTTCCTGTGATGGCCGCATAATCTGTACCGGTGGTGGCGGTGCCGCCGATGGTATAGTTTACATTAATGGCTTCGGAGGTAATAATGCCCGCCGGGAGACTGATCGTGAAGCTGCCGTTGGTAGATGGTTCTGCACCATCAGCTGTTTTCACAATGCGGAGTGTACGGTTAGCTGCGGTGTTCTCATCATCTATGATGTTCACGGTTGCGGCGCCGCCTCCGGTGAAGGTGAAGCTGGTAGATGCACCACCTGTGATGGTCATTGCTACCGTCTCGGTATTTTCCAGGATCAGGTCATTGATCACCGGTACCGGTATGGTAACGTTATTCTGACCAGCAGGGATTACCGCGGTGCCGGTGAGGGCGGTATAATCTGATCCGCTGGTGGCGGTACCATTGATAGTATAGGTTACCGTAATGGCTTCTGATGAAGTAATGCCTGAAGGCAGGCCGATGGTAAATTCGCCATCTGTACCTGGTTCCGCAGCATTTTTAGTAGCAGTTACCTGGATCACACGGTTAGCCGCGGTGTTATCGTCATCCAGTATGTTCACAGTGGCGCTGGCTGTGCCGGTGAAAGCAAAGCTGGCAGAAGAACCGCCGTTCAGTGTCATCAGCACGGTTTCTGTATTTTCTATCAGCTTGTCGTCGATCACCGGTACCTGCACAGTAACGCTGTTCTGACCGGCAGGGATCACTACTGAAGTGCTCAGCGTGCTGTAATCCGTACCTGCGGTAGCGGTACCGCCGATGGTATAATTTACGGTCACATTTTCAGATGCAGTAATACCGGTTGGCAGGCTGATCGTGAATGTGCCGGCTGTAGACGGTTCTGATGCGTCAGCAGTTTTTACCACGGTGAGTGTCCGGTTAGCCGGTGTGTTATCATTATCGGCAATGTTCACAGTAGCATTGCCGGTGGCGCCGCCTGCGGTGAATGTAAAGTTGGTAGATGTTCCGCCGGTGAGCGTCAACAGCACGGTTTCAACAGGCTCAATCACCTGGTCATCTGTTACGGTAACTGGTACGGCTACACTGTTCTGACCGGCAGGGATGTTGATCACCCCGGTGATGGCAGTATAATCTGAACCGGCAGTAGCGCTACCTGCGATGGTATAGCCAACGGCAATATCTTCAGTCGAAGTTATTCCTGCAGGCAAACTGATATTAAAGCTGCCGTTTGTACCTGGTTCTGCAGCATCACCTGTGTTGGTTACCACCAGTACGCGGTTAATAGCAGTGTTATCGTCGTCCGCAATGTTTACGGTTGCATTGCCGCTGGTAGTGCTGGCCGTGAAGGCAAAGCTGGCAGACGCTCCGTTGGTCAGGGTCATGATCACCGTTTCGGTGCCTTCAATGATCTGATCGTCGGTGACTGTTACTGGTACGGCTACACTATTCTGACCGGCAGGTATTACTACTGAACCAGTGAGGTTTGCGTAATCGGTACCATTCGTCGCGGTGCCTGTAATGGCATAGTTCACGGTGATGTCTTCTGCGGCTGTTATACCGGCAGGCAGACTTACATTAAAGTTACCGTTGGTGCCTGGTTCAGCGCCGTCTGCGGTTCTGGCTACCGCCAGCACGCGGTTTGCAGCGGTATTATCGTCATCATTAATATTTACCGTAGCATTACCATTGGTAGTGCTGGCAGTGAAGGTGAAGCTGGTGCTTGTACCACCTGTAAGCGTGAGGATCACAGTTTCATTGTTTTCAATGATGAGGTCATTGATCACACTCACTGGTACGCTTACACTATCCTGTCCGGCAGGGATTACTACGGTACCGCTAAGGGTATTGTAGTCGGTGCCGCTGGTAGCTGTACCGCTGATGGTATAATTCACCGTAATATCTTCGGCCGAGGTTACTCCGCCAGGCAAGCCGATCTTAAAGCTGCCGTTTGTAGACGGTTCAGTTGCATCGCCTGCATTACTTACGCCCAGTACCAGGTTAGCCGGCGTGTTATCGTCATCTGTGATATTCACGGTAGCATTTCCGCTGGTGCTGCTTGCCACGAGAGTAAAGCTGGTAGAAGTAGCCCCCGTAGCCGTTAATATTACTGTTTCTGTATTTTCTATGATCTTGTCGTCGGTTACATTTACTGTTACCGGCACGCTGTTCTGACCGGCAGGGATTACCACGGTTCCACCCAGGGTAGCGTAATCGGCGCCACCTGTAGCGGTACCGCCTATGGTGTAGCTCACAGTGATATCTTCAGATGCGGTGTATCCTGTTGGCAATCCAACTGTAAAGCTGCCATTGGTAGCTGGTTCTGCACCGTTTACAGGGTTGGTTACTTCGATCACCAGGTTAGCCGGGATATTATCATCATCTGCAATATTCACGGTAGCATTACCACTGGTAGTGCTGGCAGTGAAGGCGAAGCTGGTGCTTGCACCGTCTGTAAGCGTGAGGATCACGGTTTCGGTAGTTTCAATCACCTTTTCGTCGATTATCGGCACTGTTACCGTTACGCTATTCTGACCGGCAGGAATAATTACTGAGCCACTCAGCGCTGTATAATCTGTTGCGCTGGTTGCAGTACCACTGGTGGTATAGTTCACGGTAATGTCTTCATCTGCTGCCACACCGAGCGGCAGGCTGATGGTAAACACGCCATTGGTAGCTGGTTCTGCGGCGTCGGTTGTTTTTACCACACTCAGTACGCGATTGCCCGCCGTGTTGTCGTTGTCTGTAATATTCACAGTGGCGTTACCATTGGTGGTGCTGGCTGTGAGTGTGAAACTGGTGGAAGTACCGCCGGTAAGCGTCATGATCACGGTTTCCGTGTTTTCAATCAGCTGATCGTCTATTACAGGCACTGAAACGGCCACACTGTTTTGTCCCGCAGGAATCACTGCTGTACCAGAAAGTGCGGTATAGTCTGTGCCGCTGATTGCGGTACCTGCTGTTGTATAAGTAACAGTGATATCTTCCGCCGCGGTATAACCTGCTGGCAAACTGATACTGAAGGTACCGCTGGTACCTGGTTCAGCTGCGTCTCCTGTTTTGGCAACCGCCAGTACCAGGTTAGCCGGTGCGTTATCGTCATCTGCAATATTCACAGTAGCGCTACCGGTACCGGTGAAGGTAAAGCTGGCAGATGCCCCACCTGCGAGGGTTGTTATCACAGTTTCTGTGTTCTCAATGATCTTATCGTCTGCTACAGTTACCGGTAAAGACACACCATTCTGACCTGCCGGGATCACTACTGTACCGCTTAAGGTAGTGTAATCAGCGCCGGTGGTAGCTGTACCTGCGACGGTGTAATTCACGGTAATGTCTTCCGCTGCGGTGATACCTGTAGGCAGGTTTATGCTGAAGTCGCCGTTGGTGGCCGGTTCAGCTGCATCCGTAGTTTTGCTGATACCGAGTACCAGGTTAGCCGGGGTGCTGGCCTCGTCGTCTGTAATGTCTGCGCTAGCGCTGCCGTTGCTGCCACTTGCCACCAGGTTGAAGTTGGTGCTGTTACCACCTGTTAATGTTACCACCACCGTTTCTGTGTTCTCTATGATCTTATCATCTGTTACGGTTACCGGCAGGCTGATACTGTTCTGACCCGCAGGCAGTACAATAGAAGTGCCGAGAGACACATAGTCATCGCCGCTGGTAGCAGTACCGGCTACGGTATAGTTAACCGTAATGTCCTCAGAAGCGGTATATCCGGCAGGCAGACTAATTGTGAATGCCGCATTAGTGGATGGTTCTGCTCCGTCTGTGTTTTTAACGATGTTCAGTACAAGACCGGTCGGCGTATTGTCGTTGTCGTCAATATTCATGGAAGCATTACCGCTGGTAGTGCTGGCCGTGAAGTTGAAGTTTGTGCTGGCGCCGTTATTCAGTGTCATGATCGCAGTTTCAGTGCTTTCAATGATCTGGTCATCGGTTACCACCAGCGGTACCACCACACTGTTCTGGTTAGCCGGGATCACTACTGTGCCGCCAAGGTTCGTATAATCCGTGCCATTCGCTGCCGTACCAGTGAGGGTATAGTTCACTGTCACATTTTCGGCAACGGTAACACCTGTTGGCAGGCTAATTCTGAATTCACCATTCGCAGAAGGTTCTGCGGCATCTGAAGTTCTGATCACGCTCAGCACCAGGTTGTCCGGTGTGTTGTCGTCGTCAGCAATGTTCAGGGTAGCATCACCATTGGTAGTGCTGGCAGTATAAGTGAAGCTGCCGGAGGTACCACCGCTAAGGGTCATGATCACCGTTTCTGTATTCTCAATAACCTGGTCGTCTGTTACATTCACGGGCACGGATACACCGTTTTGTCCGGCTGGTATGGTTGCTGTACCACTCAGGGCGGTATAGTCACCACCGGCAGTGGCAGTACCTGTGATGTTATAATTTACAACAACAGGCGCTGATGCGGTATAAGTTGCGGGCAGGCTGATACGGAACGAGCCGTTAGTACCCGGTTCAGCCGCATCTGTTGTTTTAGCTACACTCAGTACCAGGTTGGCGGCCACACCATCATCGTCTGTGATATTTGCAGTAGCATTACCACTGGTAGTGCTGGCAGTGAACACAAAGGCCGGTGAAGCGCCACCTGTAACCGTAGCTATTACGGTTTCAGTTCCTTCTATAATCTTATCATCTTTAACAGTCAGCGGTAAAGGCACACTATTCTGACCGGCAGGTAATACAATGGAGCCGGAGAGTGTAGTGTAATCTGTTCCGTTCACAGCGGTACCTGCAATCGTATAGTTTACAGTAACCGGTTGCGCGGAGGTTACACTGCCAGGCAGGCTGATCGTGAATGCGCCATTGGTAGCCGGTTCCGCAGCATCTGTTGTTTTCGTAATGCTGATCACCTGGTTAGCCGTGGTGTTGTCGTTATCAGCGATGTTCACGGTAGCTGTACTGTTGCCGCTTGCAGGCGTAAAGTTAAAGCTGGTGCTCACACCACCCGTAAGCGTAAGGGCTACAGTTTCTGTACCTTCTATGATCTGGTCATCGGTTACATCTACAGGTATCTTCACGCTGTTCTGACCAGCAGGTATCTGCACGGTGCCGGACAGGGCTGCATAATCGCTGCCCGCAGTGGCCGTACCGGCTATGGTATAGCTTACGGTGATGTCTTCTGATGAAGTATAGCTTGCAGGCAGACTGATAGTGAATTCTCCGTCTGTTGCCGGCTCTGCACCATCAGCGCTGTTGGTTACCAGCAGTACTTTATTCGTGTTGGTATTATCATCATCTGCAATATTCACCGTTGCATTGTTGCTGGTTGCATCTGCAGAGTATGTGAATGAGTTGCCATCTGTACCACCTGTAAGGTTCAGTATAGCTGTTTCTGTATTTTCAATGATCTTGTCATCTATTACTCTCAGCGGTATAGTGATGCTGTTGGTATAAGCCGGCAGGGTAATGGTACTAACTGTATAGTCGGTATTACGGGTTGCGGTACCGGCGATGTTATAGTTCAGCGTGATATTGGCTGCGGAAGTATAACCGGCAGGCAGGCTTACCGTATAGGCGCCATTGGTACCCGGTTCTGCGGCATCAGTGGTTTTTACCACCTTCAGTACCTGGTTGGCAGCAATGGCATCGTCATCTGCGATGTTCACAGTAATGTCATCGTTGGCCGGATCAGGCGGGAAGATAAAGGCGTTACCACCACCGTCTGTAGCGCTACCCGACAAGAGCGTGAACGTCATTGTTTCGACAGGCTCAATGATCTGGTCGTCCAATACATTGAGGTTAACCGTTACGCTATTGGTATTGGCGGGGATCACAACTGTGCCCAGTGCCTGGTAGTCCACACCGGATACCGCTGTACCTGATACCGTATATCCTACTGTAACAGGCCATGCAGAAGTGGCCACACCTGCCAGCTTCACGGTGAAGCTACCGTTGGTGGCTGGTTCTGCGGCATTGGTGCCGGTAATTACCTGCACCGGTGTGCTGCTGGCCGCATTGGCATCTATAATATTTACTACCGCGCCGTTACCTGCAGGGTCTATCGTAAACGGATAACTGCTGGAGGCTGCGCTGGTAAGGGTCAGCACCACTGTTTCAGGTCCCTCAATGACACCGTCGTTACCGGCGTCTACATCTATGAACACTTCGTTGGCGCCTGCCGGTATCACAATATTACCGGCGGACAGTCCCAGCAAATTATAGTCAATTGTATTACCGGCTGTTCCTCCCATAGGGGTAGCAAAGGTCACTACCACATCTTCAGAGCTGGTAACGCCCGGTGGCAGGGAAATCCTGTACTGACCATTCGTACCGCCTTCCAGGGCGTCGGATACTTTGGTGAGCAGCACAATGTTGCTGTTGGCTGCATGATCGTTATCGGTGATCGTTACAGTAGCTGTGCCGCCGCCACTTGCAATGGTATAAGTAAACTGTGTATCGGTACCTCCGGTGATATTCAGGATCACGGTTTCATCCGGCTCAATCACGGTATTGTCTATTACATTCACGGGAACGGATACACTATTCTGACCCGCAGGTATGGTAATGGTACCGGTAATAGCCTGGTAATCTGTACCAGGAGTAGCGGTACCGGCGCCGATGGTATAAGTTACCTGGATGTCGCGGGCCGCGGTGATACCTGTGGGCAGGGCTACTTTGAAGCTGCCATTGGTAGATGGTTCTGCCGCATCCGCCGTTTTGGTAACAGCGAGCACCTGGTTGGCAGCGGTGTTATCATCGTCTGCCACGTTCACGGTAGCATTACCATTGGTAGTACTGGCGGTATATGTAAAGCCGCTGCTGCTACCGCCGCTAACAGTAAGGATCACTGTTTCTGTACCTTCTATGATCTGGTCATTAGTAACAACTACGGGAACGGTTACACTATTCTGGCCAGCGAGGATGGTAGCAGTGCCTGTAAGCGCGGCATAATCGGTGCCACCTGTGGCTGTACCGCCAATAGTGTAGGTGACGTCGATGTCTTCTGACGGCAATATGCCGGCAGGCAGGCTAATAGTGAACTCTCCATTAGTGCCTGGTTCGGACGCGTTGCCGGTGTTGGTAACACTCAGCACACGGTTAGCCGGTGCGTTTTCATCATCTGTAATATTTACAGTAGCATCACTGTTTGTTGTGCTAACGGTATACGTAAAGCCAGTGCTGGCGCCGCCGGTGAGGGTCAGTATTACCGTTTCCGTGTTTTCCACGAGCTGGTCGTTGATCACACTTACCGGTACAGACACGCTGTTTTGTCCGGCAGGCAGGGTTACCGTGCCTGTCAGCGCGGTGTAATCCACACCGCTTCCGGCGGTACCCGCTACTGTATAGTTTACCGTAATTGGCAATGCTGAAGTATAAGTAGCAGGCAGGCTGATGGTGAAGGAGCCATTGGTGCCTGGTTCTGACGCATCGCCGCCGTTCACCACGCTCAATACCTGGTTTGCCGCGATGTTATCGTCGTCCAGGATGTTAGCGGTTGCACTGCCGTTGGTAGTGCTGGCTGTGAAGGCAAAGCTGGTGCTGGCGCCGTTTGTAATGGTAGCAATCAGCGTTTCTGTACCTTCTATAATCTGGTCGTCTGTTACGTTTGCAGGAATCACCACGCTGTTCTGACCTGCCGGCAGGATAACGCTGCCACTTAATGTGGCATAGTCTGTACCGTTGGTGCCGGTGCCGGTAACGGTATAGTTAACTGTTACAGGTTCAGATGAAAGTATAGTGGAAGGCAGGCTAACCTTGAAGCCGCCGTTAACAGCAGGTTCTTCGAGGTCTGCCAGTTTCACGATACTGAGTACCCGGTTGGTGGTGGTGTTATCGTTATCTGCAATGCTCATGGTTTCCGCACCAGCCGTTGGACTGGCAGTGAAAGTAAGACTGCCCGCGGTTCCACCGGTGATGGTTACCACTACGGTTTCGTTGTTTTCAATGAGGTTGTCATCGATCACATTCACCGGCAGCGTAACACTATTTGCACCGGCAGGAATGGTAGCCGTACCGTTAAGGTTAGCGTAATCAGTACCTGCAGTTGCGGTTCCACTCACTGTGTAATTCACGGTAACAGGCTGGGCGATTGTTACGCCTGTTGGCAGACTAATTTTGAAAGTGTTGTTTGTTGCCGGTTCGGCTGCATCGCCGGTTTTGGTGATGCTGAGCTCACGGTTAGCCGGCGTATCGTCGTTATCAATGATATTTGCCGTAGCGCTACCTTCAACCGGATCGGGCGTAAAGGTAAAGCTGGCGGAAGAGGCGCTGGTGATGGTAAGCACCACTGTTTCCGTGCCCTCTATGATCTGATCGTCCACGATGGTACCCGCTGTGGCAGTGCCACCTCCGGGGGAAATAACAGCTGTTCCGGTGAAATGTCCCGCAGACAGCCCATTATAGTCGGTACCTAATATTGCGGTACCCCCTATCGTATATTTTATGGTTACTGCTTCAGAACAGCTAACACCTGGAGCCAGGCCGAAATTGAATCTTATACTGTTCCCTCCCTCGGCTCCATCACGAACTGCCTGTACCCTTACCACGAGATTAGCCGGGGTATCGTCATCATCCGCAATATTTACGGTAGCAGTTTTAGCTGTTGCTGATGCCGTAAAGCTGAAGCTGCCACCTGTTCCACTGTTGACAGTCATGATTACTGTTTCAGTTGGTTCAATGATATTATCATTGATAACCGTAACCGGTACGGCTACACTATTCTGGCCAGCTGGTATTGTTACCGTACCAATAGCGTTATAATCGGTGGCAGAAACGGCCGTTCCTGCCCGGGAATAAGCTACTGTAATTGGTTGAGATGAAGTGATTCCCGCAGGCAGGCTTACCGTGAAGCTACCGGCAGTACCGGGTTCTGCTGCGTTACCACTATTGCTGATGCTCAGCACACGGTTGATAGCCGTGTTATCATCATCGGTAATATTTGCAGAAGCATTACCATTTGTGGCGCTAACGGTGTAAGTAAAGTTGGCAGAGGTTCCACCCGTGAGCGTTGCTATTACTGTTTCTGTACTTTCAATTTCCTGGTCGTTGATCACATTTACCGGAAGCGCAACACCGTTCTGTCCTGCCGGAATGGTTACTGTACCGCTTAATGCCGGGTAGTCCGCACCACTGGTGGCGGTACCTCCTATGCTATAACTTACAGTAATGTCTTCTGAAGGAAGAACGCCCGCAGGCAGGTTGATGTTGAACACTGCGTTGGTAGCAGGTTCTGCTCCATCGGTGGTTTTAGTGATGCGCAGTATGCGGTTGCCCGGTGTGTTATCATCATCCAGAATATTTACGGTAGCATTACCATCGGTAGTGCTGGCCGTGAATGCAAAGCTGGTAGATGCTCCACTGGTCAGGGTGAGTATAACCGTTTCTGTGCTTTCCAGTAATGGATCGTTTGTAACAACAACCGGTACTGTCACGCTGTTCTGTCCGGCGGGTATTACCACCGTATTGGTAAGCGCTGTATAATCAGTACCGCTGGTAGCTGTACCACTTGTTGTATAAGTTACCGTAATAGGTTCTGAAGAAAGAATATTGGCCGGCAGGCTGATTTTAAATGCGCCGTTGGTAGCTGGCTCGGAAGCATCACCACCTGCATTGCTGACACTTAAAACGCGGTTAGCGGTGGTATTGTCATCATCTGTGATGTTTGCCGTAGCGCTGCCGCTGGTGCTGCTGGCTGTAAATGTAAAGCTGGTGCTGGTACCGCCGGTCACCGTTGCAATAACAGTTTCAGTGTTTTCAATAATCTGGTCATCAGCAACGGTGAGCGGTAAGGAGACACTATTTTGTCCTGCAGGCAGCAGAACAGTTGTTCCCAGGGCGGTGTAATCTGTGCCACTGGCGGCAGTACCGGTAGGTATATAGGCTATGGTGATATCTTCAGATGCGGTGACATTAGCCGGCAAACTGATGGTGAATTCACCGTTGGTAGCCGGTTCTGCTGCATCCGTTTTCTTAGTGATGCTCAGTACACGGTTAACAGTGGTGTTATCATTATCAGTGATATCAACGGAAGCGCTGCCATTGGTAGTGCTTACGGTATAAGTAAAGCCGGTGCTGGTACCGCCCGTGAGCGTTACAAGCACGTTTTCTGTGTTTTCAATTACCTGGTCGTCCGTTACACTAACGGGCAGGGTTACACTGGACTGACCGGCAGGGATGGTAACCGTACCTGTAAGCGCGGTATAATCAGACCCACCTGTGGCTGTACCACCTATGTTATAGCTGACGGTGATGTCCTGCGTAGGCAGGATACCTGTTGGCAAACTGATGGTGAAGCTGCCATTACCGGCAGGTTCTGACGCGTCGGCAGTTTTGGTTATACTCAGTACCAGGTTGGCCGGTGTGTTCTCATCGTCTATTACATTCACGGTAGCATTGCTGGCAGCTGTATTTGGCGTAAGTGTAAAGTTGGTGGAGGTACCGCCGGTCACCGTTAACAATACTGTTTCTGCGGTTTCCACGAGCTGGTCGTCGGTTACGATCACCGGCACTGCTGCTCCATTCTGGCCGGCAGGGATGATGACTGATCCGCTCAGCACACCATAATCTGCGCCCGGTGTGGCAGTACCACCCGTGCTATAGTTTACGGTAATATCTTCTGATGCGGTAACACCAGCCGGCAGGTTCACATTAAAGGCGCCGTTGGTAGACGGCTCTTTCGCATCACTATCCCAGGTTACACCTACAACGGTTTTAGCAGGATCATTACTGTCGTTATCGGCAATGTTCAGAGAAGCTGCTGCCTGTGTGCTGGCGATATTATAAGCGCTGCCGCTGGTAGCACCAATGGCGTTGTTCAGCGTAACGGTCACCCCTTCTGTTATTTCAAGTATGTTATCGTCGGTAACTGTTACCGGCAAGGCTACGCTGTTACTTCCCGCAGGGAAGGTAACGGTGCCGGTCAGCGACGTGTAGTCGGTGCCGTTAACAGCGGTACCTGTTACGGTATAATTCACGGTGATATCTTCCGTAGCTGTTACGGATGTAGGCAGGATGATATTAAAGGAACCGTTTTGTGTACCTTCTGTACCGTCCTGGCCTTTGGTGATGGTCAGCACTTCTTTGACAGCCGTTAAAGCGCCAAAGGTGGAGAAGTTCTGAATACCGCTGAATTCAACGTATTCCACGCCATCCTGCTGACCTGTACCGGACGGGGTGATCTCTGTAATATTAGCCAATCCCTGAGGAGCCAGGTCGGCGAGAGTGGCGGTAAAATCACCGGTGTGTTTGAACCATGTCCACCGTTGCGTGCCTGTTACACCGCGGGTACCAGAGAGCATATTTTCTGCATTGGTTCTTTCCGCAGGATTCCAGAAGAGACGGAGTGTAATACCGCCGTTCTGTGTCAGGTTGGCACCGGTGTAATTAATATGTACCAGTCTGCGCATTAACTGTGTACCATAATCGGTACCGCTGTTTTTGCCCAGTGCTGCGTTCATATCCCTGTTCACATCCACCACAGCAGACAGTTTGGTAACGTCCATGGTGTTGCCGTTCAGGGCAATGGAAGCAATGTATTTGTTAGGATCGGAAGGATCAATGAAATAAAGTGTACCGTTATCAATACAGGTAGCTGCTACTGTTCTTACCGTAGCATCCGGCACCAGGTTGGCGGTGCGTTCAGGATGACTGGTAATGAGTGTGAACACTACGCCATTTGTAAGAGCGTTTACATTTTCGAAGCTCACAATACCGCCGTTGAAGCTGGTGGCAGGGATTTCAGTCACTGTACCGGTAGCGAAGTTACCGTCGCCGTCCTGGTCGATCATGATGGTGAAATCCTCTGCTGCTGTACCCGCCACCGTGATGCCGTTCAGATTGAACTGCAGGCTGAGTGGCTGGGTGTTGATATCATAATTAGTAAACTGCGTTTTCCATTCCTGGGTGAGGCGTTCAGCGATACAGCTGCCTACCGGCAGGTCGGTGCCGCTCACCGTGAGGGCCTGACTGTTGCTGCCGAGCAGGAGATAGCTTTTATCTGCTGCGAAAGTGTTGGTATTGTCTGCATTGGTAGCGGCGATGGAGCGGATACCGGCAGTGAGGATAGAGCCGGTGTGCACGCTGCGGGATTGTTTCTGTACAAGCGCTTCTGCGTCGTCGCGCCCAATACCAAAGATGTTGTTTTTATAAGTACTGTTTGCAGTGGCGTTCCAGATCACGGAGCCATCGGTGGCCAGGTAATTCTGTGCGGCAGACTGGTCGAGTGTAACACCGTATTTGACACCGAGGTAGGATTCTACCTGCTGTGCCTGTGTTGGCGTGAGCGCGGATTTATATACGATCACTTCAGGGATCTTACCGTTGAAGATCCTGTTGTCAAATGAAGCGTCATCTCCTGTACGGCCGCCCAGTTCAAAGAACGGACCATCTGCTCCCGGTGCACAGTTGGTGCCAAGGATCCCCTGTTTGCCGTTCAGCCAGGTAGTTCCGTTCAGCGCATTGGCAGCGCTTACATAAACACCCCTGGCGATGATTGGTCCGGCATAAGCAGGAGTGGATTGTGCGACAATGCATCCTGCGCCGTCAAGTCCATAAGTACCTGCGAGTTGCAGAAGAAGTCCCCTTCCTGTAAATCCTGTTGTAACCCAGCTTCCGTTGGTAGAGAAAATACCAGCCAAGCCAGCCGTGATAGCGGCTTCAGGTTTATTTACAGAGAAGATAGACAGGTTGGCCGATGTATTCCAGTTAATGCCGGCATTTCCTTTAAGGGATTTACCTACTGCACCACTGAAGTCGATCGCCGGATTGAAGTTGATGCCGTTTGGAACTTGAACGATATCTGCCGATGCAGTAATAGGGTCAGTATGGGCAGGCAGTGCAGCACGCAATTCGGTTACCATAGGACCGCTCTGGTTGAGCCATTGTTCCACCTGGTTGCTTCCGTTCGCCTGTACATCCTTATCTGCTTTCACCCACAGCATTTCACCCGGCACGCCGCCTGGTGAAGTGACGAAGCTGGCGAAAGTGAAGTATTGGCCATTGGTGAGATCAAGTGAGGTTGAATAGCTTGGAACGCCGTTCAGATCGGCGTCAGACAGCTGTATAAACTGGTCTGCCCCGTCAAAAGTAGCATCACTGCTTATTACCAGGTAAGGCCTGTTGGCGCTTAACGGCAGTTGATCTTTCGGAATCGAAAGCGCCACCGAACCAACGGTACCGGTTTCCTGCACTTTCCATATCCTCGCCATGCGGGTGCTCACAGCAGGGTTGCCGGTGATGGCAGTGGTAAATGAAGTGCTGGCGCCATCGTCGCCCCAAACCAGGTATGATTTATCTGTTGTGAAAGTATTGCTATTAGAAAGATTGTCGGTAGCAATGCCGCCCAGGCCCACTATGGGCTGGAAGCCTGCGTTAATGTTCCGGGATTGTTTCTGTACAAGCCCTTCTGCATCATCCCGGCCGATACCGGTAATATTATTTTTATAGGTGGCGTTGCCGGTGGCATCCCATACTTTAGTGGTGCCGTCGGTAGCCAGGTAATCAGTAGCAGCAGTCTGATCTATCGTATAGCCGTACTTGATAGCCAGGTAAGTGGATACGCGTTGACGTTCAGTAGCGGTTAACGCAACCGGATATACGATCACATCTCCTACGGTACCATTCCATGCCTGGGCTTTGTCCCACGGCCAGGAACCTATTCCGGCGTCAACGTTGCCTGTATTCCAAGCCTTAGCTACCGGTCCGCCCAGCAATTTCATTTTGCTGTAAAGGGAGGCGTTGCCGCCGTTACCAGCCCATACACCCACCATTTCATTAAATGCGCCTGCCTGCCAGTTACCTGCAGGGCTTACCACGTCGTTTGCCCATCCTACAAAATCTGCTGTTCCGTTTCCACCTACGACTGCCAGACCGGAACCTACATTGGTTGCGCCGGCGCCATATGCGAGAATAAATTTATTGCCACCAGCGGTGGTAGCTAAGCTACCAGTACCGAAGAATGTTCTGGCGCTTGTGCCAATCGGCAGTTTGGTGATGTCCAGACCCATATAGTCTGTACCATCAAATTTCACTACCGGGTTAAAGTTGGCATTGCTTGTTGCGTTGTTCAAATACAACGGCTGACTGGCCGGTGTAGTTACTTGTGTTGCGTTGTTCAGTTCTGATGCGTAATCTGTCCAGCCGCTGATAGCCGTATTGTCTGTAGTGCTGGAAGTACCTGCATCAGCGCGCAGCCATAAGCTGGTTCCTACCACGCCACCCGGCGCTTTGATAGATGCACCGTAAGTGAAGTACTGTCCATTGGTCAGGTCCACATTGGCGGCATACTGTTTCACGCCGTTGAGGGTAGTTGCGGTAACAGGGATAAATTGGTCCGTTCCGTCGAAGGTAGCATCATTACTGATGATGAGATAAGTTTGTGCGGCATTGGGCAACGCATCGTATGGCACTGCCACCTGTACGCTTCCAACAGTACCGGTTTCCTGCACTCTCCATACCCTCGCCATGCGGTAGTTAGCCACAGGGTGGCCTGTAAGCGGAGTTTTAAAGAGGCTGCTGCCGGCGTTGTCACCCCATACCATATAGGATTTGTCCGCCGCAAATGCATTGGCATTTCCCGTATTCGTTTCAGCCAGGCTGTTTAAGCCGATGGCCAGTTGTATGCCGTCTGCGGTATTCCGGGATTGCTTCTGGTTAAGATCCTCCGCATCGTCGCGGCCGATACCGGTGATATAATTTTTATAAGCGCTGTTTGCAGTGGCATCCCATATGGTGCTGCCATTGGTAGCCAGGTAATTGGAGTTGCCATTATTCAATGAAATACCGTACTTGATGGCCATGTAGGTATTCACGCGCTGCTGCTCTACCGGTGTGAGCGCATTGGTATAAACGATCAGGTCGCCCATACGGCCATTGTAGGAGTTAGCGGCATTCCAACCCAGCTGGAAGGGGCTGTTGTTACCGGTAAAAGTACTGGCATTGTTACCGGTGGCCACATTTAAACCATTCTTATAAATGGCCTGCTTGCCGGTAGCAAGACTGATATCATCGGTAGCAGTCCAGAGAACTACTTGGTTGTTAACATTTCCGGCGTTGTAGCTAAGACGGTTATTAACATAAGGAGCATCCCAATAAACAACATTATCGCCCCAGGTGGCATGCAGCGTAAACTGCGTACCGGTGCCGGCAGGCTCAGTGAAAACAATGGCATTAAGAGCAGTTGTCTGATTAACTGCAAAAAAGGCGTTAGCAGCAGTATAGGTGCCAGTCTTCAGGAACGATTTACCTGTCATGGAATGAGGAGCGCCATTAAACCTTACCACCGGGTTAAAGTTCATGTTGTTAGCAGCACTGTTGAAATACAATGGCTGATTGGCAGGCGTTGCCTGTGACAGGTCGTTCCCGTTAGGGCTATAGTCGTTCCAGCTGCTGATCTGCGTACTGTCTGCGTTAGCAGAAGTGCCCAGATCCGCGCGCAGCCAAATAAGGTTACCGCTGTTTACACCACCCGGATATTTAACCGCAGCGCCGAAGGTAAAGTAGATACCATCGGTCATCAGGCTGGAGTTGAGCGTAATGGTTTTACTTGCATTCAGCGGCAGTTCCTGGTTGATGGTAGCAAAAGTAGGATCAGTGCTGATCAGGAGGAACACGTTCGTTCCGTTTGCATCCGCTTTCAGGGTGATAGGCTGATCTGTCCAGTTGGTTTTATCCACCTTCCATATGCGGGCCATACGGCGGGTAGCCGTTGTTCCGTTTACAACAGTGCCATAAGAGCTGGCAGATTGTCCGTTATCTCCAAATACAAAGAAAGATTTATCGTTGGTGATGGTGTTAGTATTCTGTTCGTTGGTAATAGCAATATTATTACCCAGGGAGAGCGTTACAAAACCGGTGTCTACGCTGAGTGACTGTTTGGTATTCAGTGAAGTGGCATCATCTCTTCCTATACCGGTAATGCGTGATTTATAAACAGGATCGGCGGTCCAGTATTTTGAACCATCGGTAGCCAGGTAATCAGTGGCGCCGTTGCCTATTGTAATACCATATTTTATACCCAGGTAAGATTCTACCGACTGGCGCTCCACATCTGATAACACGCGGTTATAGGTGATCACTTCTCCTATATTGCCATTCCAGTAAAGGGCTCTGGCAGCCATGCTACGGGAACCTATTGAAATAAGATTAGCAGTGAGTGGCGTTAAGTTGATGGTACCCTGGTTATCCAGCGTGTAGTTTTCAAACACACGTACACCGTTCGCAGTATTGTTTATCTGGGTGGCGCTGAAAATATGAGGCTTATTAAGCTGGATGGTGTTAACACCAGTTACTGCTACAACTGCTGCGGCGTTCTCCAGGTACTGTAGCTTGTTTCCTGCCACCAGCCTGAATTCCATTCCATGAGTTGCGCCTACTGCTCCACTACTGAAAAGATCTCCCGCCGAACCGCTGGCAACTGCAAAAACGGTGGCTGTGGCCGGATTTATCCGCGTAGTAGTAACATCCAAAAAGTCGTCTGTACCATCGAACGTGAGGCCGTAGTTGAAGTTGAGGGCTTTGGCATCTGTAATAGGCTGACTGCCCACTACACCCTGCAAAGCATCATTGCCATAGTTACTATAGTCACTCCACTTGTTGCCACCAGACATGCCGTCATCTGCACGCAGCCAGAGATCAATACCATCTGTTACACCATTCGGCCCGGTGATCATCCTGGCGAAGGTGAAGTAGCTACCGTCAGGCAACAGGTTGCTGTTAACGGTAACGGCGCCGTCGGCATTTAATACATAGGCAGCATCTCCTGCGCCAAAAGTATTATCAGCACTCACGAGCAGGTAGGTGCGTGCATTGCCGCCAGCCAATTCGAAAGTGATATTCTGATCGGCCCAGTTATTTTTCTGTGCTTTGAAGATGCGGGCCATGCGGTTGTTAACACCGCTGATACCGGTAACCGGTGTCAGGTAAGTGGTAGCAGCGGCGTTATCGCCAAAGGTGAAGAAGGAAAGATCGTTGGTGATAGCCGTTGCATTGTCTTTATTAGAAGCTGCAATGGTGGCGCCGACTGCAATGGTAACGATACCAGTGTCTGCACTCACAGATTGTTTCTGATAGAGCATGCCCCTGTCGTCGCGACCTATACCCGTAATATGTTTAGTGAAGCCGCTGCCAACGGAAGCCTGCCACATTTTAGTGGCGCCGTCGCTGGCGAGGTAATCCATCGGTGCATCTATTCCCAAGGTAAGACCGTAGCGCAGTGCCATATAAGATTGCACCTGCTGGCGTTCTACAGCGCTTAGTTTGCGGGAATACATGATCACTTCAGGAATATTCCCGTTAAAAACGGAATTATGACCGGCTCCGATGTAATCAGCGACAGGCACTGAAGCAAAACTCACGGCGTTGACATTGGCTGTGACCAGCACTTTGCCGTCCATACCGGCGGCCCAGTCATTAGTGGCGCTCCATATATTCAGCATATGCGCATTGCGCACATTCACTGATGCAGGGTAAGCAAAATTCCTACGTGCAGTAGCAGTACCAAAATAAGTATAGTGATTACTGTTACTCCATGTATATACAGCCTGCGTGCTGGCATATGTTCCACCAAACTCAAAAGGATAATGTGTTGTGGCTACATTATTATCGAGATTAGATGTCTGCACCGAGAATATTTCACCTGCAGTAAAGGTATTTGCAAATTGCGGCACGGAGAAATAGGTAGCGCCGGCAAGCCCTACGCCAGGATTAAAGTTGAAAGATGCAGGACTCCATGTCGCCGCATTTCCATTTACTTTAGGCCATACACGGCCGGACGGGCCTAGTTCTTTCCATTGTGTAACATTATTGCCACCCACGATTCCGCTATCTGCTCTTGCCCATACTTCCAGGCCGGCGGCTATACCTGCCGGAGCAACCTGCGCATTCGCAAAAGTGAAATAAGCGCCGTCAGGTAACAAATCACTATCGATGGTTACCTCACCATTTGCATCCAGCACATATGCCTTATCTCCCGCTCCGAAAGTTTCATCGTTACTCACCAACAGGTAGTTGTTATTGTTACCGCCTGTGAGCGACAGCGTGATAGGACTCTTCGCCCAGTTGGTGCGATCTGTTTTATAGATCCGCGCCATGCGCACCGTAATATTGCCAAGGCCGTTCACCGCCTGGGTATACGTAGCTGCCTGACCGTTATCGCTGAAAGTAAAGAAGGAAAGATCGTTGGCGATATTAGTAACATTATCGGCATTAGAGGCGGTCAGATCACTGCCTGCGGCGATGGTTACATTGGCGCCGTCGAGCTGCGACAAGCTTTGCTTCTGCAACAAAGTACCGTTATCGTCCCTGCCGATACCGGTGATACGTTCGCCGTAACCAGTATTTTTAGAGGCGGTCCACATGCGGGTAGTACCATTACTGCCAAGGTAATCGGTTATGGCGCCGGCAGCAGTTTTCAAAGTGAGTCCATATTTCAGGGCCAGGTAACTGTTTACCTGCGCGCGCTCGGTAGCGCTCAGCTGCCTGTTGTAAAAGATCACTTCAGAAATGCGGCCATTGAAATTGGAGAAATGCCCTGCACCGATAGCAGTATTCAACGCAGTTCCCCTTGAGAAGTTAACCGGGAAGGTAGTGCTGCTGCCTATTGTTTTGCCATCAAAATTCAGCGACCAGCTGCCGGGAGCACTCCAGTTATTTAATAAATGGGGCTTCTGTATATTGATGCCTGTTAACGCGTAGCCGGGACGGGTGTTAGTACCAAAGTGCGTATAGTGACTTCCGTTATACACGTAAATTGGCTGGCCGGCCGCCGCGGTGGGGTCGCCACCAAATTCAAACGGGAAGGTGGCGGCTGTAGAAGTAGCTGGCAGGTTAGACAGTTGTACAGAAAATATTTCTCCTGCTGTATAACTTTCAGTGAATTTCGGTACGCTGAAATAGTTATTCGCCAGGAAATTGATACCGGGGTTATAGTTAATGGTATTCTTCTGCCAGCTAACGGGTGCATTGGCAAGCGCCAAAGGCCATTCTCTCTGCACCGCCTGATCGGCCCATTTAATAATATTACCATCAACCACCGTTGCACCGGCATCTGCTTTCACCCATGTTTGCAGGTTAGTGGCTACTCCACCGGGAGACCGTTGCTGCTGACCAAAGGTAAAGAAAGCCCCGTTGGCCAGGTCTGCGCTGGAAAGGGTGACGGTTCCTGTGCTGCTCAGTTTCAGCTCTTTGCTAACCGTACCGAAAGCAGCGTCTGTGCTGATGAGGAGGTAATTATTTTCTGTACCGCCGTCCAGTTTCAGGGTTACCTGCTGACTATTACCCCAGCTGGCAGTTTTCTGCACTTTCCAAACGCGGCCCATACGCTGTGTTGCGTTTGTGCTGGTTACCGCAGTAAAGTAGTTGGTAGTGCCGTTGTTATCACCAAACACCAGGAATGATTTGTCCTGTGTGAAAGTGTTGGTATTAGCAGCATTGGAAAGGGTCAATGCATTTCCCAAAGCAATGGTTACAATACCTGTATCCTGGTTCAGCGATTGTTTCTGATTCAGCATGCTGCAATCATCGCGGCCAATGCCCGTGATGCGCGTACCGTAACCGGTGTTGGAAGCAGCAGTCCACATTTGTACCGTGCCATCGCTGGTAATATAATCTGTTGCACCTGCGTTGAGCGTGATGCCGTATTTCAACGCCATGTATGATTCTATGCGCTGCACTTCCGCAGCAGTAAGATCACGGTTGTAGATGAACACTTCCGGAATCAGTACTTTTGAGAATTCCCCATAAGCAGAGCCGCCCACATCCAGCGTCCATACACTGGCATCGGAAGTAGTGCCGTTTTTCACCAGGGCGCCGTTGCCTTTAAATTCATAGGCGCCGGTGGCCCCTCTTTCAAAGGAATAGAGCTTGCCTTTTGCGGTGACTGCGTTACCGGTACTCAACCAGGCTTCCACGAACAACCGGTTTTCCATTGTAGCGTGCCAGCCGAATAATTTATTACCGGTGGTGCTGGTAAATACACGGCCGGTTTGTGAGCCTTCCACGAGGCCCATCCCCATCATGGTGTATGCGCCGGTTACGCCTGCCGAAGCGGGTACGCGGTGCGCATCATTACCATCATAATAAATGGCAGGATTAAAGTTCACCATGCCTGTGGTATTGTCCGGGTCACCTGTTACCAGCATGTGATTGGCATTTCCGGAGATATCGCCCCAGCCGGTACCATTCACGGCCTGGTCGGCCCGGTACCATGCAAGAATCCCGCTGTTTACACAAGCGGGTCCCTGGAAGGTCATAGGGATACTGTTGCCAAACTCCGATGTACCGCAATTGTTGGCGGGTATACGCAGCGTGGCGGTCCAGAAACCGAGGCCGGTGGCGCCGGGTCCTGTATTGTAAGTAATTGTTTGAGTAGATGTACCTGCGGCTATTCCCGTTAAAGTGGTAACATAATATTGCCCGCTCGTTTTGCTCGTAGCGGGATCATTGGCATAAATATCTACCGTGTATTGTGCGCCGGCCGTTATATTAGGTATGTTGAGCTGCAGCTGATACTGCCCGCTCCCCTGTGCGGTGGAGGATACCAATACCGGCGTTTTGCCGGTGGCAGCCGTATACGTACAGTTACCGGCAGGCAATGCGATGCCGAAACCGGTATTATTATAAATGGAGTTATTAGAGATGATTACCTTATTGGGGGCGTCATTATTAATACCCGCGCCACCATTATCATGGATCACGCAACCGGTTACCTGTGCATCCGTTACGCCTGCGCCGCCGTAAAACCAGATACCATGGTTGGCGCTGTTTACCACCGTATCACCTGCCAGGTCCACATCTGTTAATGCGTTGGCGCCGTTTACCACAATGCCTGAACGGCCCTGGTTATAGAAAGATGAGTTAACGATATCTACATTACTTCTTGCAGCATTCGCGGCAAACTCAATACCATCCACGTTATTGGTGAACTTTGAATTGGTCACCTGGAAATTGGTGGCCGCCGCGCTTACAGTTATACCATCCGCCTGGAAGCCATCAAAAGTAACGTTGCTGATCGCTACTCCCGTAGCAGCTCCTACAAATAAAACGCCGACATCTGCATCATCCGTATTGGCGAGTTTATCTCCCTTCAATACGGAGTTAGTTAAATTAAAACCGTTTACCGTGCTTTCAAACCTGATAAAACTATTCGTCCCGTATAGCCCGGGGACACGATTCTCCATCAGTGCCTTATTGATCGTAATATTGGTGGCAGCACCATTGAACCAGACATTGTGGATATCATTTTCATTTATATTGAGGGTGTCCAGTGTGACGTTGTTGGTAGTATTGTCGAAACGAACCGCATAGTCCCCATCATCATCCTGCCCTATCACATTCATATCTATTGTGGTCCGGTTGATTTCAAAGTTAGTCGTAACAAAATCGCAATAAATTCCCAGCGACACCCCACTCCACAAACTATCTATGGCCACATTTCTGAACATCACATTATTCGCAGTTTCCACAGCGCCGGCAGTATTATCGAATATAATCGCATTCTGAAAGCCGCTGACATTACTATTGGTGATCGTAAGGCCGTTTACCGATGCATCCCTGAACACAAGACCTTCGCCACCGCGCACGTTCCCTGCCGTGCTGAGTTGGATATTGTCCATCACCAGGTTGGTCTGCATGCCGTTTGTAAAATAAAAAGCCCGCCCAACATGTGGCGGTAGTGACGAGGAACCGGCAGGCTCTACATCCGTGGAATAAATATTCTTCACCGTCAGACCGGTAGACGCCCCCTGCACCCTCATAAATGCATTCAGGAAGTTACCCACCGTGCTGAACGACCGTATATTGTCGATCGTAACACCCGTCCTGTTCGGAAAAATGTCCACATTAATGTCCCCATTGTTCTGTATCGTAAAGTTCCGGATGGTCACACTGTCCGCATTAATCACAAAGGGATTAATCACGGAATTGGTACCGGTGGAATACAGCGTGATCTTATTCTGCCCGTCGATGGTCAGCTTCTTTGCCGTAATGGTAGGCATGGAAGAGGTCAGCGTAATCTGCCCGTGCACATTGAACACGATATCGTGCGGCCCTGCGCCCGCTGCGTTTGCATCCAGGATGGCTTGTCTGAACGAACCAGGCCCCGCGTCATTGGTATTAGTGACGGGGAAGGTGTTGGCCGTTGCGGCAACGGTCACCATCATGCCAAACAGAGCCAGCAACAAACGCTTACAGCCTTTGCTGAAAAATCTTGAATCGGGATTCGGAACATTGAAGAGGGACATAATGCAATAAACTTTGGGTAATGAGGGACCCTGACCACTATGTTAAACATAGCAGACCGGGAAAGATTCCGTGGGGAACCTTTGCATGCTCGTATTCAGATATGGTTGCTTGTTAAGACCGGCAGACAGCCATTTTCAGGCGGAACTGGTCAGACACATGTAGCATCACAGGTTTAATAATCAACGGGATTTGTGCCAGCACAAAATGTAAGGACCGCATGTTGCGGAAATTGGGTAAAGCTCTCCATAGGAAATGTAATGTTAAGATCACAAAAAAAAGGATACGGGTATCGTTAGTACGTCCTGAAAAACTGAGAAGTGTTCACATGACTCAACGGAACAAATCTTCAAAGCAAAAGTAGATAAACAATATATACGCTGCTGTCACTATAGTTCAATACCCCTGTAGTATTTACACTACACGCGCTTCACTTTTACCTGAAAAAAAATCCCGGGAACGCTGTACCATGGCGCTCCCGGGCAATCTACTGTCCGTTGGAGTGCTTTGCACTCATCTTTTATTGATTCCCTATCCTATGAAAATCCTTTGTAGTATCCGGGCTGTAGAACCTGTTCCGGTTTTTGCCCATGTTCTTTCAATCCTTTCTGATGGAAAGGATGAGGCCCCTGCCGTCACATTTTAGTGTCATACCGACACTTTAAATTACCAGTCTTTTCTTATCAAGTCCTTACGCAGGCTGATTTTCAAATATAGTGCAGTCATCCCCCTTTTGTTGTAGTAGTTATCTTAACGTTATATAGTATAAAAAATTACGGCACTGTCATATATATACGAAGAAAAAAATGTTAATTTTGAGCCGGCAAACAATAATACCTCCTATGAGCCCTAACCTAAACCAGCAATGAAAAATGTACTAATAGCAGATGATCACTCTATAGTAAGACTTGGCATGAAACAGATTATTTGCTCGCTACCGGGCGCCATGCTTGTTACAGAGGCTAAAACATTTGATGAAGCCATATTCCTTATTGAAGCCCAAAATATCGACCTCCTGATCCTGGACATTAATATGCCTGGCGGAAACAACCGGCAAATGATTTACGCCGTGAAACTCCGGCAACCTGGTATTAAAATACTGGTTTTTTCTGCCTACGATGAAATACTGTATGCCCTTAACTATCTCCAGGCCGGCGCAGATGGCTATATTGAAAAAAACTCCCCGGATGAAGAATTCAGGGTGGCCATCAATGCGATTCTTAGCGGTGAAAAGTATATCAGCAGGGCAGTCAGGGAACAGCTGATAGGTAAATTTACGGGGCAGCAGGAGCATTCCTCTAACCCTTTTTCGGTGCTTTCCCCCCGGGAAATTGAAGTAATGAACCTTCTAACAAAAGGGCTCCCTCTCATAAAAATTGCGGAAACGCTCCATTTACAGCTGACCACCGTCAGCACCTACAAAACGCGTATTTTTGAAAAAGTAGGGGTGAAAAATGTAATCGCCCTGATTGAAAAAGCGCAGATGTACCAGGTAACTAGTCATTAAGCGGAAGTTGCAGGGAAACCCTGGTGCCTCCGTTAACACCCGGATAGGCAAACAGCCTCCCGTTTATCACCGTCAGCAATTCCTTTACGAGGATCAGTCCTATGCCGCTGCCCCCAATCTGAACCGGACCGGTATTTTCTATGTGATTGATCCAGTCCCTTACTTCCGCCGGCATACCATAGCCGGTATCGGATAAATGTATGATTAAAACACCCTCCCCTCTTTCTGCACTTAACTCTACAACGCCCCTGGTGGTATATTTTATGGCATTATCCAACAGGTTATGTAGAATAACGGCCAGCAACAATTTATTCACGACCACCGTTACGCCCGGCGAAATATGATTAATGAGCTGTATTCCTTTTGAGGCGGATACCGGATTGAAAATCTCCATCTTTTCTTCCACCAGTTGGTGGACGTCAACAGTGTCTTCAGAGAATGCGCCCGTCAGGAAGGAGATCCGCATATAATGGATGAGGTTATCCACCAGGTGATGCATGCGGTAAAGACTGTCGTAGGTAACCGTTTTTATTTCCTTCTCCTGCAACACACCGGATAATGGTTCCTCTTTATTAACCCTCAACAAAAACTTCAGCGGTGTTTTAATATCATGGGTGATAGCAGCAAGCAAACGTTTATGCATAAAACCCTGTTTACGCAGCTGTTCATCGGACTCCTGGAGTATGGTCATCATTTCTTCCAACTCCCGGGTGCGGCTCATTACCTTTAGTTCCAACAACCGGTTTTTCCGGGCAATACTCCTGATGCGTATCTTATACAACAAAATTATCAGGCAGATCAGAATGGTTAATACCGCCAGCCCGAACCACAATCTTTCATAAAAAGCTTTCTGTACGTTGATGACGAGCACCTTTTCGATATACTGATCTCTTCCAAACCCTTTCAGTTTGCGGATACGGATACGATAATCCCCGGATGGCAAAGAGGAAAAAGTGATGGTTCTGTCGCTGTTCACCGGCAACCATATCTGTTCTTCCGGCCAGTCATCTTTCTCCAGCGAATAATAAAACTGCAGGTTCCTGGAATCACCAAAATAGGGAGAGCTGATGTGTAGCCGGAAGCTTTGAAAATTACTGGGCAGGTTAAATTGTTCTGATGCTTTTGTTGGTTTCAGGTTATGTTCCACCCAATCGACATATATGCCTTTATCCGGCATTTCCATCCTGATGGAAGACGGCGTGAACTGTACCAGGCCATCCAGCGAGGGCAAAGAAATATCGCCGTCGTCATATTTTAAGGCACATGGCTCACAGCCGCCGTTAAACTCGTTCGTATTAAAACCCTGTTCCTTCCCGAAATAATAATAGTAAAGGTCGCGCTGCCTTCCGTCAGCGAAATCGAGCGCATCCTGCCGCCGGATCCTGAATAACCCTTTGTTTGTAGTTAGCCAGAAATAACCCTGTTCATCTTCGGTAATACAATGTGTGGTGGCCATATACCGCTGGCGATCCTGCGGCAGGGCTACCAGGCGCTCATTCCTGTAAAGGAAAACGCCCCGGTTATAGGTGGAGATCCAGACTTCTCCTTCTTTAGGAATATAGACACTTCTTATACGTCCGTCTTCCAGGCCTTTGATGGTATCGGTGCGTCCGGATGGCAGATGTACCCTGTAGAGTCCCTTATCTGTACCTACCCATAATATCCCCGGCTTACCATTTTTTATAAAGCTAACTTCATTTACTTTGGCTGGAAGAAACTGCAATGCCGCGGCCGGATCTGCCGTTTTAATATAGTATAGCCCCGGAAATTTTCCCCCTGCCCATAAATTCCCCTCCGGGTCCGCGAACACCTGGCTGATGAGGTAGGGCAATTCAATTTTGTGCAGCACCTGGCTGAAATCCGGTGATACGCCCACCAATGTCATCCCATTTCTTCCCCAATACCTTCCCTGCTGATCACGGGCCAACGTATATTTTTCCATCACGCTTTCCCTGTTGAAAGACAAAGGCAGCCAACTGTATCCTCCTGACTGGTTAAAGGCAAGCCCCGATGGCGTCACCACCATATTTCCGGGGGACGCCACCTGTGCATAAAATACTTCATCCCCTGAAGCATCCGATTTATGTACATTGAATTGCTGCCTGGTACAAACATAGAGGCCCTTTGTAGAGCTTCCGAGGAAAACCCGTCTTTCCCGCTGATCATAGTAGATGGAAGAAATATAGTTCCGGTGAAAATCAAAATCCCGCAGCACAACCGCACTACGTATGCCTACTCCCGGTTCTACCTGTAATTGATAACAATTTTTATCGGTATAAAGAAAAACCTGGTGCGCAGCCAGGTTCCAGTATAATTCCATTTTACATTTACTAAATGCAGGATCAGCTACTACATCCCCGATAAGCGGCACTTGTACCGGCTGTCCTTTCTCCCATCCTGTTATGTGCCCATCCCTGTTAAGGTATAAAAGCCTGCCATCGCAAACAAACAAACGCGACACCTCCAACCGGGTCTGCGTTAACCGGTACCCGAGTCTTCCTTGCTCTATAAAAGAGATCGTATCGTGATAGGCTGCAAAATAACTGTCTGTACCGTGTGGTATCACAACAGGGCGCTCTTTTCCAAAACGCACTGCCTGATCATCGGGCAATCCCTTGATAGGATAGTATTCATTTTTGTTTTCAACATAATGCTGATACCTGTATCCCAACAGCTCCTTTCCTATATGCTTTACCGTACTTTCTGTAACGGTCAGTATTTCCCCGATATCTGTTTCTACGGCTATAGCGGTATCATTGGGATAGATCCTGGACATCCTGCTGCTTTTCAAACCAGGAAGGTTATCGCTGCTGAAATTGAGAAAGTAATTGCCATCAAACCTGGTTAACCCGTTTTCTGTGGCCAGCCATAAAAAGCCGTTCTTGTCCGGCACAATAAATTTCACGCTGTTTTGCGGCAAGCCATCTTCATCAGTAAAGCGCCTGACAAAGTAATGCACGGTGGTGTCCATTGAAACAACGGGCCCGGTCGGCATGAAGTTGGATAAAAACAGGTTGAGACAAAAGATAAGGTTCATCTTGGCAATAAAAACACTGACTACACGACAATACAATATCACAATACAACATCACCGGCAAAATGCGCTTTGTTTGGATATCCGGTAAAGATATAAAATATTTAGTTGCACTTCACCCTTCAGGTCGCCGGATGGAGACAATCAACCGAATTGCTCACCGGTGATTACGTATGTATATCGACGTTAGTCACGTATTTCTAAAAAGTAGGAGGAGCCGTATTCAGATCGGAATCCAGGAAATCAGTGATCATGGGTATCAGCCAATCGGTGCGCTGCATCATCCCTATGTGCGTGGTACCCGGCAAGATGGCAAGACGGGATTGAGGCAGCCCGTGTATGTCTCCCATTTTTCCGCCGCCTTTGGCGCGAAACAGTGCCAGTGCATGCTCATACCGTATACCGTCGGCATCGCCGATAGCCATGAATAGCGGCGCCTTTATGTTTTTTACTTCTTTCGACCAGTCGTAAGGCTTCAGATCTATACTGATGACTTTCTTTACGAATTCCGGGAAATGGGCCGGATCGTTACCAAGACTGTCGTATTGTTTTTGCATCGGTGAGCCTTTGAACATATTTGCGTCGATGGTAGCATACATGGCTTCTACATCCGGCCACCATCCGTCGTGGGTATAGGAACCCGATAACACCACGAGCCTGCGTAGTTGCTCAGGATGGCGTATAGCGAACTGGAACGCGATGCCACCTCCCATACTATATCCCAAAATGTCGGCGCTGTCTGTTTTGAGATGCCGGAGCAGCCTGGATACATCGTCAGCCATGGCTTCGTAACTAAGTTCGCGCGGGATATCCCTTGTGCGGCCATGACCCTGCATTTCCGCCACTATCACTTTCCTGTTGCCGGCCAACAGGGGAATGATGTGCGACCAATTCAAAGGTATGGTCATATAAGATCCATGCAATAGTACAATAGGTTTACCTTCACCATATACTTCGTAGTACATTTTCAGCCCGTTCACATCTGCGTAGCCGCTTTCAGCCGGCTTCACCGTCTTGTTAACAAGCGTGTCTTCCGGCTTAGCCGGAACCTTTTGCTGATTCTCCGGGCCAGGCTGACAGGATGTTGCTACCGCCACTGCCATAGCCACCAGGAAAAGGGTGATCATATTCTTCTTCATACCGTGTGTTTTTGTTTACGATACAAATTTCGGCATCCCAACTTTTTCACCTGCAGGGGATATGCGACAATCATGGAGCCAAAAGCGACATCCGATGACAGCAAAAAAGAGAGCTGGCTCACGGAGCCAGCTCTTTTAAAACACGTTCATCACTTAGCTGCATTAATATCCAGGGAACTGTACCAGTTTTTTATTCCGGTCAATTTCGCTTTGTGGTACGGGATAAAAATAAAATTTGTTATCCCATTGCGCCCTGGTGAAGGCCACAATCCTTTTATGAAATTCGGGATCAGACAGGAAAGATCCTTTTTCAATGTTCATACCATGGAATTGCCCGCCCTGATGCTGATCCGGCGTGTTCGCCACTTTCCAGCGGCGTACATCCCAATAACGGTGGCCTTCAAACATCAGTTCTACCTGGCGTTCCAGGTGAATTTGCTTACGCATCTCTGCCTGGCTGGCGCCGGCCACCAGGTCAGGCAGCCCACCCCGGTTACGGATCTTGTTAAGGTATTTTAAGATATCAGGATTTCCCGGATCGTATTCATTCAAGGCTTCTGCATAGTTCAGGTAAATTTCACCAAGACGGATCATCATCGCCGGGCGGGAAAAACTACGGCCGCTTCTGAAATCTGTGTTGGGGTGAATATTTTTACGGGCGGTGTAGCCTGTAGTGGGCCAATCCCTGGGGGCGCCGTTTTTACCGGAATTGCCGGTAAAGAAAAACTCCACTCTTGATTGCCCGTTTTCCGGAACCACCGGGATCACTGATCCGTTAAAAGTAACATCTACATAAAACCGGGGTTCCCTTCCATGATACATATTGGAGGTACCACTTACATAATACGGGGTAGCGGCATCGGTAAACCCGGTTTCCGTATAGCCGCTGCTGTTATCTGTAATAGCTTTGCCATCAGCCGTACGGAAAATGTCCACCATTTCCTGGGTGACGGCAATACCGTTCCAGCCGGACCCGTTAGCGCACCTGGGAGAACAATGCCGTTCCCAGTTCCCCACATGATCAGAGTTGGTACGGATCCAGATCGCTTCTTTTTGCCAGCCATCAAAGAATAAATTCCGGCAGGAAAGGAACGCCGCCCGGAACGGATCTGCATCTGCTACGGTATATAATTCCCACCTGTTAAGATCTATTACTGCTTTAGCGGCATCGGCTGCCTTCTTCCACTTCTCTTTGTCGAAAGAGGCGTTAAACAAGGCGGCGCCATCCTGGTTTTTAAAGTTGCCCATCTCCGTATTACCATTGAACAAGGGGCTGGCACTATATAACAATATCTGCGACTTCACCGCCAGGATAATGGGCTTTGTGATGCGGCCTGTTTGTGTAACGTCCGGCTGTGTAGGATCAACAGGGTTCATATGCAGTACCGGCACATCCGGCATTGCTTTATCCATTTCTGACAATACATAGTTTACGCAGTCATCCCACGGACTTCTTGGTATCTGGAAATCGTCTTCCGGGGCTTTGGGTTCTTCTCCCATTAACACTACCGGTCCGTATTGCCGCATGAGCAACCAATAGTAGTAGGCTCTTAAAAAGCGGGCTTCTGCTTTATATTGCTTCAGTAGCTGTTCACCACCGGGTTGTGCGAGGATCTCCTTGTTCTGATCTGCATTTTGCAGGAAGATGGCGGCCTGCCGGATGGTCTGGTAGTAACTGTTCCAATAGGATGGATTGGCGTTATCCGCAGTGATGGCGCCTGAGTTCATACCGGGTTGTACCCATGCATAGTCTACTTCGTCGCACTGGCCTGTCCACGGAATACTGTAAGGCTGGTTCCACATATCCGGCATCGGGTTGTAGATGCGCGCCAGCCATTGTTCTGTCATCGACCTGTTTGTAAATACATCTTTCAGCGTGGTGATATTATCCGGTACTGTATTGAGGAATCCTTTCTTACAACCGGCTGTAAACAGTAACAGCAGCGCCAGTAAAAGGATATTTTTTTGGAAGATATGATGCGTCATAGTGGTGCTGTTTTATTTGAAGTTAGCGCGGATACCAAAATTGAAGGAAGTCATGTTGGGATAAGCGGTGCCCCTGCCATCGCCCAGTTCCGGGTCCCATATTTTCCAGGGCGAAATGGTAAACAGGTTGGTTCCGTTCACATACGTGCGTACACTTTTCAATCCATAGCGCTGAAGATTACTGCTGCTGAATGTATAACCCAGTTCCGCACTTTTTAAACGGATATAGTCCGCCCGTTTCTGCCACCAGGTACTTTCGTAGTAATTGGTGGTAATATCCTGGCGGGTTGACATTCTTGGATAGAAAGGCCGGCCATCGGTTTTCTCGGGTGTCCAGCGGTCTTTTACTGCGGTATACAGGTTACCGATTGTAGGTCCTTCGTAAAAAGGATTGGTGGCATGACCGCCGCTGTACATAAAATCTACCATTGCCACACCCTGGAAGAACAGGCTGAGGTCAAATCCTTTTGCGCCCACACTGAAGTTAACGCCATACACAATACGCGGTACTGAGCCATAACCTATTGCCTGCTGGTCATAGCTGTTAATGATACCGTCTTCATTCAGGTCTTTGTATTTGATATCTCCGGGACGCACATCTCCGGCCTGTTTGGGAGATCTCGTAATCTCAGAGGAATCGGTGAACAAGCCAAGGGCTACATAACCAAAACGCTGGTCGATAGGATGGCCCGTGCGGTTCAGCCAGGGATACTGCCATGGTGGTAAACCGTCATACACATCTTTATTGATATTGAAGTTGAAATTTCCCCGGAAGCCAACCCAATAGTTACCGGAAAACGATTTATTATAATCGAGGGTTACATCAATTCCTTTATTCTCTGTAATACCTATATTCCTGTAAGGGATATTATCGGTAGTATAACCGGAAGCGTAAGGGATATCATATTGCCGCAGCAGGATGCCTGTTCTGCGCTCTTTAAATAATTCCACAATCAGCGACAGGTCGTCATGCAACGCCTTTATTTCAATACCCAGGTTTTGCCGTTTACCTGTTTCCCAGCTCACCTCGGAACCGATCTGGTCTTCTTCCAACCCGCCATAGCCGGTGGTGTTGCCAGGTACGCCGAAAGTATAGCCAAGATTGCCATCACTCTTTATCCTGGTGAGAAACAGGAACCGTGATCCGGTATTACTGTTCCCGGATAAACCATAGGTATAGCGGAGTTTTAAATAGCTGATCACATTAGTTACCGGGGCAAAAAAGCTTTCATTGGATACTACCCAGCCCACGCCATAAGAAGGGAATAAACCGTACCGTTTATTAGGCGTAAAGTTCTCGGAACCATTATACCCGAAATTAACTTCTGCGAAATAGCGGTTCTTATAACCATAAGTACCTCTTCCACTCAGCCCCCTGATGCGGTAGGGAATAGAGGAAATAAGGGTACCGGCATCGGCGTCAATATAATCGGATTGATTATATAACAGCAATCCGGAAACATCGTGGTCACCGAATTTGTTGGCGTAGTTTAACGCGGTTTCCGTATAAAACCGGCGGTTGCCACCTCTTGATACATCGAATCCCAGTACATTGGACCCGGGGTCTACTATTTTTGTAAGAAGATTTCCTAACGAATCGCGCCCGGTGGCATAGTAGGTTTGTACTTCTCTTTTCCGGTTAAGATTATTCCAGCCATAAGCATCAAAAGCAAACATGCTGGTAAATGATAACCCTTTAAGAATGAAATCGAAGTTTTGCCGGAGCCTGATATTGGAACGGATGGTGTTGCGGTATTCTGTAGCATAACCGGATTGCGTAAGGTTACGGTATGGACTGGGATAGCTGCCACCCGGAATTTTAGGCCACTCCCCATTGGAATACTGCGGCGGTATCAGGTGAGGTGGCACCTGTGTAGCCAGGTCAAAAAGTGCGCCGGTACCAATACCCGGATAGTTACTGTTAATGATAAAACCGTTTACGCCTAATTCAAGCTTGGTTGTTTTGGTGATATTGGCATCTACGTTGGTGGTAAAATTGTATCGATCCAGTTTTATATCTGAATTATAGGACTGCACACGATCGCGTTTCAGCAAACCCACTTCTGAATAATAACCGGCAGAAATATAATAGGTAGCAAATTCGGATCCTCCGCGTACATTCAGGTTCGCTCTTCTGCTTTGTCCCCATTTATTAAACAGTACTTTGAACCAGTCAACATTGGGATAGAGATCCGGGTCCTCACCGGAAACATGTTGTTGTATCCGCTCTTCTGAGTAAAGCGGTGTCCTTCCTCTCATCTCCAAACCTTCGTTATACAATCTCATAAAGGTGGGGGCGTCCACAAACTCAGGCAGCTGTGTAAATTTTGTGATGGCTTGGTTGAGTTCCACGTTGATTTGCGGTTTTCCCGGTTTACCGGTTTTGGTATTTACCAGGATAACGCCGTTGGCGCCACGGGTGCCATATACGGCAGTAGCGGAAGCATCTTTCAGCACCGTAAAACTGGCGATATCTTCGGGGTCAAGATCATTGATACTACGATCGGGCACACCATCTACGATCACGAGCGGACCGCGCGGACTGGAACCAAAAGTGGAGATACCGCGTATCCAGATATCAGAGCCGTCATAGCCCGGCTCACCGCTCCTTTGCACCGCAACAATCCCTGCCAGGCGGCCACCCAACGCATTCGTCAGGCTTCTCACCGGCAGCTTCAGTTCTTCCGGTTTGATGGTAGACTGCGCACCTACCAGGCTTATTTTCTTTTGTGCACCAAACCCTACCACCACTACTTCATTCAATCCGCCTTCCTTGGCCAGCATTTCCACGTTGATATCTACTTTATTCCTGACGGGGATTTGCTGCGACTGGTAACCGATGTAAGAAAATTCAAGGACATCGGTGGGTTCCACATCCAGTTCATAGTAGCCTTTATCATTGGTGGTAGTCCCCGTTGGTGTGCCGAGGATTTTCACGGTTACTCCTACCAATGCGGCGCCCAGTTTATCTTTTACGGTACCGGATACTTTCAGCTTCACCACCGGTTTACGCACCGCAACATGATTCTCCGCCGATGTAATCACATACTGTGAGGGGCCTATTGCATCCAGCTTAAGACTATGCCCCTGCAACATTTTCTGCAAAAACGGCACTACCTTTTCGGCATCCATTTTTAATACTTTGTCAGACAGATAAATATCTTTTGCATACTTGTCGTTTAGTGCAATCCTGAGCTGATATTTTGTATAAATTTTTTCCAGCACATCCTTCAGCAATATCATTTGCGACCTGGCCGGATCGGAGGGGCTGTATCTGCTGCGTTCCTGCCGGGTTTGTTCCTGGATGCCGGCCATGGCATCCTGTGCACGCAGAGACGAAGTTATCGCACTCAGTACAAGGCACAGGCCAGTCGCTCCCTTCAGGCAATGCCGTAGAGATCCAAATTTCATAACGGAAAAATTTTGGTTAAAGACTACATATTGGTTTAAAAAACTACTTCATTAAAATGGGAATGAGATTACCGTGCTACACGTCGTTGCTGTTCAATTTGTTCCTGTTCAATATGGTTATAAAAAACGTATCTGTTCAGATAACGGAGGTGATACAGTCTCTTTCACCATGCTTATTTTGGTTGAATAATAACCCGGTGGCCATCTTTCCGCACGTCTGCTTCCAGCATAGCTCCCAGCGCCTTACATAAACTTATGTCATCTGTTATCAGCACACGTCCGCTGATCCGGGTGCCCCGGAATTTTTTTGGTTGTAATATTTCTACCTGGTATCCATAGTTCGCGTACAATAGTTCTTTTATTTCATCTATAGTTGTGTTTTCAAATTTATAATCACCATCTTTCCAGGCGGCATATAACTGCGGGTTGATATGATCCATCTGTATCTGGCTGTCGACCACCATCCCTCTTTCCCCGGGATGCAGCAGTAATTCCCTGTTAAAGGCGGTTGCTTTGATCAGCCCTGTGTTTACCACTACCGCCGTGTGTTGTTTATCTTCGTTTACGGTGAAAGAAGTTCCCAATACCGTTACTGTCATGCCTGGCACATGCACCCTGAATGGTGTTTGCGCTTTCTTCACCACTTCAAAATAAGCGCTGCCTTCCAGCCATACTTCGCGTCCGTCTCCCTCTTTTATATCCCGCATCTTCACCTGTCCGCCGGGCTTTACCCATATCCGGGTACTGTCTGGCAGCAGCACCATTTGTACCGATGCTTTTTTATGCACCAGTGTTACCAGGGCTGCGGGCCGGGAGCCGGTATGCATAAACAGGTAAACTCCTGCGCCTCCAGCCAGGATCAGCAGCAGGATTGCCGCGGCATACTTCAGCCAGCTAAGTTTCTTTACAGTTGTCACCGGCTGATCTGCTGCCGACAACTGCGCCAATACCCGCTGCCAGCTTTGATCGGCATCGGCTGCCGTAATTTTAGCCGCCAATTCCTGGTCGAGGATGTCTTTTACCTGGAAATACAACGCCTGGTTGCCCGGGGAAGCCTTCAGCCAGGCGACTATTACCTCAGTTTCCTCAGGGCTTGTCTTCCCTTCAATAAACCTTATTAAGATCGTATAATCCAATTCGTTTGTATTATGGTGTAGTGACATGTCATTTAATTAGACGACAAGGAGATAATTTCTACGTACTCTTTTTTTAAATTTTTTTTCAGAAAGGAGAAAAGAGGGGATGACCGGGATTACAGGCTACAATAAAATAAAAGAAAACAAGTAGTTCACTTTCCTGACGATTCCTCTGAGTTGCTTAATCGCCTTATATAATTGTGTTTCTACCGTGCGGGAAGAGATACCCATGACAGCAGAGATTTCGCCGGTTTTAAGCCCTTGCAGGTAACGGAGCGTTACCACTTCCCGGCATTTAGGCGGCAATTCCTGTATGGCCCGCCACACGCTGGCCTCCAGGTTGTCCTGCTCCAGGAGGCTTTGCCGGGGACTGTCCGGGTTAAAATAGTCCAGTTCAGCGGCCGTAAGACCGGGTAAGGCGGCATTCACATACCGCTGATGCACTGCCTGGTGTTTAATATAATCCAGGCAACTGTTATGAATACTACGAAACAGGTAACTTTTGATATTGGAGGTTAATTGGAGAGAGGCACTTTTCCGGTGTATTTGTACAAAAACATCCTGTACGATGTCTTCAGCGGTTTCGCGCAACACGAATTTACAGGCATACGCCAGGAGAACTGCATAGCACTCTTTAAATACCAGCTCCAGATCGGTAACTTCCGGCTGTACTAACGTGGTGGCTTTTTGCCCTTCCTCTACAGGCTCCCCCATGGCTTGACAAAAGTGTTTTGAAACAATTCATCCAAGATAATGATAATAATATTAAAATACAATACCGGTAACCGGGCGGATACCTTCCCGTGTTTGCATAGAAATGCACGTTGCGCCTTGCGTTTTTTCTTGAAATACGGCCGCTTATTAATTAAACGTTTGCCGGAACTCCAGCGGCGACAGCTTCGTTTTCATTTTGAATAACCGGCTGAATGATTGAGGATGCTCAAAGCCTAACTCATAGGCCACTTCACTGATGGTGAGATTTGTTGTAGATAACAGCTCCTTGGACCTTTCGATGAGTTTTTGATGAATATGTTGTTGCGCATTCAGGCCGGTAAGTGACCGGAGCATATCGCTGAGATAATTCGGTGTAAAGTTGAGTTGTTCAGAGAGGTATTTAACTGTGGGTATGCCATCACTGGCGGGCTTGTCCCGCTCAAAATAAGTATTGAGCAGTTCTTCCAGTTGCTGGAGCAAATCATTTGTAACAACTTTCCGCGTAAGGAACTGGCGATTATAAAATCGTTTAGCATAGCTCAACAGCAGCTCAATCTGGGCGATAACTACCTCATGGCTGAATTCATCGATCCTGCTGTTCAGCTCTTCCCCGATAATGTTATAAATAGCATGCACAGTCGACTTCTCCTGCTCAGAAAGGTGCAACGCTTCGTTGATAGCATAAGAGAAAAAGCCGTAGTTTTTGATCTTCGTGGCCAATGGATAGCCTTGCAGGAAATCCGGATGGATGATCAGCGAATAACTTTTATTACCCTGGTAATTGTTTGTAGCACCTACAACCTGGTTTGGTGCAGTGAATAAGAGACTACCTTCGTCGAAATCATAATAGCCCTGACCGTACCGGAACTTTCCTTTCAGTTCGGTGATAAAGGAGATCTTATAGAAACCCGAGATATAACCGCCTGGAAGCCGGCTCATATCGATTTCACCGTTTGTGGCATCCAATAAGCTGATGATAGGATGCCGTGGACCGGGAAGCCCCAGCTGGCGGTGAAGTTCCGCTATGGAGTCCAGCTTAGGGAGTTTGGGCTGTTCATTTTTCATAATTAAAGATAATAACTTTAACCGGTGACTATTTCGGCCACCGGTCATTAATTAATTTTACTGTGCTGCAATTACCACGGCGAAGGGCCATCCGGACCGGTAAAGCTGGCGGTTGGACCATCGGTGTCAAGTGCCACGCGTATCGGTTCACGTGAGCCAACTTCAACGGAATCTGTGCCCTGGAAGTTATTCAATGCAGTGGCTGTAAAGCCGGGGCTTGTTGCATTGACTTTAATGTTTTCCTTTTCCAGTTCGATGGCAAAGGCCAGCGTAACCGCATTGAGAGCCGTTTTGGAGGCAGCGTAAACAACGTTAAAATGATCCCTTGCCCAGCAAGTGGGATCCGCGATCCAGGTAAGAGAGCCCAATACGCTGGATACATTGACGATGCGTGCGGCCGCTGACTTCCGGAGCAAAGGCAGCATGGCCTGACTAACAGCAATAACGCCAAATACATTGGTTTCCCATACGGTGCGGATTTCTTCCAGTGAAGCGGTGGTAGCACGGCCATCTTCCATTATCTCCTCCAGCGTCCTGCCCGGCTTTCCCGCATGAGATATGCCCGCATTGTTAACCAGCAGGTCCAGGCGGCCCTGTTCCTTTTCAATACGTTCTGCTGCTGCATCGATTGTTGCCTTCAGGGTAACATCAAGTTGAATAGCATACGCATTGCCACCAATTTCGGCCGCCGCTTTTTCTCCGTTGCTTTGATTACGTGAGCCAACATATACGGTATAGCCGTTGGCAGCAAGTGCTTTAGCGATCTGAAATCCAACGCCCTGGTTGGCGCCTGTTACAAGTGCTACAAGTTGATTGTTTGCTGACGATCTGATTTGATTTTCCATAATATTGATGATTAATAAACAATGCAAAACTCAGGAATCATCATCTTTCAATGATAACCGAATCAAGGATATCCATAACCAAAATGAAAGAGTTCCGTATATTCGTGCGTTGTGAAACAACTTATCATCTTAACGATAGTAATCAATGCGGAAAGTCCTGATTTTAATTTTCATTGTAATTCTCACCATTACCTGTACTTATGCCCTCATTTATTACGTTGGGATGCAAGGTTTTGCATTTGCCTGGGCGCTTAATTTCCTGTTGATGGGCTGCGTGCTTTTCTTTACGGAAACATTGAAAGCCCCGCTTACTTCCCCTTACTATACCGAAAAGCCATGGGAACAGGGAGGGAAAATATATCAGTCTCTTGGAATAAATGTTTTCAGGAAATTATTGGTTTGGATTGGCTGGGAAAAACTAAACAAAAAATCCAGCCCGGTGGAAAAGAATACCAAAGCTTTAATGCATCTGCATTACCGGACAAAACAATCTGAATTAGGGCATATCATTATTTTGATGATAGTTTTGGGGATTAATATTTTCGTTGCATTTAAATTCGGAATCCTCAAGTCGCTGTGGTTGTTAGTACTGAATATATTATTCAATCTATACCCTATTTTGCTTCAACGATATAACCGGCCACGAATTGAAAGGGTCATGAATATGAGTAAACATAGATAAAGTGCCCGCGCAATATGGCTGATTCTTATACCTGTTAAGAAATCCCGGCATTACCCGCTCTCTTACACAACGCTTAATTTGACCATTACCAATGGTATTTTTGCAGGGGCTGCCTCTGTCATAAATTCCACGTGAACATCGATTGTTTTAATATAATTTCGCCGTGAACATGAACGCAATACCGGGGAATAACATTACCGGAAAAACAAATACAGTGATCGATGAAAAAAATCTTAGTATTATTTACATTGCTATGGTATTTCACTACCGCCTCCTCACAAATTACAAAAAGCTGGACACCGGATCTGGGCAATGGATATTTCACTAATCCGCTCATGTGGGGCGACTGGCCCGACCCTGACATTATCCGGGTGGACGATAAATTCTACTTCATTTCCACCAGTATGCATTATGTACCCGGTTGCCCTATTGCGGTTTCCCGGGACTTAGTAAACTGGGAGATGGGAGGCTATGCCGTTTCAAGGTATGAGGAAGATCCCCGCTATGACATGAAGGGAGGTGATATGTATCTGAGCGGCTCCTGGGCTGCTACCATCCGCTATCACGACAGCACCTTTTATGTGGGATTCTGCACACCTAAGATGGAAACGAAGGAAGGACATTTTTCCATCTGTACTGCCAAAAATATAAACGGCCCGTGGACAAGAACAATATTCAATGAGTACCTGTATGATCCGGGGCTTTTTTTTGATGATAACGGCAAAGTATATGTTGTGCATGGACAGCAGGCACTTTATATTACAGCGCTAAATAGTGACGCGAAGTCCGTGAAAGTTCCGCAGCGGAAGATCTACGACAATCCTGCTTTTCCATATCTTGAAGGATCGCATCTATACAAAGTCAATAACAAATATTATATACTTGGTTCTACTGGTGGCACGCGGGGACGGGAGGTTTGTTTGCGCTCAGACAGCATATATGGCCCTTATGAAGCGAAAGTAATCATGCAGGATGATCATACTTATCCCGGCAATGGCTTACATCAGGGTGGTATGGTACAATTGAAAGACGGCTCCTGGTGGGCTATTATTATGCAGGATCGTGGTCCTATCGGGCGTGTGCCAAACCTGGAACCGGTTACCTGGGAAGATGGCTGGCCCATATTTGGTAACAAAGGGATAGGGGTAGATATATTCCCCAAACCAGTTACAGGAATCTCCTCCCCGATTACTGTTCCTGCCAGCTCTGATGAATTCGACGCTACTTCATTGGCATTGCAATGGCAATGGAACCATAATCCTGATAATAGTAAATGGTCATTGACTGAGCGACCGGGGTATCTCCGCTTAAAAGCGGGCAAAGCCTCCACCCTGTTTCATGCCATCAACACTTTGACTCAGCGGGTAGAAGGTCCGTATTCCGAAGGAACAATAGAAATGGATATCAGTGGAATGAAAGATAATGACGTCGCCGGTTTGGGTATATTCCAGGTTCCCTATGCTTATGTGGCCGTCCGGCAAGCTGCAGGCAGAAAAGAAATTATTATGGCAATGAATGATAGTACTATAGCAGTTATTAATTTGAAGCAGCCTAAAATTTGGTTTAAATCCGTTACAAGAGAAAAAGGCTTTGTTGCTACTTTTTTCTACAGTACTAATGGTAAGGATTTTCTTCCTATTGGAAGCGAATTAAAAATGGGCCTGGGACTCGATTGGACGGCCAACCGGTTTGCATTATTTAATTTCAATACCAATCCATCAACACTTGCGGCTGACGGCCATGTAGATATCAATTGGTTCCGGCGGTAACCTGGATTAAATTATAAGCGCGATACAATGGTATCACGCTTATAATCCCTGTGATTAATCCCTGGGCTTGTGCTTGTGAGGTTTTAAAGGAGGATAGTCGGGCTTTTTTTCAGGTGTAACTCTCCTTCTTTTATCTAATTCGTCATTGTCTTTCTTGGGTTTTGGCCCTGGTTTAATCGCTTCAATTTTTCCCATAGTGAGCGTTTTTAAATTTGGAAGTTTTATTTAGATCTTGCTAATATAACAGACTATAAATCGGGATACTTACGGTTTTCCGTAAGATCCCGGATACCTCAAACATCTCATCTTCCTTAAAAAATCCAACACCAGTAAATAAAACGGCAAAAAATGATAAAAATACATTAGTATACAAGAAGCAGAATGAACAATTTGCGGCCGGTATGAAAAACGCGCTCCCTACACTCATCTAAAATATTGAAATGAAAAAGAGAAGTCTCATCAAGCACCTGGTTCCAATCCTGGCTGTTCTGGCAGGATTAGTCGTTTTGCCGGCTACCGCACAGGTAAATTTCAAAACGAAGCAGTGGAGTATCCAGCTGGACAATTCCGGGAAGGTGACTAGTATGAAGAGCCTTGCGCTGCAAAAGGAATTCATATTTGCAGATAAGGCGACTGCGCTCATGAGCATAAAGAAAGAAGGCCATATTCTTGCCCCGGGGAGTTGTGCCTGGAACGCAAAAAAATCAGAACTGTTATTATCTTATCCGCAGGCGGGTGTCGAAGCAAAAGTAAAAGTGCAGCGCAACGATCGTTACATCAGTTTTGAACTGACACAACTAACTTCTTCTGAAAATATTGAGCTGATATTATGGGGACCATACCCCGTTACCATCGCAGATACAGTAGGCGAAGTAGTAGGCGTAGTACGGAACAAGGAGTTTGCTATCGGCATCCAGGCGTTGAATGTAAAAACACTTGGAGGATACCCGAACGAAGAAAGCGATATTGAACCATCCTATGACGTGTTTGAAGGCCACAACAAGGTGGATGTAAAGGAAGATGACATGAACAAACAGTCATTCAGAGGAGACGTTGCCCGTCCTACTGATTATGGAGCTGTATTGCAGGCGTATTGCCGCAACCGGGACAAGGACCGGGTTATTGAAAACTGGGGGCATAGCGCTTACCTCGCCCCTGCGTTCAAAGATGGCGGTGTTGCAGGCAGCAAGATCGCGCTTTTCGGAGTTGCGAATGCTGATGTGCTACCCACTATTTCGCAGATTGAACTCAAAGAAGGATTACCGCATCCGCTGCTGGATGGCGAATGGGGGAAACAGGCTTTGCACGCTTCTGAATCATACCTGATCATGGATTTCGGCATCGATAACCTGCAGGAAGCAATAGCGGTTACCAAACAGGCGGGCCTTCGCTATCTCTATCATGGCGATCCTTTTGATAACTGGGGGCATTTTAAGCTGCATGCGAAAGAATTTCCGGAGAACTGGACCACTATGAAGCAGTGTGTTGAAACCGCAAAAGCGAAGGGAGTGCGGCTAGGTATCCATACATTATCCAATTTCATTACTACCAACGATCCTTATGTAACCCCGGTACCCGACCCGCGGTTGGCAAAAGTAGGTTATTCACAGCTCAGTGCAGCTATTGATGCCAATGCAAAAGAAATCGGGATCAGTGACCCGGTTTACTTCAACCAGTTTCAAAACAATACGCTAAAGTCAGTAGTTATAGGCAATGAAATTATCCGTTATGGAACGGTATCCACCTCTGCTCCCTGGAAACTGCTTGATTGTCAGCGCGGCTCCTTTGGCACCAATGCTGCGGCCCATTCCGCAAATGATACTGTTGGTAAACTGATGGATCATCCGTACAAAGTATTTCTCACCGATTATGCACTGCAGGAAGAAATGGCGAAAACCCTTGCACGGTTATTTAATGAAACGGGCCTGATGCAGATATCTTTCGATGGACTTGAAGGCTGCTGGTCTTCCGGCATGGGTCAGTATGCGAAGCAGTTGTTTACAAAAACCTGGTACGATAACCTGACACCCGAATTGAAAGGAAAAGTGATCAATGATGCCAGTATGCCCGGCCACTACTTCTGGCATATTTACACCAGGATGAACTGGGGTGAGCCCTGGTACGCCGGCTTCAGAGAAAGCCAGTTGCAATTGCGCCTCAAGAACCAGCAATTTTTCCGCCGCAACCTGATGCCCTCCATGCTGGGCTGGTTCAGTCTGCGCCCAGAAACCACCCCGGAAGATATAGAATGGATGCTGGCCCTTGGCGCCGGGTATAATGCAGGATTTGGACTGGCTACCAGCCTCGAAACATTGCGGAAACACGGAAAGAAAGACGAGTTGCTGGGATTGATAAACACCTGGGAACAAGCCCGTATGGAGCATATTTTCAGCGAAGCGCAGAAAGAGCAGATGCGAAGTTTAAAGCACGAATTTCACCTGGAGATGACAGGAAGCAGTCAATATAAGCTGACTCCTGTATATAACGCCTATTTTAAACATACACAACAAATGAAACAACCCGGAGAACCGGTTTTTTCCACATTCACGTTTAATAACCCGGCGGCTTCCCAACCGGTGTCTTTTATTATTACACTCGCTGCCAGCAAGGAGTCTGATCCGGATGTGACTTTCGATCAGATATCAATAGGCATTAATCACCAGGATGCATTGGTATTGCCGGTAAGCCTGAAGAGAAACCAATTCCTGAAATGTGATGGCAAAATAATACAGGTATACAACCGGCAATGGCAATTGCTGCAAACCGTAGATCTGAATAAACCGCTGCCGGTTTTATCCAGTGGCGCGAATGAAATTACTTTCGACGGGAAATATTCAGGTGAAAACGGGGCAGATGTGAAGTTGGAAATCCGTTCCAATGGCCAGCCTGAACTGATTCAAAAACGGCACTGATAAAACAATTATTTATTACGGGATATATGGATGAGGTGTTTTCTGAAATTCGGCCCTGTATTTTTGTGGGGAGCAGGATTTAAACTTCTTAAACTGACGGTAAAAGAAAGGAAAACTTTCATATCCTGCAGCATACCCCACCTGGTTGGCATTCATATCTGTTTCAATAAGCAATTTACAGGCAACATTAATCCGGTATTCATTCAAAAACGCGAAGAAGGTTTTTTTCATCACCTTACTAAAAAACCTGGAAAAATATTGTTCGGTCATATTTACCTCTGCTGCAATAGCTTTCAGGGTAATTTTCTTACTATAATTCAACCTTACATACTGATAAACGGTATTGATCCGCTCGTTTTCTGTATAATTCAGGTTATAGGAAAACCCATCCTCACATAAAAGGTCATATTGATCTGTTTGGGCCAAATCATTGAGAATTTGCAGCACCGATATCAGTTTTTCAAACGGCGGCATCGCCGCGATATTCAGTAGTCTTGCTTTTATGCCTTGTGCAATATTTTCGTGAAACCTGATGCCTTTATTTGCCAGCTGGTGCAATTTCTTAATCCATCTGAATTCTTTATTATCCAGCCATCCATTACCCAATAAATCTTCGTTCCATTGTATCACAATAGCAGAAGCCATATCCTGCTGATCTTCCGAATTCCTCCAGCAATGCGGCAGATGAGGCCCTAAAAGCACAAAATCATCTTCCCGGAAATAGCCAAAATGGTTGCCAACGTATCGCATCCCGCGACTGGAAAGTATATAGGTCAATTCATATTCAGGATGATAATGAAAGGGGTAATCAAACTCCTTTTTTTCCTGGATATGGAAATTCAGGGAGGTGGTTTCCTGCTGGGCAATAGCCTCAAACTGTGCTTTCATTTCGTGTGCTTTGGTTTACAAAAAAATATCTGTAGCCAATGACAAAATAAGGTAATAATTGATCAAAATCAGCACTTAAATCAAGGGGACGATAGGATATTTTTGTTAAAACCATTTTAAAATGCTTTTCACGTTCCTGGGGCTTTGGGGTAGCCTCCTCTTTTATTGTAATCAAACTAATAAATAGTCAAATATGTCAATTAAATGTAAAGCTGCACTTACAAACGGGGACGGCACTTTAATGATTGATGAAATTGAAATTCATGAACCGGAAGCTGATGAGGTAGTAGTCAGAATAAAAGCCGCCGGTATATGTCATACAGACTATGATTCCCTGAAATGGGGTAAGCCCATGGTCATTGGCCACGAAGGAGCGGGCATTGTGGTTAAATGCGGTGCAGCGGTTACTGGTATTGCGGCAGGAGACGCTGTGGTGCTCAATTGGGCTACTCCCTGCGGTCATTGTTTTCAGTGCCTGGAGGGCAATCAGAATATCTGTGAAAACAATTCACCCGTAACCGCCGGCGGCAAAGTATATTCCGGCGGCCATGCACATGCTGCCGGCACAACCTGGAAAGGAGTCCCTATTGAGCGGTCATTTAACCTCGGCACCTTTTCCGAATACACGCTGGTGAAATCTTCCGCGATTGTAAAAAACTATTCCAGGGATATGTCTTTCCAGGCGGCCAGTATTATCGGCTGTGGGGTTATGACCGGCTACGGGTCTGTGGTGAATGCGGCCAAAGTAAAACCAGGCACGTCAGTGGTGGTATTGGGAACAGGTGGTGTTGGCCTGAGTGTGATTCAGGGGGCAAGAATAGCCGGTGCAGCAAAAATTATTGCTATTGATATCAATGAAAAGAGACTGAGCATGGCTGTGAATTTTGGCGCCACCCATACGATTACGGCGAGTAAAGAGGACTTAGGACTGCTACGGGCCTCCATAGCCGTAAAAGCATTAACGAATGGACGGGGGGCAGACTATGCATTTGAATGTACCGCTGTCCCTGAGTTAGGGGCTGCCCCATTGGCAATGATTCGCAACGGAGGCACCGCGGTTCAGGTCAGTGGTATTGAGCAGGCAATTACCGTCGACATGACCCTGTTTGAATGGGATAAAACCTACATCAATCCACTTTACGGAAAATGCCGCCCGGAAATTGATTTCCCTAAGCTCATCGGCTTATACGACTGTGGTCAGTTACTACTCGAAGAAATGATTACGAAAACATATGATTTAGAAAACCTGGAAGCTGCTTTCCAGGATATGCTGCAGGGAAAAAATGCGAAAGGAGTTATTATACTCGGCTAAAGATATGACCATGTCAAAGTTCAGAACCATAGAAATTTCAGACCCACGATATGAATCAGCCAACCTGCGGTTCATGACTGTTAAATCACAACATTTGAGGGGACGTGGTGACATCTGCATATTTGTGCCACCGGGTATCAGCGCTTCAGAGGTACTCCCGGTTGTAATACTGCTGCATGGCGTTTATGGCAGCGCCTGGGCCTGGACGCATAGTGCCGGGGTGCATCTCCAGGTAATGGAAATGATACGTTCCGGAGAAATCCCTCCCATGATACTGGCCATGCCCTCCGATGGGCTTTGGGGTGACGGATCTGCTTATCTTCCGCATAACGGGTATGATTTTGAAAAATGGATTGCGGAGGACGTGGTGGCTGCACTGTCTGAAAAGATTGCAGGTGTGACCGAAGCATCCCCGTTATTTATAACCGGGCTTTCAATGGGTGGTTTTGGTGCTTTACGTATTGGCGCTAAAAATGGCAGCCTTTTCCGGGGTATGTCCGGCCATTCTTCCATCACATCCCTGGAACAGATGTCATTGTTTGCAGAAGAAGAACTATCGAACTACCGGCAATTATCCGCGGCCGATGAGCATGTTTTTCAAACAATAGAACAACACCGGTGCCATTTGCCGGCCATGCGGTTTGATTGTGGCCTCGGTGACCCGCTGATTGAATATAACCGGCAATTGCACCAGCAACTCAAGGCAGCCGGCATTGCCCATGTATATGATGAATTTCCGGGTGGACATGAGTGGCCGTACTGGACAGCGCATATTGGGAACTCCCTTAAATTTTTCGCTCAACAATTGAGGTATGCGCCAAAGAATAATAACAATTCAATTAAACCATAAAACCAGATAACATCATGCTTGCAGAAAATTATATTGGTTATAAGGGCCTGCCTGAACTGGTAGGACTGCATGAAATGAAAGATGCCATTACCAAAGGGCTAACGGTGACCGAAAGTGTAGCCAGGCTGAAACGCTATCATTGGACGGCCAGGAGGCTCAGTCTTATATTTACCAGCCGCATAGCGGCTATGCCTATCTATGAATTGAAAATGGCTTTTTCATTACATGCCCATTACCTCGCAGAACATGTTGAACCATTTTTCAACAGGGTACGCGAGATGCGGCAACCTCCATATGGCATGGACACAACACCTCACGAAACACTGGATATCCTATTGGATGAAGTCCAATATGCACCCACCACGGAGGCTTTGGTATGGGGAATTTATGGTGTTATCATCCCTTCGCTGGTTCGCGGACTGGAACGTCATATTGCGGAGAACAACCGGCTCTTTGATCATCCCACTTTCAGGATCTGCCGCCAGGCGCTGGCAGACATAAAAGATATTGACGCATATGGTCAAAAAGCGGTGAGTGCACTTATCGATGAAAACGCCAGGGAAGCATACGGTGAATGGATTAATTTATTAACCGACTGTCTGGCAACCATAGGTGATCTTGACGGCACCCAGACTTGTATTGAAAAGCCGGTCAAAAAGATGTATTCATTACAGCCCGCTGAAATCTCCCTTGTACCCAGGAGGGATGAACGCTTTAAGGATGTATACAATATGCGGGTAAACGCCGAGTCGTTTTTACTGGATCCGCAATTTCCACCGCTTCCCAAAACGATCATGCTTTACTTCAAGCGAATGAGGGAAATAGATGTTCCCGAAATGATGTCCAGTATCGTATATGAAACGAAGGACAAGCCCTGGAACTATTATAAAGATATGATCCGGCAGATATGGGATGAAGCCCGGCATGCCATGATGGGAGAAGTCGGATTTACTTCACTGGATATCGACTGGAAAACTATTCCTTTTAATATCACCTGGTCTTACCTGTTGAATACAAAAATGACCAGTAAGGAGCGTCATTCCATTTTGTACTTTATTGAACAGGGATTGATGCCGGCCAAAACAGGTAAAAAATATGAATGGGATGTAGCGATAGCCACCGCCAACCGGTTGACCGAATTAATCCAGGATTATGACTGGGCTGATGAAGTGTTACATGCCAAAATAGGCAGGGATTGGATTGTTCCGGAATTAGGTGGACAGAATGAGGCAATGGAATATGGCAACAAAGCATGGAGCAAAGCATTAATGGATGCTTATGATAAATTTCTCGAAGCAGGTTTAACAGCACATGAAAACTGGTGGCCGGATATTTATAAGAAGGCATGCCAGCATTGGGGCATCGAGCCAGATTCAACAGTGCTTGCCTATGATATGAATTATCGCGACATACGTGCGGACAGACAGGAGGTCGCCGCAGATTAAGATTATTTAAAGGCAATATGTATGACATCGTACAAGCAATTTGAAGTTATTAAAAAAGTGTTTGAAAGTAGGGACGTTGTATCCCTGTATATGAAGCCGGTAAATTCGCCGGATCTTCCGGTCTTCCGGCCGGGACAGCATTTAATGTTCAAATTCCATATTCCGGGGCAAGAGATACCTGCTTTCCGGTACTATAGTTTTTCCGACCACTATAACAACGGGTATTACCGTATCTCTGTTAAAAAAGAACGCATCCTGGATCAGGGTGTTGTAAGAGCGGGCTTATGCTCTTCCTACATATTCGATATTGTAAAGGAAGGTGATTACCTGGAAGCGAAAGGGCCGGCGGGGGAATTTTATATTAATGCAGAAGAGATGCTCCCGCTTGTTCTCATTGCGGGAGGTATTGGCATCACGCCGTTGCTCAGCATGTTGAAAACTATTGCCAAAGTCAATCCCCAAAGAGAGGTTTATTTTTTCTATGGCGTTAATCAACAAGATGAGCACAGCTTTTTGGAAGAGCTATCTCAGCTGAAAAAAACATCCGCTAATTTCAACATCTATACCTTTTACAACCACGTACTCCCTGGCTGTATTGAAGGGCTGCATTACGACTATACAGGATTTATTACAGTAGAGAAAATGTTTGCATTGTTGTCCGATATTCATATGGACTATTATATCTGCGGCCCCGAAGCTATGATGCAATCCATCACGGGAGCCCTGGAGAAGGCAGGTGTATCTGCGTCAAATATTCATACCGAGTCCTTTGGCACAATTACCGTAGTTCCTGAACAAAACAACCAGGAATCCAGTGAATTGATGATAGAATTTATTAAATCAGGGAAAAAACTACTTTGGGATCAGCGCTACCGGTCTATCCTGGAATTTGCGGAGGCCAATGATATTGATATCTCCTCGGGTTGTCTCTTTGGAGATTGCGGAACCTGCCTTACAAAATTGCAGCGAGGCGAAATTAAATATATCCATCCTACCATGGTTCAACCGGGCAAAGATAACTGTTTGCCCTGCAGTTGTGTGCCTTCCAGTCACCTTGTGCTGGATGCCTGATTTTTTTATAACCTGGCTCTCAATTGTATTGGTTGTGATTTGGTTCCCCCGGTAACTTCATACAATCTCCAGGTATTTTTGTCGTTCCCAACTTCCAGCTTCCAGCTTTTAGCCGGATCGGCCAGCAGTATCTTTACCTGGCGGGGAAATGCATTGGCAGCGCGTGCATCCTCCCAGGTCCGGATGACCTGAAATATGGCATCTTTCTGCGGACAACTTTCCACATCTTTCTGGTTCAGCCGCATACTATATGTAGTACCCAGCCCCACAGAAATGGCTTGTATATGCTCGTACTGCTCCACCGTTGATTTGGCCGTAATAGGAAAGTTCCCGCCCATGCCCACCGGGAAGAAATTGGCGTATGTTACGTCACGCAGATCTTTTCCCTGGCTGGTAGTGCTCCCCCACTCCCTGGTATCAACATCATACAGGTTTTTTCCTCCGCCAACATTCCAGATGCTCTGGTAATGCCAGGAGCCTTCCGACAACGTGGCGCCGGTAAAACGGATATATGGCACGCCAACTGTGCGGGCATGTTCAAACATTTTGCGGAAGAATCTTTTGGCGGAGTAATAACCATGCCCGTTATTGAACAGGAATTCCTGTCCGTCGAAATCATAGTAAGCCAAACCATTGATCTTACACACCTCTCCATAATACTTTGCTATCTCATCCTGCAGTTGCATGTTTGGGATCACCCCGTCATATCCGTAATTAACGGTCACCTGCAGTTTGTAAACAATATCCCCTTCCTCATGGCTTAACGGAACTGTATTCCAGTAGCCACGCTTCACGTTCAGCAACCGGTATGGCGGCTGATCCGATACACCCAGGTAATGTATCAGCTCTTTGCCGATCTTTATCATATTCAAGTCTTCGCAATGTCCCTCCCAACTGGCAATTTCATCCATGTATTTTGGATCATTTACAAGGATAACCGTATCCCCAGGACTAAGCTTGCGGATAAGCAAACGCTTTTGCTGATAGCACAGGCTGTCGCTCGGAAAAGGACTGGCATCCATGGTGCCAGGGGCCAGTGAATTGGTGATAGGTGTTCTGCCGATCAGGATACCCTGCCGGGCAGCCAATGCTGCAAATTCCTTGTGCGATTTGTTACCGGCCGTCATTTTTATCGGCTTCCTTTCAAATCTGCTACCATCCATATATCCGTTAGCTCCCCTGTCTGGTCTCAAAAATCCCTGGTCGTATAAACTAATCGCCTTAAATCCCAGGCGGGCGGTATAAGATATGATGCTGTCGTATAAACCACCGTCGGTAAGAGCGTCCGGCACAAAAGAGGCTGGGTCTTTTATCCACTTACCATTAATGACAGGATGAGGTAATTTCTCCGATATAACAATTCCCTGGAGCACGTCCAGGAGTGCCGTACTATCCGGGCTGCCCCATAAGGCTACGGAAGAACCAATATAATCAACACCGGCTAATGGCTGCACCTCAATGTGATTGGGCTTATTTGCGGCCATATGCGGGATCAGTGAAAACAAAATTTCCCGTTTGCGGGAGCGATCCCTGGATTGATAAGAAACAGAAATACGTCCCTGTTCATCTACCTCTGCTGCATCACCATACATAATCCGGTACCACGGCTCCTTGTGCGCATAAAACGCCACATCGCTGATGCCATTTCCGCCCAAACTAAATACCTGACCTTCATGCAGGGTATCCGGCAATGGGAATCGCTTTGCATCCGGTGTATGAATGATATATTGAAACGGCGCGGCGTCTCCCACAGTTGCTATGGTACCTCCCAGGGTGTTGTCATTCAGCGCCAGCATGCCTATCGCGTAGTTTACGGCTGCCGTGGTATCTCTTGCAACACCAATGATCTCTCCTAAAAGGTTGTTGATATTTGTATGATATGCCCCCCATTGAATGCCTTCAATATTGTTTTTGGAAGATAAGGATAGCAAGGTGAGTTTCAGGTACTTCGCATGCTGCGTGAGGCGCACCTGCGCTATTGACCCATTGGAATAAGTTAGTGAAATCAATTTATCCGATGGCTGGTAGTATGCCTTTACCGGTTCATAATATTGCTTGCCATCGTACAGCTGCATCAGCGGCGATGGTTTATCTGCCGGGCTGAATTCCCGGTACGGCCTCAATGTGATATTCTTCATACTGGTGATAAAGCCCCGCTTATCAATATGAATCTTAAAATAGTTGGTTCGAAAATCCCACTGCGCGTACAGGCTACAGCTATATAACGTTACCAGCAAAACAAAAAATATCTTTTTATTCATCATCGTTACTTTATTCTCTCCGGAACAATCAGTAAAGATTAAAAATTAATAATGGTGTAACAAGCAGGATTTTGACAAGATATGCTGTTATTTTTGCAGTTGAGGATCTGATTGTGGTGAATATGATGATGCGGTGACTCACGAGCGTAAATAACAATACTATTTCAACGACACGATATTATTCCGGATGGCATACAACACCAAACCGGTAACATTCCGTGAACCTGTTTTCTGCAGCAGGTTATTCCGATGGCCGTTCACCGTTTTTACGCTGATAAAAAGTTCCTGCGCAATCTCCTCTGCGGTATATTGTCTGCATACCAACTGCAAAATCTCTTCCTCTCTTTTGGTGATGGAGAGGTTCTGCGGCTTGCTCCTGACAGTTCTCACCGTTCTGAGCTGCAAGGCCTTTAACGCGCGCTCATTGATGTAAGATCCTTTAGTGTACACCGCAATGATGGCTTCCTGTACTTCCTGTGGCGCACTGTCTTTCACCAGGTAACCATGTGCACCGCATTGAATTAACTGGTTAATGAAATTCTCATCATCGTGGACCGACAGGATAAGAATCTTCATTTCAGGATAGGTAACCGCGAGCTCCCGGGTAACGTGCTGACCGCTGTATTCTTTGTCGCCATCCGGTGGCAGGGAAAGATCTACCAACATCACATCCGGGAGAACAGCCGCCTTACGTAATTTATCCGGCACGGAGTAACCATCAGCAGATTCAAATATCACCTTCATATCCTGCCAGGTATTAATAATCGCTTTCATCCCCTCTCTGAAAAGCACCTGGTCTTCCACTAATCCTATGTTGATCTCTTTTTTCATATGGTAACGTATTATGCAGGTAATGTTAATCGGACAATGGCGTAGTATCCGCCTGATTCCTGGTTGCCCATTTCCAGTTTTCCACCGAGCGAATTCACCCGGCCTTCAATACTCTTTAGACCCAGGCCCTTGCTGGCATTACCATCTGACAGTCCTCTCCCATCATCTGTATAATAACAAACCAGTTCCTGGCCGTGCCGGAAAAGATCTATTCTTATCGATCTGGCACCAGCGTGTTTGAGCGTATTATTAATCATTTCCATGATGATGCGGAACAGGCCGAGGTTCACCAGCCAGGGCAGGTCGTCCATGGGGGCTTCACAACCCAGTTCGATCTTTATTTCACCGGCCCGGTTGATCTGTTCCGTTACCGACTCCAGTGCGGCCTTCAACCCGAAAGACTCCAGTTGTGGCGGCATCAGGCGGTGGCTGATACTTCTCACACTTGCCAGCGCCGTCTCCGACAATTGACGAACATACTGCAAGGGCGCCTGTAATTGCTTTGTGTCATCAGCACTTTGCTGTTCGAGCACCATGAGATGCATGCGCATAATAGACATCACCGCTCCTAGCTCATCGTGCAGGTCTTGTGCAATACGTTTGCGCTCTTCTTCCTGCGCATGAATATTCGAGCGAAGCAGGTCCTGTTGGTAGCTACTCTTCAATGCCTCCTGCCTGAGTTTCTGCACAGACAAATTCTTTTGAAAATGCAGGTTCAGGAACACTACCCCAATACCGATGATGAACACAATAACCGCCAGTGGCAGCAATGCATTTAAAAAACTCAGGTCTTTGATCGTTTCCATAGGCCGATAAAAAAACAGGTGTACATGACAATGGAAAAGAATGAGTGAAATATCCAGGTGTACAAATTCAGGTTCCTGCTGAAAGCAGTGATAACAGCGCCAAAATAAAATATCAGTATGCTGGAAGAATAATAGATAAACAATCCTGAATTGATCCAGTTAAGACTACTGATATTCCGGCCGCTTGTTTCTTTTACAATATCACTCAGAAAGAACCGGTAAGTGAACAATGCCAGGATCACAATGAGAATGCCCTCTACCGTTAATGCGATAGAGTTGAAAGTATGAACAGGCTGAATGAACAAGGAGTTAATGGTTGTAAAGAGCAAGAATAATATGGCGATGGACCATATTATTCTTGCATCTATGAATCCATTGAGCAAGGTATTATAGAACCATGCCAGGCAAAGGAATCCTGCCGCTACGTATATGTGCAGCAGCGGCATGTTGTTTTTGCTAACGAACCAGAAAGCCAGGGAAGTGAATTGTATCACGCCCGACAGAAAAATAAACCAGGAGAACACTTTCAGTTCACGGGGCAATTTGCTGTAGTGCACGGCAGCATATACTACAGTGAGTAAAACGGGTACATGTGATAACAGTATTATCGTTTCTGAAAAGTTCATATATCAGCGGTATACTTTAAGGGGTCCTGGCTGTGGGCAGGTATTCGGACAAGGGGCGTTGAGGTCCAGTACGTACTGGTCGTAAGCAGCTGTTCCTGTTGAATCAATATTTGCGAGAATGGGATTTGCACCTTTGTCGAGTATAACATCCACCCCGGCGTTCCATTTGCTGGGGTCCTTCCCTTTCAGGCAGGCATTATCTACCGGTACGAGGTACAACTTGAACCCTACCTTTTCCTGAAACCCAAGATATACCCGGATGTGTTTGAACCGGCATATAGACGAATCGGCGAGTTCCGGGGGCAGCCCCATGGCAGCCAGGAGGTCTACCGCACGGATGGTATAGGATTCTACAGGTGCAGTGCCTTTCCAGTGGATGCGGCAAAGGCTGTCGTATGATTGAATGCTCTGACGGGCTGTTACGAGGTTCACCAGTACACGGCCTACACTGTCTGTGATCTGGTTGCAATCATTTCGGGTGGCGGTTCCTGGTTTAGCTGTACCCGCGGATGGCTGATTTTTACATCCTGCGGTGGAGAGGCCCAGCACCAGGATAATAGGAAAGAAGTGTTGCTTCATTTTAAGTGTGTTTTATAGGATTTGGTTGATAATGCACGACAAAGATGCTGTAATGTAATTACAAAAAATGTAGCTGATACCCGGGGAACCTCAAAAACAGGTATAAATACCTGCATCTTTTATCAAAACGGATAATAATGTCTGTTTTCAAAAATACCGATTTCTTGTTAGTCAGGCGCAATTTTAAAAAGTCTGGTCAGACATCACTTGTTCTAATTTAACAAAAATTGTTTCAACTTCACTTGTCCTGACATCGCTTAACATTGGTCAAACGCGACGCGGCACAACATTTGGGATCTGTGACGGTTAGCACAATTTAGTATTTATATTGCTAACCGTAACGCTCACTTTTCTATCCTTACTTATCTTTCACAACTTTACCACTATAAACAAAGAACCTTGTAGAAGAAGCTTCTTCAAGGTTTTAATTACGTGAGAGTATTTACTTTTTACTCTACTTAAAACGATATAACATGTTGACTTTTTTAATTCTTAACTTTATTAGGGTTGGCGCTACTTTAATAGACTGAAAAACAGACTAGTTACGCTGTTACCTCTTAAATTAGAGTGCAAAAGCAGCAAGATTCGGAACGATGGTATAAGCCATATTTTTTGTTGCCAAAAGTATCGAACTTACATTACATGTAGAACTAATGGCATTATAAACTTAGCGCGTTACCACTCATAAGAATTTTTGTTCACAAGAATATCATAAGTTTTCCGCAGCAATTTGTACAAATCAGTCGTTCGATTGCATCATATGCCTAAACATTAATTGCCAATAAATACTTTCTGGGTAAACACTTTTTGTTGCCGTGTGTAAAAGGTTACGATGTAGATCCCGTTGCTGAATTGCGATCCCAGCTCATGATGTCCGTTGCCGAAAAGCTGCCTGCGCACGACTATCTTCCCCGCTAAATTTGTAACGGTCGCCTCATATTTTTCAACGGACATTTCAACGATCACTGCGTATAACATCCGACCCAGACTGTATGCATAAAATGTACCACCGGCAGATACCGGATCAACCGGAGGCTTTCCCTGGAATCCCAAAAAAAATCTTGATTCATATTCGCCGGCATCCAGGTACAGCCGGTATTGTGGTTGGCGTTGCAGATCCTGCCGTACGCCTGTTTTCATGTCGTAAAGGTAAATATGCCTGCCGGCAGGGAATCGTTCTATATCCACTGCATTAAAAGTGATCCATCCCGGTTGTGCTGTTTTAAGTCCGAGTGGTATTACCTCCGTACTGTCTTTCAATCCGGGCCACGCATAAATGGAGATTCCGGGTGCAGCCGAAGAACGTATATACAGATTTGGCACCAGCGCATCTGTATTCATGAGTTTGAGCGCATCCATTTCTTTGTCGTAGAATCGCGGGGCAGCAGCATCAAAATAAACAACTACCGGATCTACAACAGTCCTTTCATCCGCGTATCCGGCTGTTAGTCGGATTAAAGGCACGGTTAACACAGGCACGCGGTGGAAATCCGGCGCCAGGTTATTGACACGCGCATTATTATTAATAGTGAGGGAGGCTGCCACCGGGTAAGTGCCATCCGTTACATGAATAAAAAATCCCTGCATCGCAGCAATGACAGGGCCCGCCACATTATCGCTGGAAATACCATTAATATAAGAGCTATAGGTGCCCGTATACTGATCAGCCGTACCAGCATTAAAGTAATACACGGCATTATCAATGTTGGTACGGCTCCATCCTGTAGTTGCATTCCAGTCGATGGGCGAGGGATATGGATTACCTACCAGGTTAAAGCCCAGCGTATAAGCCTGATGGTGATTATAGAGTGTGGGTGTCGAAATATTATGGTTATTAACTACTCCTGTAAGATCGGCTGTCATTGCAGCAGAAGAGGCGCCTGTATTGGCGGCATATCCCTGCATGGGTACCAATGGATGAGTGGCTGTTGTATCCGTTATCCATCCGGAAGCGGCCTGGTTCTCATCATATCGGTAAAAATTAGGGAAAGCAGCATTCAGGTTTACTTCATTGGAGAAACCTCCGATTGTGGCTGCCTGGAATGGCGAGCTGACATACCTATATCCGAAACCAGAAGCCAGGTATCGTTGCATAGTAACATTTCCCACCACCTCTCCTGTTCCGCTACCCTCAATCAATGCGGTTTGTGTGACGGTTGACATCAGCGTAAGATTTCCACCTGTATTCAGTGAACCATTTGACACCAGCAGTACTCCGCTGAGCTGTAAAGTTCCGTTCAGTATTACACCTGCATTGTTATTGATGGTAAGGTGCCTGATCTGATTTCCTGCAAAAACATTGGCCGGTATGGTCTGCACGGCTGTACCGGTCATTCTTAGAGTGCCGGCAGATACATCCAATGTTCCGCCATTATTGATTACTCCTGCTATTTGCAGAGACCCGTCCGTCACGGTTACGGAAGCGCTGCTTAGTATGGTTAAATTTTTTACCACGCCGGTACCTGCATTTAACAGCGGGTACCTGGGAGCGCCGGATGGGATAGTTGCATTAGTAGCGGAAGTTGGAACAGCGTTATTAAACCAGTTACCGGCATTATTCCAGTCGGTACTGACGGCGCCCGTCCATGTGCCCCCCATGACACAAACAGGAATGGTTACAGCACCAGGTCCCATCGTAAGAGCGCCTAAAGTAGAAAACATTCTTCCGTTCAATATGCCACCGGCAGCCATGGAAGCGGCGCCATTGTTTGCGATCAACGTGCCCACCATAGTAGTGGAGGCTGCCATGGCAATGGCTCCTTCTACTTTCCAGTATACGTTACAGGCAGATGCACCATTGACCAGGTTTACTGTAGTACCTGCCCCGGTAGTGAATGCGCCTCCTATTTGAAAAATAAACAGTTCATTGGAATTTCCCTGGGCATCCAGTGTTAAGGTGGCAGCCACTGACCCCGCAGCGGCTAAATTATAAATGCCGGGAAATAATGTTTCCCCGTTTCCAAGTACGGCCACGTGACTGGCAGTGGGAAAAAATGCGTTTAATTGGTTATAGGCTGACAGCACATCTGCTGCGCCCTGCGAGGTTACTGCATTTGCCGTATGCATAGATCCAGCCACAATAGCCGTTTCAAAACCGGTAATAGCGCCCAAGTTAGTACCTATATCACCTGTAACCTGTGATATGCCAGTATTACCCACTCCTCCGCTAACAGCAAAAAGCGCAAAATTGGCGGCTGTACCTAAATTGACGCTGGGTGGAGCGATGATACTGATGCTGGTCGTAGTCTGGTATTGATTACATCCTGCCGCTGCCGCAATGGTGTAGATAACAGTATAAGTACCCAGCGTACTTGTGGCGAGGTCTATCAAACCAGTTGAGCTATTAATTGACAAACCTGCTGTTGAAGCATAAGTGCCTCCCACTGTTCCTGTGCGGGCTACTGCTGCGGTGCCTGCATCCGAGCGATAGGGAGAGTTTATATATGAAATTACCGCAGATGGCCCCGCCGTAATATTCACCGTAATAATAGCTGGCTGACTAAGACAGCCGCCAACGGTTTGCGTCACTGCGTAACTGGTAGCGCCAATTGTAGTGGTAGCTGGTGTAGGCGCCGTGGCAGCGCCCCGTTCCCACAGCAGGGTGGTTCCGGTAGCCGTTAAGGGAACGGCGATGCTATTCTGACAATAAGTTAATGGGCTGACAACAGCAGGTGCTGCAGGCGTACAGGGACATACCGGTAACGATGCCGTCCCCGGACCCAAAGTAACTGCTCCCAATGTGGAAAACAGTCGCCCTTCAAGTAAACCTCCGGCCCCCATAGAAGCGGCGCCGTTGTTTGCGATCAACGTTCCCCTCATGGTGGTGCCGGCCGCCATAGTGACCGCACCTTCTGCCTTCCAGAATACATTACAGGCGGAGGCTCCGTTAACCAGGCTGACCGTTGTGCCAGCCCCGGTGGTTAATGCAGCACCTATTTTAATAACAAATACTGCATTTGGGTCTCCCTGTGCGTCTAATGTGAGCACACCTGCAATAGATCCTGCTGCAGGTATATTATACACCCCAGGTGTAAGGATTTCTCCATTGCCCAGCACCGCAGCATGGCTGGAAGTGACGGGAATCGCATTCAGTTGGGTGTAGGCAGACAACACGTCTACCGCTCCCTGTGCCGTAGTAGTATTGGCAATATATAAGGATCCAATCACAGAGGAAGTTTCCAGTCCCGTGATATCGCCCACATTGGTACCAATGTTACCTGTAATATTGGAGATGCCTGTATTACCTATTGCGCCACTCACTGTAAAAAGGGTAAAATTAACCGCAGTGCCTATGTTAGGTAGCGGTGGATAATTTACGGTTGATCTACTGCCACCCAAGGCCGTACTTAATGCACCTTCCGTAACAGCATATACTTTCCAGTAATAAGTAGTGTTGACAGATAAACCAGTTTGAGAAGAAGAGTTGGTGTTAGCTGGTGTTTGGGAAACAAAGTTGTAGTTTACACCATCCGTTGAACGGTAAATAACAAACCCATTTTCATTGGAAGAAAGATCTGTCCAATTCAGCGTCATTGCACTATTTGTTACGCCGGAAAATGTTAGCGTACCGGGAGAGATTGCCACTGGTGGTGTGAAGCCATACGTTGTGCCGGATGCGGGCTTGCCCGTTACACTTGATTCCGCAGCGGAACTGGCGCTGCTGCCGGCGTCATTGATGGACAGAAAATTCCCTGTTCCTGTAGCCATTGCCGTTATACCTACTGATGCGGACGTCAATAACGCCAGCACTAATTCCTCTCTGTACTTAAACTCTATCTTCCCGGTGCTTTCATACAATTTTACCTGTAAAGATATCACGCCTGCCAATGCCAGGTCGGGCCATTTTATATTCAGGTATTGCAGGGTGAATACACGGCTGCCTGTTGTGCCGGTTGTTTTATACGTAACATTTGAAGTGACTCCAATGCTAAGATCATCCCATAACGGTGCTATTACGGGCCTGGGAGCGCCTCCCGACAGCAAATTATTGACGGGTGTAGCAGCAGTGGCCACGGAGCCAAGTGTCAGCCAGCCATTTGTACTTGCAGATAAATTGGTATAACGGGTACCCATATACCAAAAATCAAATCCTATAGGTATCAGGTTGGAAATACCTTCACCAACGTTGCCGGTCCAGGTGGTAGCAGTGGGGGTTACCAAAGCAGTAAAAGTGCCAGTTGAGGCGTTAAAGATATAATTGGTGATTGTTTGAGCGGTTATCTGAGGGCTTAGACAAAAAAGCAAAAAACCAATCAATATATTTCTACAGTGTAAAATGGATATGGGCAATCTTCTCATGTCATTCAGCATTTATATAGCTACCGTAAAAATCGCTACCTCTAATTCTTCACTTAAAACAGATCCATATCAGCTGTAGCTATTTCTACTGCTTTGGCATCATTTTTCTTAAGAAGAGGTATATACTCCATGTGGTTTTCCTGTTTTATAGTCTACATCCGCTGCATTGTTAAGTATTATATTGATCCTTCAGCGGGTAAAGATGTATAAACGGCGATGCCATATATTACACCTACCGCCCTTACTATGCCTTGCCGTGAAATATGGCTGACTGTATTTTTCCGGACACGATTCAATATGCTCCTTGCCTGGAAGAAATAATTAGTTATGATTTACTGTTACATCAAACGAGGGTGCTGACATGAAATACCTGATGGCTGCGCTGCCGCTACATTGACATAGCACTGACAGTAAGCCTTGACGTACCGTCCCGATCGCTGATGTACTACTTATGAAGTAACTAATTCCATTGGGAATAGTGAGTGCAGATGAAAGCAATGTAATGCTGTAGGTATATTTGCCAGGGCCTGTAACGGTGAAGGAAGCAGCAGATACAGTATCATAACTACCTGCAACATTGCACCACCTGTTGCTGAACGAACGCCAACAGGTGTTAACGTTGCTGTACCACCTGAGGAGGCCCGCACAGCAATGTTACCGAATTCATATCTATATTCCTGTTAATACTGATGGGTGTTATGCTATAGGTCCGGGGCCAGGATATCTTTGCTTTATTCCCTCCTGTCAATGCCTCCCGGCAATGATCAGCATCAATCGGTGAATAATCGGAATCCATAAAAAGTGTAATGTAAACTATAATATCCTTAAACAACAATAATAACAAGGTATTGTTGCATTCTAAGCTATTAATAAGTAAGAAAAATAAAATGGCTGTATTTAAATTAAGTTACGAAGTGATAAAAACGTCCTCAAAAATCATTAATAACTAATATAACAAATTTAACAGGTAGCTGTTGCTCCTTCATCTTATAAGCCCAAACAACAAAGTATAAGTTGTAATTGGGGTAAAAACTGGAAGTACTCCCACCAGATGGAAAAGGATTTATATTACATTTATTGATGTAAGGTGGTTTGGGACTAAAGATGCAATAGACTGTTCGTCTCTTCTAACAACGGCACTTTCACTTTCTGACATTGCAATATTAGAAGATAGAACATTTACAACCTTCAATACTGTAGTCATTCCATCAAACAAGCAACTAAGCGGTAAGGGGGCAATTATTTCTTCTACTCCCAATCCTATCTTGCTATCCAATCATCTTCCGAAAGAATAGAAATTAATGGTCTTTATATAACTGGCAACGGCAGTAATACCGCCATTGAAATAACGGGTAATTATTCTAATTCATATGCGTCAACAGCGAAGACCTGTAATCTCATCGGTGATCGTTTGCAATGGGCTCCAAAATACTATTTCCCTGGGATATAGTTTTCCTGTAGCTGGAAATATCTCAAGTCTTACAGGCATTTTCAGTGGAGGTATCTATAAAATAACCCTCAGTGGAGCAATTACGATCAGCCATGCCGGCTATCTTTTACTAACCTGCCAACAGGCGCCAAAGTATTGGATGGTGTTTACCGACACCTTGATCTTACCAGTAATCCGGTTGAAATATCATGATTATTTTTCCATAGTAAAAATAAGTTAGGTTTTAGTATCACCGGAATTTAAATTTATCCGTACGCTCCTTTAATATGGAAATACAAAATCTCTTAAGAAAAAAGCGTGATACCATTTTTTTCGAATTGTATCGCGCTTTCGTGATCCCTATGGTACGGAAATCGAACTATTTTTTACCGGATCTGAAGTTTCTAAGTGAGTTATCAGCATTAAATGTGGTTTAAATAATCGAATATTAAGGCCGGTGGATGAAAAAAGTCTTCAAATCTATGACTTGATAATTTTTTGTTTCTAAATTTACACTCATGAACAACTTTTGGAAAAAAGTGACCATGTATCATCCGCTGTCAGATGAAAGCCAACAGGCTTGGGCGAATATCATTAAAAGGCGTACCTACAAACGCCATGAAACATTTGTAATGGAAGGCCAGGTTCCACGGCTGGTGGCCTATGTCGTGAAAGGACTGCTCTCGCAGTACTATACAGCGCCGAATGGAGATGTGGTTATCAAACGTTTTTTTCCGGAAACATTTCTGGCAGCCTCACTGAGTGCGATGTTAACCCAAAGTCCCAGCCAGTTTACGATCCGCGCGTTGGAAAACACCACGGTATTAGAATATGATTTCGATGAATTTAAAAAGCTGACAATGCTTTGTCCTGATATGGCCGCGTCGTATATCCGTTACCTGGAGATACATTGGGTTGTGGAAAAAGAGCCACAGGAAATATCACTACGCTATGACACTGCCAAAAGCCGTTATACTGCCTTCCTGCAACAATTCCCGACGTTAGAACGCCGCCTGAAACAGCATGAAGTCGCTTCCTATCTTGGTATTACGCCTACTCAACTGAGCCGCATACGTGCCGAGTTATAATTTTATTTGAAGTATCAACATTTGTAAATGTTTTTTAGGTTGGCATGTCGGAATTTTGTCTTCATAAAAATGAAATTTATGAAGAAGATAGACTATCTGGAAGATCAGCTCGCCAACAAGGCTACCATACATCATCCCGGGGAAGGAGAGCGTTTGGAAGTGGGAGGAGCATCCATTGTTTTCAAAGTAACCAGCGAAATGTCGAACAGCCACCTGGGTGTATATGAAATCACACTGCCACCACATACCATCGGTGCCAGGTTGCATTACCACCGTTTTATGGATGAAACTTTTATTGTAGGCAAAGGTACGCTCACTGTATATGCTGGTGAAGAGACACATCACCTATTGCCCGGATCTGTTGTGTATGTACCACGTTTCACGCCACATGGCTTCGCCAATGATACGGATGAACAGGTAGTGCTCACACTCATTTTCAACCCGGCAGAGAAAAGAGAAGGCTTCTTCCGAGGGCTGGTGGATATACTCAGCGAACAACCCATTGATCCTGCCAAATATCTGAGACTGTATAATAAGTACGACAGCTTCCCCGTGGATATTAATAATATGTTGCCGGTAAAGTGAGAAAAACGGGTGGAATCGAATTATACCTATCCTCCGGGGCTTTCCATTGTACCTACCTCCTGCCTGAAAACGGGATTTAAAAGGTACCCTTGAATCTTGCAGCTCATGGAGCAGCCCTTTTATTAAATTGTACGATTTGATGGGATAACTGACCGTTCTCCTGGCTGTTTCATGGGCTATGATGTTCTTCCGTTCAATTGTTCTCTTTCATGAAGATGGTGGATGGTTTTGAACAGTCAGGCCCATGGGCACTTGAACTTGTATATATCTGACAATAAGGGACTAACAATATAGGTGAAAAATCAGGAAAAATATCGAAAGCAAAAAGCCTTCAAATCTTGCGACTTGAAGGCTTTTGCATTTTTCGTGATTCCTATGGTACAGAAATCGAACTTTCTCCTTCACTGTATGCAAGCATTACCGTCTCTAAGTCATTAAATCCTCAGCGCTGATACATCGAAGCACACCTATTCCTAATCCAATAAAAAAATACCATTCAAATACGCCAAAATGTTATCAGGTCGTTAATCCTCTTTCATTCTGTTGATTGATTCACCTCTACATGCCCGTTCTTTTAACTTATCAGCCAATGATAACGGTATAATGGCCATTATTTAACGGCAATAACAAAGAAATTTATGACTGAAAAGGCTTACAAAGATTGGCTATTAGAAATAAAAAACAAAGTACGACAAGCTCAACTAAAAGCGGTTGCCAATTTCAATATTGCTTTAATTAAGCTTTATTGGGAACCAGGGAAAGAAATTGTCCTACGACAAACCGAATCAGAAATCCCATCATTTCAATCCATCCTTTTCAAACATCACTATAATAACAAATAGCACTCATTTATATCAAATTAAGACACTGTATTAACATGCCTTAAAGTATATTTGCTCTGCAACTTTTTCATATGGAACTACTGGAACAAAAATATAAACAGCTTGTTTCTGGAATAGGACAATTGTTAGCCTCCGGAAGGGAAAGCGCAGCTCAACAAATAAATACCATTTTGGTATATACTTATTGGGAAATCGGGCGATATATTGTAGAGTATGAACAAAAAGGGAACGAGAAAGCCGAATATGGAAGCCAGTTATTTGACAAGTTATCCAAAGACCTCACCGCGTCCTATGGCAAAGGATTCAGCAGATCCAACCTGCTATACATGAGAAAATTATATAATAATTTCCCAAAACGTGAGACACTGTCTCACAAATGACATGGAGCCATTATTTTGAGATCCTCAAATCAGATTCAGATCTGGAAATTAGCTTTTACGCCAAACAATCTGAAAAAGAAAAATGGAGCGTAAGAGAACTAAAACGGCAAATGAAAAGTATGCTATTCATAGACTTGCTTTAAGTACCGACAAAGAAGGAATTTTAAGACTGGCCAATGAAGGGCACGAAGTACAGCAAGCAGAAGATTTACTGAAAGATCCATTTGTATTGGAGTTCCTGAATATTCCTGAACAACACCTATATCTTGAAAACGAATTGGAAGAAAAGCTAATTAATAACCTTCAGCATTTCTTATTGGAACTAGGGAAAGGATTTGCGTTTATTGGCCGGCAATACCGCATGAGTATTGGTGGCAAACATTTCAGACTTGATCTATTGTTTTATCACAGAATATTGAAGTGCTTTGTTTTAATTGATTTAAAAAGAGGAGAAATTGATCATACAGATATTGGTCAGATGAATCTATATCTCAACTATTTTAAAAAGGAAGAAGCATCTGAAGGAGATAACGAACCTGTGGGAATATTATTAGGGGCATATAAAGATCATATCCTGGTTGAATATGCAACAAGTAGTATAACGAACAATGTGTTATTAGCTAAATATCAATTATACCTACCAGATAAGAAACAGTTAGAAAACGCATTGAGCAAATTACTTGATCATTAGTGACGGTTAACACTATTTAATAAAGTCCTGCTAACCACAACGCTATCTTTTCACATCTTTACCACTAAAAACAAAAAAACCTTGCAGAATCAGCTTCTACAAGGTTTTAATTACGTTAGAGTACTTACTTTTACTCCTTATGGTGATCCCCTTGGGACTCGAACCCAAGACCCATACATTAAAAGTGTATTGCTCTACCAACTGAGCTAGGGAATCTTTTACCCCGTCTTTTTGTTTAACGGAGTGCAAAGATAGGAATTATTTATTTCCAGCCAAATTTTCCTGAAATTATTTTTATCACTTCCCTGTAAACACAAGCTTGTAGCGGATTACAGGATCATCTTTTTCCTCGGCGCTGAAAATATGCAGCATATAATATTTGCCCGATACCCAGTCATTTACACTGTTGTCATAAAACGGACTACCCGGATTTCCGCTTTGTCCGCCGGGGTAAATACCATATGCTTCTGTTTTGTCTGATAGCTGCACTACCATGCGCCAGGAAGGACCATGTGTTTGCTTGGTGGCATTCACAATATGCTGCCCACCACCTGTATTCAGGTGTAAGGCGCTGAAAGCAGGAATGCCGCGGGAAAGGTGATTGATATCTGTACCACGCGCCTTTCCCAGCTCGAGCTTACCCGCTTTATTCAACTCAGAAAGTTCAGTGACGGTTTGTGCAAATGCACCTTGCAACAGCTGGGATAGCGTTTCTTTTTGTGGTGTATTGATGTTATCGATAAAATGGAAAGCGGTGTCGCGCAGCAGCAATTGCAATGTGGTGATAGACTGCGGATAGGTCAGGATGGTAGTATCTTTGGGATGCAGTTCATCCTGCCAGATGGTATCTTCAAGATGCGCCCACAGCGTATTGAAGATGCTGGCTGCTTTGCTGTCGGGCGTGGCCATAAAATCCCAGGAAGTTAAGAGCTGCCAGTAGGGCTGCTGTTGCGCAGTAAGTGAACTGGTATCGATATGTTTCCGGATCATAGGCATGGCTGCAGCGGCGAACAGGTTCTTATCATCATTTTGCAACTGCATCATATCCTGTGTGGTAATGGCGCTCATGGCTGATAATCTTTCATTGATACGCTTGCCACGGAAAAGGTCATATTCTCCATACAGGGCATATGGATAGGTGCTGTCGGTTGGACGTTGATTGGCAGAACTCACAAATCCTCTTTCCGGATTTTTTATATGCGGCAATTCCTCATGAGGAATAAATCCCTGCCAGGCATAGGTGCTGTCGCTGCCGGGCATGATCCATTTGCCCTGATCCTTCCACCGGAGTGGATACTGACCATTATGCCAGATGGCGATATCGCCGGCTTTATCGGCAAATACAAAGTTTTGCGCAGGACAGGTATACTTGTTCAGTGCATCCAGGTATTCGTCGTAATTACGGGCTTTATTGAGCTTGTTGAAAGTAGCCAGTTCATTAGATGGGTCCAGCGCTTTCCAGCGCATGGCCAGGAAGGTTTGCCCGGCTGTTTTATCAGGGAAAGTATTATCAAAGATAACCGGGCCAAATACCGTGTAGGCAACGGTATCGCGAACGGTGGCGCCGCCTCTCACCTTAATTTCTTCTATGCGCAGGTCTGCTTTACGATAGCCGCCATTGTACAGGTATTCGCTGCGGCCGTTACGGAACTGCATGCTGTAATAATCTTTCACATCCTCTTCTCCGTTGGTGACGCCCCAGGCGATGTGGTCGTTGAAACCGATGATCACTCCGGGTGCGCCGGGAAGGGAAGCGCCATACACATTCATGCCAGGTGTATGGATCTGTACTTCGTACCAGAGTGAAGGCAGCGACAGGCCAAGATGCGGGTCACTGCAAAGGATTGGCGCGCCGGAGCGGGTTTTGCTGCCGCCTACTGCCCAGTTGTTGCTACCATTATCCGGATCTGGTTTATCCGTTTTAAACTTCATATATGCTGCTGCGGTGGCCAGCACACTGTCTGGCGGGGCGGCGGGTTTTATGGTGGCGGCCGGATAGGCGGTACCTTTCGGGATGATGGGGTCCGTAGCTTCGTGGAAATCAGGATACATCAGGTCAAAGTCCTGCAAAGAAAATAAACGGCGCGCATTGGTGAACTCGAGGTCATTGGCGAATCCCGCGAGGTCATGCGCCATATACTTCAGTAACAGGGCCGATTTGATGATATCCCATCTCTCAGGCTTATAATCCAGTATTTTATATTCTACCGGGTAAGTGGCAGGCGTAAGGGTGGCAATAAAAGCATTCACACCGGCAGCATAAGAGGTTACGGCCACTTTGGTAGCCGGATCTGCCAGCATTTCCTTTACCGTTCCTTCCGCAGCGTATACCATCCCAAGGCGGCGTTGCTTCCGGTCGTACTGCACCAGCTTAGGACCCAGTATTTCCGATAAGCGGCCGGCAGCGGCGTAGGTCTGCAATTCCATCTGCCAGAGACGGTCCCGCGCTGTTACATATCCCTGCACATAATAAGCATCCTCTTCATTTTCCGCAAAAATATGCGGCACCATACGATCGTCATACCAAACCTCCGTTTTGCCGGACAATCCCGGTAATACCAGTTGTTCACGTGGAAATTCACCAATAGGTTCAGCATTCTGCCAGAAGCCCGTTTGCGGACTTAACAGCTTTCCCAGTGGGGGTATCTGTCCCAGTTTATGACTGAAAGCGTATGTAAGCGATAAGGTAATGGCTGCGGTGATAACTGCGGGGATGATTCTCATATTACATATCGGATGTAATATGTAAAATACATCAAATTTGATTCATAACCGCTTATGCCTGTAATACTTTTATAAGATGGTCCACCTCTTCCGGCGTATTAAAACTATGCAATACAATGCGAAGGCGCTCCGCTCCCCTGGGAACCGTAGGATGCAGGATGGGCCGCACATCCAGTCCGGCCGACTGTAATCGCTCTGCAATGCCGCGGGTATGTTCATTACCGCGTGTCAGCACCGCCTGTATGGGTGTGGTGCCCGGCAGCAATTCCGCATTGACAATACCGGCGCGGAATTGCGCAATCAACTGCGACAGCTTTTCTCTTTCTGCCTGCATGTACGGAAATGCGGCATAACCCGCCTCTATGGCAGCCAGTGCAGCGGGTGGTAGGGATGTAGTATAGATAAAGGACCGGGAGAAGTTGATCAGGTAATCGCGTAATATCTCCGAACCCAGCACCACGGCGCCATGACAGCCAACTGCTTTTCCAAAAGTATGAATACGCGCAAAGCAGGCGGCCGTTAATCCGAGATGCTGCACCAGCCCTTCTCCCCTGTTGCCGATAATGCCGGTAGCATGCGCTTCATCCACTATCAGGTGTGCGTTATATTGCCCGCAAATGGCTGCAATAGCGGCCAATGGCGCCAGATCACCATCCATGGAATACACCGACTCTACCGCAACAAAAATATTCCCCGTGGCATGTTTCAGTTTCTTTTCCAGGTCAGCAACATCGTTGTGTACAAATGAAAACGACTGCGCCGCCGATAAACGCACACCATCACGGATAGACGCATGTATCAGCTGATCGTAAATGATGGTATCTCCCTTGCGGCCCAGACAGGAAAACACGCCCAGGTTGGCATCATATCCTGAGTTATAGATCAGACCTGCTGCTGCCCCATGAAAATCTGCCAGGTCGCGTTCCACAGAAACAATCCACTCATAATTACCCGCCAGCAGCCTTGATCCGGTGCTGCCATGCGCCGGGTGCCTTTCCTCCATCAACGTATGTATATACTCCCTTACTGTTGCATTCCTGGCCAGTCCGAGGTAATCATTGGAACAAAAATCCACTTTATCCCCCGGCAGCCGTAATTCGCGGAACGACTGCTGTTCCCTGCGCTCATCCAGCAACTGCGCTAAAAAAGAAGTACTGTCTTTACTCATGATCTGTGTTTATCGATGCACAATTTAAACTTTGCCGTTATCTTCGCAAAAAAGCCGCAGGCTAACCGCTATTTTCATATGAGCAAAGTATCAATACTCGGACTAAAACTGCCTACCGATCCACGATGGGTGAATCTGGCTGCCATTTCATTACAGGACATTCTTACGGATCACGCCTATTGCGAACAAAAAGCGGCATCTTCCGCTATTTCGCTGATCCAGCGCAACCCTGAAAGAACAAGGATGGTAGAGGAACTGGCGCCTATTGTTACAGAAGAATGGGGACACTTCCGGCAGGTGCTTGCTGAAATGAAAAAACGCGGCCTCTCTTTAGGACGGCAACGGAAAGATGATTATGTAAATGCCCTGATGGATAACCGGGTGAAAGGTGGTCATGCAGACGACAGCTTCCTCGACGCCCTGTTGATCTTTGCACTGATCGAAGCCCGCAGCTGCGAGCGTTTCCGCCTGCTGAGCGAAGGGCTGGAAGATGAATATATGCGCGAATTCTACCGCAAATTCATGATCTCCGAAGCAGGACACTACCGCCTCTTTATTGACCTGGCCAACGAATATTTCCCGGAAGAAAAAGTGCGCAACCGCTGGCAGGAGTGGCTGAAAATGGAAGCGGAAATACTGCAAAACATCGATGTCCGCGGCGACCGGATGCACTAGCGCGGATTTTGTCTTGGCTCAGGATTACGCTGATTTTATTGATTAGCTGGATTTTTACTTTTAGACTTTATAAAAGATTAAGGGAGATAGCAGCGGATATATTCGCTTTTATCTCCCTTAATTATTATTTTAAGAAAATCTAAAAATCTAAAAAAAATCCAAAAGTAAAAATCCAGCTAATCAATAAAATCAGCGTAATCCTGAGCCAAGACAAAATCCGCGTTAAAAATTAAACCCGAGGTTCACATAAAACTTCAGCCGGCCCGACTGATCATTGTACATCACCGTGGCCTCTACGGGTCCCAAACGGCTGCTGTAGCCTCCGCCCAGGCCATAACCGGCGAGGTATTGGTATTTTCCACCACCGGAAATTTCCCCGTCATATACGGCTGCGCCAACCCTTGGAATAGCAAAGATATTGCGCAGCACTTCGTATTGCCAGGCTACCTGCACCGCACTGACTTTTGACGTAATTACCTCCCCCTCGTATATCCCCACGAAAGGCACCTGGTTCCGGGTGATATTGGTCATACCGCCAACGACAAATGCATTAACCACTGATTCTTTATAATTAAGATTATACCCGATATTACCATCCAGCTCTATGGCCGATTTACGGCCCAGCGGGATATAGTATTTCAGGTTCAGCGCCAGGCGCTGATAATCGTGGAAGCTTACACCAAGCGTATCATAGTCCTGTTCCACCCCTTGCGAGCTCACTTTAATGCCCGGATGCTGGTTATAGATATGTCCCGCTTCCAGGTCCAGCAACAATCCCCTGGTAGGATATATTTTCTGGTTGAGGGAATTGATACCGAAATTAATATAGGTATTCAGCTGGTTGGTACTGCCCCGCACCTCCATAAAATTGGACAGCTGCGGCTTGTATTTAATGTACTCCCAGCGTGTTCCTGCCCCCACCGACATATTCCGGTTGAAGGTATACTGCATATCCACATTCACGTTCGCATACTTGCTGCGATAAGGTTGTAGCTTATTAAAATCAATATCGTAAAAGGTAAGACCGTTATTCTCGTAATAGGTGCTGAGCCCAAAACCGAAATTCCGGCTGCGGCCCAGGTATTTGAAATATTCCGCCTCCAGCCGGGGATTTTCACTGATCACCGCTGTCACAAACGACCGGGAGTTAGGCACAATGAAATTCCGCTGGGTTAAATTAATAATAGCATTGGCGCCGGTAAAAGTGTTATAGTTCAGCGCAAATTTCACGTAGGTAAGCGGATTTTCCTCCACCTGTATATCCATCCGGCTTTTGCCATATCCTTCCGGCACGAGGTTATACGTAATCAGTTTATAAAAGCGGGTGCCGTAAACATTCAGGATGGCATTTCGTAGCTGTGCAGGCGTATAACAGCCACCGGGCTTGAGATGCAGCCGTTGTAAAAAAAATTTCTGATCTGAGTGAACGAGGCCGTTCACCTGAACGCCGCTCAGTTCTATATCCGTGGCAAACGGGAGCCGGTCGGCTACAAAAGGAGGCTGGGGATATAAAGCATTCAGTGAATCTGCGAGGTGTTTGAAAACAGGATACATCTCCCTTCCTTTCCTGCGGCCTGCTTCAATAATAGAGTCCACGCTGCCGAAGCTCGCGGCGGAATAGTTCTCCAGCTCCTTGTTCATCGGCACATAAATATCACATTGTTTAATGGCTTTGGTGAAATCGTCTGCATCTTTATAAAATCCCAGCTGGTAAAGGATATCAAAAGGAGTCACCAGTTGGTCTGCTCTACGCAAACCACCGCTTACATTGGCGCCAATCACAATATCTGCGCCCATTTCCTTGGCGGTGATAACGGGGAAGTTACGGACTACCCCTCCATCCACCAGCTTACGGTCGCCGATTTTTACAGCCGTGAAAATAGAAGGAATGGCCATACTGGCACGCAAACAGGTCACTATTTCCCCGCTGTCGAGTGTTACAATATCACCAGTAGATACATCAGTAGCAATACATTTAAAAGGGATATTAAAGTCTTCAAAGTTCTTGATGTCCTTCACCGGCCAGCAGAGCTTTGCCAGTTCCAGCCACAGCGCTTCACCGGAAATTACACCGGAAGCCAGCTTAGGCTTACCATATTCGAAAGGAATTTCAATGATGTATTTGTTGTACTCCCGTTTTTCTTCATAGGAAATATCAGTAAGAACGGGTTGATTGGAGAACAGGCTGTTCCAGTTCAGCTTACGGGCGGCCTCTTCTATTTTGTTCCCGGAATAACCCATCGCATACAACGATCCTACGATACTTCCCATGCTGGTACCCGTTACAATATCAACCTTCAGCCCTGCGCTGTCTATTGCCTCCAGGATACCAATATGCGCCAGGCCACGGGCGCCGCCGCCGCTGAGCGTTAATCCTATTTTAGGTCTGTTACTGATCGTTTGCTGAGCCTTCACGGTATAGTGACACGTAATAAAAGCTAACAACAATAAACTGAGAACCCGGGTGATGTGAGCTTTTGATCCCTGCTTCATTGTAAATAATTGGCCCTTATTAAAGATAAGGCTTTATAAACATTCCCGGATGTTAAGCACAAGAGATTTTTAGTTGGACATTTGCTCTCATTGTAAATATTCATTATCTTATTCCCCGCAAAAAGCTCAGTACAAAAAGCTGGCGTTTACAATTAACACGTATGAAGAACTCGCTCCCCTCGCAAAACATCTGGCAGGTTATCATGGCCTCGTCGGCTGGTACGCTCATTGAATGGTACGACTTTTACATCTTTGGCAGCTTATCCGCCATCATTGCTGAAAAGTTTTTCCCGCCCAGTAATCCGCAGCTGGCCTACATCGCCACGCTGGCTACCTTCGCGGTGGGCTTTATTGTGCGTCCCTTTGGTGCCATTGTATTTGGCCGTCTCGGCGATATGGTAGGACGTAAATACACGTTCCTGCTCACGCTGCTCATCATGGGCGGCTCTACCTTCGCTATCGGCCTCATTCCCAGCTACCATACCATTGGTATACTGGCGCCCATACTGGTACTGATACTCCGCCTCGCGCAGGGCCTGGCCCTGGGTGGTGAATATGGCGGCGCCGCTACTTATGTGGCAGAGCATTCGCCCGACAACCGCCGCGGCTACTACACCAGCTTCATACAAACCACCGCCACACTGGGCCTGTTTGTATCGCTGGGCGTAATCCTGGTTACCCGTATGCTCATGACACCCGATGATTTCAACAACTACGGCTGGCGGATACCTTTCCTCCTGTCAGTGCTGCTGGTCATTATGTCCTATTACATACGGATACGCCTGCACGAATCCCCCCTGTTTGCCCAGATGAAGAAAGAAGGGAAAACCTCTTCCAACCCCATCAAGGAAAGCTTTGCCAATAAGGAAAACCTGAAACTGGTCATGATAGCGCTGTTTGGCGCCGCAATGGGTCAGGGCGTGGTTTGGTACACCGGACAGTTCTATGCGCTTTCCTTTCTCCAGAAAACCATGAACATAGAATTTGTGCAATCCAATATCATCATTGCCATTGCACTGCTCCTGGCTACACCGTTCTTTATTTACTTCGGCTCCCTGTCCGACCGCATCGGCCGTAAAAAGATCATGCTCACAGGCATGCTGCTGGCCGCTCTTGCCTACTATCCCATCTATAAAGCGATGGATAATATCGGCAATGTGCAGCTGAAACAGGAACAAACAGAGCTGTTCAGGATAGAAAGTAATTCTTCCAAAAGTGAATCCGGGGAACTGGTACTTAAAACCACCCGCGTGCATAGCTATACCGATGGCAGCATCCTGAAGGAAACAGCTGACAAAAAGGAACTGACCGTAAGCCGTATGAATATCATGTGGCTGGTGATCCTCATATTCATCCAGGTACTGTTTGTAACCATGGTATATGCGCCTATTGCGGCTTTCCTGGTGGAACTGTTCCCAACGCGCATCCGGTACACCTCTATGTCGCTGCCCTACCATATCGGTAACGGTGTTTTCGGCGGACTGTTACCCACCATTTCCACCATCCTGGTAACCAATACCGGCAACCACCTGGCAGGATTGATTTACCCGATCGGTATTGCCGTCATCTGTTTTGTAGTAGGTATTATTTATCTGAAAGATAAAAGAGGCATTCCGTTGTAAACGGGGTAAAGCGGAGGGACATTCCCTCCGCTTTGCTATTGAAAACGCTGCAGCAGATCATCCAGCTTCAGTTGCGGATGAGCCGCCATCAGTTGCTGTACCTTTGCGGCATAATGCGCCAGGAACTGACGGTGCTGGGCGCTTTCGGGGTTAAAAGGCCGGTGATTGGCCGCCCGGTTTATTTCGGCAATGCTATGCAGCAATTCCTGGCTGCCAGGACTGATACCCGCCTTCACCACCTGCTCCCAAACATAGTTAACCGCCAGTTCATTGGGATGCACCATATCTTCTTTATAAAAACGATAATCGCGCAAATCATCTATTACCAGCTCATATGCCGGGAAATAAAACAGCCGGTTAAACTTGTTCACCAGGTGATGAACCGCCTGTAGTAGTATGGCTTTGCTGAGATTATTTTCCACCACCCCATCACGGATGTAACGCACCGGGCTAACGGTGAAGAGTATATTAATTTTCTTATTGCGGAAAAACAAGCGATGCATTACATTATCCAGCGCGGTTACTATTTCATCTACTGTGAGCAGGCGTTTGTAAAAGTTTCCGGCCGGCACCTTATGACAGTTACCCACCAGGCGGTTATTTTCTTTCAAAATATAAGCATGCGCAGACCCCAGCGTAATGATGAGCCAATCGGCGTTGTCAATAGCATGCGTGGCGGCCGCCTGCGTCCGGTGAATGTTTTCCAGCGTGGCTTCCGCCGTAAGGCCGGAGAAACGGCTGTGATGATCCCAGCTGTTCCACAGATCATTGTGCTGGAAAAGATCTCCGGCAGTATATACTTTCCCGTCGAGATAGGAAGTCAGGGCTTTTGTAATGCTAAGTGGATTATATAAAATGCCGTGAGGGTTCACCACGGTATTAAAGCGGTGTTCCTGCAGCTTTTCGCCTATTTCTTCCGCAAAACAGGACCCCATCAGCAATAGCTCATGATCGTACTGAATGGCTGAAGACAATGGCGCTACCGGAAAGCTTAAATGAAATTGCATGTAATACAGTTAATCTTTAAAAACAGCATCTGCCAGTCGCTGTGTGCCCCTCAATGCCGTCATGTCCAGTGTGAGCGGCTCTTTCCGCTGATGACAGAAAGCGATGAGGTTCTCCGTTGCCAGGTTGCCTACCAGCTCATCTTTAGCCATAGGGCAACCGCCGATTCCTTTAATGGAGCTGTCGAACCGTTTGCAACCCTGCTCATAGGCGGCCAGCACCTTATCTTCCCAGTTGTGCGGCGCCGCGTGAAAATGTGCGCCGAATTCCACGTCGGAGTAGGCCGGTATGAGGTGTTTGAACAGACCGGTAATAGTAGCAGGATCTGCAACACCTACCGTGTCTGCGAGGGATATAATGCCGATTTCCATCTTCACCATTTCTTCTACCCACTGTAATACAATTTCCGGGCTGTAAGGGTCTCCATAAGGATTACCAAAGCCCATAGAAATATAGATCACGAGCTCTTTCCTGTTTTTAATGCACAGCTCCTGCATGGAATGTACCTGCTCCAGGGATTCCGCAATGGTTTTATTGGTATTTCTTAGCTGGAAAGTTTCTGATATAGAGAAGGGAAAGCCCAGGTAATTGATTTCATCAAATACCACCGCTTCTTCTGCTCCCCGCAGGTTAGCCACAATGGCCAGCAGCTTACTTTTGGAACCAGACAGCTGCAACCGGGGAATCACATCTTTCGTGTCTGCCATCTGTGGGATGGCTTTGGGAGATACAAAGCTGCCAAAATCGATGGTATCAAAACCTACTTTTAACAGGGAATTCAGGTACTGCACTTTTTCATCCGTACTGATCATTCTGTGCCAGCCCTGCATGGCATCACGAGGGCATTCAACTAGTTTTAGCATAGTAAACCATTTTCTTTGCGGGTTCCCGCGGGTCCGCTTAAATATTTACCGTTCTTTGTTTCAGTGCTTCATACAAAATGATGCCGGCCGCCACAGATACATTAAAAGATTCGAAGTTGCCAGCCATCGGAATACGGAACAATACATCGGAAGCCTTTATCAGCGCAGGATACACGCCTTTATCTTCCGAACCCATGATCACTGCCACCGGCTCCCTGAGATCGCAATCGTACAATTTTATTTCTGTTTCCATTTCACTGGCCATCACCTTGATACCATTGAGATGCAGGGTATCAATGGCTTTGTTCAGGCTGTTGACCCGGCAAACCGCGATACTTTCCAATGCACCGGCAGAAGATTTCACAGCTTCTTCATTCAGCGCAGCAATACCTTTATCAGGAATAATGATGGCCTGTGCGCCGCAACACACCGCACTGCGGGCAATGGCGCCTATATTGCGCACATCTGTAATACCATCCAGTATCAGGAACAACGGGGTTTCTCCCTTTTCCGTAACATGCGAAATCACATCCTGCAGATCCAGGTAGGTAACGTTGCCGGCAATGGCTACCACTCCCTGGTGATTGGCCTGGGTAAGCCCGTTGAGCTTCTCCACCGGAACATAATTAACGGGAATATTGTTGGTTTGGGCCAGCTCCCTTATTTGAGGTATGATATCGCCGGTAGCGGTGCGCAGCATAAAGATGCGCTCAATCGACTTCCCCGTGCTCAGGGCTTCCAATAACGGCTGACGGCCAATAATCATAGTAGATTGCTTTGGCCGCTGCGTTGCATATTTTTTCGGACCACGTTGCCCGTCTTTTCTTTCACCTTTGAAAGCGTTAAATTTCCTTTCCATTTGCTGCAAAGGTAACGGGTTTATTTGTTTAATAAGCCTTCATAGCCCATTAGCTTTACTTTTTGTATAGCCGCTACCGATAAGGAATCCGTGATTTCAAAGTTATTTACCATCTGGTAGGCTTCTTCAAAAGGCACTTTTTTAACGATCAGCTGCTCCGTTTCTTCCGGCTCAGCCACCCGCTGCTCCAGCCCCCGGGCCAGGAACACCACCCCTTCTTCATCAGAAACAGAATTGGAGAGCGCCATACGCGTAATCACTTCCCAATGGGATGCCACCAGGCCGGTTTCTTCCAGCAATTCCCTTTTGGCGGTGTCCAGCGCCGTTTCCTTTCCCAGCGGAGCACCTCCTTCGGGGATTTCCCAGCAAAACCGCTTTAACGGGAAACGGTATTGTCCGACGAGGTAAATATTCATCTCATCATCCAGCGCCACCACCCCTACAGCGAGGTTCTTAAAATGAACCACGCCATAAATACCGGCGCCACCGGCGGGGTTCAACCCCTCGTGATGCCAAATGCTGATCCAGTTATTGTCATATCTCATTTCCCTGGAGTGAATGGTCCAGGGGTTTTTGGTTGTATCCATCGCTTTGTGGTGCGGGGATCGACCGCCTTCGGCGGTGGAAATTGTCTTGGCTCAGGATTACGCTGATTATACTGATTTGCTTGATTTTGTTTTTTTGATTTTCTTCTGATTTCTTTTATTTTTTTATTGACATATTCATTAGTTAGAAGTAAAATGTAAGCTAGTATAGTTGCTTCCTTAATTAAGTATAAAAATCAAAAAAATCAGAAGAAAAATCAAAAAAGACAAAATCAAGCAAATCAGTATAATCAGCGTAATCCTGAGCCAAGACAAAATCCGCGATCCCCGCGTTTTTTAAAGTGCTTTATAATAGTAGTAGGAGTTCGTGTCTTTCCTGAACCCTTCTTTTTCGTAGAGTTTCTGCGCCCCGGTGTTGGCGATGTAAGTTTGCAGCATCAGCCACGCCGCGTTGGTGGACTTACCGTATTCCGCTGCTTTATCCAGCAAGGCTTTGCCGGCGCCCATGCCCCGGTGTTCTTCCAATACGTATAGGTCGTTGAGCAGCCAGCCTCTTTTCATGCCCAGGGAAGTGAAGATGGGATACAGCTGTGTGAAACCAATTATTTCGGCATCCAGCATCACCACAAATATTACACTGTCTTTTTGCGCAATCCTTTCAGTAATAAAACCAAGTGCCCCTTTGAAGTCGGGCGCCTGATCATAATAACTGCGGTAGGCATCAAACAATACCGCCACTTCATTCGTATGTAACTCCGTTGCCTGAATAACATCCATAAAATAACAGATTTAAAAATCCATCTCAATTTAATTCATTTCCATAACAAAAGAAAAGATGCTCCGTCCGGTAAACACCGGGGTGAGCATCTGTCTATTAACTTCTACCTTAAAAAATTATAGCTATTACTATTTTGCAGTCGCTGCAAGACTTTTCTTACTTTTATTCACCGCACTGTTTACCAGGTACACGCCGCCAATAGTGATCAGGGAACATACACCCGTTAACCAGGTAAGGCTTTCATGCAGGATGAGCCATCCCAGCAACACCGCTACCACGGGATTGATGTAAGCATAAATAGATACCTGTGCAGGCGGAAGATTATTCAACGCAAACACATAAGCAGAATACGAAAACACCGAACCTACCAGTACCAGGTACAACAGGCTTTCCCACAATTCAGTCGTAAAACTTTCTACTTCCACGTGCTGTCCCAGGAAAAAAGTTGCTACCAGCAACATGATGATTCCGCTGAAAAACATCTGGAATCCTGCGCCATACAGGTAATTCACGCCCAGCGACCACTTGGCAGTGAGTACAGATCCCAATGCCCAGAATATACAGGAAATGAAACCAATGATGATTCCGAACTGGAAGTCCGGGTTCATAAGGCTTGATAAATAATTATAAAAGATGCCCGCCACACCGCCAAAGCCGAGGATCATACCAATGATCAACTGCAAACTAAGCCGGGTACGTTGTACCAGGAAATAGCTGGCAATGGTGATCCAGATAGGAATGGTAGCCGCAATGATCGCTCCCAGTCCGCTGGGAATGTACCTCAGCGCCCAGGTAAGCAAACCGTTACCACCGCATAACATGAGTGTACCAATGACAAATAATTTCGACAACACTATTTTTCCCGGTAACTTATATCCCTTCAGTAAAAAAAATCCGGTGATCAGGAATCCGGCTGCCGCCTGTCTTATGCCTGCCAGCATCACCCCATGCATGTGTCTTACGCCCACGCTGGATGCCAGGTAAGTGGTTCCCCAGAAAATACTTACAATGGCAAGCGCGATGTAAGCATTTGTATTTGATTTACGCATAAGTATATTTATTCACTATTTTCTCCGCCAGTACTTTCATGGTGTCATAGGCCATCAATACATCTTTTCCGCTGGTACGCCAGTTCACCAATGCCGCGCGGATGGCCTGCCTGCCGGCATACGACGTGGCCGTCATACATACCACCCCGCTGTCGTTCAGCGCATCCAGGAATTCCTGTACCGCTTCTGCTTCCACTTCCGGCGCAACTTCCAGCGTGAAGCAAACCACGCAAAGCCTTACCGGCGACAACAACACAAAATTCGGGTCTGTCTCCAGCAGGCTGCCCAATTGTTTGGCCAGTGAAATATTATTTTCAACGATCCAGCGGTAGCCTTCCTTTCCGTAGGCCATCAAAGAAAACCAGGCCGGTAAAGCGCGCTGGCGGCGCGAGTTTTCAGGAATATGATTAATGAAATTAAATTGGGTTGCCGGATCGCCTAAGTAAGCGGCGCCCGCGTTCTGAAACACAGCCGATTGCAACTGCGGGTGCCTGCAAAATATCATCGCGGCATCATATGGTACATTCAGCCATTTATGCGCGTCGATGGTGATACTGTCTGCCTCTTCCCATCCATTCAGCAGGTGTTTCCACTGATCGCTGCAGGCAGCGAATCCGCCGAAAGCGGCATCCACATGCAGCCAGAAGCCATATTCCTTTTTCAGTTGCACCAGTGCGGCGATATCATCAAAATCGACGGTATTCACGGTGCCTGCGTTGGCCACGTAAATAATAGGAGTTCCTTTATGCGCTTCGAGATATTCTTTCAGCGCCGCAATGTCTGCACTTTCACGACCAGGCAATGCGGGAACACGCACCAGGTGATTGCGTCCTATGCCCATCATGGAGATGGCTTTACCGATACTGGAATGTGGCACGGCAGATACCACTTTTAATCCGGGGAGCGCGGCTACGCCATCCGCGGCAATGTCTACCCCATGCTGCAATCCCACCCATTGCCGGCCGGTAGCCAGGCCGGTGAAGTTGGACATGGTAGCGCCGGAAACAAAGCATCCCAAAAACGCTTCCGGCAATCCGAATAATTCTTTCAGTAAAGCAATGGTTTCCGTTTCAATATAATAGGCAACTGAACTTTTGTCAGAAGAATTAAGATCCATCGCAGCGGCCAGCCAATCGCCCATCAGTGCGGCAGGCGTAACGCCGCCGGTTACAAAGCCCCAGTAGCGCGGCCCTGCGGCTGCGGTAATGCTGTTGCCATATTGTTGCCGGAAAGCTTCCAACGCAGCCGCCCCACCTAACCCTGTACCGGGAACGGATACACGGCTGTTGATGTCCACCTTTTTATCGGCTGCCAGTTTATCTATTGCGGATAAAAACCTGCTGCTGAAATCTTTGGTTAACTGCAATAACTGATCTGTATGTTTAAGGTCTTCCTGCAATTTCAATTCCATGATTACTCGTTGTTGATGAGAATTTTCGGGTGGTAATGCAGGAACAAAATTGAGATAAATTATTATCTGAAAACAGATCCAGTTTTAGAAATATTGACCATATCAGATTTATCAGAACAAGCCGGTAAATAAATCAGTGCGCTCATGCTCCAGGAGCCAGCGTTTGCGCCAGAGGCCACCGGCATAACCCGTGAGTGTGCCATTGCTGCCAATTACACGGTGACAGGGCACAATGATGGCCAGTTTGTTTTTACCGTTGGTAGTGCCCACTGCGCGGATGCTTTTGGGATTATGTATCCTGCGGGCGAGTTGCTGGTAAGAAATGGTTTGTCCGAATGGAATAGCAATTAGTTGTTGCCACACCGTTTGTTGAAACGCGGTTCCTTCCTGGGCGATAGGCAGGTCAAAAACTTTGCGGTCGCCCGCGAAATACTCATACAGCTGTTGCGCGCAATCCAGCAGTAGTGCGGGCGCCTGGGGAAAATCCACCGCGGGTTGATCTGTAAAAGAAACAGCAGTTATAACGTGTACGGTACCACTGATCAGCAGCGGTCCAACGGGGGAGTCTATACGTAGATGATACAATCCGTCTTCCATGAAATTAATCTATTGGGGTAATAATGATCTCCACAAATAAAAAGTGGCATACGCTGCATGCTCCTTCCACGGTTTTGTATACTCCTGTAACGCTGGCATAGAAGGCTTAGCTTCCAAATTTAATCTATTTTTTATTGCATTCTGCAATCCAACATCTTCCAATAAAACAGATTGCGGAAAACGGCGGTACTTCATCAACGCATAGTTGGCCGACCAGTTACCGATTCCCTTCATCGCTACCAGGCTTTCACGCGCGGCTTCATAGCTCATGGTATCCAGCCTGGCCTCGCTGAGCGCGCCGCTGGCCATTTGCCTGGCGGTTTCCACCAGGTATAATGCTTTGCTACGCGAAAACTGCATGGGTGTAAGCTGGTCAGGAGTTAATGCAGCTATCACCTTTGGATGCGGGTATAAATAAAAATCGGTATTGTCTACTACCACATGATAGCCAAACTGCCGGATAAACCGCTGCCGCAGCGTATAGGCGAAGGCGAGGTTAATCTGCTGACCTATTACCGGCCAGGTGATGGCTTCAAAAAGGTCGGGCATACCTATGAGGCGCAGGCCATTGTATTTTTCTGCGAGCCCTTTTAAGAGCGGGTCTGTTTGTGTATACTGGTAAAACGGTTGAAGATTGGCATCCAGGTGCCACCAATGCGTGATATACCTGATAATGGGCGCTTCTGCCACTGCTTCGCCGGCAGGCGCCAGTATGGTGGCTTCCAGGAAGTCTTTCTTTGAACCAGGCGCAATTTCCACTACTACAGGCTCCCCTTCCGACAACAGCATACGCCGCACCTTTCCCTGGTGTATATAATGCAAACATTCTTTATCCGATCTTCCCAGGAAACGCAGGCATTCTTCAAAGGAGAAATGCGCCGGGTCATTGATGGGGATCATTATTTTCTGCAAAGCCATGTCGCGAAAATACGGAAAGCGGGCATCTTTGATTTACGGATTCTTGCGGATTTGGTGGGACTAAGCCAGATACACCAGCGCCCCCGGCAACATACCTATCATACCGCCAATAATGCTGGCCACCGCGTCCATTACGTCGTAGTGCCCCTTGCCGGTAATTAATGAAAACAACTCAAAGCCGTAGCTGATAACGATGACCACTGCCAGGGCCACAAGGGCTGCCAGTAGCGGGCTGCCCGGGAACATCATTGCCGAAGCCACTTCAAGCACAGCCCCCATGGGGATACCAACGAAAAAATGCTTCCACTTATCAGGCGCTATCTTATTAAACATATCCAATATAAAATTACCCGCCAGGAAGATAATATATATTCACGAAGGCGCCTCCAACTAATGCTTCAGCCGGAGGCGCCCCGGTAATGGCGGGTACAATCAGTCCTGTGGCAATGTCCTGGAAGTGATCGCAATGCGGTTCCAGGAATTAATGGCCACAATAGCCATCGTGATCGTGGCAATTTCCTGTTGTGTAAAAACCGCCTGCGCAGCTTTGTATACTTCGTCCGGTACACGGGAAGTACTTATCAGCGTAACCGCTTCGGTAAGTGCGAGGGCTGCACGCTCCTTCTCCGTATAGTAAGGCGATTCCGCCCAGGCGGGAAGCGCGTAAATGCGTTGCTCCGTTTCTCCCATCTGCCGGGCTTCCCTGGTGTGCATATTCAGGCAGAAAGCGCAGCCATTGATCTGTGAGGCGCGGATTTTAATCAGTTCTGTGAGGGTTTTATCAAGACCGCTTTCATTAACAAATGTCTGTAATCCCATCATGGCGTTAAATGCGCCGGGCAGGAGTTTGTACACGTCCATTCTCGCTTCCATAATTATATTTTTTTAAGATGATTTAGTAGAAGAACTGCTCGCTGATAATTTTACCGTCGCATACTTTATAGATACAAAGTTCATTTCTCATGCGGCGGCCAACGCCATTGACTGTTACATCCATCAGTAACTGTATGGCGAAATAATCATCTGCCACAACCGGATCGGAGATTTCCAGCAGGTGCCTTTCCGTGATGCTGTCGAGGAACGCCTGTTCCTTTGCCATGATAGCCGGTAACCCGGTGGTGGTGCGGCCATCCGGCTCCAGGTTCACCGCGTTTTCATGAAACAGGGTGGCCTGCGCTTCCGGAAACTGCCATGCCCTGCAGAGTTGTACCAGCGTTTGTGCAATTTGTTTAACAACAGTCATGCGTATCAGTTTAAGGTTACAAATTAACGGCAAAAAACACCACCAAAACAGATACAGAATTATCGATATTAAACCATAACAGATTAACTTTGGAAAGATGAAAAAGAACAACGGGTTTATATATCTTCAGCTGGCTGAAAAGATCCAGCATATGATCAGTGAAGGCGTATATGCGGTAGGCGACAAACTCCCATCTGTAAGATCCCTGCACCAGGAGCATGGCATCAGCATCAGTACTGCCCTGCAGGTATACAACCACCTGGAGAAAAAGGGCTGGGTGGCCTCCCGGGAAAAATCAGGATACTTTGTACACTATTCAAAAAAACTGCGTCCTGAACTGCCGCCGGTAACAGATCCAGTACCTACTGCGCTGAAAGTGGAGATCAATGAAAAGCTGGCCATGTTCCGGAAAACCAGTGAATCGCATAAAACCATTTCGCTGATAGGCGCCCTGCCGGATGTATCGCTGCTGCCGGATGTAAAGCTAAAGAAAGCGCTGCAGCTGGTAGCGCGGGAATTGGATCCTTCCTACATTCCGTACGGTGATGTTTATGGTCATGAACCTTTCCGGAAACACATTGCCAGGCATTGCCTCAACTGGGGCCGGGCCGTATCACCGCAGGATATTATTGTTACCAACGGCGCTATGGAAGCCGCCAGTCTTTGCCTGCGCGCTGTAGCCAAAGCCGGCGACACTATTGCCATTGAATCGCCTACATTCTTCGGGTTGCTGATGGCCATTGAAAGCCTGGGCATGAAAGCGTTGGAAATACCCACCGACCCGGTAACCGGTGTAAGCCTCAATAAACTGGAAGACGCTTTCAAACAAAAGAAGGTACAGGCCTGTCTTTTTGTAAGCAACTACAACAACCCCATGGGCTGTTGTATCCCCGACAACAGCAAGGAACAACTGGCGAAACTCCTGAAAAAATACCAGGTGCCACTGATAGAAGATGATGTGTACGGCGATCTGCATTTTGCACCGGAGCGGCCAAGAACCGTAAAATCCTATGATGAAGAAGGGCTGGTGCTTTACTGTTCATCCTTTTCAAAATCCATTGCTGCAGGCCTCCGCATAGGCTGGGTGATTGGCGGCCGTTACCAGGAAAAAATCGCACAGCTGAAGTTCATTGCTTCCGGCGGCACCAGCATGTTGCCGCAATTAGTACTGAGCAAATTCCTGGACCAGCAGCGACTGGACCTTCACCTGAAATCCCTGCGGCAATCGCTGAACATGCAAACCATGCAGATCACGAAAGCAATACAGGAATATTTCCCGGAAGATACACAACTGACGCGCCCCAACGGCGGCATCAGTTTATGGGTGGTACTTTCCCCCAAAATCAACACATGGAAGCTACACGAAGAGGCCGTGGAGCAAGGGATCACATTTACGCCCGGCGCCCTCTTTTCAAGCCAGGACCGCTACCAGAACTGCCTCCGTCTTACCAACTCCAACCCCTGGAGCGACGACCAGGAGTGGGCTATCCAAACATTGGGCCGGCTGATGCGGAGGTAGGATCGCCGCGGATTTTGTCTTGGCTCAGGATTACGCTGATTATACTGATTACCTGGATTTTTACTTTTGGATTTTATAAAGGATTAAGGGAGATGGCAGCGAATATATCCGCCGCTATCTCCCTTAATTATTATTAAATCAAATAATCCCAAAAAATCCAAAAGTAAAAATCCAGGTAATCAGTATAATCAGCGTAATCCTGAGCCAAGACAAAATCCGCCTGAGCCAAGACAAAATCCGCACAGATTTAATTTTTGTACTTTTGACCAGATCAGATCAACATTGCCATGATAAAAACTGCCGATCACCTGTACCTGCAGGTAGCTGATAATATCGAACAGCTGATAGAAAAAGATGTGATGAAAATCGGGGAAAAACTCCCGTCTGTGCGGATGCTCAGCAAGCAGCAGGGAATCAGTTTAACCACGGCTTTCCAGGCGTACTATCACCTGGAGGCGAAGGGGCTGATTGAGTCCAGGCCAAAATCCGGTTACTATATCCGCTTTAATTCGAGGCGCATGCCTGCTATGCCGGGTACCTGTTTGCCGGTAAAAAAAGCCAGCGAAGCCACTGTGAGTGATATGGTGATGGAAGTGTTCAGTCATATGCGGAACCCGAACATCCTGAACTTTTCGGTGGCTACGCCTCCGCCGGGATTGATGCCGGCCGCCAAAATGGCGAAGGCAGTGGTGCATGCGCTGCGGAACCTTCCCAACAACGGGATCGGGTACGAGGAGTTACAGGGCAATAAGCTGCTGCGCGGACAAATAGCCCGGATGTCGCTTGCATGGGGTGGCGCCTATACGGAAGATGATATTATCACTACGAGTGGCTGTATGGATGCACTGACTTTGTGCCTGTCGGCCGTAACACGCCCCGGCGATACCATTGCCATTGAAAGCCCTGCCTATTATGGGTCTATGCAGCTGGCGGAAAGCCTTGGGTTAAAAGTGCTGGAAGTACCTACCCACCCGGTTTCCGGCATTGATCTGGATTATCTCGACAAAGCCATTCCGCGTCATAAAATCAAAGCCTGCCTGTTTGTAACCAACTACAACAACCCCCTTGGTTCCTGTATGCCGGATAAAAATAAGAAGGCGCTGGTAGACATGATGGTGAAGTATGATATAGCGTTGATAGAAGATGATATTTACGGCGACCTGTATTTTACGAAACAGCGTCCTGCAAATTGCAAAACGTTTGATAAATACGGTCATGTATTGCTGTGCAATTCCTTTTCCAAATCGCTGGCGCCAGGCTACCGCGTTGGCTGGACCTTGCCCGGAAAATACAAGGAAAAGGTGCTGCTGATGAAACAGAACCACTCTATCGCCTGCGCATCGCTGCCACAAGCCGCGGTGGGGCATTTCCTGGAGATAGGCCGGTACGAATTCCACCTCCGCAATTTGCGGAAGGTGCTGCACACCCAGTGTTTACGGTATTCCCAGGCAATCAGCGAATACTTCCCGGAAAGTACCCGTATATCCCGGCCACAGGGTGGCTGTGTGCTATGGGTAGAACTGGACGAATCCATTAATACATTTGAATTATTTCAACAGGCGCTGAAACATAAGATCAGCTTCTGCCCCGGCAGGATCTTTTCTTTACAGAATAAATACAACAACTGTTTACGTATCAGTTTTGGTCCGGTATGGAGCAAGCAGGTGGATGACGGATTGAAAACGCTGGGGAAACTGATCCGGAAGATGAGCTAAAAAAGCGAAGACCGGAATAAGATTATTCCGGCCGCTGTTAAACCTACAACTTAAAGTTTTTAAAGTTGCTGCCAGATACCCGTATAGCAAGCGGTATCCGGCAGGCAACCAATGGGGTTCGCAAACATCCTAAACAACCGTTAACTGTAAATCAACAAGAATTTTGTCTTTCTGCCTGATTACACAGATTATAAGGATTATACTGATTTATTTTCTTTGATTTTATTCTGATTTTAAAATCACTAACTACACCAATCTTCTTTTATCATTATAAAAATCAAAAAAGATAAATCAGTATAATCCTTATAATCTGTGTAATCAGGCAGAAAGACAACATCCGTTGGTCCTTGCTGCCGGTGCAGCATTTACACAATGCTGCACACTGCAACGCCAGGATCATTTATTAAGCGATCAACGGGTGCACCATAAGGCCGCCGTCTACATTGTATTCTGCACCTGTAATAAACGAAGCATTGTCGGATGCCAGGAAAGTAACCAGGCTGGCAATATCTTCCGGTTGCCCCAGTCTGCCCAGCGGCGTGATACTGCTCAGGTGTGTTCTGGCTTCATCCGGTAATCCTGCTTTTTCCAATAGCGGCGTGCTGATAATACCGGGGTTCACCGTGTTAACCCGTATTTTCCTTGTCGCCAACTCCCTCGATAATGTTCTGCCCAATGAGTTCAGTGCTGCTTTACTGGCAGATAGTACGGTGGCATTGGGTGTTCCTGAATATGCATTCAGGGCCGACAGCAGCGTGATAGAGCCACCATCGCTGATGAGGGGAAGTAATTGCTGGATGGTGAAATAAGCACCTTTGAAGTTTATGTTCATTAATTCATCGTATAGTGCCTCTGTTACCGTTTCAAACGGTGCTAATTTCGCCACGCCAGCATTTACAAATAAGGAATCTATTTTCCCGAAACGGCCCTGCAGGTAATCATACAGGCGCCGTATATCATTCATGTCTGACTGATCTGCTTTAAAACCTTCTGCAGGGTGGCCCAATGCGTGTACGGCCTTTTGTACCGCACCAGGCTGACGACCTGTTATCAAAACCTTTGCTCCTTTTGCTAAAAATGCCTTTGCTGTTGCGTATCCTATGCCGCTGTTACCGCCTGTGATAACAACTATTTTATCCTTCAGAGATGACATGAATGATGTTTGTTTGAGGTTAACCAATTAATGGATGAACACTGATACCTCCGTCGATATTGTACTCTGCACCTGTGATAAATGATGCGTCGTCTGATGCGAGGAAGGAAACCAGTTTTGCAATTTCTTCCGGTTGTCCTATTCTGCCTATCGGTAATGATTTGGCCATTTGTTCTTCATTGACCGCTTCTTTTGGAATACCTGATTTTTCAAAGATAGGCGTAGCCACGGGGCCGGGGTTTACAATATTTACCCGGATCTTCCTGGAAGCCAGTTCTCTTGATAAGGTGCGTCCCAATGAGTTTAAACCTGCCTTGCTGGCGCTGTACACGGATGCTCCCGGCATACCGGAGTAAGCATTTACGGAAGACAATAAAATGATGGTGCCACCGTCGTTGATCAGCGGCAGCAAATGCTGCACAGTGAAGAAGGCGCCCTTCAGGTTAATGTTCATGATCGTGTCGAAAGAAGCTTCCGATACATCGGCAACTGACTCGAACGCCGCTACGCCCGCATTTACAAATAAGACGTCTATTTTGCCATAACGGTCACGCACATACTCCGCTAATTTTTGTGAATCGGCGGTGATGCCCTGGTCCGCGATAAAACTATCTATCTCTCCTCCTAACGCTGTGGCGGCCTGCTGTACGGCCTCCGGTTTGCGTCCTGTTATTAATACCTTTGCTCCTTTCGCCAAAAAATCTGCTGCTGTAGCATATCCTATACCGCTGTTACCGCCCGTGATGACAGCTGTTTTATTTCGTAACTGATCCATTCTATCGATTTATTTAAGTTTATCAATGTTTAATTTCCAAAAAAAAGAGAAAATCTTTCTCTATCAATCCATTAATTTAAAAGTATCAATATATATAAGTATAAAAAAAGCTGCTGGTTACCCGCCCGGTAGCACCTCAGCCCGTTTTGTACCTAACTTAATTGTAAAAAGAACATAGACAACTGTTTCATCATCTCTTTATTGAGCGTGAGCTCCAGTGATCTCCCATTTTTCACAGAATGCAGTACGCCACTATCAACCAGGATCTTAACGTGATGCGACACCGTAGGCTGCGACAAACACGTAAACCCACACACATCACCACAAACCAGCTTTCCCTTCTTAACAACCTCCATTATAATAGATAATCGATGTTTGTCGGCGATGGCATTTGCTGCTTTTTCTATAACTGCTAAATCCATGACACAAAAGTAAGACTATTTTTGAAATATCGAAATATTTCGATGAATATTTTTTTCCGCCCCTTCATTTTTGGCCTGGATTTGCTCTTTCCGGTAGGCTGCGGGGGTAACCCCGTAATACTTTTTAAAGAGCCGGCTCATATGGCTTTCGTCTGTAAAGCCCAGCTCATCAGCGATTTCCGCAATGGTGAGGTCGCTATAGCTCACCCGCAGCTGCACCAGGTTGAGTTTGTGATGAATAATGAATTGTTGCAGGCTCTCCCCCGTTTGCTTCCGGAAAAACTCTCCGATATAGTGTGGGGAAAGATTGAATTGTTTCGCCAGGTGCTCCTGCTTCAGCATATCAGGGTAATAAATATGCTGCCGGATATACCCTATCATCCGGCTGATCAAAGGAGTAGCGTTGTCAGTACCATCTATATTTATATCTTCCGCCACATTCCGTGCTACTATGTTCAACAACAAACTTACATAATGCTGCAGGTTTTGCTGGTAATAAGGCGGCTTCTTCTCATATTCGTCCATCATATTACAGATGAGCGCCATGATCATTTTGCAATCATTCTCCTGGCTGATCAATAACTGCTCCTGCCGGTTGTGATAAAAAAACAGGTACTCCAGTTGCCGGAGCCATTCTCCCAGCCGTGCTTTTTCAGGCGCGGAATGAGACATGCCTACAAACATCTCGGAAAAGCGGACCGATACAAACTTCGTTGGCGTTTCTTCCTCGAATCCGCGGCAATCACGCGGGGTAAATAAAAACAGGCTGCCTTTATGATAAGGGAACCGGTTGTCGTTCACCGTACGAAACCCGCTGCCTTCGCGGATATGAATGAGCTCAAAAAAGAAATACACCTTCGGCTGCGGATCCCAGTCCGACATATCTGCCTGGAACAATTCAAACGGCGTATATAAATTTCTTTCTCCCATAACCTGCAAAATTACAATAATCACCCCGGATTCTACCTGTTCCATGTTTACACGCACACTTAATTTTGTGCTATAAAAAAGATAGCAATGAAATTACTGGAACCGGTTACCTCAAACACATTCACATTAAATAACAGAATCGTGATGGCGCCCATGAGCAGAAGAAGAGCTACCAACAGCGTACCCGATGATATGGTGGCCACGTATTACAGTCAGCGTGCAGGCGCAGGACTTATCATAGCAGAAAGCACCGCTATAAGCCCCAATGGGGTGGGCTACTACCGCTTGCCTGGCATTTACAACAACGAGCAAATAGCTGCATGGAAAAAAGTAACGGATGCCGTTCATGAAAAAGGCGGTACCATATTCCTCCAGCTTGTACATAGCGGAAGAATTGGTCATCCGCTGAATCTCCCGGGTGGCGGGCCTTTGCTGGCGCCATCAGCAATAGCTGCCAATGGCAGTATAACCACCGTACAAGGCCCCATGCCCATGCCCGTTCCTGAAGCCATGAGCACTACAGCGGTAGAAGAAATGATCAGGTTGCACCTCAAAGCAGCAGAAAATACCATCGCTGCAGGCTTCGACGGAATAGAAGTGCATGCTGCACATGGTTATCTCATTGAGCAATTTATGCATCCACATACCAACAGACGCACGGATAAATATGGCGGCAGCATTGAAAACAGAAATCGCTTTTTACTGGAGATCGTTCAAGGTACCATTGATATTGCCGGAGCACACCGGGTAGGTATCCGCTTCTCTCCTTTTGCGGCACACAATAACTTACCATTATACGATGAAGAAACAGCTACTCATTTGTACCTGATCCCGAAACTAAACCAGATGGATATACGCTATATTCATCTCTCTGATCAATCTACCAACGGTAGTTTACCAATACCTTCAAATTATATCGGTTTACTACGCCAGCAGTTTAAAAACTGGCTGATCCTGGCAGGTGGTTTTACAGCAGACAGTGCAGAAAAAGCACTGCAGCGAAATGAAGCAGATCTTATTGCATTCGGACGGCCATTTATCTCTAATCCCGATCTGCCAGAACGTTTCAAACATCAGCATCCACTGGCGCCAGGCGATAAAAGCACTTTCTATCAAGGTGGAGCAGAAGGACTGATAGATTATCCATGTATGAACATATCGCAGTAGTTGCACGGGGTATATTTTATACTATCTTTATGCCATTACACTGCTGTAAGGTGTAACAAATATGCCAAACAACTATTGCTATGAAAACCATGAAAAACTACTTTATCTTGCCTGCAGCGCTTTTTATTTTTTATGCCTGCCAGGAAAGTAAAATACCGGAAGAAAAAGTTTCAACAGATGCGGCGCCACCCGTGCAAACCGTAACAGAAAGTGACAGTCAGATTACACGCCCCTGCGCTATACTTCATACGCCAGATAGCATTCAACTGGAACATCTGAAAAAAGATAACGGGGAAGAAGCATTTTATACCATCAATGAAGATTACCAGAATTACATGACCGATGCACGCGCTTTCCTGGAAGGAAAAGGTGTAAAAATTATTGAACCTGCCGGCGGCAAAATCAGTTTTCATTCTGCCAAAGGAAATCCGGCTACGCTCAATTTAAGTGATGTTAAATACAATTGGGAAATGTGGTTATTTGATGGCAATCAACTCCACAAAATAGATGTCATGGATATTGAAAACGAATACAAGAAATACATGAAATAATTTCCGGCAGGCAGTTTCGTTTTTGAAACTGCCTGTTTCCTTTTATTTGTTCCAATGATCGTATGCCGCCTTTGCAATTTTAGCAATGGTGCCCTCCCGCTCTTCTTCGCTGGCTTTTGCATCAGACACAAATACTGTAATAGCCAGATGATGCCCGTTTGGCAGGGTAATAATACCTGCATCATTAGTGGCGCGGGTTAACCCGTTTGTAGTCCACGAAGTACCGGTTTTATGCGCCACCACCGTGCCCGCCGGCAGCAGCCCTTTTAATCTTTTAGCACCGGGTCTGGAGGTCACCATCAGGTGCATCAGGTAGTTCCTGCTGCTGTCGGACAACACAGGATCCCGGTAAAATATTTTCAGCAACTGTGTCATGGCCATGGGTGTGGACCAGTTCTTATACTGGATCATTTCACTGGGCACCTGCACTTTTTCCGTGGTGGCAATCGCGATCTGTTTTACGCCAAGGTTGTGTACATATGCATTTGCTTTGCCGGTGCCGCCCAATAAGCGCAGCAGCACATCACAGGCGCTGCCGTCGCTGGCGCGGATATTATAATCGATCAGTTCTGCCAGCGGCATATCAAAATTCCCTTCCGGATGCTGATCCCGCACCGGACTTACTCCTCTCGGCCCAATCAGGTCGTCTTTTGTTACGTGTATAGGCTGATCCAAGCGGAATTTGTGCTGGTCAACCTGGTGGAGCATCGCCATGGCGATCGGAAATTTATACACACTCTGCATAGGGAAATGCTGATCGCGGTTAAAGGAAACAGTGTCCCCGGTTTCCAGGATTTCCGCATATACGCCAACTTTTCCAGAGATATTTCCAGCGATACCGGCAATTTGCTGACGGAGTGTTTGCTGGCCGTTGGCCGCTGGGAGATAAATAACAGAAACAGCCATAGTGGCTGTTATAAACATGGCGACAAACTTTATCATATAGCGAGTTAAATCAATGTAAGGAGTCAAATTAAGGCTTTTCCGGTATCCGGAATAAATTATGCATTTAGAATTTCGCCACCTTAATATTATTTTAGGCTCCAAATAGAGCAGAAATTGAGTAAACCGATATTAGTTATAAAATTTGGAACAGCGTCGATCACCCATCAGAATGGTGACCTCGACGAAACCGTAATTGCCGGTATAGCGCGGCAGGTAGCAGAGTTACATGCAGATTATCATATTGTACTGGTTTCATCCGGGGCCGTGGCCGCGGGCAAACAGTTCTTACGTCATTACAACGGCACCATCAGTGAGCGCAAAGCCGCGGCAGCCGTGGGGAATCCGTTATTATTGAATAAATACAGCCGTTATTTTGCCCCTTATAGTATTGCGGTAGCGCAGAGCCTTTGTGAACGCCAGCATTTTTCCGACAGGGACCAGTTCCTCCAGTTAAAGCGTACCTATGAGGAACTATGGGCGAGCAACATCATCCCCATTGCCAATGAAAACGATGTGGTGAGCAGCCTGGAACTGAAATTTTCTGATAACGACGAGCTGGCCACGCTGATAGCCGTAGGTTTTGGCGCATCGCTGCTGTTGTTCAGCACCTCTGTAGCCGGCGTATTGGACAGGTCCGGGCAGGTAGTACCACAAATAGATGTTATTGACAAGGCAGCCCTGGGGCTGGCCGATAAAGAAAAATCCAGTCTCGGCTTAGGTGGTATGGTATCCAAGCTCACTTTCGCCCGCCTCGCCACCCGGATGGGCATCAGGGTCGTTATTTTTGGGATCCGGACAGAAGATGGCATTCTCAATGCTATTGCCGGCAAAACAGGTACCTTGTGCCTGCCACAGCCCTGCAGCATGCCTGCCCGCAAGAAATGGCTGGCCAGCGGCAGCCTGGTTACCGGCAGGATCCGGATTGACGCCGGCGCACAACAAGCACTGGAAAAGCGTCACAGCCTCCTCGCCGTAGGCGTGCAGGCCGTACTGGAGAAGTTTGAATGCGGGGAAGTCATTGAAATTGTGAACGAAGACAATATCGCCATTGCCGTGGGCAGGGCTAAAATTGCTTCAGACACACTCGATACCCAACACAAAGCACAAAACATAGAAGTGGCCCATGCCGATGACATCGTGCTGTTATAAAGAAAAACAATCATGCAAACGATACAACCATTACTGGAAAAAGCGCAGCAGGCGGGCGTTTCTATACGTACCCTCCCTGATGCACAGAAACAGGCATTGCTGCTCAAACTGGCATCCGTGATCCTGATCCGGTCGGAAGACATTATCACAGAAAATAAGAAAGACCTCGACCGCATGCCGGACGACGACCCCAAAAAGGACCGGCTGCTGCTGACGGATGCGCGCATCCGCGATCTCGCCTCCAGCCTGGAAGATATTGCCGGCTTGCCCGATCCCGCCAATGTACTGGTGCTCGAAAGAACCCTCGACAATGGCCTGCTCGTGCAAAAGAAAACCGTGCCGCTCGGCGTAGTGGGCGTGATCTATGAATCAAGACCAAATGTAACCGTGGATGTAGCCGCCCTCTGTATCCGCTCTGGCAACGTATGCGTGCTGCGTGGCGGCACCGATGCCTTTTATACCAACACTATTCTCGTGGCGCTGATCCAGGATGTATTAAAGCAGTTTGAGGTAGATGAACATGCAGTGCAACTACTGCCTGTTGACCGCAGCTTCGTGATGGAAATGCTTACTGCCGTAAAGTATATCGATATCATCATCCCGCGTGGCTCCGAACAACTGATCGAATTTGTCCGCACCAACTCCAGGGTACCGGTAATTGAAACCGGCGCCGGTGTATGTCACACCTACGTGGAAAAAACTGCCGATCTGCAACAGGCCGCCGCCATTGTTACCAATGCGAAAGTCTCCCGTCCGTCGGTATGCAATTCATTGGACACCGTGCTGGTGGACGAAGCCGTAGCTGCCGGTTTCCTGGCATTACTGGCGCCGCAGCTGCAGCATTATGCAGTCGACATATATGCGGACCCGTTAGCCTTCGATATCCTGCAAAAGAACAATTATCCGCATCTCTTCGCGGCGCAGCCGGAAGATTTCGGCAGGGAATTCCTTTCGCTCAAGTGTTCCGTTAAAGTAGTGCCCGACACGAACGCTGCATTGTCGCATATTCAAAAATATTCTTCGCGCCACTCAGAAGCCATCATTTCAGGCGATACCACCATCAGCGAGCGTTTCCTCAATGAGGTAGACGCCGCAGCTGTATACGTGAACGCCTCTACGCGGTTCACAGACGGAGGCGTATTTGGCCTGGGTGCGGAAATAGGGATCTCCACGCAGAAACTGCATGCACGCGGCCCCTTTGCATTGGAAAAACTGGTAACGGAAAAATGGTTTGTACGTGGCAATGGCCAGGTGAGGTGAGCAGAGGAACATTCCTCCGCTCCCACTGCTACGCTATCGTTATCTGTTCGTTCAGGTATACATCCTGGATCGCATTCAGTAACGCCGCTCCTTCCACCATCGGGCGCTGAAAGGCTTTGCGCCCGGAGATCAGTCCTACGCCGCCGGCCCTTTTATTAATAACCGCCGTGCGTACTGCTTCTGCCAGATCAGCTTCTCCTTCAGAAGCGCCACCGGAATTGATTAGTCCCATGCGCCCCATATAACAATTAGCTACCTGGTAGCGGCACAGGTCAATGGGATTATCAGACGTGAGTGTAGTATAAATACGTTCATCCAGTTTACCATAGGAAGACGCTCCTGTATTCAAAGCCTTATAACCGCCGTTCACGACCGGTAATTTCTGCTTGATAATATCCGCCTGGATAGTTACCCCGAGGTGATTAGCCTGCCCGGTAAGATCCGCTGAGAGGTGGTAATCCACATCTTTCTTAAACGCATCGTTCCGCAGGTAGCACCAGAGAATAGTAGCCATGCCCAGTTCATGCGCCCTTGCAAAGGCACGCGACACTTCCACAATTTGCCGGTCGGACTGCTCAGAGCCAAAGTAGATGGTGGCTCCAACGGCCACTGCTCCGAGGTTCCAGGCTTCTTCCACGGTACCATACATCACCTGGTCCGCCCTGTTGGGATAAGTAAGCAGTTCGTTATGATTAAGCTTGACAATAAAAGGAATACGGTGTGCATAACTGCGCGATACCGACGACAATACGCCAAAAGTAGAAGCGACGGCATTACAGCCGCCTTCAATAGCCAGCTTCACAATATTTTCAGGATCAAAATAAGCCGGGTATTTGGCGAAAGAAGCACCGGCACTGTGTTCCACGCCCTGATCTACCGGGAGTATGGACATGTAGCCCGTGCCTCCAAGACGCCCGTGCTGAAATAACTGGCCCAAACTGCGCAATACCTGCGGGTTACGGCTGGAAGGCTGGTAAATTTTATTGACGGTATCCGGTCCGGGCAGATGCAGCAGGTCTTTACTGATAGTTTTGCTTTCGTGCTGCAACAGGGTATCGCTTTCTTTGCCTAATAATTCGCTGATTTTTTCCAAGGATAACATAAGCATGACTTTTTTGATACACCTAATTTAAGGATTTAATACCGCACCGGCATGCGGCATTATTCAGTAAGGAGTTGGCCCATTCGGGCGGGGTTGCTCTTCCCGCTCTTCGGTTACCATCTCTGTGCCTTCAAATGCGCCTCCGGAACCATCGTGAATAACGGGTTCCGGCTTTACTTCGTCTTCCTTTTTGACTGGTTTTTCTTCGTTGGGATTGATACTCATTTCCATAATAACAAATGTACTGATTACTTATAAATCGTTATTTGAGTATGGCATGAAAAAAATGAAATGAATTTAAGTTTAGGAATAAATACTATAACTTTGGTTGCCGGCGTTCATACCCCATAAAGAGGACACCGGAAGAATTATCAATAGGATAATACCCTCAGAAGATCATTAGGTTTCTATGAAAAGATTTTTTGCCTGCAACACAAACTGTTATCGCCCTGTTGTTTAGGGTCATCCCGAGCTTAACTTTACTTAAACCCTACGATGCTTAACATGACTATTAAAATTATTAAACGGATTCAACAAGTAGTAAAATCAATTACAAGAGCAGGTACACAGGGGCAAACAGATGATGAATTAATATCCAGGATGATACTTGTTAATACACTAAGCCTGGTGCTTGCCTCCTTAATCCTGGTTGTAGGATCCATATTTATAGTATTTACAAGAGAATTATCTATTCTTATACCTGCTTCCATAGAATTTATCCTTACGATTTCAGCGATCTATCTGAACCACAGGGGATATCACAGAATGGCAGGTGCCAGCACTTTTCTGGTACAATGTTTTGCCTCCATCTACTTTGGAATATTGCTCAGTAATATTATTGAACTGCAGGCAATGATCATCTTCCTGATCTCCATTATATACCTGATATTTCCTGACAGAACATCGAGAAGAATATCACTGGTGGTGGCCGTAGGCATTCTTCTGCTGCTGGAAACCTATTACCATTATCATTTTACAGAAGCGATACACCTTCAGAAAGACGTAGCATTTATTTTCCGCATCTCGGCGATGGCAGGCGTTTTAACACTTATCATTGTGGTAAGCAAACCTTATGTTCACAGTAATGATGTCAATAAACAGTTAAAGAGGAGTAATCACTTTAAAAAGATATTTGTATACCAGGTATCACATGAGCTGAGAACGCCGCTGAATGCAATCTTTGGTGTGGGACAGTTATTAAAGCGGGAGATAAAATTAAATGATCAGCTCAGGGGGATAGAGCCATTGGTTGATCAATTATTACTGGCAAGCAACCATACCCGTAACATTGTAAATGATGTGCTGGATATGGCGCAGATAGAATCAGGAAATTCAGACGTACTGAACAGCGAAGCTTTTGAAATAAAACCATTTATTGAAAAATTAGTGGACATCAACAGGATAATAGCAAAAACCAGGAATATCAAGATTAAACTCAGTATCGGTGAAATATCTCCTGTGATTATTGCGGACACCTTGAAACTCAATCAGGTTATAACAAATTTGTTAGGGAATGCCATTAAATACTCTAACAAGGGAACTACCATTAACTGTTACATTGCTGCCAGCAAAAATACCTGGTCTATCCATATTGTTAATATGGGCGACCACATCACGGATGATAAATTGAAAACGATATTTGATCCATTTATTACCGATAAAAGAAAGTATACAGAAGGTGCGGGCCTGGGGCTTTATATTGTACAGAATAAGGTTAATTCCATGAACGGCATTATTACTGCAGAAAGCAGCCCTACCGGAATAAACAGTTTCAAAGTAGTGCTTCCGCTGGTACCGGGCCAATCTGATGATATCAGACCAGACAACAATGATGAAGAAGAGATGACGGACCTGAGTGACATTCATGTAGTAGTTGCCGAGGATAATGAAATGAGTGCCCTGCTGATATCCAGGTTTCTTACCCAAACCGGCTGCTCTATTTGCCTGACGGCCAATGGGGCTGAAGTATTGGAGGAAAGCAGGAAACGTATACCGGATATCATCATCATGGATTACCATATGGACATAATGGATGGGAAAGATACCTTAGTCAGCCTGAAAAAGGATCCAATATTGAAACATATACCTGTTATTATCGCCACCGGGGATGCCTTTTTAGAGTCGCGCGAGCTAATGATGGCAGCTGGCGCCAGTGCCTTTATTGAAAAACCAATTGATTATAAATTTCTGATAAAAGTACTTAGTCAGCAACTGCATCCACTCAGTGGCGAATTACAATAATAATTTAATGCGTTTAAACTGCCTCAGCAATAGCTGGCACTAATTGCGTTTCCTTCCAGATAGAATTTGGCCGTTTATAACGTTTGGTATAAATCTGCCACACCCAACTGGCTTGTACACATCGTTCCAAACCTGCAATATGTGCATCCAACTTATCTACCATTTCTGAGTTGGCAGGTAATTGCTGATAACTCCTGTTCCTCACCCTGTTCACCAGCAATCCAAATTCCAATAGCAGTTGTTGTACAATGGCGGCAGCCTTGATAATAATTTCCTCCAGTGGAAGACCGGGGTCATTTAATGCCAGGATCATCAGCAGATTCGAATCTGAACTATTGTCGATCACCTCTTTCTCAAAAGAAAAAAGATCATTCATCAAACAGCCAATAGCAGCCGTAACATACTGCAGGCGCTGCATATCAGTTTTAAGACCTGCTGCTTCCATCCATTTCCAGTCAAGAAACTGTCCGTCGCTATACTCTATCAGCTGGATGGTATGATGCATCCCGGAAATATGCCCCCTCATGTCAATATATTCTTCCACGGTAGGAATATGCCCAAGGGAATGGGTGTTGCAATCCAGGTGCGTTACATCAATATGATAGTTGTACATTTTTTTAAATTCCCTGAACCAATGAGCCGGCGAAGTATGGTAAATATCCAGCAGCATTTCTGCGTTCGCCATTTCCACGCCATGAGCCTCCGGTGCGTTTTCAAAAGGATAATCCATGCTTCCGATACGTTGCCTGACCGCATTGCTGTGTTCCTGTTCATTGGCACTCAGGTGGGTGAAAACCTCGCGCCCCATTGTATCATTCAGAAAAAAATCTACAGTACAGTTCTTAAGAATATTATTCATGCGGTACAAATTGGCGGTAGGGAACAGGTATATGGCGCAAGTGACATAATGCTCCGCATTTTCGAGCCAGATACCATACCGCTCACAAAATTCCTGGGCTCCCCGTTTAAGCTGACGGGAATAAGGGTGAGGCCTGAATGACTGGCAAAATTCATCCAATCTGAATTCCTCCTGGTTAAATAATTGAAATAAAGAAAAAGGTGCTACACCCTCCCTCATCATAACAGCATATTCTTTTTGCATTTTTTGCATACTGGCATGAGCCAGCATCTGAACATTGTGTTTCATAAATGTTAATTTTTGAGTAAGAAATAAGGAAACTGTATTAATTGGATCCGGTTATAGGGCATGTTGATATCACAGGAATAAACAGCCAGGGATGAAAGTAGTATTGGGCGACACTCCGAACAAATATATTATACTTTTAATATACAAAAACCCGCTGAATTCTATCTGCGCCGGGAATTTTAACTATTAACCCCGCGGCCTTTTATATATATTTGTCCCCCGGAATGATTAAAAGACCCAATATGACCCAGATCGCTATTATCCGTCACGGTACCACTTCCTGGAATAAAGCAGGCAAACTGCAAGGCCATTCAGACATCCCGCTGGATGAAGAAGGCATCACGCAGGCCCTGAAACTGGGACAACGGCTCACCGGCGAAACCTGGGACCTCATTTATTCCAGTCACCTGCTCCGTGCCCGGCAAACAGCGGCCATCATTGCACAAGAGCTTAACCTGGATAGTGTAATTGAAGATAAACGTATAGGGGAAGCCGGCGGCGGCCTCATTGAAGGTACTACCGAGGAAGAACGCATCCTCCGGTGGGGTCCAAGCTGGAAACTGATGGACCTCGGCATGGAAAGCAATGAGTCTGTAGTAACTAGAGGCCTTTCCTTTATGCAGGACCTCCTCTCGGAAAATACCGGTAAAAAAATACTGCTGGTAAGTCATGGCAGCTTTATCCGGCAAATGCTGGATGCCCTCCTGCCACAAATGCATCCTACCCCCGCCATGAAAAATACTTCCATCACAAGGCTCCAGTTCTCCGATGAAAACTGGAACTGCGAACTGTTTAATTGCGTGAGCCACCTCGAATAGAATTATATTTGTTGTTCATGAAACTATTACTGATAGAAGATGAACCTGCTGTAGTATCTGTTATTACCCGCGGCCTCTCGGAAGCAGGCTACGAAGTAAGCGTGGCCCCCGATGGTACCAGCGGACTACAAATGGCGCTCAATAACCCATCATTCCGGCTGATTATACTGGATGTAATGCTGCCCGGTATGAACGGCATAGAAGTATGCCGCTCCCTCCGCAACGCAAAGCTGGAAGTGCCCATACTCATGCTCACCGCCCTGGGGACAACAGAAAATATTGTAATGGGCCTCGACAGCGGCGCCGACGATTACCTGGTGAAACCATTTAAACTACAGGAACTGGAAGCCCGCATCCGCAGCCTTATGCGGAGAAAAGCGCCCGTAGATACACCCGTTCCCGTTACCTCCGCAGCTGTACTCAGCATGGCCGACCTGGAACTGGATACCGACACCAAATCCGCCAGCAGGAACGGAAGAAATATCCAGCTCACCGCCACAGAATACCGGCTGCTGGAATATTTACTGAAAAATCCGAGGAAAGTACTGTCCAGGCTGGAAATACTGGAACAGGTATGGGGCATCGACTTTAATATGAACACCAAAGTGGTGGATGTTTATATCAACTATCTCCGGAAAAAAATTAATAAATATAACCCTACAGAACTGATACATACCGTAGTGGGACTGGGTTATATGATCAAAGAAAATAAGGCCGATGAAGATACGCACTAAGATATTGCTGTTGTTTGCCGGATTAACGATTTCTACCATCCTCGTGATGACCGGACTGGTGTATTATTTTGCCAACCAGCACTCGTTCGAAGACTTCTACAAACGCCTGGAAATACGCGCCTATCTTACTGCAAAAGCTACCCTGCCCTATTACGAATCCGACTCGGTGATCTACAACGAAATCCGGGAAGAACACCTCGAAAAACTGCCTGCTGAAAAAGAATATTTCCTGCAGGTAGCCAGCGATGGTACCGTTCATAAAGATGAACAACTCACCCTCCCCAACTCCTTCTACGAACAGGTACACCGCGAAAGCAAAGCCACCTACCGAGAAGGCGACCGCTTCTATGAAGGGGTGCTGTATAAAAGCAAACAGGGATTGTATATCGTGATCGTATCCGCTATTAATCAATACAGCGTGGAATACCTGGGCTGGCTGCGCAAAATCCTCATCATCTGCGCCGTGGCCTCCAGCGTCATCCTGGTAGGCGCCGGAATTTTCTTCTCCAGGTATATTCTAAAACCCATCCGGCACATGATGCTGCAGGTAAAAAGCATCAGTTCCCGTAACCTGCACCTGCGGCTAAATGTAGACGACAGTGGCGATGAAATCAACGATCTGGCCAATACCTTTAACAATATGCTGGACCGGCTGGAAACTGCCTTTGAAACACAAAATAACTTTGTCAGCAACGCTTCTCATGAACTGAGCACCCCGCTCACCGCGATTATCGGTGAGGCAGAACTGGCGCTTAATAAGGACCGTACCCAGGATAAATATGTGTACTCCCTGAAAAATATCCTTCATGAAGCAGGGCGACTGGAACACATCACCAAAAGCCTGCTGCACCTCGCCCAAACCGGCTTTGATGGCAAGAAACAGGAATGGGGACAGATCCGCAGCGATGAACTGTTGTTCACCGTAAAAAACACGATCGATAAACTGCACCCCGGTAATAAAGTGGAAATAGATTACAGCCTGTTCCCCGAAGAAGAAGAAAAATTAATCATCCCCGGCAACGAACAACTGCTGGAACTGGCACTCAGCAACATTGTGATGAATGCTGTGAAATATTCCAACAACGAACCGGTGTCCATTGCACTCGCCGCCACAGAAAAGAAAAATATTATTATCGTGAAAGACCAGGGCATCGGCATTCCCCCGGAGGATCTGCCATATATCTTCTCTCCCTTCTTCCGCGCCTCTAATACCGGCCGTTTCAAAGGATATGGTATCGGCCTGCCATTGGCCATGAATATTATCCGGATGCATAAGGGAGACATCATTGTAAACAGCCGTGTAAATCACGGAACCGAGATCAGGGTTGAACTCCCACTGTAGCGACTGCTTTTCTTACCAAATTCTTACCACATTCTTACTATCTTTTAACGCTGCTCTTACTGGTTACTTATTTCACAACAATAATTTTGTTGTTATAAAAGCTACCAGATATGAAAAATATACTCATACCCACAGATTTCTCTATCCGCTCACTCAGTTATGTCCATAACATTGTAGCGCAACACCCAGGCGAGCAGGTAAACATCATATTAATGCACGCACTGGAAATGCCCGACTCTTTATTTGACCTGATGACTTACACCCGCAACAGCAGGCACCTGGAACTCATCTCGTCCGACTTCCAGGATGGGTGTGAAATAATCCGTAACAAATATTCATCTGCCATTAACCAGCTGAAGATTGAATTCTTCCATGGCAACACCCGTGCGGCGTTACGCAATTTCCTGCTGGCACAAAACATCGACCTGATCATTCAACCCGCCGATCATGAATTTAATGCGCCTTCCAAAAGAAGCTATGATCCGCAGAAACTGATCAGCAAATGCAATTATCCAAAGATGAAAATTCAACTCCAGAAACGGAAATATGTGGCAGACAAGTCTACCATCTCAGCACTATTGCTGGCAACAGAATAAAAAAGCAAGGTTATGTTACTGAAAAATAATATCCCCTTAAATTATGTTTTTGGTAAGATAAGGATAGAGATCCTGCTGGTAACCGTTTATTCGCTGGCTATTAATATTCTTTACTACCAATATGATTTCACCAACCTGGTTATTCCTATAGCTGTACCAATGGTGCTGGGAACGGTGTTGTCATTATTACTCGCATTCCGCTCTAACCAGGCTTACGACCGCTGGTGGGAAGCCAGAACCATATGGGGCGCGATTGTAAATGATTCACGCTCACTGACAAGACAGGTACTAAGCCTGATGGATACTACGTATCAATCGGACGACCTCACGCTTTTCCAGGAGCGCTTTGTAAAGCGACAGGCAGCATGGTGCTATAGTTTGGGACAATCGTTACGTAAGACTGATCCGCTCAAAGGTGTAGACAGATTATTATCAAGAAGGGAATTAAACTATGTGATGAGATATGATAATGTGCCGGCTGCCTTGTTGCTTTTACATGCAAAAGACCTGAAACATGCAATGGAACAGGGTTGGATAAACCAATACCAGCAAATTGCCCTGGACCAGACGCTGACCAGGCTCTGCGACGCAATGGGTAAATGTGAACGTATTAAAAATACCGTGTTCCCGGCTACTTATAGTCTTTACACCCATTTCACCGTGATCTTCTTTATACTGTTATTGCCGTTTGCCTTAATAGATGTCCTCGGCTTTATGGAAATACCACTCGTGGTAGCCATTGCGTCATCGTTCCTGCTGATCGAAAAAATGGCTATCAACCTGCAGGATCCGTTTGAAAATAAACCTACAGATACACCGGTAACTACCATTGCCAGGAAAATTGAAAAAGATCTCCGGCAAATGTTGCACGAACAGGACAACGTGCCGGAAGAGCAGGAGGAAACACCCGCTTACTATGTACTTTAAAACTGATTTGTGTTTAAGGTGCCCTCTCCTAATGGGCCGTAATTTATAGCGTTAAGACAAAGGCTCCGGTATCCACCGGAGCCTTTTCTTTATAATGTAGCCAATTCTTTTTTTGATAACCATACCCATTTGCGGATCGTTCGCCTCACATAGCGGGGGTGCAGATCAATTTCCTGTCCCGTTTTTTGAAATTGTGCCCGTGCTTCGCTTGTCCGGCCCTGTTTTTTTAGCAGTAACCCATAATAATACATCGCCTCCAGTGAATGATGCACCCGGATTATTTTCTGGTACTCCTCTTCCGCCCTGGCGGTTTCCATGGTTTGCTCCAGCGCACGCGCATACATCAGCTCATCTTCTGCCTTGCTCATCCGCACGCCTTTAAAAGTATTCATTTTATCAAAGCTCACAATACTTGCTGCATACTGCCCGTTCAGAAATTGAAGCCGCGCCAGTTGCAGGATAATACCCGGATCTTTGGTAAAAGTGTTGGCACACTCCTGTGTCAGCGCAATGGCTTTGTCGTATTGCTTTTGCTGTGCATAAGCATCTGCCAGCTGCATTTTGTTGGTAACTGTATCGGATATACGTACCCTTTTCTCCCACTCCCGGATACGTCCGTTTGGCCATAAAGTACGTAACAGGTTCTCACCGAAACTGCCGTTGGTAATATCCGGCAATATTTCGCGGATAAAATAAACCACCACGCCTATCACCGGGATAAACAGGATAAAAAATAACCACTCCCTGCTTCTCCCCGATTTCAGCACGTGCACCACACATATAATCTGCAGAATAATAACTAGATAATAATAGTCACTCCAAAATGGGAACATAGCAATATCAACAACCAGGGTTAAGAAAACTGATTCCCGGCAAAAATAATAAAATAAGCTAATTTGTAACCCTGAACTAAATGGATATTATTGAAGAAGATGTTAAAAATTACCGGTTATTCCCTGTTGGCCCTGGTGCTGCTGATCAGCATTTACCTGTTGGCCGCCTATACGCTTTCACGCATGAGCACCAGCAGGGAAATAGTGTCCGATGCGGATATCGCTATTTATATCCTCACCAACGGAGTACACACCGACCTGGTATTACCGGTACGCACCGGACAAATAGACTGGAGCACCCGCATTCCCTTCAGTAATACCACCGGCAAAGACACCACCGCACAATGGCTGGCCTTTGGCTGGGGCGACAAAGGCTTTTACCTGGAAACCCCTACCTGGGCTGACCTCAAAGCCAGCACCGCTTTTAAGGCAGCATTTAGTCTTAGCACCGCCGCGATCCATGCCACCTACTACCGCAACATCAGCGAAGATGAAAGCTGCCGCAGGATCATGGTGAACAAAGAGCAGTATGCACGGCTGGTTCAGTACATCAGCAACAGCTTCCGCACCCCTGCCGGCGAAATGCCGGTGTACATTGCCACCAATGCCAACTACGACAGAAACGATGCCTTTTATGAAGCCAAAGGCAGCTATCATCTCTTCTATACCTGTAATACCTGGGCCAATAACGGCCTGAAAAGCTGCGGGCAAAAAGCCTGCAGGTGGACCATCTTCGATACCGGCATCTTTTATCATTACCGCAAATAAAAATGCGGGTATATTGTAAATTTGAACCGGACTATGAAAGATTTTATTCCGCGGCAGGAATTGCTGGAAACCAATCCGGTTCACCTGATCAGCATGAACCAATATGTACATGAGCTATCTACGGTAGCGCACCGGCACGATCATTACATGATCATGTGGATCACTAAAGGGCATGGCACCCAAATGATCGACGGACAGGAACACCAGATGCTGACCAACAGGGTGTTTTTCTTTCATCCCGGGCAGGTGCATAAAATGAATGATTTTGAGCGCGACGGCTGGATGCTCATCTTTGATGAACCAATCTATAAACTGTTCACCCGTTTTCATCCGCAGGAAGAATTAAACGGCATGATGCAGCAAGGCGGCCACGAACCCTTTGTGGACCTGGATGAGGACACCGCGGTACTTTATGAACATATCACCGCAATGATTCAAAAAGAGCTGTTAAAGTCGCCGAAAAACTTTAATATGCTTATTCACTTTGTAGCCCTGTTGCTGCTGGCAGGAAATAAACTGCACGAACAAAAGCATACGCTGGAACTAAAAAATAAAAACAGCTCCAAACAGTTGATACGTAACCTCACCCTGCTGATTGAGCAACACTTTAAAAAAGCAAAGCCGGTTTCATTTTATGCAGATGCGCTGAACCTGCAATCCAGGAATCTCAACCGGATAGTGAAAACCAAATTAGGCTATACCGTCCACGACCTGCTGCAGGAAAGACTTCTCACGGAAAGTAAAATCCTGCTGGCATCTTCCCCGCTTACTATTAAAGAGATCAGTTATAGTCTTGGTTTTACAGATCCTTCCTATTTTAACCGCTTTTTTAAAAAGAACACCCATGTTACCCCCGCTGCCTTCAGAGCAAAAGGCGTTTAATCCGGCTGCAAAAAAGTACTATGGTACTACCAGAAAGTACAATTAACCCTTCTTTCTGATTACTAGCTTTGCTGGTATTATGATGAATTTTATAATGATAGCAGTCTGTATCACGGCTGGTATGATCATGAAGGCTGCCCGCATCATTCATCCGGATGCGCACAAAGGAATCAACACCTGGATATTATACATCGCCTTACCCGCGGTATCTTTCAAATACCTGCCCAAGGTAGTCTGGTCGCCCGCCATGATCCTGCCGGTGGTAAGCGCCGTAGTGGTGGTGGCGGGGAGCTGGTGCTTCATGCATATCTACTGCCGTCACAAACAATACTCAAAACGCACCCGTGCTACCCTGGAACTGGCAGGTGGGTACAGTAATACCTCCTTCATTGGCTTTCCGTTGATTATCGCCTATTTTGGCGAGCAATATATAAGCATCGCTATCATCTGTGACCAGATGACGTTCCTGATCTTATCTACCTTCGGTATTATTACTGCCCTGAAAGGCGGCGCCAATAACACTTTCGTGAGCGCCCGCTTTCTCCTTAAAAAGCTCCTGACCTTTCCTCCGTTCCTTGGTTGCGTGCTGGCGCTTATACTCAGCAGGTTAACCGACCTTTCTATATCGGAGCCATTCTTCGACAAACTGGCGGCCACCGTAGCGCCGCTGGCATTATTTTCCATCGGCCTCCAGTTAAAATTTAATGGCTGGAGAAAAGAGATTTCCCAGGTATCGGTGGTGCTGTTGTACAAGCTTTTGCTGGCCCCTGCGTTGGTCCTGGTAGCAGCCCTGTTGTTTAATGAACGCAGCGACATCGCCCGGATCAGTATTTTTGAGGCGGCGATGCCTACATTGGTCACCTCCGGCGTAATAGCCGAACAGTTCAGGCTGAACACGAGGGTGATAAACTTAATTATCGGTATCAGCATCCTGGTGGGCTTTTTAACCACTGCCGCCTGGTTTGAAATACTCACACGTTTTTTTTAACTGTCCGACCGTTTTCAGGCATACCCAGGATAAGTTTTAACCCTACAATGAGACTTTACAAGGAAGGAATGAGATGTTTTAACGAAAAAACATCCACATAACCTTCTATTTTTGTTCCCACCGGGTTTCCAATCCACCTTACCCGGCTATCCATAAATGATCATACAGATGAGATTTAAACTTCTTGCACTGGCTATTTCCATCCTTCTGGGGGGTGTTCGTCCTTCAATGGCCCAGCAGGTGCGGGCAAACATCCCGGGCGACTTTGCAGATCCTTCCATTATCCGGAAGGGCAACAGCTTTTATGCTATCGGCACCTCCAGCGAATGGGGACCGCATTTTCCGATCTTCCGGTCAAATAACCTGCAGCAATGGGAACAAACAGGTTTCTTATTTGATAAAGCTCCCTCCTGGACCTCCTCGTCCTTCTGGGCGCCCGAATACTTCTATCACCACAATACCTATTACGTTTATTATACGGCTAAAAGAAAAACGGATGGCGTTTCCTGCATAGGCGTGGCCACCTCCGCATACCCCGATCATGGCTTCAAAGATCACGGTATCATCATCGAATACGGCAAAGAGGCGATTGATGCATTTGTGTACAACGACAACGGCCAATTATACATCACCTGGAAAGCCTACGGCCTGGATGACAGACCGATTGAGATCCTCGGAAGTAAACTCTCCGACGACGGGCTTTCGCTGACGGGCAATCCCTTCAGCCTGTTGAAAGATGATGCCCGTTCAGGCATGGAAGGACAAAGCATTATAAAAAAAGGTAACTACTATTACCTCTTTTACTCCGCAGGTAACTGTTGTGGCGTATCCTGCAGCTACCTGGTGAATGTAGCCCGCGCAACCGCTATCACCGGACCATATGAAGAAGATACCAACAATCCTGTGCTGTCTGACAATGGCGCCTGGAAATGCCCCGGACATGGCACCTTTGTAAAGGACACCGCCGGCAACGACTTCTATATCTACCATGCCTATAACAAAGCGAGCAATGTGTTTACCGGCAGGGAAGCATTAATTTCAGCATTGTCGTGGAAACCAAACCAATGGCCGGAGCTGAAGCCCGTTCCGGTAGAACCGAAAAGCAAAGAGAACATTCATCTTCATTATAACTTTGCCAAACCAACAGGGAAAATTTTCTGGCAGTGGGATTTTAGAAATATGAAGCCGGTATTCCGGCAAACAGGGGCGCAATTGCAGGTGTCGGGGTTATACAACAGCCACCATACGGCCGGCATAGCGCTCACCCTCAGGCCTTATGCAGCCGCTTATGAAATCAGTACCGCCGTATTGAATAGTAATAAGGCCAGCAAAGGATTAATTATTTATGGAGATGTATCTGCCGCTGTTGGCATTGCTGTTCGCCAGGATAAAGTGGAGTTCTGGGTAGTGAAGGATGGAAAAAGAAATGTGCTGGGCGAACAAAAAATCACGGATACCGGTAAGCCGGTATACCTGAAAATGGCGATGCTACCTGATTTTACCTGTAAGGTTTATTGGAAACAACAGGCAAACTGGAAAGAGCTTACGCCGGGTAAAACAGCATACCCTATAGGGTTTCTCCCACCGTGGGACCGCAGCCCGCGGCCGGGACTGAACTTCCAGGGCACCCCGGATGAAAATGCTGCATTCAGCTTCTTTGATATCAGGTACACCGGCGAACAATAATAATAAACACATCCGAATGAGAAAACACACGATCTATCATTTAAGCAGCTTACTGTTAATACTTTTTACTTCCTTTACAGGTAGCAGTCAAACCTATACAAAATATGTAAATACTTTCATCGGCACTGCGCCCATGACGGACCCTAAAATCCTTGGCTATAAATTGCCGGACGGCTGGAGATCATGGGCCGGACTCACCTTCCCCGGCAGCTCTTTGCCCAACGCAATGGTGCAGTTAAGTCCTATGACAGAATATGGCTCCGGCGCGGGCTATGAGTATGAAGACTCCGTGATTTACGGCTTTACCCATACCAATAAAGGTCACTGGAACCTCTGTAATATACCCGTGCTGCCGGTTTCAAATCCCGGTGAGAAATTCGGCTCTCACTTCTCCCATAAAAAGGAAAGTGCTGCACCCGGATTCTATCAGGTGTACCTGGATGATTATGATGTGAACGTAAGTCTTACTTCCACCCTAAGATGCGGATACCACCGGTATGAATATAAAAATAACACGAACCGGCAAATCCTTTTTGACCTTGCCAGGGCCAATAATAAGGTAAACGGCTGGAACATTGAGCAGGTAGGGGCTTCCGCGTTGCAGGGCTACCAGCAGGCAGGCGGCAGGATCTACTTCTATGCGGTCCTCAACACCAATATTGAGCAACTGGAAAAGAAGGAAGAAGGCAAAAGCAATGGCTTTGCCATGGTTCATTTAGCCAACGGCAGCACAGGTCCGGTGGAACTGAAAATAGGAATATCGTTTGTAAGTACGGAAAACGCCAGGGAAAACCTGGAGAAAGAAATCGGCCACAAATCTTATAATGATATCCGGAAAGAAGCTACCCAAAAGTGGGAAACGCTCCTATCGTCTATCCAGGTAAAAGGCGGCACTGCCAAACAAAAGGAAATGTTGTACTCCTGCCTGTACCGCTCCTTTCTGTGGCCCGCCCTGCGCAGCGATGTAAACGGGCAGTATACCGATGCAAAACACCAGGTGGCCAAAGCTGATTTCAACTATTATACCGAGCCTTCGTTGTGGGATACTTACCGGAATAAAGATGTGCTGCTGGGATTGATCTCCCCGCAGGTAACGCTGGATGTTATTAAATCTATGAAAGATGTGGGAGATAAAACCGGGTTTATACCTACCTTTTTTCACGGCGATCACGGCTCCTCCTCTATTGCAGGGGCTTACCTGAGAGGCATCGATGATTTCGATATCAAAGGCGCCTACCAGATACTGCTGAAAAACGCCACCGTTGAAGGCGGGGCGCGGCCATTCATCAAAGAATATATGGAAAAGGGATTCATCAGCGATCCTGATGTAACTAACCCGCACGTAGAAACGAAAGGAAAAGCAGGCGTATCCAAAACGCTGGAATACTCCTACGACGACTACTCAGTAGCGCAGATTGCCAAAAAACTCGGCGACACGGCTAACTACAACATGCTGATGGCAAGGTCAAAGAACTACAAAAACATGTTTGATCCGTCTACCCGCTTTATGAGGGGGAAACTGGAAAATGGAGAATGGATTAAAAATTTCAATCCACAGTACCCTTATTATGAATACATGTACCGCGAGGCCAACGCATGGCAGGTGTCTTTCTTTGCACCGCATGATATGCCCGGCCTGATAGCCCTGTATGGCGGCGCCAAAGGATTTGAATCCAAACTGGATTCCCTGTTTACTGTGCCCTGGAACCCCAGTTACATTGCAAGAAATGTAGAAACGATGATAGGCCAGTATTGCCATGGCAATCAGCCCGATCATGAAGCGCCGTTTGCATACTATTTTATCGGGAAACCGGAAAAATCGCAAAAGATCATCGACACTATTTTAAATACTTTATACGGCATCGGCGATGAGGGGCTTGCGCTTTGTGGAATGGATGATGCCGGTGAAATGTCGTCGTGGTATGTATTCAGTGCATTAGGGCTCTACACCTTTTCCGCTACCGATCCGGAATACCTTGTTACCGTTCCGCTGTTTGATGAAGTAAAGTGGAGAACCAGCAACGGCAAGTTGCTGACTATATCCAAACCGGGCAAAGGCCGGAACTTAACTGCCATTAAAGTAAATGGCAGAGAGCACAAAGGATACTTTGTGCCGCACGACCTGTTTAAACAAGGAGGGAAGATAGAAATCATTACAAAGTAAGCTATTGATCATATTCCTGCCGGCCACCTGTTTTTTCCAGGCGGCCGGCAGGTTTCAGTCAATAATCCGCCACATCAAATTTCCTGTCTTTATAATAAAAGTGCCTGTCTTCTTCTGTAATGGTGCGTACCACCCGGCAGGGGTTTCCCACTGCAACAACGTTATCGGGAATATCTTTGGTAACAACACTACCCGATCCTATTACCGCATTGTTGCCGATATTAACACCGGGATTCACGACGGTATGCCCGCCAATCCACACGTTGTTGCCAATCGTGATACCGATTCCATATTCATAACCGGAGTTTCTTGAATCGGGATGTACAGGATGCCCTGCAGTGAACAGGGAAACATTGGGACCAAACATAACGTTATCGCCAATACGCACTTTTGCCACATCCAGGATCACGCAGTTATAGTTGGCTACAAAGTTATCCCCTACCTCAATATGCTTACCATAGTCGCAGTGAAATGGAGCCAGCACCAATATGTTTTTACCAGCCTTTCCAAGAATACTTCTGATGTATTGTTCTATTTTTTTGGTTTCATGCGGCGGGCATTGATTGAAGTGATAGATCTTCATTTTATTCTCCAGCTGCTCTTCTGCCAGTCCGTCCATCCATGCCTTGTAAGGCAGGCCGGCCAGCATTCTTTCTTTGTGGTTCATACTTAGGTTCTTTTATTGAATAAGCTTAACTGTATCTGACCTGATACCGTTTGCTGTACTTGTTCCAAATATATATCCCGGCAACGAAATGGAGCAGGTTTTTCCCGATATCCGTGCGATGTACCAGGTCGATTGTATGAAGCTTATTGATTAAATCATATGTTTTGTCCAGCGTCTGCTCAAATTGCACTGCATAAACATCTCTGAATGCTTCCCCGGTTTTCCGGCATCTTATAATAATCCAGTTTCCCGGATCTTCGTCTTCTATTTCTTTCCAGACAGAAAGGTGATCATTCATTAATACGCCCCATTCATCAATATCACGCAATATATCGAATGTCAAATCGAATTCCTTACGCCCAAACCTGTCCTCCACTATCCATAGTGCATACGTATACATTCTCAAAAGAATCACGTTCCTTCTGTTCTCGAGATATTGATCGTAGGGTAATGACCACCGGTCGATCGCATGCTCCACCTGGCATCCTTTGAAGAAATCAACCATGATCTCCAGGTAACGGTCCTTTACGTAATCATCTACCCCGGATAGAAACCGGATCATCGTCTTTATAAATTCGAGAACACTTACGGGCAGGCTGGGATCAGGGTTTAGTGTCTCAAGACAATTGATGGCGAAATCTGTCATGAAAGTCCTGTCACCCTGGGATGTATCGTCTATATCAATCAGTGTTACGGTTAACACGAAATTTAAAAATAATTTATCATAATTCCTGCTCGTCGGGAAAAAATAAATCGGGACATATGCCAGATCTTCGTGGCATCTGGGGCTCGTTTTTTCATACTGTTTGAACCACTTCAAAAACCGGCATCTTAAAGGCATGTGATAGGGGTTTATCCTAAAATATTCAGTCAAAACTACCTCAACATGGTCTTCTGATAATGGATCGAAACTTTTAACCTCATGCCGGGTCAGCTGCCGCAGCTGTTCAAAAAAAAGAGAGGTCGAAAGGGCGTCGTTGTTTCCGGGTTGCATAAGAGGGAAATGTTTAAATGGTTATATGAGGTTTCAGTTCAATTCAGGGTCGCTGATCTGTGATCGCACAGCCAATGGAATAGCCGGCGCTTGCAATGATGGGTACTTAGTCATTGCAATGAGTTATCAGGGCTTTATACGCTAAACTAATAAATTATTCAGATAAAAAGAAAATTTCGTGGGCTCAGAAGTGGCAAAAATCGGGTCTTAAAAAATGGATTATTAATGGCTTGTTTTGCAGCTTTTTATAATTTCATAAATGAATAAAGGTACCGACCAGCCCATCCAAAATAGGGGACTTTGTATGTCTTCTGTTTTTCCGAGCTCTTGTATGAAATGGATTTTCAAGGCAAATCCTGATATCAGAAACCCCAAGGTAATGATATAGCTTCTTACCATCCACTCGTGATGTAGCTTAAACCGTTTTTTTACTGCCATGTAATAAGCTATGATGGTAGCGGATAACCAGACACCTGCCCAAATTTGTAAGGTAAATGCAACTGCCCAACTTACCTCGTACGTTGTAGTAAATGCTAATATTAGGGCACAGGTACTGCTCACTAATACTGCCAACAGGTATATGAAACCGACAATACGGTGCAGTTGCCAACTGAATGTTCTGAGTTTTTTCCAAAATTGTATTATCCCAAAAATCAATGTACCTCCACCTGCGGTAATATGCGCAATGATTATCCATTTGAAATCATAATATTTTCCTAATGCTTCGGGGGTTAATGCTAAAAAATGGTTAACTCCATGCATAAACAACCAGGTCATAAAAAATATAGCAGCGAAAATCAGTACCGGTAAAAAATCTGTTTTATTGAGTTGAAAAGTCCTGTCTGCTGTGGATGTATTTTTATTCTTATTCATTTTAAACGTTTTATCTTCATGGCAAATTTCCCCGACAAACGTTTTCTAAACAATAACCGAAAAAAGATTCGGTATACATGATCTCCTTTTTAAGTAATTAAGGGCGTAAATTTGTAACTCGAAACACAATACTTATGTATACAAAAAAGATAGAGGAAGATTTGGACTGCGGATTACGGATTGCGGGTAAGGTGTTTGGTGGTAAATGGAAATGTTGCATTTTAGATGCGATCAGTAAGGGCATCAACCGGCCAGCTGACATCAACAGGTATATAGGGGAAGCATCACTACGGGTTATCGAAATGCAAATAGCCGAATTGCTTTTTTATGGTGTTGTTGAAAAGTGTTCGGAAAAAGTTTATCCTAAAAAATCGGAATATAAATTGACGGCTTTCGGCGAAAGTATTCTTCCTGTTTTAGTAGTGATGGATGAATGGGGACTGAAGCACTCACAGCTTGTAAAAGACAGGCAAAGCGAGTTACTGGATGCCGAAGGGTGATATATACCGGGAGTATCTGACAGACACTCCCGGTATTCTCCGTCGATTAAAATTTAACGCCACCCCAATCCGGGAGCCACATGCTTTAAAATAGAGGACAGTACATGTACATTGTAATCAACTCCCAATGTATTGGGTATTGTCAACAGAATCGTATCTGCCTCCTGAATTGCCTCATCCTCCGCTAACTCCTTTATGAGTTGATCCGGCTCCGCCGCATAACTTCTTCCGAAAATGGCGCGCTTCTCTGGTTCAATCATTCCTATTTTATCGACCCGGTTGGTTTCCTGCCCAAAGAAATAGCGATCCTGATCGTTCACCAATGCGAAAATAGACCGGCTCACCGAAACCCTCGGTTCGCGCTGGTGCCCGGCTTTTTTCCAGGCATCTTTGTACAGCCTGATCTGCTCGGCCTGTTGTATGTGGAAAGGCTTGCCGCTTTCATCGTACTTCAAAGTAGAACTTTGAAGGTACATGCCGTTCTCGGCGGCCCAAATGGCTGTAGCATTAGAAGCGGCTCCCCACCAAATACGTTCCCGCAATCCTTCCGAGTGTGGCTCCAGGCGCAGCAGGCCCGGCGGATTCGGAAACATCGGGTTCGGATTAGGCCGCGCAAATCCAACACCTTTTAATTTATCCAGGAATTCCAACGCTTTACGGCGCCCCATATCCGCGTCAGTTTCTCCTTGGGCCAGTTCATATCCAAAATAGCGCCACCCATCTATTACCTGTTCCGGCGAACCCCGGCTGATACCCAGTTGCAATCGCCCCTCCGAGATCAAATCGGCCGCGCCGGCATCTTCCACCATATACAGTGGATTTTCATACCGCATATCAATTACACCCGTTCCAATCTCTATTTTGCTGGTTTTGGAGCCGATAGCCGAAAGCAACGGAAATGGGGAGGCTAACTGCGCTGCAAAATGATGCACACGAAAATAGGCGCCATCTAAACCAATTTCCTCTGCAGCAACAGCCAAATCAATAGATTGAAGTAACGTGTCGCTCGCTGTACGGGTCTTATAGGCTGGGTGGTTAGACCAATGCCCAAACGATAAAAATCCTATCTTCTTCATAAATTCTTTTTCGTCCTGAAAAATAAGCCATTATTATCAAACAATTTCTTTCCTGCTATTATTTTCAAAATGCAAATATCGTTTTGGAAGATGTGATACGGCTTATTTTTCCAGAGGACAATAAATTAACTACCTGTTATTAAAAGAAGATTTTAATCAATTGCTATACTGTCAATTGCTTTCTGCATGGCTTGCTCCTTCACTCCCGGTACTTTTAATCCTTCAGCCCGGAATACCGTCAGATCTGTCATGCCTAAAAAGCCAAGAAAAGCACTCAGATAAGGAGCTACAAAGTCGTTGGCTTTGCCAGGCCCTTCTGAATAAATGCCTCCGGAAGACATTGCGACATACACTTTTTTTCCTGCAACCTTTCCAACAGGACCATTTTCACCATACCCAAAAGTGATTCCTGCCCTCGTTATATGATCAATCCAGGCCTTTAACGCGGTATGAATAGTGAAGTTATAAAGCGGTGCACCAATCACAATGATGTCTGCAGCCAATAATTGTTTAACCATCTCATCAGAAAAACGGACGGATTCTTTTTCTTGTTCTGTCAGCTGCTCTCCGGGAATAAAGAATGTACGAAGGACAGCAGGGGTAAGATGTGGAATTTCGATATCGACCAGGTTTACTTCTTCAGGTATACTGCCAGGATACTTTTCCTGAATTTTTTCGACGATAGCGCGACCCAGCTGAATGCTGTGCGATCCATTCTCTTGCAGACTTGATATTAAATGAAGGATACGTTTCATAAAAATTTACCTGTTTAATAATTATCAACTTTAAATTCATTAATCACCGACATCTTTTTATGTTAACGGTGAAACAATTCTTTCGTTCGGATTATCAAAGGCAAAATTATGTTTACCAGGTGGTCAAATGGCACTACTTACCCAAAGGGAAGCGGTTACATTTAGGTAATGTAATTACATTTGTATCCATGGAGATGATTATAAATGAACCCCTTCCGGACAACGACGCATGTGCAGGATCGCTCAAAAACGTCCTTGATGCCCTATCTGTTATTAATGGGAAATGGAAGCTGGCTTTGATCCTTTGCCTGGTGCAATCATCAAAGCGCTTTAATGAAATTCAGCATGAAATCACGGGTATTTCTTCCAGGATACTGGCTAAAGAGCTAAAAGATCTGGAATTGAACGACTTTGTCAGACGTAATGTATACCCCACCACGCCGGTTAGCATTGTTTATGAAGCGACTGACTATAGCCGGACTTTAAAAAACCTGATAGGCGAACTAAGTGCCTGGGGAGGACAACACAGGGAAAAAATCAGGCAAAGCATGCGGAAACAGTCATGAGTATAGACCGGCTCCATGCGACAAAACGATACCCTCGTTTATTTACTGATACCTTACCATCAATTGCTGCAACTGTTCCCATATTGGGATTACGCCATTTTCAGTATTTGCCAACAGGATGATTTTCGTTTTGCTTTTCGGGATATACAACATAATCGAATTAAAACCTGCAATACCGCCGGTATGCCAAACGATAGGCGTACCATATATCTCGGTCAATGTAAATCCAAGGCCGTAACCATATCGTTTCAGGTAAGCAGGCGGTGGCGGCGGCACAAAGTTATTGGGAAAGAACATGGCCTCATCAACAGGTTTGCCACTACTTGTAAGGGCATACGTTGTCATTTTCTGAAGGCTGCTCTTTTTGATGATCTTCCCGCTATAAAGCGCATCCAGGAATTTGATCAGATCAGCAGCAGTACTTCGGAGTGAGCCTGCCGTATATGGCATTGTATAGTTGGTCGGTTCCTTAAAGGTGGTATCATTTATTTTCTGATAACCCTTTGCCCAGGTATCGTCCAGGTCATGGCCCTCGTCCCATAAGGTCTGGTGCATTCCTGCTTTGCTTAATACATGTGCCTTTAGATAGTCCATATAGGGAAGCCCGCTCACCTGCTCAATGATTTCTCCAAGTAGCACATATCCTGAATTGGAATAGGAATGTTTTGTGCCAGGCTCGAAAAGAAATGGTTTCTTCATAGCCTGCAGGTACAAGTGTGGATTTTTACACATAGGAAAGTTACCTGGCGTATTGGCGGGCGTTTCGCCTTCCCACCAGTTCGGAATACCGGATGTATGCGACAGTAGCTGGTAAATGGTGATACTATCACCTTTCGGGTAATCTTTGAAATACTTTGAGAGCTTATCGTACAAACCTACTTTACCTTGCTCGACAAGGGTCATCAATGCAACGGCCGTAAACGGTTTAGTGATCGATGCAATGCGGAATTCACTTGCCACGTTCACTGGTTTTCCGGTGGTAAGATCCGCAATGCCGTATGCTTTTACAAAAGGCTGCTGGTGATCATTTTCTATGCCCAGCATAAAGCCCGCTGTTTGTTTATTGGTGATCAGCGTTTGTACGAGACTGTCGATGCTATTGGTAATGGCAGCATTCGCCGGCGAAACTTCAGTGGCCTGACCTGAGGCCTTGCCGGCAAATATGATAGTGCAAAATGTCAGGACGATAAGATATCTCATTAGATTATTGCTAACTGGTTGATCAACAATTGCTATTTGTGCGCCAAATTTATAAACTATTGATTGTGAGCAAAACCTGTAAATTTTTGTATAAATTATTGTTCAATATCGAACGGCGTATGTGCGCTGGCAAACAGTGATCAAAGAATAAGTCTGAGATAAGGCGATCTTAATAGCCTCATATACTCATCCATCATACGGATATGAATGAATTAGCCGTGCCATCCCGGCAAAGATTATTTCTTCAGCGATCCAACGTGCTTATAAGTGTTGACAAGCAAACCGGTGGGTGTGGCTTTCGAGTCAACAAAAGCAAGTTCCCGGGCGTCAATACTGTCAGCCAATAAGCGTTTACCCCGGCCGAGCAAAACCGGGTAGGTAATGAGCACAACTTCGTCAGCCAGTCCCTGGTCGAGCAGCAAGGAGGTTAACGTCGAACTTCCCACAACGATCAGGTCGCGGCCTTCCGTTGACTTGAGATCGCGAATCGCCGCTGTAATGTCCTCACCCAAATGCTGCACCGGTCCCCATTCCAGGCTATCGGGCCTGTGCGTGGCGATGTATTTCGTTGCAGCGTTTATAGCATTTGCCATAGGGAAATCTCCGGCATTAGGCCAAAAGCCACTAAATATATCATAGGTGTGGCGGCCAAGTATCAGGTCAAAATTCGGCCCGTATGCCTCAAAGAGCATCGCCGCCCCGGCAGGGCTTCGATAGGGTGTAGTCCAGGCGCCATAGGTGTAGTCTCCATCATGTTCTATCACGCCATCCAGCGAGATATGTTCGAAAATTCTGATCTTTCTCATTTTATTTGTTTTAGTTTGATTGTTGTCCAAAGTTAACGAGGACAAGGTACACAGGTGAGGTGCAATTGCGACAATATGAGGGTGTTTTTTAACCATTTGCATTTGTATCAATACCTAGTGGTTTGGACAGGAGAAAGGTTGCCAGCAACATCGCAAAAGCCTTTGGATGTGTTATGAAGCCATTGTGCCCTCCCGGAAATATTGTTATTTCTTTCTTTAAAAATTCAGCGATACTTATAGTACATTGATGGGCTAAATTTTCTCCGGACGTAGCACCGGCCGCTAAAAAAATCTTATCTGCCACTTGTTGTAATTCAACGGGGTTAAGCCGGTATTTCCGGACAGAAGGTGCATCATTCTGAAGAAAGAAAGCAAGATTGGCAGTTCGTTGAGGTGTTGGCATCGGGAACTCTGCATCGGGTTCCTTGTCTTTAAAATTGAGACCCGCCAGCGCAACAAATTTTTGCATGGCCTCAGCAATGCTCCCCTGTTGAAAAGCATTTTCGATTTCCTCCTGCTGTTCCGCCGCTTTAATAGCCGCCGTTTTATCCAGGAATTGCGTGAGCGGGGGTTCATGTGCTACCAGTAAGCGTACCTGTTGCGGATAACGAACGAGAAAGTCTATTCCAAGCAACGCCCCGATGCTGGTGCCAAAAATATATACCGGTTCCGTGGTAAGATGGAGAAGTAAATGATGAATGTCATCTGTATGTACCCGTAATGTAAGCTCCTCAGAAGGGCTTGTCAGACTGCTTTGTGACAGGCCACGACGGTCATAAGAGATGATTGTAAAATGCTCTTTCAGACTACCGGCGATTCCTTTTGTGCCGTCCGCATCTCCATCGCCTCCCTGAAGCAAGAGTAACCAAGGGCCCTTTCCAGTTATTTCATAGTGTAGCCTGGCTCCGGGGACCTCCAAAAAATAAGAAGTTGTTGTGTTCATAAAAGCTATTTTAAATAGTAGTTAATAGTAAGTAATTACTTACTATTTGGTGAAAAAAAATCAGTGCAAAAGTCCTTTAAGCATTTTTTTGAACGTCTGATCCAACAGTTTATTCGTCAGCTTAAATTTTTTATCGGTCGACTGGCTTTCATTATGTAATTGAATGAGGCTATGTAAGGGTGAAAAAGCAAGCGACCAAAACACCTCCAGGGGTAACGCGTCAATTTCTTTGTTCCGGATGGCATTTTGAAGAAACGCTTCCATGGTTTTCTGAAACTTTTGAATAGTGCCCCCGAAAATTATTTTGCGATAGGTGGAATGCCGCAGTAGATCCAGGAAACGAACGCTTGTTTCGTTATCGAGCATATAGTCTGCTCTCGCTTTCCACATCCATTCCAGCCCTTTCTCAATAGACCAGGACGCATCGAATCCATCCAACAGCATTTCCTCCATTTTCTTAGCCTCTTCCTTTGCAATACGAACGATGAGATCATCACTGTCTTTATAATAGATATAAAGTGTCCTGACGGAAATATGGCATTCCCGGGCGATCTTATTCACACTGAAACCCTCAAGGCCCTCCCTGACAAGAAGTTCCATTGTCTTCTGCTTAACCAAAGCTTCCTTATGCTGATCTCTTAGCCGCATGATTAAAAGTAAGTATTTATTTACTTTTGACAAAAAAAATGAAAATCCTGAATAAACATTTTCACCTTCTTACCGATATGAAAGCGGGAACTTGTAAACTGGTGTCCGACAGCAATTTTTACTATTTGGATGGGATTATAGCACCCTGCAGTGCTTGAAATGTCTTCTCATAGTGGAGAAAAGAAGGTGCTGATGATGAAGAAAAAAGGGATAGCTTTTCAGCTATCCCTCACAGCGGAGAGTCAGGGATTCGAACCCCGGGACCTGTTACAGTCAACAGTTTTCAAGACTGCCGCAATCGACCGCTCTGCCAACTCTCCAGGCTGCGAAAGTATAAAAGGAATTCATTCTAAAAAAATTTGTTTTACTTTTTTTATTAGAAAAATTTCGTTAGGAAGCAATCCCCTGGCAGACATCAGGCTACCGGGATAATTTACGTATAGCCGTCACGGGTATAATACCCGCCTGTTGGACACGGGCTTTTTACACCACTTTTCCGTAAATTTAAGTATGAACATATTCTTTGAAGGACCAGTATTATGGTCACAGATAGACGCTAATATGCACCTGCGCCACTCGGCCTATGCCGACTTTGCCGCACAGGCCAGGCTTAGTCTCCTTGAACAGGTAGGGCTTACCGCAGTTCATTTTATACAGCAACAGCTGGGCCCCATCCTTTTCCGGGAAGAGCTGTTCTACCACCGGGAAATCAGCCCTAACGACAAAGTGCGCGTAAGCTGTGAAATGACCAAATGCCGGGCAGATGGCTCCCGCTGGTCCATTAAGCACGAAATTTTCCGGGGCGACGGCACCAAATCCGCCACCGTATTAGTAGACGGCGCCTGGATAGATACCCGTAAACGCAAACTCACAGGACTTCCCCCTGAACTCATGGAGAAGTTCAAAGCCATACCACGGAGTGAGGATTTCGTGGAAGAAGCGTAGGTTGTCTTACTCAGGATTACGCTGATTATATTGATTAATTTTTCAAGATTAATCAATATAATAATCTTGAAAAAAATCTCAAAAAATTAATCAGCATAATCAGCGTAATCCTGAGTAAGACAAAATCCGCATCTATCTCGCCGTCAGCGGTTTCGCCAATTTATCAGATTCCAGCTCTTTTATAAAAGGCAACTGGTTCTGAAGGTACGCCCTCGTCGATTGTTCCAGGTAATTGTCCAGCTGAAAGAACTTGGCCGCCCTGGTAGCGCCCAGCAGCTTGTTAAACTTCCGGAAATAACGCATCTGCAAACGCCCGAACTCCAGATCGTTGTTAATAAACTGCCTGGTAAGCGAATTCATCTTCTTTTCATCAATAGAGGAAAACTCCTCGTTGTACATCTTCAACAAGGCAATACGCTCCGTTAACCATGGACTCTTTTCCGTTTCGTACTCAAGAAATGCAGATTGAAACGCCCTTTCTTCCAAAGGCGAAATTCTTAGAAAGTCATTCAACAATGACTCTTTGTTTTTGCCAAAGATTTGCGTTACAAGATCCTCAGTTGGCAAAACGACTGCAGCTGGCGTAATTTGAGCAGTTAATTGCCAGCCGGCGCCCAGGATCATGAACAGACAGATAAGCTTTTTCATGCACTGAAAATTTAGGATTAATGGCAGGTTCAGCCACAAGCCTATGTATTCAGGGGGTAACGAACACCAGCTTGGTATGGTGTAGTAAAATAAGAAGCAGGTGTAGTGCCCACTACATTATGGCAGTGAATCCACCGTCTTATTAAAACAATAGTCGGGGAGAAATGGTTGCAAACAGTATCAAATAATAACAAAGCAGCCTGAAAGCGGTTACTTTCAGGCTGCAGCTATCGAAAAATGGTGAATGGGGCTAGTTCATGGACTGCTGATTGGATTTCATAAAGGCGTCATATGCTTCTTTTGTCCAATGCTGATAATCTTCCAGGTTGATGCCCAGTCGCTCATCCCGCTCTACTTCTTTATATTCCCGGCTGTCCCAATAACCTTTCGCCAATGACTGAATATTCTGGGAAACCGTGGCAGGTGCTACTTCGTAATCATCAGGATAACTTTTGTAGTTGCCAATTGCCAATACCTGGATTTCTTGTTTTACTGTGTCCTTGCTTTGCTTTGCCATGGTTAAAATTTTTTGGTTAACCCCTGTAAAACAAAAATGGTTCCTGTATGATACCAATCAGCGCCCTTTTAAGATTATATTAACTTAAAATTATGTTAATGGCATCAGGGATGGGAATAAGTCACCAGGTCAATACCCACGCCATTCGGGTCTTGTATGGCGAAATGCCGGTCGCCCCACGGCTCATTGCGGATCGCTATTTTAATGTCCACCCCCTTCGCTTTAATAGCCTCATATACCTTGTCCACATCGGCGACCTCGATGGTCAAATACACGCCCTTTCCATTAAAAGCAGTTTTAAACAATGGTTGCTGCGATGCATGCTCCGGTAATAAAAAACTAATCTCCGCCTGCTTATCCGGTGTATGCAGCAACAGGTAAAATTCGTTTTCAAAAGACACCCCGAATCCTAATATCTCTGTATAAAATTTTTTACTCTCCGCTATTTTAGCCGTAATAATTCCTGCGTTCAGTTTCATTTTACCTGGTTTTACCTGTGAATAAATATTAGATACAGAAAAAAAGAAAATAATCAGTAATAACCATCTTTTCATATACTGCTAAGTTTTATAACAGCAAAACTAGGATAGCCGGGAGAAGAAAAATTGTAAAAAACGGACAACTTATTTACCAAACACTTTAGCCGGGGTAAGGCCATAAAGCGTTTTAAACTCCCTGATAAAATGGGCCTGGTCGTAGTACCCGGCATCGAGGTAAGATTTGTTCCTGCGGATGTGTTCCGGAGAATGAGTAGATTGTAATATCTTCTGGAAACGCACCACCTTACTGAATACCTTAGGCGTGTCACCAATATAAAATTCAAACAGGCGCCTCAACTGACGGGAGCTAATCCCGGGAGGGAGCTCTTTTTCAAGACTGATAACACCCGAATGCCGGACAATCAGATCCACCGCTTCGAGCAGGCGGTTATCTGCCGGTGACATCTTTTGGGCAATGTGATCGCGTAAAAAACCATCCAGCAGGGATTTCAACTGCTGTTCGCTCATTTCTGCATGAAAGCAATCCTGCAAAAAACGGGTAACCGCCGGCGCCACATCCTCTAATGAGATCACCTGCTTACTTATTTCCGCAGCATTTAACCGGAACAACCGGGGAAACATGCCCGGCAAAAAACGGATGCCCACATAATTAAAGCTTCCTTCCAGCGGAAAACTGGTATAGGCATCGCTGAATCCCATGACAAAACTCTGCCTGGGATCATGCAGCTCAAAAAAAATATCCATGCAGCCATCGGCCACCACCCGGTAATGAAAAGGCGCGGTAAGCGGGCGGGTGGTTTTAAGCTGCCAGTAACAATAAATGTATTCCTGTAAGGGCAGGTCCGGCAAAAACTCCCGGTATACCACCGCCTCCTCCGGCTGCTTTACAAACGGCTGTACAGGCGTGTATATGTGAGAATTACTTTTCATCATACGTCCGGATCGTTCTGCAATTATAACATAATTGCCCTGATATAGGCACTCCCATAATTCCCCCACTTACCTAGTATTTTTGAAACGGATTCGAAGATGCCTTTATTGTCTACCGGTTTTCCTTTTACAGGAGGCTTCAGCGCATCTTCTTTTATATCATCTATCAACACTTTAGTGGCAAACCAGGTAACATGCTCGTGCGGCAGGGCCACACCGAGAATCATACCAGGCAAACCGCTAAACGACTCGGGCCCACCAGGAGTAACAATGGCATCAGTATAAAAAGCCACCACGTAAATGGAGTCCATAATAATAGCATTCGCCCGCCGGCAATCAAACCCGGCGATCTTACGGGTTTCATCCGTGATTTTCCAGCGGATCCGGCGCACCGTGTCCTTCACCAGGTACATCTGCTCAAATACCTGCTTCTGCGAAATACTTTGCATACTATCGAGCCGGGAATATACCACATTCACCTCGGCCGGTGCGGATTCCCATATGGGCTTTTTATTATCAGGATTATCCCTTCCCGGTTTATACAGGGACGTTTGACGGGAGAATGAATAATCGAAATAAGTGACCTGGTATTGCGACATCCCTTTTTTCAACATATCCGTCCATGAATTATCCTGCCCCTTACTCTGTTCATCCATGCGGGCAAACAGGTTCACCCGCTTCTCAAATTCTATCCTTCCCTGCTGCAAAAAAGCAGTGTGCTGCGCCCGTGCCGGGAAAACAGCCACCACCACCAATATAACGGTCAGGATTATACGGATTCTCGTAATGATACTTTTCATAACACTATTCTTTTGGAGCCGCCGCACCCAGTTTGTTAAAGTTCCAGATAAAAGACAACAAGCCATAACGCCCAATGGTACTGTAAGTCCGCTGACTGATCGTATTGGTAGACACCGACCTGTTGAAGCCAATATTCTGATTCAGGATATCACTCATGGACAAATTGATCTGTACCAGCTCTTTCTTACCAAACTTCTTTGCCACATAAGCATTCAGGATAGCAGCATTGTTGTTGGTAGCAAACACCGCTGTTTTCTGCCGGATATTATAGTTCAGATCCGCATGCAATACAAATTTAAGCGGCAGGAAAAAACTCACGTTAGGTGAAATATTATACGTCCAGTATTGCGTCCGTAAAGATTTATCCACAGAAGATACGCTGTTGTTAAAATTCGCCTCTCCCTCCAGGGAATATTCATACTTTTTGTCTTTGTACTTACCCAGGTTGATTCCCAGCCCCGTATTGGAAGAATTCGTAGTATTCAATAAACCATTCACATAATTTACATTCCTGTTCAAGCCACCATTTGCCCTTCCTCCCACTCTCAGGTCCCATGGATTGATCTTCCAGCCTATATATAAATTGAACTGTGCGCTCCGGTTTCCATTTACATTTACAGCCTGGCTGGTACTTACTCCTGAAGTATCTATCACGGTCCGGTCGCTGATGGCATTCGTAGTGGATCCATACCTCAAAGACGCCCAGATGCTTCGATTGGTCATTACTTTGAAATCATTAAAATTAATACTGAAGTTATTATTAAAAGATGGCTTCAGTGCAGGGTTTCCAACCTGCAGGTGGAGCGGATCATCATTCAGGCGGATAGGCTGCAGGTCGTCGATGCCAGGCTGACTGGTATACCCATTATACTCAACAGTAAGGCGCCGTTGCTGCGAAAAACTATACCGGAACATTGCCCGCGGATACCAGTTAACAAAGTCCCGTTCTACCTTACTGTTGCGGAACATATCTTTCTGGCTGAAGCTGGTAAGACCCACATTGCCGCCTATGTTAATGCGGATCTTCTTTTTCGTATAGCCGTATTGGATACCACCTTTATGTGTCAGCACATTAAAGGCGTAGTCATTGCTGTACAACGAATCCAGGGCAGTATACTTACCATCGGTCTGTTGGTTATAGGAATTCCTGTTGGAATGATTATTATCGATATTAATGCCATAGTTAAACAGCAGCGAAGAGGCCACAGACAATGGTTCTGTGTAAGTAAAATTACTTACGATACTAATGCTTTCATTATTGGTGGTTTTAAGCTGATCCGTATTTTGCACCGAATCCAGCTTACCCTGCTTGTAGTACTCCGTATAGGCATCCAGCATTCCTTCGCCGTTAGTGCGGGAATAATTCTCCGCGAGGTTCAGTGATATGGTACGCCCTTTTTTCTTCAATTTTTTACGCCATAAGAAGTTTGCATTCATACTGCCAATGTCCGATACATTGGAGGTTTTACGCTCTCCCTGGTTCACGGTTATATCATTCAGTTCCATCCCGCTGCTGCTGAGCCGATTGGCTATTTTATGATCGAGACCGCCATCTATTTGTAATTTGACGGATGAACTGGAGTCGAGCTGTCGCTCATAGCTGCCACTAACACGGTTCCGGAGAATATTGTTATTGAAATGCTCTTTAGAATGATTATAGTAAATAGTATCTGGTAAGATGTTCTGCGACATGCTTTCACTGTTCCCGTCGATATACAATTTCATCAGTTTATAGTTGGCATTCAGGTTCTGCCGGTCCCGGTCCCACTTATCCGAATAATGTAATCCCCCGGTTTGTACCAGTGGATAACCATCGCCGCCGTAGCGGCCATCCCAGCTGTCAAGATCATCACCCCGGAAATTAAGTTCCACATCACCATCATCGTTAAAAGAGAGTTCACCGCTGCCGGAGCCGAACTTCTCCCGTTCGCCCCAGTCGAGGCCTACCTTGCCGGTGTTGGACACAATGCCAAAGGCAGCCAGTTTCTTCTTTCCGCGGAATACATTCAACATAGCCTGGCTATCGTGAAAACCGTTGTCGCCGGCGCCTACGGCCACTTTGCCAAAGTAGCCCCGCTTCTTATCTTCCTTCAGCTGTATGTTAATCGTTTTTGATCTTTCTCCATCATCGATACCCGTAAAGGCCGCCTGATCACTTTTCTTATCGTATAACTGTACTTTATCCACCATATCTGCACGCAGATTTTTGGTGACCAGGGTGGGATCATCTCCAAAAAACTCTTCGCCATCTACCAACACTTTCTTTACTGTTTCGCCCTGCGCGGTAATCTGTCCTTTGCCGTTTACCTGTATACCCGGTAGCTTTTTCAACAACTCTTCCACAGAAGCATTTGCCGCGGTTTCATAGCTGCCGGCATTGAATTCCGTGGTATCTCCTTTCATCTTTATAGCAGCTACTTTTTGCTGTATCACGACTTCCTGCAGCAATCGCGATTTAAGCGTCAGCATAATATTATCGAGTTGCACAGCAGAAGTATCTGATAACGTTAAAGGCTCTACGTAATCTGCAAAGGCAGGATAACTTATCAGCAAGAGGTACTTCCCGGATTGCAGGTGCTTTAATTCAAAGTGTCCTTTTTCATCACTCCGCGTGAATTTATATAAGATAGAATCTTTCGCCTGAAGCAGTGCCACTACGGTATTGGATAACTGTACATGATTAAGTGTGTCTGATACAATACCCTTCACCGTGGCTTGTTGTGCCAGGCAGCAGTGGGTAAGGACCATGCCGAGGATCAATCCGGATAGTTTCTTCATTTGTGGATTATACAGGTTATCGTACAGATGCTATGAAATTAAAATTCCATAATAAAAATTGAACTTTTGTTGCCATGAGTGATAAACATCTGTTAAATGGATAACCTACTTATCATGTAGAGAAAGAAGATTAATAAAAAGATAACCGGCCATATGATAACAAAATCTGTCCCTGTTCATTTTTGAAATCCATAATTTATTGTATCTTTTAAAATATCCACTCCCGTTATGAAGCAAGAAAATTCACTGAGAAGCGCTAATTGGTTTGCCCGCGGAGGCAAAGATGGTTTTATTTACCGTGCCTGGCTAAAGAAGCAGGGTATCCCCTCACATGAGCTGGAAGGCAAGCCAATAATAGGTATTTGCAACACCTGGTCGGAGCTCACCCCGTGCAATTCCCATTTCCGGGAACTGGCAGAAGCCGTGAAACGCGGGGTACTGGAAGCCGGTGGTTACCCGTTGGAATTCCCGGTAATGTCATTGGGCGAAACACTTATCAAGCCTACTGCTATGTTATACCGCAACCTGGTCAGCATGGACGTGGAAGAATCTATCCGCGCCAACCCTATCGACGGGGTAGTGCTGCTATGCGGTTGTGATAAAACCACCCCGGCATTGGTAATGGGCGCCTGCAGTGTAAACATTCCCACCATTGTGGTATCGGGCGGCGCTATGCTCACCGGCAGGCACCGGGGCAACAGTATCGGCACCAGTGATATCTGGCGGTTTAGTGAAGATGTAAGGGCCGGCAGGATGACCAACGAAGAACTCGCTATGGCAGAAGCCGGCATGTGCCGCAGTGATGGCCACTGCGCCGTAATGGGCACCGCCTCTACCATGGCCTGTATGGTGGAATCCCTCGGACTTTCCCTTCCGCAGAATGCCGCTATTCCCGCGCCGGATGCCGCCCGCAAAATACTGGCACAATTGTCTGGCAACGAGATCGTGAAAATGGTCCGGGAAAACAGGCGCTTAACGGATATCCTGACAAGAGAAGCCTTTGAAAATGCCATCCGGGTGAACGCTGCCATTGGCGGCTCCACCAATTTTGTCATCCATTTGCTGGCCATTGCAGGCCGCATAGGCGTAGAACTGAACCTGCAGGACATGGATACCTTTTCTGCCAATATCCCGCTGATTGCCAATCTGCAGCCCTCCGGCAGTTATTTCATGGAAGATCTTTATTATGCCGGCGGATTGCCAGCTGTGATCAACGCCCTGCTGGAGCATCTTCACACCGATTGTATTACGGCCAATGGCAAAACGATCGGCGCCAATTACGCTAACGCTGTCAGCTACAATAAAGACGTAATTTCATCAATAGCAGCTCCCTTTAATACGGTATCAGGCATCGTGGTATTAAAAGGAAATATTTGCGAGGAGGGCGCGGTGATCAAGCCATCTGCCGCAAGTGCTCACCTGATGCAGCATACAGGCAAGGCAGTGGTATTTGAGGATATCGACGATTATAAAAAACGGATTGATGACCCTGCGCTTGATGTGGATGAAAACAGTGTGCTGGTGCTTAAAAATGTAGGACCTAAAGGCTATCCGGGGATGCCTGAAGTAGGTAATCTCGGCTTGCCCGCAAAACTGCTGGCTAAAGGAATTACAGATATGGTACGCATTTCCGACGGCCGGATGAGCGGTACCGGATTCGGTACCGTAGTGCTGCACATATCGCCCGAAGCCGCTGCCGGCGGCAATCTCGCCATTCTCCGCGATGGCGATGTAATTACGCTGGATGTACACCAGCGCCGGCTGGAGGCAGCTATTTCCCCTGAAGAAATTGCGCGCAGAAAAGCCGCGTGGAAACCGGTGTATCCACAGTCCACACGGGGCTATGTACAACTGTACCAGCAACATGTAGAGCAGGCGCATCTTGGCGCGGACCTCGGCTTTCTGAAAGGCAGCTCCGGCAGCGAAGTAACCAGGGACTCACACTAAAAAACGACTCATGACATTTGAAAAGAAAGTAGCGATTGTTACCGGCGCCGGCCAGGGCATCGGTTTTGAGATAAGCAAACAACTGGCGCTGAAAGGCGCTACGGTTATACTGAATGATATTGATGCACAGCTGGCGCAACAGGCTGCCGGCGCTATCACTGCGGCAAAGGGGCAATGCATAGCCCTGCCCGGCGACTCGGGCGATATTGCCTTTATTCAGCAAATGGTGAACACGGCGGTGACACAATTTGGCCGGCTGGACATTGTGATTGCCAACGCCGGTATTACTTTGTTTGGCAACTTCTTCACTTACACACCGGAAGCATTTAACCGCGTTATGCAGGTGAATCTGGGCGGTACTTTTTTCCTGGCGCAAACTGCCGCCAATCAAATGAAGCAACAGCCACAGGGCGGCGCTATCCTGTTTACCTCCTCTGTAACCGGCCACCAGGCGCATAAAGATCTTGCTGCCTACGGCATGAGTAAAGCAGCGCTGGAAATGCTGGCAAAAAATTTAGTGATTGAATTATCTCCTTTTAAAATTACGGTCAACACCATTGCTCCCGGCGCCACCCTCACGGAACGTACGCTGGACGATCCTTCCTATGAACAGATCTGGTCCAGCCTCACGCCGATGGGACGACCCGCTTATACGCAGGATATCGCCGATGCTGCGCTGTTCCTGGTTTCCGATCAGGCGAGGCATATTACAGGCCAAAGCCTTATCATCGATGGCGGGTGGACCAGTATCAGTCCCTCGCCGTTCTGAGCTACCTTTCTGCGATCAGGTCCAGTAATTCCCGGGCGTTGAGCTTACCGGCCTGGTCACTGCCTTCCAGCAGCTGATCGGCCAGATCCCGCTTGCTGTTATGCAATGCAATAATCTTTTCTTCAATAGTATGTTGCGCTACCAGCCGGTAAATAGTTACCGGCCTGGTTTGCCCGATCCGGTGCGCCCGGTCGGACGCCTGTTCTTCAATTGCCGGATTCCACCACGGATCCATATGGATCACGTAATCAGCGGCGGTTAAATTAAGTCCCAATCCGCCAGCTTTCAGGCTGATGAGGAATAACTGCCCTGTGCCTGCCTGGAAATCTTTTACCAGCTTATCCCGTTGCGATATCGGCGTACTTCCGTCGAGATAGAGATAGGTAATTCCCAGTTGATGCAGGGCTTCCCTTACCAGGTCGAGATGCTTTACAAACTGGCTGAACACCAATGCCCGGTGGTTGTTGGACACCAGTTCCTCCACTATTTCCCGGAATACCATTAATTTGGAAGATGGGATATCGGCTTCAGCATCTACCAGCTGCGGGTTACAAGCCGCCATCCTCAGCCGGCTGATTTCCGCCAGTGCCCGGATGTGTTGCTGTGCCATACTACCTTCCTGCGCCCTGATATTTTCCAGCGCTTTTCTTCGCAATGCTTCATAAAACGACGCTTCCTCCTGTGATAAGCTCACCAGCTTTACAATCTCGGTTTTGGGCGGCAATTCATCCAGCACGCCTGTTTTGGTACGTCGCAATATAAAAGGCGTAATCAGTTTTTTCAGGTGTTGCTTCACCGTGCTCTCCGGGTTCCTTAGAGACGGGAAAACAAATTGCTTATTGAAATGATCCAGTGTACCCAGCAATCCTGGATTAAGGAAGTTAAACAAGTTCCAGATCTCGCCCATGTGATTTTGTATAGGCGTTCCTGTTAGCATAAGTTTAAATCCGGCCTGCAGCGACATGGCCGCTTTGGAAGTTTTTGTCTGGAAATTTTTGATTGTATGCGCCTCGTCGAGTACCAGCGTAGGCCATTTCACGGCGGCCAGCAGTGTTTCTTCTGATTGGAGTAAACCATAAGTGGTCACTACCACGTCAAAAGCGCCGGCGGCTTTTATCAGGCTGGCACGGTGACCGTTATGCAGGAACACCACGTTCAGGGAAGGCGCAAAGCGGCTGATTTCATTGCTCCAGTTATTTACCACGGAAGCCGGGCAAATAACCAGCGCAGGGCCATCCGGGGCGCGATGCAGCAACAAGGCAATCGCCTGGATGGTTTTACCCAGGCCCATGTCATCTGCGAGGCAGGCGCCAGCTCCCCAGGCCGCCAGGTGCGTCATCCAGCGGAAACCTTCTTCCTGGTACGGGCGTAAGGTGGTTTGGAGTGTAACCGGCACCGTTACTGCCAGTTCCATCGCGTTGGTACGTTTACGTGAGAAAGCTTTCCACGCTGCATCAGTAGTAACGCTGCCCGCCTGTTCCAATAATTCGTCCAGTACCGGCGCGGCATAGGGCTGAATGCTTACATTGTTACGGTCAATATTTGCCACGCTGGCCATTTCGTTTAGCCGGCGGCGTAGGTCGCTTGTCAGTGCCAGGTACTCTCCATTCTGTAAGGCAATAAACCGCTTCTTTACGGTACGCGTAGTATCCAACAGGTCCTTTAATGCGAGTACCGTGGTTTCATCCACTTTTAATTCACCGGTACACATAAACCAGTGGTCCTTTTCCTTCAATGAAATGCTCAGGTGCGCAAAGCCTGCCTGTTGCTTCACTTTGTAACGCTCCCCTTCCGGCCACTCTGCCCTCACCAGTTCAGGATGCTGGTGGATAATTTCCAGCAATTGCAGACAGTCGAGCGGATCTTCAAAAATGATGGTATCATCAGAAAGGTCCTGTTCTATTGCTCCCTGGATGAGGTTCAGCAGGGCAGTTACATTACTCTTTTCTTTTGCCAAGTCCCGGATCGCCTGCCAGCGTTCCCCGTTGCTGATACCGATAATATTATGCGCACCAATGCCCGGCTTGCAATACGGCGGGTCACTGGTAAATGGTTTTACATAAATACCGGCTTTCAATCCATCGCCCAGAGGCAGCAGCTGTATTACAATGCGGCTGTCGCCAGGCCGCCGGCTGATATTAGCGGCCATATCGCCCACATCCGCATGGATGGTCAGGTGCGCACCAATGCTCTTCAGCACCTGGATCAGCTTGTCTTTCCCGGCTGCCGGCACCACGGGGATCTGCTGCAATGTTTGCAGCAGCCGCCGCTGCTGCGCGGTGAGATGGATGATCTTCAGGCGGGTGTTGGTTTCCTTTACAAACACCGTTTCACTGATATAATCATCCACGTTGGCGCTGAAAGTATAGCCTTGCCCCGACCTGTTAACGCTCAGCTCCGGTTGGGCTTTTACTATTTCCACGGAAACAGTGATATCATCTGCAGAAAATAATAACGGATGGCCGGCAATTTCTTCCCATACCGTTTCAGCAAAGGAATAAGATTCCCCGTCGTAGTTATAATAATGATCTTTCTGTACGGTGGCGCCTATCCTGAAGTCCTGTTCTGTCATGGCTTCCGCCTTCCCTTCCTTCAGTTTCTTTAATGCTACGTTACGGCCGCTGCTCCAGGTGTTATTGCCCTGGGAAGTTTGCAGCACCGGCTGGATTTTGTACCGGTCAAAATCTATCAGGTAAATTAACCGGGAGGTCACTACATTTTTTTCTTTTTTTGTAAGATGTGTATCTGCGCCGAGCAGTGTATTTAATAGCCGCTCCCAGTCGGGCGTTTGTTCCATCTGGGAAAATACCGGTGGGTGCACGGCAATGGCGCCGGCTTCCATGAACATACTTTCATATCCCTGGTAATCATCTCCCTTAAATAAATATAAATATTCGTAGGTCAGTAACCGGTAGTGACGCTCCATGCCTAATGCCAGCAATCTTGCAACGGTGGTACTAAAAGTGCGCAACAATTTACTTTTGGGATGCAGCAGCTGCAAACACAATACAGACAGGTAGCTGAGCAGGTTGCCCTCCCCTCCTTCCAGTATCAGCAATAACAACTGCTCGCCTTTCTCCTTCCGGCCTGCATGAAAATGCAGCAAACAAACGGCCGGGGTAATAGCCGGGAACAGCTTGCGTTCATAAGCCGCTACAATTTTAGCGATCAGTGGATTCGTTTGCTCACCGGGCAACACCGCCAGTGTGAATGCATAATAAAAAGCAAACAACGGCGATAGCGGCAGGCTGTTCTTTTTATCGTACTGCCGTTGACGTTTGATTCCTTTTTCAAAGGATGTCAGTGCTTTTGCCGGTTGCCCGCTGTACAGTAATGTCACCGCCTGTGCATAAAGGTCATCTGCTGTTTTATCTGCCGGAGGCAAATCAAGATGCCCCTGTAATAGTGACAACTCAGGAAAATCCGCACCATACTGCCGGCGAAAACGCTCCAGTTCTTCCACCGGCGGCATTTTCAGCAGGTTATATTTTAAGGCAAAAGATACCATCCGGTCAAGGCTTTCCTGGCTGAAAAAAGGTAACAGTTCTGCATAGGCCGGGAAGTACAGCAGGTAGGATAAATAAGGTTGATACTCATCCAGCTCCATTTCCAGTTTCCTTACAGGAGGTGATAATAAAAAGCGGTCGCCTGTAAAATAAGCGGTAAGCAATTGCTGCAGGTCCTGCAACCGGGCGCTCATGCTGTAAAACGCATGCACTGCGTGTTGCGTTCTTTGGAGCAGCACCGAATAAGCAGGTTGCTTTATATTTACCGGGAACAGCAGAAAATTCATTTCCGGTACCAGGGAATAATTGCCCGTTACATTTTTAATGGCCAGTCCGGCTGCAACCAGGTGCTTCAATATTTCGCTGACCCTGGTGCCTTTCATTTCTCCCACACGGTTCACAGCGTCTGTAATGGTAAATGTTTCCAGGGGATACAGGTACACAGACATGACGTCCATTACAAGCCGGGTATCCTTTTCCTGTGATTCATATTGCTCTGAATAGAAACGCTCATTGACCATAGCAACAAAAATAGCTGAAAATATTTTGCGGGGGAGACAACCTTTTTACTGTTTTTATCGAATACGCATAGGTACGGATTACCGAAACAGGTTGTTACTGACCAACAACCCGCAATAGCGTATTGATTATTTCAAATTTCAAAAAAAATTTTAACAGCATGAACTCCGTAAAAAACACCCTGCTTTCATTGATAGCCTTGTCTGGTATCGTTTTCTTCAGCGCCTGCGGCGGAAACGATGACAATCCCGACACTCCTGCGCCTAAGCCCTTGGTACAACTCAGTGCCAGCGCCACTTTGGGGAATCACCTGACAGATGTGGACGGTAATTCCCTTTATTATTTCTCCAACGACTTTGATGGCAAAAATAACTGCGCCGGTGGATGCGCAGCAGTATGGCCTCTTTATTATGCCGGCGATAACCTTTCCCAGACTGCACTTGGCACTGGTCTGGACATCAAAGACTTCACCACCATCACTACTATCGATGGCAAAAAACAAACTGCTTACAAAGGATGGCCCCTGTATTACTTTGCGCCTGCTGTGGGTGGCGTAAATGTGCGTGAAGCGCCCGGTAAAACAGATGGGGAAGGCGTTGGCAATATCTGGTATGTAGCCAAACCTGACTATACCATACAGTTGATCAATGCCCAGCTGGTAGGCGCCGATGGTAAAAACTACCTGGAAAACCACACCGAGGGTACCGGTAAAACGTTGTATTTCAGTGATGGTAAGGGTCTTACACTTTACTCTTTCGTTAAAGACAGTTTTAATATCAACAAGTTCACCAAACCTGATTTTTCCAACAATGCGGTATGGCCTATTTATGAAACAGACCAGATCGTAGTACCGTCTACTCTCGATAAAACACTATTTGGCAGCATTACCGTTGCTGGCAAAAAACAATTAACCTACAAAGGCTGGCCGCTGTATTACTTCGGACAGGATGCGGGCGTAAGAGGCGCTAACAAAGGCGTAAGCTTCCCTGCACCAGGTGTATGGCCGGTAGTTACAAAAAACGTGGCAGCCGCTCCTAAGCTATAAACAGTGCCCGTAACCGTAAAACAGAACGGCTCAGTATTAATACCTGTGTATTAATGCTGAGCCGTTGTATTTTGATGAAAGATTAAACTATTCTCTTCTGCTTTCCACGGTATACACGAAGCTGTCTGCCCGGTAATAACCCAGGTTATATTCAATCGGACGTTCGCCCTGGTCGTATACAAACCGTTTCCTTACAAGGATGGGGTGGCCAGGTTCCAGTTCCAGTTTAGCCGCAATAAATTTGTCCGCTGATCTGGCGCTGATTTCCTCTTTGGATAAAGTAGCTACCGTCATGTAATCCTTCTCCAGGATGTCATACAAAGGACGTTTGAAATCCTCTTCTCCGGTTAACCCTACCCGTGGATGGAAATAGGAAATGAAATATACGAAAGGGCCTTCTGCCTTCCCTCTCAGGCGTTCCAGTTTAAGTACTTTCTTAGTTGGACTGATCTCAAAAAAATTGGCGATGGTTTCATCCGGTAATACCCAGGTGACATGCAGCTCAAAATTTTTGATGATGATGCCGCGCGCAGTCATTTCCTGTGTAAAGCTCAGCCAGTTCTTGGATTTAGAGCTGATGGCAGCTTCCGCCACTTTGGTGCCTACTCCTTTTTTCCGGGTCAGCAATCCTTCGTATACAAGTTTGTTTAAAGCATGACGTAAAGTAGATCGGGAGATAGCCAGCTGTTTTGCTAACTGGACTTCGTTGGGTAAAAACTTTCCACCTGCGTACTGTGGATCTTTTATCATATTCCTCAACAGGTTTTCCGCCTGTATATGAAGTGGTAAAGGATTTTTATGATCTATACTCAAATTCATGCCTGCAAAGCAACTGGAAATAAACAAGAAAAACAATTTTAGCCCCCCTTATTTTGAACGTATGTATGTTCCGGAGAAAAAAACAGGATCCCTGCGGAGGATTGTTGTCCTGCCGTCCATCATGATATAGCATCCAGATAATCAACGGCTTATAAAGCAAGTTGCCTGTTATAGCTATATTAAAAACTTTTCTTGCAATAATTAAATTATGTTTATATGTTTGTACATAATATCCGGGGCCACATTATGAAAAAAGTCTTTTCTATAATTCCGTTTATTGCTGGCATCACTGCTCCTGTATTCCTTTCGGGAAACGCGACTGCCCAGGATAACACCAGGACCCTGGCGGCAGCTGTATTAGCAGATAGCCGGCTGGATACTGTACAGGCCCGCGCATTAAGACTACTCACCGGTTTCTCTGCCGGCACTTCCTACGGCGAAGTATGGATCAGGGATTTCAATACTTTCATTAATGGCTCGCTGCAGGTATTACCTCATGATCAGGTAAAAGAAATGCTATTGCTGTTTTTCCGTATGCAAGGCACAGATGGAAATATACCCGACGGCGTTATTCCACGCGAAAAGGCAACTGTGGGCTACCAGTACCGGTACTCCGATCTGGCTCCCCAATGGGCCGCTCATAAGAATACCGTGGAAACCGACCAGGAATCTTCCCTGATACAGGCGGTTAGAAAATATGTGGCTGTTACCGGCGATAAAGCCTTCCTTTTTTTGGCCATAAATGATAAAACGATTTTGCAACGGATGGAAGCCTCTATGGCCTATCTGCTGAAAGAGCGCTGGTCAGAAAAATACGGATTGATTAAAGGCGCTACGACCATCGACTGGGGCGACGTGCAACCCGAAACCGGCTGGGGCGTGGCGATCAATGAAAAAACAAAATGGGCGGTCGATATTTATGATAATGCCATGTTTGTGATGGCGATACAGGATTTCCTGGCAATCAAACCAGCAAACTACCGGGCACAAAAGGATTGGAGCAAAATAGCAACAGATATCCGGAAAAATGTACGCAAACATTTATGGGATAACAGGGCACAGAAATACATACCACATCTTTATTTGAACGGAAGCCCGTTTTCCCCCTCATTCAACGAAAAAGAGATCCTCTACACCGGGGGCACTGCCTGCGCAATACTGGCAGGATTTCATACACCAAAAGAAATAGCGGCCATTAACCGGCAAATGACTCAGGCCGCCGCCAAAGAAAAGTTCGCAACCATAGGGATCACGGTGTATCCTCCTTACCCGGCAAAGGAGTTCCCGAATATGCATCCTTATGTGTATCAGAATGCCGGCGACTGGACCTGGTTCGGCGGACGCATGATCCAGGCGCTTATTATAAACGGATTTATACAGGAAGCCGTAGCAGAGCTTAAACCCATGACCGATCGCGTCATTGCTCAGAATGGCTTCTTTGAATGGTACGACGTTCAGACTGGCACGCCAAAAGGATCGGGAAATTTTCGTGGAGAAGCAGGTGTTTTATCAGATGCCATTACACTTTTAAAAAAGTGGGCAATTAATCAGCAGTAGAATAAACAATTGGGCCTGCTCAGTTATTATTTATTCGTCAACCGGATCTTATTAAAAAACATAGTATTACCATAATCTTAAAACCTAATCTCACTTGTTATCACAGGGACTTCCACGTACAGCTCCTGTGACTACTATCAACTGAAACACCGGCTAATATTACCTCATCACTAAAGACTTGTTATGAAAGCAAAACTATTTTATGTGCTTGCATGCCTCCTATTTTCCATGCATGCAATGGCCCAGATCAAAATAAGCGGTAAAGTTACCAGCGCCGCTGACGGGACCGTCATTCCAAACACTACGGTGGCCATTAAAGGCACTTCCAGCGGAACCATCGCCAATGTAGACGGCGTATACTCCCTGTCGGTGCCCAACGAAAACGCCGTGCTGGTGTTCTCCTTCACCGGATTCGGCACCAAGGAGGTCAGGGTTGGTAATCAAACCACCATCAATGTAGCATTGGAAGTACAGGTAAGTACCTTAAGCGACCTTGTGGTAATTGGTTACGGATCGGTAAAAAAATCTGACCTCACGGGCGCGGTGGCGTCCCTTAAAGGCGAGCAGGTAATGGATAAGCCTGTTCCCAACATTTCACAGGCACTGCAGGGCAAGGTAGCCGGCGTGGACGTAAACATCAACAGCAGCGCCCCCGGCCAGGCAGCTAAGGTGCGTATCCGCGGTATCGGTTCTATCAACTCTTTTGTGGATCCTTTGTATGTAGTAGATGGAGTGGCGGGTGTTGATGCAAATGCGCTCAACCCGAATGATATCGCTTCCATCGAAGTATTGAAAGATGCTTCCTCCACTGCTATTTATGGTGCGAGAGGCGCCAACGGTGTAATTATGATCACTACCAAACGTGGTAAGGCCGGTCCCACCCAGGTAAGCTACCAGGGCGACGTAAACGTAAGTACACTGGCCAGTCATCTTCCCACCTTAAATTCAGAGCAATTTGTAAAAGTATATAACGAATCATTTGCCAATGCCACCAAGTTCGATCCGGACCACGGCACCTGGACACCCACCGCTATCCTGGATCATGAGCATTTCCCGCTGCTGTTTGACGAGAACGACAAACCGCTGTACAACACCAACTGGGAAAAAGAAACCTATAAACCGGCCGTGTCTACCAGCCACCAGGTGAACTTCCAGGGAGGTAATGACAAACTGCTCTATAGCGCGTCCCTTGGTTACCTGGATCAGAATGGTTTAATGATAGAATCATGGTTCAGAAGATATTCTGCCAGGGCCACTTTCGATGACCAGGTAAAAGACTGGCTGAAAATCGGCGGTAGTCTGAATCTCGTATCCAGCACGCAGAGAGTGGTGTCTGATGGTAACGGTTCCTTAAACGTACCGAGAATGGTAACGGAAGAAGTACCTATTGTACCGGTAAGATATCCCGACGGTAAATGGGCGGGAAACTACGATATTCCCGGGCTGGAAGGTGGTCCGAATCCTGTACAGATTGCGCAGAACAGGTATACCCTTAATAACCAGGTACATACCCTCGGCAATTTTTACATGCAGTTCCAGATCACCAAAGACCTGAATTTTAAAACAGACTTTGGTTACGATCAGATCAGCAACAAAGCCAATTTCTATTCCGCCGGCAATCTTCCTCACCTGTCGCAGGATCAGGGCGGTATAGCCAGGATCACTACCAATTACCAAAAATACTGGCAATCAGAAAACTATCTTACTTATAACAAACAGTTCAAAAATAATAACAGCTTAAATGCAGTAGTGGGTATTTCCTTCCTGCAATTCAGTAATGAAAATGCCCTGGCGGAAACACAAAACTTCCTGTCCGATTACTTCCAGTGGAATTCACTGGCGGCAGGATCAGTACGTAACAACATCACTTCAGAAACACAGCCCTGGTCAATGAACTCCTACTATGGCCGTGTTAATTACAACCTGAAAAACAAGTATCTTTTTACCGCTACTGCGAGGTATGACGGATCTTCCAAATTCAGTAAAGACAACCAGTTCGCCTTCTTCCCTTCTGTAGCGGCCGCATGGCGTGTTTCTGAGGAAGACTTCCTGAAAGGCAGTAAAACCATCAATAACCTGAAGATCCGCGCCAGCTACGGTACTTCCGGTAACCAAGAAATTGGTCAGTTCCAGTACTCTCCACAGTACCGTCCTGATCAAACCGTAATAGGCGGCGCCAACCAGCCAACGCTTGTACCCGGGTATATAGGTAACTCCGATCTCAAATGGGAACGTTCCAACCAGATAGACGCCGGTGTGGAACTGGGGATGTGGGACAACCGCATTAACCTGAACGTGGATTACTATAACCGTAAAACATCGGACCTCCTCCTGGCAACACCTATTCCGTGGTCTGCCGGTATGTACACACCCAATGTGTATAAAAATATAGGTGAAGTAAGAAACACCGGTCTGGAAGTAAACCTGAACACGGTAAACATCCAGAAACCAAACTTTACCTGGTCCACTACTTTCGTTTTTGCTACCAATAAAAACAGAATTCTCACCCTCAACGATGGTAATGCAGATATCTTCCCTGGTCCCAATTTCCTGGGACAAACTAATATCCTGCGTGTAGGTGAGCCTATCGGTTCTTTTTACGGAATGAAAAGGTTAGGTACCTATGGTACGGATGAAGCGGCAGAAGCAGCCAAACACTCCCTCTTGCCGGGCGACAGAAAATACGAATATGATTCTGCCGGCAATGCGGTGTATGATATTATAGGCCGCGCCTATCCAAGATGGACCGGTACCTTCAGCAGCACCATCAAATACAAAGGATGGGATTTTACTTTTGATATCCGTTTTGTACAGGGCGTGAATACAGCGGCTGCGTTCAAGCACTCTGTGGAAGACCGTCAGACGCTGGCTAACAGCCTGGCTACCGTATTGAATGCATGGACACCGGAAAATCAGAACACACATATTGCCCAGGTGCGCAGCTATAAATTTACACAGGATTCCCACTTTGATACCTGGTGGGTAGAAGACGGTTCCTATATCCGGGGACAGAACTTCACTCTGGGTTACACCTTCCCTGAATCCTGGATGCAAAGAAGCCATATCCGCAGGTTCCGCATCTATGGCAGCGTGCAAAATCTTTTCCTCATTACCAAATACACCGGTTATGACCCTGAAGTAGACACCTTTAATTTTGGTTATGGCGCCAACACCGGCTTCTCACAGAACATCGACTTCTTCCCTTATCCCCGCCCGCGCGTGTGGAACCTGGGTGTGAACCTTGATTTCTGATGAAATCGTGTACCTGTTGATGTGATAACCTTTTTTGTGATTAAAAAAATATGAAAATGAAAACGACTAAACATATCATACTCGCGTTGCTGGTGTTGCTCAGTTGCTCCTGCAAAAAATTCCTGGAACAAAAGCCCACGAATTTTCTTCCGCCGGATGCTGACCTCTCTGATCCAAAAGTAGCACGCGCGCTGGCAAACGGATCGTACCAATACCTGCAGGGTTTCTTACAGGGACAGGCATCTTCTTATGGGGGTAACACTTACAACCTGATGGAATTCATGACAGGTAAGGCTAACAGTGATCTCGGACAAACCGGGTTTGCCACCTTTCAGAACCTCAGTTATAACGCTACTTCCTTTTATGTGGATACCTGGTGGCAACGTTTATACATGGGCGTTGGCGCCTGTAACCTGGCCATTGAAAAATTGCCACAAGCCGCCGTGTCGGATGCAGATAAAACCAACATGCTGGCAGAAGCGCATACGCTGCGTGCGCTTTATTATTTTCACCTGGTAAGATTATACGGCGCCGTTCCCAAAGTAACCGAAGTGCCCAAAGATCTCAACCTGAACCTGCCCCGTACAGAAGCGAAAGCGATTTATGATGAGATCATTATTCCGGATCTGCTCACCGCGGCAAAGTCCACACTGCCCTGGTCAGATAAAACAGGCAAAGTATCAATGGGGCTTGTTCAATCACTTCTCGCTGATGTGTACCTGACTTACGCCGGTGCGGCCATCAATGGTGGCAATCAATACTACGCATTGTCGGCAGCTGCCTCCAAGTCGGTGATTGCAAACGGTGGCTATTTCCTGTTCCCGGAATACACGAATATGATCAACCCCGCCAATAAAAATCTTGGGGAGTTCATTTTCCAGGTGCAGTATGCCGCTTCAGTACCAAGCATCAATCCGCTTACGCCGCTTACCATTCCAAACTACGCGGGTATTTCACAATATTCTGATGAGTATGGATCCGTATATCCTACTCCACAGTTTATTGCATCATTCCCTGCGGGTGATAAAAGGGTGCAGGAAAGACAATTCTTCTACACTAAGTATAAGAAGAAATCGCCCAGCTCCGATACCATTACTTTTAAAGGCCGGTATATCTACAAATGGTTTGATTCTTTAGCGGTGGTAAGCACGGCCAAATCAGATCTTAACTATACGCTTTATCGCCTGGCAGATGTGTACCTGATGTATGCAGAAGCCTCTAACCGCGCAGAAGGCGGACCTAATGCAGATGCTCTTCGTTATGTAAACGCCATCCGTGCCCGTGCTAAGCTGGCGCCGCTGGGCGCGCTGTCACAAGTTGCTTTTGAGCGCGAAGTATGGCTTCAACGGTACTTTGAACTGTGCTTCGAAAATAAAATGTGGTTCGATATGATACGGACCCGGAAAGTTCACAACGATGTAACCGGTAACTGGGACGACTTTGTAGGACATAAAACTGTATTCGGTGCTACGTTCGCCGCGAAACAACTGCTATTCCCTGTTCCTAAACAGGAAAGCGACGTAAACCCGAAATTATTGCCAAATAACCCGGGTTTCTAGCAGATAACATTACGTTTTCAGGGGCTGACCATACTTTTGGTCAGCCCTTTTTTTAACCCTGTATCCTTTCCGAATATTGAAATATGTCCGTATGTTTGTACATATGAAGCATATAGTAGCAAAACTCCTGTTATGTAGCTGCTTTCCGGCCGCCCATGCTAGTGCACTGGGTCTGGAATTTCCCGGTTCACATAGCGGGGATTTAGCCCTTTCTCCTGCCGGCGCTGAAATATCACAGCAGGCAGCATCCTTTACCAGCATTGAACTGCAACCCACTATCGCTTACCTGAACCATCACGGCACTCCCGCCCGGATGGTAAGAATGCGCTTTCATGGGGGAAAAAGCTATCAGCCCGCAATGGTGTATATGTACTTCAATGGCCATGAAGACAGTCTCTCGCTGGCCGCCAGCCCCGATGGCATCGTTGACTATGAGCTGCCGCTGCCCGGCGAAGCAGTAGACAAAGACACCGAGCTGTTTGTTCGCCTGCTCAGTGCCGGGCAAACCTATACCGCCCACTGCATTGTTTCACCCACCCGGCAATGGAACGTATACCTCATGCCCCACTCGCATGTAGATGTAGGATATACCAACGTACAGGCAAAGGTGCTGGCCATTCATATGAACAACATCGATGAAGCCATTAAAATAGCCGCCCGTACGGCAGGCTATCCGCCGGAAGCCCGGTTCAAATGGAACACGGAAGCGCTTTGGGTGGTAGATAAATACCTCGCCGCCGCCAGCGATGAAAAGAAACAAACATTCCGCGAAGCGGTGAAAAAAGGCTGGATCAACCTCGACGGGACTTACGCCAACACCAATACCAGCGCCACTTCTTCCGCCCAATTGCTGCAACTGTTTTCTTTGGGGGCCCGGCTCGCAAAAGATTACGGCATTACCATCAACACCATGTTCCAGGGGGATGTTCCAGGCGCCTCGTGGGGACTGATCAGTCAATCGGCCATCACCGGCATGAAGTACTTCCTCAGCGCACCCAATGCCAACGACCGCATCGGCAGTTCGGGGCAATGGCGTGATAAACCCTTCTACTGGCGGGATGCCTCCGGGAAACAACAGGTGCTCTTCTGGCAGTCGTCGCCCTACTCTATCGGCTATACGCTGAAAGGAAGTAAAATACCCAACTTCTTTACCGTAGAAGACCCCAAGCCTTATTACACCGGCAAACCCACTGAAAATTTCCTCAACCCCTATCTTTTTGATTATCTCTCCCAGCTGGAGCACAACCACTTTCCCTATAACATGACGCTCCTCACCTGGGCCATGAGCGATAATGCGCCTATAGACCCTGAGCTGCCGGACGCAGTAAAGGCATGGAACGAGCGGTATACATCTCCCAAACTGATTATTACCTCGGTAAAGCAATTTTTCCACGACTTTGAAGCCGGGTGGAAAGACAAAATTCCTGTGTTCACCGGCGATTACACTGAATACTGGACAGATGGCATCGCCTCTGCTGCAAAAGAAACCGCCATTAACCGGAACGCATCTGACCGGCTGCAACAGGCCGGCGCTATCTGGGCTATCAGGGGAAAAACCGGTTACCCGGCCGACTCCTTCCGCAACACCTGGACGGACCTCGTCATGTTCAACGAACACACCTGGGGCGCTTTCAATAGCGTGTCCGATCCGAAGGACCCTAAAGCCATTGCCCAATGGCAGTTTAAACAGGGCTTTGCATTGAATGCCCGGGACCAGTCCGAAGCGCTGCTGCGCAGCAGCACTAACGGCAACGGATATACCAGCAACACCATCACATCCGCTATAGACGTTTACAATACCCTGGGACATTCCCGCACCGCATTGGTGCGCATACCCGCCGCCCTCAGCACCTCCGGCGACGTTGTAAAAGATCTTAACGGCAGGAAATTGCCCTCCCAGCGGCTCAGCACCGGCGAACTCGCCTTCCTGGCAACCGCGCTGCCTCCTTTCTCTAAACAACGCTTCACGATTCATCCCGGCGCCGGAGCGCCGTTTAAAAAAGCGACAGTTACAAATTACAGTCTCGATAACAGCATTTATTCCGTGCGGGTAGACCCAAAGACAGGCAACATCATCCAGCTGCTTAAAAAAGGCTATAGCGGCAACTTTGCCGATTCCGCAGGATTGAACCAATACACCTATATGCCTGGTGACGCTGCTGAAAGAATACAATACAGCGGACAGGCAAACATCGAGGTAAAGGAAAAAGGCCCGCTGGTGGTTAGCCTGCTGATCACCACACCCGCACCCCGCGCGCGCTCCCTCACCCGTGAAATACAACTTGCCGCAGGCACCGACCAGGTGATGCTGACTAACACGATTGATAAAACCGCCGTTGGCGACAAGGAAAGCGTACACTTTGTATTTCCCTTCCGTGTCCCCGGTGCACAGGTACGTTACAGCATCCCCTGGGGAAATATAACCGCTGAAGCAGATCAGTTACCCCATACTAACAGGAACTGGTATACGCAGCAACGTTGGGTAGATATTTCCGGGAAAAATACAGGCGTTACCTGGTCGGCTCCCGATGCGCCGCTCTTTGAAATAGGCCAATACCCTACTGCAGGGCTACTCGGCGGACTGCACAACTCTCCCCGCTGGATTTCCTTTATGGAACAACAGCCCCTCATTTCTTCCTGGGTGATGAATAACCTGTGGCATACCAATTTCCGGAGGGACCAGGAAGGGATCACTGTCTTTCATTACTACCTGCGGGTGCATGGCCAGTTTAATGCTGCCGCGGCTAACAAAAGCGGGTTGGAAAATCACCAGCCACCGGTTGTTGCCGCCGCAAACGGCGCTCCTTCGGAAAGCCTGTTCTTTAACATCAGCGGGGAAAATGTATTTGTGGAAAACCTCTATCCTGCGGCAGACGGCAATGGCGTATTGCTGCAACTGGTAAATACCTCCCCTCATACGGCCACGGCTACACTAACATCAAAGAATAAATCCACTGCTTTAAATATTTCTGAAAGCGATATACTGGAAACAAACAAGCACACACTTCGGGAAAGTTTCTCCATTTCTGGCAAAGGAGTAATAATGATCCGTGTGGAAAAAAAATAAGATTATGATCTGGCGAGAATCAGCACAGCCCTTGCTGCCGGAACATGCAGCCACCCCACTACCAGGTACCTATAACAGATACCCGGCCCATCCGCTCGGCAATGGTAAGATACAGACAGGATACGAATCACTGGCCAAATGGATGGTACAGCACCCGCTGGTGCTGATAGACGGCTATGCTGGTATTTTCTGGGATAAGATCAGCGCTGCCCTGCAAGCGGAATTTACACGTATAGGCGTAAACGTTAAATGGCATGATACGCATTGCCTGCTAAAAAACAGTGATAACATTCAGGAGCTGGTCGATCCCTTTATTGGCAGCGAAGGTGATGTATGGGGCAAAAAGACTTCTTTACAGATCACCGATTTCTTTGATGAGGAGAAACTGGGGGCATTGTCATTCGATGGCCCTTATGACCTTCACATTGTATCAGGCGTGGGCGCTGCGCTCACCGATGCTGCTGCGCCGCTGATATACCTGGACATACCCAAAAATGAATTGCAGTACCGCATGCGCGCAGGCACTATTACCAACCTGGGCTGTGATACTGCCGGCGGCAGTACTCAAATGTATAAACGGTTTTACTTTGTGGATTGGGTAGTGCTCAATCATTATAAGCAAACCCTGGCGCCACGTATCCACATCATGGCAGATACGCAGTGGCCGGATCATATTGCCTGGGCATTTAATGAAGATCTGCAGGCGGGCATTGACCAGTTGGTTCATTCCACGTTCAGGGTGCGGCCCTGGTTTGAAGCCGGCGCCTGGGGCGGGCAGTGGCTAAAAACACATATCAATGGTATCAACACCGAAGAAGTAAATTACGCATGGTCTTTTGAATTGATTGTTCCGGAAAACGGGGTGCTCTTTGAAAGCGATGGCTACCTGATGGAAATTCCCTTCGAATGGCTGATGTATGCGCAGCACAGGGCTATCCTCGGCAATCATGCCCCGATCTTCAAATATGAATTCCCCATCCGGTTCGACTTCCTCGATACCTTCGACGGCGGCAACTTATCCATTCAATGCCATCCTTCCATGGATTATATCCGCACACATTTCGGTGAAACGTTTACACAGGATGAAACTTACTACATCCTGGATTGCAAAGCCGGCGCCACTGTGTACCTGGGTTTCCAGGATGGGATTGATCCCGGAATATTCAGAACCAAACTGGAAAACAGCCGGGATCTTGGTATTCCGGTAGAAATAACGGATTTTGTACAGCAACATACAGCAGATAAACATACCTTGTTCCTGGTGCCCAACGGAACTGTACATAGCGCCGGCGCCAATAATCTTGTACTGGAAATCAGCGCCACCCCGTACATTTTTACGTTTAAAATGTACGATTGGCTGCGGCCCGGCCTGGATGGAAAACCAAGGGCCATCAATATAGATCATGCATTTCATAACCTGGATTTCAACAGGCAGGGCAAGGCTGTAAAAGAGCAGCTCATTGCTGCCCCCGTGACAATAGAGCAAAGGGCAGACTACCGGCTGGTGCACCTGCCAACACATGCAGCACATTTTTACGATGTGCACCGGCTGGAATTCAGCAACAGCGTTAATATAACTACCGATGGCAACTGCCTGGTGATGATGCTCGTAGAAGGTAGTGCAGTAACGGTTACTACCTCCAACGGACATACGAATATATATCACTATGCTGAAACTTTTGTGATACCGGCAGCGGCGATAGACTGCCGGATTACCAGCAATAACGGGGAACCGGTGAAACTGATCAAAGCTTTTTTAAAACCATCGCATCCGGTTTATCAACAAATAGCATCCACCTGAACATGCAGCAACGCGGTCAACATCTCACCTTTATTACGCTGGTAGCCTCCCTGGGCGGCTTCCTCTTTGGTTTTGACATGGCCGTGGTATCCGGCATCCTGCCTTTTGTGGAGCACCGGTTTTCTTTGTCGCCCGCACAACTGGGCTGGTTTGTTTCGTCGGCGCTGGCAGGCTGTATTGCCGGGGTCATTTTTGCCGGTGATATCAGTGACCGGCTTGGCAGAAAAAAGTTGTTGTTCCTGTCAGCAGCCCTGTTTGTACTCACTGCGCTGGGCTGCACTTTTATCCCGGTATTTTCCTGGCTTATTGCAGCACGCATACTAGGCGGCATGGCGGTAGGTATCGCCTCCAGCGTAGTGCCGCTCTATCTCTCCGAAATTGCCCCGGACCACCTGCGTGGCCGGCTGGTTACCTATTACCAGCTGGCTGTTACCATCGGTATTTTCAGCGCCTATGGCAGCAATGCGCTGCTCCTGAAATATGCCGCCACACCAGCCCAAAGCGGATGGCTGCTGATCACCGGCCTGGAGGTATGGCGCAAAATGTTTGGTGTAGGCATTTTTCCGGCACTGCTTTTTTTACTGGGTATCGCTTTTATTCCGGAAAGTCCGCGTTGGCTGAAGCTCAGGCATGCTACAACAAAAGCTAACCCCGCCGGTTATACGCAATTGCTGGCGCCGCGCTACCGCCGTGCTTTGCTGATCGCCATCCTGCTGCCATTATTCTCACAGTTCAGCGGGATCAACGCCATTATTTACTATGGCCCTACTATCCTGCACCAATCCGGGCTTACGCTGGACAGCTCCCTCATCAGCCAGCTGTTTTTTGGCGCAGCAAACGTGCTCTTTACGTTTATTGCGATCTGGAAAGTCGACAGTCTTGGCAGGCGCCCCTTGTATCTATGGGGAACAGCCGGCGCGGCAGTGAGCCTGCTGCTGACCGGCATCTGTTTCTACGTTGGCGCCGTTAATGGCATCTGTCTCTTGCTTTGTGTATTGGCTTTCCTGGCTTGCTTCGCCTTCTCCATCGGCCCATTGAAATTTGTGATTGCAGCCGAGATATTCCCTGACAGCATACGCGCGAAGGCGCTGTCACTCAGCATCATGGTGATGTGGACCGCCGACGCCATCATGGGGCAGTTAACGCCTGTTATGCTGGCATCTGTGGGAACACCACAAACATTCTGGTGCTTTGCGCTATGCTGTGTATTCGCTTTTATAACGGTATATAAACTGGTGCCGGAAACCAAAGGTCAATCGATGGAAGCCATTCAGAACCACTGGCTCCATTAATATGGAAGCCCTGTAAAACATTGTACAATCTGTCCCTCTTCTAAATATCAGTCCGTGGCTTTTCATCCACGTTTATAATGCCTGCGTGTGCTATGTAACAGGCTTTTTGTTGTCTTCCGGTCTAACCTCCTGACTGGTACGGATTTTTATGCGGTGTTTAATAATTAACGCACCCAGGGGCTGCTACCATAGGAACATTGATTATTGGCGCAGGCACAGCGCTTGTATTACTACTGGTAGATGTGATATATGTATCCAAAGCAGTGATATCAAAAATATACCTGTTGGATGCCTGTATACAACTCTTGCTCGTCACCTCGTGGTGCGTACATATTTTAACCCTGGAGCATGCTTAAATACATGATTTATGGAAGGAATTTCACCTCACGCAACGGCCATTAATGAAATATTCAATAACCCTGAATTAAAAGAGATCTTTTACCAGCAATCCGGCGACTGTCATTACTACGTATACTGTACAGGAGATGCCTTATGGGTGCTGGCCGAGTGGCCGGAAGGCGCCCGTATTACTTTCAGGGCGGTATATGCCCCGCACGACAAGATCGTGATCAAACGTACTGTCAGGAAAAAGAACCAGGCTGTTTTTCATCTGCAAACGCTGGCGGCTTCCTATGTGGTAACGCTGGACCTTTATAATAACGGACACCCGGCGATTCGTTGTAAAACAACCGTTACACCAATTGCTCCGCTCATCTTTCACTACTGGCCACGTGATATTATGCCACTGAAACGAAGTGGTTACAAGGGTATCCCGGAAGGTGACATACATCTTTCACAAAATGGCGCGCGTACAGGAATGATCTATTTCAGTATAAAGGAACCTGGTTCGGGATCTGTACTTTATCTTCAGAACCTTACCTCGCTGGACAAATACTGTGAACAAACAAAAACATCCGTCAGTAATTCCGTGGGCGGCACATGGCCCGATATAGGCTTTATGCTGCCTGTATCAGATGAACATTCTTTAAAGGCAGGCAAAACTTACACCATCAGCGACACATTTGTAGTAATGGACGACAAAACGCCTGCTGATGAAATAGCCATGTCAAAGCAATTTATGGACCTGCTGGCAGAAATATATCTCCATCTCCCAAAACCAGCAACCCAATATCACCACTGGCCGGAAATACTGGATAAAACATGGTACGACCTGGAACATAGCGCCGGCAGCTGGTGCCAGGTAAATGGTCATGCTTTTCTGAACGCCTATGTATGCGATTATAAAACACCTCCGGAACTGATGGTACAGCTGAGTGTTTTGCTTCCCCTGGTGGATTACCAGCAATGGAGCAGGCGGGATATGCAGATGATAAGGGATCTTGTAACGGTAATACCGGATTTCTATGATAAAAAACTTAAAACATTGGTCCGGTGGCTCCCCGCAGCACAGGACAGGCTGGATAAATCGGAAGAACATAAACGTCCGCTGGTCATGGATAGCTGGTACCTTCATCATCCGTTAATGAACCTGGTAAGGTTGATGAAACAGGGGCATGAAAGTATCAGGGAAATGCTTTTCGCTTCGCTGGATTTTGCGATAAGAGTAGCCCATCATTTCAATTATAAATGGCCGGTGTTTTATAACATGGAAACATTGGAAGTGATAAAAGCGGAAACTGCACCGGGCAAAGGCGGAGAAAAAGATGTAGCCGGTATTTATGCAAAAGTGATGTTGCTGGCATGGGAGCTTACACAAAAAGAAATATATCTGCAGGAAGCAAAAGCAGCTTGTCTTTCGCTACAGGGAGAAGGATTCCAGGTTTTCTACCAGGCTAACAATACGGCTTTCTCTGCTTTTACCGCATTGAAGTTATATACCCTTACAAAGGAAGAAGTATTCCTGAATATCAGCTATCTCTGTCTCGCTAATATGTTTAAAAATGTATGGCTGTGGGACTGCAATTATGGTTATGCAAAAAATTACCCTACTTTTTTCGCGCTTTTTCCTCTACCGGAAGCGCCATATACAGCCGTTTACGAGGAAACCGAATGTTTTTCTTCCTTCGGGGATTATCTTTTGATGTCGGAAAACATCCCCATACCTGAATCAGTCAGGTTACTGCTCAGTGAATTTACACGCTACTATATTTATCGCGCAGCCTATTATTATCCGCCCATGTTACCGGAAGATTGCCTGTCGGAAGACACCAAAACCGGGGAAGTGGCGAAACAGTTGTGGATACCCGTGGAAGATCTGCAGGAGGGCTGGAACAAGTCGGGGACTGTAGGCCAGGAAGTATATGGTTCCGGACTTGCTTTTGCTTTGATTCCCCGCCACTATTACACGGTTCCCGGCGAATCGCTGCTCATTTTCATCGACTATCCTACAAGCGGCTTTACCATAAAAGGCAAAACGGTCACCTTCCGCGTATTGGGACATAAAAAAGGAGTCTGTCATATGCGTATTATAGCTATAAAGAAACGTACTGCCCTACCCCGGATCAAAGTAACAGATGAGAAAACGGAAATAAACGGCACTCCGTGTGACAATGGACATCTTGAATTTAAACTCAAAGGAAACCAGCAGATTACTGTCTCCTGGAAATAAACCATTTAAAAAGTATTCTTATGCAGCAAACAAATTTTTCATCAATCGGTAAATATGAACCGGAAGAACTCACAGGAAAAAAAATCCTGATCACTGGTGGCACCACCGGAATTGGCAGATCTACCGCCCTCCTGCTGGCCTCGTACGGCGCAAAGGTGATGGTTTTCGGCAGACATCAGCCGGAGTTGAACGATACCATTCAGGCATTTAAAAACGCTGGTATGGAAGGAAAGGTGCATGGGTTTACTGCGGATATTGCAGAGAAAAAAGGAATTGAAGAAACATTTAAACAGGTAGATGAACACTTTGATCGTCTCGACATCCTGATCAACAACGCCGCGGTGCCATTCAAGGGCATACAGGAAGGCACCTACGATGATTGGCAATATGTACTCAACACCAACCTGCTATCCTACCTGGCCTGCTCACATGAGGCAGTGAAGCGTATGAAAGAAAAAGGTGGGGGGCAGATTGTGTTCATCGGCTCTCTCAGCGCAGATGTAAGATCGGCCAACAGCTCCGTGTATACTGCCACTAAAGCCGGTATCCAGGCCTTTTCAGAAGCCCTGCGAAAAGAGGTACAGTCATCAAACATCAAGGTGTCGCTTATTGAACCTGGGTTGGTGGGCACCGACCTGCTGGATATGCCCGCAGAAAAGAAACTGGAAATGCAGCAGAAAGAAGAAATGCTCATCCCGGAAGATATCGCCTCGCTGGTGCTGTTCCTGCTGCGGCAACCCTGGCGCTGCAATTTAATGACCAGCAGTTTACTTCCAGTTCAGCAATCCATCTAAAAAAACAGCAGGCGCCACAAAGGCACCTGCTGTTTTCATCTCTTCATTCACCATGTAACTAATCGTTACCCTCTACCTTAACTATCTTATTATAAACACCGAAAAGCAGGAAGGGCTGCCCACTGACCAATGAAAAGGCTGATATGTTTCTTGCCTAAGCATTGCAGCGCCAGCGACCATCCCATCGCACCTTTAGATGCCCGCAAAAAAGTATCGGACGGCAGTTTGGCCGTTTGATTTTCTATCGCCTTGCTACCTTTCCTTCATCACGTTGCTGGTTCAGTATGTTTTCCATAATAACCTGATTTAAGAATGAGTAATATGGTTTATTTCTTCCTTAGATACGCTTACAAAATCATACCCCCAATACCAGAAAACGCAGCAACAACAGGCACTTCAACCGGTAATAAGTAACCACATCATTCAGACAAACTGTTTCACTATTTCCTCAGAAATTGCGCTGAAAGCTAATATGCAGCTGGTATAAGGTCTGGCTCGATTTTGTTACTCATTTACCTGTAAAATTCTTATTCACTGTTTACACTACAGGTTATGAAAACAAATCAAAAAAGCCCCTCTTACCTGAAGCGAAAAGCCTACTTCTGGGTAACGCTTTTGCTATTCCTTGCTTCCATAGCATTACATTGGTACTTTGGATGGAAAGATTATCTGAACGAGCAGATGGCGCATTCGCAACCTGCCGAAGTTCCGGAATATGCCGTACAGATGATGCGGGAAACAATGGAAAACTGGCAGTCGGAATTCCTTCAGCTTATCTGGCAGGTAGTAGGATTATCCTTCCTGTGGTACTGCGGATCTCCCCAATCAAAAGAAGGTGACGACCGCCGGGAAGAAAAACTTGATTTTATTATTAAACACCTGGAACCAGGTAAGGCGGATGAACTACTGGAACAATGGAAAATAAAATATCCGGATAAATAATCCGGATATTTTATTTTACTCAGCAACTAATTGGTCAATACACGATGTAATAGCCTCAAAAGGCCTGTTTCCTGTGAGCAGTAAACTTTTTCTCGTATCCCTTACCTGCAGCAATAATGAAGGGAAACGATGGATGCCCCTATACTTTGTTTCCTGCATATCCGCCCGGAACGCATCGATAGCTTGCTGGCTTGTTAACTGCGTTGTAAATTTCCCCGCATCAAACAAGGGGTTCTCTTGCGCCAGCTCTTCCGCCGTGGAGATCAACACTTCCTTTCGCGCAATATTTTTGGCTTTCAGCATCACTGCAGTCCGCAACTTAAAAAGATATTGCGCAGCTAACTGCTCCGATTGCAGGGCAGCACACTTTACCGCTACGCAGGCCGGATAAGAAGATGCCGGCGGATCTGTGAACCAGATGGTATCGTTCAACGCTACGCCGGTCAGTTGTTTTGCCTGCAACCACACCGGCCCCATTTGTATGGGCCGGCTAACTGCATGCAGCGTATCGTGATAGTTGTTCCACCCCGATAACATGCCACCCATGCAATAGCGGATCGACAACCGTTTCCCATACTCATTAACAAGCCGTTGAATTACCGGTTCAAACGCCCAACTCCAGCAACAAAGCGGATCGGTATAATAAACCACTTCAAGATGGTACCCGGCATCTGTCGCCTTACCTTTTTTATTTCTTTTTAGTGTGGCTTGTCTTTCCATTGCTCTTTTTTTGTACGCTGTCGGCATGTTCACTCCATGACTGTTCTCCAATCGGTACTGCCATGTTTATTTCCTCGCTTCGCTGCAGGCTTAAACTCTTGTCTATTTCATCTACACCCTGCAGGGTTCTGCTGGTGCCGGTTGGTTCCACATCCAGTAATCCGTTTGTTTGCAGTACGTAGCTAACAGGATCTTGAATAAACTGCCAGGTTTCCCCGAGTTGGGAAGACTCGCCCTCATTCCATGTTCCACGGATATCCGCGCCGCTGGACATATTAAAATAGAGGTTGCTGTAGCGCGGATCCGACTGCAATACGCCTGGAGGGAAATTAGGCTGTATGGAATCCAGCGCTGCTTCAAACATCTGGAAATGTGCCACTTCACGTGTCATCAGGAAGTTAAGGGTTTCCTTTACATATGGATCGTCAGTAAATTGGAGCAGGTATTCGTAAGTGATTTTTGCGCGTGATTCCGCTGCCATATCAGAGCGGAGATCTACTGTAAGATCACCGTTACAATCGCCATTGATATAGGAAGCCGACCATGGAACGCCCTGGCTGTTGGTATATGCAGGGCCGCCTCCGGAAGATACCAGGAGTTGTGGCGCTACAATCGCTTTATGAATAAACTCTTCCTTCGCCTTTTTCCCATCCAGCAATTGCATGATCTCCGATTCTTCTGCCGCTTTTTTCAAATCTCCGTTGATGCCCTGCAATAACATCTGGATAGTGGCGCCCACTATTTCGAGGTGGCTGAATTCTTCTGTGGCTATATCCATCAGCAGGTCGTACTTGTCAGGAAATGGATTCCTGGCGCCAAATGCCTGTCCGAAGTACCTGAGCGCAGCGGCCAATTCGCCGTTTGCACCGCCGAACTGCTCCAGTAATAAAGTAGCAAATGCAGGATCCGGTTTTGATACCCGGGCATTAAACTGCAGGTCTTTTACATGATAGAACATACTTCATCATTTTTGAGTGAACAATACTTTCGTATTTCATTCGCAAATGTGAATCCATACCAATGCCATCTTACACGTAAAGCAGCCTGATACAGCGAACCTCGCTCCTGTGTTGTTTTCTGTCAACATGACTGGTCGCAGTCATTCATGTAAGTTTCCCAGGATGGGGTTACTATGAGAAAATGATTACACATTACTGAGACGGTTCTCCTCAAACGTGCGGCAGTGACCGATTTCGCCTTGTTATCGTATATCAAATGTAGTAAGTACCGCAGCATGATCGGAAGGCCACACGTCGTCTATCTCCGGTGATGTCCGGATAATTTTAGAAGCGATTGCACTAATGCCTGAACCCTTGTAATAAATAAAGTCGATCCGTGAAGTTTGCAGGTGCCCGTAAATCACCGCAAATGTGCCTGCCGGATGTGTCACTTCATCTGGTTGCAGCTCCCGGTAACTATCGCGGTAACCCCGTTCCAGCATAAACCTGGAAGCCGGTAATAATACCGGACCATATCCATAGTGTAAAAACGCTGCCCTGGCGGTCCAGTCGAGGTGGCTACCCGAATTAAAATCCCCCGCCAAAATCACCGGCAATGAGGTATCAGCCGCTGCAACCGGGTCTATGTCCTGATCCAGGTTTTTCCGGGCATCTGTTACCGCCAGTTCACTGTCTTCCCTGATCCAGTCGTTAGTATCCAATCCCGGAATGGGATAAAAATCGGTGTACTCATGTTTACTGGCATACCTCAGCCACCAGTTGCCGACCAATACTTTCCGGCGGCCCGGCAGCAGCACCGTTGCGGTATTGGATTTAAAATTATCACCGGATGCATGCTGCTCCAAAGGGTAACGGCTGAACAGTGCGAGATTGGCGCCCGGAGCGGGTGTTTGCAGGTGAAACCCCAGCGTATCATTCAGGAACTGTTGTGTGCCATATGCTTCCTGCATACTGATAATATCGGCATGGGTCTGCAACAGCAATTCCTTTACCCGGCCGGGACCATTATTTCCTAGGTGCACGCCACCATGCCAGATATTCCATTGCAGCAGCTTCACCGTATTTGCATTGGTTGCAGAAGAGGGTACAACGGTTTTCATAATGTTGGTGGGTGCTGCTTCCGGCGTATAGGCGGTGCCGTTTAAAGCAAATGAAGCAACATCTGCATACAAAGTATCTCCTGGCACCGCGTTCTTTTTTACATCGAAGGTTACCAGGAAATAATTTACCCCGTCTTGCAAGGCATATCCATCTGCCGGAGGCAAAACTAATTTCATTTTTTTCCCCGGGGTATTACCTGTTCCAAACAACTCCTTCCTGCTGTTGGAGCGCGGCGTTTGACCGGCAGCATATACATGCACTGCCGTAATATCGGATAACCGGGTATTGCGCGATAAATCCAGCTGCAAAGCAGTCAGTTTCAGCGGCTCCTTACTACCGTTAGCCACTATACGTAGTTTAAGTACCGCGTCGTTAGCGCTGCCCGGATCCGCATCCCATTCGCTTTGGATAGTTACCGCATTAAACAGTTGTTGCTTCGGATGCGGTGTTACAAATAAAGGGTTGTTATTTTTCACCAGCGCCGCCAACGGCGATGTTCCTTTATACTTTTTCCGTGTATTCCGCATATGATATGCCTGGTGGCCTTTCCCCACCAGGTTAAGACATACATCGTCCTGCATATCATCGAAGGTATAATAGCCTTTCAGCGCCTGAAAGTCAGGGTGCGAAGGGGCCAACGGCTGATACATCCACCGGCGGAGGGTGGCGGGAGCCAGTGCGGTGGTCCATATCCGTACTTCATCGATACAACCGCCAAAGGTACTGGAGTCCATATCATTGGTGCCTATGGCGCCGGGCAAGATATCCACCGCGCCTTTTGCGCGGCCCACTTCTTTTCCATCCAGGTAAAGTTTGGTTTCTACGCCGTTGCAGGTGGCGGCTACGTGATGCCAGTTGCTATCCAGTATCCCGCGTGCGGTTATATTCGCTTTTTTGCTGTGTAAATGACCGTTTTTGATCATCAAAGGGAGATTGTCGATGTGGGGATAGGCTGTGTATTCACCGCCGCCAATAATAGCTTCGCGCTCCTTCCAGACGTTATCGTTTCCTTTGATCCAGGCTTCCACGGTCCAATGCTTCCGGATGATACCCATACCAATACTGGGGTTGTTATCATTGCCATCCAGCAGGAGCGCCTGGTTAGTCTTTTGTGCATATGAGGTAAGGCTACCTGCGAGCAGGAAGATGCCTGTCAGGTATGCTTTTCTCCCGCGGCGGAAGAGCAGGTTGATTTTCATTGTTCGCTATTTTTTGTCCACTTCTGCCGCAAAATAAATAACCCGTTTGAGATAACTGTTTTTATTTTTCGGGAGACAGGGGCATTCGGAGGGAACAGTAATTGCTGTATGGAAGGAAAACAACCGGTATGGAAAACATTACGTTAATCGAGGAGAAACTTTATAAGAAATGGTTTGCGGTGGCGCCCGGCGTGTGGGGTATACACGACGTATTTGTGAATATGTACCTCATTCATGAGCCAGCCAATAATTCCTGGGTACTGGTAGATGCCGGACTGCAGACCTCCGCCCATAAAATTATGCAGGTGGCCAAACATCTCTTCTGGCCGCAGGCAACACCATCGGCTATTATTCTCACCCACGGTCACTTTGATCATACAGGCGCACTTCCTGCGCTGTTGTCGGAATGGGATGTGCCGGTGTATGCGCACTACCTGGAAGCCCCTTATCTTACCGGCAGGTCTGCCTACCCACCTCCCGACCCATCTGCCGGCGGCGGTATGATGACATTACTGTCGTGGACATTCCCCAAACAGGGGATTAATCTGAACGGCCATTTGCTCATGCTTCCGGAAGACGGATCCGTACCCGGACTGGAAGGATGGCGATATATTCATACGCCTGGGCATACACCGGGACATATCAGTCTTTACCGCGAATACGACGGTGTACTGCTGGCGGGAGATGCGTTTGTAACCACCCAGGCAGAGTCGCTGTCTCACGTGATCACCCAATCGAAAAAAGTATCCGGTCCTCCTAAATATTTCACACCTGACTGGATCTCTGCGGAGAGCAGTGTGAAAAAACTGGCGGCCCTGCAACCCCAAACGGTAGCTACCGGCCATGGGAAGCCGTTAACCGGCCAGGAAATGCAGCGACAGTTGCAATCGCTGGCAGATAATTTCAAAGCATCTGCCCGGCCGCATTCCGGCAGGTATGTAAATGAAGCGGCTGTTGCCGGGGTGAACGGCGTGGAATACATTCCGCCTGCCGGGAATACCCGTTGGTGGCTGCTGGCAGGCGCTGTAGCATTAGCTGCCGCTGGTATCTGGTATACCCGCAAGCGGACTAAGGCTAGGTTTAATGTTTAAGTGTCATATCTTATTGATAAAATCCCCGGTTCGAGGCATGGCGCTTTTTTTGATATCCTTTCAAAAACTGGAACGATGAAAACATATCCTGTTCTAACATTGGCTGTGGCTGCCCTTCTCTCCTGCGGGCAGCAAAAGAAACCGGACCAGCAAACGGAAAAGGCTACCGTTAACTTTATCACTACTGCGGCTGCCGCTAACCTTAAAGAAATAAGGCTTGGACAACTTGCAAAAAGTAAAGCCCGGGATGAACGGGTGAGGCAGTATGGTGCGATGATGGAAAAAGATCACACTGCCGCCAATGAACAATTACAGGCCATTGCCAATAAAACAGGCGTTACCATGCCTGCAGATCTTACAGACGATGCAAAAGCGACAGAACAAACGCTGACAGATATTAAGAAAGAAGATTTTGACAGGGCCTATATTAAACAGATGATCGAGGATCATAAAAAAACGCTGTTTGACTTTAATAATGCAGTAGCCTCTAAGGATACCGCCATCAGTACCTATGCCAGGGATATGGTACCGAAGTTAAATACGCATTTCGAGGAAGCAAATACCATCCTGGAAAATATGCGTAAACTAATCAACAAAAGAGATATTTCCCATAACTAGTGTGAATGTTTGAAAAAGTAAAAGCCATTCGTAAAGGAATGGCTTTTTTTAAACATGGGCTGCTGTCGTGACGAAACTATTTCGCCGTTTCCAATAATGGCCGCGGGTCAAATACCACCTGGAACGAACGGATACAGTTGTCCTGCAACTGATACCAGCCGCAGCTTAGTATGGGTTTGTCATCCATAATTACATCGTACCAGAGGCACACATCGCTGTCGTCAGCAAACACCTTCCGGATGTTATATTTCAGCTTCATCCGTTCCATATCCTTGAAATAGGCATCAGCGCCATTACGGGTTCCCATTACACCGTTAAACGTAAGATCATCGGTCACACAGTTGCGTGCCGTGGTAAAATCTTCTTCATTCAATGAATTAATGAAGCGAAGTACGGTTTCTGTTGATTGTGTTGCATTCATACTTTCTGTTGTTAAATGGTTTAAAATTAATGGTGTAAAGATCCACAGATCCAACCATTTTAACCTGTGACAATCGTCACAAACAAGGTGCCTATCTCCTGCTGCGGATACGGCTTAATGTTTCCCTGGCTACGCCAAGGTAGGAAGACAGCTGGGTAAGCGACACCCGTTGCAATAAGCCGGGGTCATGCTCCTCCAGGAATTCGTAACGTTCCTGCGGACTCATTAATTTAAACATGGCGGCATGCTTTTCCTGTTTTGCCGCAATCTGCTGAAGGCATTTCCGGCCCAACGCTTCTATAGCAGGGTCCAGCAGGGATACCTCGCGCAGCTTCTTTACATCAAAGCGGATAGCCGTTACCGGCCCCAATGCCTGGATGGAGAAAGCCGACTTTTCACCGGTAGCCAGGCTGTTGATATTGGTAGCGATATCATTCTCAAAAAAGAAAGCGGTATTAATATCCTGTCCATCCTTGTTATAGAAGGCCCTGCAGTATCCGCTGCTCACAAAAAACAAGGCCTCACAAACTTTACCGGCCTGTAACAGGTATTCATCTTTGGAGAACACCACCGTTGTTAAGGCCGGGGTAAGCGCACACCAGTTGTCTGGTGTAAAGTTGGTGAGAGAATGGATATACTTCAATAAATTTTCCATACTCAAACTTAACATGATTCTTTAAGATATCAGCCTTCTTCATGAAGTTAAAGGGCGGGCTGACAAGATAACCTTTACCCTCTTAATAAGAGGGTAAATAATGTCAGTTTTCATGAAAAAAAATCAGTTTTTGGGCCATGGCATATCGATTGTGAAATTTTTTGAGGCTGGCCAGCCAATTAAAATGAGATCATTATTTATTGCTCACTTATTTAAAAATGGAGGTTAATATGTCACTTATTAAAAGGAACGGGAATCAGTTCCCCGCATTCCCGGCTTTGTTCGATGACTTCTTTGGCCGCGAACTTTTTAATTGGGGAAACAATAACTATTCATCCACCAGCACTACCGTTCCCGCAGTAAATATCCGGGAAACGGACGATAACTTTGAAGTAGAAGTAGCCGCTCCCGGCATGGATAAAAAAGATTTTAAGATCACACTTGATGGCAACCTGCTCACTATTTCTTCTGCTAAACAACATACAGAAGAAACCAAGGAAAAAAATTACAGCCGCAGGGAGTTCAGCTATCAATCATTTCAGCGCAGCTTCGAACTTCAGAAGGACGTAGTGGATGAAGAAAAAATAAATGCCCGTTACGAAAACGGTCTGCTGTTGCTTACTATTCCGAAGAAAGAAGAAGCAAAGCAAAAAGCACCCAGGACAATTGAAATCGGATAAGATCCTCCGTATAGAAAATGGATCTGCGGAAGCTGCTGATACGGGCCAGCAGCTTTTTTTTATCAGGTACCAGCGACTTTATGCAGGGAATCAAACTTGTCGTCTTTGTACTATCCTTTAATAGTAAGGAAGGCTAATTTCATTGCCTAAATACTATTTTATGGAAAATAAAAGAAAACGATGTTTAAAATGGAATGCAGCGGCTAAAACAGTTGCGGTACTTTTAATTGCACTGGCAGGATCATTATCGGTTCATGCCCAAACGCTTCCTCCTCCCCGGTCTAATCCGTCAGGGCCTGTACTTTCTGAGTACGAGCGCGAATACAATTACGGTTACGCCGAAGGTGAAAAATTTGCCGGCAGAAAGGACCGTGCTAATTTTGAATATTTCCTCAGAAGATATTACGACGGAATAAGAATGTACCCGGAAAATGACACTTTCTACCGCGCAAGATTTGAGGGCCTTACTTATGGCTGGATGGATAACCAGCCGAATCCCGATTGGACACTGTATAATAAATTCAAGAAGGCATTGGAACACGATCACACAGAACCTTGAGTTGATTGGTTCAATTATTAAAATGAGCTAAAAGATATCTGGTCGGATATTTTTAGCTCATTTTATATTTTACGGATAGGCAAGTTTTCCCGATATGAGTTATGGAATAATTTCTGCGTTATCCGGCCAGTCACTGCGCTTTTTTGTTAGATAGCCGAAAAAATAATAGCTTGCGAAAACTACACAAAGGTTATGATGCGATATTTAACAATAGTCTTGCTGACCTTGTATGCCTTACCAATGACAGCCCAAAATAAAATGAGACAAGTTGAAGAACTAATCAACAAAACTGATCCGGGATGGATATTTGTAGATGAGTGGATTAAATCCGCAAAAAACAAAGTTGAGATCTTACCGGTTGACACCTCAAAAGCAAAAGATGCGTTGTACAAAACCTAGGTGACAACGCGTTCCCCAATGGGTGCAATTATTTATATGACAGGCGGACTTTTAATTGATGATGGCTGGATTAGGATTCTTGGTTCAGGTAGCTCAAAAATTAATCGGACACTTCCTGATTGGAATAAAGGGAAATCTTTTAAAGAATTTGGTGAAAGTCCATCATTTCTGTTAATTGCCGATGATGCTATTGGAGGCTTTTATCTTCTAAATGGCGGAGGGCTTGGCAAGGACTTAGGAAACGTCTATTATTTTTCGCCAGATAATTTAGAGTATGAACAAATGGACCTTACTTATACCCAATTCCTGGACTTCTGTTTCAACAATGACTTGGATAAATTTTATGAGGGCAGCAGGTGGACAAATTGGCGGGACGAAGTTTCAAAGTTAAACGGCGATAAAGTCTTTAACTTTTATCCTTTTCTTTGGACAAAGGAAGGAAAAGACATTAATGAAAACTCCCGGAGAGCCATTTCGATTGAGGAACAATATGATTTTAACCTCGACATGAGAAAACAACTTGGGTTAGACAACTGATAAAAAACGCCTTCGATAACTTGAAGGCGTTTCAATTTATACTGTCTTTTGTAACAAGTAAATCCTCCGGTATCTATTTCCCCGGCTCATAGGTAAGTTGCACTACACCCGACTTGAAAACATTGGTTTCAATCAACCTTAAACCTATTCGTTCTTTCAAATCTTCAAACAATGGTTTGCCAGCTCCCAAAACTACCGGGTGCACTGATACTTTATAGACGTCAATAAGACCTGTATTTATAAATGTTTTAATAAGACTTGCCCCACCGTATAGCCAGATATCTTTACCATCTTGTCGCTTGATTTCAGCAACCCGGTTTGCTATGTCGGAGCCTATGAAGGTAGCTTTGCTATCTTGCCTGCTCTGGCTTGAGAAAACAAATTTATTTTTTGAGTGTATTCCCTCCCACATCTCTTTTTCTGCAGGACTGGTAGTTGCATCAGGTTGGAAATTCCCCCAGGCATCATAGCTCACTCTTCCGTAAAATATGGTGTCGACGCTTGCTATAAAACTTCCAAAGTCCATATCGTCGTCCATAATGCACCAATCAATTTCACCATTTGGCCCTTCAATAAACCCGTCTAAGCTGACCGCTAAATTCAAAATTACTTTTTTCATTTAAAATCCTTTTACGCAAAATTAAGTACCTGGCCTGGTTTATCTTTTGGAAAAAAGCGACAAAATTAAAATTGGGAAGGCGTAAGTCCCGTGTGTTGTTTTATTTCATTGGTAAGATGTGCGTGGTCATAGAAGCCGCATTCAAACGCTATATCTGACAAGCTTTTCTTTGGGCTGTTGTCACTCATCATAGAAAAAGCCGACTGGAAGCGAATGATCTTTACATACTCCTTGGGGGTTAATCCAATATGGGCTTTAAAAATCCGCTCCAATTGCCTGACAGTTATAAAATTATTTTTTGCCATTTCAGAGATGCTTAACATTCCTTTAGAAATATGGATATCGTTTAAAACAGGCTGAAGCAACTGGTTGATATTTCTTTTCCTGTCCAAAAAATATCTGTTGAGATAAACATGGGGATCATTATTTATCTTATCAACATCAAATGAATGTGCTAAGTCAAATTCAACGGTATGATCCGTCAATTCATTTTGTGGCGCATAGTTATAAAAAGACGAAAACATGGCTGGTTTCAGGCACACTCCCATTAGATGGGTGTTGCTGTCGATAAAACTATCTTTAAAGGAAGTCATTGCTCCTACCACGTATGTTTTCCCGTGATCCATAGTAGCCAGGCCGTTGTCGGTTTTGCAGGATCCTCCTAAATTTATAACGATCCCGGGGCAGCCATCAGGAAATATCCGTTCCCATTGGTGGTCGCTGTCATCTCCTTTCAATTCCCAGAAAGAATGAATATAGGTGGCTAATGCTAAGCAAGGTTTAACCTCGTTATGTTTCATTGCTAAAACTAAATTGGTTGTTTGTAATCTGTGCGTACAAAACCCGGGATTTTACAACCGGATATCAAAATTAGTTAATTACACAATTCTTTCCCTGTTTTAGCTAAATCAAACGCAGTTTTGGATAAATCAACCTCACTAAAGCAACTCATCTTTGTGTCAACAAAAGAAAAAACAATCATGCGTGTATTCGTTACAGGAGCTACAGGCTTCGTCGGTACTGCCATTGTGCAGGAATTATTAGCTGCCGGCCACCAGGTATTAGGGCTGGCCCGTTCAGATGCTTCAGCTCAAAAGCTTATCGAAGCAGGTGCAGAAGTTCATCGTGGCGACCTCGAAGACCTGGAAAGCCTTCGCAGCGGCGCCGCTCAGTCAGATGGCGTGATCCATGCCGGCTTTATCCACGACTTTACCCGGTTTAAGGAAGTATGCGAAGTGGATAAAACAGCCATTGAAACCATCGGCGATGTGCTGGCCGGTTCTGACCGTCCTTTGATCGTTACTTCCGGCACAGCCCTGGTCAGTCCCGGCAAGCTGGCTACCGAAGATATCATTCCTCTGTTCAACCCGGCCTGGCCCAGGGCTTCTGAACAAGCCGCAGATAAAGTAGCCGCGCTGGGTGTGCGTACAGCAGTGATCCGTTTATCTCCATCGGTACATGGCGACGATGATAAACATGGTTTCGTACCCATTCTGGTCAATATCGCCAGAGAAAAAGGAATATCTGCTTATATCGGCGACGGACAAAATCGCTGGAACGCCGTACACCGGCTGGATGCTGCCCATTTGTACAGATTGGCTTTGGAAAACGCCGAACCGGGAGCCCGTTATCATGCTTCAGCCGAAGAAGCGATTACAGTTAAAACGATAGCGGAAGCCATAGGTAAACAACTGAATTTCCCGGTAGTTCCGGTAATGCCGGAAGCAGCCGCTGAACATTTTGGCTGGTTCTCACAGATGGCCGCCATCGACTGTCCCGCATCGAGCGTTTGGACACAGGAGCATATAAAATGGCGCCCAACGCACGCACCCTTGCTTACCGATATTGAGAACAGTATTTATACCAAATAACCAGCGATGAAAATTATTGTTACAGGTTCCTTAGGGAACATCAGCCTGCCGCTGACAGAAATATTGATCGCCCAGGGACATGCGGTAACCGTTGTCAGCAGCGATGCCCAAAAGCGGGCAGCTATCCAAAAAACAGGCGCTACCCCTGCTATTGGCTCGATCTCCGATGTCCGGTTTCTGACTGATACTTTCAACGGGGCAGATGCCGTTTATGCAATGATTCCCCTGAGTTTTACGGAACCTGATATGGGAGCTTACCTGCGCCGGATATCGCAAAACTATGTTCAGGCACTTAAAGAAGCCGGCACCAAACGGGTTGTACTCCTGAGCGGTTGGGCAGCAGACCTGGTGAAAGCCGAAAACGCAGAGCATGTATTTGACGGACTTAACGCCTCCATTACCATCATGCGGCCCGCGGCCTTTTATACCAACTTCTATCAGTCCATCGACCTGATCAGAGGCAAGGGCCTTATGGGCAAAATGCTGGCGCTGCGTTATTACGGCCTTGGGGCGCTACTGACTGGCAAAACCGGCCTGCTCATGGGCAATTATGGAGGAGACGACCGGATCGTTTTCGTATCGCCAAAAGATATTGCGGATGCCGTTGCGGAGGAACTGCTATTATTACCCAAAGAAAAAACCATCCGTTATGTAGGCAGCGAGGAAATGACCTGCAATGAAGCGGCAAAGATCATCGGAAGCGCGGTAGGCAAGCCCTGGTTAAAATGGGTATTGCTCTCGGAAAAGCAAATGCTGCAGGGATTGAAGATGGCTAAAGTGCCGGAAAAGTTGGCGGAGACCCTGGTGGAAATGCAGGCGGCTATGCACAGTGGTAAAACCCTGGAGAACTTTCACCGGAACCAGCCAAAAATGGGGAAGGTTAAACTTGCTGATTTCGCTCAGGAGTTTGCCCGGGCTTACCATAAAAAATAACGAACTTTATCAAAGCTATGAATAAGCAGATTTTTCATTTTCACACAATTACCGAATATCACCGGGCTGCGGGCCTGCCAAAGCCCGCGCACCCGCTGATCAGCCTGGTGCGGATGGACGACCTGACCAGGCCCCTTGCCGAAGGCAAGTTCAGTTTGATCTATGATTTTTATACAATATCCATGAAAAGGGTAAAGAATGCCAAATTCAAATACGGCCAGCAGGCCAGCGATTTTGATGAAGGTGTACTCTTCTTTATGGCACCCGGCCAGGTCTTTGGAGTGGAAATTGAAAATGGTGGTATGATGCACCGTCCGGAGGGCTGGATGATCCTGATCCATCCGGATTTTTTATGGAACACGCCGCTGGCTAAAACCATCAAGCAATACGAATTCTTCAACTACTCCGTATACGAGGCGCTTTATTTATCAGACAAAGAAGAAACGATGCTCGCATCTATTGCGCAAAATATAGAGCAGGAGTACAATGCTAATATCGACCGGTTCAGTCAAAGCGTGATCATTGCCCAGCTGGAACTATTACTGACTTATTCAGAGCGGTTCTACCAGCGCCAGTTCATAACCCGCAAGATCGCCAGCCATGAGATACTCACCAAACTGGAAGATCTGCTCACCAATTATTTTAACAGCGGCATGCTTGCTCAAAAAGGCCTGCCCACCGTTGCCTACATTGCCGAAAACTTAAATATCTCACCGGGTTACCTGAGCGGGTTACTGAAATCCCTTACCGGCCAGAATACCCAGCAGCATCTGCACAATAAGCTCATAGAAGTGGCTAAAGAAAAACTATCGACCACCAATCTCTCCGTCAGCGAGATCGCCTACGAGTTGGGTTTTGAACACCTGCAATCCTTCAGTAAATTGTTCAAGACCAAAACCAACCTGTCGCCGATGGCGTTCCGTCAGTCTTTTAATTAAATTATTGGTTAAATGGTTTGAGACCTGTACCAGTACTTTCACCTGAATACCCGCATTATCATTGTTTCACGTAATGAAGCGCTATAGCTCCTGATGGAAGCGTTCTCGAGTCTGCCAGTTTTAAATCCCGCTGAGCCGGACCGGTACCATCCAGCAACCTTCTTCCCTCACCCGCAATGATGGGATGAACGAGAAAATAATATTCATCCACCAGGCCAAGTCTGATTAATTCCCCAGGCAGGCTTATACCTCCGATTGAAATATTTTTGCCGGATTCCTGTTTCAGTTTTAAGATTTCTTCTGCGAGGTTCTCACGAATAATTCTCGTATTACCTTCAACCTTGTCTAACGACCGGGAACAAACAATTTTATCAATGGCGTCAAATGTTTTCGCAAATTCGATCTCCGATTTCGTCCCGGATTGTTTTTTTGCGACGTCAGGCCAGTAAGGAACCATCAACTCGTAGGTTTTACGTCCGTAGATGATCAGGTCAGCATCCCGCATGAGGTCCGTGAAATACTCATGGATTTCCGGGCCGCCACTTAACTGGGTATGATCACAGCAACCATCTGCAGTCAGATTGATTCCGTAGATTATCTTTCTCATCTGATCGGTTTTAGTATTTAATTTTTTATGCTGGTTTCAGATACAGTCCAAAAATAAATACTATAGTTATCACCGTAAAGGCCATCTGCGACAAAAGAAGGGGCATTTAGGCCATTCGGGGAAAGGGAAAAAGCAATTTTGCCTCACCCACTGTTTTCACTATTCAATCTTACCCATTGTTTGGGCAATTAAGGAAATATGTTCCTTTATTTTTACTTTCTGAAGATTATCCACTTTTTCTTTCCCTCCTAATCCTAACAGGGGGACAAATCCATAGCATTCATCATATTCTGGTTCACCCAACCTTTCCTTTGCGATGAGATAATTGGTATCATTTAAGTTATCTCTTAAGAAACCCTTGTCCGCTAAATCCATATTAAAAAACCATTCCATGTCATCCCCGCTTTCGATAATGGAATCGCCACCATTTTTGAAGTAAACTGCGCGTATCGCATCTCCCGTCCAGGTCAGGAAATCGCCAAGACCGGTAACCGCAAAAACAATTTCCTTGTCCTTATTATTATAGGCTTCATCAAAAACCGATTGATACTCCGATGGGTCAACCAATTTCAGGTAACCATTCATAAACGTTCCAAATCCGTAAGCGTTCAAAAATTGGATGAGCTGAACCGGCAGCTTGCCAATATACTCATCCACGTTATCGCTCTTCGGTTTTTGGATAATACGGTAGTCTGGATATTTTTCAAAAAATGTATCAAACACGGCTTTAGGGTTCTTTAGTGTTAATTGCTAAGTAGTAGAAATTAAGATAAGCATTTTGGGGGATTTGAAGAAGGGCAACCTTTCACTCATTCATTCCACGGATATACTTATCGATAATATAGACAGTAATTGGCTTCAGCTGACGGCCAAAGACCACCGGGTGCTCTCCTCCCGCTGTATAGTATTCTATCTTGTCGTTAATTTTAGAATACCAAACCTTTCCTATAGCCTGGTAGGTGATGGTGTCCGGCCTGGTTATCTTCCTGAAATTTTTCAACTTCATTGTATCTGCCGCTATGACCCTCCCATTAGCTATTTTCTGATTACAGGCTACAGGCTCGTAATGATCTTCCTGCCAATACATGCAGTTACCGCCGGGCCGCGGATTATCTTTCCACCACCACATACCACCTGTTCCCAGTGCCAGCGATAATATAACCGCGGCGGCCAATGTTCTCGTGGATCTCCCTCTTAATTTTTTTTGATTACTGGTTTCTGCGACTTTAACACCCGCGCCTTCCTTTTCCTTTGAGCTATACATCAGGAATGGAATTGCCGGATTTTCCGGAATTATCGGATTTCCGGTTGATTCATCCCTTCCAGCTACGGGCGGGGTGGCTGGGCAACCCGGTGCCGTTTCCTGATCTACTGTTGCCGGGGTAGCCTCATTTAACACAGGAGCTCCATTTTCATCATCACCGGAGTACGTTTTCCCCAATTCCCAGGGCCTGCCAGGAAAGTCAATCAGCCAGGCAAGGAGTTCGATATTCTTCTCATCTGTTTTTTCAGACTTCCCTTTCAGATAATTCACCAACGGCCGGAACTTATCCGTGTCGCATCGCTGAATGATCGCAAGACAGCTTCTTGATACATTCAAATCCCCACAGAAGTCCCTGATAACCTTTTCATCCCGCCCATTTACATCTATTGTGCATCTTTTCAAGCATTCCTCTTTGAGCTTCGCGGGTGTGAGGTGCATCAAGCCATGTGGTAGCGTATTGTTTGTCTTCTTTCGTTCATACGCCTGTATGACCAGTTGTTGGTAGTCAGGAAAAGATGTCGCCATAAATAAAATTATAGAACTGAATAATCGGAATTAAACCCGCATTCCCGGAACTATAAGTGGAATACCAGGAATTAGCGGAATTATTGGAATTGTTTGTAAATCAACCTTTTAGATCGACATATCTTCGTTTTGCAATCGGGTAAATGCCTCCTTAGCTAAGAGGCACTCTGTACAGAACCTATTCACACCCGGGCAAAGAAAGCGGAGGCCGGTTACCGGCTTGGGAAGCGACAATCAGCTTCCGTGATCCACGCCCACACTTCCCAAAAAAGAAGAAGCGCTTCTTCAACCACTCGAAACTCCGCTGCCGGATGCCCGGCAACCGGCAGCCTATTGCTTAAACATTTTAAAAACTAAAACAATGTTTCACATCATATTAGGCTTCTTCCTGGCATTCCTGAGCCCATGCCATCCCAATAACAACAATCATAACAATGGCGAACAGGTCACCACTTTGGACGATACCGGCGGCGAAACCGGAACAATTCCTCCAAGGAAACCCTGATGTATCATCTCCGTGAGGCAAGAAGTTCTTGCCTCACTTTTTTAGCGCCAACCAATAATAATTCCTCAAAATTGAGAAATTCGATACTTTTAAGAGAAATAATTCTTAGTGCGCCCCTCAAACATTATCCTGCCCCTACTCCTCAGCGGTTTTTTAGCCTGTACTTCCAACCAGGAACCCCCGCAACCGATTTCTGCACCCACGCTGGAAAAAGGGGAATCATTTTTCAATAACAACAACAACGATTCTGCCTTTTATTATTTTAATCTCGTTGCCACCGGGGCCACAGATAGTTTGGAAATTGCAATGGCCTATACTTATATGGGTATCATCCAGGCATATGAGGGAGACCATTACGGAGGACAGGAAAGCCTGTTGAAATCCCTTACTTATCTTGATGAACACAAAAAAGAAGACCAGGAATGCCTCAGCTCAATTTACCATGAGTTGGGCAATATCTGCCTTAACCTTAAAAACTATGACGCAGCTATCGACTACTATCGCAAGGCACTCAAATATATAAAACATCCGAAGGCCAGGACCATTGCCCTTAACAGCATAGCCCTTACTTACCAGAAAAAAGGCGACTATGACCAGGCTATCGATTTATACAAATCCCTGCTGGCCGAGAGTAAGAACAAAAAAGAATATGCCCGGGTACTTTCCAACTATGCCAAAACTAAATGGCTGAAAAACGCTGCATATTCCGCCGGCCCTGAGCTGCAACGTGCATTACAAATCCGTAAGGATTCTAACGATATCAGGGGACTCAATGCCAGTTACGCGCATCTATCAGACTATTATTCGCTCTCCCTCCCCGATTCGGCGCTTCATTATGCGGTAAGAAGGTACGAAATTGCCAGGGAAATGAACAGTCCGGACGACGAAGTCGAAGCACTTTCAAAACTTATTACCCTCAGCCCCACTAACCTGCTGAAACCATATTTTATCCGCTACCAACACCTGACGGATAGTATCCAAACGGCCAAGAACGCCGCGAAGAACCAATTTGCATTAATCCGGTATGAAGCCGCAAAAAACAAAGCCGACAATCTTCAGCTGCAAAAAGATAATGCACAAAAGAAAACCCAGCTGGTAGTACAGCGGTTCATACTGGCGCTAACCATCCTGCTCTTCATTATCGCCGGAATCGCTTTAATCCTTCGGTACCGCCGGCGCCGGCAACAAATTGAATTTGCATCCCGGCAGGCAATACAGGAATATCAGCTTAAAACCTCCCAGAAAGTACATGACGTGGTAGCAAATGGCTTGTACCGCATCATGACAGAACTTGAGCATAAAGCGTCTGTAGATCAGGAGGAATTAATAGATAAGATCGAGGTGCTGTATGAGCAGTCCCGCGATATCTCCTACGAAAACCCCACTATCTCAAAGATCCCTTTTCACGTTAAAATTGACAACCTGCTGGAATCTTTTGGATCTGAACAAATCAAGGTCCTGATCTTCGGCAACGGTCCTATGCTCTGGAGCCGGATCAGTGCGCAGGCTCAGCATGAAGTTGAATATATTCTCCAGGAATTAATGATCAATATGAAAAAACATAGCCAGGCCAACTCCGTGATGATAAAATTCGAATGTCAAAACAACCAGCTTCAGATTCTCTATACCGATGATGGCATCGGTATTTCTCCGCAAGTTAAGTATGGAAACGGACTGCAGAATACGGGAAACCGTATTAAAAGAATTGACGGGCAATATACATTTGAGCATCCTGCTAAAGGATTAAAAATTCACATTTCCATTCCAATAGCTCAATCCTTATGATTAAAAAGGTACTTATTGCTGAAGATATCGAAAGCGCCAATATTTCTCTGCAGAAAACACTGGAAGATTTGGCTATCACAGATATAGCACATGCCTATTATTGCGATGATGCTTTGTATAAGATCACACAGGCAGTTAAAGCCGGAAACTCCTTCGATCTCCTGATTACAGATTTATCATTCATTCAGGATGATCATAAGCAGGTATTATCTGGTGGTATAGAGCTGATTGCCGCTGCCCGGGAAGTACAGCCCGATCTGAATATCCTGGTCTTCTCATTGGAAAACAAGCCGGCTGTTATTGAACAACTTTACAACAAGTACGACATAGACGGTTTTGTCGCCAAAGGCCGAAACGACATCCGGTCGCTTAAAGAAGCCATCAATGAAATAGCCCAGCACCGGCGTTATTTGCCATATCATATCAGGCAGTCGATCGACAAAAAGAACGCCTACTCATTTTCAGAATTTGATATCCTGATCATAACGTTGCTTGCGCAGGGAATGCTGCAGAAAGACATACCCGCGCACCTTCAACGCAACGGGATAAAACCATCCGGCCTAAGCAGCGTAGAAAAGAAACTCAATCAGATGAAAGATGCACTTGGCTTTACCAAAAATGAACAACTGGTGGCCCACTGCAAGGATTTAGGTGCTATATAAGCATCTCAAAAGAAATTTCGAAAGAAAATAACTGATTACGGTTTCCCATAAAAAAAGGAGGTTGATGAAATATACTTTTGTTTCATAAATTAAAAACAACACTATGAAACAGAACTATTATGTAAACAACAACCCCCAGCTCAACGGCGATCATGAAGTTCACGTCAGCACCTGCGAATACTTTCCCATGATGTATAACCGGACCTATCTGGGAGGATTTGAAACCTGCCAGGAGGCGGTTCGCGAAGCAACAAAACGCTACAAAAAGTCGAATGGCTGTATTCATTGTTGCAGGCTTTGTCATACGACTTAATCAATAATGCCAGTTCTATGTGCCCCTTGTCTTCAGAACCGATCGAACCATGAAACTCCTGTATACCTGGCTGCTTATAAGCTATACTCACTGCAACCCAATAACGGTGTATGTCTGTGACAGCAAAAGTGCTACAAAGTATCATTATAAATCGGATTGCCGTGGGCTAAGTAATTGTAAGCACCGAATCATCAGCATTTCCCTTGAAAAAGCAATGACAACCAGAACCCTTTGTAAGTGGGAGCAATAAATTATATTTCAATAAACTCCAACCTGTACTATTATGACAACTCCAAACGACGCGCCGTATAAATATTTGCAGTTTAAGGGAGACCAATGTTATCGCAGATATATCGAGGAAGATATTCCTGCCAAGTCGCCTCCGGTAACACCTAAAAAGCAGGACCTCCTGAACGTTAAATCGCATGGCAGTTATGGCGCCCTTCTATTTCACCCCAACTGGAAGGCAAGACGAAAAGAAATACTACACCGCGATATGCATCGTTGTGTGCATTGCCGTAGCGACAAAGACTTGCAGGTACATCACCGGCAATACCAGTTTATAGCAAGCGAGCAGAAGTTCCGCCTTCCCTGGGAGTACCCCGATCGCTTGCTCATCACGCTTTGCGAATCCTGTCATAATAAAGGGCATAATAAATATAAGGTGCCGACAATCACTATTTAATAAAACATATGAGCCTCTTCAATATTTTCAACCGGCAACGTCAAAATGGTCACAACCACCATCTGGCAATTGAAAACGCAATACCCGATATCCCGGAAACTACTTTCATTGAGAAGGATGCACCGGGAGACCAGCCTGACGGGAAAGCTGCTACACCGCTCAATGGTGGACTACATCTTCTATACGATTTCCTCGACAAGAATTATGAGTCTAAAGGGTACAATGATGCTTTGATAAATCCGGACATCACTCATTTGGATCAAAATGTGATCGCGTTGAAGAATGACCTGGAAAGATCAATCCGGAAGGTAAAAACGTTTTACGACGACTTTATCCGGCAAATAAACTTCCACATCTCCAGCAGGAGCAGAAGCGGAATGATAGATACGGTGGAAGAGCTTACCGTAAAAAAGGAAATTGCCGAAAGCCACATCAGGCAGGTCAAAGAAATCGAAGAACAGGCAAAGCTTAACGAGGGAGTCGGACATGGCATCATTATCAGCTATACCCGCGGATTCAGGAATGGCCTTGCGGCAATTTCCAGTCACATGATTCTGAACAAAAACCTTTAAAACCCTGCGCTATGAAACATCTCTGGATCCGTTTCGGCTGCTTCCTCACCGGATACAATTATAATATCCTGCGGAACTGCAGCGAAGCCGCATTCAAATCCGTGAAAAAGTACACCGCAGCCATGCTGATCGTTTGCATTCTCTGGTTCTTCATTGGTTTTACTTTTGCCCACCGTTACCTGTCACTCAGTTTACCGGGTTGCATACTGGCCGGGCTTCTCTCCATCGTCATCATTGTACAGGTTGAAAAGCAAATCATCTTATCCATCCATCCGAGCTGGCTACTACGATTTTTCAGATGCTGCCTGGCGCTAATTATGTCTGTTCTGGGCGCGGTGATCATCGATCAGATAATATTCGAAAAAGATATTGAGATAGAGAAAATTTCCTACGTTTCGAACAAGGTTGACAGTATACTACCCTCGAAAACCGAAGAATTAAGAAAGCAGATTGCAGCGCTGGATACGACGATTAATAAAAAAGAACAGGAAAAAGATAATTACATCGCAGATATCAGTAAACATACCACCACAACTGCCACAACTACGCAAACAGCAACAAGACGGGTACCCGTGGCAACAGTTACATCTTCAGGCAGGGATACCACCACCTGGAAAACGATAAGTGACATTACTGTTGGAACTACGCTGGTGCCAAATCCCAAAATAGCATTGCTACCGTCCCTTGACTCCACCATTGGCGCCATGCGGCAACAAAGAGCCCAAAAGGAAAACGATTTACTCCACATTAAGCCTGCACTTGAAAAAGAAATGAAAGCGAATACCGGATTCCTGGATGAGTTAACGATCATGATGCATATGTTATCCGCATCGTCCGTTGCATTAGCTTTCTGGTGCCTGTGGATCCTGTTTTTCCTGTTTATAGAGATGCTGGTGCTTTTCAGTAAGGCGAGCGACAAATCCAATGATTACGAAAAGGTGGTGCTGCACCACATGAACTTACAGATACGACGGCTCGATGCCCTCGGGAAAGCAGTTCAGTAATAGATTTCCAACAACATTAATATAAAAAAGATGGATTTCAAAGATGAAATTAAACTCTTCGGCGACAAAGTCGAAAAGCTTAAAAACCAGATTCAAACAGAAGAGGCTACTAAAAATGCTTTTATTATGCCTTTCATTAAAGTACTGGGCTACGATGTATTTGACCCATTTGAAGTAATGCCGGAATTCATTGCAGATATCGGGATCAAGAAAGGCGAAAAAGTCGATTATGCAATCCTGAAAGAAGGCAAGCCTTCTATACTTATCGAATGTAAGCATTGGGGAGAAAGCCTGGATCCGCACAACTCCCAGCTTTTCCGGTACTTTCACACTACAGCCGCTAAGTTCGGACTATTGTCCAATGGAATAATTTACCGGTTTTATACAGATCTGGCAGAGCAGAATAAAATGGATGAAAAGCCATTCTTTGAATTTAATGTTACAGATATAAAAGATAACCAGATTGAAGAACTAAAGAAATTTCACAAGTCATATTTCAACATAGAAAGCATTCAAACTACTGCAAGCGAGCTAAAATATATGAATGAGCTCAAAACGCTGATAAATATTGAATTTCAAAATCCTTCTGAAGGGTTGATCAAGCTCTTTGCCAAGCAGATATATAAGGGGATGTTAACGTCAAAAATTGTTGAGCAACTGGGTACGCTTACCAAAAGGTCAATACAACAATACATTAATGACCTGATAACTGAAAGGCTTAAATCTGCGTTGAAAAAGGAAAATGAGGCTGCGCCATCTGATGCTGAAAAAGAATTAGCAACAACAAATGTAGAAGAAAAGGCCCCGGTGATTGAAACCACCGAAGAGGAAAAGGAAGGTTACATGATTGTAAAGACGATGCTCCGTCAAAAGATAAAACCGGCCAGGATAGCATATCGCGATGCTCAATCCTATTTCGCCATACTGTTGGATGATAATAATCGAAAAACGATATGCAGACTGTATTTTAACGGTGTGCGAAAATATATTGGCACTTTTGACGAGCAAAAAAAAGAAACGAGGACGGAGATTTTAACTATCGATGACCTTTTTAAGTTCGAAGAAATACTGCATAAGACGGTTGATTGGTATGATTCAGAAAAAGTTCAGGCTTAAACGTGCTAAGTATATAGCAGCAACTGTTATGATGTCGTTCAAAAAATCTTTTAAATAAACCTCCATCAACTATGAAAAAAGTAATCTTAATTTTGGCAATTATAACCCCATTCTATTCGGCTTTTTCTCAAACGGCGAAACCCAATACAGATCTAAAAGAACAAAAAAGCAAGGCAGAGCTTTTCTCAAACAAATCCGGGTCTCTAATACAAAGACAATTTACGGACGTTGGATCGCTGAGGGGCTGCCAGATTCAAGTTGCCCAATTTACAGACCTGATTGGCGGAGAAACTACCAAGGCAGTACGTTTTGAATATGCGTATTCCGGAGCATATTCATCCGATACAAAAATAGGACTGCTTGATATAGATGAGGTTGACGCGCTAATTAAATCTTTAAACATTATAAAAGACAAGATAATGCCGACCACACCAGAAGTATATACTGAAGTTGAATATAAAAGCCGCGGCTTGCAGGCAGGCTGCTTTTATTCAAAAAAGCAATGGTCCACCTTTTTAAAAATAGAGCGATTTGATGAGAAGTCCTATGTGTTTATGAAGGATGGGGATATCATTCAATTGCTGTCACTATTGAATGATGCGAAGGCCAAACTCTGATTGGCAGAATGATGTGCCTTAAAGGACAGGGATTTAAGATCAGTTCTCAAACAGCTGCATACTACCAATGCTGCTGTTTTTCCTTCTTTCCCTGTTCTCCTTTTTAATTCTTTCACGCACGCCATTTTTTACCCTCGTTCCCGGCGGCGGTTCATGAAGCCTATATTATTTCCCGACAATTTTCTTCCGGTGTACAATGCCCCAATCTGTCAGATTGCTGATGATGGTTTGTAGTGTATCACCGTGTTCCGTAAGTTCATATTGAACCGTTATGGGTTGTGTATCTAAAACGGTTCGCTTTACCAACTGGTTTATTTCTAATTCCTTTAATTCTTTACTCAACATCCTGTTGGAAATTCCTTCTACATCATTCAAAATATCTGAAAACCGCCTTTTGCCATAACAGCAAATAGATGAGATGATAGAAATCTTCCATTTCCCATTCAGCACGTCCATTGAATCCTGAACAGCTTTCATTCTTTTCTTTTGTTCCTGTTGAAACTCTTCTATTTTACACCCCATAATGTTACTTTGTTACACCTATGTTACTGTTACTTTTCAGCACGAAGTTACTAATAATAACTTACCAATCCTACCTTTGTCGCTCAAGCATTAAAAAAAGAAACAATGAGTAGATTAAAGAACAAAGTAGCGGTGGTTACAGGTGCATCAAAAGGAATAGGCGCATCTATCGCCAAATATTTTGAGGCGGAAGGCGCAAAGGTAGTTGTGAATTATGCTACAAGTAAAGAAGGCGCAGATAGCGTGGTTAAGGAGATAACTGACAATGGAGGCATCGCCATTCCGGTACAGGGCGATGTATCGAAGGAAGCGGATGTAACCAGGCTGTTTGAAGAAACAAAAAAGGCTTTCGGCACGTTGGATATTTTGGTAAACAACGCGGCCTTTCAGGGATACACGCCTATTGAACTGGTATCAGCAGAAAGCTTTCACCAGCATTTCAACACCAACGTTTTGGGGGCTATACTTGCTATCCAGGCATCTTTGAAACTGTTCAGCGGTAAAGGCGGCAATATTATCAACATTAGTTCGGGCGCAAGCAAAATGCCGCTTCCTGCCGCCTCGTTGTACTCTGCAACTAAAGCAGCCTTAGACGCCATAACGATTTCCTTGTCGAAAGAACTGGGTGCAAAAAACATCCGTATCAATTCCATTTTGCCGGGCGCTACGGAAACAGAAGGAGCACGTAGTGCCGGCGTCACTGCTGGCAGTGAGTATGAAACAATGTTTATTGCCAATACGCCGCTTGGTCGCAGAGGCCAGCCCGAAGATATTGCGAAAGCCGCCGTATTTCTTGCGTCAGATGATGCGGCCTGGATTACGGGAGAACAGATTTCCGTTTCGGGTGGTATGTATGGTTTTTAAGTTGCTTTCAAATCCCTGCTTCCGGATGAAGCAGGGATTTTTTTGCTAATTAAAAGATTGCCTGAACTTGTTTGGTGAAAGAGCAGTATTTCGCTTAAATAATTTATTGAAGGATTGTGGGTGTTCAAATCCCAATTGGTAGGCGATTTCGGCAATATTCATACGGGTAGTTGTTAGCATTACCTTAGCCCTTTCTATTAACCGGTCATGAATATGCTGCTGTGTGCTTTGCCCAGTTAGTGTTTTGAGCATATCCGTCAGATATCTGGGTGAAACATTGAGATGCCGGGCAACCTCCTGAACAGTAGGTATTCCATCTATGTGATCTGTGAAGCGGATAGCCAGGAAGCTATTCATTTGACTGATCAGGTCATTATTGACAGCTTTCCGGGTAAGGAACTGACGGTTATAAAACCGGTTACTGTAATTAAGCAGCAATTCAATCTGCGAAACCAACACGTCCTGGCTAAAAGCGTCAGTATTATTATCCAGTTCGGCAGCAATACTTTCAAACAGGGTACCAATTACTTTCTTCTCTTTTTCAGAAAGAAACAAGGCTTCATTTACTGCGTAGGCGAAGAAACCATATCGATCCATGTTTTTGCCTAATGGATAATTGCGAATAAGATCGGCATGAAAATACAGCGTATAGCCCTCATAACTGCTTTCATCACCACTCATAGTAACCAGTTGATTGGGCGCTAAAAAAGCCAGGCCCCCTTCTTCAAAGTCATAATAGCCCTGCCCGTATTTAACCTGACCCCTGAAATTTTGTTTAAAGGAGATCTTATAAAAGTCGATCAAAAAACTTCGTCCTGCGTTTTCCCGGCTGATCCTGGTAGCATCGTAATTTACTACAGCCACCAAAGGATGCAGGGGTTTGGGCATACCCATTCCCCTCATCAATTCAGAAATGGTTTTAAATATAATGGGTTGCTGTGCAGGTTTCATGATTCATGCTAAATTAAGTTTAATCCTGTACACTTGGCCGGACAACAATATCTCCCACCTCCACATGATCCGGCTGGCTAATAGCATAGGTCACCGCAGCTGCTATTGCATCAGGAGTGATCGCGATTTGTGCTGCCTTTTCCTTAACAGCTATTCTGGCTGCTTCGTCTTTGATATGATCTATCAGTTCTGTATTAACCAAACCAGGTGAGATTCCGGTTACACGGTATAGCCCGCCTGACTCCTGGCGCATGGCCTCGGTGATGGTACGCACTGCATTCTTGGTACCGGCGTACACACCCTGCAGGGGCACAATTTTTATACCGGAAGTTGATATGATATTGATGATGTGACCAAAACCCTGTTTCAAAAAAATTGGTAAGGCAGCTGCGATACCATACAGGGTTCCTTTGAGATTGACATCAATCATCTCTTCCCAATCGCTGACCTGAACAGCGTCGACCCTCGACAAACGGGCAATTCCAGCGTTATTTACTATCACATCCAAACGCCCGAAAGTTTCACAGGCTAAATGAACCAATTGCACTAAATCACCGTGGTTTTTGATATCCGTCACTAAATAAACTGCTTCGCCACCTGCCGCTTTGATCCGGCCAACCAAATCTTCTAATCGATCTTTACGACGGGCGCCTAAAACTACTTTTGCACCCTGCGCTGCCAGCATAATTGCCGTAGCCTCACCAATTCCACTGCTGGCGCCTGTTATAGCGACTACTTTTCCTTTAATTTTGTTTTCCATTGTACAAAGGTCGACAAAGGCATCGGTCATAGCTTAGCCTAAACCGTCAAATGTGTAGCCTGAATCCCTAATTGAGTTTACTTCTGCTATCCGTAGGATGATTAACAATAGAAATATTTAACTTTAGTTAAGGTGTAAGATATTTTAAATATAAATTTTTATAGAATTTATGGCTTCTTTAATAAATGTGATTGTTCCGTTTGATGTATTTGTGGATGGGTGAAAGATTTGATGGAGAAATACCAGGTGCATCTTTATCTGGAAAAAAGAGATGCAGCATTGCAGGCGGAGTATGTTAAACTGGATGTTTTTGCTGACCAGCCGGATAGGGACTATAGTCAGTTTTTCTTCAGCGCTCAGGAAGTTACACTGAATGATGACACGAATTTTTATGCAGATGACGTATTTGATTATTGCATTGAAGGCAAAGGGGGCCGCCAAACAGATACGGATGTAGAATTGCTTGCGCTGCGTTTAATTAGTAAAAATCCAATGCCCACGATTAAGTCCTTCTTTAATGCGGTTCACAACCGTTTAAAGAAAGATAAGGATTTCGATGCTGGAATATACTCTGGAAGCGGGGTTGCCTTTTATAAGAATATTTTATACCTGAAATCAGCTGCGCAGGATAAGGTAATGTGGTTTGATTTTAAAAGGAAAGACAAACCCATTACACTCGAATAATTATGTGTGATACCTCAAATCCTCTAAAAGTTTCAGGAATCCAGCAACCAAAGGATCTAGATCATAGATATAACGATCGTCATAAAATCTTTCTTAAACTGTCGACCAGCTCTCCTATGCTTCCGTTTCGTTGATTTCTAAAAGCCAAATCAGTATAAAGAGTAGTACAATATTTACTGGATAATTTTAAAGCCTTCCATTCCGACCATAAAAGATCGTAACGGTTAATGGCCTGCTTAATCGCCGTTATATTGAAACTGCCGTTCCGTTTTGCTATGCCGTTTTCAATCATCAATATCCACATTTGCTCAATCAATTCATATTTTATCCGGCCATAAGTGCACGACACTTCAATAGATTCCTGATCTGCTGCATTGTTTACATGAATTTGTTTCGATAACGCTTCGATCTGCCTCCATATGGCTGAAGCTTCCGCTTTTTCAGCCAACACTTCTCTTTCTTTTCCTTTGTTAATGATTTCATTAACTATATTTTTGTTTTCTGCCGCTGAAAAATATTGATCACGACTCCACCAAACGGCGTTAGCGGTATAACTGTTCAATTGTCCTTTCCGCACTCCCTCTATAGTCAATAGATTTAATTGCCTGAACAGATCGGCCTCATAACCAGTTAATCCAAGCTTGCGGGCAAACTCATAAAAAATTCTTTCTTCGGACTTATCGGGATGCTGTGCGTATTGCGAAAGGACGTATGTATTCAAATCTGCCCATAATTCATTAATGATATACGGTCCGTCCCACCCGCCTCCATTTGACCATGTCATAACTCCTTTTAATAATCCTTTACTTAAAATATCTTTTACTCCCCGCGGGTTGTCAGGATCGTTCAGTTTTCCGTTGAATTCATGTCGCCCAAAAATAATTTCATATTTCGTCTCCGGCCAGCCATCTATGACACCTTGGGCCGTATAATAGGGATGCGCACCTTTTCCGTAAGCTTCCATCCTTGATTGCGCCTCCACTATTTGCGCATGTTTACCGATAGCGAGGGTGGGATTAAATGGTGTCATACGGTGAAAATCGTCTTGCTGATATTTAATGACGAAAATTAAATTTGGATGTGGTTTTATTTGATTGGTAACCGCCAGATAATAATCGGGGTTGTTATGGAAATTATATCCAAAATCCCAGGTACGATAAAACAGCTTCTTGTTTCGCTTTACACATATCTCCTCCCGTAAAAGGTTTATCAGCGTCACCTGATCTTCTATACCGCTCTTACCATCACGTATGGGTCCTCCTCCCATATGGTAGGGGGCGTCCTGCAAATATGTTTCGCCAAAGCGAAGCGTCAAACCGTCCAGTTGAGCAAACCGCTCAAATATGCCGGCTATTTGTGCACGAAGCATATCCTGTGTCCTTTTGCTTTGCATATCGGGCTTTCTCGATCGTTCGTCCATGCCTCCGGTACCGGCTACCTTGCCTTTACCTGTTATTTCATTGCCATATTTTCCCCATAAAGACTTTGGAAAAACAATGAAATCGGTAAATGGATAAACACGCATACCGGCCTTCTTACAGGCCATCAGCTTTTTATCGATATCCGTTGCTTTCGCCATAATCCATTCGCGCTCTTTACTGTTTTCAGGGATAATGCCCTTTTCATAGTTATCGTAAGTGATGGCGCAATTAACAAACCAATGGGTTACCATTCCATTAAACCCTTGCGATTTCATGTAAACCGGATCATTATACTTTGTTACATAAGGTGCTTCTCCGGGGTTATTATGCACCATGTCGAGGATGTATGGAAGTGGCTGAACGGACGACTGCGCGCATGTCTGTCCAATTATTATGGACAGGCATGCGCTTAGTGTCAGATAGTTGATTTTTATCTTAAAATTATTCATTTAAGCTTTTTTTGTAAAAATGCTGTCGGGTAAACATTGATAACATGATTTCAACCACCATAGAAGCATTTTCTGATATCGTAATATCGAAGGGGGAACTATTAACAATTGCTCACGCGCGTTCAGCGGCATTTCCATCCTGGTTTGCGTTGTTAATGGTATTCTTTTTTTTGAATTCCCGCGGCGTACATTTGTTGATTTTCCGAAAAGCTGCGTTAAAACGGTTTATGGAGTTAAAGCCACATTCAAAAGCTATTTCGGTGATTTTTTTATCCGTGGTAATTAATTTCCGTTGCGCATGCAATATCCTTTCCTGGATTACATAATCATTAATGGTCGTATCAAAAGCTTTTTTGAATATCACATTTGCATAATCCTGGTGTAACCCAATTGCTCTTCCGATATCAGCGATCTTAAGCGGATTCATATAATTTTGCGCAATATATAAAGCCATTTGTTCAACCTTCCCAATTTCACCGGCTTGTACTTGCAATCGTTCATGCTGTTTTAAAGGTAAGACCCTGGTGGCAAGTCTTATTAATCTGGCACGCATTTCATACAAAGTCGCTTCTCTATCATTATTTTCAGAAAGATCTTTCAACCAGTTTTTAAAAAGAAAGGTATCAAACAACGAATGCTCTCCCGGGTCTTCTATAATAACATCCCCTTTAAGTATGCTGTCAATAAAAAGGGCAGGTAGCTTCCATTCCAGAAACAGTGTTAACGGAATAGTACATACATAATACGGAGCAGAACATGTAGCGTCAACAATTTGATGTGGAATGAGCCCCCAGAACACACACAGGCTTTTTTCAGGAATAGTTATTTTAGCTCCCTGAAAAAGGTAAGTTATACCCCCGCTTATAAGATAGTTTATTTCGACTTCATTGTGTCTGTCCGGCTTTCTCATCAAAGCCGGTGTCCATAATTCGCACGTTAAACCGTACGGTTTAAATTCGCTTCGTCCTTCATCAAATGTATATAACTTCCCGGTATTTGACATGTTTATTAGGATATAAGGCTAGTTTTGATAGTATGTCGATGCTAAATTTACATTTTTAATTGAAATATCGGCACTTATCAAACTGGCACCGGGTAGGGTACCTTTTTCAATGATACTAAAATTACACGTATGAAAATTCAAAGTATTTTTTTCTTGCTGCTTATTTGCAATTGCTCACTTTATGCGCAGCATACTACTGAAAAATGGAAAGTCTTTGAATTAATACTTAATGGGTCAACTGAAGGAAATCCATTTACAGATGTGAACCTAACAGGCAGATTTATTAAGAACAAGGATACTATTTCTGTTCCTGGTTTTTACGACGGCAATGGCATTTATAAAATCAGGTTTATGCCTCCAAACGAAGGAAAATGGAACTATGTAACTTTAAGCAATGTCAAAAACCTTACTAATAAAAAAGGAAGCTTTGTATGTACTCCCGCGCAAAAAGATAATCATGGTCCTGTAGCAGTAAAAGACAGTTTTTATTTTGCATATGCCGACGGTACCCCACATTATTCGTTTGGAACCACCTGCTATAGCTGGGTACACCAGGGTGATAGTTTGGCCGAAGTAACGCTCCAAACATTATCGAAGGGTTATTTTAATAAAATGCGCATGTGCATTTTTCCAAAGAGCTATGACTGGAACAATAATGAACCTGTGTATTATCCTTTTGAGGGATCACCGCTAAAAAACTGGAACTATAACAAATTAAACCCTGCCTTTTTCAGGAACATCGAAGAAAGAATAAAGCAGCTCGATTCACTAGGCATTCAAGCAGACCTTATTGTTTTCCATCCTTACGACCGTTGGGGATTTAGTTCGCTCGACAGAGCTACCGACGACCTTTATATCAATTACATCATTGCACGATTCGCAGCTTTCAAGAATGTTTGGTGGAGCATGGCCAACGAGTATGATTTTATGCAGAATAAGAAAATGAGTGACTGGGACTATTATATTGAGCAATTCGCTACTAAAGATAAGTTTCACCACCTCCTTAGTATTCATAATGGTGTTCGGTTCTATGATCATACCAATCCCTACATTACGCATGTAAGCATTCAGGAAGAAAACACTTATAAGGCAAAAGAGTACAGGGCGAAATATAAAAAGCCTGTTATTTTTGATGAATGCAGATATGAAGGAAACATACCGTGGTCGTGGGGTAATTTAACTGCTCAATCCATGACTGAAAAGTTTTGGAGAGGTTTTACCAATGGAGGATTTGTAGGACATGGAGAAACTTATGTTACTGAAGATCCTATCCGGCTTCCTGGTAAATCATCCGATATTTTATGGTGGTCGAAAGGCGGTGTGATGATAGGAAAAAGCCCCGATCGGATCAAGCTCCTCCGCCAGATTATTGAAGCGGCGCCCGGGGAATTAAAACCTGTTCCTTTATTTACGTGGGCACCATTTTCATGCGTCGGCATTGAACATGAATACTATTTGGGGTATTTGAATGATGCACAACCGCGGAGCATTGTTATTGATCTTCCTACAGACGCATCCTACAATGTTGAAGTGATTGACACATGGAATATGACCATCACACCATTGGAAAAGAAATTTTCAGGACACAGCTTAATCGGGTTACCGGGAAAACCATATATTGCTGTGAGAATTGTAAGAAATAAGTAGGATAGCAATGTACCTCATCATAACTAACGGATATCTCTATTTATTCATTTACCTGTTAACAACTGCAATTACCATCCCATCATGTTCTTTAATACCAACGGTTTGCAGAATAGTAGCTGTAACATTTTTGTTTTCCTTCAGGCTTTCATTTAACCGAAATCAGTGGCATTTATCCGGCATTTTTCTAAATACAAAAAGCCTGTAGATTTTGCATCTACAGGCTTTAACCATTTTAACAATGTGGTTGCGGAGAGTCAGGGATTCGAACCCCGGGACCTGTTACAGTCAACAGTTTTCAAGACTGCCGCAATCGACCGCTCTGCCAACTCTCCAGGGACGCAAAAGTATAAAAGAAATTGAAAATAAAAAAAAATTCGGCTATTATTTTTTAAACCCGCCAGCAGCAAGCCTTCCGGAAATAAAAATCCCGGTTTACAACGCGTAAACCGGGATGGTATGATAAAAATGACGGACCTAAGCGATCTGTTTCGTATAGTGATTCAAAAACTCAGCTGATGGTCTTTCGCTTTGATCCGTCATTTGCAGTGGCTATTTCCAACCGCCGCCCAAAGAACGGTACAGGTCTACCATCGCATTGAGGCGCTGGCGGTCTATATCGGCCTGGGCCAGTTCAGCCTGCAGGGAACGTGATTGGGCAGTAATTACTTCGAGGTAGTTAGCCATACCGCTGCGGAACAGCAGCTGAGCCTGTTGTACTGCCAGTTGCGCAGTATTTACCTGGCGGACAGCAATTTCCTGCTGCACCTTTACTTTGTCCAGCTTTACCAACGCATCACTAACCTCTCCTACTGCTGTAAGAGCAGACTGCTTAAACTGGATCACCGCTTGTTCACGTTGAATTTTAGCTACTTCCAGTTGTGTTTTTAACTGGCGGCGCTGGAAGATAGGCTGTGCCACACTTCCGGCCACTGTACCAAACAGGGAAGCAGGAAGATTAAACCAGGTGCTGGCTTTGAAGGCATTTAATCCGCCACTGCCGGTAATAGTGAGCGTAGGATACATACTACCCTGCGCCACGCCTACCTGTGCATTAGCAGCTACCAGTCCCATTTCGCTGGCGCGTACATCCGGGCGGCGGCTGATCATGGCCGCAGGAATACCTGCCGGCAATGAGTCCAATACCTGGAAGTCGCTCAGTTTGCTGCTACGTGTAATCGTCGACGGTAGCTCACCGGTTAAAATGCGTAACGCATTTTCCTGGATGGCAATACCTTGTTCCAGTTGCGGGATCAGCAGTTCCGCAGTTTGTTGCTGCGAAATAGCCTGTTGCACACCCAGCTCTGTTACATCACCGGCGGCTTTCTGCAGGCGGATCATCTTTACGATGGTGTCGCTGAGCGCCAGGTTTCTGCGGGCCACACTGAGCTGGTTGTCCAGCATCAGCAGGTTGAAGTAACTGTTGGCAATAGCTGCCACCAGCCCGGTTTGCACGGCGTGCTCGCCTTCGTACGACTGCAGATAGGTAGCCAGTGCGGCTTCTTTCTGACGTTTTATCTTACCCCAGATATCAATTTCCCACGACATGCCCACACCGATATTAAAATCTTCGATATGGTCGCCGAGGTTATTAACAGCAAGGTTCAATCCATTAAAACTATTCTTGGAAGGGAAGTTGGTACTGCCCGATGCGGTAGCTGTAAAAGCCGGCAACCAGGCCACTTTAGCCTGTTTCAGGTAAGCCTGCGCCGTTTCCACTCTTTTCACTGCCAGCTGCAGATCGTAGTTGCCGGTGAGGGCCTGGCTGATCAACTGCTGTAAGGTGGCATCTGTAAAAAACTTCTTCCATTCTATTTCTGCTATGCTGCTGGTGTCTGAAGGCGCAGTGTCATTATTGAACTGCTGCGGCAGCGCCACCGGGGGCCGCTCGTAATTGCGGCCTACCCGGCATGCTGCTAACCCTACAACTAAGGAGAACAACAAAAAGTAAAATGAGCTATATCTTGTTTTCATTTGTCTTTTTTCTGAATCTGATAATATATTTTTCTGCCGCTATTAATGAACCAGCTTTGCCTGATGTTCTGCTTCCACTGCCACTATCGGCTTACGGCTGATTTTCTCTTGCAGGAACTGGAAAATTACAAACAGCACAGGTATGATGAATACCCCCAGGACCACCCCGGTAAGCATGCCACCTACAGTACTCCAACCGATCGAATGATTGCCTTTGGCAGATGCACCTTGCGTAAAGATTAATGGCAACATACCAACAATAAAGGCAAAGGAAGTCATCAATATTGGACGAAGACGAAGCTGTGCTGCTTCCAACGCCGCCTCAACAAGCTCATAGCCCGCCCTTCGCCGTTGTAGGGCAAACTCCACAATCAGGATCGCATTTTTTGCCAATAATCCAATCAGCATGATCATACCTATTTGTACGTAGATATTGCCCTCTATGCCGCTAAAGCCAATGAAACTATATACACCTAATATACCCGTAGGTACAGTAAGGATTACTGCCAGTGGCAGGATATAGCTTTCATACTGTGCAGCCAGCAGGAAGAATACGAACAATACACTCAATAAAAACACGAACGCAGTTTGGTTCCCGGCTCTTATCTCTTCCCTCGTAATACCCGTAAACTCATAGGCATATCCTTGTGGCAATGCCTTTTTCGATACTTCTCCAATGGCTTTAATTACATCACCGGTACTATAACCTGGTTTGGGTGTAGCATTAATGGTAACAGCACTATACAGGTTGTTTCGTGTAACTGTTTCCGGGCCATATACACGTGTGAATTTGGCCACTGTACTTACCGGTACCATCGTACCCAGGTTGTTCTTTACATAAATAGCATCCAACGAACTTTTATCCATCCGGTATGAAACATCGGCCTGCGCCATTACGCGGCTATATTTCCCGAAACGGTTAAAGTCTGAAACGAAGCTACTTCCATAATACGTTTGCAGCGTATTCAACAAATCACCAACAGATACACCCAATTGTTTCACTTTTATATCATCTATATCAATGGTGTATTGTGGATTCCCCGTATTAAAAGTAGTGAACGCACTTGCCACTTCCGGCCGCTGACTTAATGCACCAATAAAACCCCATGCCGTTCCTGCTAATTTCTCCAGCGATCCGTTTGTTCTGTCCTGCAACATCATTTCTACCCCGCTCACATTACCAAAACCCTGTATTGTTGGAAAACCAACAAAGAAAGTCAGGGCATCATGTACTTGCATTGATTTGCCTAACAAACCGCCAGCAATAGCAGTCGGGTCTTTTACAGCACCTCTCTCCTTACGATCTTTTAACCGTACAAATATCGCAGCATTAGGGGAAGCGTTCGCATTTGTTACGAAGTTCATCCCATTTGCAGCCCATACATCGCTCACACCCGCATCTTGCATCGTAATTTTACTGATCTGGCTCGTTGCATTCTCCGTTCTGCTAAGTGAACTACCGGGAGGTGTTTGGGTAATACCAACTACAAACCCCTGATCCTCATCCGGAATAAACCCGGTAGGTGTTGTTTTAATCAGCAAAACTGTAGCAACCACCACAAGCAATAATCCGGTAATGGCCACCCATCTGTTCCTCAGCAGGAATTTGATGCTCCGTATATATCTTGCCGTCATTGCATTAAAAGCGGTATTAAACGCATCGAAGAAGCGGGCACCAAAACCTTTTTTCTCTCCACCTTCGCCTATATGCTGGTTCTTTAAGAATAATGCACACAACGCCGGACTTAGCGTTAACGCATTCACCGCAGAAATAACGATAGCAATGGCCAGTGTAAAGGCGAATTGTTTATAGAATACGCCTGCAGGACCTTGCACAAAGCTCACTGGTACAAACACTGCTGCCATTACCAATGTGATCGAAACAATCGCACCGGATATCTCACTCATCGTTTTAACTGTTGCCTCTCTTGCCGGTAAATGCTCACGTTCCATCGTTGAGTGTACGGCCTCCACAACCACAATCGCATCATCCACCACAATACCAATAGCCAGTACCAGTGCGAACAATGTAAGCAGGTTAATACTAAAGCCAAATAATTGTAAGAAGAAGAAGGTACCTATAATCGAAACAGGAACAGCAATTACCGGGATCAATGTAGAGCGCAGATCTTGCAGGAAAATGAAAACCACAATGGCCACCAGGATGAATGCAATGATCAGTGTTTCTTTTACCTGGTCGATAGATGCATCCAAAAACTCCTTCGAGTTGTACATGATCTTAAACTTCATACCATCGGGTAACGCCTTATCAAATTCTCCAATCTGGCGTTCCAGTTCGGTAAGAATTTCATTGGCATTGGAACCCGGTGTTTGCAAAATACCAAAACCAGTAGCCGGTTTGCCATCGAGCAAATTCGAGGCAGTATAAGTATAACCACCAAGTTCAACCCGGGCCAAATCTTTAAGGCGAAGAACAGAACCATCGTTATTTGCCTTAATCACCATGTTTTCATACTCTTCAGGCTTGTTCAACTTTCCCTTGTACTTAATAATATACTCGAAAGATTCTTTACTACTTTGTCCCAAACGCCCTGGTGCAGCTTCTACGTTCTGATCTTTGATCGCATTCATCACTTCTGTTGTAGAAAGATTATTAGCAACAAGCCTGTCGGGTTTCAACCAAACACGCATCGAATAATCTTTTGAACCAAATGGCTGTACCTGTGCCACCCCTGGTATACGTTGTAACTGAGGGATGATATTAATTCTTGCATAGTTATTTAAGAACAGTTCGTTATACTTAACGCTATCCTCGCTATATATCGCCACAAACATCAGGAAGCTGCTCTGCACTTTCTGTGTAGAAAGCCCAGCCTGTAATACTTCGGGAGGCAGCTGGCTATTAGCTTTAGATACGCGGTTTTGTACGTTTACCGCCGCAATATCAGGATCCGTTCCTTGTTTAAAATAAACTGTCAAGGTGTAGCTACCATCGTTGTTGGAATTGGAGGTCATGTACGTCATGTTCTCCACACCATTTACCGATTCTTCTATGGGGGTAGCAACTGTACGGGCTATCACCTCCCCGTTGGCGCCAGGGTAATTGGCGATAACCTGTACAGATGGCGGCGCAATCTCAGGGAATAAGGCCGTAGGCAGGGAGAATAAAGACAACGCTCCCAGTATAACCAATATGATAGAAATAACCGTTGATAACACCGGCCTTTCAATAAATCGTTTTAACATAAATAACAATTATGGGTTGCGGTATGTCCGCACGAACACAAACAGTGCATGTGTGTAACAACACTGCCTGCGTCACAATTTGAATAATGTTTTGTGTAAACGTTCTTAACACTGGCGTGCTTTCACGCTTAACTATTTTAAAGCAGCGGCTTTGCTTTCAACAGGCTATCTATAGATACCATCTGTGGCTGAATAACAACACCATCTTTTAAACCACCCATCATCATGGTAGATTGAGAAGATAATACAATCTTATCTCCCACCTTAACGCCATCAGTAACAAAATAATAATTAGACGTTTTGCCAGAAATGGTTAGTGGTTTTGTAACGATTTTATTACTATCGGCCACTGTATAAACAAACACTTTGTCCTGCAATTCAAACGTAGCTTCCTGAGGAATTACCAATGCAGAAGCATGTAAAGTAGGTACTCTGACTTTACCGGTACTACCACTTCTAAGTACTCCTTGTGCATTAGGAAAGCTGGCACGTAAACTAATTGCACCAATAGTTTTGTCAAACTGCCCTTCCACTATTTCAACTTTTCCTTTTTCAGGATAAACACTTCCATCTGCCAGGATTAATTCTACCGGTGGCATTCCTTTTACTTTTTCAGCAACACTATTACCTGGATATTTTTCCTTGAATTTGAGGAAATCGGTTTCACTCAAAGAAAAATAAACACGCATATCCTTTACTTCAGAAATAGTAGTCAATGCGCCTGTCATTCCCCTGCTAATAAGGCTTCCCGTTTTAAAGGGAATACTACCTACATAACCATCGCTGGGTGCGCTGATATTTGTGAACCCAAGATTGATACGGGCGGCTTCTACCTGGGCCTGTGCCTGGGCAACATTAGCTTTCGCTGAATTGTAACTTGCTTCGGCCGATTTTAATTGAACATCCGATACCACATTATTACTAAGTAGCGGTTTCAATTTATCAACATTGATTTGTGCATTCTCTAATGCCGCTTTTGCAGCTTGTAAATTTGCAGTGGCATTGTTGAGTTGCTCTGCATAAGGTCTGCTGTCGATCGTGAAAAGTGTTTGACCTTTTCTAACGTAAGCACCTTCATCTACTGAAATATTCGTTAGATAGCCATCTACCTGTGGTCTTATTTCCACATCACGGGTTCCTTCTACCGAAGCAGGGAAATCCTGAAAGGTTGTAGCAGGTAATGTAACTGCTTTAATTACAGGTAAAGATGCTGGTGGCGGAGCCTCATTCTTTGCCTGCGATGTGCTGCAGGCAGACAATACGGAAAGAACAAAAAAACTATAAAGTAAGCCTGCCGGCAAATTTGTAAACGTTGATTTAAATGGTTTCATACTACTTTGTTTTAAACGACTAACAATAAAATTCCCCGGTACGATCAAGGCCAATAAAAGGCAGCCTTGCTTCGCAGCAATCAATATCAGTGACAGCAATCGGGTTGTGAAATACAGGTAGGTAGCCCCGCAACACTCAGACACCTATAATGTTACAGCACATTATACGTTTGAGCACAGCAATTTGTTACTACTGTAAAAAAGAAAATTGAAGGTTTGCGGTCGGCCGCTAAAAAATTCTCATCGGTTTTCAAAATTTAGAATGATGCACGGGCGACATCATTATTTTAAACACAATGCAAAAATAGATATTTAAAGTTAACGCACGTTTAAATTATTACGGGTTTAATTGTACTTTTCACGGATACTCTTTTGAAATGATGCAGGCGTGAATCCGGAATGCTTCTTAAAGAAACGGTTAAAATAGGCATCATCTTCAAAATTCAACTGCGCAGCAATCTGCTTAATAGAGTGCTCACCCCAGTACAGCAGGCGTTTTGCCTCCATGATCCGTTTCTCGTCAATGATGAATTTAGCATTCCTTCCCAGCAACGCCTTCACCGTGTCATTTAAATGTCCCGGTGAAACGTACAACATTTCTGCATAATCCGATACCTGCGCTTTCTCATGAAAATGCTGATCTACCAGCATCTTAAACTGCCGCGCCATATTATATTGCGAACTCTCTGCATTCATCCAGTTACCGGAAGGTTCAGAAATACGCCCGCACGCTATAATAAAAGCGTTCAACAGGTTACGGATGATGGCATCCTTGCGTAATTTGTTGCTGTTATACTCTTTCCTGATCAAATCTGCATAAGACAATACTTCCTCCAGCTGCTCTTCGTTCAGCGGAACCATACCGGAGCTGAATACACAGCGCCAGCAGCTCACCACTCCCTGCATTTCGGGCACCAGGAAGTCGTTGGTGAAGTAAAGATTAATGAGCTCCGCATCAGGATCCATCTCATGCTGATGCACCTGGTTAGGTTCCATCAGCATGAGCGCCGGCGCTTCCATCTCGTATTTTTTAAAATCAATCACCTGCGTTATGCGGCCCTTGATCAATATATCTATACTATATCCATTGTGACGATGCGGAATGTTCAGATCACCTGCGCACTCATAACCATTCCACTCCCCCATGAAAAAGTTGGCCCCTTCTGCGTAATCACAGTTATAAACCTGTACATCCGAATTGCGTGTTACAACACGTTCTAATACTTCCATTGGTTTAATATTTTACGGTAACCACCATTTAAATTTTGACGCGGTAAAGATAGGTTATTAAATAATCTTGCTCCAACTATACGGCCTATAGATAATCTCTATACCACCTCAGGGTATCCGTTATATCATTTCCCTTCCTCTACCTTTTCAGCAGGTTTTTCCTGCACCAGCACAAGATCGCTCAGCTTCACATTGATAGGAATATTACCAATTTTGACAATAGCACGTTTATCACGGATCTCCAATACCTTGCCCACCTGCCTGTTGGTAACAATTTTCACCTGGGTGCCTACCTCTATCTGGCCTTTGATCTCCTCAAATTTGTCCTGTACTTTTTTGTTGAGTTGTTCAGTATGCTGCTTTTCACGCCGGCGGAACAACAGGATTTCTGCCTGCTTCATTACTTTCTCCTTATCATCGGCACGTTTCCACTCTATCACGATCTGCTTCAGCTTCCGCTCCATATCCTTCAGATACTGCAGGTCATCTTCCTTGATCTGGTTCTGTAACTTCAGTAAAGCATATTGCTGCTGCTTACGCTCTTTGTCGGCCAGCACTTCATATTCCTTCTTCAGGCGCTCGTTTTCCTTCAATAACTTCTGCAGTTCCTTTTCTTTGCTTTCTACTTTCTGCAGATCCTGTTCGGCTTTGTTCAGCAGCTTATCCAGCTGGAAATGCCCCTCATCCACCAGTTTCTTAGCGCGCGCAATCAGCGACGGATGCAACCCGATCCTTTCAGCAATAGAGAAGGTATACGAACTGCCGGGCTTACCCACCATCAGCTTATACATAGGCATCAGGGTTTGTTCATCGAAGCCCATGGCCCCGTTAACGATCCCCTTTACCTTGTTGGCCATCACTTTCAGGTTCAGATAGTGCGTGGTAACGATACCGTACGCATGTTTCTTAGCCAGTTCCTCCATGATCACTTCCGCAAAAGCGCCGCCCAGGTTGGGATCCGACCCGCTTCCCAGTTCATCTATAAAGAAAAGCGTTCTGCCGTTGGCGTTTTCCATGAAATATTTCATGTTTTTGAGATGGGAACTGTACGTGCTCAGCTCAAACTCCAGCGACTGGGTATCCCCGATATGGATCATCAGTTGTTTGAAGATCCCGATCTGGGACGATGGATGTACCGGCACCAGCAGTCCCGATTGCAGCATCAGCTGAATAAGCCCGATGGTTTTCAGGGTCACCGTTTTACCACCGGCATTGGGTCCGCTGATCACCAGGATATGCGCATCTTTATCCAGGTTGATGCTTACCGGGATGGTAGGCTTCTGGTTTTTCCTGTTATAAAGCAGCAACAGCGGGTGATAAGCCTGTATAAGATTAAGCTGTGCATGCGGCAGCAGCATGGGATAGTTTGCGTCCATATCCAGCGCCAGCCTGGCTTTTGCCCGGATAAAATCGAAAGTACCCAGGATTTCGTGGTAGCCGTTCAGCAAAAACGAAAAACCACTTAATGCGGCCGTCATCGCTTTGAGAATACGGTATACCTCGCGTCCTTCTTCCCTTTCGAGCGACTGGATATCATTATTCAGCTCAATGGTTTCTTCCGGTTCCAGGAAGGAAGTCTTCCGCGTATCGGATTCGCCATGAATAATACCCTTTACCATGCGCTTATTTTCGGCGTAAATAGCCACAACCCTGCGTCCGTTGAGGAAAGCCTCTTCCTGGTCGGCCAGGTAATTGAGCTTTTGCAGCTTCTGCAGGATACGGTCAAACACGCGGCGCAGCTCTGTACGTTTGCGGTACAGCGAAATACGGATGCGGGCCAGTTCCGGGGAAGCGTTATCCCTTACCTGTCCCAGTTCATCCAGCACTTCATCAATGGTAGCGGTGATCTTTTTCTCGTAATGGGTTTCTTTGATCACTTCATACAACGCGGAGTACTGGGTACGGCGGTCGTGATCAAAGAAACGGACAATGCTATGCATGCTTTCTGCCAGTTTACGCAGCAGCATGGCCTGTTCCCCGGTTAGTACAGCGCCTTCAATAGAAAGCAGGCGGAGTTCTCTTTTAAGGTTCAGGATGAAATCGTTCGGAAAATTTTCCTGTAACAGGGTGAGTTGTTTATATTCATGTGCCTGTTGCAGGGCGGTTTTTACGTAATCTATATGCGTGTGCAGGCGGAGCGCTGCGGCCATTTCCTTGCCGAGCTCTGTTTTGCAATGCTCTTGCAGCAATGCCTGTACTTTGTCGAATTCCAACTGCATCAACGCAGATTCAGGAAAATATTTCAAGTGTTATTTATTTAAAGTAAGAAGGCACCAACAATCAGGTATTGTTCGTGTCTGCGTAAAAGGTTTACGTTCATGTGCGCGTAAAAGCGCTGCCAACATGGTGGCGGAGAAAGCTGATCCGGGAAAATTATTAATTCTTGTTCATCTTTGTTGTCATTATGCTATCAAACGTTATCCGGCAATTCCGGCTTATACTATCGGTTCCTGCTGCTGCTGACGTATGCTTTTGGGCGGTTTTCAGGGCGCTCCTGGGTTCCTGGAAACTGCAAAAGAATGTTAAAGTTACTTAACTTGTCGCTCTCCTCCATCATATATTACGTAAATTATAAAAAGGAAAGGCTCTTTAAAGATGCCAGGAATAGCTGCAATCCCTTAACAGCATTACATTCCGGACATATAAAAAAAGCTGCATCTTTGAAATTTTTATTTTTATGAGAAAATATTCAATATTCATTTGCCTGATTGCAATGGCGTTTTCTGCCTGTGCCCAGCAAAAAAAAGACAAAGTGCCCGGAGATATGGAAGTAACCAACAATGGAAAAACGGCTACCGCTACCTTCGGAGGCGGCTGCTTCTGGTGTACAGAAGCTCAGTTTCAATACCTGGACGGTGTAACTAAAGTAGAATCCGGCTATGCCGGCGGTGATGTACCCAACCCTACCTACGAGCAGGTATGTACCGGTACTACCGGCCATGCGGAAGTGATCCGCGTTACCTACGATACGTCAAAGATCAGCTACGAAGAACTGCTGCAGGCTTTCTGGCTGAGTCACGACCCCACCCAGCTGAACAGGCAGGGCAACGACGTAGGTACCCAGTACCGCAGCGTGATCTTCTACAATAACGAGGACCAGAAAGAGAAAGCAGCGTTTTATAAGAAGAAACTGCAGGAATCCGGCGCGTACGACAAACCTATTGTAACGGAAATTGCGCCGCTTACTACCTTTTATGAGGCGGAAGATTATCACCAGAACTATTATAACCAGAACGGATCACAGCCATATTGCACTTTTGTGATCAAACCCAAACTGGAGAAGTTCAAAAAAGCATTTGCCGGACACCTGAAAAAGCAACCCTAAGGGGAGATAGTGCATGGGGAGTGCATTGATAGTGCATTGGAAGTGCATCAGAAGTGCATGAGAACAGTATTCATAGTGCATGGGTTAGGCAATGCTTACCCATGCATCAGGCATCTGAGAAGTATTGGTGAAGTAACAGACAAACATCGTCGACCTCCCCTCTACCGCATTTATTGCTGAATCCTAAAAAACTTTTATTAACTTATGCAGCAGTTAATAAAAAGTTCCACCATTAATGAGCACTGTACAAGTATGTCCCTGGTGTGGGAGCACGGATCTTATCCGTACCATACCGGAAAAAGACCCATTTCACGTACTGTTTATCTGCCAAAGCTGTCAAAAGGTAGTGAACGACCAAACAACCCCGGAAAACCGGAAAAACATCATTACTAAACGTACCATCGAGGAAAAAGCGATACAACTGAGCCTGCATTCCGGAAAATTGCATGCCGTTAAATACTACCTGACAGAAATGAACAAGCTCCCCGGCACCAATATTGGCCTGCTGGAAGCTAAAGAGGCCGTGGAGGCGCTTATTGGCGCCCGTGGGGTAGCCAGTGCAGTGAAGCAACCCAGCCGGAATGGCTGCGTAATTGCCCTTATCGTACTGGTTCTCATCATTGCCAGCGTAGTTTACTTCTATACCCACAGATAAATTTTTCCATTCTCCCCTATTATCGTACTTTTGTACTGTAATAAAGTCGATTACAGAATGAACAACGGAAGATTTCCCATATCACTGCATATACTCACGCTGATGGCCAGCGCGGAAGGGGAACTGTTGTCGTCCGACTATATTGCCGGCAGCATTAACATCAACCCGGTACTGGTTCGAAAGGAAATCAGCAACCTCCGCAACCACGGGCTCATAGAAAGTAAGGAAGGTAAAAACGGAGGCGCCACCCTGGCAAAACCAGCCGATAAGATCCGGCTCTCAGAAGTATACCACGCCGTACAACAGGCTTCCCTGCTGGGAAATAGCAAAAATAAGCCCAACCCCGACTGCCTCGTAGGGAAACAGATCAACCAGCATCTGGACAACCTTTACCAGGAAATTGAAGGCGCACTGCTGCTTAAACTGGACAAAACAAGCCTGGCGGACTTCTTACGCCAGTTCGCATAAATTTTATCATCAACGGCATTGCTGCCATCAGGAGGAATAGCATGCAACTCAACGATCTCAGGAATATTACCGGCGAATTTAAAAACAGCGTCCGCATGCCCGTTATGTTTATCGGGCACGGAAACCCCATGAACGGTATCATGGACAATCCCTTTACACGCGCCCTCAGCAGCATGGGAAAGGACTTGCCTCAAAAACCTAGCGCCATCCTGGTAATATCCGCCCACTGGCTCACCAAAGGCACCCACGTGCTGGTAGCCCCGCAACCGGAAACCATCCACGATTTCGGCGGATTCCCGGAAGCACTTTACGCGGTACAATACCCCGCACCCGGCGCACCGGAACTGGCCCGGGAAACCAAACAGCTCATCACTTCCACTAATGTTATAGAAGATGACCACTGGGGCCTCGATCACGGCTCATGGACGGTACTGAAACATATGTATCCTATGGCCGATATCCCTGTATTCCAGCTGAGCATCGATTATCACCAGCCACCGGAATACCACTTCAAACTGGCGGCAGAACTGAAAGCACTACGGGATAAAGGAGTACTCATCATGGGCAGCGGCAACATTGTGCACAATCTCCGGCAGGTAGTGTTTACAGACAATGCCAAACCGTTCGACTGGGCCCTTTCCTTCGATGAAACGGTGAAACAGAAACTGGAACAGGGCGCCTTCGCCGACCTGGTAAATTATCATACGCTCGGCCGGGAAGCGCAATTGTCCATCCCAACCAACGATCACTATCTCCCAATGATCTATACACTGGGACTGGTAAATAAAAATGAGGAAATAAAATTCACGTACGAAGAAATACAGAACGGAAGTATCAGTATGCGGTGTTTTAAAACCGCTTAATGTAATGCAGCGCCGGGCAATTACTTACCCGGCGCCTTCTTTTAATCAGCCCGCAAACTCTTAACAGGATTGGCCATCGCAGCTTTCACCGCATGAAAACTCACCGTCGCCAACGCAATCACTACCACCGCGCTGCCTGTAATCACAAACACCCAGATGCTGATGCCCGCATGATAAGCGAAATTATTCAGCCACCGGTCCATAATCCACCAGGTAACCGGGAATGCTACCGCAGCGGCAATAAGTAACAATTGCAGGAAATCTTTCGATAATAATTTTACAATATTCGCGGTGGAAGCCCCCAGCGTTTTGCGTACGCCTATTTCCTTTGTTCGCTGTACCGCCGTGAAAGCCGCCAGCCCAAAGAGTCCCAGGCAGGCAATAAATAATGCCAGCATTGCAAACAACATAAATATCGTTTCCTGCTTCTGCTCACCGGCATACTGCCTGGCGAAATTCTGATCTATAAAACTATAATCGAACTGATGCCCGGGATCAAAGGAATGAAACACTTTTTCAATATAGGCAACTGCAGCCGGTACATTGGACCTGCTCACCTTCACGTATACGTTGTCCTGCGCACCCGGGAACGGCGGCATCTCCAGCACCAGCGGCGCTATTTTATGCTGCAGGGAATAGATGTGAAAATCTTTTACCACGCCCACCACTACACGCTCGGTACGATTCCCTTCGGCGTCAATCTTAAACTGCACCCGCTTGCCCAGTGGCTGATCCCAGTTGAGCATTTTCACAAGCGTTTCATTGATCAGCACCGAATGATGCATATCCGATTCACCGGTATCTGAAAAATTACGCCCGCTTTGCAGCTTGATGCCCATTGTTTTCAGGTAATCCGCGTCCACCATATAATTCTGCGCAACTACAGACGCCTCGGAAATACTGCCGTTCTGCTCAAAGAAAAAGCCGTGACCACCAATATTATTCCTGCCTATCGGATTACTGGCCGCAGCTACATGCTGCACCAGCGGATTCCGCAACAGCTGGTCTTTCAGCACCGCCATTTTACTCCGCATCTGCTGATCAGGTATATGAAAAGACAACACCTGGTCTTTGTCGAAACCCAGGTTCTTATGCATCATATACTGCAGCTGGTCATACGCCACCATGGTGCTTCCTGTTAAAATAATCGCAATGATAAACTGGAAGGTAACAAGCCCCTTCCGGAAACCAGCGTGGCCGCTGTTTCCCAGCTTCCCTTTCAGCGAATTGATCACTTTAAAACCAGACATAAACACCGCCGGGTAAATACCTGCCAACAGACCGGTGAGTAAAGCCAGCATTATAATAACAACGATGGTTTTTGCCAGTCCGAACTGCCATAACTGTACCTGCGAACCGGTGAAAGCATTAAACCAGGGCAGCAATACCGCTACCATTCCCACAGCAACCAGGGCGGCAAAGAAAGTAAGCAACATGGATTCTGTCAGGAACAGGCGCGCAATTTCTTCCCTGCCCGATCCCATACTTTTACGCACCCCTACTTCTTTTATGCGCGCGCTGGCGCGGGCCGTAGCCAGGTTCATATAGTTAATACAGGCAATCAGCAACGTCAGCAAACCAATACAAAGAAAAATATAGATGTACAGCATGTTGCCGTTTGGCGATATTTCATAATCGAGGTGGGAATGCAGGTGGATATCTGTCACCGGCTGCAGTTCCATTTTATACGTTACTTCTCCCATACGCGGTTTTAAATACCGCTCAAAAAACGCCGGCAGCTTACTTTCCAGCGATTTTGCATCCGCATCTTTCTGCAATAACAGGTAAGTATATACGTCGAAGTTCTGCCAACCGTTAGCGTTATAGTCCGGCGGCATTACGCGCAATGCGCTGAAAGAGAGATGGGAATTGGAGGGCACATCTTCCATTACTGCGCTCACAGTATAAGCAGTGCTGTCATCCGTGAGGATGGTTTTTCCTATCGCCTCCTCAGGGCTGCCGATGAGTTTTTGAGCAAGACTCCGGGTCAGCACCAGCGAATTGGGTTGGGCCAGGGCGGAAGAAGCATCCCCTGCGGCTATCGGGAAACTGAACACGCTAAAAAAGGTGCTGTCCACAAAAAACATATCCCCTACTTCCAGTTTCTTTTCGCCATATTTCAATGCGGCGCCGCCATCGGCTTCTACTCTTGTTATCTGTTCTATTTCGGGGTAGTCTTTCTTCAATACCGCGGCAAATGGGGCGGAAGTAGTAGCCAGGTGCAAATTACCGCCTGTCCACGTAGCATGATTAACAGCCCGGTAAATACGATCCGCCTGCGGATAAAAATTATCATAACTGGTTTCCCGGTGTACATACAGCAACAATAACCAGCAGGCGGCCAAGCCAATAGACAACCCGGCAATATTGATCAGGGAATAATATTTAAACCGGACCAGGTTACGCCATGCTATCAGGAGATGATTTTGAAACATCGGGAGAAATTTAAAGTTGATAACTATCTCACATTATTCTCTTCTCCACACCTGAAAAGCAAAAACATGCCATCCCGGATGTATCCTAAATACCAACGCTAAACAGATATTATTAATTTAAATTTGTCCGGTTTCAGTACAGCGCCTGTACGGTATCATGCCTTCAGCAGTTCGCCTTCCCGTTGTACCTGGTTATTTTCAATGCTGAGATCAATCGCTTTCAGGATCTCTTCTTTCATTTCTTCGGTTACACGGCTGTAGCCGAACATCCTGGCAATGAAAGGCACGGCATCTTCGCGTTGTATGGCCACCGCATCCTTCACCACTTTTTCCAGGGCTACGCCTATTTCTTCTGCTGCTATGTAGTTGATTTTCCTGGCGGCGGCCGGCAGTTGGCTGCGGTTGCGCACCACGGGCGTAGGCAATGAAGTATGCCAAAGGAATTGTCCTTTAATTTTTATGCGTTTGCCGGCATCGGAATGGCGTACCGCATGACGCAGTATTTCCCGGATACGGGGTCCCACCCTGGTAATACCTGCTGCTTCTACCATCCGCCGGGCTAACTCATCAAAATGAACCGGGCTTTCCACTGTTACTACCTGTTCTATCCAGTTACATAGTTTACCAATGGGAGACAGATGAAATTCCTGCGCCCGGATTTCATCCGGTAATACTGCGGTTTCATATGCCGGCACTTCTTCTTCGGTTGCTTCCACTGCTTCCCGGGTCAGTACTTGCGGGGATTCTTTCTTCGCATCTTCGGCTACCTGGTCGTCGATCGCAACAGCGGCTTTTGCTTTTTCAATAGCAGCCACCAGGCGGTTCAGCTCCCGCTCCGGATTACGGAACCAATCGGTGCTCCACACCCGGTGGATCTTCCAGCCAACGGCTTCCAGTACCTGCTGCCGCAAGCGGTCACGGTCACGGGCGGAACGGGCAGAATGATAAGCGGCACCGTCGCACTCGATCCCCAATATATAACGGCCCGGATTTTCTGCATCTACAATAGCCAGGTCAATATAAAATCCTTTTGACCCTACCTGCTTGCGTACAATATATCCCAGCGATTCCAGTTTAAACGCCACATTTTCTTCAAACGGACTATCTGCCGGAAGCCCTGTTTCGGCGGTCATGTACAGCTTGCCATGCTGTGCGAAATACAGGAAATTTTTCAGCGATTGTATACCATAGCTCTTGGTCCTGTTCACATCAATATCATCGGCGGTAATATTGGTAAATACTTCGCAACGCGTTTTCGCCCGCGTGATCAGTACATTGAGCCTTCTTTCCCCGCCTTCGTTATTCAGCGGCCCAAAAGACATGGCCACATATCCTTCCTCCGTACGTCCGTAACCGATAGAAATAAATATTACATCCCTTTCATCTCCCTGCACGTTTTCCAGGTTCTTCACAAAGAAAGGTTCGTCCTGGTGCGCCATGAAATATGATTCCAGCTCAGGTGATTTACGGCGCCGCAATTCCAGCGCATCACTGATCGCCTGCCGCTGCGAGGTACTAAACGCTACCACCCCTAAACTCATTCCGGGATTTTTACGGGCATGTTCCATTACCGCATCTGCTACAATTTCCGCTTCCTTAGGGTTGGTGCGGGTTTTACCACGGTCGTATGCCGTATCTTTCAGGTGATGAAATACCAGTCCTTTTCTTTCTTTATCACCGGGACTCGGAAATATCACCAGTTTATTCTCATAAAATTCATGATTCGACAACGTGATCAGCGATTCATGCCGGCTCCTGTAATGCCAGCGCAACATACGTTGTGGCGCACCCTGTGCATCGCACAAACCGAGGATGCTCTGCATATCTGCGGTAACATTTTCTTCATCATCGGTTTCCCGGGTAAGGGAATCAAAGAAGCTGGTAGGTGGCAATTGTTTATTATCTCCTACTACCACCAGTTGTTTACCGCGCAAAATAGCGCCCAGCGCTTCTACCGGCTTCACCTGGCTGGCTTCATCGAAAATAACGAGGTCAAATTCCAATGTGGCCGGCGGTAAAAAATTAGCGATAGACAATGGGCTCATCATAAATACCGGCTTAATAGCCTGTATCGCCAAACCCGCTTCCTGCATCAGTTTCCGGATAGGCATATGCCGCGCCTTTTTGTTAAACTCCGTGCGGAGGATGTTTACCTGTCCGCCGGCATCTGCGCGAGGCATTTGTTCCCAGTGCTGTAACGCAGCACGGGCGCGGTTATACTGAAGATTCAATACGTCCAGCTTACGAAACTGCTGTACCATTTCTTCATGACCTGCACGCTCAAATTTACGCAATGCAGGCTGCGATTTTACGGCTGTTTCTACCAGGTATTCATACCATGTTTTTTCCAGCGCTGTTCTCAGTAATCTTGCACCGCCTTCCCATTCCTGCACCGGTGTGAGCAGGCATCCCAGCTGTTCCTGTATAGCCGTTTCCGTTATATTGTTCCACGCAATGAGGTGGTGTATTTCGGGTAGTTTATCTGTCCATGTTTGTAACTGCCATTGCTGTACATCCAGCAGCACAGGAAATTGTCCCGGCGGCATTTCCAGCTTCTCCAGCACCGCAGTGTTGCGTTGCTGCTGCGCTGCCAGCAATTGCGTAAGCTGCTGCTGATCTGCAAGGGCATCGGCGGCGTTGCGGTGAGTGTGTAACCATTGAGCTACCTGCGCAGGACAGCTGCCCGCTGAAATACGTGTATGCAATTCCGTTAAATAGGCCGTTGCTTCTTCCAGCGCTGGCCAATCGGTATGTGATTTCTGCCAGCGGCTGCCGAACAAGGTGCCGGCTAAAGCAGCATGTTCTTTCAGCAGTGTATCCTGCCGGCGGAATTCCATGATCGCATCCACATACTGCAATTTTTCTTCCTTGTCGTCCGGCAACGCGTGTTTGCATAAGGCCGCCAGTTGCCGGTTACTTTTTTTGTACGCGCCAATCAGGAACTTGTACCATTTGTGGCCATGTGCCAGCAGGTTTTCCCGGATCTCCATTACGTTTTGCTCCCATGCCTCGGGAATAAAGATTTCCTGGTACTGCTGCTGAACGGCAGTAGCAGCTACACCTGCGGTCAGCCATTCCACGATATCCTGCTTTTGCAATACCCACGCTTTATTGGCAACGTCTATTTCCTTCAGATCCGGTTGACGCGCCAGCAGCGCGCAAATATCAATAAGCGTATGTACCGCGTTAATATCTTTGGGAGATGGGATACTCATTTTTCCTGCGATCGCGGAAGTCGTTTGCACCAGTGCTTCCTGGGCGGCCAATGCATCTGCCAACAGCCGGGCAAGAGCAGTTTGTTCATGCGGCAGCAATACCGTGAGCCGGCTGCCGCGGAAAGCGAGATTGGCCGGCACACCTGTTTCCTGCAAACAGGCCTGTATCCGCAACGCCATTGCGGTAGCCTTGTTCATTGCAGCAGCATCCCAGCGGGCGATATCCGGCAATTGTATATGCGGTAATGTGATACCTGCAGTTTCTTCGTTTAGCCGTAGCAGGTAACCTATTACCTGGTGGGCAGTTAAACCGCTTCTTTCGATAGCGCCATTCACTGCAAGACAGTAATCATTCAATTCTTTCTTGTAATTATCCAGGAGCAACACTTCTTCCTGTAACTTCTGGATAGACGGGCGCCCCAGTTCCAGCACCTTTCTCAGTTCCTGGTGCAGTTCTTTTTTATTGGCTTTATGACTGTGCAATTCCAGGCAGGCTTCTCCCAGCTGGATATTATCCAACCGGCGTTTCACCACTTCCAGCGCTGCCATTTTCTCTGCCACAAATAACACTTTTTTGCCGCGGCCAATAGCGTCTGCAATGATGTTGGTAATCGTTTGTGATTTACCGGTTCCCGGCGGGCCCTGTATCACCAGGTTACGGCCTTCCTGCACGCTCAGCATGGCCATGATCTGGGAGCTGTCGGCATCCACTACCTGGAACAGTTCATGCGCATTGGTATCGTTGTCGATGAACACATCATCCGGCAGTTGTGGAGCAGTATCTGAAAATCCGCCGCCAAAAAGACTTTGAATCACCGGGTGCGTTATAATATCATCCTCCTGCTGCCATTTGGAAGCATCCAGGTCGTTATAGATCAGGAATTTGCCAAAGGAGAAAAAGCCCAGCTCCACTGTATCGGCGGCCACTTTCCATCCCTGCATGGGCTCCACTGCCGCGGCCACTTCCGCCAGGTAGGCATTTACATCAAAGTCTTCCGCATCCGGCAAATCAGGGATATGTATATTAAAGTCGGCCTTCATTTTTGCCTGCAGGGAAATGTTGGCGCCTACTTCCTCAAGGGAGTATTTCAACCGGAAACGTTCTCGCGCGCTGGACCTGTCCAGCAGCACCGGCACCATGATCAGCGGTGCAAACCGCGCTTCTTCGCTGCCAGCGGCCTCATACCACTGCAACATCCCCAGGGAAATATAAAGAATGTTCACCCCCTGCTCTTCCATGCTCATCCGGGCGGCATAGTAGGTATTGAGCAGCCGGGAGTGCAGGGTTACCTGGTTTTCATTGGTTTGTAAACGGGTATCGGTTAACGCATCTTTCGATACCGGTTCATTATACTGCACGGCTTCTTCTTCCTGCTTTTTTTCGGGCCTGCCGAGGAACGACATGGTTTTACCTTCCCGCACCAGTATATCATAAATGGCAGCAGATTGTTCTTCTACAATATGTAAACCTTTGCCGGCTGGCAACTTGTAATTCAACAATGGATTTCTGAGACCTAAATCCAGTAACTCTTTCCGGGAAGATTCAAGCCTGGTTAATATGGATGCGATCATAATGGCAAAATAAAACGCTACAAATATAATTTTAATAAACGGTGAAGAAGGAGAAGAAGTATACAAAAAGAGAAAATCCTGCGTTACCGGATAGGCCTTACCGTGAAAGCCGCCCATCCATATACAATATATAACTATATTTGAACCCCAAACCAAACCCCGTCCTGCGGTACAGGACATTACCTCTATGAATACAAAATCCATTATTTCACTCACTACTTTTGCTCTTTTAGTATTTGCCGGCCTGATTATACTTGGATTGTGGGGTTGTCCGCAATACAAAGTATACTCCCAGCGCATGGAAGGGGAAGCACTGCTGGCACATGCACAGGCATCCAAAGAAGTAGCCGTGGCTGAAGCCCGCGCCAAAATGGAAAGCGCCGCCATGCTGGCAGCCGCAGATACCATCCGGGCGCATGGCGTGGCCCGCTCCAACCAGATCATTGGTGAGTCGCTGCGTAACAATGAAGCCTATCTCCACTGGCTGTGGATCGATAACATTGAGAAAAATCCGCAGGCGGTGATTTATGTGCCTACGGAGGCCAACCTGCCTATACTGGAAGCTGGTCGCCGGCCCTGGCTGAAGGATACCGCCAGGTAATATATCGCTAACGGTTATACGAAGCAAAATGGAAGACAGCATTCGTGCGTGTTACCGGCACTATTGTTTACGCTATGGCACAAACATGCTTGTACGCAATTATACTAAAACTAAAAAGAGGAAAATTGCAAAAGCAATTTTCCTCTTTCTGTGTCCTGGATTGGATTCGAACCAATGGCCTACTGCTTAGAAGGCAGTTGCTCTATCCAGCTGAGCTACCAAGACTTATGTGTTTGTTTTCCCTTGAAATGTGAAATAAATTACTATATTTAACTCGCATTTTGGGAGTGCAAATTTATGTAAATTTCTCCCAATAAATCAAATTTAATTTATTTTTCTTTAAATATCGACGTGAACACTATGGATGTACAAATAGAATCAAGCTGGAAGGAAGCGCTGAAAGATGAATTTCATAAGTCTTATTTCGATCAGATCGTCATGTTTCTTAAACATGAAAAGGCATTGGGTAAAGTAATTTATCCTGCCGGAAACCTGATCTTTAATGCCTTTGATAAAACACCGATAGATAAAGTAAAAGTAGTGATTCTTGGTCAGGATCCTTATCACGGTGCAGGACAGGCGCATGGACTCAGCTTCTCCGTACCGGATGGCGTAAAACCTCCTCCTTCGCTTGTGAATATTTACAAGGAAATGAAAACAGATCTCGGGCTGGAAATACCTACCAGCGGCAATCTTACCAAATGGGCGGAACACGGTGTACTGTTATTAAACGCCTTTCTTACTGTAAGAGCCGGTGAACCCGCGTCCCATAGTAAAATAGGTTGGGGCGATTTTACTGATGCCGTGATCCGCAAAATTTCCGATCAGCGGAGCGATGTGGTATTCCTGCTCTGGGGCCGCTTTGCACAGGATAAACAATACCTGATAGACGCTACCAGACATCATATATTGCAGGCCGCACACCCCTCTCCTTTCAGCGCTGATAAAGGATTTTTTGGATGCAGGCATTTTTCAAGAACAAATGAAATACTCGGAAAGGCAGGAATAGCACCGGTAGACTGGAGACTGTAAAAAACAACCTTATGTTTAAAAATATCTTCGGCAGAATATTCGCAGCATGGATGTTAGTGATGTTCGCACTAACAATGCTGGTAATATTCATCCCGGTATGGATCATTTCTTACCTGCCGGAACCACGTAGAACAAAAGGATTTCTGTTCTTTGGCAGGATATGGATGAAAGTGTATCAGCCACTGATTGGCTGCCCTGTACGCAAAAAAGGACTGGAATATTTTGCACCCGGACAAACCTATGTCGTAGTATGTAATCACAACTCGCTGATCGATGTGCCGGTAACATCTGCAGAAATTCCCGGCATCAATAAAACACTCGCAAAAGCATCTCTCGGCAAAGTGCCGCTGTTTGGTGTGCTGTACCGTATAGGTGGTATCCTGGTAGACCGCAGCAGTGAAGCAAGCCGCAAACAAAGCATCGTTGAAATGAAACATGCCCTCAGTTTAGGCATACACATCCTGCTTTACCCAGAAGGCACACGCAACCGCACAGATCAGCCTTTAAAGGATTTTTATGACGGCGCCTTTGCATTAGCGATAGACACCCAGGTGCCATTGATGCCGTCGTTACTGTTTCACACCAAAAAAATATTACCGGTAGGAAAGAAATTCTTCGCATGGCCGCATCGCATCGATTATCATTTCCTGCCTCCCCTGCCTACTACAGGACTAACAAGAGATGACCTCCCCGCTTTTAAAGAAAAAGTATTCCGCCTGATGTGGGATTATTACCTGGCCAACAACACAAAGTAATATAACGAAAGCGGGGATTGCCAATGGCAATCCCCGCTTTCGTTATAAATCCTGGAACTGTCTCGATCGGTTTATCCGCAAATCACGCAAAATACCGGCTTTCGGATTAATGGTAATACTAAACTGCCGGAACGTACCAAACGGAATCAGGTTGATCGACATCTGCCAGCAGTGCAGGTCGCGCGAGATATACATATTCGTATAGGCCACCTGCATATTGGTAAAGTCAAAACCACTGTTCAAACCAATCTTCCATTTTGGCGTGAGACTGAAGTCGCCGTTAAAACTTACATATTGGGTAATACGTTTCACTACGCCCCCGGAATCGGGAATAACGGTATTGGTATAAGATAAGCTATAGGAAAGATCCACACGCCACGGAATATCGAAATCCACGTACTCACCAGGATTATTACGCACCATCTGCAGCTGCCGCTGCTGCGCGGCAAAAGCGGCGTCAGCGCCCTGTACATTCTCCATGGAATCGATCTTCTGTTCTTTCTCCTGGCTCTTTTTATCTTTCGACTGGAACGAGGTACTCATGGAAATGCTGGCGTTGGTTAAACGACCCAGGCTGATTTTTCCCTGCTGCCATACGTATTTATCAAGGCGGTGGCCGCGCGCATCTACCTGGTAGGGGTCGATGTTACCGCTGGCGGAGATGTTCAGTTTATCGAACAGGTTGGTACGGGCGTATAAGCTGAAAGTCGACAACTTAAAGGAGTCGGCCACCAGGTTGTAGCTGCCGTTGATCCCAAAACCATCCAGCAACTTTATTTTCTTTTCGTGATTGCCCGTGGTATCCTTTTTAGAAAACACCTTCATCTCCAGGTTATTGTCCAGCCCGAAGTTCAGGCCTCCAAACGCGCCAGGGGAAGGCACGCCGATGATGGCTCCGTCAAAGTCGGATACCATTTGTTTATCGCCCTCCTTGTTGTATTGCAGCTCATGGTAATATTTGCTGGACAGATCGGGGCGGTAACTGGCACTCAGCGTGGGGCGCATCACATGGCGGATGGCTTTGATCTTTGAATCTTTTTTAAACGTGTACATACCGTATATGGCGGTAGACAACGACATGCTGGCGCTGATGTCGCGGGCACTGTAAAATCCGGGAATGTAGGTGGTATCGATGGCACCAAGCGTATCCAGCCCCGGGTTCCATTTGTTAGGATCCCATTTACGGGCAAATTTCTTCGTATACCAGTATTCGGTATAGTTGATCCCTGGGGATAACGTAAAGGTTTTAAACACCGGGATAGAAAACGAGATCGGGATATTATGCTGCATGCCGGTTTGCATGGCGTCAAACATCGCCTGTTTACCAAACAGGGAATCCTTGAAGTTAGCCTGGTTGCGCAGGATAGTATTGTAGGAAACCCCAATCTTTTCGTACCATTTTGGCGTGCCCACCATTTCCTTTGGCTGGAAAGGATAGATCGTATTTACCGTGAAAGTGGCGTCCGGGAAGGAGATAGACACATCACGGGTGCTCAGGTTCTGGGAGTGGTTCAACCCCATGGTGAGGTTGTAGGGCTTCCCCTGCCAGGTTTTGGAGAACGTGATAGACGATCCGATATTATTATTTACACGTGTATTGTAGTCATACACGTTGTACTTGTTATAGGAAGAGGTTCCAAAGTTCACGGCAGCGCCAAAGTTCACGCCGGGGCGCGCCTTGCTGTCCATGCTATGGTTCCAGGTGACCCTGAAATCCTTTGAGGTGCTGAACTCTGATTTCACGGCCGGATCCCCGAAGCGGGTATTGGCAAAGCTCAGGTTAAGCCCGCCGTTGTACTTATAGCGTTTCCGGTAGGTAGGACTGGCCGTGAGGCTCCAGCTGCCATAGGAATACACGTCCCCGCGCATGGTCAGGTCGAAATGGTCCCCTAAACCGATATAGTACCCGCCGTTTTCCAGGCCTATCCCTTTCTGCTGGTTCACCACGTACTGTGGCGGCAGTATCCCGGAGCGCTGGCCCTGGGTGATGGGGAAAATGGCAAAAGGTATATACAGCGGTGTGGGAATGCCTTCTATTTCCAGGTTAGCCGGGCCGGAGATCACCAGTTTATCGGGGATCACCTTTATTTTACGGGCCCGGAAGCTAAAGTGCGGTGTATCCAGGTTACAGGTAGTGTACCCGTTTTTAAAGCCGAAAATGGTATTATCCGCCGCCTTTTTGGTTTGCTGGCTGTGAATGTAGCCTTCCCCGTACTGGGAGCGGGTATTATAAATCTTCGCTTTCTGGGAGGTAAAGTTATATTTGAGGGTATCCGATTCAAAGCTTTGTCCGCCGTCGTTCATCACCGGGCCGCCAAACAGCTTACCGGCCGTATCTTTGGCGTTGGTAGCCTCCAGGATGCCGGTTTCCTGGTCGAAATTCATTTTTTCGGCAGAAAGGTCAATCGTTTTGTACTTTGTGTTGGCGGTACCATATAAATAGAAGCGTTTATCGGGTACCATCAGGATGATTGAATCCTTTGCTTTATAATTTACCGGCGCATCCAGCGTGTCTTTTGATATCTTTGGTACGAACAAGGTATCTACGGTCGTTTCACCGCTGGTGTCCACACCCTTGGTTAATTGGGTGGAATCGGCTGTGACAGGGGAAACAGGTACCGGTTTTGGTAATTTGCCGGTATCTTTCCGTATCAGCGGAGTAGTATCTGCCAAACTTTTGTTAAAATAAGTAACAACTTGTGGCCTTTCACCCGCAACTGCATCTATAATAAAGGGAATGGCGACGAACATACCGGCAAAAACCAGGTATGTATGCCGAAAAAACTTTTTATAATTATTTTTGTAGCTAGCGTTCATGTGTTATGGCGGCAAACCTACAAGATTTTATACAATTTATTACAAATGGTAACTTGTAATGTTTGTAAGGTAATATAACGAAAGGTAGCGGAAACTCGCGTGGAACAAGCAGATTATTAATTTAACAGATAAACTTATTTTTTTATTTTTTGTGAAAAACAGCACCCATTAAAATGAGAATCATGCGCTGGAACCGATTTTGGATTTTAGGACTGGGAACACTACTCACCTGTACCCTATTTATTCAGGCCAAAACAAATCCCGTTTCCGATAAACAGGACAAGCCTATACGAACTATTGTTATTGATGCCGGCCACGGCGGTGAAGATCCCGGCGCAAAAGGCAGCTATTCCACGGAGAAACAGGTAACTCTGGAAGTGGCACTGAAACTGGGAAAGATCCTGGAAGAAAACATGCCCGATGTAAAGGTAGTGTATACACGAAAAAGTGACCGCTTCGACGATCCCCGCAAAAAAGCCCAGATTGCCAACGACAACAAAGGGGAACTTTTTGTATCCATCCACTGCAATTCTACCGGGAAGATCCGCAAGGTGGTGGACTATAAAACCGTTTACCGTAAAAAAGGGAAAAAGAAAATTGCCGTTAAACAACCCGTATACGCTTACTACCCGAGCAATGCCAAGGGCACAGAAACGTATATATGGGCGACCAGCAAAAACAACGCTAAAATGGAGTCCCTGAAACAAAACTCCGTTATCGTACTCGATGCCAACTCAGAAGAAACCCAGCAGCTGATGAGCGACGATCCTGAAACCTTCATCCTGCTCAACACCCTGAGAAATGCCTATTTCGACCAGAGCCTCCGCCTCTCTACCCTCATCGAGGATGAATTTACCCGGGTAGGACGTATCAGCCGCGGCGCCAGGCAAAGAAATGAAAAAGGCATCTGGGTACTGTCTGCCACCGCCATGCCAAGCGTGCTGGTGGAACTGGGCTTTATCAGCAACCCGGAAGAAGAAGACTATCTCAACTCCAACAACGGACAACAGGAACTGGCCAATTGCATTTATAAAGCCATTAAGCGTTACCGTGAGGAACTCGACAGGTTTACCAATAACCGCAACACCCAGCCAGCTACCACCAAAGTATCGGCTAAAAGCAATAACACTACCGCATCGCTAAACACCAGCAACAGGAGCAGCAACAATAAGTCTGCCCCCGTACCCGGCGACAGCTACTGCGTACAACTCATGATCACCGACAAATTTTATAAACCGGGAGCTTCCATTTTCAGGAAGCTCCACGGTGACGTGAACCGCCAACGCATCGTGATGAATAAAAAAAAACTGAACAAATATATCCTGGGCCGGTTCAGGACCGATGAACAAGCCTCCGGCGAGATGCGCAAAGCCCGCAAACTGGGTTTCAAAGATGCTTTCGTAACTTCCTGCTAATCACACTGCCTCCTCCCTCCCCCTTCTTATTACCCCGCTTTCCTCTTTTTTATTACTAACATTTTCGTACGACCACTTCCGTGCATGCTTTTTGATTATTTTTGCGTGAACGTATACGAATCTCATGCTCAAATTATCTAACGAAACCAAAGTAGGTGTATTAACTGTGCTGGGTATAACCTTACTTGTGCTGGGCTTTAATCTGCTGAAAGGAAAAAGCCTGTTTTCTCATAATAAAACCATTTATGCCGTGTACCACCAGGTAAACGGTTTACAACCAGCCAACGCGGTACAGGTAAATGGCCTGGTAGTCGGTAATGTAGCTAACCTGGAAGTAATGGATAAAGATGCCTCCCGTATCCTGGTAGCCATCACCATTACCAAAAAAATTGAAATCCCCCGTAACTCTGTGGCCCGTATCAGCAGCGATCTGCTGGGTACCAAAACAGTACAGCTCGACCTGGGTAACGCCGGCGAATATCTGAAAAGCGGCGATACCATCTACGCAGCCGTAGACGGCTCCATGACAGACGCCCTGAAAGAACAGCTTAACCCGCTGGTAAAAAAACTGGAAGGCACCCTGTCTAATATCGATTCCGTACTGATGTCGGTAAATGCCATTCTCGATACCACCGCAAAAGGTAACCTCCAGGACGCCATCCGCAACCTCAATACCACCATGCGTAACTTTACGCATACCTCCGCATCCCTTAACAGTATGCTGGATCCCAACAACGGTAACATCCAGAAAACATTCGATAACCTGGCCGCCGTTACCGGTAACCTGAAAGAGAATAACAGTAAAATTACCGGTATCCTCGATAATGCCCAGAAAGCCACCGGTGCACTGGCTAACGGCAACATCGATAAAACACTGGCGCAATTACAACAAACCGTGACCAGCCTTAACCAGACCATCAATAAACTGAATACCACCGATGGCACTGCAGGCATGCTGCTGAACGATAAAAAAGTGTACAACAACCTTCAGTACTCATTGGGTAACCTGAATAAGCTGCTGGAAGACCTCCGCGTCAATCCAAAACGCTATGTACACTTCTCCCTGTTTGGCAAAAAAGATAAAACGAAACCGTTACCTTCTGACACAATAGCGGTACAATAAAAAGAATCAATGCATCGATACATAAAATCAGGGATTTTTCTGGCCGTCATCTGCCTGCTGGCAGCTACGGCCAACGCCCAGTTTCCGGCCCAACAAGCGCCGAAAGCCGGGTCGGTAATTGAAATTATTCACGCGGACTCACTGATCATGAATGACAAAGATTCTGTCAGCGTTACCCGCTTCATCGGCAACGCCCTCTTTAAACAAGGTACCACCCTGTTTAACTGCGACAGTGCCGTGAAAGATAATAAAACCAATATCATCGACGCATATGGCCATATACATATTAACCAGGCCGACAGCGTTCATATCTACGGTAATTACCTGAACTACGATGCCAATACCCGCCTTGCTCTCCTCAGGGAAGATGCAAAACTGACAGACGGTAAAGTAACCATCACCGGCCCCGAACTACAATATGACATGAACGCCAAAATAGGCTCCTATGTCAAAACCGGTAAACTCGTAAATGGTAAAAGCGTACTCACCAGCGATGAAGGATACTATTACACCGACACCAAAGAAATGCACTTCATGCGGAATGTATTACTGGTAGATCCGGAATACACCCTCAGCACAGATGAACTGCTGTATAATACCGGTACCAAAATAGCCACCATCGTTGCGCCTACCACCATCAACAATAACGACAAAAGCGTGATGTACGCCACCAGCGGTTATTATGACACGGAAAAAGGCTATGGTAATTTTGGGAACCGGCCTACCATCGAAGACAGTACCGGCACCATCACCGCCGATAACATAGAAATGGATAAACTTTCCGGTATGGCCTATGCCACCGGTAACATGGTATATAAGGATACTGCCCGCAAAATGTCGCTGTTGGCCAACAGGGGTATCGTAAACCAACGCGAAAAAACAATCCTCGCCACCCAGAAGCCGCTGCTCATCATGGAAAAAAATAAAGATACCCTGTATATGGCCGCTGATACCCTGTTTTCAGGCGTGATCAGACCAGACGACAGCTTATCTATTCCCTCTGTAGCCGGCCTGAAACGCATCCCGGATTCTCCCACCAAAAACCTGAAAAGCATCCGGAATATTCGACCGCCGGAGAAATTTACCGCTACCATATCCCCCATCACCCGGGGCGATTCCATCGCCCGGCGACAACAGGATAGTGTAGCCGCAAACGTTATGATGTTCATCGCCGACAGTACCCTCGCCAAAACCAGGCAGAAACTGGATTCGGCCGTGACAAACATCAAGGTGGCGCCCATACCGGACGTGGTCCTGCACGATTCCCTGCCGGGTATCAAGCACCATGCAGACAGTATGGCGCTCACCGCACCTAAAGACACCAGCGAGCAACGTTATATCCTCGCCTACCATCACGTGAAAATATTCTCCGACTCCCTCCAGGGCGTAGCAGACAGCGTATACTATTCCTCGAAGGATTCTATCTTCCGCTTCTATGGCACCCCGGTGCTCTGGTCTAATAATACCACCCAGCTGAGCGGCGATACCATCCTCATGTTCACCAAAAACCAGACAGCAGATAAAATGCTGCTCAAAAACAACGGCTTTATTATTAATGAAGCCGGACCGGGCATGTTTAACCAGATTAAAGGCAATGTGATTACCGGTTATGTACTGGGTGAAACCCTCGACTGGATGCATGTGGAAGGGAACGCGGAAACGATCAATTATATTAAAGACAAGGCCGGCGCCTATATGAGCGTCAACAAAGCCCAGTGCGCCATTATCAATATCTTTTTCAAGAAAGGAGAAGTAGATAAAGTGGTACTGATCAAAGATCCGGAAGGAACTGTGTATCCGTTTACACAACGTCCTAAAGAACAGCTCCTGCTGGAAAACTTTAAGTGGGATATCAAACGGCAGCCGAAAACGAAGTACGAGCTAATGCAATAATAATTTTCGTTAGAACAATACCTGGAAATGGCTGCTTCACCGCAGCCATTTCCAATATCACATCTCCCGGAAATATTTTTCACTAAAAAGAATGCTGTGATTAAGAACTCTATTAACATCATCCGGAAAACACTGATATCCCCTATCCACACTTTCCTGAAAGATAGTCGCGCGGTAGGAATTGTACTCATTGTATGCACCATCATATCAATGGTACTGGCTAACACTGGCGCCCATGAAGATTATATAGGATTCTGGAATACATTATTTGATCCCGCAGGCGGCCACCATTATCAATACGGGTCGTTGCACCTGCCCAATTCCTGGCTGTTATGGATAAACGACGGCATGATGGTGCTGTTCTTTTTCCTGGTAGGCATGGAAATAAAAAGAGAACTCACCGTAGGAGAATTATCTTCTGTACGCAAATCCATTTTGCCCGTACTGGCTGCCATCGGCGGAATGCTGTTTCCCGCACTGATCTTCGTCCTCTTTAATAAAAATACCGCCTATGCGCATGGCTGGGGTATTCCGATGGCCACCGACATTGCTTTTTCACTGGGCATTTTATCCCTGCTGGGCAGACGCGTACCGGTAGCACTCAAGATCTTCCTGATGGCGCTGGCCATCATCGATGACCTGGGCGCCATATTAACCATTGCCATCTTCTACACTCCGCACCTCGATGTAAAATATTTACTGATCGGTGGCGGCGTTTTACTCATACCACTGTTGCTGAACTTCCTGAAAGTACAACGCCTGATCTTTTATTACATTCCTGGTATTGTGCTCTGGTATTGCCTTTTCAATTCAGGCGTGCATGCCACTATTGCAGGCGTATTGCTGGCATTTTGTATTCCGCAGGAGCGTATAGCCGGACTGGTGCATAGTTTACATGACCCGGTGAATTTTATTATCATGCCTGTATTTGCGCTTGCCAATACCGCGATCCTGTTACCAATAGATATCAGCGCCGCGCTCCATAATAACATCAGTTATGGCATCATTGCCGGGCTGATATTGGGGAAACCACTGGGTATATTTACACTTTCCTTTGCTGCCGTAAAACTCAAACTGGCTTCCCTGCCTTCAAAATCGGGCTGGTTACAGCTTGCCGGCGTCGGACTTATTGCCGGTATTGGTTTTACCATGTCTATTTTCATTTCTTCACTGGCTTATCAAGAGAGGGAAATGCAGATTATAGCCATCATGTCAGTGATTGTTGCCTCTCTTGCAGCAGGTATCGCAGGATTCATTTTTCTACGCCTGATCAAACCGGTTGGCACTGTTCTTGCAAAGCAACCGTGAATTAATTTCGTCGTGTATATACTTTAGAGAACAAGCCAACGTTTCTGAACGTATATTTTTAAGTTTCATTCAAACAACACATCTATGAAAAAAGTCGTGTTACTTTTCAGCCTTATTGCTGTAATTGCGATCCAGGCAAACGCGCAGAAGAAAAAAAGCTATCAGAGCAGCGATCCATCCAACTACGAAACTGCACTGGGTATCCGCCTCAATCCGTGGGTAGTGGGCTTTACCATTAAGCACTTTATTACAGGTCCGCATGCCATCGAAGGACTGGTAACCACCAATCACTCACACAAAACAAATGTTACTTTTACCGGATTGTATGAATACAACTGGAACATAGGTATGCCTGAACTGAACATGTATGCCGGTGGTGGCGCGCACGTAGGTTTCTACGACCGTCGCGATTACGACTGGGACCGTTATGTGGAAAAAGGCAAGGGTACTTATGTGTCTCCCGGTCTGGATGCCATCATTGGTATCGAATATACTTTCAAGAAAATTCCTTTGAACATCAGTGCTGATCTGAAACCTTACGTACAGTTTGTTGGACCCACCAACTATCTTGGTGAGGAGATCGGCGGTGTGTCTGCCCGATATACTTTTTAATCCCGGCGACCACTTCATTACAAACGGATCATGAGGCAAGCATGGTCCGTTTTTTTATGTTCCTTATTTTGGAGTAATTTTAATGTTCAACTTTCCGACATGAAAATCTTCTCCGCTGCACAGATCAGGGAGGCAGATGCCTTCACCATCGCTCATGAACCCATCAGCAGTACACACCTGACGGAAAGGGCGGCCGGACAATGTGCAGCCTGGTTGGAAGATCATTATTCTCCCTCCCATCCTGTTTATATTTTTTGCGGAAAAGGAAATAACGGGGGAGATGGACTGGTCATTGCCCGTTTAATGCTCGGGCATGGCTACGAAGTACATACCGGCATATTGCAGCATAGCAGCAAGGCAAGCCCCGACCACGAACATCAGCTGCATATCCTGCAACAACAATACCCTGCCGGAACTTATACCATCGGCGATATATCCGACTTCCCGGAACTTCCTCCCAACGCTATTATCATTGACGCTATTTTTGGTACCGGTATGAGCCGGCCGGTAGACGGATGGGTAGCAGGTATTATACACCTTATCAACGACCAGCGCCACAAACATCCCATTATAGCCATAGATATGCCCTCCGGGCTGATGGCCGACGAAAGCAGTGTGCATAATCCCGTTGTACAGGCGCATACCACCCTGAGCTTCGAATTTTATAAACTGGCTTTCCTGTTACCCGAAAATGCACCCTACGCAGGAGATGTACATATTCTGCCGATCGGGCTGCACCCGGAGTATATAACGCAAACGCCTGCACGATATCACCTGTCCGATCGCGAAATGATGCGCACTATTTACCGGCCGCGTGATCCCTTCGCACATAAAGGCACCTACGGCCACGCATTACTCATTGCCGGCAGCTATGGGAAAATGGGCGCAGCAGTATTAAGTGCCCGCGCCTGTTTACGCGCCGGAGTGGGGCTGCTTACCTGTCATGTTCCCCAGTGCGGCACCCAGATCATGCAGATCAGCGAACCGGCGGCTATGTGCATCACTGATGAAGACGCCCACTACAGCACCCATTTTCATAAAGGAATCAGTTCCGCCGGTTACAAAGCCATCGGTATTGGTCCGGGTATCGATAAACAGCCCGGAACCGCCAAATCGCTCGAAGCGCTGATGGATGCCTGGCAACGCCCGATGGTGATAGACGCTGACGCCCTCAACCTGCTTTCCGTATATTCCTACCTGTTATACAAAGTGCCCAAAGGATCCCTGCTCACCCCACATCCGAAAGAATTTGAGCGGTTATTCGGCAAAACTGCCAATGATGTGGCGCGGCTGGAATTATTATCAAAAAAAGCGGTGGACCTGCAGCTGTATATTTTATTGAAAGGACGGTATACCGCGATTGCCTGTCCTGATGGCGCCGTATATTTTAACCACACCGGCAACCCCGGTATGGCTACCGGTGGCAGCGGGGATGTGCTCACGGGGATCTTAACCGGTTTGCTGGCGCAGGACTATACCCCCAAAGCCGCTATGCTGCTGGGCGTGTGGCTGCACGGTTATGCCGGCGATCTGGCAGCGGCGCAGCTCTCGCAGGAAGCCATGACCGCCTCCGATATTATCGCCTCACTGGGCAATGCCTTCCGGGAAGGCATCTGAGCGCTTTATTTTTTTTCGCCTGAAATACTTACCCATGGCCCATGTGTACAATAATTTTATTTACCGGGTACACAATTAATAATTTATGTTTTATATTCATTTGAATATTTTTTTTTGGAATCCTATTTTTTTTAATTACTAAACTTTTTTGTCAACCACGTAATTGTAAATTTCGCTTACATGAATATAGTTTACCTCGTTCCATGTTTTGGATTATTGGCTTTGTTGTATACGGCTGTTAAAAGCTCCTGGGTGACACGCCAGGATGCAGGAAACGACAAAATGAAAGAGATAGCCCAGCATATCGCTGAAGGCGCTATGGCATTTCTGAAAGCTGAGTATAAAGTCCTTATTTATTTTGTGATTATTGCCGCCCTGCTATTGGGATACATGGGAGCTACACATGAAAACTCCCACTGGTCCATCGCGCTGGCTTTCGTGATTGGCGCAGTGTTCTCTGCTACCGCAGGGTTCATAGGTATGAAGATAGCCACCAAAGCCAATGTGCGCACTGCGCATGCGGCACGTACCAGTCTTGCTAAAGCGCTGCAGGTGTCTTTTACCGGCGGTTCGGTAATGGGAATGGGTGTTGCCGGTTTGGCTGTTCTCGGATTGGGCTCCTTATTTATTATACTGAAATCATATTTCGGGGCGGAAGCGAATACTGCTGAAATGATCAAAACCATTGAAGTGCTCACTGGTTTTTCATTAGGCGCAGAAAGTATTGCCCTGTTTGCCCGTGTGGGTGGCGGTATTTACACCAAAGCAGCCGATGTGGGCGCCGACCTGGTAGGTAAAGTGGAAGCCGGCATCCCGGAAGACGATCCCCGGAACCCCGCCACCATTGCGGATAACGTAGGCGACAACGTAGGCGACGTAGCCGGTATGGGCGCCGACCTGTTCGGTTCTTATGTAGCCACCGTATTAGCCACCATGGTACTGGGTTCTGAAACCGTTTCCCATGATGCATTCGGCGGCATCGCTCCTATCCTGCTGCCAATGATCATAGCCGGTGCAGGTATCATTTTCTCCATGATCGGTACCCTGTTTGTACGCATCGGCGAAGGCTCCGGCCTGAATACCGGCGTGGTGCAAAAAGCGCTGAACATGGGAAACTGGGGTTCTATTATATTAACAGCCATTGTTTCCTACTTCCTGGTAAACTGGATCCTTCCGGAAAGTGCCATGACCTTACGCGGTCATGAATTCACCCGCGGACAGGTATTTGGCGCCATCATGGTAGGACTGGCCGTAGGTACACTGATCAGCATCATCACAGAATATTATACCGCGATGGGTAAACGTCCGGTAAAATCAATTATCCGTCAATCTGCTACCGGCGCCGCCACCAATATTATCGGTGGTTTGTCTGTTGGCATGGAATCCACTACCCTGCCCATCCTGGTGCTGGCTGCCGGTATTGCCGGTTCCTTCCACCTGGCGGGATTATACGGTGTGGCCATTGCCGCAGCCGGTATGATGGCTACCACCGCCATGCAGCTGGCTATCGACGCTTTCGGCCCTATTGCCGATAATGCCGGTGGTATTGCTGAAATGAGCGAGCTTCCAAAAGAAGTAAGAGAAAAAACAGATATCCTCGATGCAGTAGGTAACACCACCGCCGCTACCGGTAAGGGTTTTGCCATCGCCTCTGCTGCCTTAACCGCACTGGCGCTGTTTGCAGCCTTTGTTGGTGTAGCCGGTATCCAGGGTATCGACATTTATAAAGCGAATGTATTGGCAGGTTTGTTTGTGGGTGGGATGATCCCGTTCATCTTCTCCTCCCTGGCTATTGCGGCGGTAGGTCGTGCAGCTATGGCGATGGTAGAAGAAGTACGCCGCCAGTTCCGCGAAATCCCCGGCATCATGGAAGGTACCGGCAAACCGGAATACGATAAATGTGTGGCTATTTCCACGCAGGCATCCATCCGTGAAATGATGCTGCCTGGCGCGATCGCTCTGATTTCACCTTTACTGGTAGGCTTTATAGCCGGTCCGGAAGTATTGGGCGGATTCCTCGCCGGCGCTACAGTTAGCGGCGTGCTGATGGGAATTTTCCAGAACAACGCCGGTGGCGCCTGGGACAATGCAAAAAAATCTTTCGAGAAAGGCGTTGAAATCAATGGCGAAACCTATTACAAAAAGTCTGAGCCACATAAAGCATCCGTAACCGGTGATACCGTAGGTGATCCGTTCAAAGATACTTCCGGCCCAAGTATGAACATCCTCATCAAACTGATGTCTATTGTATCATTGGTGATTGCGCCCACGCTGGCCGAAATGTTTCATACCAAGCAGCCACCGGTTCCCCCTACTGTTAAAACAGAAACCGTACAGCCGGCGGCCAAAAAGGTGAGCAGTAAGGCAACGGCCTACCTCTTGGAAAAGAGATAGCGGAGGTTGTCTTTCTCAGGATTACGCTGATTTTACTGATTTAAAGGATTTTACTTTTTGGATTTTATAAAGGATTTGGGGAGATGTAAGCGGATATTTTTCGCTTGTATCTCCCTAAATTATTTATAAAATTATCTGAAAATAAAATCAAAGAAATCAGTAAAATCAGCCTAATCCTGAGAAAGACAAAATCCGCTTACATCTCCCCAAATCCTTTAAAATCCAACATGATCAAATCGCCTAAATCAGTAAAATCAGCGTAATCCTGAGAAGGACAAAATCCGCTTACATCTCCCCAAATCCTTTAAAATCCAACGTGATCAAATCCCCTGAATCAGTATAATCAGCGTAATCCTGAGAAAGACAAAATCCGCTTGGTAATTAAAATATCTTCCCTATCTTTGTACTGTAATTATTTTTATTACAGATCAGAGGATCTGTTTTTTTATCCTCTAAACTGTAATATTTTTTCTAACAATTAGAACAATCAGCACGGGCAGGCTGTATTATTTAGTCACTACAAAAAAATTAACATCATGAAAGTTGCCATCATCGGAGCATCCGGATTTATAGGATCAGCCATTTTAAATGAAGCGCTGAACAGAGGACATGAAGTAACGGCCATCGTTCGTCACCCGGAAAAGATAACCGTTACCAACGCACATCTTACTGTAAAGAAAGGAGACGCCACCAACGAAGCAGAAATCACTCCGCTGCTGGCCGGCAATGAAGCTGTGATCAGCGCTTACAGCGCCCACGACTCCGCTACTTACATAAAGGCTATCAATGCCATTATTAATGCTACCAAAAAATCCGGTATCAAAAGACTGATCGCTGTTAGTGGTGCAGGCAGCCTGGAAATAGCCCCTGGCATACAATTGCTGGATACCCCCGAATTCCCCGCAGAGTGGAAAGGCGGCGCCACTGCCACCCGCGACGCATTCAATGTGATTAAACAGTCCACAGACCTCGACTGGACCGTAATAAGCCCGGCTATGATGATAGAACCAGGTGAACGTACCGGTAAATTCCGTTTGGGTACCAACCAGGTAGTGTTCAACGACAAAGGAGAGAGTAAAATTTCTTCAGCCGACTACGCAGTAGCCTTACTGGATGAACTGGAACAACCAAAACATATCAAACAACGCTTTACACTGGCGTATTAAATAAAAAAGGACAGGAGCAACCGTTGGTTGCTCCTGTCCTTTTTTATTTAACCCCTGACTTTCCCGGGACTCACCCCGAATTTCTTACGGAAAGCAGTACTGAAGTGCTGGGGAGACGAATATCCGGCCTGCTCTGCGATGAGCGCCATGGGCAAATCTCCGCCCAATATCAGCTTCCTGGCCAGCTCCAGGCGGTGGTCGTTCAAATAACCAAATACCGTATTATCAAAAATGGCTTTAAAGCCTGATTTCAACTTAAACTCATTCAACCCTGCTTTGCGCGATAACTCCTCCAGGCTCAACGGCTCCTGGATATGCTGCAATACCAGGTCCCTCGCATAATACAGCTTCTCTACATCCTGTGGAGTGATTTTATTACGCAAAGGCGTACCGGACGATTGCGCCACTTCCATCTGCTCACATTGCAGGGCAAGCAGCTCCATGGCTTTCGACTGCAAGAACAGCTTTTTCAAGCCTCCCTGGAATTTGCACTGCCGCACTTCCTCCATCGCCATACGCATACGCGGGGTAATCCGGGGATTATACTTATCGGCCAGCGTCACGGATTTATTCCCTGCCACATTATTGGCCAGCTGATCCAGCACGCGCCCATTGTTTTCCGCCAACTCCAGGAACCGCGCCGGCGTAAAGCTCATACCCAAAAAGAGAATGTCCCGCTGCTTCTTTACGCCCACAGTCTCCAGTTGCTCGGGACTAAACATGAGATTATGTTCCTGTGTGGAAAACCTGAAATTGTCCGAAATCCCCCCAAGGGTAGTAGTAATGTCTCCCTGCTCCATGAATAACATCATGACACGGGGCTCCATAAAATCTGAAGAAACATGGATATTTTCATACACCTCCGCCTTGCAACAGGCAATACTGGTGCCCTCGAAATTATATTCGTGCACAGTTGCGGAGCCAAAATCCTTATGCAGTTCCTGGGTTTCTTCAATCATTCCCCTGGAACGGATCTTATGGTAATCGTAAGGAATTTCTTCCACTAGCAATACCTGGTTGGCATCATCTGTAATAACTACGCCCATAAAAAAATCCGTTTCGTATAATTGATAATCCGTCTCGTGTAACAGCTATATGGGATAACAGTAGCAAATTTGCATAAAAATATTCCGAATCAAAAAAAATTATCATCTATGTTGGGAATATTCCGTACCAATATTACAACTGTTCAGGATAGAAACAATGTTATTGACGCCATTTCAGCACAATTTACCGTAAATGCCTGTAGCGTAGACCTGGAAGACTGTGACAAAGTATTACGTATTGTAAGCCCTCAATCACTAGCAGAACAAACAATTATAGATTTTGTAACCCGGCTCGGGTTTAACTGTGCCATCCTGGACTGACAGGGCTTCGTATTTTATTGAAAAAGGAAGGCCGGGGCCTTCCTTTTTTCGTTAAATCATGTTGTAACACAATTATGATTTAAAAAAATAATTTATCGCCGTAGGGGTATCATATTTTTGCGACGTCTTATATGCATGCTACAAAAATGCAACAGACATTATATAAAACTGCATCTGACTTTTATGAAAACTAAGGTAACCATGTTGCTGTCTCTGCTCATTTTAATCCTCGCAGGACAATCAACAACCGCACAGCAGCAACGATATACCGTGAGCGGCTATGTAAAAGATAAGAAGAACGGGGAAAGCCTGGTAGGCATCTCTATTGGTAAAAGCGGCACCAGTCTGGGTACGGTGAGCAACCAATACGGATTTTACTCCCTCACGCTTCCGGCCGGAGAACATGAACTGCAGTTCTCCTACATGGGCTACGGTACCTATAAAACAACTGTTAACCTGAAAAAGAACGTAACGCTCGACGTAAGCATGGAAGCCACCAGCAGCCAGCTGAACGTAGTTACCGTTAACGGCCAGAAACAGGAAAGGACCGTCAATACCCTGAATACCAGCATCAATAAACTGGATATACAGCAAATGAAAAAGATGCCCACCTTCATGGGTGAGGTAGATGTGCTGCGGGCCATTCAAACCCTCCCCGGTGTGAACACCGTGGGTGAAGGCGCTTCCGGCTTTAACGTACGCGGTGGTAACAGCGACGAAAACCTCATTCTCCTGGATGAAGCACCTGTATACAACTCCACCCACATGCTCGGCTTCTTCTCTGTATTCAACCCCGACGCCGTTAAAAGTCTCAACCTGATCAAAGGCGGTTTTCCCGCTGAATACGGTGGCAGAACCTCTTCTGTACTGGATATCCGTATGAAAGACGGTAACAACCAGGACTTCAACGTAAACGGCGGTATTGGTAACATTTTCAGCCGTTTGTCGGTAGAAGGCCCGCTGGTAAAGGATAAATCTTCCTTTATAGTGGCTGCCAGAAGATCTTATATAGATATCCTGATGAAACCTTTTGTAAAAGGTGATATGAAAGATACCAAGCTCAATTTCTACGATCTCACCGCTAAAGCCAACTACAAGTTCAATAAAAATAACTCCCTGTTTGTAAGCGGTTATTTCGGCAGGGACGTTTTTGGTTTTGGAAAAGACATCAACATGAACTGGGGCAACAGTACCGCCACCGTAAGATGGAACCATGTATTCACCAACCGCCTGTTCATGAACTTTACTACTTATTATAGTAAGTATGATTATAGCCTGAAGTTCAGCAACGACTCAAAGAAAGCAAACGGGGAAGAATCACAGGGTTACGACTGGACATCCAACATCATTAACTACGGCGTAAAACCTTCCTTTACCTACTACATCAATGCCGCTAACAGCCTGCACTTCGGGGTACAGGGGATCTATTATACCTTTAAACCAGGCACAGGTACCAGCACAGAAGGTGCACTGCAACACGTTAAACAAATCAACGATCAGCACGCACTGGAATCAGCCGTATACCTGGATCACGAGTTTAAACCCACAAAGAAATTTGGTATCCAGTACGGTGGCCGCTTATCAGCCTATCAATTCATCGGTAAAGGAACTGCTTATTATTTTGCAGATACAACACCTGGCATACGCAAAAGATTGATCAGCAGCAAAGACTTCGACGCCAATGACCGGATCAAAGGCTACTATTACTTTGAACCCAGGATCAGCGCCCGGTACGCGTTCACAGACCAACACGCTGTGAAGCTGGCCTATAGCAGAACTACACAGTTCATGCACCAACTGTCTAATACCGCATCCCCTACTCCCCTGGATATCTGGACGCCCAGCACCAACAATATTAAACCAATGGTGTCTGACCAGTACACTGCGGGCTACTTCTACAATGCGCCTAATGACGCCTACGAACTGTCTGCCGAAGTGTTTTATAAGACAACAGACAACCAGCTGGATTATATCGACAATGCTAACCTGCAGCTGAACCCGCTCATCGAAGCAGATCTGTTGCCTTCACAGGGACGCGCATACGGACTGGAACTTTACGTGAAAAAAGATATCGGCAAAACTACCGGTTGGGTAAGCTACACCCTGTCACGCACAGAAAGGAAAACCATCGGCATCAGTATGGATGAATGGTTCCTGAACCGCTACGACCGCACCCACAACCTAAACCTGGTGTTAACGCATACTTTCACCAAACGTACTTCCCTGTCGGCCAACTGGGTGTTCGCCTCCGGCACACCAGGCACCTTCGCCGACAACAGGTTGGAATTCCAGGACTGGGACATTCCTTACAACAGTACAGAGAAACGCAATAACTACCGCCTGCCAGCGTATCACAGACTGGATTTGTCTATGACACTGAAAGGCAAACAGCTGAAACGCTGGAAAGGAGAATGGGTGTTCTCACTGTATAATGTATATGCCCGCAGAAATGCTTACACCATTTACTTTAAGCAAAACGACGATGATCCTACCAAACGGGAAGCAGTACGCATGTCTATCATAGGCTCTATCATTCCTGGTATCACATATAACTTCAAGTTCTAATTGTCCAAAATTCAAGATCAGATGAAAAAGTCATTATTCCTCATATTGTTTGCTGTTGCTGCGGGTTTTACGGCCTGCGAAGACAAGATCGACCTGGACATTGCGAAAGGAAAATCCTATCCGGTACTGGATGCGTGGATTACCAATGAAACCGGTATACAAACCATTAAGTTCACCATGTCGGTACCTTATACAGATAACAGCCCGGCGCCCATCATCGACGATGCAAAGATCACCCTGTTTGACCTGACCAGCGGCGAGTCTTATCCATTCCTGTTCAAAGACAACAAATACACCTACGATGCCTCTACCAAAGCTATCGGCATTATAGGCCATGGATACAAGCTGCATGTGGAGCTGAAAGGTGAAATATTTGAAGCGTTCGACAGTATCAAAAGAGTTACCACGGTAGATTCCATCTCTTATGAATTCAAAACAAAAGAAGAATCTATCAGCGGCAAAGAAGGCTACTATGCCAAGTTCCACGCCAGGGACCTGTCTGGTGCAACAGACTATTACTGGATCCGCTCTTACCGCAATGATACACTGAAGCGCCTGGAAGATAACTTCTCCATTGATGGTTCCTATGATGAAGGCGTTTCCGATGGCAACACTTTCATTTTACCGATAAGAGAAGGTATTACAGATTACGATAAACCTTTCCAGGCAAATGAAAAGGCCATTGTAAGAATGCTTTCCCTTACCCACCCCAGCTACGATTTCCTTACCCAGGTAAATAACCAGGTAAATTCCGGCGGATTGTTTGCCAAAGTATTGGAAAACGTAAAAAGCAATGTACATAACACCACCCCTTCCGGTAAAACGAGGATCCTGGGCTGGTTTGGTACATCTGCTGTAAGCCGCGCAGAGAGAACATTTAAATAGTGCCTGTTTTTTAAATATTATAATGCAGCGGGGAAGCTTTTTCTCCGCTGCATTTTTGCTTTAGTTACCGGGAAGCCCCGCAAAAATTCGTTAACTTCCGTAACAGAAAGTTACCACATATGCCTCCCGACCTGATAACATATGCCATTCCCGGATTTGTGCTGCTGATACTGCTGGAAATCATTTTCACAGCGATCGACAAAAAGAACATGTACGAACCGAAAGATGCGCTCAGCAGCATTGCGATGGGCCTCGGTAATGTGTTCATCGGGATCTTCACCAAAGCCGTTATTTTCGGCATCTATCTTTTTCTTTACCAGTTCCGGCTGTTTACCCTGGGCTTTACCTGGTGGGCATGGGTATTATGTTTTTTTGCAGATGATTTCAGTTACTACTGGTTTCATCGGAGCAGTCATAATATCCGTTTTTTCTGGGCCTCACATGTCATCCATCATTCGTCTGAAAAATACAACCTCGCCACGGCCGTGCGCCAAACATGGACCGGCAACTTAACCGGCACCTTTACTTTCTGGCTCTGGATGCCGCTCCTTGGGTTCCATCCGGTAATGATAATGAGTATGCAGGCGATCAGCCTGATCTACCAGTTCTGGATTCATACAGAGGTGATCCATAAATTACCGGCGCCTATAGAGTATATATTCAATACCCCCTCTCATCACCGCGTGCATCATGGCTCCGACGTCGATTACCTGGACCGGAACCATGCAGGCATCCTCATTATCTGGGATCGCATGTTTGGTACCTTCACCCCGGAAAAGCGGCGACCGGTATATGGCCTCACCAAAAATATACACACCTATAATCCCTTCCGTATTGCCACCCATGAATGGCTGGATATCTGGCGGGATGTGCGGTATGCCCACTCCTTACGCGAAGCAGTGCATTATATTTTTGACGCACCTGGCTGGAGCGCGGATGGCAGCCGGAAAACCACGCGGCAGCTGCGACGTGGGGAGACCTGAGCGGAGGTTGTCTTTTTCGCTGATTACGCTGATTATACTGATTTGCTTGATTTTGCTTTTAGGATTTTTTAAAGGATTTAGGGAGATAAAAGCGGATATATTCGCTGATCTCTTCCCAAATCCTTTAAAATCAAAAAGTGATCAAATCCTTAAAATCAGTATAATCAGCGTAATCAGCGAAAAAGACAACCTCCGCGACAACCTCCGCGAAAAAAAATTCCGCCCGATATTTTGCAATTACGAAAACTATCGTACATTTGTTTACGAAGATATTCGTACAACAATCATCATCATCCATAAATCATTGCTTTGAAACAGATCCGGCCTACAGAAAGTGAATTGGAAATTTTGGGCGTTCTTTGGGAAAAAGGCCCCAGCACCGTTCGTGAGATACATGAGATCTTATCTCAAACGAAAGATGCCGGCTACACCACTACCCTCAAACTGATGCAGATTATGCATGAAAAAGAGCTGTTGCAGCGCGATACCAGCAGCAAAACTCATGTATACACTGCCGCCATTTCACAGCAGAAAACACAGCAACAATTACTGGACAAAATGATAGATACCGTTTTTGGCGGTTCCGCTTCACAACTGGTAATGCAGGCCCTCGGCCACCATCAGTCGTCTGGAGAAGAACTGGAAAAGATCCGGCAATATCTTACTACAATAGAAAAACAACAAAAGGAAAACAGGTAAATCTAGTACTATGAATGTATTACCTATTACGGGCGACTTTGTACGCGCCCTGGGTTGGACAATCCTTCATTCCATGTGGCAGGCGTTCTTCATTTACGCATGTTTACGGATAGTATTAAAACTCTGGCCCCAGGCCGGCGCACGGATAAAATACAACCTGTCGCTGCTCTCCCTCTCGGGCATTTTTACCTGGTTTCTCGCAACGCTGTATATGCATGTACAACGGCTGCAGGAAGCAAGAGAAGCAGTACAACACTTCAGTGGCACCCTTACCTTACAGGAGCCGGTTCATCTTACCGCCGTGTATCCGAGCCAGGACCCGCTGATATGGCTGTTTCCCAACCTTGAGCTTTGTTTTCCTTTCGTGGTAACACTATATATTGCGGGCATGACCGGCATGATCATTAAACTGCTGTCCGATCTGTTTCAACTCCGTAAAATCCGCACAACCCGCATAGAGCCAATGGGCGACGCATGGGATAAACACCTGGATAAACTCGCTGCAAGATTGCAGATTCCCCGTAAGGTGAAACTGCTTATCTCCAGGCATGTACAGGTGCCTGTGATGCTGGGATTTATAAAGCCCCTCATCCTCTTACCGGTGGCAATGGTGAATAACCTAACGGAAGCCCAGCTGGAAGCAGTGCTGCTGCACGAACTGGCCCATATCAAACGCAATGATTATCTGTTGAATATCTTCCAATCAATTGTTGAAACAATTCTCTTCTTTAATCCTTTTGTATGGCTGATTTCAAAAATCATCCGTATGGAAAGGGAACATTGCTGCGATGACCTGGTAATAGCCAGCACCGCCCAACCACTGCAATATGCGCACGCACTGGTAGCGTTGGAGGAATACCGCCTTACCGCCAACCGGCTTACCATGGCTGCTGCAGACAGTAAACAACATCTGTTTCACCGCATTAAACGCATCATGGAAATGAAAACTAAACATCTTAATTATAGCCAGAAATTTTTAGCCGTACTCATCATCGCTACCGGTCTTATATCCATCGCATGGCTCAACCCTGCTAAAGGAAAAGATCAGAACGACCAGCAACAACCGGCAAAAGTAAAGACCGTAAAAGACAGCACCCCGCAGAAAAAACTGGCTGCCCTTGAACCGGATGAAACGACCCGCAAATTCCGTGAACAACTGGAATCTGCTACCACCGACACCGTTCTGCCGGCGCCCCCACCACCAACACCTGCTCCTGCCCCTGAACCAGTAACTGCTCCTGTGCCGGCGCCACTACCACCGGTAGCACCACTGGCGCCATTAAAAGGCGATCTGTCGGTAGATGTTTCAGATATCCAGGTAACAGACCAGAGCAACGTTTCCACCAATGTAAATACACAGGTAAACGTAAATAAGAATAATAAACACACTGCAACAACCAACAAAGCGCAGGCATTTAATTACAATTATAAATTCGACTACCAGTTCAACAAAGACGAAGTGCGCCAGCAAATTAAAGAAGCGCAAAAAAGCGTCCAGCAGGCCATGCAGCAGCTGAACCAGGTGGATATGAAAAAAGTACAGGCAGATATAGCCGAAGCCACCAAAAATATCAAATGGGACGAAGTATCTGCTGAAGCCCGTAAAGCCCAGGAAGAAAGCGTAAAAGCCCTGAAAAATATCGATTGGAGCAAAATCAGCGCGGCCCAGAAAGAAGCCGCTGAAGCCCTGAACAGCATTGATTTTGCAGCACTCAACAAAAATCTGCAAGCTGCATACGCCAGCGTAAACACAAAGGAATTTTATGATAAGATAAGCAAGGAAACAAAGGCTGGTCTTAAAGCAGCCAGCCTGGCAACACAAAATGCTACCTCCTCTCTGGAAGAAGTCCGCAGAAACAGGGCAGAAGCGCTCGCTAATGCTGCCAGGGTGCGGGAAAATATCGCCCGTGACAGAGAAAATGCCAAAAGAACCCTGGAAGGGGAAATGAGAGCGAAAGAAGGCGCTGAAAGAGCCAGAGAAGGTGAAAGAAGAGCAAAAGAAGGTGCAGAAAGAGCGAAGGAAGGAGAAAAAAGAGCGAAGGAAGGAGAAAAAAGAGCCGCCTTTTATAAAGAAATGATCTCCCAAATGGAGGCTGACAAGCTGCTCGATGCCCAAAAAGGCTACAAGATTGAAAAAAATGAAAACGGGCTATTCATCAATGATGTTAAACAACCCGACAATGTGGCCGCCAAATACCAGAAATACCTGCAAACAAAACGGCTTACCATAAAAGGTTCTGCAAACTCATATCATTCCGATATACAAAACTGATTTACTGCCATTCTATTGCAGATTGCATCCGTACCATTACCGTTCATACGGTAATGGTATTTTTTATTATACGGGTTCACTTATCTTTAGGTTAATAATTTAATGAGATCGTATATGAAAGCATTTTGTTTAACCCTTGCCCTGTTCACCGCCTTCGCAGCGGGTGCACAGGAAAAGGGCGTTGTAATCAGCAATCTGGAAAATGGTAAAATCAATGCAGCCACCCCGGTTAAAAATCAGGGCATGACTGGCACCTGCTGGTCATTCTCCTCTACTTCCATGGTAGAATCGGAGTGTTTACGCAAAGGACTGCCTGAACTGGATCTCTCTGAAATGTTTACCGCCCGCAATATTTATATCGAAAAAGCCAAAAACTATGTGCGCCGACAGGGCTTCGCCCGTTTCGATGAAGGCGGCCTGGCCCACGATGTAATCCATTCCATTGCCGCTTACGGCATAGAACCGGAAAGCGTTTACAGCGGGTTAAAAGGCAATGCCACCGTTCACAACCACTCAGAAATGGTGGTAGCCATGAAAAAATACCTCGACAGTATCATCAAAGTATCCCCTGTGCCGGATAACTGGATATCACAATTCACCGGTATCCTCGATCAGTATATGGGAGCGCCGCCGGCCACCTTTGACTATAATGGTAAAACATATACCCCGCAAAGCTTTGCGAAGGAAGTGGTAAAATTTAATGAAGACGACTATGTTTTCCTGACTTCCTTTACACACCATCCTTTTTACAAACCTTTCATCATTGAAGTACCAGACAACTTCTCCAATGGCGCCTATTATAATGTGCCCGTAAAAGAACTGACCGGTATTACCGAGGCTGCCCTTCAAAAAGGCTACACCGTGTTATGGGATGCAGATGTAAGTAACCGCGGGTTCGCCAGTAGCAAAGGCTTTGCGCTGCTCACCTCACCGGAAATCACGCTGAAAAAAGATAGTATCGATCCTGATATGACTGAACCCGCTTATACACAGGACTCACGTCAAAAGCTATATGAAGAGCTGATTACACAGGATGATCACCTGATGCACATTACGGGGATCGAAAAATCGCCAAAGGGTAAAACGTTCTTCCTGGTAAAAAATTCATGGGGTAAAAACTCCAGTCCGTTTGGTGGCTATGTAAATGTATCCGAGGCTTACTTCGCTGTAAATACCATCACCATCGTTGTTCCAAAAGCCGCACTGGATAAATCTTTCCAAAAGAAATACACCAGTACCAACTAAATATGCATGACAAAAGCGCAAAGAAATTTTCACGGTTGTATTCAGTTGCGTTGCCCCGTAAAATTTCTTTGCGCCTGTTGTCTGCCGGTCACGGATAGCTTTATCTGCGATTGATTGGCATAGGTAACGAAGCACCTGCTGTTACCGGACCAGGGATTTATGAATAAAGGATAGTAAACCCTTTGATATGTTGTACATCACCATCGGTGATTTCCAGTTCCTTCACTGCAGCCATAGCAGGCCCAGACCTGCACCATGCAATAAAGTCTTCCATTTCTTCCGCCGTTCCCTCTGCCAGTATCCACACACTTCCGTCCAGCAGATTTTTAACTTGCCCGTGTATATGCATTGAATCGGCTACACGCTTTGCATTAGCTCTGAATCCTACTCCCTGCACACGGCCCTTCACAATAATTTCTTTGTGTACAACTGTTCTGGTTGCCATAAATTTATAACGATTTACCCTGTAATGGTCTTCTTCGGATGGGGTTATATCACATGAATACAGCTCCCACTCAAAACATACTAAATATTCGTCAAAGATACAAACAACCGGAAAACTAATTACAGGCAGGGACCTTCAGGGCATACCAGAAAAAGAAGAATTGGTTATACAAACAACTATCTGAACCAGGATTTACCGGATTTATGGATACGCAGCAACCTATGAAAATGTGTGCCTACGGATCAAATAACTACCGCAATTCCACAGCCAACCTGTGACAGCAGGCGAAAAACTGCAATAGCAACAGTACGAAAGGATGGTTAACTTGAGGGTAACAAACATTGATGAAAATTGATATAGGGGATAACAAATTATTTTATCCGTAACATCTTCACCAATCCTGCAAATCTACCATCCGGTAATTCCTGCATCAGATTATAGTGTACTACTTACGCAGCAGCATAATTAAACAATGAACCTACCATGTGCTCAATATCTCCAAAGACAAAGTCTTTCACCCGCTCATACTTACCACCGGACGCTGGCCTTTTCAGCAGGCTAAAACAATGACAGTTAAAGCTACGTACAAAAATCTGCTGCGCCAGCAATGGCATAATCATATTTACCTCCGCATCCTGCAAGCCTCTCGCCAGCATAATATGCGGCTTGAATGTTTGTGGCTTCAACTCAAAAGTTTGCATAATACTGCGGTGCAAATCGATCAATGGCTTGGGGTTAGCGACATTAATGAAAACACTGTTGTGCCCGTCCGCATGCCTCAGGGCATCAATCTTTGCCGTATAGATGGCAAAACCAGCCTGTTTACGCGCTACCTCTTCCAGCATATCGACAAAGTCGTCCTGGAAACGTTCAGGAAAAGCAGACCTGAACAAGGCCACATGAACCGGTGCGGCAGACATCATCGTATCGCTTAACTCAGTTGCTACAAACTGACGGATACGGGTCACATCTTTCGCAACCAATGCATCCGGATTCACTACCACTAAATAATCAAATACCTCTTCCGAAATTTCATAATTCGTATTCATAACCTGATATTTTAATTCTCCCTGTTAGAATGACAATACGAATATACAACCTTTTTTCAGAAATACTAATATTTTTAGCATTATTTACTAAAAAAATACGCAGCCTTTATAACTGCGTATTTCTCAATTACTTAAGATAACTTTTCAATAATCGCCACAAAGTCGGCTGCCACCAGGGAAGCGCCGCCAATCAAACCACCGTCTACATCCGGGCTGGCAAACAGTTCTGCCGCATTTCCCGGCTTCGCGCTACCACCATATAAAATAGAAGTATGCAAGGCTGCCTCACGGCCAAATTTATTAGCAATCTGCGAACGGATAAAAGCATGCATGTCCTGCGCCTGTCCAGAACTGGCTGTTAAACCGGTACCGATGGCCCAGATAGGCTCGTAAGCAATCACCACATTCTTCAGCTGCTCCTCTGTAAGATGAAACAAACTTTCTTCCAGCTGCTTGGCCACATAGGCATTCTGCGTTTCTGCCTGTCTTATTTCCAGCGGTTCGCCACAGCAGAAAATAGGCTTTAAACCGTTAGCCAGCACCTGGTCTATCTTCTTAGCCAGCATAGCATTGCTTTCCTGGAAATATTCCCTTCTTTCAGAGTGACCCAGAATAACATAATCAACACCTATTGATTGCAGCATTTCCGCAGATACCTCACCGGTATAAGCACCGGATTTTTCACTGTAACAGTTCTGTGCCGCCACATAAAAACCAGGATAGCTTTTCAGTAACGATTTCGCTTTCTGCAAATAAGGAAACGGGGTAGCCACAATTACTTCCTGTCCCTCTTTCAGCTTCAGTCCTGCCTGCAGGATATCGTTGATCAGCTGCTCACCCTGTGCCAGCGTAAGGTTCATTTTCCAGTTACCTGCAACAATTTTCTTTCTCATACTGTGATATTAAGTTTTAAGGTCTTTCTGATTTATTTGTGCATATAATGCTTCCAATACCTGCTTATCCTTTTCCGTAAGCTCCTTCCCCTTCAAAGCCATCCAGTTACCGGCATCCTTCACAGCCTCCGCCAAACGGTAGGCGCCCTGGTCCCCCCAACTGAATGAACCCACAAATTTGGGCGGAAAATGCCCGCCAAACACGTTGCACGACACCCCGATCACAGTACCGGTATTCAGCATGGTATTAATACCGCACCTGCTGTAATCTCCCATCAGCAATCCACATTTTATACCTGCAGATACCGCCTCACCCTGCGTCTCCATCCATACTTTCACCTCAGACACATTATTCTTCAGGTTGGAACCGGAAGTATTGGCTCCCAGGTTACACCATTCCCCTATCACCGCATCGCCCAGGTAACCGTCATGGCCTTTGTTGGAATAACCAAACATCACACTGTTCTTGATCTCACCCCCACCTGTACAATACGGGCCTAATGTTGTAGCGCCATATATTTTACTCCCCATTTTCAATACAGCTCCCTCTCCCATTGCAAAGGGCCCCCTGATCATACAGCCTTCCATCACTTCCGCATCCTTCCCTATATAAATCGGGCCGGTAGCAGCGTTCAGTATACTGTACTCTACCTTCGCGCCTGGTTCCACGAAAATGTCCGTATGATTGATCTGTTGATTGGTGTGTGATAAGATAACAGATTTCCTGCCTGCTGTAAGCAGCTGATAATCTGCCCTGATTGCTTTATCGTTGAGCGCAAAGATATCCCAAGGCTTATAAATTCCCATTACTTCCCCCGGATAATTTTTCCTGGCGCCCGGAGCCAGCAAAGAAGCGCCATCCCCTTGTACCACTTTAGCCAGTAACTGGTTGTCTTTATACAACTCCTCTTCCGGTTGTAACTCAAGAATAGCAGCTACCAGCCCGGCGTCCGGCAGTATATGTCCACTCAGTAAGATGTTAACGGTTTGGTTGTCTTTGTACAACAGGGAGAATTTGTCCTGCAGATGCGGTACGGTGAAATGACTAGTACCCGTACCCAGCCAGTGCTCCCACTTCTCCTGTATAGTGAGTATCCCTACTCTGCAGGCTGCAATGGGTCTTGTATGCGTAAAGGGGTATAACAGTTCACGTACGGGCGTGTCAAAAAGAATATAGTTACGCTCCATAGGGGGCTAAAATAGAAAATCCCATCGATAAGCCGATGGGATTCTTCTAAAAAAATATTTTACTTAGAAACTATGCTTTCTTAGCGTAGCGTTTGTTGAATTTGTCAATACGTCCTGCAGTATCCACCAACACATTCTTACCAGTATAAAAAGGGTGAGAAGTATTGGAAATTTCCAACTTAATCAACGGATACTCATTACCATCTTCCCACTTTGCAGTTTCTTTGGAAGGAGCGGTAGAGCGGCTTAAAAAGCTCTCGCCGTTTGACATATCTTTAAATATCACAAATCTGTAACTTTCTGGATGGATTCCCTGTTTCATATCAAAATTATTGTAAATACAGGGTGCAAAGTTAACTAATTTTCTTTAACACCCAAAGATTATTCGTAAAAAAATCAGGATTTCATGTTAATATACTGCAAAGGTATACCCAGGTTGGATTCCTTCGCCTTTTGTATAACCTCCTGTAAGTCATCAATCTTCTTCCCTGTTACCCGTATAATATCATCCATAATGGCTGCCTGCACCTTTAAACCAGCATCCTTGATCATCTTCACTATCTTCTTGGCATCTTCCTGCTTAATACCATTACGTACAGGTATTTCTTTCTTAAATACCTTCCCGCTCTGGTAAGGCTCCTTGCTCAGGTCGTAAATACTGGCGTCCAGCCCCTGGCGCATGGTCCTGCTTACCAGCACATCCAGTACCTGGCCCAGCTTCATATCGCTTTCTACCTCTATATTCAGCACCAGTTCTTTCTTATTCAGCTCAATCTCCACATGTGAACCCTTGAAATCAAACCTGTTGGTGATCTCTTTCTTCACCGTGTTAATAGCATTATCCAGTGTCTGTAAATCTACTTTGCTAACAATATCAAAGGATGGCATAACTTAAAATTTTATATTCGAACAACAAATATAAAAAAGAAAAAGCAGGTAGAGAACTACCTGCTCGTTATATACTCTAAATCTAACTTGTTATTATATCTTGCTGATCTTACCCATTCCGGATACAGACTGGGTAACATTCGGTTCTCCTTTATATTTTACCTTTCCCATCCCGGAAATACCTATCTCCAGTTTCTTCTGCACAAATACATCTGCCTTACCGGTACCGGAAATACCAATCTTTGCATCATCAGTAGCCAGATCCAGCGCTGAAATATCAGCGGAACCTGAAATACCATAATCAGCCTTGTCTGTATTGCCCTTCAGGACAATATTACTGGCCCCGGAAACACCTACCTTCAGTTCATGGGTACGGATGTCCAGATCAGCACCAGCCGCGCCACTGAACCTCAGCTGGATGCGGTCGCTGGTAAGCTTTCCCTTGCTCGTAAAACCACCGGCGCCGCTGGCCGACAACTTATCTACCTTCTGCAGCGTGATGTATACTTTGATTTCTTTGGTAGGCTGAATGTTATACCCCTTCTTGGTATGGATCGTTAACTCGTCGCCGGCGATATCTGTCTGGATATAAGGCAGCAGGTTATCTTCTGCCTCTACCCGGATACTGTGGGTATTTCCCTGTTCTATAATCACCTTATACACACCGGAAGTGCTGATATCTGTAAACGCAGACGCATTCCGGGATTCTTCTTTCACATTCCCGTTTCCCGTTATTCTTTGATCGCTCTGATGCGAAAAGGAAACAAGTACACTGGCAGTAAGCAACAATGGCAAAGCAACCAGGAAGTAAGCAGCAATTCGTTTCATAGTGTAGTATTATTTTAAAAAGATTTTAGAATGGCGTTCTGATCTGTTTAATATGTACCCAGGTTTACATCGGTGTTTACACCGCGTATTTTTATATAGGGAGATGAATCATTTCCTCCCCCCGCATGTGCAGAATAACGCAGGGTCGAATTCGTTTTATTGGACACTACATTCTTCAGCTCCAGCCCGCCGGTATCCAGATCCCCGTTTACCAGGTTTGCTTCTATCGACAATGGCTGCCTCGCTCCAAAACGGATATCCAGATCTGAATAGGTGAGTTGAAAATCTGCCTGCTTGAATCCACTGCCCACTTTCTCTATCTTCACATCCCCATACGTCATGTTCAAATCAATAGACTGCTGCAGTTCCTTTAACCGCACATCTGAATAAGTACCCCGGCCAGACACTGTACCCACTGCATCTATTTTATAATCATCGTAGTTGGAAGAAATTTTCAGGTTGCCCACCCGGCTAAACACATACTCACTGTAATTGGAATTGGCATTCAGTGATTCCAGTTGCCCGCCCCGGAGGGCAGAATAATTCCCCTTCACCGTTACATTACCCGCTTTGCCCACCTTGCCCTTATCACAATAATTTATTTTGAAGAGAAGGTCCTGCGCCTCGCGGATATCAAAGGTGCAATAGTTCATTTCCAGCGTCACAGGAAAACTAAATTTATCCGCAATCACATCGCCAAACTGGTTCTTCACCAGTAAATTCTGCAGGCTTTGCGGAATATAAATATCGTAGTCAATATTCACGTAGTCTTTGGAATCCATTTTCCCTCCCCATGAAAACCAACCGGAATTGTTTTTCGACGGGCTGTAATAAGTGTTCAGCGACACGCCGTTATTACTCTGGTTGGTGTTCACTTCCACCATTTCTGCAATGGCTTTGGCCTGTTCATCATTCTTACCGAAACCGGTAACAGTGATGGTGGCTTTGATTTCATTTTTGTTCGATGTGTGAAAAATGATTTTGCCGTACTTATTGGAAAGGTTCAACGTGGCGTTATCATTTACAGTAAACTCCTTTACAATAGTTCTTTTATAAGCCGTAGCTCCATTGTGGGCCTGCGCCAGTAATGGCAGCAGCAGGAATAACAAGCATTTAAATTTCAGCTTCATAATGTTTTTTTGTTTGACCGGGAGCTACATGTTTATTGTGCAACTCTTCCAAAATTTTATCCAACAGATCCAGCTTCAGCTGGTAATAGCGGACCATAGCAGCGCGGATTCTTTCATTGCCCGGATTATTTTTTAATTCTTTCTCCAGTGCTTTATAAGTATCGTTGCGAAGTTCCAGTTCCTTACGGGCAGCGCTATCCAGCCCCAGCGCTGAATCGGGATAGGCATCAATCAACTGCAGTTTTTCGTTTATGCGCGACGTATAGTAAACGCCCGCTTCCTGGATGTCAGGCGCTAACACGGCAAGTTCCTGCTGCTGCGGCTGACGGTTTTTGGTGAAGTAAAACAGCGCGCCGGCATTGGCCAGCAAAACTGCGATCACGGCTGCTTTAAACCAGTTTTTCTGTAAAAGGGAAATCACCTTTCCTTTGCGCCTGCCCGTCAGCTCCTGCTCCAGTGCGCTCCAAACCCTCGGTGAAGGGCCCTGTTCCTCAAATTCGTCCCGGTGCTGGCGGATAAAACCTTCAAAATTGTCTGGCATTAACGAGTTACATTTTGCTGTTTTACAATTTGTCTTACTTTCTCCTTTGCACGCATATACTGCGTTTTCACAGTGGATTCGGTGATACCCAGCATCTCTGCTATTTCCCGGTGCGAATACTCTTCAAAAAGATAGAGATTCAATACGGTACGGTAACCCTGTGGTAAACTATGAATGGCAGACTTTACTGCGGCTACGGTCCAGGTAAACTGGGCCTCATCAATCCCCTCTTCAGTCAATACTTCCACTTCATCCACGTCTTCAAAATACACCTTCTTTTTACGCAGTGTATTCAAACAATGATTTACCACAATCCGCTTGATCCAGGCACTGATACTGGCCTCACGCTCCAGCTTATGAATGCTTTTATGCACCTGGATAAAAGCCTCCTGCAAAGTGTCTTCCGCATCACTCACATTATTGGTCATACGCAGGCAAATGTTGTACATCGCAGCCGAATAGGCTTCGTACAATTCACGAAATGCACGGACATCTCCTTTTTTGCAGCGTTCTACTATATATGCTGCGAGTGGCGTCTGATTCAAGTTAGTGGCTGATGCTTTCATTATAAAGACAGTAATTGTAAAAAAGGTTGCATGATGCTGACGGGGAAATTTCCGGTTTGGTGAGACTTTGTCCGTTTAATTACCAGCAAAAATTTGTTATCTGATTAATTATTAATTATTTATAGAGAATGGATGAAAGTGATATCCGGTAAAAAATTTCTTCAAAATTATTGCAAACACCCTCTCTTCTATGTCAAATTATACCAAACTGCCGTTTCCTGTGATGAAACCGGCACATCTGTATACCGGAGAAATTGGTAAGGAAAACGCAGCCCGGTAAAGGGCCACGTTTTTCCATCCTTATATACCTAAAAAACCATCTTCCCAAACAGGCTGGCCTAGTTGCCGCCCTGTTTTACACGATTTTGTTCCGCTTCCAGTCCGGTTTGACGGCTGCGGGCTGCTTTTACATTAGTATTCCCAAAACGGTAGTTGAAGGTCAGGCGAAACTGCTGCGCATCCCATTTGCTGGAAACAGCAGTATATCTGCCCGCATTATCAAAGTCCCCGCGGAAATAATTAGTTTTAAACACATCCGTTACATTGAGTTTCACAGATCCTTTTCCTTTCAGTACTTTCTGGGAAACACCCAGATCCAGGGAGCACATAGATTTCATCTTGAACAGGCCATCTTCGGTCACCTGCGGAGATACGTAAAAGAACACTGCTTCTGCAGACAAGTCCTTGCTCAGCGTGAATGTTTGCTGCGTGCGTCCGAAGAACCCGGCAGACGACAGTTTCACCTGGTGATCATTTACCACGGTTTCAAACATCGCATAAGATACTGACACCGTGGTAAGGCTCATCCACCACTTGGTAATGGGCATCGGTACCGTTACGTTCAGGTTAAAGTTGTCGGCCTTAGCCACGTTCAGGTATTTGTACCGCAGAATGGAAGTATCCCCGGTCGCCTTATCCACATCAGATTCCAGTATCTGGGTCATCAGGTCCTTTGTATGCGCGTATCCTACGGAGGTGATCAGGAAATCCTTAAAGGTATGCGTGATCTCAAAGTTGTTGGAATACTGTGGCTTCAGGTTAGGATTACCAGACTCCTTTGTATACCTGTCCAGGTAAAATTCAAACGGATTCAGATCCTCATAGCTCGGACGCTGGATACGGCGGCTATAGGTCAGTCCTAGCGTATTATCCTTATTCAGTTTATATGTCAATGCCATGCTGGGAAACAGGTTAAAGTAAGTAGAATCGTTCTTCACTTCCATCTGCTGCTGGTTCTTCATCGACACTGATGTACCCGTGATATGCGTTTGCTCACCGCGTAATCCTACCTGCACATTCACTTTCTTAAATTGTTTGTTGAAATTGATATACGCCGCGTTTACATTTTCCTTATAGATAAAGTGGTTGGAACGGTTTTCATCCAGCACCCAGTTGCCCATTCTCAGGGAGTCGAAACGCGCATCATTATCGGTTTTCACAAAGCTCACCTTTACGCCGGCTTCAAATTTTGCCTGGTTCTTCAGCGGATGTATGTAATCAATTTTTGCAGTTTTGATGTCGATGCTGGAAGGCTGATTGTTCCGGGAAGTATCGCTGCCCAGGAAACCTTTTTCAGCCCCATCGCGGGATACCGCATATATAGTAGCATGCTGCGCATCTTTGTTTTTTGCGTAATCCAGGTCAATATTCAATTCCTTACCGGTAGTATCCAGGATGCCGCGGTAGTTTAAATTGAAGGCATTCCGGGTCCAGGTTTTAGCGTCGTTGGTATTGGTTTTCAGGATAGAGTCCACCTGTCTGCCATTACCAATACGGGTGGTGGCATAGCTGGGAATTTTGCGGTCGCCGCCGGATAAATCTGCCATTACACCAATTGTATGTCCTTTACTGATAAAGTAATCTGCTCCTATTTTACCGGCTTTGTAATTGGATTTTGTGTGCATGTTGTTTACCTGGTCGTACACACTCAGCTGGTTATTTTCTGTGAGGGAGCGGTATAAACCCAGGTCCTGCTGTTGTTCACGGTGACTGTAATTACCGGAACCATATATATTGAATTTTTCGTTGCGGTGGTTAAGGTTTAGTGCGCCGTTCCAGCGGGGCCAGAAGCCATAGCCACCACCCACGGTTATATTACCATTCGTACCATAGCTGGTGTTCTTCTTCAGTTTAAGGTTAATGATTCCCGCGTTGCCGGCTGCGTCATATTTGGCGGAAGGATTAGCGATCAGCTCAATCTGATCTACATTGGTGGCTGGCATGCTTTTCAGCAGCTCGGCAACATCCTGGGAAGTCATATTGGTTGGTTTGCCATCTATCATGATTTGTACACCGCTCTTGCCTTTCATGGAAATATTACCGTCCTTGTCTACGGTTACTGTAGGCGATTTTTCCAAAACTTCCATAGCAGAACCACCCGATGCAGTGATGCTGCTTTCCACATTCACTATCATCTTATCAGCTTTCTGCTCTACAAATGGCCGGCGGGCAGTTACGTCTACACCCTTTAAGGTTTTGGAGGCGGCTTCCAGTGTTACAGCCGGCGCTTTTATGGAGCTGGCGGCTACTTCAAAAGCGGGGCTGTAACGTTTGGTCATGCCAACTGAAACCGCGGCAACCAGGTATTTACCCTGTTTTACCTGCTCAAATTCATATTTACCATCTATATCTGCAATGGCTCCTTTCACCAAAGAGGAGTCTTTTGCTTTTAATAAGGTTACAGTAGCGAACGCTACAGGCTGGTTACCTGCCTGGATTACTTGTCCGGCTACTTTGGGGGCATTCTGCGCAAACGAGGTCAAAGCAGTCACTAACATACTCATTGTTAATGTTATAGCTTTAAAACTTGCTTTCATATGAGGTGATTTAGAGTTTAAACGTTGACGATTTAGATTTCTTTTAGTTCCTTGGTTTGTATACTACAGTAGTTAAACCACTACAGTAGATTAACTACTACGATGTAAAAGTAGGTATTATGTATTACACAGTACATAGCATTACACAAACGGCATATAGACAGTGACGAATGGTAAAAAAACAGAGAACGATTAAAAAGACGACTGGCGCAAAGGAAAGTTGCAGATAGGTTACAGCTATTTAAAATAGCGGTGTTAATGGAGGATGACCGGTATTATATAAGGACGGTGGCTGTTTTTTACAAACAGGGAATAAGGCCATGGCCTTGTAACCAGGGTTAACAGTAAATAGTTATATGTTAGGGAGATGGAAAAACGGCATGGTCCCCTTCTCAATTCAGACGCTCATCCACCTTCATGATTTTCCGGTAACCGGACTTGCGGCGGTGGTGATAATAGTTCATACCATAAACAAACAATACCATACAAAGTATTACCAGCAACATGGAAAGCGTACTTCTGATTCCGAGTAAAAGATTATCAATCGATAGCATTCTGCCAGCTACGGATTCGGAGGCAGGCACCCAACGGGAAGACTGATCTGTACGCGGATTATAATCGGCGTAACCGTTTCCCGGAGCAAAACGCGCAGCAGCAGCTACAATGGCTAATTGCTGCTTAATCTGCTCCAGTTCCGTTACTTTACCGATAGCCGTAAAACAGAGTGCCCCCTTTCTTCCTAATAATCTTAACTCGTAATTCAGCATGGAAGGCTCATTTTTACCAAAATGTAAAACGCGGGCCCAATGCAGGGAATGATTGTTTTTATTGTAATAAGGAGTAAAGGCCCAGTCCATACCGGAGATCTGCCCCACCCCTTTGCCGCTGCGTAGCAGGTTATCATTTTTCAACTCCTCTTTCATCTCCGTCAGCAATTTCGTGTAATCAATCTGCCGGATCGCTGATTCCTCCATATAACCCGAAGGCTCAAAAGAAATCACAAAACCATGGAAATCTTTATCCATAGGTCCCATCCTCGCCGGCAACAGCACGCCCAGTGTATTCGGATTTTCCGGGTTGCCCCATAAATGCTCCACCAGCACACGGCTCTGCGCACCATCGAGCAGGCGGTACCCTTCCGGTACATTTAATATTGTACCCTCACCTAACGATTGTTCACCTGCTTTATAATAAAAGGAAGCAGCCACCATTTCAGAAGAATCCAGCTTGTCGTACCTGCTAAGACTGTCTTCCCTGGATAGGCCAAGGACATTGAGGCTGACAGTTAAGCAACTAAACACAACTACACTGTAAAAAAACGCACGCATAACTCTAATTGAATAGCCCGGGTAAAATTTACCAGCCTAACAAACAAGGATAAATTGCTATAAGATATACAGATAATTATTGAGGCAATATTACAGATACATAATGTTGCTATAACTCCAGTGAAAAATTAATATTTAAATCAAAACCTGGCAATAACACGTTAAATACATTTATGGATTTTCCAGTTTGAGGTTATCGAGGATATGTGGAAGTTCCAATTGCAGCAGCTCAAAGAATTCCCGCTCTTCCCTGCGGATATGCGCTTCCAGGCTGCACGCCAGCACATCCATTGCGGCATCCATATCCTTGCTGTCTGTGAGAGTGCTATACATACGGGAAATGATCAGGTGTTCTTCCTGCAACTCCCGGATCATTTTGTCAATCGCTTCATGCTGGCCTGCACATTTCTCAAAAAGATATTCTTCCTTTTGAATATGCGGTACCATCAGCTCCTGGAATATTTTTATGATATACTCAAATCTTGCCTGTGTTTCCAATGGGAAACCCTCGTACGGCGCGGCATCTTTTTTCAGGTAGCGGCATACAAATAAAAGGCGCTTGTGCTCGTGCGACAAGGGCACTAATGAAGAGTGACGTTGCATATACTATAATCAGGAAAGCTTATTTGCAGCAGTATTATTTTTACGATAGATGCCAATCAGTATAATACCACCAATTACCAGGAGCGTGGAAATGATTTCTGCCTGGGTGGGATGAAAGCCAAAAATATCATATCTCGTATCTACCCTGATCTTCTCTATAAAAAATCTTTCCACCCCATTTAATATCAGGTAGATGCCGAAAATTACACCCGGGATCTTTATTCTTTTGCGGATCGCCCAGAGGATGCCGAACAAAACCAGGCAAACAATAATTTCATATAACGGTGTGGGATATACGGCAATAGGTAATACTTTACAATAAGGACCATCACAACCAGCGATCTGTACTCCTTCTTTAATAACGTTGTGCGGGTAACCGTAGGCAAACAACCAATCCGGTAAAAAGCCCAGTGCCGCCGGTTTTTCAAAAGCAGCATGCGGTATTTTTTCTACTGATGAATATTGCTGCTGAAAGAAACCTGCATTTTTCTGAACAATGTCCTGGAATGTGGCGGGCGCCATTTTTACAGCATGACCGGTATTGGTATCCACTCCATAAGCGCTGTTGTAAATACCCCAGTCGCCATCTCCGGAAAAATGACAACCCATTCTCCCGATAGCATAGGCCAGCATCAACGCAGGTGCAGCGCTGTCGATTAACGCACGGATATTGAATTGTTTTTTACGGGCATAACTGATGATCACAATCGCAGCTACAATCAGGCCGCCGTAAAAGGTAAGTCCGCTGAAAGACAACAGCGCCCCGATGGGGTCCTGCACAAAGTCGTTCCAGTTTTCAAGATTGTGAAATATTTTAGCGCCGAGTAATCCGGCAATAGCCGCCATTACAATAATATCCGGTACGCGGTGGTGTGGCATCACCAGCACCGTTTCTTCTTTTGGCTTAGGGAGTGCCTGTTTCTTTTTGGTGTAATATTTATATCCCGCCATGGCTGCGGCTACCAGGATACCGGCAAAAAGACTGCCTTGTCCCGAAAATACAAACGACTGTAAATCCTGTGAAGCGGTGTCCCACTGAAAAAAGATCCCCAGGATCTTGTATCCTATAATAAATCCTACTACGGCATTTCCAATCAATTCACCCTGCGAAGCCGGAAGCCCGGTTACTACTTTTTCAGGAATACCTTTCAGCAACCCGAGTGCTTCATAGCGTTTCAGTTCACGTGTTAAGATATAGGCGCCGGCCAGAAAGGCTATTGCCACAAAAAAACCAAACGTCTGGAAAATCTTTAAAAACGGAATCTCTAAGCCAAGCAGATCTCTGAACGCGTAATATAAATTAGGATACATAGCCGTAAAAAAATTGGTGATCTGAATCTTCCTATGAACAAAGCCGAATTTAATCAAAAGGAAAATCAAACCACCAAAGTACGATGCAATTTCGAATTTCTAAATTGGAATTTAGAAAAAATCGAATATTTAGCAATACTGTTCAAATGCGTCAGCGAGGTTCGCAGCAATCATTTGCGCAGAACGGCCTTCGATCATGTGGCGCTCAATAAAGTGCACCAACTCACCATTTTTAAACAGCGCTATCGCCGGGGAAGAAGGAGGATAAGGCATCAGGTGCGAACGGATTTGTCTTACCGCTTCACCATCAAAACCTGCAAAGCTGGTAGTCAGCCTGTCTGGCTTCTTTTCGCTGTGCGCTACTGCCAGCAATACACCCGGACGGGCGGTACCTGCAGAGCAACCACATACAGAATTGATTACCACCAGGGTAGTTCCTTCTTTCTGTAAAGTATTATCCACGCTCTCTGGTGTCAGCAATTCTTCAAATCCGTTATCTGTTAATTCCGCCTTCATGGGCATTACTAGTTCCGCTGGATACATATAATAAGAGTTTTTTCTGTTTATATTTTTTACAAAGTTAGTTATATGTACCCAGAAAGTAAAAAAATGGATAGCAATATAGACTTTTTGACACAGAACATACAATCATAATGACATAGTGTCATAATCTGTAACCTTTTTACTAACAAAATAGCAGTTTTTATGGCATGGTATCCCATTTGATCTGTACCAGCTATCAAACAATAAAAATTGATTTCACACTAAAAAAATTTATAGGAACTATGACACACATTAAATTTAACCACAGCCCGCTTCCCAAATCATTTGGTGGATTAGTAGAAGACATTCTCAATGGAGGATTAAATAAGTATGTAAAAGATGATTTTCTGACCAACGATTACTTTACCACGCATCCTCCGGTAAACATCGTGGAAACGCCGGAAGCCTTCCTGCTCGACGTAGTAGCTCCCGGTTTCTCCAAAGAAGATTTCAAAATCAGTGCAGATGATAAAGCAATTACCATCAGCGCAGAAAAGAAAGCAGAAACAAAGAATGAAGGCGACAAACAGGTACGCCGTGAGTTCACCTTCAAATCTTTCAAACGCTCCTTCACCATCAGCGAACTGGTAGATGCAGGTAAGATTAATGCGAAATATGATAACGGAGTCCTGAAAGTAACCTTGGGCAAAAAGGAAAACAAACAGGATGCCCCTAAAGAAATAGTAGTGGAATAAGGGAAGCAGGGCTTCCTGTAAAAAGGAGGCCCGCTGTAGTAACATGAGGGTTTAAAAGGGATGCCTGTAAAGGCGTCCCTTTTTTGTGTATAATTCACACGAACGTTGAATCTGCTATTGTTTATTATGCAATAATTTGCCTCTCTAAGCAAGCACTCATGGCAAAGCTCTTCCCGAAAGGCTGGTTACTCATAAAAAGCATTTACCTGAACACTGAAAAAGCAGTGATAGGCAGCATGCTTCTTCATACAGAAAATTCATACGAACAAGCGAAGATCAAACTGATCTTTGATTATGCTTTCTTCTATATTATGCTGCTCCTGAGCTTCCTCTTTGTAAATATGCTCAGCCAGAATACGGTAAATATCATCATCATTCCTGTGATCATTCTCGATCTGGCCGTTTGCCTTTTACTGCTGAAAAAAGGAATAAGCGCTAAAACAGTCGGCCTGTTTGCCTCTTTATCCACACTCATCCTTCCTATTTTTTCGTCCCTGCTGAACAACCAGGACCTCGGCCCCAAATACACGCTGATATGGGTAATGAGTATCCTCGTTTGCTATATTACCGTTAACCTGTTCACCGCCCTCATCTGGAGCCTGATCCTTTGCACCTACCTGATAGCCGTTGCCTGGATCAAGATCAATAACGTGATGATATTCGTTTCACCTGGTTATTCATCCGCTTTCCAATACCTGGCTAACCCGTTTACGGTAGGCATGTATGTATTGTTCTTCATCAGGGCACTGGGGCAATACTACCGCAACCTGATTTCCATGGAACAAATGAGAACCGCCGAAAAGCAAAAACAACATTTATCGCTGATCAATCAACACCTGACCAAGCAGTTTTTACTGGTAAAAGGATTTTCGGCCTCAGGGAAAACAGCCGTTTTGAAGGGGGAAACAGAGTTACTGGAAAGTTGTTTTGAAGAAATTGAAAAACATTGCGGCTCCGCTGTCGACTACCTCAATGATTCTCAGGCGAAATGATACCTACACATCTGTGTTATAAAAGAATGCTTCCATATTAATATTATTCCTGCTATACTAATATGTAAATATTACCGTTTGCAGCGTTTTCGAACATTATGATAATAAATTCATCATTCTTACTGTATTCGGGGTAAAAACAGATTAGAAAAAATTACAACTTTTAGGGCTTACTGATACCTGCCGATAACGCTATCTTTGTAAGATCAAATATTCATCTCCTATTTTCCTTATGCCGGATGAATATCATCTAACCTATGCCATGATAGGGCTTTCAGTAAAATGAAAGCCTTTTTTTATCAAACTGAGAGAAAAAAAATGAAAAAAATAAGCCCCCCGAATAATCGGGGGGCTTTCAGTAGGATTACTAACCCATTTTTTTAATAACCCAAAATCTTCAGCATGCTCTGGGCGGTTTGCTCCTTGGCATATAACCAATCTTTCAACTGCCCGTTCTTGTCATATCCTACAATCACATGTTTGGGTGAAGGAATAAGACAATGCTTGATGCCTCCGTATCCGCTCAGCTGGTCCTGGTAGGCCCCGGTATGGAAAAATCCAATGTACAGCGGCTCTCCGGATGCCTGTTGCTTTGGCAGGAATACGGCGTTAATATGTTCTTCAGATGTATAAAAATCGTAGCCGTCACAGGTAAGTCCACCGAGATGCACCTCCTGGTATTCCTGGTCCCATTTATTAATAGGTAACATCAGGAACTTTTCTCCAATGCCCCATGTATCAGGTAACGTAGTAATGAAAGAACTATCGATCATGTACCAGGATTCCCTGTCATTCTGCATTTTTTCACCTATCACACTATAGATTACCGCGCCGCTTTCGCCTACGGTAAAGGAACCAAACTCTGTGTAAATATTCGGTACAGGCACCTTATTCTTTTTACACATACTCTTAATGTTGGCCACAATCTCGTTTACGATATAGTTGTAATCATAATCGAAGCCCAAAGAGTGCTTGATCGGGAATCCGCCTCCAATATTGATACTGTCCAGTTCAGGGCAGATCTTCTTCAGCTGGCAATAGAGATTTATTACACGGTTAAACTGGCTCCAGTAATAAATATCGTCTTTAATCCCTTTATTCATGAAGAAGTGCAGCATTTTCAGCTCAAACTTCTCATTACCTTTTATTTTATCTACATAATATTCAAGGATATCACGCGGAGGAATGCCCAGCCGGGAGGTATAAAAGTCGAAACTTGGCTCCTCTTCTGCTGCTACCCTCAATCCCAGTTTCACCTTATCCTTACTCCTGATATTCCGCTTATAATCTTCCAGCTCTTCCTTATTATCCAGGATTGGCAGCACATTTTTAAACCCGCTGTTGATCAGTCGCGCTATGGCCCTGGTATATGCTTTGGTCTTAAAACCATTACAAATCACATAGGTCTCCTTATTTATCTTCTTGCGCTCATATAATTTATTGACGATATCAATATCATATGCAAAAGAAGTTTCAATATGTACCCCATGCTTCAGGGTCTCCTCCATAATAAAGGAGAAATGCGAACTTTTAGTACAATAGCAGTAAAAATACTCACCTTCGTACCTGTTCTTCTTAATGGCGTCATGGAACATTTTCTTCGCCTTATTAATCTGCATCCCGATTTTAGGCAGGAAGGTCAGTTTAAAGGGTGTTCCATATTTGTCTATCAATGCCTTTATATCCAAACCATTAAATTCCAGGTAGTTATCTTTTACTTCAAAGCCCTCCTGGGGAAATTCAAAGGTCTGTTTTACCAGGTCTGTGTAGGTGTTGTTCATTTAGTACTGCAAATGAATTTTAGGAATTAGTAATAGAAAAAAATAACAGGATAACAATCCTTTTTTCCCTCACTGGGAAACTCCTGGTTTACACACCTACGTCAGTTCGAACCCCAGCAAAATAGGTTGCAAATCTAAAGATTTTGTTGATTGCCACCTTAATTTTTTTCGGGAGGTATTCCTCGGAAAAGCCCAAATACCCGGGCAAATATACAAACAATTACAAGCCAACAAGTTAAATAATATTATTTGCTATTCCATTCAGCCCTTTTTCAGAATCTTCAATGATTGCTTTCCCTCACAAAAAAGAAGGTCCAGGATACTCAGTCCGGGTATGAAGCCGGTACGCTCCTGGAACACCTGTGTATAGCCGGGCTCGCTTTCTGTAACCGGGCCCGGCAGTATGCTTTCGCGCGCATCCGTTACACCGGGCACTTCCTTTTCATAACTTTCGGTATAGGTAATGGGCACCTCAATGCCGAGCTTGCTATTCACCCATTCAAAACATGCCAGGTTCCAATCCATTAAAAATTGAAAAGGCTTTTCAAATAAAACCTGCAGGTCCGCCTCGTAATATTCAAACCAGGGCGACCGCCTGTAAGCAGACACCAGCGTTTTCCAATGCAAACCCTGCCATTTCTCCTCATTACTGATCCTTACGTCCTTCATCACGGTCCGCTGATTCTTCCCCCGCGCCAACGGCACACTTAAAATCATCCGGCCATTTGGCCCGGCAACATAACAACGGTTCCTGTAACTGAGCTTTTGATAGTGCTCATATTTCTCAATCTTTAATATGTCATGCTTTATTAAAGTCTTATATGAATCAATTGGCGGAAAATATTGAGATTCAATTAACAATACCTTCTCTTTTGCATTCTCTGTCATAATGTCAAAATTTTGTATGCAGGTGTTGGAATTCCGTTCGTTTCACCTGACAATCACTTATACCTAAATACTTAACAATTAACTTTAAGTAAATGATAAACAATTCATAGAATTATTAATCATATGCTAAATAAATTAGCACAACCTACTTTCAGCAAATGATTACCGAAACGCAAAAATACTAAAGAAATTAGTGGCTTTTTTGTTCAATTTTAGCGAACTCAGGAAGGATCACGAAGATAGCATATTTCTTTAAAACAACCTTTTATTTATATGTGTTTTATGCATTAATTATCTAAGCAGCCTCCCCCGTTTTTAAAACCTACCCCGTTAAAAGTTTCCCAAATCCCACCCGATTTTTTGATAACTAAAAGCTTTGCAGTAGGTTTACATAAACTAAAATACCTGGTCAACTGATGAAAGTGTTCCGATTATTAGCCGCTGTTTTTCTGATCTGGGGAGTAGCAAGCTCCTGCGAAAAAAACAAGGATATTCAATTTGTGAGAGTAGCCGGTATCAGTATGGATGAGCTAGGTATGTCCAAAAGTATTGTACGGATGACCCTGGCATATTACAATCCGAACAACTATCGCCTCCAGCTAAAAGATGCCAACTTCGACCTGTTTTTTGATGACACCCAGGTAGGTCACTCCCTCCAGGATACCACCATTTCTATTCCGGCAAGGGACACTTTTTACTTCCCCGTGAAATTGGAAGTGAACATGGCCAACGTATTCAAAAATGCATTAAGCGCTTTCGCCAATAAAGAAGTAACCATCAAAGCCACCGGAAATTGTAAAGTAGGCAAGGCGGGTATTTTTCTTCCTTTCCCGATAAAATGCGAAACCAAACAAGCGCTGAATTTCTTTTAACCCGGCTATAAACGGGGTTCCAATAAGGCAATAATTTCCAGAATATGCCCGTTTTCAGCAGTGCTTCTGAGCGGAAACAGCCGTAAGCTGTGAACCTCCCAGGGAAAGCAGGCGCATATTTATTTCAGCAGGATCAGATTGGAAAGCGTTTGCTGGAATGCAGAAAAATGATGCTTCAGCGGATTAAACAGTATCGGAATAACGGTAAGCTTTAAAGGATGGAGCATTTCAGGGTAACGCGGATACGGCTGACAGAAAGCCCACGCCAAAAAACAACTCAGCCTTCAGTAAACCGGCAATCGCCGGACACCAAAGGCTGAAACAGGTTGATTAATGTTTTTTCGGGTCCATACCACCGCCATCTTCCGGCTTCTTGCAGCAGGTAGGCAATTTGGCGTAAGATTCCGGGTTCGCTGTTACGTTATCAGCATCATACCCCGCATTGGCAATACCCGTTTTGATATTCTCAATGTTGGTACGGTCGGTATAGTACTTCACCGTTGTAATATGTTTTTTGAAATCCACTTTTACGGATTGTACGCCCTCTTCATGTGACATATACCGCTCAATACGGTTTTTGCACGACTCACACTGCACGGTTGGCGTGCTGATCTTCGCTGTTTCCACAGCTTTCTGCTTTTGCTGTGCCATTGCCACGCCAACGCCGGCAAACAGGAACAACACTACTAATTTTAGGATACGCATAGTTGTAATATTAATACCCGAATATACAAAATAAGTGATATACAATTTTCAGCTACTTACCCCACTGGTCCGGCGCACTTCTCCAGGCCTGCAGCGTAGCTATTTCGTCAGCAGATACAATGCCTTTTTCCTCGGCCAGGGCAATCATAGCGGAATAATTGCTCAATGAATAAAACGGCACACCCGCTGCTTCAAAAGCTTTCACTGCTATATCAAAACCATAGTTGAAGATAGATACCATCCCGATCACTTCCCCACCAGCTGCACGAATGGCCTGCACGGCTTCCAGGCTGCTTTTGCCCGTAGAAATCAGGTCTTCAATCACCACCACCGGCTGTCCGGGTTGCAATACCCCTTCAATCTGGTTCCCCATACCATGCTCTTTCGGCTTGGATCTTACATAAATAAACGGCAGCTTCAGCTGATCCGCTACCAGCGCGCCATGTGGAATACCAGCAGTAGCCACTCCCGCAATCACGGCTGCATCAGGGAAGGTTTCAAACACCAGGTTGCACAACTCTGATTTAATATAGTCACGCACATAAGGGAAAGATAAGATCTTCCTGTTATCGCAATAGATCGGCGATTTCCAGCCGGAAGCCCATGTAAAAGGCTGTGCAGGGCTTAACTTCACGGCCTGCACCTGCAGTAACTTTTCTGCAACTTGTTTTTCGCTTACTTTATTCATACAACCGCCAAAAGTACTATCATTTTATTCAATTTACGAATTACAATAAACGAATTTGCAGAGAGCGCCGGGAATAGGTTTCCATCTTCCTAAATTCTCAATTTGTATTTCATAATTGATAATTACATTTGCGGCATGCAAGCAAATATTACGATCTATCTCAACGAGCGTCCACTCCTGCTGAGTGCCGATACCACTACCATCCCGGCCCACTTTAACGGCGCCAAAGTATACGATAACCCGGATACAAAAAAGATGGAAAATGTATTGCAGAAACTGGAAGATGGGAAAAAAGACGCAGCAGTGTTTATTGCACCGGATGTAAAACAACTTTTCAAGAAAGTATCGCTGCATTTTACTACCCTCGTAGCTGCCGGGGGATTAATCACCAATCCCGACGGTGAAGTGCTCATGATGTTCCGCCGCGGCAAATGGGACCTGCCTAAAGGCAAACAGGACCCGGGGGAAGACCTCGAAACCTGCGCGCTACGGGAAGTAGCGGAAGAAACCGGCCTGCACAACGTTTCACTGGAACATAAAATCACAGAAACGTTTCACTACTATCCCATGAAAAATAAAAAAGTATTAAAACATACCTACTGGTACCGGATGTTGTTTACCGGCACAGAATTAACGGTACCACAAATAGAAGAAGACATCCAGGACCTGCAATGGATCAAACCTGGCAACGTGGAAAAATACCTGAAATACTCCTACGAAAATATCAGGGAAGTATTCAGGGCTGCGAATATCTGATAACGTTTAGTTCCGCATCCCGGTTAAGCGGAACTATCTTTTTGCCAGTATCGCCACCGTAAGGCGGCTTACGCATACCAGCTTGTGATGATCGTCGGTAATACGGATGTCCCATACATGGCTGGTGCTCCCGATATGCAAGGGCCGGGCGCAGGCATGCACATAACCTTCTTTCACTCCTCTTATATGGTTGGCATTGATTTCCATGCCCACACAGATCTGCTTCTCCGGGTCTATGATCAATCCGGACGCCATACTGCCTACCGTTTCTGCCAGCGCCGCAGATGCGCCGCCATGCAGTAACCCATAGGGTTGTATGGTTCTGTGATCTACCGGCATCATCATTTTAAGATAATCCGGACCTATTTCCGTAAACTCCATCCCTAAACAGGTAGCCATGGTAGTGCCACCCATCTCGTTCAACTGGTCCAGTGAGATCTTAGTATTATGCCAGATCGTTTTCATATTATCTGCTTTATAAAATTATTTCTTCGTGCGTTTGATGCCTTCCAGCACAGCGGCCGGCAGAAAAGGCGACACATCTCCACCGTATTTATAAATATCCCTCACCAGGGTAGATGCAATACTGGAGTACTGCGGAACAGTCGTTAAAAAGATCGTTTCAATACCCGGCGCCACAGTACGGTTTACATCAGCGATCGCCTTTTCATATTCAAAATCACTTACGTAACGGATACCGCGCAAAATAAAACGGGCGTCCAGTTGCTTACAGAAGTCGATGGTGAGTCCCGAATACGAAGCCACTTCCACCCGCGGATCATCTTTATAGATCTCCCTGATCCAGCTCATCCGCTCTTCCAGTGCAAACATAGGGGTTTTACTGCTGTTTACCCCGATCCCGATCACGAGGCGGTCAAACAGATCAAGCCCACGGTTAATGACGTCCGTATGTCCCAGCGTTATAGGGTCAAATGTACCTGGGAATAAACAAGTTCTCATAAGGGTGCGATTGATTGATAGATAAACGGTCAGCGTTTTAATTCCTCCCGGTTAATAAAAATGGAGAACACCGTTGCGCCATAGTTCCTTTCAGAACGGTACCAGGAATAATCCTGGAACTTCTTATGCTGGGTATGTTCCACCACCAGCCAGCCTTCCGGGTTCAGTAACTCCTTTTCAAATATCAGTCCCGGTAACTGATCCAGTGTTGCCATCATATACGGCGGATCAGCAAAAATGAAATCAAATTTCTCCGTGCATTGCTGCAGGTATTTGAAAACGTCCATTTTTACCGTTTTCAGGTTTTCAATCCCCAACGACAAAGCTGTTTTACTGATAAAAGCAGCCATTGCCGGGTCTTTCTCCACCACAGTCATATCAGTGGCTCCCCTGGAAGCCAGCTCAAAGCTGATACTGCCGGTGCCGCCAAAAATATCCAGTGTTTTTAAAGATGGAATATCCAGGTTGTTTTCGATAATATTAAACAATCCGCCTTTTGCAATATCTGTAGTTGGCCGGGTATGCGGCATTTTTGCAGGCGGTTGTATCTTTCGTCCCCCACTCGTTCCTCCGATTATACGCATAACGCTAACGCATATAAGTTATGAAAATAATAGCCCGGGATTTCCTGCATTTTTGTAATGTAACTGAAACCCGGGATTCGTTGTATCCATTCCAGGTGTGGTATAAACTTATACATCTCCTGGTATACGCCGGCATCCGTAGCCACCACTCCTCCCAGCTTTACTTTCACCAGCTGCTCATTCAGCTCCAGCTGACGAAGCACGTTCACCAGACTATACACCACATCCAACCCGGTTTGGTAATCGCTTTCCTGTTGAATCAGGAGCTTACCGCCGGCATAAACAGTCATCGTAAAGCGGTGCTGATCCACCTCGATAAAAGCCACGCCGTCCTTTGCCTGGAAATCCAGGTCCGTCGGGTAAGATTGCAACAGGGCCGAATGGGCATGTATCACCAGGTCTGTAGAAAACTCCTTGCGTAAAAACCCAAGCAGGTCTTTATCCACGCTGTAAACATTTACCATTGGCAGGGCCGGCAGCAAATCCGACAGGATGGCTTCCTGTATTTTCTCCGGCGCGCCCAGGTGCAGAAAATCCTTCTTCAGCGAGGGCGAATAGTACGTATGCGGTACCAGCACACCTCCGCCGGTATTAAAAGCCAGCAAAATAGATTTAAAGGCAGTAAACAACAGTTTGTCGGTATCAAACACCTGTTCTATCATCTCCAGATCGGCCAGGGCCAGCTTCCGGGGGGTAAAATGATAGGACTTCAACGCCAGGAATTTCTTTGCAACCGGATCAAACACTACATAGCTGAATGTTCCGCTTCCTACCAGTACCAGTAAATTACAGGCAGTGAGATCAGTTTCCAGCAGGATTTCATCGTCTACTGTAAATGCAGGATGGATGTTATAAGCCACGGGCATATTTAACCTTTCAAATGAATTACAATAATACTCTTTTTAGTTAATTGGTGAGGGCGTTTTGTTGTTTTATATAAGGGAGATGATCAACAGATAGCCATATCTTTGTTGCTATACCCATAATCGGCTAAAGATCCATGCAACTGGAAGTCACCACCCGGCAAATTATCAAAATAGCAGGACCCATCTGCCTGGCGCTCATTATTCCGCAGATTAATCACATCACTAATACCGCCTTCGTAGGGCGCCTGGGCGAATTTGAACTGGCGGCCAACGGGATCGCCGGTATCTACTACCTGGTGATGTACATGATTGCCTATGGCCTTAACAACGGCATGCAGGTACTCATTGCCCGCAGAGCGGGCCAGCAGCAGTTTTCCGGCATCGGGCAACTGTTCTCCAATGGCATACAGGTTGGACTCTTTTTCTCTGGAATCGCTATTTTACTCACCCTCCTGGCGGCGCCCTGGTTCTTTTCCAAAAGCCTGCACGATCACCATATCATCGCTGCAGCCGTTTCGTTTATCCGTATCCGTATATGGGGCCTTCCTTTTCTCATGCTGCTGAATATGGCCAATGCATTTTATATCGGCAGCGGCCACTCGAGGGTGCTGGCGGTTACCTCGCTTTTCCAGGAAATGATGAACATTTTCTTCGATTATACGCTCATCTTCGGTAAACTGGGATTCCCGGCGATGGGGCTCAACGGCGCCGCCACGGCCTCCGTGATTGCGGAAGTTACCGGTTGCGGGGTCGCTTTCAGCATCCTCTTCGGGAAGCGTTATCACCTGCAATACAGCCTGTTCAGCTATTTGCGGCTCAACTGGAGCATTGTCCGCAACATCCTCAATGTATCCGCACCACTGATTGTGCAGTTCCTTTTCAGCATTGGCGGATGGTTCGTATTCTTTATTTTCATCGAGCACCTGGGCGAACGCCCGCTCGCTGTATCCAATATGCTCCGCAGTATTTTTGGCTTCTTTGGCATCTTCACCTGGGCGCTGGCGGCGGCCTGTAATACAATGGTAAGCAACATCATTGGGCAGGGACGGCCGGAACAGGTTTTCCCCATCATCCGGAAAATTGTGGCGCTCAGCGCAGGATGCGCTATTGCCATGTGCGTGGTGGTTAACCTCTTCCCCTATACGTTGCTGCACATTTATACCAATAGCGCCGACCTGATCACCATGGCCATCCCTTCCATCCGGATTATCACGCTAAGCACCATCCTGATGGCGATAGCAGCGGTGGTAATGAGCGGCGTGGTGGGTACCGGCAATACAAGAATTAATCTCGTAACGGAAATTATCGCCGTTATCGGCTACCTGGTGTACTGCAATATTGTAATTGAAAGAATGCGCAGCGAGCTGCACTGGGCCTGGGGAGCAGACTTTATTTACTGGATCATTATCTTCGGAATAAGTTACTGGTATCTGCGCAGTGGCAAATGGAAAGGAAAAGAAATCTAAAAGTCGCTTCTATAATCTAAAAATCATAACAACATCAATCAACGAAATCAATAAAATCACCGTTAATCCTGGGAAAGACAACCTTCGCTTACTGCAAATCATCCAGCATTTTCCTGCAATCCGCTTTGATCCCGGCATCATCCTGGGTGATATTGCGCAGGGTCAGCGCTTTCTTCAGCACTTCAATGGCTTTTTCCTGCTGGTCATCTGCTTTATAGGCGCGGGCCAGTTCATAATAGTTGAGGATAAAAGCGGGGTCCAGCTGCCGGCACTTTTCATAGTTGCTAATGGCGTTGGCCAGTGAGCCATCCGGCAATCCGCCAAAAAGCATTTTTGCTGCGCCTCTTTCAAAGGCATTCAGGTTGGCTACTTCATAATTCCATTTACCTAAAACGTGATAGCCCTGCGCCAGTGAAGGGTTAAACTTAACCGACAGTTCCGCATATTTCTTTACTTCTTTGGAGGCGGCTACTTTATCTTTTGCACCGGAGATCAGCGCCATACGTCCCATTGCAATAGCCATCGATAAATTGGATTCGGGACTATTGGGATTTACCTTAAGCGCTTGCTCGGCATAGCTTTTAGCGAGATTAAAATAACTGATCTTATCGTCTTTGCTTTTCTGCCGGTTGCCAATGCGGGAACATAACTGGCTGGCCTGGTTCAATGCGTCCAGTTCCGACGGTTGTATTTTGAGGATGTCCTTATCTTTTTCAAATGCTTCGCTTTCTTTCATCTGTTTCTCCAGCTGCCTGGCTTCTTCTACCATTTCACTGACACTCTGGGCCTGTACAAACAGTACCGCTGATAATAAAAAGCAAACTGCCATGATCCGTTTCAACATAGGACAGGTTTTTACAGCGTAAGAATTTGTTGATTGACTTATAGCTATAAATTTACGGAAACATCATATATATCCCAAAAAATAGTAACTAGTAATCCTTCTCCAGGGAAACCAGGGAGTTGCGGACAGTAGCGCCCATGGGCGGATTCATTTTGCGGAGGGTAACGGTGCTGTGCTGGATACCGGGATACCGCTGCTTGAGTGCATCGGTTAATTCATACACCACTTCTTCCAGTAATGGCCGTGGAACGGCCATCACGGCCTTTGCTATTTCATAGATGCCCTGGTAGTTAACCGTTTCAGACAAATCATCTACGGGCACGGTGCCGGGTATACGAACTGCCACATCCAGTACAAAATGATTACCGATGATGGTTTCTTCCGGGTACAAGCCGTGGTAAGCGTAGAAAGTAGCCTGTTCGAGGGCGATGGTAAGCATAAGCGGAAATTACGGACAACAAATAACGGATTTACAGGAATGTTCTCCCTGTAAATCCATTATTCATTATCCTGTTTATTATTGGTGGTGTTCTTTTGCTGATAAATATCTTTCTGCATCCAGGGCGGCCATACATCCGCTGCCGGCGGCAGTTACCGCCTGGCGGTAAATTTTATCCTGTACATCACCGCAGGCAAACACCCCTTCCACGCTGGTACGGCTGGTGCCTGGTTCTGTAACAATATATTCCTGGTCGTCCAGTGTCAGGTAGTCTTTGAAGATACCGGAGTTTGGCTGGTGACCAATAGCTACGAAGAATGCGCTTACCGGTATTTCTTTCTTTTCGCCGGTTTTGTTATTCAGGATGCGCAGTCCTTCTACTTTCTTATCTCCCAGTACTTCGTCTGTTTCAGAATTCCAGTATACAATGATATTGGAAGTTTTCAGTACGCGGTCCTGCATTACTTTGGAAGCGCGCATTTCATGACGGCGCACCAGCATATGCACTGTACTGCACATTTTAGAAAGATAAAGCGCTTCTTCAGCAGCGGTATCACCGGCGCCTACAATAGCCACTTCTTTACCACGGAAGAAGAATCCGTCGCAAACAGCGCAGGCGCTTACGCCGCTGCCGTTCAAACGTTGCTCGGAAGGAAGCCCCAGCCATTTGGCAGAGGCGCCGGTGGCGATAATGATCGCATCGGCAGTGATTTCCTTCTCTTCGTCGATCGTTACTTTATAAGGTTGTTTACTGAAATCCACGGAAGTAGCCAAACCATAACGGATGTCGGCACCCATGCGGGCTGCCTGTTTTTCAAAATCCACCATCATTTCGGGTCCTTGAATACCTTCCGGATAACCAGGATAGTTTTCAACTTCAGTGGTGATGGTTAATTGTCCGCCGGGCTGAATGCCCTGGTATAATACTGGTTTAAGGTTGGCTCTTGCAGCATAAATTGCAGCGGTATAACCGGCAGGGCCGGAACCGATGATCAATAAGTGTACATGCTCTTGTTGCTTGTTTTCCATTTTGTTTGCTGTATGTATAATTACCTGCTAATAATAATTGTTTTATAGGTTACTGTATACCCGCCCCAGTAGCCTAATGCGCCGGGTACATTTCCAAGTATCTTCGTGGGCGATGAAAATGGATTGCCATTACTGCTATAGGCAAAATCAAGCGTTCGCCAGAAATCCCAGGTTGCTTTGTCAATATTACAAAACTTCAGGGTAACAGTATCCCCCGGTTCAAAGAACTCATCGGGCCTGTCATCAGGATCCAGGTTCTTATTAACGCCGGCGTCCACAGGAATTTCAAATGTTGTGCCGTTCACCAGCTGGTCATCCAGCACAGAATTCAGTCCGGGTAAATAGGGCTCACTGTTTCGCCTGGTAAAGTACCTTGCATAGTTCCCAAACGCAGGAGCATCCGTGATCTTCACCCAAAGGCGGGCTTTCGTGGAGTCGTCCACCGTCACTAATGTCCACCAGACCGAGTCCAGTTTCATGCCGCGCTGCGGTATAGTTGTCACAGATTCATATGCCTTATTGTCAGCGTTAATACGTAAAGTATAGGTGCCCGGCACATTTCCGGTGAAGTTGTTTGCAGGCTGCGTAAGATCCGGCAGGTATACAAAGAACTTCATGTTGCCGGTATCTATTGTCCGCTCCTTTAGTGTCATGGTTTTGCTGCCATTGGAAACGGTGACAGTGGCGTTATGAACAAATGCATTCGTTAATACTGCCGGATCTATCTGTGAAAAATAGTTAAGGCTGTGTGTGAGAATTACCAACGGGTAGGAGCCGCTTTCAAATCTGCCTTCCACCACCAGTTGTGGTTCCTGTTGTGGCAGGTTAACGCTGATATCTTTCTCGCAGGCGGCAAAGATCAGTATAACCAGGAGTAAGAAAAGCGGCATACGCATGAGTGCAAAAATAAGGGGTGTTCACTAAATAAGAACACCGGCCATGTATTTACAAGGCCGGTGTTCTTATAGAATAAAGAGGATTAGTAGATTTATCCTTTCGTTAATGTTAACTAACTAATGAATAAAGGTATTTTATCCCAGGTATGATTTCAGGGCGCCACTATAGCGGGCTTTCTGCAGCCTTTTGATAGCACGTTCTTTAATCTGCCTGATTCTTTCTTTAGTCAGATCGTATTTCTGACCGATTTGTTCGATTGTTGCGCCATTTTCACCATCCAGACCAAAATAAGCATTCACAATTTCAGCTTCGCGTGGGCTCAGGGATTTTAATACCCGGCGTATTTCCTCGCGGAGTGAATCTCTCATCACGTCGTCATCAGTAATATCTCCACCTTCCAGCAGGTCGCCCATTGCTACGTCTTCTGCTTCGTGCACGGGTGCATCCAGAGACATGTGACGGGTGTTGCTTTGGAAGATATTGTTAATTTCTGATTCAGACATCTCCAGGATTTCTGCGAGCTCCTCGGTAGAAGGCTCACGCTCGTTTTCCTGCTCAAATGCCATGTAAGCTTTGTTAGCTTTATTATAGGTGCCAATTTTGTTTTGCGGAAGACGAACAAGACGACCCTGTTCAGCCAGCGCCTGCAGAATGGATTGGCGAATCCACCATACTGCATAAGAGATGAATTTGAAACCTTTCGTTTCATCGAAACGTTGTGCCGCCTTGATCAAGCCGAGATTACCTTCATTAATCAGGTCACTCAGGCTAAGGCCCTGGTGCTGATACTGCTTCGCAACAGAAACAACGAAACGTAAGTTTCCTGTAGTCAATCTTTCAAGAGCCTTTTGATCGCCCATTTTAATGCGTTGCGCCAAAACGGTCTCTTCCTCAGGTGTTAACAAAGGGATCTTCGAGATTTCCTGCAGGTACTTTTCTACCGCCTGCGAATCACGATTGGTGATCTGGGTGGCAATTTTAAGTTGCCTCATATGAAAAATTGTATTGGTTTATAAATAAATAACAGCGAAAGAAATTTTTTGTTCGAAACTTTTAAAATTATTAACTTACAAAGTTTCCCGCGCTTTATTGTTTTGTTTCAAAATAAGTCTGCAAAGATCGTGCTAACCAACCACTCTACCAAATCCTTCTTATATTTGCCAGCCATATAACAAAGTACAGTTTTATAACGGAATTTTATAGTGCTTTAGTCCCTGTACAGCGTTGGTTTATACAAATTTTAACAATTGATAAAGAATCATATTTAAATTAACATCTTAACTAATTTATTCGTTAAGCCGTTGCAAATTTTTCAATAAAATGATTGACTTTAGAAGCGACACTTTTACACGTCCCGGCCCTGGCATGTTACAGGCTATGCTGCAGGCAGAAACCGGTGATGACGTTTTCGGTGAAGATCCCAGCATCAACAAACTGGAAGCCATGATGGCAGAATATTTTGGCAAACCGGCAGCCTTGTACTGCCCTTCCGGCACTATGAGTAACCAGGTCGCCATTAAAGTACATACGTTGCCCGGGGATGAAGTGGTTTGCAGTAATCTTGCTCACGTATATATTTATGAAGGAGGCGGCATCGCCTTCAACTCCGGCGCCCAGGTACATGCCCTCATCGGCGACCGTGGCATGATCCGCGCTACCCAGGTGGAAGCAGCCATCAACCCCGACGATGTGCATAAAGCCCGCACCAGCCTCGTTTGCCTCGAAAACACCTCCAACCGCGGCGGCGGATGCTGCTACGACTGGGAAGAGATGGTGAAAATAGGCGACGTGTGTAAAAAACATGGCCTCGCACTGCACCTCGACGGCGCCCGCCTCTTCAACGCACTCGTGGCCACCGGCCAGGACCCAAAAACATACGGTCAACTATTCGACAGCATTTCCGTTTGTCTTAATAAAGGAATGGGATGCCCCATGGGCTCCGTACTGCTCGGCAGCGAAACATTTATCAAAGCCGCCAGGCGTATCCGCAAAAAACTCGGCGGCGGCCTCCGGCAAGCCGGATTTATGGCAGCTACCGGCATCTATGCCATGGAAAATAATATCGCCCGGCTGGCAGAAGACCACCACCACGCCAAACAACTGGCGCAGGCCCTGCTGGAAAAATCCTTCACCGGCCACATGCTCCCCGTGGAAACCAATATCCTCATCTTTGAAGTAACAGGCGACTGGACTCCGCAGCTCTTCGCCGATTACCTCAAAAAACAGGGTATCCTCGTAATGGCCATCTCACCAACGCAGGTAAGAATAGTCACCCACCTCGATGTTACACCGGAAATGATTGCACAAACCTGCGAAATCATCGCAGAGATGGCATAACGGAAAGGGCAACTATTACTGCCCTTTAAATTTCCATCTCTCCTTAATCTCCGTTATTTTTGCAACCTTATATTATGAATAGCATGGAACTTTCGAAAAATTACCTGCCTGCAACGGTTGAAGAAAAATGGTACCAACAATGGATGGATAAAGGCTACTTCCGCTCTAAACCGGATGGCCGCCAACCCTTTACTGTCGTCATCCCCCCTCCAAACGTCACTGGGGTCCTCCATCTTGGCCATACCCTCAACGAAACCGTACAGGATATCCTGGTACGCCGGGCTCGTATGAGCGGCTTCAACGCCTGCTGGGTTCCAGGCTCCGACCACGCCTCCATCGCCACGGAAGCAAAAGTGGTAAATATGCTCAAACAGGAGAAAGGCATCGAAAAATCCCAGCTCACCCGCGAAGAATTTCTCAAATATGCATTCGAATGGAAAGATAAATATGGAGATATCATCTACCACCAGATAAAAAAACTCGGCTGCAGCTGCGACTGGGATCGCGTAACCTTTACAATGGACGACCACTACTACAAAGCAGTGATCACCGTTTTCATTGACCTCTATAAAAAAGGAGTGATCTATCGCGGCGCCCGCATGATCAACTGGGATCCAAAAGCTAAAACAGCACTGAGCGACGAGGAAGTTGAATACAAAGACCTCCAGGGTAAGCTCTATCATGTGAAATACGCCATCACGGACGCCACCGGCACGCCAACCGGCGAATATATCACCATCGCCACACAGCGCCCGGAAACCATCATGGGCGATACCGCCATCTGCGTAAACCCGGAAGATGAAAGATACGCCCACCTGAAAGGTCACTTTGCTACCGTACCACTGGTCAACCGTCGTGTTCCGGTAATATTTGATACCTACGTAGATAAAGAATTCGGTACCGGCGCCCTGAAAGTAACGCCCGCACACGATATCAACGATTATAACCTGGGCCTGAAACATAACCTCGAAATCATTGATACCCTCAACGACGATGGCACACTCAGCGCCGCCGCCGTTGTTTTTGTAGGAGAAGACCGCTTCGTTGCCCGTAAAAAAGTAGTAGCCGCCCTCGCAGAAGAAGGCCTGCTCGTAAAAGAGCAGGAATATACCACCCGCCTCGGTTACAGTCAGCGTAACCCCGATACGGTAGTGGAACCCCGCATCTCCACCCAGTGGTTTGTGAAAATGGCAGAAATGGCCAAACCCGCCCTGGACGCGGTAGTGAACGGTGATGTAAAAATCCATCCCGGCGACCGGTTCCTGGCGACTTACAAATACTGGATGGAAAATGTTAAGGACTGGTGCATCTCCCGCCAACTCTGGTGGGGACAGCAAATCCCTGCCTGGTACGCGCCGGACGGTTCCTTTGAGGTAGCCGCCACCGCTGCTGAAGCAGTGCAGCAGTTTGCCGCCCGCAGTATCACCGTCAAAGCAGCCGAACTCACACAGGACCAGGATTGCCTGGATACCTGGTTCAGCTCCTGGCTCTGGCCCATGGAAGTATTCAACGGCATCTCCCAACCGGATAACGAGGATATCAATTACTATTACCCTACTTCGGTATTGGTAACCGGACAGGATATCATCTTCTTCTGGGTAGCCCGTATGATCATGGCCGGACTGGAGTTCAAAGAAGTGAAACCCTTCAGCGACGTATACTTCACCGGAATGGTACGCGACAAACAAGGCCGTAAAATGAGTAAGCAACTGGGCAACTCCCCCGATCTGCTGGAACTCATCCATGCCTTTGGCGCCGATGCCGTTCGCTTTGGTATCATGATTTCTTCACCCGCTGGTAACGATCTCCTGTACGATGACTCCAGCTGTGAACAGGGCCGTAACTTCTGTAATAAAATATGGAATGCCCTTAAACTGGTGAAAATGTGGGAACAACGCCAGGAAGATGACAGCGCCACCAACGCCGCAGCAGATAACTTCGCCGTGAAATGGTTTGAAAGCAGGCTGAATGAAGTACAACTGGAAGTAGCCGCCCTGCATAAGGACTTCCGCCTCAGCGAAGGCCTCAAAGCCATCTACAGCCTGGTATGGGACGATTTCTGCAGCTGGTACCTCGAATGGGCAAAACCGGGTTTCGAACAACCGATCCCTGCTTCCATCTACCATAAAACAGTTTACTTCTTCGAACAACTGATGCAACTGCTGCACCCGTATATGCCTTTTATTACAGAAGAAATATACCAGCAACTCACGGCACGTGCAGCGGATGATTCCCTGATGATAAAACAGTTTATCACCCCACAGGCACCGGTACACGCTACCCTGCTGGAAGGTTCGCTGGCAAAAGAAGTGATCAGCAGCATCCGCGATGCACGTAACAAACATCAGATAAAACCAAAAGATCCGATCGTACTGCACATAGAAACCAAACACGATAACGCATTCAAACAAATTGAAGGCATGCTCGCCAAACAGGTGAACGCAAAAGCCATTCACTATGTACAGGAACCCGTGCCAGGCTGCATTACCCTCGTGATCCAGAAAGATAAATTCTACCTCGGTACAGAAACTGCACTGGATACCACCGCACAAAAAGCAGCGCTCACAAAAGACCTCGAATACCTGAAAGGATTCCTGGTATCTGTTGAAAAGAAACTCAGCAATGAGCGCTTCGTACAAAACGCAAAAGCAGAAGCCGTAGACGCAGAACGTCAGAAGAAAGCAGATGCCGAAGCAAAAATTGCAGTCATAGAGGAAAGTTTAAAGTCCTTATAATTTTTAGGATCGCCCGGTCGTTACTATACCGGGCGATTTTTTTATATCCCGGTACTATCATGCAAAAACATCTGTTACTTAGTTTCTTATTAGCCACTGCTGTTACACCGGTCATTGCACAATCCGCAAAAAAACCGGCGACTGCCGTAACCAGCAAAAGACCCATGAAACTCCGCAGCAGCTGGGGCATCTACCTGAGCGACACGCTACCAAAAAGTGAAGTCATTAAATTACTGGACTCCGCGTTAATTGTGCGGGACGAAAAGAATATCAAATACCCGGTGCTCTCATTTGCTTTTACTTTTGAAAAACATGAGCCTTATCTGAACGATACTACCGGGCAACCCGCTATATACAAAGATTTTACAGGAGATAATTTCAAAGCAGCTTCCCTCCCCGCCGCGTGGAGCAAAAACCTGAAGGAAACCCTGCAAACCGGTGATGTCTTGTACTTCGACGACATCATCATCAAATATGCAGAAGAAAAATTCTACAAAGCTCCTTCCCTTCAGATCAACGTTAAATAATCCATCTTCTTAATAATTAAACAACTGCTGGATCGGTATAATAAAATCAAACCGGTTCCGCGCATTGTCTACGGGGTCCTGGTCAAACAGGTGACTGAAACGCACGCCAAACGTAAAAGGCAGTGCATTACCTATGCGCGTGTCAAAGAATAACTCGGTACCGGCGGAAGTATAACGGGTATTGATATCCACATTGTTACGGGAAAAATTAGCCATGCTGTAATCGTAAAACAAATTAGCCCGGATACGGTTGAAATACAGGATCTGCGCAAAGCCCCAGTCGGGATATACCAATGGCAGATGATAGTTTGCTCCCAGCTTATAAATATGCGTATACGACGGCGTATTATACCCTCTCGCATATACGAAATTATCCGTGAAAGTATAATTGAACGCATTATCGCGTTGCTGATAAGCGGCCTGCAATACCAGGTTATGATTCTGCCATAATCCCGGCAAATACTGATCCAGCCGCGCATACAGCTGTTCGGCATACAAGCCCGACACAGAACTGTTATACTGCACCGCGAGATACTGCCCGAAATGTGTGTAAATGTTTTGTACTGCCTTGATCCGCTGGTTGTTAAAGATGATGGTGTTGGTCAGGAACTGCAGATCGTTTCCCTTGTACTTGCTGTCCAGGTAACGGTGACGGATATTGTAATTACTACCGAAAGATACACTGCGGCTGTAAAGTCCCGACGACAGGTTCAACGGGATACTGAAGCCCACATGCGCAGTGGCCTCATTCCAGTATACCCGCTGCCGGTTCTGATCCAGTCCATTACGGTTAATGGTATAGTCGGCTCCTACTGATAATACCGGGAACCAGCCCCCGAAAGTAAAGCCTGCCGCGAAATCCGAGCTGCCCTCATTCCGGTTGTACGTATAGCCGATACTGGTAGACGTAGTGCTCAATATATTTTCACCGATCAGTGAAATACTGTAATCCGGGTCATTAAAAGATGGTACCCAGCTGTGGAAGTTAAATGGACGGGTGAACTGCGGATACTTCTTCACCGGCAGGGAATCATGCGGCGCCAGCTCCAGGATATTACCACCTTCTTTAAAATGAGGCTGCAGCCAGGCGCTGCGCCCGTCTTTACTTACGTCGGCGGGTTCCCAGGCGGCTTTGTTCAACGCAGCGTGATACAGCTTGTATCCTTTCACGGTGAATTCACTGAAAACGAGACTGTCGCCTGCCGGATCTACTGCCATATGCAGCGCACTGTTCCCCCTGTCGGTGACTTCATACGTTTTTCTATCTGCCAACGTAATCGCATATACGTTGTTCACATCTTTCAGGCCACTGGTGAAATAAACCGTATCCCCGCTCACAACCGGTATACCCATTACAGTATAACTGAAAGGCGTAAGCATGGTGCTTTCGCCCGTAGCGAGCGACTGCTCAACCAACGCCATCTCTCCCTTATTATTTCTTACCGCACTGATCACAGCCTGTTCACCGGCAGCAAAACGCGGATAGGTATAATACCAGTTTTCCGGGTTGGGCAACTGCTTCTCCACCAATGCTGTACGCGCATTGATCAACTGCAGGCTGTATTTCATTTCAGTGGTGGTAGCCACTGCTATTACCTTTTCTCCATTTTCACTGATATCCGGGGAGAAGAATTTCCCCTTCGGAGAAACAGTTTTCGTATGCCCGGTAGCGTTATCCCACACCCGGATCACGGAAAAATCCTTCCAGCCCCACCGCGCATCGAAACGGGCAGCAGCCCATACCACGCGGCCATTGCGGTAACTGAAAAAGTCATCGTATAAAATACCGGGACGCACCAGCAAACGTTCTTCACCGGAAGCATTCAACCGGTAAATACCGGGCACTTTATTCCAGGCATTCTTTAATATCACCCATTCATTATTACCTGCACTGTATACATAGTTATAGTTGGTAACTGGTTTGGCAACCGGCAGCAAAGGCTGCGCCGGCGTGGTATCCGGCCGGGCGGCATAATTATTCCAGAGCGGCTGGTATTCTTTCAGCACGGCATTATAAAAGCCGGTTACATTCATACCTGTTCTCTTCTTCAGGCTGTGCGACAATGGGTAAAACACACCGCGGAAACGAACGGCGTCACTGGTAACGTCTCTCCAGAACGTGTGTCCGTAATGCTCCCGGCCATAACTGGTCATCATATATCCCAGCGGGTAATGATCCGGTACATAATCTACATAGGAACCATTACGGATTTTCATATAGGCGTAATGTTTACCCGCCAGCGAAAGGCCACGGAAGCCGTCAAAGAAACCCGGGAGCCGTCCCCTGCCCTGCGGCGTTAACGCAGTTTCCATTACCACGGCATCACCTTCCCAGAACCAGTTGGGTACTGCGATATTGGTTACCGCTGCTTGCCCCAGCTGCCCGCCAAGAATAGAAAACACTTTGGATACCCCCTGCCGGAAGTTCATGTTCTGCAATACGTGCCGGTACTCGTGCACAGCCAGCTGGTCTACCCAGTTAAGAGAGCCCAGGTCGAGCGAGTTAGGAGGTGGTGTCAGGTAAAATTCAGAGCGAAAAGGGCCGAGTTGTACATATCCGTTAGATTGCAGCGTTTGATTCTGCAATACAATACTTACTTTTTTTTGAAGACTGCCAATAGAAGACCGGGTATAACGGTTAAGATAGTGAACCAGGTTGGCGACCCGCTCACCCTGCCCGGTCATACCATGAGGGAAAATCACCCGCACCGTATCTGTGTTGATCTGTTGCCATTTCAGCGAAGGCGGATTACCTCCGAATTGCTGCGCCGATAAAGAAAGGGAAAAGGAAAGAAGAGTAATGGCAAGGATAACACGCATAAAAAATAACGAATTACGGATCTAAGCAGATGATGATAACGTATAAACGAAAATATGGTTCTTTCCTTATATTATAACCGATATTCGCCGTAATCTGCTTTTAAATCTGTAATTCGTTACCTGGTATCTTTTAACACTCCGGCAGGCTGATAGGAATATTTACAGCCAGTCCTCCGTCGGAAGTTTCCTTATATTTTGAATTCATATCCTGTGCTGTTTCCCACATGGTTTTTACTACCGCGTCAAGGGAAACCTTTGCCAGCTCAGGATTGCTTTGCAGCGCCAGTTGAGATGCCGTAATTGCTTTGATGGCGCCCATTGTATTCCGTTCTATACAAGGTATCTGTACCAATCCGCCAATAGGATCGCAGGTGAGGCCCAGGTGATGTTCCATCGCTATCTCCGCCGCCATCAGTACCTGGCGCTGGGAACCTCCCATACACTCGGTAAGCGCTGCCGCCGCCATGGCAGAAGATACACCTATCTCTGCCTGGCATCCGCCCATGGCTGCCGAAATGGTGGAGCGCTTTTTAAAGATGCTGCCTATTTCAGAAGCCGTAAGCAGGAACTGCTGGATCTTTTCTTCCTGGAAACCATCACAGAAAGCAATGAAATATTGTAAAACTGCCGGAATAACGCCTGCAGCGCCATTGGTAGGCGCCGTTACTACTCTTCCGAACGATGCATTTTCTTCGTTTACGGCCAGCGCAAAACAGCTAACCCAGTCGAGCGTATAGCTGAAATGCTCTCCACCCGCCCGGATGGCGTCAATCCAGGAGGCATAGTCAGTATAGGTACGGCCCTTTAATAATTTTTTGTTGAGTACTGCCGCACGGCGGCCAACTTTCAGTCCGCCGGGTAACTCCCCACCGGTATGACAACCACGGAAGGTACATTCCTGCATCACGCGCCAGATGTTCAACAGCCCTTGCCGGGTTTGTTCTTCCGAACGCCAGGCGTGTTCATTTTCCATCACCAGTTCAGAAATGCTGTACCCGGTTTTAATGCACCACTGCAGCAGCTGGCGGGCAGTATCTATCGGGAAGGGCAGATCCACCTGCTGGGCGCCACCGCCTGCATCCCCCTCCTGCACTACAAAACCGCCACCAATGGAATACCAGGTGGAAGCCAGCTGTTCACCATCCATCAGGGTAACCAGGAAAGTAAGGGCATTGGGGTGAAACGGCAGGGATTCTTCAAAGAGGAAGTCAATATCTTCAACGGGATCAAAATCTATTTCATACTTACCCGCTATCTTCATCCGGCGGCTGCGGCGGATATCATCCATTTTAGGATTGATCTGGTTCACGTCAAAAGTTACCGGATCATCCCCGCAGAGGCCCAGCTGTACCGCAATGTCGGTGCCATGCCCGTGACCTGTTTTGGCAAGAGAGCCATATAATAATACCTGTACTTTATTAACGGCCGCCAGTTTGCCAGCCTGCTCCAACTGATCCAGGAAACGCAATGCTGCGCGCCACGGGCCTAAAGTATGGGAACTGGAAGGGCCAACGCCTATCTTAAAAATGTCAAATACGGAAATACATTCGTGTGCCACTAATTTTTTATTTATCTGTAAAATTAACGGAAAGCGGGGGAATAATACAAATGCAAAAGCGGTACCGGCAGAACCGGTACCGCTTCACGTTATTTCTTTCTCCATTATTTATTCACATAATCTTTCAGCTTCACGTTGAATACCAGTACTGAATTCGCCGGGATTTTAGAATAGGCAGTCGGGCCGTAAGCATAAATAGAAGGAATAATCAGGTTGATTTCTCCACCCTTCCGGATTTTAGGAATACCGATCGTCCATCCGGTGATCACTTTATCAAGGTCAAACCTGGCGCTGTCGCTGCTGTCAAAAACCGTTTTATCCAGCAACTGGCCTTTGTAGGATACCCATACATTTGCAGCGGCATTAACAGAATCGCCGGTTCCTTTTGTTATAATCTGGTAAAAAAGGCCACGGGGATCATGTTGCACATTGGTGAGATTATTGGCGGCGATATACGCTACAATTTTTGCGGAGTCAGCATCATATTGTGCAATAGCGTTATAGGCAGGTGCATCATCTTTTTTTGAACAGGCGGCAAGCACTAACAGGAATAATCCTCCCAACAGAAAAACTTTCTTCATACAGTTACGGTTTCAGTTTTAGTATAATTAAAAGGTGAAAATACAATTGGTATAAGATAATACATCTACCGGATACTTACCAGTTCCAGGTCAGAAATAAGGATGGCGTTGGGCGGGATAACACCGTTAACGCCCACAGAGCCATAGGCGAGGGCGGATGGGATATACAACCTGATCTTTCCTCCCTGTGAAATCTTCTGCAATCCTATCTGCCAGCCAGGAATGTGGTTTTTAAGCATCCTGTGATCGAAATCGGTGGGCCCTACGGAGGTACCTACTACTTCGCCCGTAATTAAATAATTGGTATAAATAACGGTGGGGATGGAGGTTGCTTTCACGAAATGGGTACTGTCTCCCGGAGCGTCTACCCGGTAATAAAGTCCCGAAACGTCCCGGATCGCGGTTTCATTATGCTCGTGCAGGTACTGCTGGATGGCATTTTCTGTGACTCCACCCATCCTGAGTTCCTCCGAGCTGCTGTTCTTTGAACAGGCGCCCAGTATCAAAAGCAGGCTTGCGCAAATTATTTTTACAACTGTATTCATCCGCTGCTGTTTACTATCTCGTTATTAAACGGAAATCTTATGATAAAGTTACAGCGGAAAGGTGATCCGCATAAAAAAACTCCTGCAAGACCTTGCCTGCAGGAGTTTTTATGATTATTCTTGATATTAGTAGTCCATGCCCATACCGTGGCCACCACCGCCCATAGCAGGAGCAGCAGATTTAGGTTCCGGTTTGTCTGCGATTACACATTCGGTAGTCAGCAACATAGAAGCGATAGACGCAGCGTTTTCCAGTGCAATACGGGTAACTTTAGTTGGATCGATAACACCGGCAGCCAGTAAGTTTTCGAAAACTTCTGTACGGGCGTTGAAACCGAAATCAGCTTTACCTTCTTTCACTTTCTGTACTACGATAGAACCTTCGATACCTGCGTTGGCAGTGATCTGACGTAATGGTTCTTCGATAGCACGTTTAACGATGGCAATACCGGTCTGCTCGTCGTTGTTAGCACCTTTCAGTGAATCCAGGGCTTCGATAGCGCGGATGTAAGCAACACCACCACCAGGAACGATACCTTCTTCAACGGCAGCGCGGGTAGCGTGTAATGCGTCGTCTACGCGATCTTTCTTTTCTTTCATTTCTACTTCAGTAGCAGCACCAACGTACAGTACAGCCACACCACCACTTAATTTAGCCAGGCGTTCCTGTAATTTTTCGCGGTCGTAGTCAGAAGTAGTTACTTCGATCTGCGCTTTGATCTGTCCGATACGGGACTGGATCGCTTCTTTTTCGCCTTTACCACCTACAACAGTAGTATTGTCTTTATCGATAGTGATAGATTCTGCTTTACCGAGGTAAGTCAGGTCAGCATTTTCCAGTTTGTAACCTTGTTCTTCGCTGATAACGATACCACCGGTGAGGGTAGCGATATCCTGCAGCATATCCTTTCTTCTGTCGCCAAAGCCAGGAGCTTTAACAGCAGCAACTTTCAGGGTACCACGCAGTTTGTTTACCACCAGGGTAGCCAGTGCTTCACCTTCCAGATCTTCGGAAATGATTACCAGCGGAGCGCCCTGCTGAGCAACTTTTTCCAGGATGTGCAGGATATCCTTCATAGTGCTGATCTTTTTATCGTAGATCAGGATATAAGGGTTAGCCAGTTCAGCCTGCATTTTTTCGCTGTTGGTAATGAAGTAAGGAGACAGGTAACCACGGTCGAACTGCATACCTTCTACTACTTCAACAGTAGTGTCGGTACCTTTTGCTTCTTCTACAGTGATAACACCGTCTTTGGTTACTTTCTGCATTGCCTGGGCAATCAGTTTACCAATTTCGCTGTCGTTGTTGGCAGAGATGGAAGCAACCTGCTCGATCTTCTGTGTATCGTTACCAACTTTTTCGGACTGTTTTTTCAGGTTTTCAACAACCGCTTTCACAGCTTTGTCGATACCACGTTTCAGATCCATTGGGTTAGCACCGGCAGCTACGTTTTTCAAACCGTCGCCGATGATAGCCTGTGCCAGAACGGTAGCAGTAGTAGTACCATCACCTGCCAGGTCAGCAGTTTTGGAAGCTACTTCCTTCACCATCTGCGCACCCATATTTTCGATTGCGTCTTCGAGTTCAATTTCTTTTGCAACGGTAACACCATCTTTAGTTACACCCGGAGCGCCGAATTTTTTCTCGATCACTACGTTACGGCCTTTAGGGCCCAGGGTTACTTTAACAGCATCAGCCAGGGTGTCAACGCCTTTCTTCATCTTGTTGCGGGCGTCTATATTGAAGAAAATTTGTTTTGCCATAATACTTTGAGATTTTTCTTTTAGGAATTAATTCATATCGCAGACAGCTCTTAAACGATCGCCAGGATATCAGATTCACGCATGATTAAGTAATCTTCGCCTTCGATAGGGAGTTCCTGACCAGAGTATTTACCATAGAGTACAGTATCACCTACCTTTACAGTGATCGGTTCATCTTTTTTACCAGGACCGGCAGCCACCACGGTGCCTCTCACAGGTTTTTCTTTTGCAGTATCGGGGATAATGATACCACCAGCTGTCTTCTCTTCTGCTGCTGCAGGTTTCACGATTACCCTGTCAGCTAAAGGTTTAATACTTAATTGTTTAGCCATAGTAGTTTTTATTTAAAAAAGATGTTTGTGATTGTTCCTTCCGTCCACGAGAATTGTGCCAAGGCGGTTTTCGGGTCAAATTTACAGGTCACGAAGGTATCGACTTGCTTCCATACTGACAAATCATGACAAACAACCCGAAAAAATGACAGCTAGGCGGATTTCGCGGATTTTGTCTTTCTCACTGATTCCCCTGATTATGCTGATTAAAAGGATATTATTTTTTTGCGAAGATTGTCTTTTGCCCTGATTCTCTTGATTTATTATTAACCAACCAGGGTATTTTTCCAGGAATAATAAGGCGCATAAATACATCTTTCTAAAAATCATTAAAAAAAATCAAAAAAACAATTAATCAGTATAATCAGGGGAATCAGTGAGAAAGACAACCTCCGCGGCAAGCTCCGCGACAAACTCCGCTTCGAATATGGAAATTTTTCTCTACTTTTGCGCCCTTATACCAGTTCTTTTTTATAAGATGATCAGTAGAAGAAATATCCGGGTAAAAGTAATGCAAACACTTTATGCCCTGGAAACGATGGAGCAAAGCAGTATTAAGCCAGGCACGGCCACCAGACTTTTAAACGAAAAGCTGGACCAAACCTGTCAGATCTTTACCTACTTACTTAACTCAGTGGTACAGGTAGCACAATACGCCGAAATTGATGCGCACGCCCGTGCTTCCAAACACTTACCCTCTGCCGAGGACCTGCAGGTGAACACCAAAATTGCAGGAAATGAGTTTATTTACCAGATAACCAGCGACAAAGGCTTCCAGGTAAACCTGGACCAATGGAAAATGAAGCTGCAAACAGATGATGATCTGCTCAGAAAGCTTTATAATCAATTGGTAGCCACAGATACCTACAAAGCCTACGCGGCGGAAGGTAGCCGCACTAAAGCCGGTGAAAAGGAAATACTGGAATTCATCTATAAAGAAATACTGGCGAAAAGCGAGCCGTTCCTTCAACACATGGAAGATACCTTCCTCCACTGGGGCGACGACGAAGAAATGATGGGCATTCTGATCAATAATTATTTCAATAAGCCGCATCTCTTCAATTTCCTGCAGCTGATCAGTAAAGAAAAACTGGATTATGCAAAGGAACTTCTGCTCACAGTAATCGACAAAAAGGAATACTGCCTCGAACTGATCAAGCCCAAATTACAAAACTGGGATTCTGAACGTATCGCTGCAGTAGATATGTTACTGATGGAAATGGGTGTATGCGAGTTTCTCTACTTCCCCACCATTCCTACCAAAGTAACTATCAACGAATATATAGACCTGGCGAAAGCCTATAGCACACCTCAGAGCGGCCAGTTTATCAACGGTATCCTGGATAACATTCTGAAAGACCTGGAAAAAGAACAGCTGGTACAGAAACAGGACCGTCCGAAAAAGTAAGTGGGAAAAGTTATTTTTACCGTAAAATAGCAATGCCATGAAAAAACTGTTCTGTTTACTCGCCTGTGGAAGCCTGCTGATGGCGGCTTGTAACAATAGTGCAAAAAATAATACCGCTGCTGAGGCAGCCGGTAACGGACAAAAAATCGAAACTGGTCAATCCTCCGCACTCACCTTTGAAGAAAAGGTGCATAACTTTGGAGAAATTGTAGCAGGTGAAAAAGTAGAGTACTCCTTTAAATTCACCAATACAGGCACCAGCCCGCTGCTCATCGAAGATGCCATCTCCAGCTGCGGTTGTACCGTACCGGAATGGCCAAAAGAACCCATCAAACCCGGTCAGTCCGGTTACATGAAGGTTATTTTCGACAGCCACGGAAAATCAGGCTATACCGAGAAAGAAATTTCTGTTAAAATCAACAATAAAGACGGTTATGTGGTAGGACCTAAGATCCAATGCAATATCATTACCAAATAGTCCGACTAAACTATTAAATCAATTATAGAGATGAACATCCTGAACATTTTATTAATGGCGCCTCAGGGCGGTGCCCAAGGCGGTGGTAACTCCTGGGTTTCTTTCCTGTTTTTTGGCGGTATGATTGTCGTTATGTGGCTTTTCATGATTAGGCCTCAAACTAAAAAAGCAAAACTGCAGAAACAATTTATCGATAACCTGAAAGAAGGTGATAAAATCGTCACTATCGCCGGTATCCACGGTAAAGTGAAGAAAATGAACGACAACAACACCGTTCTGATGGAAGTTAGCCCAGGCACCAGCTTCACTATCGAACGCTCTGCTATCAGCATGGAATACACCACTGCTCAGCAAAAAGCAGCTGAAACTAAATAAGCATTACGAATCAGAGTAATTACTGTTTACGGAGTTACAGGCAGATGATTTTCGCGGATCTATTCCACGGCATCTGCCCGTAACTCCGTAATTCATATGGGTAATTCGTATTTTTTTATAAATTGGGGGCTATGTTAAAGATTGGAATCACCGGAGGCATTGGCTCCGGCAAAAGCACCGTTAGTAGAATATTCGAATTATTGGGCGTTCCCGTATACTACGCGGACGACCGGGCCAAAGATATTATGGTCCGCGACCCCGAACTGGCTGCACAGGTAAAACACCACTTCGGCGAAGAAATGTACGATGCCCACGGCGCCTTAAACCGCAAACTCCTCGGAAATATCGTTTTCAACGACAAAGACAAACTCGCTCTCCTCAACTCCCTCGTACACCCGGCCACCATACGGGATTCCGACAACTGGGCCCAACAACAACACACTCCCTACGTACTGAAAGAGGCCGCTCTCCTCTTTGAAACAGAATCCTTCCACCACCTCGATCAGGTAATCGCCGTTTTCGCCCCCCAGCCACTGCGCGTACACCGCGTCATGAAACGCGACAACGTAACCCGCAATGAAGTACTGGCACGTATGTACAAGCAAATTGACGAAACCATTAAAATGCGCCTCAGCGACCACGTGATCTATAACGATGAGCAGCATATGGTGATTCCGCAGGTACTCGACCTCCATAAAAAGTTCCTGGAACTGGCCACAGCAAAGTAATTGCGCTTCAAGTCCACCTCAAAGCTGTACATGACCACGGTTTAGGCCGTGTTTAAAGCGTTTTTGCGTTAACTACACCCACCACTTACCTCGGGTATACCAGCAGGCAAAACCGCCCCTGGTTTTCTCTAACTTTGAAAAAAATACGGATAATGGATAACGTGAACAGGTCTCCCATTCAACTTACGGCCAGTGCTGCTGAAGTAGTGAAACAATTGTTACAGGGGAATACAGAAGCCCCCTACCTGCGGGTAGGCGTAAAAGGCGGAGGTTGTTCCGGTGTTGCCTATATGCTCGGCTTCGATGCCCGCATGGAAGACGACGACCTCTTTGAGATATCCGGCATCCCTGTGATCATGAAAAAAGCACATGGCATGTACCTCATGGGCATGGAAATAGACTACCAGCAGGGAAGCGAAGCCGCCGGGTTTGTATTCAGGCAGCCGGCCAGCTGATAAATATCTCCCAAAAAGATACTGCATAAAAAAACCTCCTGGCAAGCCAGGAGGTTTTTATTTATCAAACATTATTTCAGTTAGATCTTAGTTATTTGGCAGCAGGAGCCGTTTTCTTGGCCACCACTTCCACTGACTCACCTTCGTTAGCCAGCTGATTCTTCTTGTCGAAGTCAACCAGTACCGGTGCCGCAACGAAGATAGAAGAGTAAGTACCGGTGATCACACCAATCAGCATCGCGAAAGCGAAACCACGGGTAACTTCACCACCAAATACAAACAGGATCAGGATGGTCAGGAATACGGTCAGCGACGTCATAATGGTACGGCTCAGGGTATCGTTGATCGCTTTATTGATCACGGTATCCCTGTCGCGGCCATGAGCGCCGGTCCTGAAGTACTCACGGATACGATCAAACACAATCACGGTATCGTTCATGGAGAAACCAATCACCGTCAGGATCGCAGCAATAAAATGCTGGTCAATTTCCAGTGTAAACGGTACAAAGGATCTGCACCAGGAGAATACTGCCAGCGTAACCAGTACGTCGTGCAGCAAAGAGAAGATAGTACCGATAGAGTACTGCCACTTGCTGAAACGTAACAGGATGTACAGGAAGATCACCACAATAGACAGGATCGTTGCCTTCACCGCACCTGCACGCAGGTCATCGGAAATGGTAGGCGATACTGTTTGCGAACCTACAATGTAACGGGAGGTAAATACGTCAGGCGTTACGGAAGCGTCATAGAACTTCTTCAGGCCATTATATAACTTATCAGCCACTTCTTTATCCACCGCCAGGCTCTGCTGCTCAATTTTGTAAGCAGTAGTGATGCTCAGCTGGTTGGTGCTGCCGATAGTTTTAACGAATACTTCTGAGTCAAATTCTTTCTTCAGCACATCTGCCACTTCTTCGCGGTTCATCGGGTGCTCAAAGCGAACAGTATAGCTGCGGCCGCCGGAGAAATCGATACCGTGGTCGAAGCCATGGAAGAAGGAAGAAACACCTGCCACCATTACAAAGGCGGAGATGATATAAGCATATTTACGTTTGCCTACGAAATCAAAAGCGGCATGTTTGAATACCTTACGGGAAATAGGTGTGAAGTATTCAAAATGTCTTTTTCTCTTCATCCAGAAATCAGTTACCATACGGGAAACCAGGATACCGCAGAACAGGGACAGGAACAATCCTATGATCTGTGTGGTGGCGAAGCCCAGTACCGGACCTAAACCGAAGTAGAACAGGATGAAGGCGGTGAGCAAGGAGGTAACGTGACCATCGAGTACAGGTGCATAAGAGCGTTTGTAGCCCTCCGCCACGGCATCGTGGTAAGATTTACCATGCGTCAGCTCGTCCTTGATCCTTTCAAAGATGATTACGTTGGTATCTACCGCCATACCGATGGTGAGTACCATACCGGCAATACCGGCCATTGTTAACGTAGCACCCATAGAAGCCAGGATACCAAAGGTAAACAGCAGGTTCAGTACCAGTGCAATGTTAGCTACCCAGCCGGCTGAGTTGTAGTACACCAGCATGAGTACGAAGATGATTCCGAAGGAGATCATAAAGGACTTCGCACCGGCGGCAATAGATTCAGCGCCTAGGGTTGGTCCTACGATCTGTTCCTGTACAATTTGTGCAGGAGCCGGCATCTTACCGGATTTCAGGATGTTGGCGAGGTCATTCGCTTCTTCAATGGTAAAGCTACCACTGATAGAGGAACGGCCACCGGCAATTTCACCCTGTATAGAAGGAGCAGAGTAAACGATGTTATCGAGCACTACTGCTACATAATTAAAGGTAGCGGGATCTTTTGGATTGGTAGGAGCCAGTTCACCGGTCAGTTTTTTCCACTGGTGGGCGCCTTCATTATCCATGGTCATGCTGATTTCCGGCTGGTTGTTCTGGTCCATGTCCTGACGGGCATCAACGATGCTTGCGCCACCAACACGGGGTTCAGGGCTGGCCGGGTTCACTTTCAGCGCATATACCGCTAAAGGTCCGTGTTTATCTTCTTTATTTTCAGCACCAAACGCAAATACCAGGTCTTTCGGCAGGATCGACTTTACAGCCGGCAGTTCCATGTAACGGTTGAAAGTAGCGGTATCTTTTGGTAAAATCCTTCCAATAGACGGACCCGGATAAACTGAGCCGGATTGTGGGTCTACGTTAGGGAATAATACCATGAACAGCGGGTTCTGCGCCTGTTGTTCTTTCAGCTGCAGTTCTTTGCTGGCATTTTTGCTGGTATCTTTTTTAGACAGATAATCTGTCAGGCTGGCATCTTTACCGGTATCCTTCGCAGCAGCGGTGGTAGCAGCAGCAGCTGAATCCGGTGTAGCGGCAGGAGCAGCGGTAACTGCGGCCTTAGCATTTCTTACAGCATCGTTCACCGGGGATAATACATTCTGGATAAACTCCGGAGAGTTCTTGTATACTTCCCTGAATTCCAGGTTGGCAGTTGCCTGCAGGTATTTGTGTACACGGGCGGCGTTATCAACACCGGCGAGTTCCACGGAGATCAGTCCTTTATTTTCATCCAGGCTGATATTAGGTTGTGCCACACCAAATTTATCAATACGTTTTTGCAGTACGATATAGGTATTCTTAATGGCAACACGTGATTCCTTGCGGATCATGTCCAGCACCTGCCGATTGGAGGAATTGAAGGTGATGTCCTTCTGGTAGGCATTTGCAAAAATAGAAGCCAGTTTACCCTGTGGTGCTACCTCGGCGTATGCTTGTCCGAATAAAGTAACAAAATCGGCCTGGTTAGTTTTCTTCAGCTCATTTGCCCTTTCCAGCGCTTTGTTAAAAGCAGCATCCTTGGATTGACCGGATAATGCGCGGATAACATCTTCCACGCTTACTTCCAGTACTACGTTCATACCACCTACCAGGTCCAGACCGAGATTCAGTTCTTTCTCTTTGGCCTTGGTATAGGTGACATTCCATGGAAAGCCTGCAATTTTTGTGCTGCTGGTACTGTCCACAATCTCTTGTCTCCTCTGTTTAATAAACCCTTTGAGGGTATCTGAGTAGAAGCCCTGCAGTTCCGAACTGCCTGGATATTTCTTTTCAGGTGTAGGGTATTGCTTGGCCACATCGTTCTCGGCCTGCTGCTCTATCTTCTTCTCATAGTTCCGCACCAAAAACGTGAAGGACAATTGGTACAAAGAGATAAGGATCAGTGCGATGGCAAAAAATCTTACCAGTCCTTTAAGTTGCATACTGTTTGTTTCGGGTTTATAAAAAAAAATTTTAAGAGTTGCAAAGATAGAATTTAAATCGATATATTAAAGTCCTTGTTAAAAGACACGCAAAATCAATATGCGCTTGCCTTTGCAGGTTGGTTGGCACACTTTTTTTAAATCTGCAGCTCCCGGATTCTGGTCTTTTTAAATATATTCCTTTGCTTTACAATCCATAACAACGACAAATATATGCAAACCCAACATTATCCGGCAACAGATAATTTTCTGGAAGCTTTGCTGAAAAGTCAAAAAAGCCGGTTAGGCGCTGTGTTCAGCGATCCTTCCACTTACCGTTTACAGGTGATTTTTACCCGCATAGACCGGGACGGGCAGCAGCGGCCTCACTTCACAGACTATTATTATGGTGTGTCGCCGGATACCTACTTCTATCCCGCCTCCACGGTAAAACTGCCGGCAGTGGCACTGGCACTGGAAAAGCTGAACGATCTGCAGGTCCCCGGCCTCGATCGCAATACGCCTTTTTTTACAGCGCCGCTCCCGGATGTGAATACCGGCGTGCGCCACGACCATTCCGCGGCTTCCGGCCTCCCGTCTGTAGCCCATTATATAAAAAAAATATTCCTTATCAGCGACAACGACGCCTATAACCGCCTTTACGAGTTTATAGGGCAGGAACCTTTTAACCGCCGGTTATGGGAAATGGGATATTCCCAGGCCCAGATCCGCCACCGGGTGGGACTTCCCCTCTACGAGGAAGCCAACCGGCATACCAACGCCGTCAGCTTCCGCGAAGGGAACAGGATCCTTTACCAGCAACCCGCATGCTGCAGCAGCCTGGAGTTTTCCCCGCGGGAAGACTTTGCCGGGAACGCCTGGTACAATCACCTCGACCACCTCGAGCACCAACCCATGAACTTCTCTCACCGGAATAAACTGCCCCTCTCCGACCTGCATAATATCCTGCGCAGCATAATTTTTCCGGAAGCTGTAACAAATCGTCAACGTTTCCGTTTAACAGGGAAAGATTACCTTTTTTTGTACAGATGTATGTCCCAGCACCCGGAAGAATCAACAGATCCGGTGTATGATCCGGAACAATACTATCAGGCATATACCAGGTTTTTGCTTTTTGGAGGTGACCGGAACAGCCGGATACCTGAACACATCAGGATTTTCAACAAACCAGGATGGGCATACGGATTTCTGAGCGATACAGCATATATTGTTGATTTTACCAGTAAAACAGAATTTCTGCTGTCTGCCAGTGTTTTTGTAAATACCACTGGTGTATTGGGAGATGATCAACCGGCTTTTGAAAAAACAGGCAAACCTTTTCTCAAAGCACTGGGAGAAATAATTTATGAATCGGAAGTCCAACGTAAAAAGAGCATTTTACCGGACCTGTCCCGTTTTGAACCAAACGATAAAAAAACAACCGATCAATAACACAATTTAAAAACTGAGAGCAAAATGCTAACCAAGAAAAATCGCGTATGGGCAGTTGTGGCCCTGTTGACAGGAATCATCGGATTATCTTCCTGCCTGAAGAACGATAACAATTACACACCACCAAGACCACAGGCACAGATTTCAATTCTGAACAGTTCCACCAGTATGATCGCAGGTACTTTCTTCGATAATGATCAGAAAGTAACAGAAACTGATTTCACTTATAATTTCTACGCCCGGTACGCCGTTTACGGAGGCCTGCACAAATTTGACCTGAAGAAGAAAGGAGGCGACAGCTTGCTGGTCACCACTACTTACAATTTCGACTCCACACAGTACTATACTTACCTGATCTGGGATAAAAGCCCCATGAGATCTGCTATTATCAAAACAGATCAATCCAACTACAGCCGCGATAAAATCGGTATCCGTTTCCTGAACCTGAGCGCAAACGCAGGCCCGGTAGATGTATTCATCGGTACTGAAAAAATCGACAGCAACCGCGTTTACTTTAACGGCGATGTATCTTCTGCCAGCGCTTTCAAACTGTTCAACAGCTTCAGTGTAAACAATGCCATCACCATCAAGGAAGCTGGCACTGGTACCGTACTTGCCACGGCAAGCAGCACTGATCTTCGTGTCGGCAGTTTCAACGCAGGTAACTTCTATACCATTTACATCGTAGGCGTTAAAGGCAGCACCGGTACCGACAAACTGGTTACCAACGCTATGTTCAGTTTATACTAACAATATTACATTGCTGTAAAAAGCAGTAACATAAAACGCAGAACGGGCCGGTTATCCGGCCCGTTCTGCGTTTGTACAGCAGCCGGGAATGATCTTTCCATGTATTATCTGGTTTTTTTCTGTACGTTTGTTCCGGTCAATTCAATGTAATGATATGAATCAACTAGCAGACAGGCTGTCACGGATTTCGGAGCCGCAAACAATTAAAATGGCTAAACTCGGCCGCGAGTTGAAAGCCCAGGGGATAGATATTGTGGACCTCAGCATCGGAGAACCGGACTTTGACACCCCGGCACACATCCGCGAAGCCGCCAAAAAAGCAATTGATGAAGGGTTTACACACTATACACCCGTGGCTGGCTATGCAGACGTAAGACAGGCAGTAGTACACAAATTAAAGAGAGATAACGGTCTTGACTATACGCCGGAGCAAATTGTAGTATCCACAGGCGCCAAGCAATGCCTGGCCAATGCAGTGCTCAGCATTGTAAACCCCGGCGATGAAGTGATCATCCCCACCCCTTACTGGGTTACCTATTCAGAACAGGTGAGCCTCTGCCAGGGTGAAGTGGTATTTGTTCCCTGCAGTATCGAAAGCAATTATAAAATTACACCGGAGCAACTCGAAGCAGCTATCACACCAAAAACAAAGCTGTTCATGTTCTCCTCTCCCTGTAATCCTACCGGTTCCGTATATTCCAAAAAAGAACTGGAAGGACTGGCTGCCGTATTCGCCAAACACCCGCAGATCTTCATCATCTCCGATGAAATATATGAATACATCAACTACGAAGGCAAACATGAAAGCATTGCGCAGTTCGGAGATCTGATCAACCGCACGGTCATCATCAACGGCCTGAGTAAAGGCTTTGCCATGACCGGCTGGCGTTTGGGCTACCTCGCCGCACCGCTGGATATTGCCAAAGCCTGTGATAAGATCCAGAGCCAGTTCACGTCGGCCACCTGCTCTATCACCCAGCGCGCCGCCATCACAGCCCTCACCGGCGAACTGACCACCGCCGTGGAAATGGTTGCTGAATTCAAAAAACGCCGCGCCTACATTCATGAAGCCCTGAAAACCATCCCCGGTTTAAAGGTAAATGACCCGGAAGGCGCATTTTATATGTTCCCGGATGTAAGCGCATTCTTCAACAAATCATTTGAAGACGCGCACATTAAAAACGCAGACGACCTTTGCATGTACCTCCTGCATAAAGCCCACGTGTCTACTGTTACCGGTGGCGCTTTCCAGCAACCCAACTGCATCCGCCTGTCTTATGCCACCGGCATGGACAAACTGGAGAAAGGAGTGGAAAGAATGAAAACCTGGCTGGGGAAACTCGCTTAACAAAACGATCATCTTTGTGATGAATATGATTACCGGCGGATGTTATAAAGTACACATCTCCCGGTAATCCTTTTTATTTTAAACCGGTATCCTACAATATATAAATATCTTTATATATATTTGTGCACATAAAGTAATATGATGGGCAGTCTTGACTTGAATACACTATTATACATCGCACTCGCAGTTGGAGCAGTGACAATCGTATACCCAACGGTAAGAGATCTTTTTAAGAAGAATAAAACAGCAGATACCACAACCGACAGCAAAGAACAGCCGGTAAATGCTGCCGTGCTTCCCTTACAGCTGCAGGCCTACGAGAGAATGGCGCTTTATGTAGACCGCATCACGCCGCAAAGCCTGATAGGACGCACTTATCAGCCGGGCTTAACCGCCGTGGATATGCAGATCGCGATGGTACAGCAAATCAAGGCAGAATACGAACATAACGTTACCCAGCAGATCTATGTGTCGGCCATGACATGGGAAGCGGTGAAAACATTAAAGGAACAAACCATCTCCGTGATCAACCAGGTAGCCGTGCAACTGCCTCCGGATGCACCCGCTATGGAACTGAACAAACAGATATTGGAGGTATTTTTACAGGCCGGCGAATCTCCTGCCGAACTCACTTCCCAGATCATTAATGCGGAAGCAAAAAGATTGATGCGGTAATCACTTCGCGTTAATCACCTCATTCAACAGGTAACTTTTTCCATTAAATAAGATATACAACGGCATTCCCTGGTACCAGGGAATGCCGGCCTTTTTAGCATGCACCTGGATATGCAGGTGAGGTTCTGAGCTAAAGCCTGAATTGCCGACGCAGCCAAGCGGGTCGCCCCGCTTTACATACTGCCCTTCCCGTACCACCACGCTTCCCATTTTCAGGTGCGCCATAAACACGTAATACCCGGGCGTTTCCAGTAATACCTGGTTGGTGTTTTTAGGCCCGCGGTTCATGGCAGGTGGTATATTATCCGGGTTATTGCTGTACGCCCTCATCACCAGCCCGTCGCAAGGCGCATATACCGTGTCGCCGAAAATCACATAGTCTTCCAGCTTACGGGAAAATATTTTCCCTGCGCGCCCGCCATAGTTGTTCAGTTTCACGATATCCATCGCATAAACAGCCCCCCGCAGACTAAAGTGGAACACGTTGGTAGGTAACCCTTTACCGCCCTGCAACACAAAGTATTTACCCGGCTTAAACGGAAATGCCAGCGCTACCCGCGCTGGTTTACCGGTAGTACCGGTAAAGTACAGCACAGACATTACGACAAAAATAAAGGTAAGAATGCCATTGCTGACCTGTTTCCACCGCGGCGTAGGTTTAGCCGCATGATCGTGCTTACGCACTGCATAAGCGGCCATGTTCAGCAATAAAAGTCCGCCAAAAACATACTTGGCATAAATAGAAAGGTACACCCAGGTACCATATAAATACAGGAACCAGCCCAGCGAAAGCCCCAGCAGCAAATAGCTGTAGGTGGCTGCCAGCCGGCGGCTTCCTGCTTTCCAGACAAGATATAAACTATACAACGCCAGCGCGATCGTTGCGCCTAATAAACAGTAAATGATCATAGTATCCTGCCAAACTTTCACACAAAATATCAATATTTTTCTCAGCGGCGAAGTACCATAATAATTATGTAACATTGCAACGCTAGTTTTAGATACTATGGAAAAAACCATTCAAACCGATTCAGGCATTGTAATAGCACCGGTATACACACAGCCGGTGCCTATGGACGAGCAGCCCGGCGATTTTCCTTACACCCGTGGCATACACGCCACCATGTACCGCGATAAACTGTGGACCATGCGGCAATACGCGGGCTTCAGCACGGCGGAAGAATCGAATAAAAGGTATCACTACCTGCTGGGACAGGGCGTTATGGGACTGAGCGTGGCTTTCGACCTGCCTACACAAATTGGTTACGATTCGGATCATCCGATGTCGGAAGGTGAAGTGGGAAAAGTAGGCGTAGCCATAGATTCCCTGGAAGATATGGAAATACTGTTCAAAGATATTTCACTGGAGCAGATCTCCACCTCTATGACCATCAACGCCACCGGGTTTATCCTGCTGGCTTTTTATATCGCGCTCGCCAAGCGGCAGGGCGCCGACCTGAAAAAGATTTCCGGCACCATCCAGAACGATATCCTGAAAGAATACGCTGCCAGGGGCACTTTCATTTATCCGCCAAAGCCCTCCATGCGGCTCATTACCGATATTTTTGCCTATTGCAGCAAAGAAGTGCCCAAGTGGAATACCATTTCTATTTCCGGTTATCATATCCGGGAAGCCGGCGCCAACGCTGTGCAGGAACTGGCTTTCACGCTGGCTAACGGGAAGGCCTATCTGAAAGCAGCACTGGACACAGGACTGGATATCAATGTATTTGCCAAGCGGTTGTCTTTCTTTTTTAATGCACATAATCATCTCTTTGAAGAAGTAGCCAAATTCCGCGCAGCACGCCGCATGTGGGCGCATATCACCCAATCGCTGGGCGCTACCGATCCGAAAGCACAGATGCTGCGGTTCCATACGCAAACAGGCGGCAGCACCCTCACCGCACAACAGCCACAGAATAATATTGTACGTGTAGCCATTCAAACGCTGGCCGCTACAATGGGCGGTACACAGTCGCTGCACACCAACGGCTACGACGAGGCCTTGTCGTTACCCACCGAAGCAGCGGCACGCATCGCGCTCCGCACCCAACAGATCGTTGGCTACGAAAGCGGCGTGGCAGATACCGTAGATCCGCTGGCAGGTTCTTTTTATGTGGAAGCACTTACCAACGAAGTAGAAGCCAAAGCCTGGGAACTGATTCATAAAATTGATGCGATGGGTGGGGCTGTAAGCGCCATAGAACAGGGTTTCATCCAGGATGAAATAGCAAAGAGCGCATACAGGTACCAGCAGGAAATTGAAAATAATGAGAAAATAATCATCGGTGTCAATAAATTTACAGCATCAGACCAGGTAACACCGGAAGTATTCCGCATCGACGACAGCATCCGTACCTTACAGTCGGAACGCCTGAAATCCTTACGGGAACGCCGCGATAATGCAGCCGTGCAAAACGCGCTGGCACAGATCCGGCTGGCTGCCGGCACCGATGAAAACCTGATGCCCCTTGTAGTAACCGCAGTGGAACACTTATGTACCCTCGGAGAAATTGCAGATGTACTGCGGGAAGTTTGGGGAGAGTATAAATAATTATATAAGCGTATTCAATAGTCCAATGAGTTTAATCTATTACAACAACTGTCCGCTTTGTGGTTCGTCACAGATACATGAAGCGCTTACCGCCAAAGATTACACCGTATCGAAAGAAACATTCAACATCTTCCATTGCGGAGGCTGTGGCGGCCGCTTTACACAAAAGGTGCCCGATAGCGCCCACATAGGCCGCTACTATCAGTCGCAGGAATATATTTCCCACTCTGAAACAAAGCAGGGACTCATTAACCGTTTATATCACAGTGTCAGGAAAATTACGCTGCGCTCCAAACAAAACTGGGTGCGCAATGCCTGCGGTATAAAAACAGGCACCCTGCTGGATATAGGCAGCGGCACCGGGGCATTCCTGCATTATATGCAAACCGGCGGCTGGACTGTCACCGGCCTCGAACCCGATGAAAATGCACGCCGCAACGCCAAAGAAATTTACAAAGTGGAGGCACTGCCCATTGAACAGCTGTATGCTTTACCTGCGCAGCAATTTGATGCCATTACCATGTGGCATGTACTGGAACACGTACACGACCTGCACGGCTACCTGGATCACATCCGCACCCTGCTGAAACCCGGAGGCGCGCTGCTGATCGCCGTTCCCAACTACACCTCCTCCGACGCCGACTATTATAGAGAATACTGGGCCGCCTACGATGTGCCCCGGCATCTCTATCATTTCTCGCCGGGCTCCATGGAAAAACTACTTGCACAGCATCATATCAAACTGGCCAAAAAACACCCGATGGTATTCGACGGCTTCTACGTAAGCCTGCTCAGCGAAAAATACAAAACCGGCAAAAGCCGGCTCCTGCAGGGCTTCTTCCATGGCTTCCGCTCCTATCGCAAAGGCCTGAAAACCGTGGACCGGTGCAGCTCTATTGTTTACGAATGCAAGGTTTAGAGCGGATTTTGTCTTTCTCAGGATTACGCTGATTTTACTGATTTTGCAGATTTTACTTTTGGGATTTTATTTTGATTTTAAAAAGATTTGGGGAGATATAAGCGGATATCCGCTT